>CAVXLA010000005.1:0-694827 GCA_963762445.1 uncultured Chloroflexia bacterium
CCGGCGGCACTTCCTTCTTGAAGAAGTTGCCGAAGTCGAGGTGCTCGACCTTGGCGCCGCCGCAGCAGGAGCCGTTGACGTTGACGGTGACGCTGTAGCCGAGGGCCGCCTCACCCGCGCCGGAGCACGCCGCGCCGGCGGTGGGGAAGGTCTGGACCCAGTTCGTCTGCAGGACCTCGCAGACCTTGTAGGTCTGGCCGCCCGTGACGGGGAAGGAGTAGCTGCCGTCGGCAGCCGTCATGGCGAAGGCCACGAAGCCGTTGGAGTCGTAGAGGTTGATCCGCCAGTCCTTCAGGCCGGGCTCACCCGGGTCCCAGAAGTGGTCGTTGTCCTGGTCGTTGAACTTGAAGCCGCTGATCGACGACTGGCCGCACTTGTCCCAGTTCCCGAACGGGTTGAAGACCACGTAGGCCGGGATCGTCGGCTTGGTCGCATCGCAGAGCTGCGTCGGAACGATCAGGGGGTTGTTGAGGACGTTGTTGAACGTCGTGCCGGTCAGGTCGACCGCGGTGCAGTAGCTGAGCGTGATTGCCGCAGCACCATTCACCGGGCGGGCGTCACCCACGCCGTTCTTCCAGCTCAGGTTCGCCGACCACGAACGCACCGTGATCTGGCCGCCATCGCCGCAGTTCCCCGACGAAGGAACCACGCAGTTCCCACCGCCCTGGTTCCCGAAGAAGTCGCCGTTCGCGCTCAGCACGGCGCCGTCCAGGGTCACCGGACCCGCCGCCTCAACGTCGATCGACCCACCATTGCTGTTGTTGCCGTAGTCGTCGGCGCTGACCGCACGACCCGACATCGTGATGAACGAGCCCTTGGCCTTGATCGTGATCACGCCACCGGTGTCGTCACCCAGCAGGCCATTCGAATGCACCGCATAGTCAGACGGCGGCAGATACCTGCCGGTGCTGCCGGGTGGATTCGTCAGGTCCTGCGCCGGCAACCCGATATCCGGGCCCACGATGTTGATGTCTTGCTCCGCATAGATATCGACCCAGCCTGAGCCGGTGATGCCACCGCTGAGGGCGAAGTCGGCCCAGACCTGCCCGCCGTTGTCGATGATGACGTGACGGGCCCAGATCTCCACGCACACGCCGGCGTCGGCCGCGTGGCCGTTGTCCGCGCACTGCCCCGACGCGCCCCTGTGGGCCGGCGCCTGTGAGTACACCTTCCCGCCATCGACGTGGACCTCACAGCCCTCGAGACGGACCAGGTCCGCGCCCGGGTCCGGGCCGACACTGCGCACCGTCCCCTGGACCAGCACGTCGCAGCCGGCGGTCAAGGAGACCGGCCCGCCGTGGGAACTGTCACCAGAACCGGCGACCGACTCCACGAGCGCGCCCGGCTCGACCACGATCTTGTCGCCCGCGGTCACGTTGATGCTCCCCGCGAGCCCATGCGACGAGTTCGCCCGCACGATCGCACCGTCGAACCCGTTCCCAGAACCCCCCATCAAGAACTGGCCCACCGGCGCCTTGTTCACATTGATCGTCACCGAACCCGCTGACGCCGTGTTCCCCGAGTTGTTCGACACGTCGATCAGCGCACCCGGCAAGCTCTGCGCACCACCGCACGCCGGGTCGGTCGAACCCGTCGGGCCGCACAGGACCATCTTCGTGCCCACGCCCGTTCCCGGGGTGTTCACGTCGATCGTGATCGCACCGCCAACCCCACCATCAAACGAGTTTGTCGCCGTGATCTCGCTGCCCGCCTGCATGATCACGTTGCCCGTCGTCGTGATCTTGATCGGACCCGCCGAAATCAAGTTTCCCGAGTTGTCGTTGGCCTCGATCACGGCCGCGTTCGAGTCCAGCAGCAACGCGCCGCCAGCCCCGCCCGCAGCCTCGAGCGAGCCATCGATGTACAGCGTGATCCCCGTCACGTTCGCGTTGATGCTGCCCGTCCCCGTGATGTGCAGCGTCTTGTTGAACGTCCAGGGACCGGGGCCCGGCGTCAACGCCGAGCTCACCGTGCACTCCGTCGGGTTGTCGGTCCCGAACGGACACCCGGCCGCCAGGACCACCGGGGCGACCGCCACGGTGGCGAGCAGCGAGCCGGCCAGGCCCGCCGTCGCGAGGAGGGCGCCGAAGCGCCGCCAGATAGTGCTAGTCATTCGGGTACTCCCTCAGCGAACGTCGATAGAGATCTGAACCTCGCTGATCGCGTTTGTCATTCACACACCGCTGGCGTGACCACCGAAGCCGGCGCGGTGAAGAACGTTGAGCACTTCGTCGGCGCCGGGATGGACGTCCCGTCGGCCTTGTTGCTGCCGCCGTTGATGACGACGACGCTGCGCTTGAACTCGGCTCCACCGTTCTCGCCGCTGGCGGCACTCGCATCGCTCTTCAAGGTGTTGTTGGCACCCGCGAAGATCTCGATGCCGTCGCCCGCGTTCTTGCTGACCTTGTTGTCCTGGATCATGTTGCTCGCACCGGTGACGTGAATGCCGTCGCCGAGGGAGCTCTCCACGCCGTTGGAGAGGATCTTGTTGCTGGCGCCCGCCACCAGGATGTTGGCGACCGCATTGCGGTAGAGCTTGTTGCTCTGGATCGTGTTGGAGGAGCCATCGACCAAGACGCCGTAGAGGCTGTTGTCCTGGATCGTGGCGCCCGACACGGTGTTGCCGGTCTTGCCGGCGCCGATGTGGACACCGCCCGCGTTCGGGCCGATGGTGCCGCTCTTGAAGGTGTTGTTGCTGCCGAGGACGTCGAGGCCGATGCCGGTCCCGGCGATGTTGTTGAAGGAGACGGAGTTGCCGTTGCTGGAGACGCGCACGCCGGCCACAGTTGCGCCGTTGGCCCGGATGCTCTTGAGCGTGTGGCCACCGGTAACCAGCTCCCAGCCGATCGTGCCGCCGACCGAGTCGGGGCCGATGATGAGGAGCTTGCCGGACGTGGTGATCTGCCAGACCGGCAGCCCGGAGTCTTTTGCCGTCACCTGGGCACTCTCGCACTGGGTGATGGTCAGGCTCTTAGTGCCGTTAAGGACCAGGTTCTCCGTGGTCTTGGAGAACATGCCGATCACTTCGGCCGGTCCGGTGGCTTCGTCGTATGCGGCCTGGACGTGCCAGTAGTTCTTCGGGCTGCCGGGAAGGCCGGCGCCACCCTCGGGCTTGCTGGTGTCCACGGTCCGGGTCAGCAGAAGGGCCCGCCCCGGGTCCTCCTTGCACTCCGGCGGCACTTCCTTCTTGAAGAAGTTGCCGAAGTCGAGGTGCTCGACCTTGGCGCCGCCGCAGCAGGAGCCGTTGACGTTGACGGTGACGCTGTAGCCGAGGGCCGCCTCACCCGCGCCGGAGCACGCCGCGCCGGCGGTGGGGAAGGTCTGGACCCAGTTCGTCTGCAGGACCTCGCAGACCTTGTAGGTCTGGCCGCCCGTGACGGGGAAGGAGTAGCTGCCGTCGGCAGCCGTCATGGCGAAGGCCACGAAGCCGTTGGAGTCGTAGAGGTTGATCCGCCAGTCCTTCAGGCCGGGCTCACCCGGGTCCCAGAAGTGGTCGTTGTCCTGGTCGTTGAACTTGAAGCCGCTGATCGACGACTGGCCGCACTTGTCCCAGTTCCCGAACGGGTTGAAGACCACGTAGGCCGGGATCGTCGGCTTGGTCGCATCGCAGAGCTGCGTCGGAACGATCAGGGGGTTGTTGAGGACGTTGTTGAACGTCGTGCCGGTCAGGTCGACCGCGGTGCAGTAGCTGAGCGTGATTGCCGCAGCACCATTCACCGGGCGGGCGTCACCCACGCCGTTCTTCCAGCTCAGGTTCGCCGACCACGAACGCACCGTGATCTGGCCGCCATCGCCGCAGTTCCCCGACGAAGGAACCACGCAGTTCCCACCGCCCTGGTTCCCGAAGAAGTCGCCGTTCGCGCTCAGCACGGCGCCGTCCAGGGTCACCGGACCCGCCGCCTCAACGTCGATCGACCCACCATTGCTGTTGTTGCCGTAGTCGTCGGCGCTGACCGCACGACCCGACATCGTGATGAACGAGCCCTTGGCCTTGATCGTGATCACGCCACCGGTGTCGTCACCCAGCAGGCCATTCGAATGCACCGCATAGTCAGACGGCGGCAGATACCTGCCGGTGCTGCCGGGTGGATTCGTCAGGTCCTGCGCCGGCAACCCGATATCCGGGCCCACGATGTTGATGTCTTGCTCCGCATAGATATCGACCCAGCCTGAGCCGGTGATGCCACCGCTGAGGGCGAAGTCGGCCCAGACCTGCCCGCCGTTGTCGATGATGACGTGACGGGCCCAGATCTCCACGCACACGCCGGCGTCGGCCGCGTGGCCGTTGTCCGCGCACTGCCCCGACGCGCCCCTGTGGGCCGGCGCCTGTGAGTACACCTTCCCGCCATCGACGTGGACCTCACAGCCCTCGAGACGGACCAGGTCCGCGCCCGGGTCCGGGCCGACACTGCGCACCGTCCCCTGGACCAGCACGTCGCAGCCGGCGGTCAAGGAGACCGGCCCGCCGTGGGAACTGTCACCAGAACCGGCGACCGACTCCACGAGCGCGCCCGGCTCGACCACGATCTTGTCGCCCGCGGTCACGTTGATGCTCCCCGCGAGCCCATGCGACGAGTTCGCCCGCACGATCGCACCGTCGAACCCGTTCCCAGAACCCCCCATCAAGAACTGGCCCACCGGCGCCTTGTTCACATTGATCGTCACCGAACCCGCTGACGCCGTGTTCCCCGAGTTGTTCGACACGTCGATCAGCGCACCCGGCAAGCTCTGCGCACCACCGCACGCCGGGTCGGTCGAACCCGTCGGGCCGCACAGGACCATCTTCGTGCCCACGCCCGTTCCCGGGGTGTTCACGTCGATCGTGATCGCACCGCCAACCCCACCATCAAACGAGTTTGTCGCCGTGATCTCGCTGCCCGCCTGCATGATCACGTTGCCCGTCGTCGTGATCTTGATCGGACCCGCCGAAATCAAGTTTCCCGAGTTGTCGTTGGCCTCGATCACGGCCGCGTTCGAGTCCAGCAGCAACGCGCCGCCAGCCCCGCCCGCAGCCTCGAGCGAGCCATCGATGTACAGCGTGATCCCCGTCACGTTCGCGTTGATGCTGCCCGTCCCCGTGATGTGCAGCGTCTTGTTGAACGTCCAGGGACCGGGGCCCGGCGTCAACGCCGAGCTCACCGTGCACTCCGTCGGGTTGTCGGTCCCGAACGGACACCCGGCCGCCAGGACCACCGGGGCGACCGCCACGGTGGCGAGCAGCGAGCCGGCCAGGCCCGCCGTCGCGAGGAGGGCGCCGAAGCGCCGCCAGATAGTGCTAGTCATTCTCGATACCCCTCCGAAGCGTGCGGACTGCGCAGATCCATGTGTGGGTCGGTGTCCTGGGCCCGGCGCTCGCCCCCGATCGCCGGGCCGGGTCCTGTGGGCTGACTACCAGGGGCCGATCGCCACGGACCCCGCGAGCTTGGCGACCAAAGGCGACGCGACTGCACCGGCGCCGATGATCGATCCCCCATCAGCGGACTCCTCTTCGGATCGCGCCAGCTCTTCTGGGACGTGGGCGACGCTGCCGGCATCGAATGAAGTGCAACCCGCACCAGCGCGCGGCAACACGTCCACGCGTGGACGAGCCACGCCCACGCGTTGGACTCCCAATAGTACTTTTGTCCTAGGGCATGTCCAGTAACAAAGTGCTCCCGCATGTGTCTCCGTTGACGCCGCGCACCACGCCGTATCGCGCTCGGGGATGGGCCAAGAGTGCCGCCGCAGGCCAGGCGCGCACCAGGCGAGCCCGCCCTCGCGCGCGCGCTCGCGCGAGCGCGCCGGTGCGACATATCTCGCACATATCTCGCACTTCTCGCACGCGGAACTTCAGCGGGGACGTGCGGCCGACTTGAGGTTGATGCGGTACCGCGGGCGCAGGCATTCATCGTGTCGGGCCGGCGTGTGGGCGGGGGAGTTGGGCGGGCCGGTTGACAACAGCGGCCCAAGCGGTATCGTTGGGATACCGCCGACGCCGGCGGGCGAACCGAGCCGGCGGGCGAACCGAGCCGCCGACCCGGGGACCGAGAACGACCGACCCGCCGACCGCCGGCCGAGACACGGACCGAGAGCCAGATGGACAGGCTGTACTACACACCCCGGGAAGTAGCCGAGGCGCTCGCCGTGAGCGATGACGCCGTGCTCGATCTGATCGATCGAGGAGAGCTGCCCGCCCTCCGGGTGTCGCCCAGGATCATCCGCATCCCGATCGTTGCCTTCGACCTCTGGCGGGAGGGCTTTCGGCCGAAGCGCCGCCGGGTGGTGATCCGACCCTCGACGCACGACGTCGTCATCGGCGCCGGCGAGACGCTGCGCCGAGACGCGTGCACGCGCTCCGCCGATGATCGCGGCGAGCACCGACGACCTCCTCGCCTACCTGGCCGACCTCATCGAAACCGCAGAGCGATTCGGCGCGACGGTCCTGCCGCCGGGCGACGCCGACGAGGTTGCCTGGGAGCAGGACGGGATCGACCTCGTGCTCGATCTCGCGACCCGCCTGCCGGCGCCCCGGCGGTCTCGGGATGTCGACCTCGTGCTCCAGGAGCGATGGAGCCCGTCCTCTCGCGGCGAGTGGGTCCTCGTCGAGCATTCCTACGAGCTGCGCCACCACGAGCTCGACTACCGGCGGGCGCTGCATCGGCACGACGTCGACCACTTCGTGCGGACCTTCGACGTCGCGACGCACGAGCACTGCGAGGCGACGATGGGCGTGGCCGCCTGCAGCCACTACGCCGGCGAGCCGGTGAGGGGAGCGATCGACGGGTTCCGACGCCTCTACGGCCTCTGGCTGTCGAACACGAAGCCGGACTGCTCCCGGCTCCGCTGCCTCGGCTGACCGGGCGGCGCCGATCCGGGCGCGGACTGCGGCGCTGACGGCGGCGCCACACGGGCGGCACACCACGCCGGCCACTTCACTCGCGGGAGCGGGACCGCACCTCGTCGATCAGTGCCCGTGCCTCGGTCTCATCGAACGCGGCGATCTGCTCGCGGCCCAGGCCGACCTCTCGCTCGAGCGCCTGGGCGATCCACAAGGGCAGGGAGGCGGGTGTCGGCTCCGGCGCGGGACTGGGTCGCGTCGCCGGCTTCCTGGTTCGCAGGACCTCCCAGAACTCCGCCTGGCTGACGCGGAGCTGATCCGACAGGATCGCCTTGAAACGACCCGGGCTGATGGTCGTGGTCCCCGACCGCGACGCATGCGTCTGAAGGATCTCGCCGTTGGGGAGGACCTTCTCGAAGAAGTCGTGCCCGGTCGCCCGGTCCCCGATCCAGCGATCGAGCTCGAGGAACTCGAGGATCTCGTCCCAGGAGGGCGTTCTCACCCGGCAACGGCGACCGTGGGCCCGGGCCCCGGCTCCCCGACCGCGCTGAGCATCCGTCGCTGCGCATCCTCGGTCGAGAGCGCGAACCGTAGCAGGACGCCCGCGTGGGTCGCGCGACTCGTCGCCATGAACCGAGCTGGTTCACGGAAGAAGCGCGCTGCGTACGCACGAAGCTCGACCAGCAGGTCGTCGGTCGCTTCGTCGAGCGTGGCCCCGAAGCCCAGCACCCCCATCTCGGGAACGCGCAACGTCACCTCGTCCCCGTCGTACACCGCCCGCACCTCGAAATGCTGATCGGCGAGCATCGCGACGAGATCGTCGGGCCGCATCAGGAGCATCTGCTCCTTGCCGTGATGACGCGACACGAGCTGTGGCTGGCGTCCGTGGAACACCTGGGTCATGACGTCGGAGAGATGGCTCTTGGCAGGCGAGAAGTCGGTGGTCGGGACAATGGCGTCGCTCATGCCGGCACGATAGGTCATATTGGTCAAAGTAGTCAACATCCGCGAGAGGGAGATGGGTACGCATCCCAGCGTCTGTGCTGCGCGGGCGGGCTCTGGCGCCCGGACACGGCGCGGCCGGACGCCCGAACCCGGATGCTCCGCGCCCGGAGCTCGCGCCCCGGACAATCCTCGCTAGTGTCCGGCATGGCATCACTAACCAGGTTCCCGGCCGGCGTCGGGTGCCTCGACCGCCGACAATCGGCCCGCAGCCGCCCGGTTTCCTCGCTTGTGTGGCGCCTGAGCATCATTGGCGAGGGTTTCTGGCCCCTCCCGGCTTGGCCGACCCCGCCTGACCCGCATCGTCGGGCCGATACGTCCGTTAGTGATCCCCCCAGGGGCATTAGCGAGGAAACCCGGGCGCAGGACCGGGCGCAGCCCAGGCGCAGCCGGAGGCGCGGCACCGGGCAAGGCCTAGAGGCTCCTCGCGGGGGCCGCATCCACGGACAGCGGCAGGTCGAGGCCGAGCTGGTGCTGGAGCGCCTCTCGCACCTGGCGCCGTATCTCCGGGTCGGTGACGTACTCCACGGTCGTGCCGACGAGGAATGGGTTGATCCGCTCGAGAGAGACCGTTCTCACCTGGTGGCACAAGATGACGCCGTTCTTCGTCTGGCCAGCCTGACCACGAGGGAGTGCCACCTCCGAGGGGTAGCGAACGTCATCACGAGCGGCGCTGATCGGACAGATCTGGGCGAGGCCGGACCGGTGAAAGGCCTCCCGGGAAACGATCAGGCCACGACGGGTTCCCTGTTGTTCGTGGCCCACCGTGGGGTCGAGCGTGACAATGACCACGGCCCATCGAAGCGGTTGGGCGATCACGCGGGCCAGCTTTCGAGATCACGGAACTCGTTCGCCAGGGCGCGGGCTTCACCCTGGAACTCAGGATCGACGGCAGCGCGCGCCCAGAGTGTCTCCTCCTCGCGATCCCTCACCTGGTGGTACAGAGCTGCAATAGCGGCCTCGATCACTCCATCCTGGCTCCCGGCCGTCTCGCCGCTTTCCGCCAGTGCGCGCACGCGCGCAAGCGCCTCTTCGGTGAGGTTGAATGTGCGCTTCGTCTTTGCGGTCATGAGTGAATGCTATGAACTCGAGTAGCGGGTGTCAATCATGGGTGCCGATTCGGGACGTGGAAGGAATCCGCACGGCGCGAGCCATCGAACCTCGCCGAACGCGGGACTTTACTCGGAAGTTCTTTACTGCCACGTAAAGACCATCCCGCGCCGGCGTCAGCGCCTTCCCGGCGGCCCAGCGCAGACGCTCGGAGGTGCGTCTCAGAGAACGGTTCCCGGGTCGAAACCGGCGACGGCGGGCGCGCTCGCCCCGGGCACGGACATCCTGGCCGCAGGACGCCGTGCTGCTCGCGGCGTCCCCGGTGCTGGTGCTGAGCGATCGGCGCGGTGCGGGGCCGCCGGCACGGCGGTAGGACCTTCGTCATCCCTTGTTGCCCGCCCGCAACGCAGACAGGTCCGCGGGTATTCCCATACCGGCGAGCCGGAAGTACCGTTCGGGCGCTACCCACTTGTACTGGGGCATTCAGGTCAATAGCGTCCGCTGCCGGGGGGCACGGGCGTCGGGGTGGATCGCGACTTCATCCGCACTTATTCGACCCACGGTTCTTCTTCCCACCCCGACCGACCCCCACCGCCTTCTATGGCGACGCTCGCAGGAAGCACGCGAGGAGACATCGATGTTCGCCCCTGGCCAGAGGCGCCTCCAGCGCCTCCTTGTTGCCATCCAGGTCGTCCTGCTCATCGCGTCCCTGGTGGGGCCGAGCGTTGCCCTCGGGGCGGATCCGCCTCCCGATCCGGGCGCCTCGCCGCCTCCGGCCACTGAGCCAGCGCCAACCCCTGACGCGACTCCGACCCCGGACGCGACGCCGGCACCAACCCCGGACGCGACGCCAACTCCGGACGCGACGCCAACTCCGGACGCGACGCCAACTCCGGACGCGACGCCGGCGCCAACGCCCACGCCTCTGCAGATCTGCGACCCGACGGGCAACGAGTATGTCGCCATCGACAAGTCGCATTACCGGCCGGGTGAGACGGTGTACTTCACCGCGAGCGGCCTCATGGCCTCCTGTGACGTCACCCTGGAAGTCCTCGGCCCGGACGGAGCCGTGAGCGACGTCGCGGTCTCCACTGACGCCGCGGGTGGCTTCGAGTCCACCTTCCAGCTGGGAGCCGCCGAGGGCGCCTACTACCTTGACGTGCTCGGAACGGACGGCTTCGGACTCGGTAGCGCGTTCCTGACCAATGGACCAATCGTGCGAACCGACCGGGGCGACTACCACCCGGACGACATCGTCCAGATTACGGGTGCCGGATATGCGTCCGGCATCGCCGTGACTTTGAGCATCACGCGTCCGGACGGGGTTTCCGAAGGCACCTCGGTCACCACCGACGTTGCGGGCACGTTCGACTATGCCTACGCGCTAACCGATGGTCGCGGCCAGGTCGGCGACTACCTGCTGCGGGCCTTCGGTCCCAGCGGGGATCTGCTGTCCGAGTCGAGCTTCACCGACAGCACGATCTGGGTCCGCACCCTTGGCACGGCTGCCAAGACCGTCTCGGGCGCCAACAGTTCCTTGACACTGAACCCTGTGCCGGCCGGGGGCGTGCCGGTGGGTCACACGGTCATTGTCACTCTGGCGCGGAGCACCAACGGCGGAACCTTCTCGTGCTCGGATTCGACCGGAACGAACACCTATACCAACGATTTCCTTAAGAGCGACAACACTCTCTTCGTCTGCTCCTCGACCATCACCACCGCGATCCCTGCTGGTGGCACCATCACCGTGTCGTTCCCCTCGGACAGCAACCACAACGCTGCTGTCTTCAACGAGTTCCAGGGGTTCCTCACGCCGAAGGCGACGGACGGGTCGAATAGCGGCGGTGGAACCACCGGCACGGTCAGCTCTGGCAACATCACGACGACTCAGGGCAACGACCTGCTGCTGGCCTTCATCCGCGAGGCTGCGTCCCGGGTCCTCACAGGCACGACGGTCACGCCCCCGTGGGATGCGGCCGGGTTGGCAGGTGATGTCGGGACAGGCAGCGGCGCCATCAGGAACCGGACCTTCATGCGGCCCGTGTTCTCGACCGGGACCTACTCGTTCGCAGGGGCGCCGGCGGCTCCGGAGCCCACCAGGAGGCGATCGTCGCCTACAGGCTCGAGACGACGCCGCCCACGGTGCTGTCGATCGATCGGGCGGATGCCGAACC
This sequence comes from uncultured Chloroflexia bacterium, assembly GCA_963762445.1. Taxonomy (GTDB): domain Bacteria; phylum Chloroflexota; class Limnocylindria; order Limnocylindrales; family CSP1-4; genus CTSoil-043. The sequence goes on from CAVXLA010000005.1 coordinate 11,044, forward strand.
CCACGACCGCGTCGAGCGTGAGCTGGACCGTCGACCTTCAGCGAGGACGTCGCGGGGGTTGACGTCACCGACTTCGCGCTCGCGGCGGGCGGCTCCGTGTCCGGTGCCTCGATCACATCGGTCACGCTCGTGACGGATAGCACGTATACCGTGGCTGCAAGCACCGGGACCGGCAACGGCACACTGGGCCTCAACCTGGTTGATGACGACTCGATTACGGACATCAGCGGTAACAAGCTCGGCGGCACCGGCAACGGCAACGGCAACTTCACCGGCCAGGCGTACGACGTCCAGAAGAGCACGCCGACGACGACGACCGTGACCTTCGAGGCCGGCCCCTACACCTACCGCGGGACGGCCTTTACGGCGATCGCCACGGTGACTGGCGTCGGCGGCTTCAGCCAGTCCGTCCCGGTCGTCTACAGCGGCGACTGCACGAACGTCACCGTCGGCTCAACGGCTGCACGGCGACCGCGACCTTCGCCGGCGACGGCAGCCACGCGGGCAGCAGCGGACAGCAAGAGCATCACGATCAGCCAAGGCGACCGCGACCATCGGTCGTCACGCCGTCGCGGTGGCCTTCGACGGCTCCGCGGCACACCGCCACGGGACGGCCACGGGGGTCGGCGGCGCCGACCTCAGCGAGCCAGCTCGACGCTGAGCGGCACGACCCACACGAACGCGCGGCGACCTACGGCAGCGACGGCGTGGCAGCCTTCGCCGGCGGGACCAACTACAGCAACGCCAGCACGGCACCGAGAGCTCGACAGCATCACCAAGGCGACCGCCACGATCGTCGTCACGCCGTACGCGGTGGCCTTCGACGGCTCCTCCCACACCGCCACCGGGACGGCCACGGGGGTCGGCGGCGCCGACCTCAGCGCCAGCTCGACCTGAGCGGCACGACCCACACGAACGCGGGCACGTACGCCTCCGACGCGTGGACCTTCGCCGGTGGAGCGAACTACAACGACGCCAACGGCACCGTCACCGACGCCATCGGCCCGGCCGTCTCCACGACGGTCGTGACCTTCGAGGCCGGCCCCTACGCCTATCGCGGCACGCCGTTCACGGCGACCGCCACGGTGACCGGCGTCGGCGGCCTCAACGAGTCCCTCACCGTCGTCTACAGCGGCGACTGCACGAACGTGACCGTGGTCAACGGCTGCACGGCGAGCGCCGCCTTCCTGGGCGACGCCAACCACGCCGTCAGCACCGACAGCAAGAGCATCACGATCGCCAAGGCCAACCCGACGGTCGTCGTCACCGGCTACAGCGGCGTCTACGACGGCGCTGCCCACGGCGCGACCGGCACGGCCACCGGCGTCCTCTCCGAGGCCCTCGTCGGCCTGGCCCTCGGCTCGTCCTTCACGGACGTCCCGGGCGGCACCGCGAGCTGGACCTTCACCGACGTCACCGGCAACTACAACGACGCCTCCGGCTCGGCCGCGATCGTCATCGCCAAGGCCAACCCGACGGTCGTCGTCACCGGCTACAGCGGCGTCTACGACGGCGCTGCCCACGGCGCGACCGGCACGGCCACCGGCGTCCTCTCCGAGGCCCTCGCCGGCCTGGCCCTCGGCTCGTCCTTCACGGACGTCCCGGGCGGCACCGCGAGCTGGACCTTCACCGACGTCACCGGCAACTACAACGACGCCTCCGGCTCGGCCGCGATCGTCATCGCCAAGGCCAACCCGACGGTCGTCGTCACCGGCTACAGCGGCGTCTACGACGGCGCTGCCCACGGCGCGACCGGCACGGCCACCGGCGTCCTCTCCGAGGCCCTCGTCGGCCTGGCCCTCGGCTCGTCCTTCACGGACGTCCCGGGCGGCACCGCGAGCTGGACCTTCACCGACGTCACCGGCAACTACAACAACGCCTCCGGCTCGGCCGCGATCGTCATCGCCAAGGCCAACCCGACGGTCGTCGTCACCGGCTACAGCGGCGTCTACGACGGCGCTGCCCACGGCGCGACCGGCACGGCCACCGGCGTCCTCTCCGAGGCCCTCGCCGGCCTGGCCCTCGGCTCGTCCTTCACGGACGTCCCGGGCGGCACCGCGAGCTGGACCTTCACCGACGTCACCGGCAACTACAACGACGCCTCCGGCTCGGCCGCGATCGTCATCGCCAAGGCCAACCCGACGGTCGTCGTCACCGGCTACAGCGGCGTCTACGACGGCGCTGCCCACGGCGCGACCGGCACGGCCACCGGCGTCCTCTCCGAGGCCCTCGCCGGCCTGGCCCTCGGCTCGTCCTTCACGGACGTCCCGGGCGGCACGGCCAACTGGACCTTCACCGACGTCACCGGCAACTACAACAACGCCTCCGGCTCGGCCGCGATCGTCATCACGCCAGCTGCCTCCACGACGGTCGTGACCTTCGAGGCCGGCCCCTACGCCTATCGCGGCACGCCGTTCACGGCGACGGCCACGGTGACCGGCGTCGGCGGCCTCAACGAGTCCCTCATCGTCGTCTACAGCGGCGACTGCACGAACGTGACCGTGGTCAACGGCTGCACGGCGATGGCGGCCTTCCTGGGCGACGCCAACCACGCCGTCAGCACCGACAGCAATAGCATCACGATCACCAAGGCGACGCGCGACGATCGTCGTCACGCCGTACGCGGTGGCCTTCGACGGCTCCTCCCACACCGCCACCGGGACGGCCACGGGGGTCGGCGGCGCCGACCTCAGCGCCGGGCTCGACCTGAGCGGCACGACCCACACGAACGCGGGCACGTACGCCTCCGACGCGTGGACCTTCGCCGGTGGAGCGAACTACAACGACGCCAACGGCACCGTCACCGACGCCATCGGCCCGGCCGTCTCCACGACGGTCGTGACCTTCGAGGCCGGCCCCTACGCCTATCGCGGCACGCCGTTCACGGCGACGGCCACGGTGACCGGCGTCGGCGGCCTCAACGAGTCCCTCACCGTCGTCTACAGCGGCGACTGCACGAACGTGACCGTGGTCAACGGCTGCACGGCGAGCGCCGCCTTCCTGGGCGACGCCAACCACGCCGTCAGCACCGACAGCAAGAGCATCACGATCGCCAAGGCCAACCCGACGGTCGTCGTCACCGGCTACAGCGGCGTCTACGACGGCGCTGCCCACGGCGCGACCGGCACGGCCACCGGCGTCCTCTCCGAGGCCCTCGTCGGCCTGGCCCTCGGCTCGTCCTTCACGGACGTCCCGGGCGGCACGGCCAACTGGACCTTCACCGACGTCACCGGCAACTACAACGACGCCTCCGGCTCGGCCGCGATCGTCATCGCCAAGGCCAACCCGACGGTCGTCGTCACCGGCTACAGCGGCGTCTACGACGGCGCTGCCCACGGCGCGACCGGCACGGCCACCGGCGTCCTCTCCGAGGCCCTCGCCGGCCTGGCCCTCGGCTCGTCCTTCACGGACGTCCCGGGCGGCACCGCGAGCTGGACCTTCACCGACGTCACCGGCAACTACAACGACGCCTCCGGCTCGGCCGCGATCGTCATCGCCAAGGCCAACCCGACGGTCGTCGTCACCGGCTACAGCGGCGTCTACGACGGCGCTGCCCACGGCGCGACCGGCACGGCCACCGGCGTCCTCTCCGAGGCCCTCGCCGGCCTGGCCCTCGGCTCGTCCTTCACGGACGTCCCGGGCGGCACCGCGAGCTGGACCTTCACCGACGTCACCGGCAACTACAACGACGCCTCCGGCACGGCCGCGATCGTCATCGCCAAGGCCAACCCGACGGTCGTCGTCACCGGCTACAGCGGCGTCTACGACGGCGCTGCCCACGGCGCGACCGGCACGGCCACCGGCGTCCTCTCCGAGGCCCTCGCCGGCCTGGCCCTCGGCTCGTCCTTCACGGACGTCCCGGGCGGCACCGCGAGCTGGACCTTCACCGACGTCACCGGCAACTACAACGACGCCTCCGGCTCGGCCGCGATCGTCATCGCCAAGGCCAACCCGACGGTCGTCGTCACCGGCTACAGCGGCGTCTACGACGGCGCTGCCCACGGCGCGACCGGCACGGCCACCGGCGTCCTCTCCGAGGCCCTCGCCGGCCTGGCCCTCGGCTCGTCCTTCACGGACGTCCCGGGCGGCACGGCCAACTGGACCTTCACCGACGTCACCGGCAACTACAACGACGCCTCCGGCTCGGCCGCGATCGTCATCGCCAAGGCCAACCCGACGGTCGTCGTCACCGGCTACAGCGGCGTCTACGACGGCGCTGCCCACGGCGCGACCGGCACGGCCACCGGCGTCCTCTCCGAGGCCCTCGCCGGCCTGGCCCTCGGCTCGTCCTTCACGGACGTCCCGGGCGGCACGGCCAACTGGACCTTCACCGACGTCACCGGCAACTACAACGACGCCTCCGGCTCGGCCGCGATCGTCATCGCCAAGGCCAACCCGACGGTCGTCGTCACCGGCTACAGCGGCGTCTACGACGGCGCTGCCCACGGCGCGACCGGCACGGCCACCGGCGTCCTCTCCGAGGCCCTCGCCGGCCTAGCCCTCGGCTCGTCCTTCACGGACGTCCCGGGCGGCACGGCCAACTGGACCTTCACCGACGTTACCGGCAACTACAACAACGCCTCCGGCTCGGCCGCGATCGTCATCAGCAAGGCCGACGCCACCATCGCCGGCACGATCGTTGGCAGCGGCTACAGCGGCGTCTACGACGGGCTCCCCCACGGCGCCACCGGCACGGCCACCGGCGTCCTCTCCGAGCCCCTCGCCGGGCTCGACTTCGGCCTGTCGTTCACGGACGTCCCGGGCGGCACGGCGAACTGGACCTTCACCGACGTCACCGGCAACTACAACAATGACTCCGGCTCGATCGCGATCAACATCGCGCCGGCCACCTCGACCACGGCCGTGTCCTGCCCGGCCAGCGTCGTCTACAACGGCGCTGCCCAGACCCCCTGCGCGGTCGCCGTGACCGGCGCAAACCTGAGCCTGACGCCGGCCGCGTCCTACACCAACAACACGAACGTCGGCACCGCCGGCGCCAGCTACATCTACGGCGGCGACCTCAACCACTTCGGCAGCAGTGACGCGAAGACCTTCGCGATCACGGCCGGGCCCGCAGCCGCGCTGGCCTTCGTCGGGCAGCCGACGAACGCCCTCCCGGGTGCGGTCATCAGCCCGAATGTCACCGTCCAGGTCGTCGACGCCTACGGCAACCCGACGACCGTCACCCTCCCGGCCAGCGTCACCCTGACCCTCAACGGGCTTCCCGGCACCCTGTCCGGGACCCCTGCGCAACCGATCAACGGCACGGGGCTCGCGACCTTCGATGACCTGTCCGTCTCCGATATCGGGACGTACACCCTCACAGCTGCCAGCGGTCTCCTGACGGGCCCGCCCAGCAACTCCTTCGACATCGTGCCGTCGACCGCCGGCCTGCTGGCCGACGTCGCCGCCTCCGATGCCGACTTCAACCACATCGACGGCTTCGACGTCCTCTTCGCAGGCGCATCCTCGTCGGCCAAGAAGCTCGCGGCGACAAGTCCCGGCACCTTCCACTACCAGCTCGATCTGCGGAACGAGACCGGCGTCACGATCCACAAGAGGGGCAGGGAGCTCCCGAAGATCATCAGGAACGGCGTGTCGATCTCCGATCACAACGGCGCTTCGTCGGTCGTGATCATCACGGTCCCGTCGCTGCCGATGAGCACCGGCCTCGCGTCGGTCCCGGGCCTGGCCACGACGGTCGGCTCGCCCAAGTGGGCGCAGCTGCCCGAGAACTCGGCCTTCAAGGCCGACGGCTCGCACTCGGTCCGGGTGGTCCCGGGCGACGGCGGTGACTGGGACTGGTACGGCCACCGGGACGACCATTCCGACGACGCCGACGTCACCATCTGGTGGGCGGCGACTGCGCCCGCCGGCAACTGCCTCGCGGCGACCGGCGTGCCCTGGGTCCTCGGCCAGCCGACGAACAACGCGTTCGTAAAGTGCGTCAAGGTCGAGGGCCTCGAGATCCCGAAGCACCACGCGGCGCACGTCCAGGTCAACTTCGAGTTCGCCCTCAAGGGCACCGACGGCTGGGCCGCCAACGCGGCCACGGCCTTCCGGGCCGGGTTCCCGTTCAAGTCCCAGACCCAGGTCAAGCTCGACGCCGACTTCCCGATCGCCTCCCTGGCCGACAAGACCTACGTCGGCAACGACGTGGCCGGCCTCTCCGGCGCGGGCGAGCAGATCACCGCGATCGGTGGCTTCGTCTTCGACCAGAACGGCATGGGCATCGGGGCCAACAACATTGCAGACAACCTGCTGAACGCAACGATCCGCGTGTACAACACAGCGCCGTCGGCGGCGAACCGCTGCACGGCCACCGGCCTGGTCGCCGAGACCACGACCGATGCGGACGGCTTCTACTTCCTCTGGAAGACCGGCGGCGACCAGTCGCTGGTCAGCGCGCCCAACCTGCCGTCCGGCGTGCGCTACTACGTCATGGTCTGCGACGTGACCGGCGTGCCGTCGCCCTATTGGCCGGCCCGCTCCATCGGCCACACGCTCGCCAACAAGGAGTTCGAGGAAGAGAACTTCTACGTCAGCAACCCGACCCACCTCGGGTTCAGCGTCCAGCCGATCACGAACCGCCTCGGCCGGACCATGTACCCGGTCCAGGTGGCCCTCCTCGACCAGTGGAACAACCTCGTTGCCGACAGCACCCTCCAGGTGACGCTCTCGATCGACACCGGGCAGGGCGGGACGCTGTCGGGGACGAAGGTCAGGACGATGGTCAACGGCTACGCCACGTTCAGCGACCTCAAGATCAGCGGGGCCGGGACCGCGGGCACCTATACGCTGCACGCGGTCGACACGAGCCCGTCCGGGCTGGGACACCCGTTCACGGACGCGTACAGCCTGGCGTTCACCATGACGAACTGAGGTCGGCCGCTGCGGCGGCGACCCCGGCGCAGAACGACCCCCGTCCTGTTGGGCGGGGGTCGTTCCGTGTTCCGTGCGTTCCCCGTGCTCCGCGTGGGCGGGGAGGGGAGGGCTACCTGTTCGCGCGGGCTACCTGCTCGCGCGCCGGCGCGCCAGGAGATAGGCGAGGCCCGCGAGGCCCGCGCCCGCGACCACGAGGCCGACGATCAGCGGGGCCGTCGAGCCGCTATCCGGCGCGGGAGCCGGGGCGGCGGTCGGGGTCGCGGTGGGAGTCGCGGGCGTCGCCGCCGGGGGCGGGGTCACGACGGCGTTGAAGCTCGGCGGCAGCGTTCCCAACGGCGGGGTCGGTCCGGACGGGATCGCCGTCGCCGCGACCGGCTCGACGATGACGGTGCCGGTCATCCGGGAGTGGATTGCGCAGTGATAGGTGAACGTCCCGGCGGTGTCGAACACGTTCGCGAACTGGTCGCTCGCGGCGAGCTCGCCGCTGTCGAAGCTGCCGTCGTCCGCGGTGACCGTGTGGACGCCCGGCCCGTCATTCCGCCAGGTCACGACCTCGTGCTGGCGGATCGTGATCGTGGCCGGCTCGAAGGCGAAGTCGACGATCGAGACGGCGGGCGCGGCGGCCGCGACGGTCGCGCCGAGCGCGGCCGCGATCCCCAGCGCGGCGGCGACCGCGAGGGCCGCGGTGAGCCCGACGGCCCGGAGCCCGGCCGTCCGGGGCGTGGATGGCAGCGCCGTCATCGGGGCCTCCGTTCGACCGTTCGCCCGTGACCGACGTGGCCGTCGGCGTGGGCGCGCCCCGATTGTACGTGCAGGGTGGGGGAGTCCCGTGGCAACCCGCGACCGCGGGGGCCGACGCCGCAGTCGATCCCGGTGCCCGCGACCGCGGCAATCGATCCCATCGATGGAATCGCGGGTCTCCGTGCACGGGACTCACGGCGGATCGCGAGTTCGCCGTAGGTCTCACGCTCCGCGGGGGGCGAATCGTTCGATGCCATCGATTGACCCGCCCGGTCGCGGCTGACGGGACTTCGCCAACGTGCGCGCATGACGGGCGGCCTCCGCCCTCCGCGACTCTCCGACGTTCCGACTATGGCATCGTTGTGGGGACCGCGGGACGACAGCTGGTTGGCGAGAGCTCGGCGGGGAGGGCACGATCCAATGGCGCGCACGTGGCTCTCGATCCGCGTCGACCTGGTCGAGGGCCATGGGGAGCACCTGTGGCCCCGCCCCGGCCGCATCTTCGTGGCGGCAAGGAGCCATACCTTCGCCCAGCTGGCGCAAGCGATCGACGATGCCTTCGCCCGCTGGGACCGCTCCCATCTCCACGAGTTCCGCCTCGCCGACGGGACCCGCCTGACGACGCCCTACGAGGACTCGGAGGAGCTGGGTCCCGCGATCGACGATCGCCAGGCTCGACTCGGCCGGCTGGCGCTGGGCGAGCAGTTCGTCTACGTCTTCGACCTCGGCGACGGCTGGGCTCACCTGTGCACCGTCGGCCCCGAGCGCGTGGACCCCCTCGAGACGCTCGGGATCGTGCCGCACGGGCCACTCCCGTACTTCGGCTGGGGTGACATTCCCGACCAGTACGGGCGCCGCTGGGACGGCGACGACGGCGAGTCCCGGCGGCCTCGGGATCCCCAGCTGGCCGACCTGCCGCCGCTGCGCCCGGGGTGGGGCCTGAAGAAGGCCGCGGGGCCGCGCACGAGGGGCAGCGTCCGCGGGTCGACGTAGCGATCCGCCGATGGCGGCAGCGCCGCCGAGGTCACGGCCGACGTCAGGCCGTCGGCTGCTACCGGCGGTCCTCGGCCAGCAGGTTGAGGATCAGCCGGATGATGAGGTCCTTGTTGCCGGCCTCGCTCTCCGCGACGAGCAGGGCGAGGCCCACGAGCGCCGTGTCCGAGAAGCGCGGCTCGCCCGTGGACGTGAGGAGCGCGCCGTTGCGGCGGAGATACTCCAGGAACAGCAGCGAGCCGGAACGCTTGTTGCCGTCCGTGAGCGGGTGGTCCTTGATCACGAAGTAGAGCAGGTGCGCCGCCCGCGACTCGATGGTCGGGTACAGCAGCTCGCCGCCCCAGGTCTGTTCGATGTTGAGCAGGATCGACTCGAGGGCATCGCCGCGTTCCTGGCCGAGGAGCCCGGGGTCCTCGCCGCGGGCGATCAGGTCGTCGCGAAGGGAGCGGATCGCCGCCCGTGCGGCGGAGATATCCAGCTCGGCGATCGGAGTGCCCGTCCGCTCGGGCGCTGGCGAGAGCCGGTTCTCGTCATAGGCGCGGAGGAGCCGCCACGATCGCGCGTAGCGCTGGACGACCTCGAGGACGGCCTGCCCCTCGTCCGTGACGAGCTGCTGGTTCCGCAATGTCGTGGACAGCAGGGCGACGGCCTGTTCGAACTCGATGCCCTTCGCTCGAAGCCGCTGCTCGTTGAGCGTGTAGCCTCGGATCAGGTGATCGCGAAGGGTTTTCGTCGCCCAGATGCGGAACTGGGTGCCGCGCCTGGACTTGACCCGGTAGCCGACGGAGATGACGACGTCGAGGTTGTAGAACGCCGTCGGGCGGTCGCCGGCAGAGGCAATATGCAAGATCTGCATATTGCCTTCCCTGGGTAGCTCCCCCTCCCGGAACACGTTGGCGGCGTGTCGCGAGATCACCGACTGATCGCGGCCGAACAGCTCCACCATCTGCGCCTGCGTCAACCAGACGGTGTCGCCTCCGACCAGCACCTCGACACGAACATCGCCATCGGGCGCCTCGTAGACGACGATCTCGCCGCCCGACTCCTGGATGGCAGTGTCTTCGCTCATGCCTTCAGCCTACAGGCCCACCGCTTGCCGCGGTCGACGCCGCCGATCCCGATCGCGCCCGTCAGTCGCGATGCCGTCACGGTGTGGCGCAAGGGCGGGAACGCATGAGACGCCGCCTATCTGACGGTGCGCGACGATCCCTGGGATCACCAGGTTCGCTTCGCGCTGGGCGATCCCGCCATCCCGTGTGCAGGACCGATCACCATGGGGCGGGTGACGGGGTCGGGTGCGCCACGACGTGCACGGGCCCGAAGCGACGATTGGCGACCGCGATCGGCTCCACCAAGTCCGAGTCGTTGGAGATCACCAGGGCCTCGTCGTACAGGCCGTCCATCCCGTCAAAGGCCCATGTGATCGCTGAACCGAGGGAGGGAGCGGAGAGCGCGCAGATGGAGCTTCGGTCGTCTGCGACTTCCTCGTCGGGGACAACGTCTACCGATCCACTCTAGCCGAGTGGATCGACTCCTACTTCCTCGCCTTCGCGATCGCGGCCCGGCGCCACAGGTAGCCTGCGCCCGCGCCTCGCGAGCGCGCGGAGCCTCCCACCTCAGCCGAGCGCAGTGCCCCGGACCAGACAGTACCGATCACCACCCCCCTGGGGCACTTTCGTTCGATAGCGGCCGCGCCGGGGACCGCCGACCATCGCGGCGGGTCGCATATTCATCCACGCGCACGCTCGACTCCATTCATCCTCCGCGGCCGACGGGCGACCCCGACCAACGGAGCGCACTCGGGGGCACTCGATGTTCGCCGCTGCCCGGCGGCGCCTGTGGCGCCTGCTCGTTGCTGCCCAGGTCGCGCTGCTCGTCTCGTCCCTGGTGGGGCCGAGCGTCGCGCTCGCGACGGATCCCGGCCCGGATCCCGGCGGCGCGCCGCCCGCGGCCGCCGAGCCGACGCCGACTCCGGCGCCGGATGCGACGCCCGAGGCGACCCCGGAGCCGACTCCCGCGCCCGATGCGACGCCGTCGGCCGACCCGACCCCCGCAGCGACGCCCGGAGCCCACGCCCGAGCCAAGGACGCGACGCCCGAGGCGACCCCGGCCGGCCCGGCCATCTCGACCGACCTGCTCGACTACTGGCCGGGCGCCACCGTCCACATCGGCGGCTGGGGCTGGACCCCGGGCGCACCCGTGGACCTCGCCCTCTACCGCGACGACCCCGGCGACGGCATCGCCGGCTTCGGGGCGTTTCCCTCGCTCACGTGGACGGTCACGGCCGGCGACGCCGGCACCATCGACGACTCGTCGCTCGTGGTCACCTTCGCCGACTGGGGCGTCCGCTTCCGGCTCGTCGCCACCGGCCCCGACGGGACTGCCGAGGCCTTCTTCGCCGATTCGGCGCTCACCGACTGCTTCCGCACCGTCGCCTCCGGCAGCTGGAGTGACATCGCGACCTGGGAGAGCGCCCCGACGTCGGGCGGCTGCACCGCCTGGTCGGCCGCCACCCTCACGCCGACCAGCGGCTCCAACACGATCCAGGTCCGCAGCGGTCACACCGTCCACGTGACGGGGGCCGTCACCGTCGACCAGGTCACCGTCGACTCCGGCGGCGATCTCGTGGTCGACAGCGGGGTGACGCTGACGACCGCGAACGGGACCGGCGTCGACCTGGCTGACAACGGGGCCGTCAACGTCTTCGGCACGCTGGCCCACGCGGCGAGCAGCGCGACCACAGTCAACGGCTCCCTCACGGTCAAGAGCGGCGGTCTGGTCAACGGCAACGGCGGGAGCGCCTCGACGAAGCCCGCATTCACGGTGGGCCCTGGTGGTACCTGGGCAGTCAACGCCGGCGGCGCATTCACAACCGGCGGCAGCGGACCGATGACCGTCACCGTGAGCTCCGGAGGCACCGCCGTCATTGACGGGCCGGTGTCGAACACCATCGACCTTACCGTGGATGGCACCCTTACCTCGTCCGCAACCATCACGATGGGTTCCGTCTCGACGCTCCTGGTCGGCGGCACCGTGACGATGACCGCGGGCACGTTGTCCGTCAGCCGTGGCAACGGCGGCACGATGGGCTCGATCGCCAGCGGCGGGAGCCTGGTCCTCCAGGGCAGCTCGATCTTCACTCTCAGCGGCGCCGCTACGGCGAGCTACACGGTTGCGAGCGGCGGAACGCTCGACATCGGACCGAGTGCCCTGGTCAACGGGACCAGCTCGCTCATCGTTGCGGCGGGGGCCACGATCAGGATCGGTTCGGCCGACGGCATCGAGCACGGCTCGACCCTCGGCAACGTCCGGACGACAAGCGCCACGGCCGACTCCTACAGCACGGCGGCCAACTACGAGTACACGGGCACGGCCGCCCAGGCGACCGGCAACGCCCTGCCGACGACGGTCAACAACCTGACAGTCTCGAACACGGGCGGCGCGGTCACCCCGACGAGCAACCTGGCGGTCGGGGGGACGCTGTCCGTCCTCTCCGATGCCACGTTCTCGAAGGTCGGCGCCTACGCGCTGACGATCGGCCCCGGCGGTGTCTCCAACGCGGGGACGATCGCCCTCGACGGCGGCGCCGCGGGGTGCGGCAGCGCGGACGACTCCCTCATCCGCTCCACCGTCGGCGAGACGCAGCGGTCCTGGTCGGGCGCCGGCACCTTCAGCCTGCAGGACGTCGACGTCAGGGACCAGGCGGGTTCGGCCTCCATCGTCGCGTTGAGCAGCACCAGCTCGGGCAACAACGGCGCCAACTGGACCATCTCTGCGGGGTGCGCCCTGGCCCCCTCCACGACGACGGTGACCTTCGAGGCCGGCCCCTACGTCTACCGCGGCACGGCGTTCACGGCGACCGCCACGGTGACCGGGTCCGGCGGCCTCAACGAGTCCGTCCCGGTCGTCTACAGCGGCGACTGCACGAACGTGACGGTGGCCAACGGCTGCACCGCGACCGCCACCTTCGCGGGTGACGCCACCCACACGGGCAGCTCGGACAGCAAGAGCATCACGATCACGAAGGCGACGGCGACGATCGGCGTCACGGGGTACAGCGTCACCTACGACGGCTCCTCGCATACCGCGACCGGGACGGCCACGGGGGTCGGCGGGGCCGACCTCGCGGCCGGGCTCGACCTGAGCGGGACGGTCCACACGAACGCCGGGAGCTACGGGACCGACCCCTGGAGCTTCACCGGCGGGGCCAACTACGACAACGACTCGGGTACCGTGGCCGACAACATCGGGGCGGCCTCGTCCACGACGGCCGTGACCTGCCCCGTCAGCGTCGTCTACACGGGCTCGGCGATCGAGCTGTGCACGGCCGAGGCGACGGGCGCCGGCATGAGCCCGCTCGACGTGAGCGCCTCGCTCGTCTACGGCAGCAACGTCGCCGTCGGGACCGCCTCGGCCGATGCCTCCTGGGTCGGCGACGCCAACCACCTCGGCAGCTCCGGCAGCGGCAGCTTCGACATCGGCAAGGCGGCCTCCACCACGACCGTGACCTTCGAGGCCGGCCCCTACACCTACCGCGGCACGGCGTTCACGGCTTCGGCGACGGTCACCGGCGCCGGCGGCCTGTCCCAGTCCGTCAGCGGTCGTCTACAGCGGCGACTGCACGAACGTGACGGTGGCGAACGGCTGCACCGCGACGGCCACCTACGCCGGCGACGCCAGCCACACCGGCAGCTCCGACAGCAGGAGCGTCACGATCGGCAAGGCCGACGCCACCATCAGCGTCAGTGGCTACAGCGGCGCCTACGACGGTGCCGCCCACGGCGCGACCGGCAGCGCGACCGGCGTCCTCGTCGAGACCCTCGCCGGTCTCGACCTCGACTCGTCCTTCACGAACGTCCCGGGCGGCACGGCCAGCTGGACCTTCACCGACGTCACCGGCAACTACAACGATGACGCGGGCTCGGTCGCGATCAGCATCTCGAAGGCGTCCTCCACGACCCTCGTGACCTGCCCGGCCAGCGTCGTGTACAGCGGCGCGGCCCTCGAGCCCTGCTCGGTCAGCGTGACCGGCGCGGGCGGGCTCAGCCTTTCACCGACCCCGACCTACTCCGCCAACACGAACGTCGGCACCGCCGGCGCGAGCTACACCTACGCCGGCGACGCGAACCACTTCGGCAGCAGCGACAGCACGACGTTCGCGATCACGCCGAAGGCCCTCACGATCACCGCCGCCGACGTCTCCAAGACGTTCGGCGCCACCTATGTCCTCGACACGACCACGCCGTCGACCGACTTCAGCGTCGTCGGCCTCGTCTCCGGCGAGAGCATTACGAGCGTCACGCTCACCAGCGCCGGCGCCGCCGCCGGCGCGACCGTCGCCGGCAGCCCGTACCCGATCGTCCCCAGCGCGGCCGTCGCCGCGCTCGGGACCGACCTCGGCAACTACACGAGCTCCTATGTCGACGGCGCACTGACCGTCACCGACCACGTCGAGCCACCCCCGCCGCCTGCGCCGGAGACGACGACCCAGGTCCGCGTCGAGACCGCGGCCGACGGCTCCGGCACAGTCCTCCCGGCGCAGAACCTCGCGGCCGGCAGCTCCGTCACCGGCTACGCCATCACCCGCCACTCGGACGGCACCTTCGCCGGCAACGTCCCCGCCAGGTGGACGCTGACCAGCATCACCGGCGGCGTCGTCGGCGGCGACCTCGTCCCGTCGGCCGACGCCAGGAGTGCCAGGTTCACCGGCCACCTCGCCGGCACGGCGAAGCTCCGCGCCGACGACGGCTCGCACGCCGGCGAATCCGGCACGATCACCGTCGTCGCCGGTGACCCAACCGGGCCGGCGGCCAACGGCCGGCTGGCCGACGTGGCCGCCTCCGATGCCCATTTCAATCACGTCGTCGGCTTCGACGTCCGGTTCGCGAGCTCCGGCTCGTCCACGAGGCTCGTGGCCACGAACCCCGGCACGTTCCACTACGAGCTCGACCTCCGGAACGAGACCGGCGTCACGATGCCCGTGCGGGGCAGGCCGCTTCCGAGCGCCACCCGGAACGGCGTCTCGATCGCCGACGGCAGCGGCCTCTCGACGGTCGTGATCGTGACGGTCCCGTCGCTGCCGGCGAGCACCGGCCTGGCTGCGGTCCCCGGTTCGACCCGGACGCCCGGCTCGCCCAGGTGGGCCCAGCTGCCCGAGAACCCGGCCTTCGTCGTCGCCGGCTCGAGGTCGGTCCGGGTGAACATCGATGGCGCGGGCGGGGACGTCGACGTCACCGTCAGCTGGGCGGCGAGCGCGCCCGGCGGCAACTGCCTCGCGACGAGCGGCATCGCCTGGGTCTCCGGCCAGCCGCCGAACAACGCCTTCGTGAAGTGCATCAGGATCGAGGGCTTCGAGATCCCGGCCGGGCAGGCGGCGCATGTCCGCGTCGGCTTCCGGTTCGGCCTCGCGGGCACCTCCGGCTGGGAGCGCAACGCGGCGGCCGCGTTCCGGGCTGGGTTCGCGTTCCGGTCCCAGACCCGGGTCACGCTCGGCGCTGAGCTCGCGACGGCCTCCGTCGCCGGCCCGACCTACGTCGGCACGAACGTGGCGGGCCTGTCCGGCGCCGGGCAGCGGACCACCGCGGTCGGCGGCTTCGTGTTCGGCCGGGGTGGGGCGGGGATCCGCAATGCGCGGGTCCGCCTGTGCGTCGCGCACACAGCGGCGCGCCGGTGCTCGGGCGCCGACTGGGTCGCCGAGACCACGACCAACGCGGATGGCTTCTACTTCATCTGGAAGCGCGGCGCCGACCAGTCCGTCGCTGGTCCGTTCGGCCTCCCGAGCGGGATGCGAACCTACGTCGCGGTCTGGGACGGGGTGGGCGGGCCGTGGCCCGGGGCTCCCGGGCGCTGGATCCGCAACGCGCTGAGCTACGCGCAGTTCGAGGCGGTCAACTTCTTCGTCAGCGACCGGTAGGGCGGCGGCGGGGGCGGTCGCGTCTTCGCCCGCAGATCGCGCCGGGCCGCGTGGCACCGTTTGCCGGTTCGCATCACGGTGCTAGCATCACGCATCATGACTCAGACTCGTCGAACCACGGTCAGCGCGCCACACGGTGCCTTCCGCACGCTCGAGGCGGAGGCGGAGCGGAGGGGGGTTCCCCTCGCGACCCTCTTGCGCGAAGCGGTCGAGGAGAAGGCAGCGGCGCTGCGCACGCGGCGGCGTCCGCGGGTCGGCGTTGCGCGCTCCACCGATGGCCGCCGCGCAGCCGACGTCACGGCGGAGCCAGTCGCGGAAGAGCCTCGCTGACCGTGGCGCTCATCTGCGACACGGGGCCACTGCTTGCCGCTCTCGATGCCGCCGATCCCGATCACGGGCGCAGCGCCCGGCTGCTGACGAACGCCGACGAGGACCTGGTCGTGCCGGCTCTCGTCCTCGCCGAGCTCGACTACTGGTGCAGCCGCCGGCTGCCCCCGGAAGCCTGGCTCATCTTCCTCGATGATCTGCTCGCGGGGGTCTACCGTGTCGAGCCGCCGACGGCCGCCGACCTGGCGCGCTGCCGGGAGCTACAGGCCCGCTACGCAGACCTTGCGCTCGGGATCGTCGATGCCAGCGTCGTGGCGCTCGTCGAGCGCCTGGCCGAGCCGAAGGTGGCGACTCTCGACCAGCGCCATTTCCGCGCGGTCCGACCCGCCCATGTCGACGTCCTGGAGCTCCGGCCCTGAGGAGAGGGGGCCTGCCCGCGCGAGAACGCTCGCGCATGCGCGGGATTCGGGCGTACCGTGGCGTCGTCCGGCACGGACGTGCCCAGAGGAGCGCGCGATGCAGGCGAGCCTCATCGAGTTCGGCCTGGTCGAGATCGACGGGAAGCGCTACGACCGCGACATCGTCATTGAGCGGGGCCGCGTCGGCAGGCGCGACAAGAAGGCGTCGAAGCCGCTGCGCGACCGCTACGGCCACACGCCGCTGAGCCTGCTCGAGCCGATCCCGTGGGCGTGCCGGCGGCTGATCGTCGGCACCGGGGCCGACGGCGCCCTCCCGATCGACCCCGACGTCGTCGCCGAGGCGCGCCGGCGGGGGGTCGAGCTGGTGGCCGTCCCGACGGACGAGGCCTGCGAGCTGCTCTCGGCCGCGGACGCCGCCGAGCTGACCGCGACGAACGCGATCCTCCACGTGACCTGCTGACGGGTGCGGAGGCCGGCGGAGGATGGGACGCACCCGGGGGGGCCACGTTGGCTCGGCGGCTACCCGGAGCCTCCACCGCGTGTGTCCCCGGCGTCGGCCTCCGTGGTGCCTCCTCCCGTCGGCGGCGGTTCCCGGCCGGCGCGGTTGACGCGCCCGAGCCACGAACCGAGGAGCCAGCCGATCGCGAACGCGATCAGCGGTCCGAACACCGTCACCAGTGGAGACCTGTAGAAGATCCACGGGCCTCGAAGCGCCGCGTCGTGCGGGAGCCCGAGAACCACGAGCCCCCCGCACACGAGGGCAGCCATCGCCCGGTCCGCCCGCGGCCAGCCGCCGGACCGTCGACCTCCCGCTACCGCCATCCCGAGGAACAAGGCGACCAGAGATGGGCCGAGGACCGCGAGCGCGAAGCCCGGGAGGCAGTTGATCCCCGGGAGCTCCCCTGCTACCGGATCACAGGTGGCGACAGGGATCGCCACCACGACCGGCACCGCGGCGATGAGGACGAGGATCGCCGTGTTCCTCGCGATCGTGCTGCCCATCTCGCACCGCAACCCCCGAGCGACCAGGACGAGGCTAGCCGCGCCCGGGCCGCCGAGAGAAGTGCCGCTGAGCCCGTTCCCATCGCCGCCGCGACCGGGCGCCTTCGCGGCCGCTGTCGTACGCTCCGGTTCGAGCAGGATCGGCCACGCATCGGGCCGGGTCCCGCCCTCGACCAGGAAGGTGCGATGAACGTCCGCCAGGATCGGATCAGCCGCGTCCAGGCCCGCATGCGCGAGGAGGGCATGGCGGCGGTCGTGATCATCAACCACGACGACTACCGCTACTTCTTCGGCACCGACAGGACCCAGCCCCGTGCGATCATCCCCGCCGAGGGTGCCCCCACGATCATCGCCTTTGTCGGCGAGGAGCCCGAGATCCGGGCGGGCCTGGCCGAGGGCGAGGTGCTGGTCTTCGGCTCGGTCGGCGGCCAGATCCACGAGGTGGTCGGCCTCCTGCGTGACATCGTCGGCCCCTCGCCCGCCGCCCGGCCACAGGTCGGGCTGCAGATGTGGTTCGAGACGCCCGCCTTCCTGGTCGAGCTCTTCCGCAAGGTGAACCCGGGCATCGACATCGTCTCGTCGGATCCGGTCATGGACCCGCTGCGGATGGTCAAGGACGACGGCGAGCTCGCCCTCATGGCCGAGGCCCAGCGCGTGGCCGGCATCGGGATGGATCGCGCGCGCGAGCTGCTGCGGCCCGGCGCCACGGCGCACGAGATCGCCACCGAGGCGACCTACGCGATGATGCGGGCGGGGGCGGAGCGGACGAGCACCCCCGTCTACGTCACCTTCGGCATCGAGACCTGCATGCTCCACGGCCGGCTGAGCCCGGAGCCGCTGCGGGCCGGCGAGCTGGCGGTGATCGACCTGACGCCGCAGGTCGAGGGCTACTGTGCGAACCTGGCGCGGACGTTCGTCCTCGGCGAGCCCGACGGGCAGCAGCAGGCCCTCCTCGATGCCTACGCCGAGGTCATCCCTGCTGTCCGGGACGCGATGCTTCCCGGGGCGACGGTCGGCGACCTCGACGCGGTGGTCGGGGCGGTCCTGGGCCGGCGCGGGCTCGGCGCGTACCACGTCTACGGCATCGGGCACGGGCTGGGCCTCCGCTTCGAGGAGACGCCTGCCTCCACGATCATCCCGCCGCATCGCAACGTGCCCCTGCGCGAGTCGATGGCGATGACGATCGGGCACACGGTGCTCGCCATCCCGGGGTTCAGTGGCGCGCGCCACGAGGACGTCTACCGGGTCACGCCGTCGGGCGGCGAGCTCCTGGCGCCGTATCCGATCGACCCGATCGTCCGCGCCTGAGGTCCGGCGCGGGTGCGGCGCGCGCTTGCGGGTTCCCAGGCCGACCCCGGGCGGCCCGCCTACCGACCGAGCATCTTCGCGAACGATCCCAAGCCGGTGGCGTCGGCCAGCGCGTGCGAGACGCTCGTCGCCCGGATCCCTCCGAGGCGTCGGACGGTCCAGCCGTTGACGAGCCCAAGGACGGCGGCGGCGGCGCAGAAGGCGAGCGGCCGAGGGGCCGGGTGGACCTCCTGCGGCGCGAGGTGCCAGAGGCCGAACCCGATCGCCGGGTAGACGCTGCCGAGCGCTCGGCTCTCCGGGAAGACCTCGAGGAAGAGCCCGCGCCACAGCAGCTCCTCGGCGAGGGCGTTCGTCGAGGCGAACACGCCGGCCGTGGCAAGGAGTGGCGGATCGACGCGCACCCCCGCGCGCAGGGCCGGCAGCGCCTCCGTCGCGAGCCCGCCGAGCGGCGGGAGCGCGAGCACGACAGCCTCGAGCGGCTCGGGGCCGCGGGTGTCGGCCAGGAGCGCCGCGGCGTGCCGCGAGCCCAGGATGGCAGCCGGGATCGCGAAGCAGGCGCTCCAGTAGGCCGCGAAGCCGGCGAGGTAGCCACGCCGCGGGCCCAGCCGCCGGGCCAGCCGGCGAAAGACGACCGGCATCGCCAGGTTGATCGCGATCGGCACGGCGAGGGTGGCGACCCTGGCGACGCGGCGGGCTGGGCGGATCGCATCGTTCATGTCGCCGTGTATGCAATCCGGCCCTTCACCGCCCCGACAGGGCTGGAGGTCACCGGCTGACGGCCCAGGCGGCCGGGGTCGGGTCGCGCCGCGCGCTGGCCACAGCCGCGCCGCCGGCCACCGTGCCGACGCGCGGGCTCCACGAGCCTGAGTCGATGTGGCGGAGCTCAGGCCAGTCACCTCAACTGCGGGATTGCACGTCAACTCAACACCACTGCCGGGCTGCGTACCTTCGGCGCGTCCGGTGGCGGTCCGCTTGCCCCTTTTCCCGGTCGTGGGCAATTGAAACTGGGGCGTCGTGCTCGCGGAGAGCGCCTTGCCGAAGTCCGCGGCTGTCGCGGGGGTCGGGTGAAGTGATCGGGACCTGCGAAACGGGCCTTGGGCGTGCAGTTCACGTGCGATCCTGCGTCCCGAGCGGCGGCGGTCCGAGTGGCGACGGTCCGGGCACCGCCGGCGATCCGGGTCCCGCCCTGCGCTTGGAGCGGGACTCCGGACAGCGAAACGGACCCGGGCCGCCCGAGAAAGGGAAGGCGGCGCCGAGTCCGTTTGCGGCCGGGTGACCGGGAGGAGGACGGTCGTCCGGCGATGGAGCCGCGGGGAGGAGCCGCGTTCCGTGAGGCGAATTCAGCCACTCGGCCCTGAATCAATCCTGAAAGCGTGTCGGCCGTTTGGGCGTGGCCGGCGGACGCTGGACGCAGCACGCCGGCCGTTCAGCCGGCGGTCGCGGAGAGTCGTCGCCGATCGACGCAGCGTCGCCAGGACTTCCGTTGATGGCCAGTGCACCCGGCGCTGGTATCGTGCACGCGTGGAGCGCGTGACGATGGAGGAGCACTCGGCGCCGCCCCGGCGCCTGCGCGCCCGCTGGCTCGGCCGGATCGCGTATCGCGACGCATGGGCCCTCCAGCAGGCGCTGGCTGCCGAGCGCGCCGACGGCACGCTCGACGAGGACCAGCTGCTCCTGCTGGAGCACGACGCGGTCCTCACCCTGGGCCGCAACGCGAGCGACGCCCACGTCCTGGCGATGCCCGAGCTCCTGGCCGCCCGCGGCATCGAGGTCCTCCGCGTGGAGCGGGGCGGGGAGGTCACGTACCACGGCCCCGGCCAGCTCGTGGCCTACCCGATCGTCGCCCTCGCGACGCCCGGGGCGCCGGCGCCGGGGCCGACTCCGCGCCCCCTCGGGATTCGCGCCTTCGTGGAGGCCCTCGAGGGCGCCATGGCCGACACCTGCGCCGCGGCCGGCGTCGTGGCCGGTCCGCGCCCGGGCCATCCGGGCTGCTGGGTGGGTGCCGGGACGCCGCTGCCGCGCAAGATCGGGGCGCTGGGAATCCGCGTGGCGCGCGGGGTGAGCTTCCACGGGATCGCCCTCAACGTCACGACGAACCTCGCCGACTTCGACCTGATCGATCCCTGCGGGATGCCCGGTCTCCGCTCGACCTCGATCGCCCGCGAGCGCGCCCGCGCGGGGATCCCGGGCGCGGATGCGGATGCGCCGCCCTCGACCGAGAGCGTGGCCGAGGCCGCGGCCGCCTTCGCGCCGGCCCTCGCCCGGCGGCTCGGCCTCGAGCTCGTGGGGGACATCGAGTCGGCGAAGCATCGCGGCCTCGAGCTGGTGGGCGACTTCGCGGTCGGCGGATCCGGGCCGGCGAGCGAGACCCAGCCGACGGACGACGTGGGCGACCTCGAGCCGGCCGCCGACCTGGCGGGAGCGGCCCGATGACGACGGGCCTCTTCGAGCTTCGCCGCGACGCGATCACCGGCTGGTGGGTCGCCACGCTGGTCGACCGCGAGTTCGAGCTCGCCCGCTTCGTCACCAGCGCCGAGCCCGTCGACGATCGCGGGGACTGCTTCAACTGCCGGATCCCGCCGGGCGATGGCGTTCGGACGCGGATCCTCAAGGACTTCGCCTTCCGCACCGTGGGCACCGAGGCGGAGGCGCGCGAGCAGGAGAAGAGCGTCGCCCAGATGGCCCTCTCGCAGGCGCGCGCCTCCGGCAGCTGGCGCACGATCGTGGCTCCGCCGGGCGAGCATCGACCCCTCCACTCGGTCGGCATGGGGCTGATCACCGAGCTCCTGGCGGCCGCCCGCGCCGCCGTCGCGGAGGCCGGCCGGACCGGGCAGACGGCCTACCTCCAGGTGCTCCAGAACTGGGGCCGCCAGGCCGGGTCGCGCACGAACCACCTCTGCCTGGACCTGTACGACCTCCCCCAGATCCCGCACGAGGTCGCCGAGGAGATCGGGGGCGCCGCCCGCTTCGTCATCCGCGAGAGCGAGTGCCCGTACTGCCGGGCCGTCCGGGTCGAGCGCGAGCGGAGCACCCGCTTCATCTGGGAGGACGCCGTCTCGGTGGCCTTCGCCCCGTTCGCCTCGCGCTCGCCGTTCGAGGTCTGGCTCGTCCCCCGCCGCCACGAGTCGGACTTCGGGCGGGCGAGCGACGCCGACCTGGTCTCGATCGCGGAGGGGCTCCGCCAGGTCCTGGGGCGCCTCGACCTGCTCGGCGGGCCGCCCTACAACCTCGTGCTCCACACGGCGCCGGTGACGGCCAACGTCGATGCCACCTACCACTGGCACTGGGAGATCCACCCGCGCCTGCGCGAGATCGCGGGCCTGGAGCTGGGGACGGGGCTGCCGGTGAACTCGGTGAGCCCCGAGGAGGCGGCCGACCAGCTCGTGCGCGGCCTGGACCGGCGGGCGGACGACGACCGCCCAGACCGGCGATTCGAGCGTCCCGGCGGGCACGCGGGCGCCCGACCTGAGCAGCCGGACCAGCGGTTCGAGCGTTCCGGCGGGCGGTCATGACCCGGGTGGCGGTCCTGGGCCCGCCTGGGTGTCGGGCGCGCCCCGCGGGCCTGCGTACCCTCGCGCGTCACACGCGCGCAGCGCCCGTCGTCATGGGGCCGCACCGCGGGAACCGCCCGCGCCGCGTCGCCGTCCCGGAGGTTCCGTGCTCGTCGATCTCTCGCTCCGCTGGGGGGTGCGCCCGGTGATCCCGGGTCGCGACTTCCCGCAGCCGGAGCCGGACGAGATCCCGCATCCCGGCCTCTCCCGCGCCTGCCGCCGGGCCCGCGACCACCGCCGAAGCCCCCGTCGCCCGCGCCGACGCGCTCCCCGCCGACCCGATCGCGGCCCGCGCCTTCATCGAGGGCCTGTTCGCCCGCCACCGGGGCGAGATCTACGCGTACCTCGTCCGGATGCTTCGCGACCCGGAGCTGGCGGCGGACCTGACCCAGGACGCCTTCATCCGCGCCTACCGGGCCTACGCCGACCTCGACGACCTGGCCAGGGCCCGGGCGTGGCTCTACCAGATCGCCCACCGCGTCGCCCTCGACGAGATCCGGCGACGCAAGATCATCCGCTTCGTCCCGTGGAGCGGCGAATCGCGGGGCGCCGCGCCGTCGGCCGAGCGCCTCGCCCTGGATGCGCGGCTCTCCGGCGACCTGGAGCGGGCGCTCCTGCGGATCCCCGAGCGGCAGCGCTCGGCCCTCCTCCTCGCCGAGGTCCACGAGATGACCGGGCTGGAGCTGGCGGCGGCGCTCGGGACCTCGCACGTGGCGGCCCGCGCGCTCCTGACACGGGCCCGCGAGAGCCTCCGCCGCACGCTGGCCGAGGAGAAAGCCGCCAGCGCGGCCCGCGAGGCCGCGCCCGTTCGGTCGAACCGCGGAGACGCCGCAGTCAGGGGCGGCAGGCCCGACGCTGCAGGCCGGCCCGGCGCCCCCGACGAGACGCCGCGATGAGCGGCCTCCAGCGCGCGATGCGCCATCCCGACCGGATCAACGACCCGCACGCGCGCGCCCACACGCTGGCGTCCGACGCCCTTCTCGGGCCGCTCGACGCCGCCGACGCCGCCTGGCTCGACGGCCATCTCGCCGGCTGCGGGCCGTGCCGGGACGCCGCGGCCGCGTTTGCCGCGGATGCCGCCCTCCTGCGAGCCCTCCGCGCCGACCTGCCGACCGTCCCGCGCGACCTCGACGTCCGCGTCTCGCTCGCCCTCGATGGCGAGGTCCGCCGCGCCCGACGGCGCATGCGGGGCACGGGCCGCCCTGACCGCCCGGCCTCCCGCCCGGCCTTCGGCGGCCGGCCGAGCCTCGCCTTCGCCGGCCTGGCCGCGGTCGCCGCGGTCGCGCTCCTCGTCGGCCCGCTCGTCTTCCCGTCGGCCGGACCCCCGGCCGGCCCGGCCCCGAACGGCAGCCTGCTCCCGGCGGCGACGCCGCTCACGGTCGAATCGCAGCCGGTCGCGTGGGTGCGGCGGGCGCCGGACGGGACGTACGTGCTCTCGAGGGCCGAGGTCCACCAGGTCTGCCCGGGGGTGGACGCCGCCGCCTGCGGCACCCTCGACGGCGGGGCCCAGACGCTGGCGACCCTGTCGGTAAAGCCGTCGTCGGTGCTGCTGCCGCTCGGCGGGAGCCCGGCCGTGGTCGTCGGCGGCAACGCGGTCTACGTGGTCGCCGTCAATCTCCCTGGGCCCGTCACAACGCCGGGACCCGAACCGTCTCCGGTTACGACCAGCGAGCCTGTTCAATCGCCGGCGGCGTCGGGGGAGCCGACTTCTCCTCCAGTCGGCTCTCCCGCGCCGTCGGATTCGCTCACGTCGACGGCGTCGCCGGTGCCGATTCCCAGCCCGCCGATCCCGAGCCCCGAGCCCACGATCGAACCAGGCACGCCCACGGCCGGGCGCACGACGCCGCCCGCATCCCCCGGGTTCAGCGAGCCGGCGAGCTCCGCCGAGGCGACGCCGCTGCCGGCGCTCTCGCCCACCCCCGCGCCGCCCCCGGCCCCGGCCATCGCCATCGTCGAGGGGGTCGTCGTGATCGGCGGGCCGGCGTACAGCCCCGACGGGCAGTGGGTGGCCTTCTCGGCCCGCCCGATGGACGGCTCGCAGGGGCCCGACATCTACGCCTGGCGGGTGGGGGATCCGAAGGCGGTGCTGCTCACGGCCGACCACGCCTCCGTCTTCGCGGGCTGGGTCGATGACCGGATCATCGTCAGCACCGCCCGCGTGTCGGAGGCCCCGATCCCCGTGGCCTCCGGGGCGCCGGCCGAGTCGTCGGGTGCGCCCGAGTCGTCGGGTGCGCCGGGGGAGTCGGGCGCGCCGGGGGAGTCGGGCGCGCCCGCCGGGGCAGCGCCGAGTCCCGAGCCCACCCCCACGCCGCGGCCGACACCTCCGCCGACCCCGACGCCGCGGCCCACTCCCGTGCCGACGCCTCCGCCGACCCCGACGCCCTCGCCCTCGCCTTCGCCCGACGAGGCGTCTCGCGTGGCCGCGCCCGAGGCGGGCGGGACGCCGGGGCCAGCCGGTTCGCCGGGGCCCTCCGGCTCGCCGGTGCCCTCCGGTTCGCCCGCCGCAGCTCCCGTGCCGGTGGTCGTGCCGGGTGTCGTGCCGGCGCCCGACGCCGATCCGGCGACCGTCGTCGCCCGCTCGTTCCTCATCGATCCCGCCGACGCCACCGTCACCGCCATCGCCCGCGACGGCATCTGGCGGCCGGTCGTCGATCCCACCGATCGGATCGTGGTCTTCTGGACCGGGTCGCTCGCCTGGAGCGCGACCGACCAGGCCTGGCTTCCCGCGGCGGGCGAGCTCGTGGCCGCCGACTGGCAGGCCGTGCTCGGCCGCGTGCCCGGGCCGGAGGGGACGCCCGGGCCGGAGGGGACGCCCGGGCCGGAGGCTTCGGCGGAGCCGGGCGAGAGTCCCGCGCCCGGCACCACGCCCGAACCCGAGGCGACGCCGGTGCCGGAGGCGACGCCGGTGGCGGGGGAGACGCCCGCACCGGGGGAGACACCCGCACCGGGGGAGACACCCGCAGCGGGCGCCACGCCGGAGCCCGAGGCGACGCCGCCGCTGATGCCGCTCGACCGGACGCTCCCGCCGGCCGCCGTTAGCCATGGCATCGCCGACTGGGAAGTCCGCTTCGACCCCGCCGGCCGCCGGCTGGGCGTCTGGGTTGCCGATCCGGCCGTGCCCGGCACCGGCCGCCTCGCGCTCGTCGCCGTCGAGAATGACGGCACGCTCGGCGCGGTGCTGCTCGCGGACGCTGCTGCGCTGCCCGGCTTCTCGGTGGGCGCGGACCGCCTCGCCTGGTCGACGCCGCCGGGCCGCAACGGGCAGGGGAGCCTCGTCACCGTCTTCGCCTGGCACGGCGACTTCGCGGGCCAGCTCTACGGGATGCCTGACTCCGGCGAGGAGCCGATCGTCGTCGTCCGGTAGCCGGGGACGAGCCGGGGTGACGCCGCCCCGCCCATCCGCGCTCGCCGCCCCGCCCATCCGCGCTCGCCGCCCCGCCCATCCGCGCTCGCCGCCCCGCCCATCCGCGCTCGCCGCCCCGCCCATCCGCGCGACAATCCTGGTCAATGTCAGGCCCCAGAGCGCTAACCCGGATGCGTCGACCCGCGACCATCGCGAAGTCCCTGCGGCGCCGCGTTCGGGTCGAGATTCCCTCGTCAATGTGGCGCCAGCGGAGCGTTGACGAGGATCGTGGCGCCGACCCGGGCTTCCGCCGCCGCAGCGGGCCGCTTCTCGCCCGGGCTGTCCGCGTTAGTGCTTCCGGGGCGATCATCAGCGAGGATTGTCGATGCGCCCTCGTCCTTCCGCCGGCCCGCCGGCGGCGTGCCCCCGCTCATCCACCGCCTCGTCCGCGTGACGCCGCACGGCGCGCCGCGCGCTAGACTGCACGCGACCCTTTAACGACCGGTCCCGCGAGGCCGGGAAGGAGGACGCACGTGTCACGTCGCGCCGGGCGCATCGAGTGCATCGGGCGCCGCGCCGAGCGCATCGGGCGCCGCGTCGAGCGCATCGAGTGCATTGGGGCATCGGACCCCGGGCCGGGCGACCCGCCGAGCGCGCCGTGCTGATCGCGAGCGGCTTGATCGCCGCCGAGGCTATCGCCGCCGGGCTGACCGCCTGATGGACGCGCGCCAGATCATGACCGCCGACGAGGTTCGCCGCGCGATCGTCCGCGTCTCTCACGAGATCGTCGAGCGGCAGGCCGGAACGGAGGGCCTGGTCCTCGTCGGGATCCAGCGCCGCGGCGTCCCCCTCGCCACGCGCATCGCGGCGGCGATCGAGGAGCACGAAGGCGTCGGCCCTCCCGGTCGGCGCCCTCGACATCACCTTCTACCGCGACGACCTCTCGCTCATCGCCCAGCAGCCGATCGTCAAGGGGACGACGATCCCGGTCGATCTCAACGACCGTACGGTGGTCCTCGTCGACGACGTCCTGTACACGGGCCGGACGATCCGCGCCGCGATGGACGCCCTCGTCGACTTCGGGCGGCCGCGGGCGATCCGCCTGGCCGTCCTCGTCGATCGCGGGCATCGCGAGCTGCCGATCCGCGCCGACCACGTCGGCAAGAACGTCCCGACGTCGCGCGACGAGCTGGTGAAGGTGCACGTGACCGAGTTCGACGGCGAGGACGCGGTGTACATCGAGCGCCGCGAGGGGACCGCGTGAGCGCGCCCGAGTCCATTCCCGCGCCCGCGCCGACCGGCGCCGCTGCGACCGGCGCTGCGCCGACCGCCGCCCCGGAGGTCGCCTGGCACCAGAAGCACCTGCTCGACGTCGACGTCCTCTCGGCCGCCGAGATCGGCCTCGTGATGAAGACGACCGATGCCATGAAGGAGGTCCTCGCCCGGCCGATCACGAAGGTCCCGGCCCTGCGCGGACGGAACGTGACGATCATCTTCTACGAGGCCTCCACCCGGACCCGCGTCTCCTTCGAGGTCGCCGCGAAGAACCTGTCGGCCGACGTCGTCAACATCGCCGCGAGCGCCTCGTCGGTGTCGAAGGGCGAGTCGCTGGTGGACACGATCCGCACGATCGAGGCGCTCGGCGCGCACATGATCGTCATGCGCCACGGGACCTCCGGCGCGCCGTACCTCGCCGCCGAGGTCTTCTCGGGCAGCGTCCTCAACGGCGGCGACGGCTGGCACGCTCACCCGTCGCAGGCGCTGCTGGACCTGTACACGATGCGGGCGCACCTCGGCGACCTGCGCGGGAAGAAGGTCGTGATCCTGGGCGACGTCCTGCATTCGCGCGTGGCGCGCAGCAACGTCTGGACGCTCACCGCGATGGGCGCCGACCTCTGGATCTGCGGCCCCACCCCGATCCTGCGCGGCTTCGACGTCTGGGCGGCACGCTGGGCGAACGGACGGGGGCCGGCGGGCCACGGCGGCTTCACCGTCACCTCGGACGTGGACGCGGCGCTGCGCGACGCCGACGTGGTCATGGCCCTCCGCCTCCAGCGCGAGCGGATGGACGCCGGCCTGCTGCCGTCGCTGCGGGAGTACGCCGCCCGCTTCGGCCTGACCCGCGAGCGGCTTGCGGGGGCGAGGCCCGATGCGCTGGTGATGCACCCGGGCCCGATGAACGAGGGGGTGGAGATCGCCCCTGATGTCGCGGTGCTCGATCGGAGCGTCATCACCGAGCAGGTGGCCAACGGCGTCGCCGTCCGGATGGCGCTGCTCTACCTGCTGTCGGGAGTCCACGGCGGCTGGCACCCGGAGGGCGGGATCGGTGGCTGAGGTTCGATCGACCCGGGCG
This sequence comes from uncultured Chloroflexia bacterium, assembly GCA_963762445.1. Taxonomy (GTDB): domain Bacteria; phylum Chloroflexota; class Limnocylindria; order Limnocylindrales; family CSP1-4; genus CTSoil-043. The sequence continues at coordinate 38,879 of CAVXLA010000005.1, forward strand.
CGGGCGGCCGTGATGCCGCGGGTCGACGCGACCGGCGCCACGTCGGGCGCCCGCGAGGCGACCGCGCTGCGCGTCGGCGAAACGGTCGCCCTCCTCGAGGTCAGCCGGGCCTGGCTGGTCGACCCGGTCGCCGGGCGCGAGGGGCCCGGCGAGATCGTCGTCCGCGACGGCATCCTGGAAGCCGTCACCTGGCTGGCCGGCGCTGAAGCGAAGGGGATCGGGCCCGACGGCGTCGTCGTCGCCCCGGGCTTCCTCGACCTCCACGCCCACCTCCGCGAGCCGGGCAACGAGGACGCCGAGACGGTGGCCTCCGGGCTGGCGGCCGCCGCCCACGGCGGCTTCACGAGCGTCTGCGCGATGGCGAACACGACACCGCCGGCCGACGAGCCGGGTGCCTTCGCCCGGGTCCGCGAGGCCGCGGCCGCGTCCGGCTCGCCGGTGGAGCTGCTTCTCCACGGCGCCGTCACCGCCGGGCGGGGAGGGGAGCGGCTCGCCGCGCTCGGCGAGCTGGCCGACGCCGGCGCGGTCGGCTTCTCCGACGACGGCTCGCCGGTGAAGAGCCCCGTGATCCTGCGCAACGCGCTCCTCTACGCGGGGATGCTGGGCATCCCGCTCGTCGAGCACGCGGAGGACGCCACGCTCACGGCGGGCGCCGAGGCGAACGAGGGCTACGTCGCCAGCGTGCTCGGGCTCAAGGGCTGGCCGGTGGCCGCCGAAGTGGCGGCGGTCGAGCGGGCGATCGCCGTGCTGCGGGCGGCCCTGCCCGACGCGCCGGGCGCCCGGCTGCACCTGACGCACCTGTCCGTGGCGGGCGCGTTGGACGCCGTGCGCCGGGCGAAAGCCGCGGGGCTCCCGGTGACCTGTGACGTGACCCCGCACCACCTCGGCTTCACCGACGAGTGGATCGCGGGCGCGCGACGCTGGGCCTGGGAGGCGGTCGACGCGTCAGGCCGCGCGCGCGACCCGTGGGCCGACGGGGCGCTGGTCGCCCACCCGTACGCCACGTCGTGCCGGGTCAACCCGCCGCTGCGGGCCGCCGAGGACGCGGCCACGGTGCTCGCGGCGCTGATCGACGGGACGGCCGACGCGGTCGCGACGGACCACGCCCCGCACACGCAGGTGGACAAGGAGGCCGAGTTCGGCCTGGCCGCGAACGGGATCAGCGGCATCGAGACGGCGCTGGGGGTGCTGCTGGCGGCGGCGGGCGCGGGGCGGCTGTCGGTTGGCCGCGCCATCGAGGCGCTGACAATCGGCCCTGCGCGGGTGCTCGGGGCACGGGCCGGACGCGTCGGTGCGCGTGGGCTGACCGAAGGCGCTCCCGCCGACCTCGTCGTCTTCGACGCCGGCGCCGCGTGGACCGTCTCGGCGGCCACGCTCCTTTCCCGCGGCCGGAACACTCCCCTCCTGGGGCGGGAGCTGCCGGGCCGCGTGCTGGTCACCGTCGCCGGCGGGCGGCTGGCGTACCGCGATCCGGAGGCGTAGGGGGTCACGGATCGGCGCGCGGCCGGTTTGCGCGGCGGCGCGAGCTGCCACCACCCCGGCCGGCCACCGCCGCTCCGGTCGGCCGCCACCGCTCGGGCCGCGTGGAATCGCACGTGAAGTCAACACCCCTGGGGTCCGGCTCAGCCTCGAGCCTCGTTTCCGACCCCGCGGCGACCGCCAGGCCGACGCCCGGCTCCAGCCGTGAGCACGGAGCCCGGATCCAGCGACCCTGGAGGCCGCCACGAGGGGCTGCCGGCGGGCATCACGGGCGCCGACGGCGCGCTGGCGGGCCTGGAGTGTTGAGTTGACGTGCAATCCCGCGCACGGGCGCGGCCGCCCCCCGCGCCCCCGTCAGTCGATCGCCGGCAGGCCCGCCTCGCGGGCGGCGACCGGGGAGAGGCGACGCAGCGCCGCGAGGACGGCGTCGATCGCCGCCGGCGAGCTCAGGAAGCTGACGATCCCCGCCCGCAGGTACGTGCGACCGCGCAGGATCGTCGTGGAGAGCCAGCCCTCGCCGGACTGCTGGAGCAGCGTGGCCAGGCGGTCGGTGTAGCGGTCGACGGCGCCCGGGTCGGCGGCCTCGATGGCCGCCGCGCGTGCCCGCCCGCCCGGAAGGTGGCGGAAGCAGACCGTCGAGAGCTCGGGCCGACCCGCCGGGATCCCTTCGAGGTCGTCGGCCTCGGCGATCCGGTCGGCCAGGTGGGCCGCCAGGTCGTTCGTCGTCTCGACCAGCCGGCCGAACCCCGACGTCCCGACGTGCTTCCAGCTCATCCACAGCTTGAGGGCGCGCCAGCGGCGGGTGCCTTCGAGCGCCAGCTCGTACCAGTTGAGCGGATCCTCCTCGTGGTGCGCGGTCCGGTAGTACTCGGGCCGGCGGTGGAAGGTCTGCTCGAGGTCCTCGCGCCGGCGGACCAGGAGCCCGCCGATGTCGTAGGCCTGAAAGAACCACTTGTGGGGATCGATCGTGATCGAGTCGGCGCGGGCGAGGTCGGCGACGCGGGGGGCGTCGCGGCGGGAGAGGAGCGCGGCACCGCCGTAGGCCGCGTCGACGTGGAGCCAGAGGCCGTGGCGGGCGGCGACGTCGGCCAGCTCCCCGGTGGCGTCGACGCTCCCCGTGTTCGTGCTCCCGGCCACGGCCGAGATGGCCAGGGGACGGAGGCCGGCGGCCAGGTCGGCCGCGACCTGCGCTTCGACGGCGGGCCCGCGGAGGCGGAATCGATCGTCGGCGGGCACGATGGCCAGGGTCTCCGGGGGGAAGCCGAGGACGTCGAGGGCCTTGGCGATCGAGAAGTGGGTCTGGTCCGAGGCGTAGACGCGCCAGCCCTCCAGGGCCGATCCGCGCGGGGCGGGCGGGTACCGGCGGAGGCCGGCGGCCGCCATCGCGTCGGGGTCGAGGGCGACAGTGGGCGGCAGGCCGGCATCGGCCACCTCCCGCCGGCGGGGGAGGTGGACTTCGCGGGCGACGAGCATGGCCATGAGATTGGCCATCGTGCCGCCCGAGGTGAGGACGCCGAAGCTCTCGGGCTCCGTCCGTGTCGTGCGCAGGGCCGGCTCGGCTCCCGGCGCAGCTCCGGGCGTGGCGGCGTCCCCCTGGGCGTACCCGACCAGGTCGGCGAGCCAGCGGACGACCTCCTCCTCGACGAAGGCGCCGACAGGACCGCAGCCCCACACGTCGATCCCCTGGTTGGCCCACTGGGCGAGCACCTCGCCGGCGATCGACATCGGCAGGGGCGTGGGGGTGATGTAGCTGAAGGTGCCGGGGTGATAGGCGTTGAGGAGGTACGGGGCGAGGCGCTCCCGGAACTCGGCCAGGAGCTCCGTGGAGGGCGTGGGGCTGGCCGGGGCCGGCGCGGGCCGGCCGCCGCTGGGGGCGAAGAAGTCGCGGCGGAGGCCGGGGTAGGTGATCGGGGCGACGCCGCGCCGGACGCCGTGCTCGTAGAGGTAATCGAGAGCGGTCCGCCACGTCTCCTCGCCGAGCCGCTCCAGGGCGGCGCGGGCGGTCGCCTCGTCGCCGTAGGCGATGAGCTCCGGCTCCGGGTGCCAGCGGGCGGCGGCGAGCGGATCGAGGTCGTCGGGCATCGCGGGGAAGGGTAGCGCGCCGGGCCGGGCGCCGAGCGGCAGGGCGCCGAGCGGCAGGGCCGGCCCCCCGGCATGTCGTGACGACGCGGGCGCAGATCCCAGGTCCAGACCTGGTCGTAGCCGAGCTTCCTGCGCGCCGTGGGGCGCCGCAGTGTCGACCGACGAGGGGCGCAACGGTAGTGTCGTGACGCTCCTGCACCCGATCTGAGGTACCCGATGACGAGGTTCGTCGTCGACGCCAGCGCCGTCCTCCACCTGGCGAGCGCGGGGGTCGAGGTCCCGGGCGCGCACGAGCTCCTCGCCCCGACGCTCCTGCGTTCCCAGACGCTCTCGGCCCTGCACGAGGCCGTCCAGCGGGGCGAGATCCTGCCCGACGTCGCGCGCGACCGCCTGGCCCGCATCGGCCGGCTGCCGATCAGGCTCCTCGGCGACGCCGTCCTCCGGCGGCGGGCCTGGGACCTGGCGGATCGGCTGGGATGGGCCTCGACCTACGACGCCGAGTACGTTGCCCTCACGCAGCTGCAGGCAGACGCGTTCGTCACCCTGGACGCGGAGCTGGCGCGCAGCGTCGAAGGGCTCGTCGCGACCGCGTCGATCGACGCGCTGCGCTAGGAAGGCCGGCCTGCGCGTGACCCATGACCGGCTGGTGCGGTAATCCGGCAGGCTGCCACGCTCCGGGTCGCAGCCAACCTGCGGTTTCGCGGCGTTTCCACGCTTGCGGGGTCCCGATCTGACCGGCTGAGCCGGTAGCGGGTCCCGCGACGAACGAAGCCTGGCCGTTCCGAGCGGGCTGGCGCCCGCCAACGGGGCAGGCGGGGCGCCACTGTCGGCCGTCGTTCGGGGTATCGTGGCCGGGACGACCAAGCGCCCCGCGCGGGCATCGCGAGGACCCCAGTGACGGACGAGACCCCGAACCCGGCCGCGCCCGAGCCGCGACCGGCCCGCCGGAAGCAGGCCCTCCCACAGCCGACGCTCTGGTCGCTGGCGGCGACGCCGCCCACGGACCCGGTCACGCCGGCTGACCCGCTGCCGGCGAACCCCGGCTCTCGACGCACGCCGCGCGGGGGGCTGCCGGCGAACCCCGGCTCTCGGCGCGCGGTGACGTCCGCCGCGAAGGCCGACCTGCAGCCCGCGAACCCTGGAGCGCACCGCACGCCGTCGTCGGCGGACACGCGGCCGCGGCGCCCGGAGTACAAGGGCGAGGAGCTCGACCCGGAGCGCGGGCCGGGACTCGGCTGCTTCTGGTTCCAGGTGATCGTCCTGGCCTTCTTCTTCCTGCTGATCCCGGTCGGGGTCAACCTCAACTGGCCGTTCGAGATCCTGGCGATCCTCCTCTTCGTCGTCATCGGGCTGCTGCTGTTCACCGGCCAGACGGTCATCTTCCTGCTGCGCCTGGTCGCGGCGGACAGGCGCGCCCAGGGCCGCCGACGGCCGCTCGCGAGCCCCACGAGGACGGTCGGAGAGCTGGAGGACGAGCACCGGGTTGCCCACGCGGTCGGGGCGGCCCCGCGGGCGCGGCACCGGACGGATCAGGCCGCCGCCGAACCCGCCGAACCCGCCGAACCCGCCGCGGCCGCCGAACCCGCCGAACCCGCTGCGGCCGCCGAACCCGCCGCGGCTGAACCCGCCGATGCGGAGGTCGTCGCCGCTGACGCGGATGTCACCGCGGCCGAAGCGGAGGTCGCGGATCCGGGAGGCACCGCAGGAGACCCGGCCGGCGGAGACACTGCCGAACCTGCAGCCGATCCCGACGAAGCCGCGGACGCCGGCGTGGACGCAGCCGAACGTGCAGCGGCCGCCGCGGCCGCAGGAGACGCCGCCGCCGAGGCACCGGGCGCGGAGCACGCCGCACCCCCGCAGGAGCCCGACCCGGGCGTGCGACAATAGGCCCCGGCCCGGGCCGCCGCCCGGGTCGACGACCGCTCTCGCCCGGGAGGGATTCAGCCGGTGCCGGTCCTCGCGACCTTCTTCTCCGTCCGCCGCGGCCGCGACTCGTTCTTCAAGTTCTTCATGCGGACGATCTTCCCGCGCCAGGTGCGGGAGTACGAGGAGAAGTTCGGGATCAAGTTCCTCGGCTGGTACAACGTCGCGTACGGCTGGGACTACGACAACGTCATCCTCCTGGAGCTTCCCGACTACGCAACGGTCGACAAGCTGGAGCACGACGAGGGCGTCGCCGCCCTCGGCCACCGCGCCGGCGAGTGGATCTTCGAGCGCCACCACGCGATGTTCCTGCGCGAGCGCATGGGACCCGACCTCACGTACACCGGCATCGAGACCCTCGGCAAGGAGGGCGGCTGAGGCGGCGCCCCCGCCCCACGCCGGCCCCGGAACCCCGTCAACCCGCCGCCCGGACGAAGAAGGAGACGCCCGACATGGACGTGAACCGCGCCGACCTCCTCGGTGAGCTGGCCCGCGACGCGGCGCTCGAGCGCTCCGACTTCCTGGCCCGGGCTGCCGAGCAGCTCGACCGCTTCCTGTCGGCCAACAAGGCGCGGATCGACGAGATCGGCGGCCTCACCCTCATCGACGACGACCCCGACTACCTCTCGATCGCCCCCGACCTCTCGTTCCGCAGCCGCACCCGGTTCCAGGACGAGGAGACCGGCAAGTGGATCAGCGAGACGGAGGTCATCGAGACGGCCGCCGAGCTCGTCGAGCTCTACAACCCGTCGGACATCTACGCGGCGTTCGCGGAGGCCGCCCGCGAGGCGGCGGGGATGGGCCCCGAGCCCACCGCCGCGGACGACCTCATGAGCGTGGCCGGGATCTCGCCGGACGAGACGGTCACACCGCGCGGCGAGGATGCCTATGCGGCGGCGGCGGACGATTGGGCCGCCACCCAGCCCGCGGTCGCCGACGACGCGGAATTGGCCGCCCATCGCCTCTACGACATCGCCCTCACCTTCCAGGAGCGGAGCCAGATCGCCGAGGCCCGCATCCTCGAGCAGTTCGAGGACATGGTCTCGGACCTGGCCGTCCACCTCGGCGACGTCGTGATCATCGACGACGACGACGAGCGCCTCACCTTCACCGGCGGCGGCCGCCTCGTCGCCGAGGTGATCCCCGAGGGCCCCGAGCGCGAGTGGCGCAAGCTGGCCACCCCGGAGGAGCTCGTCGAGTTCTACGACCCGACGGACGTCTTCGGCGACGTCGCCGACGCGATCGCCGAGGCCTACCCCGCGGTCGCGCCCGAGGCCGACGACGAGGCCGACGACGACGACGATGATGGCGACGACGACGACGAGGCCGACGGCGATAACGAGCCCGACGGCGAGGACGACAAGAGCCGCTGACCACCGATCGAGGACGCGATGCAGCTGGTCGACGCGGAGCTCCTCGACAGCCGCGAGATCCTGCCCGGCCAGTGGCTCCAGCAGTACCACGCGCCCGTCCTGGCGAGCGCCACGCGGGCCGGCCAGTTCGTCCACGTCCGCACCGGCGACTGGTCGGGGCTCGTCCTGCGCCGGCCGTTCACGGTGAACACGGCGGACCCGGCCGCGGGCGCCATCTCGATCCACTTCCGGGAGGTGGGGCGGGGGACCGCCTGGCTGACCCGGATGCGGCCCGGCGACCGCCTCGACATGCTCGGCCCGCTGGGCCAGGGCTTCCAGGTGGACGGGCGGAGCCGGCACCTGCTCCTCGTGGCCGGCGGCCTGGGGATCGCGGACGTCCGCCTCCTCGCGGATCAGGCGCTCCGCGACGGGCGCCACGTCGTGCTGCTGTACGGGTGCCGTGACGCCTCGGAGGTTTACCCCAGCTCGCTCCTGCCCGACGAGGTGGAGTACGTGGTGGCGACCGAGGACGGCAGCGTGGGCCATCACGGGCTCGTGACCGACCTCGTGGCCGAGTACGAGGCGTGGGCCGACCAGGCGTTTGCCTGCGGGCCGCTGCCGATGCTGCGCGCGCTGGCGGTCTCAGCCGCCGGGCGGAAGGGACGCCTGGGCGTCGCCACGCTGGGGCGCAAGCGCGGCGCCGGGAAGCCGGTTCGGCCGGGCTCGCCCGAGGCGCGGCGCAAGGCGTTCCTGCAGGTCGCCATGGAGCAGAACATGGGCTGTGCCGTCGGGGCCTGCCTCGGCTGCGTCGTGTGGGGCGTCGCGGGCCCCCAGCGCGTCTGCCGCGAGGGCCCGGTGTTCGCCAGCGACGAGATCGACTGGGAGGCCACGGCGGGCGCCGTGGCCCCGGTCGCGGCCGGCGCCCGCGCGCGGACCGACGGTCGATGAAGCCGAAGCGGCGGGTCGTCACCCACGGGAAGGCGCCGGGCCCGGCCGGGACGAGCTGGCCGAAGGCGAGCGGGGCGGCCGGCCGGCCGAGGCGGACACCGACGGTGCGCACGATCAAGAGCGCAATCGTGGAGCCGAAGGGCACCCGGCCGACAGGGGCCGGTCCGGCGGCCGGCGCACGCGGAGGCGGCGCTTCGGCGGCGGGCGGCGCTTCGGCGGCGGGCGTGTCGCCGATCGTGGCCCTGGGCAGCCCGGCGATCGCCCCGGTCGGCTCCCGTGGTCGGCGGCCGGGCGCGCCGGCCGGGTTCGACCCCTCGACCGTCGACCTGGCGGTCGACCTCGGCCGCGGCCTCGTCCTCGCCAATCCGATCCTCGTCGCCTCGGGCACCTTCGGCTACGGCGTGGAGTACGCCGACGTCGTCGACGTTCAGCGCATCGGCGCAATCTGCTGCAAGGGCACCACCCTGAAGCCGCGGGCCGGCAACCGGCCGCCCCGGGTCACCGAGACACCGGGCGGGATGCTCAACTCCATCGGCCTCCAGAATCCCGGGATCGAGGCGGTCCTCGAGCGGTACGCGCCGCTGTGGGCAACCTGGAAGGTGCCGGTCATCGTCAACGTCGCGGGCGAATTGATCGAGGACTACGTCGGCGTCGTCCGCCGCCTGGACCTCGTCCCCGGCGTGGCCGGCGTGGAGCTCAACATCAGCTGCCCGAACGTCGGCAAGGGCGGGCTCCAGTTCGCGATCGACCAGGACGCCGCCGCCGCCGTGACCCGCGCGGTGCGGCGGGCGACCGAGCTGCCGCTCATCGTGAAGCTCTCCCCGAACGTCTCCGACATCCGGCCGATCGCCCGGGCGGTCGCGGACGCGGGCGCCGACGCGCTCTCGGCGATCAACACGCTCTCCGGGATGGCGCTCCGCGCCGACCGGACGGGCCCCTTCCTCGGCAACACGTACGGTGGCCTGTCGGGGCCGGCGATCAAGCCGGTTGCGCTGCGGATCGTCTACGAGGTCGCCCAGGTGGTGGAGATCCCGGTCATCGCCGTCGGCGGCGTCACGGGGATCGACGACGTGCTCGACTACCTCGCGGCAGGCGCCGTCGCCGTCCAGGTGGGAACGGCGATCTTCGCCGACCCGACGCTCCCCGTGCGCCTCGTGGACGAGCTGGCGGGGGAGTGCGCCCGGCGCGGGCTCGCCTCGTACGGGCCGCTCATCGGGACGGCCCTGCCCCGGCGGCCCGGCCCCGCGTCGGCGAAGGGCGTCGAGTACCGGCCGTAGGGGTGCCGGCCGTGAGCGGCGCGACCTGGGCGGATGCGGCGGAGCTTCGTCGGCGTCGTCGTCGCGGTCGCCTGGATCGCCCTGGCGGCGATGATCGTCCTGCTCCTGGCCGCGGCGACATGGCTGGTCGGGCCGGGCCATCTCGACGCGGCTGGAGCGCCGCTACCTCGCCGCTCGTCGCGCGCTGGAGCCGGCGCCGGCAGGGCCTGGCGGAGGATGCCGGCCCGTGGGCGTGCCCGGCCTGCCACTCGGTCAACGCCTCGACCGTGGCCGCCTGCTACCACTGCGGGGTCGCCCGGCCGGCCGACGCACCCGAGCTCGTGCCCGCGGCGACCGACCCGGGCATCTACCACTCGCCCCCGGCCGAGAGCCGCTTCGACCCGTCCCTCTACCGCGGGCCGGGCGTCCCGCCGCCCGGGGAGCCGCCGTCAGCCGTGCCCGCGCCGAGCGGGCCTCCGCCCCGATGAGCAGCGGCGCCGTTCCGGGCTTCCTCCCGAGCCGGCACGGTTTCCGGTTCGCGAACCGCTGGCCGCCCGGTCCCACGGTCACCCTCGGCCCGTTCGACCTGCGCGTCCTCGGGATCGGCGACGCCTCCGCCGGGCTGTGCGGCGGCATGGTCTCGGCCGCCCGCGACCTCTTCGAGGCGGGGATCGCGCCGCCGCCCGACACCGAGCCGCCCGCCAACGGGAGCCCTCGCTTCCGGGCCATCGTCCGGCGCCAGGTCGAATCGCTCGACTGGCTGCGCGTCCCGCTCCGCCACTACGACCTCCAGGCGTTCCGCCCGGACCCGCCGACCCGCCTGGCGCGCGCCCTGCGCCGCGAGCCGCCCACGGTGGTCGCGGTGCGCGACGAGTGGCCGAAGATCCGGGACGACATCGACGCCGGGCGCCCTCCCGTCGTCGGCCTGGTCCGGACGGCGAGCATCTCGCCGTGGGCCCTGACGCGGAACCACCAGGTGCTCGCCTACGGGTACGACGAGGCCGCCGACGGCTTCCGGATCCGGGTCTACGACCCCAACCACCCGGGCCGGGACGACGTCGAGCTGCGGGCGACGGTGGACGCGCCGGGACCCCGTTCGGCGGCCGCCGGGATCCGCCTTGCCCAGTCGACCGGCGAGCCGCTGCTCGGCTTCTTCCGCCAGCCCTACGCGCGACCCGGCTCGATGGCGGCCTGGCGGTGACGGCGGCGCGTCGCTGGGTGGGCGGCGCCCGCCGATCCGGACGTGAGCCCGCGGCGCCCGCCCGGCGGCCGAGCCATAGACTTCACGCCATGACGACGATCCGGCCCGCCGTGCAGCTTGCCGCCCGGGCGGCCGTGGCCGAGCGCACCGAGGCGCTCTTCCGACGCGCCGGCGCCCTGAAGGAGGGCCACTTCCTCCTGAAGTCGGGCCGCCACAGCGAGCGCTACCTGGAGAAGTTCCTGCTCCTCCAGGATCCGGCCGTCACGAGCGAGCTGTGCGCCTTCTGGGCGGCCGCGGCGCGGGGGGCGGACGGGCGGCCGCTGGTCGACGTGGTCGCGGGTCCGACCACCGGCGGGATCGTCCTCGCCTTCGAGACGGCGCGGCAGCTCGGGGTCCGCGGCATCTTCGCCGAGGAGGTCCGCGCCCCCGACGGCTCGACCCACCGCGAGTTCCGGCGCGGCTTCCGGATCGAGCCTGGCGAGCGTGTCCTCCTGGTCGACGACATCCTCACGACCGGGGGCTCGCTCGTGGCGATGCTCCCGCCCGTCGAGGCGGCCGGCGGCGAGATCGTGGCCTGCCTGGTCATGGCCGACCGGTCCGGCGGGACGTCCGTCCTGGTCTCGCCGGCCACGGGCCGGCGCTACTCCCTCCAGGGGCTCTGGCAGCTGGAGATCCCGACGTTCGAGGCGGGCCCCGAGACGTGCCCGCGCTGCGCGGACGGGACGCCGCTGCACGCGCCGGGCAGCACCGGGACCGGCGCGGCCTGAGCCGACGCCGCGGCGCGACGGGCACGGTCGCCTCCCCGCTCGCGCAGAGGCGTGCCGGGGCGCGCGTTCGCGCTGCCTGCGCGCGGGCCCGCGCCTGAGCCCCGCGCGAGCGGCAACGCTGCCCGCGCCGGGTCCCGCCGAGCGGCGCGCTAAGGAGCCTTCGGCGCCTTGGGCTTCTTCGGCTTCGGCGGTCGCTTCGGAGTCTTGTCGCCCATTCGTGTACCTCCTGGCCCCCGAGTATGCGGTGCGGCGAGGGCATCTGCCAACCCGGCCTGCTCGCACTCGTAAGCATCCCAACGTCCGTGCCGACCAGGCGGGCGACGAGATGAGCCCATCCAACACGCTGGTGTCTGTCAGGCCCGTTGGCACGTCGGCCCGGTTCGTGCGGGCGTTGTCGGCGGAACCTGCGGTTGGCCGGCGACGTGACCAGCGATGTGCCCGCATCCGCCAACAGGCCTGACATGGTCGCCGTTTCGGGGCGGTCGCGCCAACCGGGCTGACGCATCGCCGCAATTGCCAGCCCTGTTGGCGGCGGCGACCATGCTGCGGCCGAGGCGGCGACCATGCTGCGGCCGAGGCGGCGACCATGCTGCGGCCGAGGCGGCGACCATGCTGCGGCCGAGGCGGCAGCCCCTCGGCCGGGTCGGCAGCCCCTCGGGCGGGGCGAGCTCCACCGCCCGGTGGCCGGCGAGGGCCGGGCGCTCGAGGTGGCCCGAACGGCCGCGGCCCAGACGCTCATCGGGGTCCACCCCGAGCGCCGGTCCCGTGCCGCCGCCCTCCGACCGTGGCCCCTCTGCCAGTCTGACTCGGCACAGAGCATGGGATGCTTCCGCCCGGCGGCTGCGGGCCGCGGCGTTGCGTTCGTGCCGGCCGGCCGCCACGCACCTCCCGGCTGATCGGTCGTTCGACTCAGCCATCGCGCTCGAGGGCGTCGCCGATCGCGATCGCGCCGGCCAGCTGCAGCTCGTGCTTCTCGCGGTCCAGCGGGTCGGACTGCGTCGACACCTTGACGATCACCGCGTCGGCCGCCCGGTGGATCACCAGCGCCTGGCCGTGGATCCCGATCCCGCCGTAGATCCCGCGTCGGGCGTCGAACACCCACCACTGGTCGTGGTAGTGCGAGGTCGGCGTGGCGACGCCGTCGTAGGTGAGCGAGCCCCCGAACGCCTCCACGAGATCGGGCCGGGGGCCGCCCACGCGGGCGACCCACGCCGCGGGCAGCACCCGCGCGCCGCCGACCTCGCCGCCCCGCAGGTGCATCAGCCCGAACCGGCCGAGGTCCCGGAGGGTGACGGAGATGCCGCCGTCCGCCAGCGCGCCGCCGCCGGCGTCGATCGTGATCCCGGCGTCCTGCTCGGCTCCGATCCGCGACCAGACGTGGCGCGAGAAGAGCCGGGCGAAGCTGTCTCCGCCCGCCCGCTCCAGCACCCAGCCGAGGACGTCCGTGAGGATCGACCGGTAGGCGAACGGCCCGCCGTGCGGCCCCTGGTTCTCCAGCGTCGCCATGTACCCGTAGAGGTCCGGCGGCAGGCCCGCTCGCGTCCGCGGCCGCCAGCCCGCGACCTGCTCGCTGATCCGGATGTCGGCGTCGAGGTCCTCGTAGGCCTCGGAGAAGCGGGTCCCGGCCCGCATGTCGAGGAGGTGCTCCACCGTGCAGCCCTCGAACGACCCGCCGCGCAGCTCCGCCACGTAGTCCGTGACGAGCCCGCGCGGATCCAGCCGGCCCGCGCCCGCCAACGCGCCGGCCAGCGCGGATGTCATCGACTTCGACACTGACTGCAGGAGGTGCGGCGTGGTGTCGGTCATCGCGCCCCCGTAGCGCTCCGCCAGGACGCGGCCGTGGTGGAGCACGAGGAACCCGTCCGTCTCGGTGCGGTCCAGCATCTCCCCGACCGTGTGCCGCTCGCCCCGGAGCCGAAATGCCAGCGCGTCCAGGTCGCGCTCCGCGCGGGGCAGCGGCGCGACCGGCCCGACGCCCCGCGAGATCGTGGCCGTGGCGATCAGCTCGCGGACATGGAGGTAGGCCCAGCGCAGGTGCGGCGGGTCCTGCCAGTTGGCGAGGGTGACCGGCACGGCCGGCGCCGCCTTCGCGAGCGCCGGGGCCACCAGGTCGGGAAAGAAGCACGCGGCGCGGTTGACGTCGTCCACCGCGGGCGGAGCGCTGGTCTCGCAGATCGACGGGTCGTCCAGGTGGTCGCGCAGCCAGCAGCGGGGATGGAACGGGCAGCCCGGCGGCGGGTCGGCCGGGCTCGGCGGATCGCCCCGGATCAGCGCCGGCCGCGGCGCCCCGGCCGCGGCGACGTCCGGCACCGAGGCGAGCAGGGCCCGCGTGTAGGGGTGGCGCGCGGCCTCGAAGATCGCGTCGGCGCCCGTCCGCTCCACGATCCGCCCGAGGTACATGACCGAGATCCGGTCGCTCAGGTGGCGGACCACGCCGAGATCGTGGGAGATCAGCAGGTAGGTCAGCCCGTGGCGGGCGCGAAGCTCCAGGAGCAGGTTGAGGATCTGCGCCTGCACCGAGACGTCCAGCGCGGACGTCGGCTCGTCGAGGACGATGAGGCGCGGCTTCAGGGCGAGCGCCCGGGCGATCGCCACCCGCTGGCACTGGCCGCCGGAGAGCTCGTGGGGCCGGCGCTCGAGGTGGCGCCGGGCGAGGCCCACGCCCTCGAGCAGCTCCAGCACGGTCGGCTCGAGGCTGCCGCGCGCCGGGTGCAGGTGGGTGCGGATCGGCTCCGCGACGAGCTCGAGGACGCTCATCCGCGGGTCCAGCGAGCCCTGCGGGTCCTGGAAGACCAGCTGCATCTCGCGTCGCAGCGCGCGCAGGTCGCCGCCCCTGAGGCGCCTGACGTCGCGGCCGTCCACCTCGACCGTGCCGGCCGTGGGCTCGATCAGCCGGAGGATGCAGCGCGCGAGCGTCGTCTTCCCCGACCCCGACTCGCCCACGAGCGCGTGGACCTCGCCGGGCATGATGTCCAGGTCCACGCCGGCGACGGCCCGAACCGGTCGCCCGTCGGCGCGGAAGACCTTCTCGAGCCCGCGCACGCGGACCAGCGGCGTCTCCACGTGGGCCAGGTGCGCAGTCGGGCCCGGCGTGGCGCCAACCCCCGTCGCGCCCGGCGTGGGCGCGGCCCCCGCCGTCACGGCGCCGTCTCCGGCACCGCGAGGTGGCACGCCGCGCGGTGCCCGCCGCCCAGGTCTCGCACCTCGGGGCGCTCCGTGCGGCACCGCTCGACCGCGATGGGGCACCGCTCCGCGAATGCGCAGCCGGCGACGGCGCCGACGTCCGCGGGGACGCTGCCCGGGATGGAGGCGAGCGCTTCGCGCCGCGCCGACGCGTGGGGAACGGCCGCCATCAGGCCGCGGGTGTACGGGTGCGCCGGGTGCCTGAACAGCGCCGCCGTGGCCGCCGCCTCCGCGACCCGGCCCGCGTAGAGCACCACGACGCGATCGCTCACGCTTCGGATGACCCCGAGGTCGTGGGTGATGAACAGCACGCTGAAGCCGCGCGTCTCCTGGAGCCGCCGGATCAGGCGCAGGATCTGCGCCTCGATCGTGACGTCGAGCGCCGTCGTCGGCTCGTCCGCGATGAGCAGGCGCGGCCGGCAGAGGAGCGCGCTCGCGATCATCGCCCGCTGGAGCATCCCACCCGACAGCTGGTGCGGGTAGGCGCGCAGGACGCGGTCCACCTCGGGCAGGCCGACCTCGGCGAGCGTGTCCCGGAGGCGGGCGGCCGTCGCCTCCCTCGACAGCCGCTCGTGCGCCGAGAGCACGTGGCGCATCTGGGCCCCGATCGTGAACACCGGGTTGAACGCGGACGCCGGGTTCTGGAACACCATCGCGATGCTGGACCCGCGCACCCGGCGCAGCTCGCCCTCGGGAAGGCCGAGGAGGTCCCGCCCGTCCAGCGTGATCGAGCCGCGGTCGACGCGCGCCGTGGGCGGCAGCAGGCCGAGGATCGACAGCCCGGTGAGCGTCTTGCCGCAGCCCGTCTCGCCGACGAGGCCCACGATCTCGCCCTGGCCGACGTCCACGCTGACGCCGTCCAGGCCGGTCGTCGTGCCGTCCGGCGTCACGAAGGACACCGCCAGGTCCGTCACGGCGAGCAGGGGAGCGCTCACGTGGCGGCCCGCCGGTCGCGCAGGTTCAGCACGGGCGCGCTCACCTGGTCCCCCGCGGATCGAGCAGGTCAACCAGCAGGTCGCCGACGAGGTTGAACGCCAGCACCGCGACGAAGATGGCCAGGCCCGGGAAGGCCGAGAGCCACCACTGGTCGAGGATGTACGTCCGTCCCTCGGCCACCATGAGGCCCCAGTCGGGCGTGGGCGGCGATGCGCCGAGACCGAGGAAGGCGAGCGAGCCGGCCGCCAGGATGACCGTGCCGATGTCGATCGTCGCCTGGACCAGGATCGGGGTGATGGAGTTGGGGACGACGTGGCGGCGCAGGATCGTCGCGTCGCCGACGCCGATGGAGCGGGCCGCCTCGATGAACGGGCGCTCGCGGAGCGACGTCGCGGTGCCCCGGGCGAGGCGGGCGTACCACGGCCACCACGAGATCGCCAGCGCCAGCGCCGCGTGGTCGAGGCCGGGCCCCAGGGCGGCCACGATCGCCATCGCCAGGAGCAGGGGCGGGAAGGCGAGGAAGAGGTCGGTGGTCCGCATGATCACGGCGTCCAGCCGGCCCCGCCGGTAGCCGGCGACGGCGCCCAGGGGCACGCCGATGAGCATCGCCAGCCCCACCACCAGCAGGGACACCACCAGCGCGGGCCGCGCGCCGACCATGACGCGGCTCAGCATGTCCCGGCCGAGGCCGTCGGTCCCGAACGGATGGGCGAGGCTGGGCGCGAGCATCCGGGCCGGCACGTCGCTCTCGCCGGCGCCCTGCCCGGGGTAGGGGGCGATCCACGGCCCGAGCACGGCCAGCGCCACGAGCAGCGTGATGACCGTCACGCCGGCCAGCGCCAGCGGGTCCGCCAGGACCGCGCGCCGGAAGCGCCGGAGGATCCCGGCGCGCGGGGCCACGACGCCGGGCCGGAGCACCTCGATCGCCATCAGGCGAGCCTCGTCCGCGGATCGAGCCACGACTGGGCGAGGTCGACGACGAGGTTGATGACGACGTACCCCACGGCCCCGAACAGGGTGACGCCCATGACCACCGGGTAGTCGAGGTTCAGGAGGCCCTTGACCGTGAACGTGCCGAGGCCCGGCCAGTTGTAGACGACCTCGACGAAGAAGGTGCCGGTCAGCGAGTAGGCCAGGGTCAGGCCGACCACGGTCGTCACCGGGATGAGGGCGTTCTTGAGCGCGAGGCGGTAGGTGATCAGGCGCTCGCCGATGCCGGCGGCGCGCGCCGCCCGGACGTAGTCCTGGCCGAGGGCCTCGAGCATCGACGCCCGGGTCATCCGCGCGATCAGGCCGATCGGGTAGGCGGCCAGCGTCAGCGCCGGCAGCACGAGATGCCAGGCGACGTCGCGGAACGCGGTCCAGTTGCCGCCCAGGACCGTGTCAACGAGGTAGAAGCCCGTGGTCGCGACGATCGGGGAGGAGAAGCGCAGGTCCGGGTCCACGCGGCCCGTCAGCGGCAGCAGGTGCAGGTTCCGGAAGAAGACGACCTGGAGCAGCAGTCCCAGCCAGAACGCCGGCAGCGAGACGCCGACGATCGACACCACCCGGACGGCGAGGTCCGGCGGGCGGCGCTGCCAGCGGGCCGACAGCACGCCGAGCAGGATCCCGAGCGGCACGGCGAGCACCATCGCCGCGACGATCAGCTCCAGCGTCGCGGGCAGCCGGGCGACGATCTCCTCGAGCACCGGCCGCTTGGTGCCGATGGACGTGCCCCAGTTGCCGGTCAGCATGTCCAGCATGTAGGTGAGGTACTGGATGGGCAGGGGCCGGTCGAGGCCCAGCTCCTTCGTCACCCGGGCGATGTCCTCCGGCCGCGCCTTCGGGCCGATGTAGACCGCCGCGGGGTTCGAGGGCACCAGCCGGGCGAGCGCGAACGTGATCACGGACAGCCCGAGCAGCACGGCCGCGGAGCCCGCGAGCCGCCTGGCGATGAACCGGGTCACGTCGTCGTCCGGGGGGTGTGGCGGTGCCGGGCCCGGGGAACCGGGCCCGGCAGCCGCGAACGGTCGAGCTCAGCCGGCCGGGTGGAGCGGATAGAAGAACTGGGCGAACGGGTAGTTCAGGTTGTACTGGAACCCGGCCACCCGCTTGGGGATCGCGGTGACGAAGCGGGTGTCGTAGAAGAACAGGCCGGGCGCCTGGTCCACGAGGCGCTTCATCGCCTCGTCGTACTTCGCCTGCGCCTGGTCGCGCTGGGTGGCCGTCAGGCCGATGGCGTCGTCGACGAGCTTGTCGAAGGTGGCGTCCTTCCAGTACGAGAGGTTGAAGAACGGCTTCTCGCTGCTGTGGAACATCGACCACAGGTTGTCCGAGCCCGCGTCGCTGTACGTCGGCCAGTAGAGGAGCAGGAACATGTCCTGTCGGCCGGCCGCGTCGCCCTTCGCCTGCTCCCACTGCTGGTTGAAGGCGATCGGGGTGATCGTGACATCGACGCCGAGCTTGGCGTAGGCCTCCTTGATGAGCGGGGCGAAGCGCGCCTCGTTCTGGTTCTCGGCGGCATACGTCAGGTTGACCTTGAAGCCGCCGTCCTTGTAGCCGGCCTCGGCCAGGAGGGCCTTCGCCTTGTCGAGGTCCTGGCTGTACTGCGGGGTGCCCTCGGACCAGGGGAAGACGCCGGCCGGGACCGGGCCCCGCGACTGAGTGCCGTAGCCCTGGGCGCCGACGGTGATGATGTCGGCGTAGGGGATCGCGTACGAGAGGGCCTGGCGGACCTTGACGTCGTCGAACGGCTTGCGGGCCGTGTTGAAGAAGCCGACGTAGTTGAAGAACGACGGCTCGTCGATGAACGTGAAGTCGGGCTTGTCCTTGTACGCCGCCACGTTCTCGAGGGGCAGCGACAGGGCCAGGTCGACTTCGCCGCCGTCGAGCATCTGCTGCTGGACGGCCGCCTCCGGGGTGATCGAGACCAGCACCTTGTCGTAGTGCGTGGTGTCCGACCAGCCGCCCCAGTAGCCGTCGAACTTCTTGAGGAGGACTTCCTTGTCGGGGGTGTAGGACTCGATCGTGTAGGGGCCCGTGCCGGCGTCGATCCCGGACTCGAAGTACTTGTCGTCCGCGGCGGCCGCGGCGAGCGCCTTCGGGCTGACGATCCAGGCGCCGTAGAGCGAGGAGGCGACGAGGTCCATGGGCGCCGCGTACTTGAGCTTCATCTCCACGGTCAGCGGATCGACCGCCGTGATCGTGTCGAGCGGCAGCCAGATGAACGAGGCTCCGCCCTTGGCCGCGGCGGCCTCGATCGACTGCTTCACGGCGTCCGCCGTGAGGCTCTCGCCGTCGTGGAAGGTGACGCCGCTGCGCAGCTTGAAGGTCCAGGTCAGGCCGTCGGCGCTCGACGTCCAGCTCTCCGCCAGGACCGGCGTGTACTTCTCCGCCGCGGTCGGCGGGTTGATGCGCAGGAGGGGCTCGTAGATGTTGGCGAGGTAGAGGGCCTCGGTGGAGAACGACTTCACCGGGTCCCAGGTGGTGATGTTGGCCGTCGCCGCGACCTTGAGCACGACGGGCCCGGCGGGCGTGGGCACCGCGGTCGGCGCCGCAGTGGGCGCCGCGGTGGGCGCCGCGGTCGGCCCCGCCGTGGCCGGTGCCTGGGTGGCCGCCGAGCCGCAGGCTGCCACGAGCAGCGCGCCGGCGGCGAGGAGGGCGAGAAGCCGCGAGGCTCCCGCGCGGGACGAGGACGGAACCGCGTGCATGGGCGCTCCCTCGATGCGGTACGGACGGGCGCGCGTGCGGGCGCACGGGCACCGCCTCCCGGCTGATGGCGGCAGTGTTGCCACGCGGTCCCTCGCCGTCCAATACTTCCGTGGTCACCGCCCATGCCTGCAGGGTATGGGCCATGGAGGAGGGTCGATGGAGGTCCGCCTGCTCCGCTACTTCCTCGCCGTCGTGGACGAGGCGTCGATCACGCGGGCGGCGGCAGCCGTCCGGGTTGCCCAGCCCTCGCTCTCGCGGCAGATCCGCGGGCTCGAGGCATCGCTCGGGCGGGCCCTCTTCGACCGCAGCGACGGGCGCCTCCGGCTGACCCCGGCGGGCCGCATGTTCGTCCCCCTGGCGCGGGACCTCGTCACGCGCGCCGACGCGGCCGAGGCGGCCATGCGCGACCTGGAGGCCAGCCGGGGCACGAGCCTGTCGCTCGTCGCGCCGCACATCACGATCGTCGACGTCATCGCCCCGTTCCTCGCGACGCTCGGTCTGGATGCCCTCAAGGTCTCCGTGCGGGACGCGCCGTCGCTGGCGGTCTTCCGGATCATCCGGTCCGGGGATGCCGACCTCGGGGTGTCGGTGGGACCCCCGCCCGGCGAGCTCGCGTCGCTGCCCCTGGCGCGCTTCTCGATCCTTGCCCAGGTGCCGCCCGGCCACCGCTGGCACGGGCGCGAACGGATCGGGCTGGAGGAGCTCGTCGAAGAGCCGCTGGTGCTGGTCACGGCGGAGCACGGGACCCGCCGGGTGTTCGACCAGGTGGTCGCCGCGGCCGGGCTCAAGTACCACGCGGTGGGGGAGCTGGACCTGTCGGCCGTCGCCCAGACGCTGGCGGCCGGGGGCGCGGGGGTGGCGATCGTCTCCGACGACGCCCGCTATGGGCTGCACCAGATGACGATCGAATCGTCCGGCGAGACGCTCTCGATCCCGATCGTCGCCGCCTGGGAGGCGTCGCACTTCGCGGCCCCCATGATCGAGGCCTGGGCCCGGCGCCTCGCGGAGTACACCGCGATCCGCTACCGGGACGCCTGAGGGCCCGGCGGTACGGTCGGCGGCCGGTTGCGCTGCCGATCGCACGCGGAGCCGCGCCCGGGGGCCGCCCGGCAGGACGCACGGCTCGGCGAAGCGGGCCGAACGGGACGCGACGGGGCATGGCGCGGCGGCGCATCATCCCCTCATGCGACGCTGGAACGGCTGGGGTGACGAGTCCGTCACCGACCAGCTCCCTGTCGGCGGGGCGGCCGCGATCGCGCGCGTGCTCGGGCGCGGGACCTTCCCGCGCGACGCAAATCTGGCCGAGGTGGTCGCGGCGGTCCCGGACAGCCGCCTGCCGCCGCACCGGCTCGTCGTCGCCGATGCCGAGGCCAGGGTTCGCCACGCGCGGGGGCAGGGCCTTCCGGACTGGGTGGCCCTGCGGACGGGTCGCCTCGACGCGGTCCCGGACGGGGTCGCCTTCCCGAACGACGCGGGCGAGGTCCGCGAGCTGCTGGCGTGGGCCGCTACGGTCGGGGCCCGGGTCGTCCCGTACGGAGGCGGCACGAGCGTCGTGGGCGGAGTGACGCCCGCGGCTGACGGTGCGCCGTGGCTGACCGTGTCCCTCGCCCACC
The DNA here is from genome assembly GCA_963762445.1 of uncultured Chloroflexia bacterium. Lineage (GTDB taxonomy): Bacteria > Chloroflexota > Limnocylindria > Limnocylindrales > CSP1-4 > CTSoil-043. Next base: position 59,309 of record CAVXLA010000005.1, read on the forward strand.
TGGCGGGCCTGCGCGCGCTCGACGACGGCAGCCTGCTGGCAACCTTCGGGGCCGGCACGGCGGGGCCGGACGTGGAAGCAGCCCTGCGCGCCCGGAACCTGACCCTCGGGCACTACCCGCAGAGCTGGGAGTACTCGACCGTCGGCGGCTGGGTGGCGGCGCGCAGCTCCGGCCAGCAGTCGGCCGGGTACGGGCGGATCGAGGCCCTGTTCGCCGGCGGGAGCGTGGAGGCGCCGGCCGGGACGCTGGAGATGCCGCCGCACCCGGCCTCGGCCGCGGGCCCGGACCTGCGGCAGGCGATCCTGGGGAGCGAAGGCCGGCTGGGGATCCTCACCGAGGCCGTCCTGCGCGTCGCGCCGCTCCCGGAGGTCGAGGCGTTCCCCGCGCTCTTCCTGCCCGACTGGGAGCGGGCGCTCGCCTTCACCCATGCCCTGGCCCGCGCCCGCCTGCCGCTCGCCCTCGTGCGCACGTCGACGCCCGCGGAGACGTGGACGAACCTCGCCCTGGCCGGCCACGAGCGGACGCTCGGGATGCTGCGCAGGTACCTCGCCGCGAGGGGCGCGGGGCCGGGCCGCTGCATGGTCCTGCTGGGGCTGGTCGGGCGGCGGCGGGTGATGGCGGCGACCCTGGCCGAGGTTCTCGAGATCGCCCACGCGTTCGGTGCCGTGCGGGCGCCGGCCACGTTCGGGCGCCAGTGGCATCGCAACCGCTTCCGGACCCCCTACCTCCGCAACACCCTGTGGGAGGCCGGCTACGCGGTCGACACGCTCGAGACGGCGGTCGCCTGGGACCGCGTCCCCGCGATGGCGGCGTCGCTCGCGCCGGCGCTCCGGCGCGGCCTGGCCGACGAAGGAGAGCGGGTGCACGCGTTCACCCACCTGTCCCACGTCTACCCGACCGGGAGCAGCCTCTACACGACCTTCGTCTTCCGCCTGGCGGCCGATCCCGATGCGACGCTGGCCCGCTGGCGCCGGCTGAAGACGACCGCGTCGGAGTCGATCGTCCGGCTGGGCGGCACGATCAGCCACCAGCACGGCGTCGGCAGCGACCACGCCGCCTATCTCGCCGCCGAGAAGGGGGAGCTGGGGATGGCGGCCCTCGGCGACCTCGCCCGGCGCTTCGACCCGGCCGGGATCATGCATCCGGGCGTCCTGCTGGCGGACGTGGCCGCCGGCGCCGGGGAGGCGCGGCGTGGCGGGCGGCGGCCCGCAGCCGGACGCGGCCGCCGACGCGCGGCAGAGCCCGGCGCGTGACCGCGGCGGAGCCCGGCAGGTGATCGCGCCCGACCCCGGCCGCCCGTCCCCGGTCCGCCTCGAGCGGGGCTGGCGCGACGTCGCGTGGACGCGCCTGGCCGAGGGACCGTTCGACGTCCTCGTCGTGGGGGGCGGGATCACCGGTGCCGGGATCGCCCGGCGCGCGGCGCAGGCCGGGCTCAGGACGGCGCTGGTGGAGAAGGGGGACCTCGCGGCCGGCACGAGCGCCTGGTCGAGCAAGCTCGTCCACGGCGGGCTGCGCTACCTCGCCCACCTCCAGGTCGGCGTCGTCCGCGAGAGCGTCCGCGGCCGCGAGGCGCTCCTGCGCGCTGCGCCGGGGCTCGTCGAGGAGCTCGGCTTCCTCATGCCCGTGGCGCGCGGGAGCTCGCCGGGCCGTCTCGCGATGGAGGGCGGGCTGACCGCCTATGACGTCCTGGCCCGCCGCCGGACGCACCGCCGGCTGCGCCGCGGGGAGCTCGAGCTCCTCGCGCCGCGGGTCCGGGGCTCGGACCTGGCAGCCGCCTTCCGCTACGGCGACGCCTGGACGGACGACGCCCGCCTCGTCTACCGGGTGGCGATGGACGCGGTCGCCGCCGGCGCCGTGCTCCTGACGGACGCGGAGGTCGAGGAGCTGCTCCGCGGCCCGTCCGGCGACGTGCTCGGCGTCCGGGTGACCGACCGCGCCCCCGGGGCGGAGGGTCGCTCGGCGGAGGTCCGGGCGACGGCCGTCGTCAACGCCACCGGGGCCTGGGCCGATCGCCTGCGGGCGAGCGTCGGCGGTGCCGCGCGCCTTCGGCCGCTGCGGGGGAGCCACCTCCTCTTCCCGGCCTGGCGCTTCCCGCTGGCGCAGGCGGTGAGCTACGTCCATCCGCACGACGGCCGCCCGGTCTTCGCCTACCCGTGGGAGTCGGTCACGCTCGTCGGGACCACGGACGTCGACCATCCGGACGACCCCGATCTGGGATCGCGGATCGCGCCCGCCGAGGCCGACTACCTCCTCGCCTGGGCCCGCCACGTCTTCCCGACCCTCGACCTGGGGACGGCGGACGTCCACGCCACGTTCGCCGGGGTCCGGCCCGTCATCGGGTCGGGGAAGGCCGATCCCTCGGCGGAATCTCGCGACCACGCCTTCTGGGACGAGGCCGGCCTGGTCACGGTGACCGGGGGCAAGCTGACGACGTTCGACGCGATCGCCCTGGGCACGCTCGCCGCGCTGAAGCCACGCTTCGCCGGCCGGAGCGCGGGTGGCGAGGGCCGGGCCCCGGCAGACGCCGGCCCGGGCTCGCCGCCGCTCGACCCGCTCCCGGAGGGGGGCGCGGGAGCCGGCGACGCCCTGGCGCTCCTCCCGCCCGCCGTGCGGCGCCGCCTCGGCGGGCGCCACGGCGCCGACGCGTCCGCGCTCGTCGAGTCCGCGTTGGACCGCTCCGAGCTCGCCCTGATCCCCGGCACGCCGGAGCCATGGGCCGCCCTGCGCTGGGCCGCGCGCGCGGAGGGGGTTGTGCATCTCGACGACCTCCTCCTGCGGCGCGTGCGGCTCGGCCTCCTCCTGCCGGGCGGCGGGGCCCCCCACCTCGAGCGCATCCGCTCGCTCGTCGCACCCGAGCTGGGCTGGGACGACGCCCGCTGGGCGGTCGAGGAAGCCGCCTACCGCGCTCGCTGGGCGCGCGACCACGCACCGCCGGCCGGCCCGCCGCCGGCCGGGTCGGTGCCCCGCGAGGCAACCCCGCTGTCCGAGGCCGCATCGACATGAGCGCCGACCATCTCCTCGCGATCGACGTCGGCACCCAGAGCGTCCGGGCGCTCCTCTTCGACCCCATCGGGACGCTCGTGGCCCGGGCCAAGGTCTCGATCGAGCCGTACGTCGCGCCGCACCCCGGCTGGGCGGAGAACGACCCCGAGCTGTACTGGGGCGCCGTCGGCCAGGCCTGCCGGGCGCTCGTGGCCGACCCCGCGGTGCGGGTGGACGCGATCGCCGGCCTGGCCCTCACGACCCAGCGGTCGACGGTCGTGGTCCTGGACGCGGACGGGCGCCCGCTGCGTCCGGCGATCGTCTGGCTCGACCAGCGCCGCACGGAGGGCCTGCCCCGGATCGGCGGCCTCAACGGCCTCGCGTTCCGGCTTCTCCGCGTGGCCGACACTGTGGCCGCCTTCCAGGCCGACGCGGAGGCCAACTGGCTCGCCGCCCACGAGCCGGCGACCTGGGCGCAGACGGACAAGCTTCTCCTCCTGTCGGGCTTCCTCGTCCACCGGCTCGTCGGCTGCTTCGTCGACGCCGACGCCGCGCAGGTCGGCTACCTGCCGTTCGACTTCAAGCGCCGCCGCTGGGCAAAGGCGAGCGACTGGAAGTGGAAGGCGATCCCGGTCGAGCGGGACATGCTCCCCGATCTCGTGCCCACCGGCGACCGGCTCGGCGAGCTGGCGACGGCCGCGGCCACGCACCTCGGCCTCCCTGCCGGGCTGCCGGTCATCGCCGCCGGCGCCGACAAGGCCTGCGAGGTGCTGGGGTCAGGCGCCCTCGCGGCCCACGTCGGCGCCCTCTCGTTCGGGACGACGGCCACGATCAACACCACCCACCGGCGCTACGTGGAGGCGATCCCGCTCGTGCCGCCCTATCCGGCGGCCATCCCGGGCGCCTACAGCCTCGAGATCGAGGTCCACCGCGGCTTCTGGCTGGTGGAGTGGTTCCGGCGCGAGTTCGGCGCCGCCGAGGAGGCCGCGGCCATGGCCCGGGGCGTCGACCCGCTCGACGTCCTCGACGAGCTGCTCGCCCAGACGGCCCCCGGCGCGATGGGTCTCGTCTTCCAGCCGACCCTGTCGCCCGGCGTCCGCATCCCTGGCCCGGAGGCGAAGGGCGCTGCCGTCGGGTTCGGGGACGTCCACACCCGGGCCCATCTCTACCGGGCGGTCGTCGAGGGGCTCGCGTTCGCCCTGCGTGAGGGCGGGGAGCGGATGGAGCGCCGCACGGGGGTGCCGATCACGGAGCTCCGCGTGGCCGGCGGCGGCGCTCGCTCCGACCGGGTCGTGCAGATCGCCGCGGACGTCTTCGGGCTGCCGGTAGGGCGGCCGCACACCTACGAGACGTCGGGCCTGGGGGCGGCCATCGACGCGGCGGTCGGGCTGGGGATCCACCCCTCGTTCGACGCGGCCGTCGCGGCCATGACCCGCGTCGTCGAGACGCGGGACCCGGATCCGGCCGCGGCCGGGCTCTACGACGAGCTCTACCGGCGGGTCTACCGGCGGATGTACGAGCGGCTCCAGCCGCTCTACGAGGAGATCCGGGCGATCACCGGCTACCCGGCCTGAGCGGACCTACTGCGTGACGGCGCGGATGGCGTCCGTCAGCTCCTGCTGCCCGACGACGGCCTCGAACGACCCGGCGATCGTCCCCTTCGCGTCGACCAGGAAGATCCACGGCTCGGTCGGGATCCCGTAGACGTTGGTCGCCTCCACGGGGACGAAGTCGCCGTCCTGGTAGACGGGCTGGAGGCGGCCGTCCTGGTAGACGAGCTGGTACGGCTCGACGGCGACGACCTGGATGGGCGCGGCCCTGACGGCGGCCTTCACCACGTCGAGCGTCGGGCCGCACTGGGCGCTCTTGCAGAAGCCGGGGGTGGCGAAGACGATGAGAACGGGCTTCTTCGCCGCGAGGGCCGCGTCCAGCGAGGTCTCGAAGAACGTCGGCTCGGGCGTCGGGTCGGTGGAGATCCGGCGGACGTCGCCGCCGACGTCGGCGAGCGTCGGCGTCTTCACCGCGGGCGCCGCGTCGCCGACGCGCGGGCCGAAGCCGCCTTCGGAGACCGTGAACTGGAGCTTCCCGCCGGTGGTGGCGCCACTGGCGGGGTCGTGGACCGTGAACGCGGCGCCCCATGGGCCCGGCTGGGTCAGGTCCGGCGTCGCGACGTAGAAGGCCCGCTGTCCCACGATGCCCCAGGCAAAGCTGGGCGTGACGGCCTCCGTGGCGGTCGCCGGGTCGGCGCAGAGGTCGAAGAACTCGATCTCCACCTGCAGGGTCTCGTCGGCGATCGGGCGGTTCTGCTGGTCGATGAGGACGAACAGCAGGCGGCTCTGCCCGACCAGCTTCTCCGAGCTGACGAGGTAGGGGATGATGCCGCTCGTCGTCACCTGGCCCGGCTGCGGCCAGCCGGGGAACACGCCCGAGTCGCACGCCGAGGCGGATCCCGTCGGCGTTGCGGCCGAGGTGGCGGCCGGGGCGGCAGTGGGCGTCGTCGCTGTCCCGCCCGTCGAGGTGCAGGCTGCGAGGGCCACGGCCAGGGCCAGCGTTGCGGCGAGCGCGCGGAGAGGCGGGCCGGCGCGCAGCCGCCGGAACGGGTGGATGTCCGGACGACGCGAGGGACGGTGCGGCGTCCGGGCGAGCTGAGGCACGGGCTGATCCTAGTCCGAAGCCCCGAAACGCGCCGCCGCGCACCCGTGCCTCGGCGACGTCGGCGCCGACGCCGATACGACCCCGCTGGTTTCGATGCCCCTGGCCGCATCGCCGGGGCATCGCCCGCCGGCGAACCAGCCCCCCGGAGCGATGCCCCTGGCCGCATCGCCGGGGCATCGGCGGCTCGGCGGCGGTCGATGCGCGCGTGATGCGGCCAGGGGCATCAGTTGGAGGGCACGGTGCGCCGCCGGCGGTCGCGGGCGGCGGGCGCCGGGCCGGGCGACGCCTCGAGCGCCGCGGGCGGGCACGATACAATCCGCCCCGCTGTCCCGAGCATCTCCCGCCGGCGGTCGCGAGTCCCGGGCGTCGGCGAGGTTGCCGCGGACGGCCCCCCCGGAGGTTCGGTGACCCGGTTCCAGAAGCTCGTCGCGGCGACGCTGGCCATGACCCTCGCCCTCGTGATCGTCGGCGTTGTCGTGCGGGCCACGGGCTCGGGGCTGGGCTGCCCGGACTGGCCGTTCTGCTACGGGCAGATCGTCCCGCCGCTCGACTTCAAGGCCTGGGCGGAGTGGATCCACCGCCTCATCGCGGCGGTCATCGGCGTCATGGTCCTCGCGATCGCGGTCCTCGCCGTCGTCGACCATCGCGACCGCCGCAGCCTCCTCGTCGCGTCGCTCGGCGCGGTGGCCCTGATCGGCTTCCAGGCCTGGCTGGGCCGGGAGACCGTCCGCCTCGGCAACTCCGGGGCCTCGGTCACGGCGCATCTCGCCGCCGCGATGGCCGTCGCCGGCCTCCTGGCGTTCCTGCTCGTCCGGGCGGGATACCCGGCCCGCCTGCCGGCTCGCGGCGCGAGCCAGCGCCTCACGCTGCTCGCCGCCTTCACGGCCGCGTCGACCTTCGTCCTCCTCGTCTTCGGCGCCAACGTGACGGCGTTCGACGCCGCCCTCGTCTTCCCCGACTGGCCGCTGATGGGCGGAGCCGTGGTGCCGCCGTTCGGCGACATGCCGGCCGCCACCGCGACGCTGGCCTTCACGCAGGCCCTCCACCGCTACGTGGGCGTCGTCGTCGGCGTCGTGCTCGCCGGTCTCTGGGTCGCCGCCTGGCGGGGCCGCCGCGCGGGCCCCGTCGGCGCCACCGTGTTCCGGCTGATCACCGTCGCCGCTGTCCTCTTCCCGCTCCAGGCGGTCGTCGGGGCGTTCCAGGTCTGGACCCAGCTCGCTCCGTGGACCCAGACGCTCCACGTGGCGCTCGCCACGTTCATCTGGACGGCCGCGGCGGGCGCGACGTTCGTCGCCTACTACGGGGCCCGGGCGGCGGCGGGCGCCCCGGGCGTCGGCGGCTCCGGCGCGCTGACCGACGAGGATCGCCCGGCCGGCTCCAGCGCCGACATGCCCGCCCCCGCCCCCGACGCCGAGCCGCCCGCCCCTGCCGGACGCTCCCGCGCCGACACGGTCCGCGCCTACGTCGCCCTCACGAAGCCCCGGATCATCGAGCTCCTCCTCATCACGACGGTGCCGGCGATGGTGCTCGCGACGCGGGACCTGCCCGGCGTCGAACTGGGTCGACTGGGGCTGGCTCGTCGCCTGGACGCTCGTCGGCGGGACGCTGGCAGCCGGCAGCGCCAACGCCATCAACCAGTACCTCGACCGCGACATCGACCTGCTGATGACCCGGACGCGGCGCCGGCCGCTGCCCGCCCACGCCGTCGAGCCCGAGCAGGCCGTCGCCTTCGGGATCGTGCTCGGCGTGATCGCGATCGCGCTCCTCGCGTACTTCGTCAACCTCGTGGCCGCGTTCCTCACCCTCCTCGCGATCGCCTTCTACGTCTTCGTCTACACGATGCTGCTGAAGCGGACCTCGACGCAGAACATCGTCATCGGCGGCGCCGCCGGCGCCCTGCCGCCGGTCATCGGCTGGGCGGCGGTGACCGGGCGCATCGAGGTCCCGGCCCTCCTCCTGTTCGCGCTCGTCTTCTACTGGACGCCGCCCCATTTCTGGGCGCTCAGCCTGCGGATCGCGAAGGACTACGCCGCGGCCGGCGTGCCCATGCTGCCCGTCGTGCGGGGCTCGGCGGAGACGACCCGCCAGATCCTCCTCTACACGATCCTGCTCGTCGCGATCAGCCTGATCTTCTTCGCGGTCGCCCGGATGGGCCTCATCTACCTCGTCGCCGCGGTGGTGATGGGGGCGCTCTTCCTCTGGCAGGCGGGGCGGCTGGCGCGGACGGTCAGCGTGGAGGGGACGACTGCCGGCGCGGTCCGGCTCTACAAGTTCTCGATCAGCTACCTGACGGTGCTCTTCGCGGCGGTCGCGGTCGACGCCCTGGTCCTGATCCGGGTCGTGTAGCGGGCGCCGGGGCGGAGCAGGGGAGCAGGGAGAGCCCGGGGCGCAGGGCGGAGCAGGGGAGCAGGGGGGTGCACGTCAGATGAGCCCGATCCACCGCGACGGCAGCGGCGACAAGACCGCGGCGGCGAGCTGGGAGTCGCTGACCGATCGCCTCATCCGCGAGGCGCAGGAGCGGGGCGAGTGGGACACCGGCGCTTGGGCCGGCAAGCGCCTGCCGGCCCAGGATGGCGCCTACGAGAGCGAGCTTGCCAGTGGCCATGCGGTCCTGCGGAATGCCGGGGTCGCCCCGCCCTGGATCGAGACGGACAAGGAGGTCCGCCGCCTCCTCGGCGAGCGCGACCGGCTGCTCGACGTGGCGACCCGGACGTCGGCCGCGGGTGCGACGTCGCTGCGCGCGCGGTTCGCGGCCTGCCTCGCCGAGCTCGACGCCGCGCTGCTGCGCCTGGAGACAGAGGCGCCGACGCCCGCCCAGCAGCGCCCACGGCTCGACCGCGGAGCCGAGACTGCCACCTTCGAGCGAGCGCTCGAGCGATAGGCCGGCGGGCGGCACCGGGGCCGTCGCAGGCCCGGGCCTACTCGCCGACCGTGCCCGGCGACTCCAGCTCCTCGGCGAGGTCCGGGCGCCAGCTCCGGTCGACGCGACCCTCCCGATCGAAGACGCGCAGGAAGGCCTGGACCACCGGCCCGATCGCGAACGCGACCAGGATCGTGCCGAGCCCGATCGCGCCGCCGAGGAGGAAGCCCGCCACGAGCACCGCGAGCTCGATCGCCGTGCGGGCGCGCCGGATCGACCAGCCAAACCTGTGGTGGAGGCCGGTCATGAGGCCGTCGCGCGGCCCGGGACCGAGGTCGGCGGCGAGATAGAGGCCGCTGCCGAGGCCGATCAGCAGCACTCCGCAGGCGCTCATGGCGAGCTGGAGGACCGGCTCGCCGGGGTGGGGGAGGAGCGGCAGGGCGACGTTCGTCGCGGTCCCGATGAAGGCCACGTTGAGGATCGTCCCGACCCCCGGCCGCTCCCCGAGGGGCCACCAGAGGGCCAGCACCGGGATGCCGACCAGGATGCTGATCGTGCCCAGGGCGAGGCCCGTCCGGCCGGCGATCCCCTGGTGGAACGCCTCCCAGGGCCCGAGGCCCGCGCCCGAGGCGGCCATCACGGCGATGCCCACACCGAACACGACCAGGCCCGCCAGGAGCCCGGGGAGGCGGCGGAGGACGGCCTGGCCGACGAAGCGCTCGCGCATCGGGCGATGGTAGCGGGCGCCGGTGCCGTCACGGTCACGAACAGGAACCGGACCCCTGGCGGTGGGCGAACGGGGTCGCGGCCCGCCGCGCCCGCGGAATCGCACGTGAACTCAACGCCCCGCCGTCGTTCGGGCGCCGGGGAGTGCCGCACTCCTTCCGCGGACGGCGCTCGCCCGCGCCCGCGGCCCGCCCGACCACGTCGCCGAGCTCGGTCTCGTCTCGCCCAGCTGGCTCGCCCCCTGTTCCGGGTCCCGGCGAGGCGGGATAAGCCGCCGATGAGGGCTCTCGTGTTGACTTCACGTGCGATGTCCCCATTTCGGACGGTCCATCCTGCCTCCCAGGCTGTCATGGCCCGGGTCGCGTCGCTGTGTGCCTCCATGGGAGCGCAGATCCGCGCCGCCCGGATCCGGCGCCGCTGGTCGACGCAGCGCCTGGCCGACATCGCCGGGATTTCGCGGAGCCTTCTCTACCTCGTGGAGCGCGGCCAGCCGACGACGATGGAGACATACGCGAGACTCGCTGCTGCGCTCGGCCTGCGGCTGGAGGTCGCCCTCGACGACGCGCGACCGAGGAAGTACTCGGGTCGCGCCGAGGACCCGGCCCACGCCGCGATCGTCGAGATGCTCGCGGCCCGCTACGCCGCGCAGGGCCGCCTCGTCTCCGTGGACGACCCGTTCCAGCACTTCCAGTTCGCCGGCCGGGCGGACGTCACGGCGGTCGATCCGACGGGGCCCGACCTCCTCCACCACGAAGTGAAGACGGCCCTCCCGAACGTTGGTGAGATGGCCGGCTCGTGGAACGCGAAGCGGCAGTACCTCGCCTCGTCGATCGCCCAGCGGCACGGCTACCGGCTCGGCTTCCGCTCGGTGACGCACGTCCTCACCGTTGCCTGGACGGCCGACTGCCTGCACATCCTCCGCCTTCGCCGGGCAACCTTCGCGAGCCTCGGGCCAGACGGCTCAGCTGCCTTCGCTGCGTGGTGGGCAGGGCACGTCCCGCCGTCACCGGGGATCAGCTCGACCCTGGTGATCCTCGATCCGATCGCTCGACCGCGGGCGCCGGCGTGGGTTCCGTTCGAAGCGATCCCGGAGCTTCGGCCCCGCCATCGTGATTACGCCGACCTGCTCCTCGGACTCGGCGAGGCAGGAAGGGCGTGAGCGGGCCGCGCGTGGCACCATGGCCGCATGGACCTCACCTTCCTCGGCGCGGCCACCACGGTGACCGGCAGCCAGTTCCTCCTCGAGACCCGGCAGGCCCGGATCCTCGTCGACTGCGGGATGTTCCAGGGCGGGCCCAACGAGGCGATCCGCAACCGGGTCCCCCGCGGCTACGACCCGGCGGCCATCGACGCGATCCTCCTTACCCACGCCCACCTCGACCACTGCGGGCTCATCCCCGTGGTCGTCCGGGAGGGGTTCCGCGGCCCGATCCGGGCGACCGCCGGCACGATCGAGCTGGCCCGCCTGGTGCTGATGGACTCGGGGCGCCTCCAGGAGGAGTTCGCGAAGCGCGAGGCGCGGTTCGAGCGCCGCCACCCGGAGAAGGCGGCGAGCGAGGACGCCCACGACCACCGCCGCTTCGATGCCGCGATCGAGGAGGCGGCGGCGGGCGCGAACGGCAACGCCGAAGTCGAGCTGCGGGCCCAGCCGGCCAACGTCGAGACCGACCTCGAGGAGCCGCTCTACACCGACGAGGACGCCGTCGCGGCCCTCCGCCACTTCCGGCCGATCCGGTACGGGGTCGAGGAGGAGGTGGCGCTGGGGATCCACGCGACGTTCCTCGACGCCGGCCACATCCTGGGCTCGGCGATCATCCGCCTCCGCGTGGCCGACGAGGCGGGCGGCCCCGAGCGCGTCATCGTCTTCTCCGGCGACCTCGGCAAGCGGAACACGCCGATCATCCGCGACCCCACCCCGGTGACCGAGGCCGACTACGTGCTCTGCGAGTCCACCTACGGCGGCCGCGAGCACGAGCCGGAGGCCGAAGCGCGCCGCGTCCTCGCCGAGACGGTCCGCCTCGTCGCCGAGCACGACGGCGTCCTGCTGGTCCCCTCGTTCGCCATCGGGCGGACGCAGGAGCTGACCTGGGCCCTCGACCGCCTCGTCTCGGCCGGCGAGATCCCGGCGCTGCCGCTCTACCTCGACTCGCCGATGGCCCGCGAGGCGACCTCGATCTACCGGCAGCACGCCGAGTACTACGACGACGAGACGCGGAAGCTGCTCGAGGCGGGCGACACGCCGCTCGACTTCCCGGGCCAGCGGATCGTGAAGACGGTCGAGGAGTCGCGGGCGATCGCCCGGGCGCCGCGGCCGTACATGATCGTCGCCTCCAACGGGATGCTGACGGGCGGCCGCATCCTGGGCCACCTGCGCGAGCTCATCGACGACCCGAGGGCGGTCATCCTGTTCGTGGGCTACCAGGGCGAGGGGACGCTCGGACGCCACCTCCAGGAGGGCGCCACCACGGTGCGCCTGGACGGCGCGATCCGAAAGGTTCGCTGCCAGGTCCGCTCGGTGAGCGGCTTCTCCGCCCACGCCGACGAGCCCGAGCTGGTCGACTGGCTGGCCGGCTTCGCCGCCGGCAAGAGCGCAGGCGCGCCTGGCTTCCCGCGCCGGGTCTTCCTGGTCCACGGCGACCCGGGCCCGCAGGCGGCGCTGGCCCCGAAGGTGACGGCGCTCGGCTTCGACGTGCACGTCCCGCACTGGCACGAGACGGTCACCCTCGACTGACGACCGGAGGGTCGGCGGGTACCGCCCGGCGTCCAGCGGCGCGGCGTCCAGCGGCGCATCGACCAGCGGCGCGTCGACCGCCCCGGCGCGGGGACCGCCCGGCCGCGGGTCCGCTACGATCCGCGTCCAGAGGAAGAGGGACCCTTGGCCGCCACGCGTCTGCCCGCCCGCCCGCCGCTGACCCGGCAGGAGATCGCCGCCGTCCGGGCGCCGTTCCGGAAGGCGACCCTTCTACCGGCACGGGCCTACCACGACGAGTCGATCTACGACTGGGAGACCGAGCACGTCTTCTTCCGCGACTGGATCGCTGTGGCCAGGGCGGAGGAAGTGGCGGACCCGGGCAGCTTCGTCGTGCGCGACGTCTTCGGCGAGAGCGTCATCCTGGTCCGCGGCCGTGACGGCGCGATCCGCGCCTTCTACAACGTCTGCCGCCACCGGGGGACGGCCGTGGAGGAGCGGGAGTGCGGCACGGCCGTCCGCCTCCAGTGCCCCTACCACACCTGGATCTACGACCTCGACGGGCGCCTCATCCGGGCGAAGCACGTCGAGGACCTCGAGGACTTCAGCTTCGAGACGTACGGCCTGGCGCCGATCCGCTGCGAGGCGTGGCAGGGGTTCGTCTTCCTCTGCTTCGCCGACGAGGCGACGACGCCCGACCTGCGCAGCTACCTCGGCGACTGGTTCGAGCACCACGCCGGCTTCGGGCGCGAGATGAGCACGCTGCGCCGCGCGGCGCGCCTGACCTACGACGTCGCCGCCAACTGGAAGATCGTGGCCGAGAACTACAGCGAGTGCTACCACTGCCCGCCGGTCCACCCGCTCCTGAACAAGCTCACGCCCTACGACCTGGGCGAGGACTTCCTGGCCGATGGGCCGTGGAAGGGCGGCTGGATGGTCTTCGCCGACGGCTGCGAGACGATGTCGATCGACGGCTCGCGCGGCGGCCGGCCGCTCCTCTGGGCCCGCGACGAGACCGAGGCGCGGCGGATCTTCTACTACATCCTCTGGCCGAACCTGATCGTCTCCGTCCACCCCGACTACGTCCTCACCCACCAGGCCTGGCCGGACGGCCCGAACCGGAGCACGGTCCACTGCGACCTGTACGTCGAGGCTGCCCAGCTCGGAAAGGTGGACGTCGCCGGCGCGCTCGAGTTCTGGGACCTCACGAACCGGCAGGACTACCACGTCGTCGAGCTGCAGCAGCGGGGGACGAGGTCGCGCAGCTGGACGGCGGGGCGCTACTCGAACCAGGAGGCCGCCGTTCACGCCTTCGACCTGATGGTCGCCGACCGCTACGCGATGGACGGCGTCCGGACCGTCCGCGGCTGGCGGACGGAGGTCGAGGGGGCCGAGGAGAAGCGTCTCCGGGCCCGGGCGAAGGCGGGCGGCGCGGCCGGCGCGACGGCGTCCGTCCCCGTTCCCGCGGCGCCCGTCAACGAGGGCTGAACGCGGCCGTCCACCCAGCATCGTCGCGCGCGACTCGGCTACGCTGCGCCGGTGCCGATCCTGGCCCTGAAGCTCGTCCTCACGCCGCTCCTCATCGGCGGGGCAAGCCTGGCGGCGCGCCGCTGGGGGCAGGAGATCGGCGGGCTCATCGTCGCCCTGCCGCTCACGTCCGGCCCCGTCGCCCTGTTCTTCGCTCTCGACAACGGCGCGGCGTTCGCCGCCGGTGCCGTCGTGGGGTCGCTGGGCGGCCTCGCGGCGATCGTCGCGTTCAGCCTGGCCTACGCGGCGGCCGGATCGCGGTTCGGCGCCGGCGCCGGGATCCTGGCCGCGGCAGCGTCCTTCGCCGCCGCCGGCCTCCTCGTCCGGCCCCTCCTCGAGACGTCGGTGTGGCTGGTCCTCCTCCTCGTCGTCATCTCCGTCGCGGCCGGCCTTCGCCTGCTCCCGGATGGCGGCGAACGTCGCGCGCCGCCCGCGCACCCGTGGTGGGACCTGCCCGCTCGGATGACCGTCGCGACCACGCTCGTCGTCGGCCTGACGGCCATCGCCCCGGTGCTCGGCCCGCACACCAGCGGGCTCGTCGCGACCTTCCCGGTCTACATCTCGGTGATGGCCGTGTTCGCCCAGCGCCACCAGGGCCCGGCGGCGGCGGTCGACCTCCTGCGCGGGCTCCTGGCGGGCCTGTTCGGCACGGTCGCGTTCTACGTCGTGGTCCACCTGGCGGTCGTGCCGCTGGGGATCGCCCCGGCGTTCCTCCTGGCCACGGCCATCACCCTGGCGATCCAGGCGGTCGCGCTGCGCTCGGTGCGGAGCGCGACCCGGGGCCCGATCGAGCCCGAGCCCGCCTGAGCCGGGCGCGCGGCGCGGCGGAGGGCCGTGGTGCTCGGGCGGTCGGCGGCGCTCCCGGAGGCTTTCGCGCGGTCGGGCGGTCAGCCCTTCTTCGCCGCGCGGCGAGCGGCGAAGCGCTCGTCCGAGCCGCTCCAGCCGGCATCGAACGACCTGCCGGGCTCGTCGAGGTCCAGCACGAGCGGCGCGTGGTCCGAGGGCGTCGGCACCCCCTTGCGGGCCTCCCGGTCCACCTCCACCGCGACGACCCGCGCCGCCGCCGACGCGCTCGCGAGGAGGTGGTCGATCCGCATCCCCTCGTTGCGCTGGAAGTTGCCGGCCCGGTAGTCCCACCAGGTGAAGCGGCGCAGCCCCGGGTTCGCCGCCCGCCAGGTGTCGACGAGGCCCCAGTCCAGCAGCGCGCGGAACGCGGCCCGCTCGGGCTCCGAGACGTGCGTCCCGCCGTGGGCGGCGGCCGCGTCCCAGACGTCGTCGTCCGTCGGGGCCACGTTGAAGTCGCCACCAACGACGAGCGGGGCCGCCGGGTCCCGGGTCTCGGCGAGCCAGCGGGCGAGCCGCTCGAACCAGCGCATCTTGCCGGCGTACCAGGGCGAATCGACCACCCGGCCGTTCGGGGCGTACACGCTGACGACCCGGACGCCGCCGCAGACCGCGCTCACCATTCGCGCCTCGTCGAACGGATCGAAGTCGCTCTCGGTGAAGGCCGGGGCCCCGGGGCCCGAGCTCCGGACCGGCCCGTCGCCGAAGTTCGTCACCACGTCCCCGATGCCGACCCGGCTCGCGATCGCCACGCCGTTCCAGCGCCCCTCGCCGTGGTGGAGGAGCTCGTAGCCCAGCATCCGGAAGGGCAGGAGCGGCGCGTCGTCGTCGGCGAGCTTGGTCTCCTGCATCAGCAGGACGTCCGGGGCGGCCCGCTCCAGCCACCACTCGACCTTCTCGAGTCGCGCCTTCAGCGAGTTGACGTTCCAGGTGGCGATGCGCACGGCCACAGGGTAGCGCGCGCCGTCGGGACCGGGCGCGGTTGATCCCGGGCCGCGGCGGTCGCCGCCAGGGGGGTCCCGCGAAAGGGGGCTGGACGGCACTTCCGGGCCTCCGCCGAGGGAAAGCGATGATCCTGGGATGAACCGGCTGCGCCCCTTCACCCTCCACCAGCCGACCTCCATCGGGGAGGCGGTGCAGCTGCTCGCGGCAGAGGGAGCGGCAGCCCGACTGCTCGCCGGCGGCACGGACCTGCTCGTCGACATGAAGCTGGGCAAGGTGCGGCCGCCGGCCCTCGTCAACCTGAAGCGGATCCGGGGCCTGGACCGGATCGAGCGGGTCGACGGGGGCACGCGGATCGGCGCCCTGACACGGATCTGCGCCATCGAGTCGTCGGCGCTGCTGCAGGAACGCTATCCCGCCCTGTGGCAGGCGTCCCGCGTTCTCGGCACCCGACCGGTTCGGAGCCTGGCGACGGTCGGGGGCAACCTCGGCCGGTCGTCCCCGGCTTCGGACATGGCGCCGCCGCTGCTCGTGCACGGCGCCCTCATCGAGACCGAGGGTCCCCTGGGACGTCGCTCCGTGCCCATCGAGGACGTCCACGTCGGGCCGGGCGTCTCCTGCCTGGCCGCCGGCGAGATCATCATCTCCTGCTTCCTGCCCGATCCTCCCCCGCGAGCGGGATCGGCCTTTCGCAAGCTGGGGAAGCGGGGAGGCGGCTGGGACATCGCCCTCGTGGGTGTCTCGGCCGGCATCGTGCTGGGCGGGGCCGGCGAAGTCGCCGAGGCCCGGATCGCGCTGTCCTCCGTGGGGCCGACCCCGCTGCGCGCCCGGGCGGCAGAGGCATGGCTCACCGGCCGTGCCCCGTCCGAGGAGAACCTCGCCGAAGCGGCACGGACGGCTGCCGAGGAGACGCGTCCGATCACCGACATGCGCGCCAGCGCCTCCTACCGCCGGTCGCTGGCCGCGGTCCTGGCCCTGCGGACCCTGCGCGACGCCGTCTCCCTTGCCCAGCCCGGATCACCGCCCCGATGATCCCCGTGACCGTGACCGTGAACGGGATCCGGCACGACCTCGAGGTCGCGCCCAACGTGACGC
This sequence comes from uncultured Chloroflexia bacterium, assembly GCA_963762445.1. GTDB lineage: Bacteria > Chloroflexota > Limnocylindria > Limnocylindrales > CSP1-4 > CTSoil-043. Next base: position 75,628 of record CAVXLA010000005.1, read on the forward strand.
TCCTGGAGCTCCTCAGGGACGGCCTGCACCTCAGGGGGGCCAAGGAGGGCTGTGGAGTCGGCGAATGCGGGGCGTGCCTCGTCCTGGTGGACGGAGAGCCGGTGAGCTCGTGCCTCGTGCTGGCCGCCGACGCGGAGGGACGGGACGTCGAGACGATCGAGGGGCTGGCCCGGGACGGCGCGCTCGACGCGGTGCAGGCTGCCTTCGTCGAGCACGGCGCTATCCAGTGCGGCTACTGCACGCCCGCCATGGTGCTGGCCGCGGAGGCGCTGCTCCGGAGGAGCCCGCACCCGGATCCCTCCGAGATCGGCGAGGCGCTCGCCGGCGTCCTGTGCCGGTGCGGCTCGTACCCCAAGGTGCTCGACGCGGTCCGGGCCGCCGCGGCACAGGGGGGCGCCAGGTGACGTACGTGGGCGCGCGCGTCCCGAGGGTCGATGCCGTGGAGAAGGTCACCGGCAGCGCCCGCTTCGGCAGCGACGTGGCCCTGCCGGGCATGCTCCACGGCGCGGTCCTGCGGAGCCCCCACGCCCACGCGCGGCTGGTGGCCATCGACACGTCGCAAGCGCAACTGGCGCCCGGCGTGCGGGCGGTCGTCACCGGCCGGGACTTCCCCTTCACCTTCGGGGCGTCGATCCGGGACCAGCCGTTCCTGGCGATCGACCGGGTCCGGTTCGTGGGCGAGCCGGTCGTGGCCGTGGCCGCCGACACCGAGCTGCAGGCGCAGGCGGCGCTCGATCTCATCACCGTCCGCTACGAGGAGCTGCCGGCGGTCCTGGATGCCAGGAAGGCGCTCGCCCCGGATGCCCCGCTCGTCCACCCGGACCTCCACGTGTACCCCCGGGGGGGCCACGAGATCGTCCCGCACAGCAACGTCAACACCGTGGCCCGCTTCAGCCACGGCGACGTCGAGGAGGGCTTCCGCCAGGCGGACCTCGTGTTCGAGGACGAGTTCACCGCGCAGGCGCTGAGCCACGCCGCGCTGGAGACGCACGTCGCCGTCGTCGAATACCGCCCGGCCGATCAGGGGTACACGCTCTGGGCCTCCTCCGATCGGCCGTTCCAGATGCGCAGCGAGCTGGCGGCCGCCCTCGGCCTCTCGAGCAGCCAGGTTCGGATCGTGGTCGCGTACGTCGGCGGGTCGTTCGGCGGCAAGAACACGCTCGTGGCCGAGGCCGTCGCCGTCGCCCTGGCGCGACGGGTCCCCGGGCGGCCGGTGCGGGTCGAGCTCTCCCGGGAAGAGGACCTCGTCGCATCCCGGGTCCGGATGCCCGCCTTCATCCGGCTGAAGACGGGGGTCCGGCGCGACGGCACGCTCACCGCCCGGCGGGCAGAGCTCCTGTGGGAAGGCGGGGCCTACGCGTCCAACGCGGTCGGGATCGCCATCCGGGGGCCGAAGGCCGTGTTCGGCCCGTATCGCATCCCGGCGGTCGAGTACGACTCGCGGATGGTGTACACGAACCGCCAGCCGACCGGCTCCTACCGGGGCTACGGCACGACCCAGGCCGCCTGGGCCTGCGAATCGCAGATGGACATGATCGGCCACCGTCTGGGGATCGACCCCCTGGCGCTCCGGCTGCTGAACGGGTACGAGGACGGCGACGCCTGGATCAACGGGCAGGTCATGCGCGGCGTCAACGCCCGGGAGTGCCTCGAGCGCGTCGCGAGCGAGATCGGCTGGGGCACGGTCGAGCGCGCGCCCGCTCCGCACCTGCGCCGTGGCAAGGGCATCGCCACGATGATCAAGGAGACGGCGACGCCGACGAGCTCGAACGTCCTCCTCAAGGTCGAGCAGGACGGCCGGCTCGTCGTCCTGTGCGCCGCCCCCGAGATCGGGGCGGGCCAGGCGACCGTGCTCTGCCAGGTGGCGGCCGACGCCGTCGGCGTCCCGCTCGACGCCGTCTCGCTGCCGGCCGCGGACACCGCCACCTCCCCGTTCAACGGACCGGTCGCGTCGAGCCGGACCACGTTTCACGTCGGCAACGCGATCCGGACGGCCGGAGCCGAGATCCGGCGGAAGGCGCTCGCGCTGGCCGGCGACGTCCTGGAGATCGATCCTTCGGACCTGGACCTGCGCGACGGGGTCATCGTTGCGCACGGGGTCGGCCCCCGGGCCACCCTCGCCGAGCTGCTCGGGCGCTATGGCGTCGAGGGGTATTCGCTCGCCGCCGAGGCCCGCTACAGCAGTGCCGGGTCGCTGCTTCTTGCCGCCGATCCCGGCATGGAGCCGGTGAGCACGATCTTCTTGATGATCTCCACGCAGGCGGCGGAGATCGAGGTCGACGTCGAGACGGGCGTGATCAGGGTCCTCAAGGTCGCCGCGGCCGCCGACGTGGGGCGGGCGGTCAATCCCACGGGCTGCGAGCAGCAGATCGAGGGCGGCGTGGTGATGGGGCTCTCGAACACCCTGTTCGAGGACCTCATCCTCGATGGCGGCGGACGGATCGCGAACGGCACGCTCGCCGACTACAAGCTGGCGACGATCCAGGACGTGCCCGAGATCGTCCCGATCATCGTCGAGTCCGACCATCCCGAGGCGCCCTTCGGGGCAAAGGGGATCGGCGAGCCGGCGGCGGCGGCCACCGCACCGGCGATCGCGAACGCGCTCTTCGACGCGATCGGGGTCAGGATCAAGGATCTGCCGCTCACCCCGAGCAGGGTTCTCGACGCGATCGAGGCTGGCCGGGGCTCAGTTTTGAGTGGCCTTCACCAGGGCGAGCGCGACCTCCGCAGCTGACCCGGCGTCGGCGGCGAAGCCGTCGGCCCCGATCTCACGGGCATACTCGGCGGTGACCGGGGCACCACCAACGATGATCTTGACGGGGAGCCCAGCCGCCCGCAGGGCGATGACCGCGTCACGCATGACGACCATCGTGGTGGTCAGCAGGGCGCTGATGCCCACCAGGTCGGCGTTGTGCGCCCTCACCGCGTCCACGAACTGCTCGGGGGCGACATTCGTGCCGAGGTCGATGACCTCGATGTTGGCTCCCCGCCACATCATGCCGACCAGGTTCTTCCCGATGTCGTGCAGGTCGCCCCTGATCGTCCCGAGGACTGCGGTGCGCTCTGGGCGGATGCCTGCCTGCACCAGGACCGGCTCGAGGACCGCGGTCGCTTCCTTCATCGCCCTGGCGGAGATCAGCATCTCGGGAACGTAGATCTCGTTCCGTTGGAAGCGCCCGCCGATGACGCTCATCGCGCCCGTCATCCTGTCCAGGATCACCTGCGGGGGGAGCCCCCCATCGACCGCTTCACGAGTGATCCGGACAGCCGTCTCGCGATCACCCATTTCAATGGCCGTTCCGAGTGCCTCCAGGTCCGCCACGATCACCTCCATCTCGAGCCTGCTACTGGTCGTGACAGGCTTCGAACAGCGCGACGAGGTTCTCCACCGGGATCTCGGGCATCATGATGTTCGAGAGGCAGAGGACGTAGGCATTGCCGAACGGCGCCCCCAGGGTGTCGATCGCGCGCCGCACCTCGTCTCGCACCTGGATGGGCGTCTGGACGGCGACCGCCTGGTCGCTGAGGCCGCCCCAGAAGGCCACCTTGCCGCCGAACTCGTTGGCCACCCGGCGGAGGTCCATCGCTTCGGGCTGGAGCGGGTTGATCACATCGATCCCCACGTCGATCAGATCGCCGATGATGTCGATGACGTTTCCACAGCTATGGAAGATGAGACTCAGGCCGTGCCGATGGGCTTCGTCGCACAGGCGTCGGTAGCGGCCCGCGAAGAACCGGCGCCACATGTCGGGGGCGATCATCAGGGCAGACTGCGTGCCCCAATCGTCCGTGAGGTAGACCGCGTCGACGTTGGGGAGTCGAGCCCAGGCCTGGATGATCCCGAGGTAGTACTCCGTGAGGGCATCCAGCAGGCGACCTGTCTCGCGCGGGGACGCATAGAGGTCCTCGAGCGTCTTCTCCATGCCGTGCAGGCAATGGAGGCGCTCGAAGAGCGCCATGTTGGTGCGGCCGTCGAAGTACCTGGTCTCTCCATGCAACCGCAACGCAGGAAGCGCGCCGTCGAGGCGCCCCGGGAGGCTTGGATCCGGAGTCCGGTGGGCAAGGTACTCGTCGAGCTCTGACCAGTCCTCCAGGGGCACGCCGATCGGGGTGGCGCCGACGCCGCCCGCGGCATGCGCCCAGCGGGTACCCCATTCGTCGGTCCACTCGGCGGCCTCGGTCAGGATCCTGACGGGATCCACGCCGTCGAGCCCACCGGCGGCGTAGCCGACTGTGGGCTCGTAGGCCGGCACCGACACGATGTCGTCCGGGTACTCCACGAACAGCTCGGCGAGGGTCTGCCCGTAGCGCAGGATCACGTCGTAGGAGAGGCTCCGGAGCCGAACTGGACACCGCGGGCTGCCCTGGCGCCGAAGGGCCCTCGTGACCCATTCCTTGGTCGGAGGATGGGCGAGCTGGCCCTGGTCCACCCGAGCATTGAAGCGCTCGATCAGGGACTTACGTTGATCCAGGGATGCTGGCGCCTTGCCCGGGGACGCTGACGATTCCTGACGTGCCAACTCGGATCTCCCGGTTCGCCTTGGGCGGCCGCACGAATACCGTATACCGAGATGATCGCCGCGGGCGGGCCGCCTGTCAAGTCCAGGCATTCGTCGGACGGCCGGCTGGCCGACGCTCCGAGAGTCACGACGAGCGCCGCGAAGGTGTCGCCGTCACGTGCCGAGCGTCGACTCGGTGATCTCGAGCGCGGCCGCGACTTCTTCGTTGGTGACCCACGTGGGGGGTCGCCACTTGCGGCCCTTCCTTCTTCGTCCGACCTGTGCAAGGATCTCCGGCCTGGGCAGCCGGGACCTCCAGCCTGATGGCCCGGATCTGATGTGGCGGGACCTTCGCCTGGTCCTGCCCGACATGGTCGACGTGGGAATGGATGTCCGGGCAACGGCACAGGCCCACCCGCAACGTCTCAAGTCCGCGGGGCCGGCCAGGTCGGACGCGGCGCCCCGCGCGGGCAGCGAGCAAGAAGCCTCGCGCAGGGGGAATAGTATGTCGTATCCTGTAGAGCAGAATCCTGAGAGCCACCGTGATCCGGCAGGGACTCCGACTCGGCGTCCCGTCTGCTGGCGGCGGGACGCAGCCTGGGCGGCAGGCTGTGGACTCAGACCACGATCGACGGCCAGGGATCGGAGGTAGGCGAATGCCAGGCGAGCTCACCGGGCGCATCCTCCACGTCGACCTCACGACGGGCACGCTGGAGGTCGAGCAGCCGCCCGAGGCCTTCTTCCGGACGTACCTCGGCGGCTCGGCGATGGGCCTCTACTACATCCTGCGGGGGATGGCTCCCGGGACGGACGGCCTCGACCCGGCCAACGTCCTGACCGTCATGGACAGCCTCCTGACCGGGGCCCCGATCGCCGGCCAGAGCCGGGTGACGATCAGCGCCCGCTCGCCCCTCACCGACGGCATCGGCGACAGCCAGGGGGGCGGCTTCTTCCCCGCCGAGCTGCGCTTCGCCGGCTTCACCGGGATCGTCATCCGGGGCCGGGCGCCGGAGCCCGTCTACCTCTGGCTCCACGACGGCGCGGCCGAGCTGCGGCCGGCCGGCCACCTGTGGGGCCGGCTGACCTCGGAGACGGAGGACCTCCTCAAGGCCGAGCTCGGCGACGCCAAGATCGAGGTGGCGGCCATCGGCCCGGCCGGCGAGAAGCTCGTCCGCCTCGCCGCGATCATCAACATGGCCAACCGGGCCAACGGCCGCACCGGCATGGGCGCGGTCATGGGCAGCAAGAACCTCAAGGCGATCGCCGTCCGCGGCACGCAGCGGAAGGTGCCGCTGGCGGACCCGAAGCGCCTGGGCCAGCTCGCCAAGGCCGCGGCCGTTGCCTTCTCCGAGGATGCCGGCATGCTCGGCGTCCGGCAGGACGGGACGGTCGGCGGCATCGAACCGCAACAGCTGACCGGCGGGCTGCCGACCTTCAACTTCAACGCCGGCCAGTTCGACGGCTACGAGGCGCTGACCGGCCAGACCATGACGGCGACGATCCTCGCGGACCGGGACAACTGCTACGCCTGCGTGGTGCACTGCAAGCGGGTCGTCGAGACGGAGTGGCGGGGTCGCGCCGTCGAACCCCGCTACGGCGGACCGGAGTACGAGACGATCACCACGTTCGGGTCGTTCTGCGGCATCGACGATCTCCCGGCAGTTGCGCTCGCCAACAAGATCTGCAACACCTACGGCCTCGACACGATCGGCACGGGCGCCACGGTCGCCTGGGTAATGGAGTGCTTCGAGCAGGGCCTGCTGTCTGAGGCAGAGATCGGCTTCCCCGCGCGTTTCGGCGATGCGGCGGCGATGGTTCGCCTCACCGAGATGATCGCGACGCGGGAAGGCATCGGCGACGTTCTCGCCAACGGCTCGCGCCGCGCGGCCGACCTGCTCGGCAAGGGGCACGAGTTCCTGATCACCACGAAGGGCGCCGAGGCGCCCGGTCACATGCCCCAGGCCAAGCGGTCGCTGGCCCTCATCTACGCCGTCAACCCGTTCGGCCCGGATCACATGTCGTCCGAGCATGACCCATCGATCGAGGCCGGTGCAGGCGAGCGCGGCCTCGATCGCCTGAGGCTGCTCGGTCTTGACCAGGTGTCGGAGCCCCGGTCGCTCGGGCCGGACAAGGTTCGGTTTGCCCTCAGGACCCAGCAGTTCTACTCGTTCATCGACACGGCCTCGCTCTGCATGTTCGTCTGGGGTCCGGCCTGGCCGCTGCGCGGACCGGCGGAGACCGTCGACTTCGTCCGGGCCGTGACGGGTTGGGACGACTTCGACATCGACGAGCTCATGGAGATCGGCGAGCGGCGCCTGAACATGCTCCGTGTCTTCAACGCCCGCGAGGGCCTGGACCGCCACGCTGATCGACTGCCGGCCAAGTTCTTCAGGCCCCTCACGGGCACGGGTCCAACGGCAGGACTCGCCCTCGACCTGGTCGAGCTGGAGACTGCCAAGGACGAGTACTACCGCCAGGCAGGCTGGGACCCGCACACCGGCAACCCAACGCCGGAGACCCTGGCGCGCCTCGGCCTTGACTGGATCAGCTAGAGATTCGCCCCGCCGGCCACAACGACGATGTCGCAGGGGTCCCCGCGACTCCCTCGTCAGGCGAGAAGGCGATGCGGCTCCTGGAGCAGATCTCGCACCGCGACCAGGAACCGGGCCGCCGGCACCCCGTCGAGCGCGCGGTGGTCCCAGGTCAGGCTCAGGTTGATGGCCCGTCGACGAACCGGGCGATCAGCTTCCCAGCCGACCACCTCGCGGATCCGGTTCACCCCCAGGATCCCGACCTGTGGGGCGTTGAGGATCGGGGTGAACGAGTCCACGGCATGCATGCCGAGCGACGTGACGGTGAACGTGCCACCGCTCATCTCGTCGGGGCCGAGCTGGCCGTCCCGCGCTCGCCGGGCGAGCCGTGACGACTCGATCGCCAGCTCCTTGAGCGTCATCCGGTCGGCGTCCCGGATGATCGGCACCACCAGCCCATCCTCGAGGGCCACAGCCATGCCCACGTCGACTGCATCGCAGAGGAGGATCTCGTCGCCGTCCATGCGCGCGTTCATCCGCGGGTGGGAGCGCAGCGCCTTCGCCGCGGCCATGATGACCAGGTCGGTATAGGAGGGCCGGATCCCTTCCGGCGACCATTCCTCGATGAACGCGTCGCGCATGCGAGCGGCTTCGTCGATCGCGACCTCCATGTTCATCGTGAGCTGCGCCGATGTCTGGAGGCTCTCGAGCATCCGCTGGGCGATCACCCTGCGCATTCCCTGCACCGCGATCCGCTTGCCCTCCGATGGAGGCGCACCAGGAACCGGTTGAGCGGACGGTTGCGGCCGCGCAACCAGCCGCGACGCTGCCGCCTCGACGTCCTCCTTCGTGATCCTGCCGCCGGGCCCGCTTCCTCGTACGTCTCGGAGATCCAGCCCGGCCTGTTCGGCGAGGCGCCGCGCGAGGGGCGACGCCGGGGGAGGTGCATCCCCGCCGGCTCGATCCGCGTCTGCGTCCAGCTGGGGCACCGGGGCCGGCGCGTGCCCGTCATGGCTCGCCGGCAGGGCCCCTTCGATCCCGGCCATCACCAACGCTTCGTGCGGCGAGGGTTCGACGAGTGAACCCGGAGTCTCGGGCACGGGCATCGCCGCAGGGATCGCCTCGCCCGCTAGGTAGAGGTAGCCGACCAGCGCCGCCGGGGCAAGCGTGGTCCCTGCGGCGACCACGTGCCTCACGGTGCCGGTCCCGGGTGCCTCGACCTCCATGGCAACCTTCTCGGTCTCCAGGGTGTAGAGCGGATCGCCCTGGGCCACCTCGGCCCCGTCGGCGACAAGCCACTCAGCGAGGGTCCCCTCGGTCATCGTCATGCCGACCTTGAGGAGGCGGATTTCAGTGGGCATGTGGCTCTCCGGCTCAGTCCCCGTGGAGGGATCCCTGCGCGCTCGACGCGTCCGCGGGCTTACGCCTGGCGACCGAGGATGCGTCGCACTTCGTTGGCGATCCAGTCGGCGTTGGGCACGTAATGCTCCTCGAGTGCCGGGCTGAACGGCACCGGCGAGAACGGGGCCCCGATCCGGCCAACCGGGGCGTCGAGAGAGTCGAACGCGAGCTCCTGGATCTGCGCAGCGACCTCGGCGCCGAAGCCGCAGAAGCGGACGGCCTCGTGGACGACGAGGGCGCGGTGTGTCTTCTTCACGGAGTCGACGATGGCTGTGCTGTCCAGCGGCAGGAGCGAACGAGGGTCAATCACCTCCACGTCCAGCCCGGCGCCGGCCAGGGCATCGGCCGCCTTCACGGCCTCGTGGACCATGCGACCGGTCGCCACGACCGTGAAGTCGGTCCCCTCTCGGACGATGCGCGCCTGCCCGATCGGGATCTCGTACGGCGCCTCGGGGACCTCGCCCCTGATCGCGAGCGACATCTTGTTGAGGACCACGATGACCGGGTTGTCGTCGCGGATCGCGGAGATCAGCAAGCCCTTCGCGTCGTACGGCGTCGCAGGCATGACGACCTTGAGACCGGGAACGTGCGTCAGCCACACTTCCAGGCTCTGCGAGTGCTGGGCGGCGATGGACATGCCGGCGCCCGCCATGGTGGTCACGGTCATCGGCAGCCTCGCCTTGCCGCCGAACATGTACCTCATCTTGGCCAGCTGGTTCACGAGCTGATCCATGCACTCGCCGATGAAGTCCATGAAGCAGATGTCGATGATCGGCCGCAGCCCGGTCGCGGCGGCCCCGACCCCAAGGCCGATGATCCCGGCCTCGGAGATCGGCGTGTCGATCACGCGCTCGGGACCGAACTCTTCGAGCAGGCCGCGGAACATGCCGAAGACACTGCCCGCTCCGGCCACGTCCTCACCGGCAAGGAAGACGCGCGGGTCTTCCTCCATGGCCTGGCGGACCGCCTCGTCGATGGCGGCAACGTACTGGAGGGAACGTGTCGGCGTTGCCACGTCGTCGGTGTTCATGCGCGCGTCCCCTGGTGGGTTGGCTCGAAGTAGACGTCGTCGAGCAGGCTGGAGGGGTCGGGGTACGGGCTGGCCGCGGCGAACTCGATCGCCGCCACGATCTCCTGCGCCACCTGGTCGTGCACGCTCTTCGCCTCCTCGGCGGAAAGCACCCCCAGCTCCGCGAGTCGTGATTCCAGCATCGCGATCGGATCACGCTTCTTCGCCTCGAGGACCTCCTCGTCGCTGCGGTAGTTCAGGCCCATCCCCGCGGCCCCGACGTGGTCGTAGTACCGGTAGGTCTTGCACTCGAGGAGGGTTGGTCCCTCGCCGCGCCGCGCTCGATCGATGGCCTCGCCGGCGGCCTCCCAGACGGCGAGGACATCCATGCCGTCGACGATCGTCCCGGGCATGCCGTAGCTGGCCGCCCGGTCGGCGATGTCAACGATCAGCTGGTGGCTGGACTGCGGGGTGTACTCGCCATAGCCGTTGTTCTCGCACACGAAGACCACCGGCAGCCGGAAGAGCGCGGCGAGGTTCGCCGCTTCGTGGAAGGCCCCCTCGTTGCTGGCACCGTCGCCGAAGAAGCAGCAGGCGACGTTGGTCGTCTTGCGGTACTTGTTCGAGAATGCCGCCCCCACCGCGATCGGCAGGCCGGCCGCGACGATGCCGTTCGCGCCCAGCATCCCGATCTCCATGTCGCAGACGTGCATGCTGCCGCCCTTGCCCCCGCAATAGCCGGTCGATCGCCCGAAGAGCTCTGCGAACATCCGCGGCAGGTCGCCGCCCTTGGCCACGAGGTGGCCGTGGCCGCGATGGGTGCTCGTGATCTGGTCGTCGTTGCCGAGACGAGCCATGACGCCCGCGGCAACCGCCTCCTGGCCCGCGTAGAGGTGAACAGCACCCGGGATCGTGCCGTTCTCCATCAACCTCCCGGCCTCGTCCTCGAAGAGCCGGATGCGGACCATGCGCCGGTGGAGATCCAGCAGCACGTCCTTGCCTGGTTGGGTCGTCACGAGTCGCTCCTTCGAGATGTCACCCCGCGTCGCGGTCGCCGAGACCTGGCTCGGACCTGCTGGCGACCTTCGTCGCCTTACATCACGTCAACCTTGGTCGCTTCGTCGGTGAACCGATCGAATGGATCGCGCACGGTCGAGGAGATCTCGAGAGCGACGGCGCCCTGCGGACCCGCGACGAACCAGTGCCGCTCCTGGAGGCCGATCGACCGCTGCGCGCCGGCGTGGAGGACGACCTCGTGGCGGGCCGTGAAGACCGCTTCCTTCCCGGGCGGGATCCTGCTCTCGGCGCTGCCCGACGGCTCCCCCTCTCCGTACGAGTAGACGGACCCCCAGAGAACCCTGAACGTCTCCTCCTTGCCGAGGCTGCCGTCCACGTTCGGGTGCCAGTGCTCGGGAAAGAGCTGGCCCGGGAAGAAGATGATCAGCCTTCCGCCATAGCGGGCGTGCATGACCGTGTCGATCGCCCCGGCGCCGGAGGCGAAGAAGTCACCGAAGCCGACCACGGCGATGTGCTGCTTCTCGTCGTCGGACAGGATGAAGCCGGCCTTGTGCTCGACGTAGTCGATGATCCGCAGCCTGACGTCGCCCGCCGCCTCTGGGCTCAACATCGGGAACACCCTCCCTTCACGTCGCGTCCGCCGAACCTCAATCGAAATCGGCCTCGACCACGCCCAGGTCACCGAAGTCGACCCGGACGTGATCGCCCGGTGCGACGAAGCAGTGGCTCGTGCAGGTGCCGGTGCTCACGACCTCGCCGGCGATCGTGCCGCGGCCGCGCTCACGAAGCCAGTTCAGCATCCATGTCAGGCTCGTCACCGGGTGACCCATCGCGGCGCGGCCCGTGCCTGACTTGACGTACTGCCCGTTGAGGAACAGGTCCATGGATGCCTCGGGCAGATCGATGCCCTGCCATTCCTTGATCCGGATCCCCTCGACGAACGCCGCCCCGCCACCGTTGTCCAGGCACGTCCCGAAGTAGCTGCTCGCGGCGTACCAATCCGCGAACACGGAGTCGCCGATCTCGACCGCAGGGAAGAGCGCATCGATGCCTGCTCGCGCGTCGCTCTCGGAGTACGGCCGTTCGCGGGCCGGGAAGTCGAGGGCGAGCTCGAACGCGAACTCGCACTCGCAGAGCCGGTAGTTGACGAAGAGGTCCGCGGGGAGCCTCGACCCGCTCGAGACCACGCCGCGCCGGAAGATGCGCCCCGGCGACGGGCCCGGAACACCTTCGGCCAGCCGGACGTCAGGACTCGCGGCACCGACCTTCCATCCGGCGCCATCCCACGGGAGGCGCTGTTCCAGGGCCAGGACAACGGCGGCCACGGAGTCCCAGGAGCGCGTGCGCAACCGCTCGGGAAGCTCGACCGTTCGCCGCCGGAGCCTGCCGAGGGCGATCAACTCGACCACCTCGGCCACCTCGAGGGCGGACAGGTCGGTCCTGCGGGCACACGGCGTGAAGGTCCCGGGCTGTGTCGGCCCGTGGATGGGACGCCCGCGCACGCCGAAGTCGAATGGTCCGCGGCTGATCTCACGCATGGCCAGGGAGGGGGACGGGGCTGCCGGCGAACATCAGCGGGCCGGGCCGCTCCCGGGGCCCCGCCACATGCGGGCGCGCCGGACCTGGTCGAGCCCGACCGCCGACACCAGCACGATCCCGATCACCACGTTCTGCCACAGCGGGTCGATCTGCATCTGGACGAGCCCGTTGTTGAGCACGGCGATCATCAGCGTGCCGAGGAAGGCGCCCGGAATGGAGCCCAGCCCACCGAACAGGCTCGTGCCGCCGATGATCGTGGCGGTGATGACCTGGAGCTCGAGTCCCTGGCCGATGCTCGGCTGGCCCGACTGGAGCCGGCTGGCCTGGAGCACGCCGGCCAGGCCCGCAGCGGCGCCGCTGGCGAGGAAGAGGATCACCGACGTCCTGGTGACGTTGATGCCGACGGCACGGGCCGCTTCGCGATTGCCCCCCGTCGCACGAGCCCCGTACCCGAAGCGAGTCTTCTCGAGGATGACGTGACCGGCGACGCCGATGATCAGCGCGTAGTAGATGACGAGCGGCACGCCGACCAGCCGGAAGGCGGCGATCTGCCCGAATTCCGGTGGGAGGTACTGGGTCCCGTTGCCGCCGGTGACGATCCACGTCAGGCCGCGAGCCACGTAGAGCATCCCGAGCGTGGCGATCAGCGCCGGGATCTTTCCGTAGACCGTGATGACGGCGTTCACCGCGCCGCACGCCATGCCCACCCCGACGCCCATGAGGACCGCGAGGGGCACTGGCACGCCCGCCACCATCAGCATGGCTGCCGACACGGAGGAGAGCGCGAAGACCGAGCCAACCGAGAGGTCCAGGCCGCCGCCGATCAGGACAAAGGTCGCGGCCACGGCGATGATGAAGATGAAGCTGCCGTCGCGGGCGATGTTGATGGCGTTCGCGAACGTGAGGAAGTTCTCGTTCCGTATCGCCACGACGGCGGCGAAGATGAGGGTGGCGGCCAGCAGGCTCGCCTGGGAGGAACGCAGCATTCGGCTGATGGCTCCGCCGCGGCGAACGTCGGCACGGGCGACGTCGGTCGCGTCCAGGCCAGCCTCGCGCTCCCCTGGTCGGGTCACGGCGCGTCTTCCCGGACGTGATCCTGCTCGTCGTCCGGGGCCAGCGATCCCGTGATCAGACCCACGATCTCCTGGCGAGTCGTCTGATCCGTGCGGCGGACACCCACCCGCCGGCCCAGGCGCATGACCTGGATGGAGTCTGCGACGCGGAACACCGTCTCCAGGTCGTGGCTGATGATGATGAGCGTCCGCCCCTGCGCCCGAAGCTCACGGACGACGTCGAGAACCTGGGCGGTCTCCCGCACGCCGAGGGCTGCGGTTGGCTCGTCCATCATGATGATCTGGCTTCCCTGGATCACCGCCCGGGCCACTGCGACGGCCTGCCGCTGACCACCCGAGAGCATTCCCACCGGGATCCTCACGGATGGCATGCGGATCTTCAGGGCCTGCAGGTGATCGGCGGCTTCGTTGTACTTCCGGCTCTCGTCGACGAACGGCCCTCGAACCGGGAGACGGCCCAGGAACATGTTCGTGGCGACGTCCAGGACCTCGACCAGGGCGAGGTCCTGGAACACCGTGGAGATGCCCGCGTCGAGCGCATCCCTCGGGGAATTGAAGCGGACAGGTGTCTCGCCGACCTCGACATGTCCCGTGTCGGGCCGGTAGAGGCCGGCGATCACCTTGACGAGCGTCGACTTGCCGGCCCCGTTGTCGCCGACCAGCGCCACGACCTCGCTCGCCCACGCCTCGAGCGAGGCATCCTTGAGCGCCTGGACGTGGCCGAACGCCTTTGAGACGCCGACCACACGGAGGCTGGGGGCCTCCGTGTGGGTCGGCGACATCTGGCCGTTCGTCACGCGCCTGAGCTCTCCGTCGGGGTTGGCTGCGGGCGGACTACGCGCCGCAGATCTCGGGCGGCAGGTTGTCCGTGTTGACGAGCATCATGGGGCCATCGCCCTTCTCGATGCTGTCGGTCGTGGGCGTGTACACACCCTGCACCTTGTCGAGGGCAAGCCGCATCCCGATCACCGACGAGTCGAAGAACAGGTAGTACTGGGAGGCTTCGATCCAGCCCTCCTTGATGCCCTGGCACGTGCCGGGCACAAGGTCGCTCGCGAGGACGTGAACCTCGCCCTTCTGCTTGCCGGCTTCCTGGAGCGCCCCCGCCACGCATCCAGGCACGCCGCCTTCGACGGTCCAGACGGCGTTGATGGTGGGGTCTGCCGCCAGCGAGGCGACGATCTTCTGCGCGCCGACCGCGCAGTCACTGTTGTCGTACTCGACCTTGACGACCTTGACGCCCGCCTTGTCGGCGCACGCCGCCTTCATGAAGTTGAGGTCGTCGTTCTGGGTCTTGAGATCCGGACTCGTCAGGATGGCGAGGATCCGGGCGTCGCCGCCGGTCATCTTGTCGAAGGCGTCGCAGGCCATCTCGCCGCGGGCCTTGTTGCCGTAGCCGAACTCGGCGAAGTAGGAGCCGTCCGCAACGCCGCCCGGGCCACCGCAGACGATGTCGACGACCACGATGCCCGCGTCAGCGGCTTCCTTCAGCACGTTCTTGAACGCAGCCGGGTCGAGGACGCAGGTCATGATCACGTCTGCCTTCGCCGCGATCGCCTGCTCGATCATGGAGACCTGTGCCGGGATGTCGATCCCCGCTGGCCCGACGACCGTGGGCTCGTAGCACAGCAGCGATCCGGCTGCCTTGAAGAGCTCGGTCGAGCGGACCCACGGGACGGACGTCGTGATCGGGTTGATGTACCAGGCCTTGTACATCTTCGGGCAGCCGGCAGCGGTCGTGCCGGCAGCCGGGGTCGTCGGACCTTCCGGCCCACCGAGCAGCGCCCGCTGGGTGAGGAAGTAGCTGAGGCCCAGGTTCTCCTTCGACAGCGGGCCACCGCCGGTCAGATCAGGGGTGGGCGCGGCCGTGGGCGCGGCTGTGGGCGCGGCCGTGGGCGCGGCCGTGGGCGCTGCGGTCACCGCTGGGGCCGCGGTCGCCGGCGGCGTGGTTGCGGTGCCCGCGCCACAGGCCGCCGTCATCAGGACGACCGTCGCGATCAGGCCAGCGGCTCGGAGCCGCCTGCTCGCTGGAAGCGACACTTCTCCTCCTCGTCGTGGGGGCACGTCGGCGTTCCGTCGGCGAACCATGTCGGGACGTTGTATCCCGAATACTGCACGTATATCTCGGACCGAGCCGAAAGTCAAGTAGTTCTGCGGCGCTGCTGGCACGCATGCCGGCGGCGCGCCCTCAGCCGCTGATCGGATACCGACCGGCAACGCGCGCCTCATCGAACATCGCGAGGACGTTCTCGATCGGCACGTCCGGCTGGATGCAATGCACTGAGGACAGGATGTATCCGCCCCCCGGGCCCAGGTCGGCGATTCGTCGCCGAACCTCCCGCCGGACGTCGTCGGTGGTTCCCTGTGGCAGGACCCAGCGCGTGTCGATCGCCCCGTTGAACGCCAGCCGGTTGCCGAACCGGCGCTTGAGGCGAGCGGTGTCGCCCATGTCGCCGGCCGAGACCTGGACGGGATTGAGGATGTCCACGCCCACGTCGACGAAGTCGTCGATCAGCTCGTAGACGTTGCCGTCGGAGTGCAGGAAGACCTTCGCCTTCGATCGGGCCTTGATCGTGGCGATCAGCTCGGCGTGCCAGGGCTTGAGGAGGGTGCGATACATCGCGGGCGAGATCATGAGCCCCTCCTGGGTGCCAAGGTCGTCGGCCATCACGACGACGTCGATGAGGGGCCCCACCTCCCGCAGCAATGCGTCCAGGCAGCCGCGGAACAGGTTCCCGACCGCGCTGATCATCTCCTCGGCGAACTCGCGGTCCACGGCCATGTCCATGAGGAACGCGTCCATGCCGCGAAGCAGGAGGATCTGTTCGAAGAGCGCGACACCGGGCAGCGCGACAACCCCGCAGCCCGCCGCGCTCCGGATGCGGTCCGCCTCCGCCGCGAGGCCCGCGAAGCGACCGGGATGGTCGAGGGCCGGCCAGGTGTACGCCCGCAGGTCCTCCACGGTCGCGTCGCGCAGCGGAGCGCGGGCGACCTCGTGGTAGGCACTCCCCGGCGAGCGGCGCCACTCGATGCCCCACTCGTCGATGAAGGCGTCTGCCGATATCTCGCGTCGATGGGGAGAGGGAGCCGGGCCGAGGAGCAACGGCCGGCCGTCCGACCCGAGTCGCTCCATGACCTCATCGTCGATCCGCGCGTACTGGAAGGCTCGAGAGATGAGGCGGGCTGGGCGGTCAATGCCGAGGTGGCGCTTGAGCTGCTCGTACGCCGGCGACAGCATCGACGTGACACCGGAGGTGCCGAAGAAGACGGGGACGCGATCCGGCTCCTCGTGGTTCAGGGCGGTGAGCAGCCGTTCCCGGGACGTGAGCACCGCGGCACCCTCCTCCGTTCCTGCCCACGTCTCGCACCCCTCGAGGCAGACCCCCGACGGTGGGTCCGGCCCGGGTCACGCGGTCTGGGCGATTCCCTACGATTGCGTCTACAGTATACACTAATGGACATGCACCGGGCCTGCCGCGGAGTGACTGGATGATGGACGTCCGCAGGAAGGCCGTGGTCGCCTTCGGGGAGCTCCTGCTTCGACTCAACCCGCCAGGCCAGCAGAGGATCCGGCAGGCCGACAGGTTCGAGCTCAGGTACACCGGCGCCGAGGCGAACGCCGCGGTCTCCCTGGTGAACTTCGGCCTGTCAGCGTTCGCCGTCTCGAAGGTGCCGGACAACGATCTTGGGCGATCCTGCGTCGACCACCTCCGGCGCTACGGCGTGAACACGGACCATGTCCGGTTCGGCGGCGACCGGCTGGGGCTCTTCTACCTGGAGTCGGGCGCCTCGCAGCGTCCCTCGCGGGTCATCTACGACCGGGCCCACTCGGCTTTCGCGGACTCCGGGCCCGCGGACTACGACTGGGACGAGATCCTGCGGGACAAGGATTGGCTCCACTTCTCGGGCACCGCCCCAGCGCTCGGAAGCGGCGTCGTGAGCGCCCTCGAGGCAGGACTCGCCGCCGCACGAGACCGCGGCATCACCGTCAGCTGCGACCTCAACTACCGCGCCAAGCTCTGGAAGCCAGAGGAGGCGGGCCGGGTGATGGGCCGCCTGATGCCGTTCGTCGACGTCCTGTTCGGGAACGAAGAGGATGCCGAGAAGGTGTTCGGGATCCGTGCCGGCGGCAGTGACGTGGCGGGCGGAAAGCTCGTCGTGGATTCGCACAAGGCCGTTGCCGAGCAGCTGGCCGATCGGTTCGGGCTGAGGTACGTGGCAACGACGCTCCGCGAGAGCATCTCGGCCTCCGCGAACCGGTGGGCCGGCATGCTCTTCGACGGCAGCCGGCACTACCTCAGTCGGCAGTACCTGATCGATCCGATCGTCGACCGGGTCGGTGGCGGTGACGCGTTCGCCGGCGGCGTGATCTACGGCCTGCTGTCGGAGCTCGGACCCCAACACTGCGTGGAGTTCGCTGCCGCCGCCTCGTGCCTCAAGCACACGGTCGTCGGCGACTTCAACCTTGCGTCGGCATCCGAGGTCGCGGCGCTCGTCGCCGGCGACGCGACGGGACGCGTCCAGCGCTAACCATGCCGTCCGGCGCTCCACGAGCGCCCCGACGGCCGAAGAAAGGAACGACAGCCCATGGACATGGCCGCGATCACGGCGAAGCGGATCGTGCCCGTCGTCGTCATCCATGACGTCGACGATGCGGTGCCGCTTGCGGAGGCGCTCCTGGCGGGTGGCCTCGACGTCATCGAGATCACCTTCCGAACACCGGCCTCGGAGCCCGCCGTGGGTCGGATCGTGCACGAGCTTCCGGAGATGATCGTCGGGGCCGGGACCCTGCTCGCGCCGACCCAGGTGCAGCGTGCGCGGGACGTGGGCGCGCGGTTCGGCGTGGCCCCCGGGCTCAGCGGCCCGGTGATCGCCGCGGCGCGCGGGGTGGGCCTGCCGTTCGTGCCCGGGGTCATGACGCCGTCGGAGGTGGAGGCTGCCCTGGCCCAGGACTGCACCACGTTGAAGTTCTTCCCGGCGTCGCTCGCCGGTGGCGTGCCGATGCTGCAGGCGCTGGCTGGCCCGTACGCGCAGACCGGCGTGAAGTTCATCGCGCTGGGCGGGGTCACGCCGGGGAACATGGGCGAGTACCTGAAGCTCCCGATCGTCGCGGCTGTCGGCGGGTCCTGGATCGTCGAGCCGCGGCTCGTCGCCGCCCATGACTGGGGCGAGATCACCAGGCGCACCCGCGAGGCGCTCGGGATCGTCGCGGCGGCATCGTGATCGGGCGGAGGGCTTCGTGGTGAAGCGCATCGAGTCTGACAAGAAGGTGGTCCTGTTCGGCGAGCTCATGATGCGGCTGTCGACCAAGCGCCACGAGCGGATCGTCCAGGCGCGGGAGTTCGACGTCAGCTACAGCGGGGCGGAGGCGAACCTCGGCGTCGCCCTGGGGGGCTACGGCATCGAGAGCTTCGTCGTCTCCGCCGTCCCGGAGAACGCGACCGGCGACGCCTGCCTGGCGTACCTGCGGCAGTTCCCGGTGAACCTCGATCACGTCAAGCGCTGCGGCTCCCGCCTGGGCATCTACTTCGTGGAGACGGGCGCGGCGCAACGGCCGTCCACGTTCCTGTACAACCGGAAGGGCAGCTCGATCACCGAGCTTCGACCAGGCGATCTCGACTGGGAGTCGATCCTCGACGGCAAGAGCTGGCTCCATGTCACCGGCATCACCCCCGCCCTGGCCGACAGCGTGGCCGAGATCACGAAGGAGGCCTGCGCCGCTGCGCAGCGGCTCGGCCTCACGGTCAGCCTTGATCTCAACTTCCGACGGAAGCTCTGGTCGCCGGAGAAGGCCCGCGAGGTCCTGACCGACCTGATGCAGCACGTCTCGGTTCTCTTCACGAACGAGGAGGAAGCCGCGACCGTCTTCGGAATCGTGGCGCAGGACGCGGAGATTGCCGCCGGCAAGGTGAGCGCACACAGCTACCAGGACGTCGCCGCGAGGCTGCACGACACGTTCAACCTGCGGTACGTGTCGATCACCCTGCGGGAAAGCATCTCCGCGACCGTCAACGACTGGTCCGGGATGCTCTACGACGGCGAGCGGTTCTACACGAGTCGCAGGTACCACATGGACTACATCGTCGACCGCATCGGTGGCGGCGACGCCTACTCGGCGGGCATCATCTACGGCCTGCTGACCGGCCAGGATCGGCAGGAGACCGTCGACTTCGCCGCGGCCGCCTCGTGCCTGAAGCACACGATCCATGGCGACTTCAACCTGGTCAGCTTCGACGAGGTGCTCGCGCTGATGAGCGGCGATGCTTCGGGGCGGGTTCAGCGGTAGGCACCCTCGGCCCTCGCCGGCACGCCGGCGGCGATCGACCAGGCGGCGAGGTCGATGCGTCAGGCCACCGCGGTCACCGGGTTCACGAGTCGACCGATCCCGTCGATCTCGACCACGACCTCGTCCCCCGCCACCAGGCGCTCGGCCGGCGCGCCAGGCAACCGGATCCTCGGCGGGGTCCCGGTGAGGATGACCGTTCCGGGTGACAGGGTGGTCTCTGCGCTCAGGAACGCGATCAGAGACGGCACGTCGAAGATCATGTCCGAGGTCGGGGCTTCCTGGGTGGCCCGCCCGTTGAGGAGCGTCCGGACCCAGAGCGCCGAAGGGTCCGGGATCTCGTCACGAAGGACCAGGCACGGTCCGAGGGGCGAGAACGTGTCGAAGCTCTTGCCCCGCCACCATTGGCCGCAGCGGGCCTGCCAGTCCCGCGCGGTGACGTCATTGGCGCACGTGTACCCCAGCACGACGTCGAGCGCCGCGTCGGGGCGGACGTTCCTGCATCGGGTGCCGATCACCACGGCGAGCTCGCCCTCGTAGCGGACGTCGTCACTCGGAAGCTCGTGCGGCAGTGCGATCGGTCCCCCCGGGTCCTGCACTGAGCCGCTCGTCTTCATGAAGACGATGGGGTATTCAGGCGGGGGAGACCCGCCATCGTCGCCATGGGCGACGTAGTTGCGGCCGATGCCGAGGATGTCGGTCGGGGCGACCGGTGCCAGCAGCCGCTGCACGGTGGCCGGCTCGCCCGTGACCTCGAACGCACCGAAGATGTCGCCGACGATCCGGACGGGACCGTCGGCGCGGAGCGAGGCATAGCGAACGACGAGGTTCTCGTCCAGGTGGCGAATGATCCGCATCTGCGAGTCAGCTCCCTTCGCGCTGGGCGCGCCGTCGGGCGATCGGCCCCTGCTGCCCGGGCTCAGGCGGTCAGGCTGTCGAAGTCGAGATCCACGATGATCGCGGCCTCGCGCAGGCTCGCCACGACGTCG
The DNA here is from genome assembly GCA_963762445.1 of uncultured Chloroflexia bacterium. GTDB lineage: Bacteria > Chloroflexota > Limnocylindria > Limnocylindrales > CSP1-4 > CTSoil-043. The sequence continues at coordinate 95,969 of CAVXLA010000005.1, forward strand.
GGGGGAAGGTTGATCCCGTCGGCCATCGCCCGGCCGTATCGCTCCCACTCGAGCTCGCCCGGGACGAGGATTCGATCCACGCCGTCCGCCCGGGGCGCGGCATGGATCTCGTCGATCAGCTCCTCCATCCGGCGCCCGAACGCGGCGGGGGGCATCATCGCGGCTGCGTCGATGGCGAGGAAGGCGGCCCCGTGGTCCGTTGGGAGCGTCGGATCGGATGCCATCCAGCTCTGGATGCGCCAGGTGAACGCCGCGCCGCTGAGGATCCCCGACAGGACCTCGATCAGAAGGGCGATGCCGTAGCCCTTGTGGCCAGCCGCGGGCGTCAGCGCGCCCAGGGCCGGATAGATGCTCGGGTCGGTGGTCGGGCGTCCGTCGGGTCCGAGCAGCCAGCCCTCGGGGATCTGTTCGCCGCGCTCCCGGGCCGCATAGACCTTGCCCCCGGCAACGGTCGCGATCGACATGTCGAGCAGGATCGGCGGCAGTCGACCGGCCGGGATCGCGTAGGCGATCGGATTGCTGCCGGTGACGGCCCCGCGAGAGCCCGGAGCAGCGACCGACGGCACGTCGTTGGCCATGCTCACGCCGATCAGGCCCTCCCGCGCCGCCATCCATGCGTAGTAGCCCGCGGCTCCGAAGTGGCAGCTGTTGCGCACCCCGACGTAGCCGATGCCCTGTTCGCGGGCCTTCCTGATCGCGACCTCCATCGCGAACGTGGAACCGACCATTCCGAGCGAGCTGTCGGCGTCCACCAGCGCCCACGCTCCGCCCTCGGCGGCGACACGCGGCTGGCCGTGCGGCTTCAGTCCACCAGCGATGAGGCGCCTGAGGTAGCCGCGCAGGACCTTGGAACCATGGGTGTGGACGCCCCAGGCATCGGTCGTCGCCAGCACATCTGCTCCCGTCCGGGCGTCAACCGCGGACAGGCCGGCGCTGCGGAACAGCGCCGCACAGAGGTCGTGGAGGACCGCGTACGAGATCAGCTGACTGCCACCGTCCGTGGCGGTCCGTGTCGGGTTCTCCACGTCGTCTCCCCTCATGGTGTGGCGGCTGCGCGGATGCGGGGTCGAGGCCTTGGAATACAGGATATGCTATACAGCAACGGTCTGGGAGGATCCGACCCTTGCTCGAAGCCGGCGGAGCCTCACCTCGGAGAGGGCGGTCTCGAACCTGATGCCGACACGACAGGCCAGTGCGCCGTTGGACTTTGGAGTCCTGCGCATCGACCCGGCGACGAACCCCGCGGTGCTCGCCTCGGGGACCTGGAGTCCGGTGGCAGCCGTCGCGGCCATTACCCGATCGCGGGTCGAGGCGCTCGCCGACGTCGCCGGCGCCATCATCGAAGACCGCACGCTGCCCACCATGGATGGCGTCGCGCCGTACGCCGGTTCGGTGGCCCGAAGGCAGGGGGCGTCCTTCGCCCTTGCCGGCCTCTCCGACGGCCAATACGTCCTCCTTGAGTTCCGTCCGTCGGGACAGGCCCCGCTCCTGCCTGCGCCGCTCCGCGACCTGGACCTGGGCGGGGACCTGGCCCTGTCGATCCACACCACCGACGCTCCCGTGCTGCATCGTTACCTGCGCGATGTTGCGCCGGCCAAGCTGCCCCGGGCGCTCGGTCCGCTTCCGCGGCTGGGGGTCGGGGCACGGATGACGACGGCATGCTGGCCGGCCGTGTTCGGCGCGATGGACGCGCGAGGGTTCGCCGCGAACGCCATCCAGAACTCGGTTCGCGAGCTGAACTTCCTCTCCGACCTTCTCGAAGGTCGGCCCGCCGATCGCAACTACGCGAGTGGCTTCGGCATGATCGAGGCCGGCTACACCGGCAGCAGCTTCGAAGGCCTGTGGACCTCGGGAGCACTCGAGGCGCTCAAGTACCCCGGGCCCCTGGTGCTTGGCGCCGACGCCGATCATCTCCAGGTGAAACGTGGCCAGGACGGGATGGCCCGTGTCAGGCGGTATCTCGACAGCTGTCGCTACCACAGCTTCTTCACCGTGGACATGGCCGACATCCTCGACTACGCGTCGCTGCGTGAACCGTCGTCGGCCGTGGCCGCTGATCGCGCGCGGTCGGTGATCGGCTCCGATCGCCTCCATCGACAGGTCAGCGCCCACCACAGGCGACCTCGACTGGGCGGACGTCGCCTGGACGAGGCCCTGGTCGACCGGATGATCGGCAAGTACTGGCGCGCGTTCGAGGCGCTCGCCGATGTCGACGCCTACCTGCGAGAGATCAGGCACGGCGACGCGTACGACCTCGAGTTCACGATCGACGAGCATCCACCGGAGGTCGGGGCGTTCGACTGCCTGACCAGTGACGAAGAGTGCTTCTTCGTCGTGAACGAGCTGGCTCGTCGGCAGCTGCCCGTCACGCACCTCGCCCCGAACACGGGAACCGAGAAGGGCTTCGACTACAGGGGTGCCGACGGGCTCGCTGGCTTCGAGAGGCGAGTGGCATCCCTGGCGCGGATCACCGCCGACCGCGGGATCCTCATCGACATCCACTCTGCCGATGACCTGGCGGCGCCCGCCCGGGCTGCGATCCGGCGGGCGACCGGTGGCAAGCTCCACTACAAGGTCTCGCCGATGCTCCAGATCGTCTTCGCGGGCGTCCTGGAAGATGTCCACCCCGACCTGTTCTCCGAGTGGTGGAGCGACGCCGTCGCGTACGCCACGGAGGAGGCCGGGACCTCGCCCTTCGCCGCCTGGTGCCTGGACGAGCTGGCCGTCGGCGGCTCGGCCGCTCCGTCACACCACGACGCGGTGTTCCATCACTACGGGTTCCGGTTCGTCGGGCGGCGAGACGAGCGGGGCCAGTTCGTCAACCGCCAGCGGTTCTACTCCCTGTCGCCGGAGTTCGATCGGATCCACGAGGAGAGGATCGCCGCGTACGTGGGCGGGCTCGCCGACGAGCTGTTGGCCTGACTGCAGGGAGGGAGCGTGGGATGGAGATCCTTCTCGATAGCGCCGATCCGCGAGAAGTCCGGGAGATCGCGAGCCTGGGACTCATCCGCGGCATCACGACCAACCCGACGCTCTATGCCGCGCAGGCACGCGGTGCGTCCTTCGTCGACCGCCTCGGCGAGCTCATCGAGGCGTCGCCGGGCTACGTGTTCACCCAGGTGATCGGGCGCCACGACGCGGACGCGATGATGCGCCAGGCACGCTGGCTCGGCAGGCAGTCCGACAAGGTCGTGGTGAAGCTTCCCATGACCGTGGCAGGGATCGAAGCCGTGATCCGCCTCAAGCGCGAGGACCCGACCATCAAGCTCGCCGTGACGGCAGTCGCCTCGGTGGCGCAGGCCCTCATCGTCGGTCTGGCCGGCGCCGATGTCGTGGCCCTGTTCAACGGGCCGCTCGACACCGTCAGCGACACGCCCGTCGAGATGGTGGGACCGGTACGGCAGATCTACGCGGCCTCGGGGCTCCCGACCAGGATCCTCTCGTGCGGGCAATTCGCCCGCGGCGTCGGGGAGTACGCCGCGGCAGGCACCGACATGATCACCCTTCGGAGGGAGTACCTGGACCTGATCTACGAGCACCCGTACACGGACAAGCGCCTCTCCGGGTTCCTCGAGGATTGGGCCGGCGCATTCAGTGACGCAACGTGGCCGCAGAGCTGACCCCCGCGGACGACCTGCAGTGCCGGCCGGCCCTGGAGCTCTTCCACCTCGAGGGCCGGATCGCACTCGTCACCGGCGCAGCCCGCGGGCTCGGCCAGCAGATGGCCTACGCGCTCGCCGAGGCCGGAGCGGACGTCGCCATCTGCGATCTGCTGGCAGACGAAGGCGAGGCGACGGCGCGAACGATCGAGGGAATGGGTCGGCGATGCCTGTTCGGGCGCGTTGACGTGACGAAGGCACCCGAGGTCGAGAGCTTCCTGGACCGCATCGCCGCCCAGCTCGGGGAGGTCCGGATCCTTGTCAACAACGCAGGGATCGAGTCGGAAGGGGTTCCGATCGAGGAGGTCACCGACAGCACGTGGGACAGGATCATCGACACGAACCTCTCGAGCATGTTCAAGGTGGCGCGAGCGGTCGGTCGGCGCATGATCGCGGGCGGACGGGGAGGAGCGATCATCAACATCGGCTCGATCTCCGGCATCGTGATCAGCAACATCTTCCCGCGCCACAACGTGACGTACGGCGTCAGCAAGGCCGGCGTGATCCACCTCACCCGCGGCCTGGCGTCGGAGTGGGCCCGGCACGGCATCCGGGTGAACGCCCTGGCGCCCGGCTACATGCTCACTCCGAACACCCAGGCCAGCCGCCAGCATCCTGAGATCGTGAGCCGACTCACCGCCATGACGCCCATGAGGCGGTACGGTGAGCCCTGGGAGCTCAAGGGCGCGGTCGTGTTCCTGGCCTCCGAGGCTTCCTCGTACATGACGGGGAGCGTCGTGGTCATCGACGGAGGCAACACGATCTGGTAGGCCGTGATCCCCGGAGCGCGGGCTGCCTAGCCCTGTGCAGCCTGCGCCGTCTCCTGGATCGCGCCCTCGCGGAGCTGCTCGTCAACCCGGAGATGCCTGATCCGCCATCCGGCGTCCGTCCGGATGTGCTCGGCGGTGACCAGGCCGAATGCAACGCTCAGCAGGGTCGCACTGTCGATCAGCTGCATGTAGCTCGTCGTGCGGACCGTGTCGGTCTCCGTGCTGTACACGTGGTTCGCGAGGACGTGTCGGATGCGGGTGTCGGGCTGGATGGCACGGGCGAACCACGCCACCGTGGCCGTCCGTCCGCGGGTCTCGTCGCCGAGCGACCCGCGCCCATCGGAGGCCCTCCACTCCCACGTCACGTCCTCCGCGAAGACGTGATCCCGAAGGGTGTCCCAATCGAGGAAGTCGATCGCACGGGCCCACAGGACCAGGAGGTCGGTGACGTCCGCGCGATCGACGGTGCGCCGCTGATCGGCGTCAGTCATGCCACGCTCCCTCGCGGACGTCCCCGGTGGCCCCCCCGGGCCGTATCCGCGGCTGCATCAGACCGCACCGAAGCCCATCTCCCGGAACTTGGCGAGCATGATGTCTCGTCGGACCCCGAGCAGCAGCCGCACGGCCTCATCGCTGCCCGCTTCGTCCCCGGCCCGAATCGCCTTCAGGATTCGCTCGTGCCTGGGAAGGGTCTCGAGACGTTGCTCGCGAGTGGAAGGATCCACTCCGCCGCGATCCATGCGTCGCAGGAAGGCCTGGTGCTGTAGCCACACTCCCGCAAGCGTGTGGGGCAGGCGATGGGCACCGGACGCGGCCGCGATGGCGGCGTGGAAGGCGAAGTCGATCGGGAGCCAGACGTCTAGCGGTTCGAGGAGCGCGCCGACCATGGCATCGTAGCTCTCGGTCAGGTGCTGCAAGGCCAGCTCGTTCGCCGCCCGGGCGGCGTATCGAGCTGCCAGGGCCTCGAGCTCGACACGAAGGTCATAGCTCTCCGCGATGTCGTCCGCACCGAATGCGCGCAGCACCCGACGACCGTTCACCGGATCCACGTCGACGAGACCCGAATGCTCGAGCTCTTTGAGCGCGTCCCTCACCGGAGACCGACTGACACCAAGTCGCTCCGTCAGGTCCATCTCCGTGAGAACGTCGCCCGGGGCGAGCTGGCCGTTGAAGACCATCTCGTGCAGATGCGCCAGTGTCCAATCCGCAACCGCATTGCGGTCCGGTCGAAGCGGGGTTGGCCCTACCACAGTCGCGCTCCTTGCGTTGATGCGACCAGAGTAGCGGATGCGGAATTCCAGCGCGAGACCACGGTATCCTGTGTGCGAAAGACGCGACAGCGACGGCGGCACGCACCCCTGGTCTGGGCGCTTGTCGTCTTCCGTCGGGCATCCGGCTCCACGCCATCTGCCACGTCCGTCCGCGTGCTCAGTAGCGGCGGCCGCGCTGGCGGGCGAGGTCGAACGTGGCCGTGTCGGCGACGGCCATCACGGCCATGGTCCCGGCCTGGACCGGGTCGCTGACGACGAGGTCGACGTGGTCGGTGATCGAGCCGACCATGTTGAGGGCGATGACCGGGATGCCCACCGCCCTCAGCTCGTCCGCCGCCCTGCTGATGTCGCCGCCCATGATCGAGCCGGCGAGGACGAGGAGGCGGGCGCGGGGGAGGTCGGCCACCGCTCGGACGGCGCCGGCGATGTTCGCCTCGCCGACGAGGGGGATGGTGTCGACCGAGATCCGCTCGCCGCGCAGGTTGTGGCGATCGGCCTCGCTCACGGCGCCGAGGGCGACCTGGGCGACCTGGGCGCCGCCGCCGACGACGATGACGCGCTTCCCGAAGATCCGGTCGAGCGTGCGGGTCGCGTGGCGCTCGCGGACGCCGGGAGCGTCGGCGATCGTCCCGTCGACAGCCTCTTCGTCGAGCCCCTCGATCTCGATCTCGGTCTCGACCGCGGGCGAGCCGCCCTCGCCATCAGCGACAAGGCGGCGCACCGTGCTCATGGTCCGGACGGTGCCGCCGGCCGCCGCCACGACGGCGAGGATCGCCGGCAGCGCCTCGGGCCGGTCCTCGTGGATCACCCGGATGGCGACCGTCGGCGGCTGGTTCGCGGCGGCGCGGCGGGGGCTCACGGACGCCGGCTCAGCGGTCGGCGAGGGTGCGGGCCATGTCGGCCAGCGACCCTGGCGAGGCCAGCCCGCGCGGGTCGGTCGGGTCGTGCTCGTCGAACGCGACGCCGAGCGCGGTGAGGGCCTCGCGGGTGGCCGCCGCGTCGCTCGTCGTGATCATCAGCTCGCCGTCGGTGTCCTCGGCGACTCCGACGATCCCGGTGATGTTGACGCCGCGGTCGGCCAGGGCCTGGGCGGCGCGCGCGAGCGACCCGGGGCGATCGTCGAGGCGGACGGTGAACCACGCGGACATGGGGCCTCCTGTGCTGGCCCGGCCATCGTAGCGTGCCGGGCCGGCAACGGCCCGATGCGACCCACGCTCGGCGGGTGCCGAATCCATCGATCCCATCGATCATGCCGCCCGCTCGTTCCGCCCCGCGCTACGATCGCACCATGCCGGCGGTGCCAGCCCCCCTCGTGCAGGTCTTCGGCCTCGTGGATTCGCGGCCGACCCAGGCCGCCCTGCGCTTCTTTCGGGAGCGCCGCGTCACCGTCCACTTCGTCGACCTGCGCCGGAAGCCGATCGCCCCCGGGGAGCTGCGCCGCTTCGTCGAGCGCCTCGGCGCCCGCGCCTGCGCGGACGAGGACGGGAAGGCCTGGAAGGCCGCCGGGCTCGGCCACCTGCGCATGGACGACGCGGAGCTGGCCGAGCGGCTCCTCGCGGACGCGGGCCTTCTCCGCCTGCCGCTCGTGCGCAACGGCAACGCCTGCACCGCCGGACCCGCGGCCACCGCCTGGACGTCGTGGCTGAGCACCAGCTGAGGAGCCGTCCCATGCCCGACACGGATCCACCGCCCGACACGGGCGAGCCCATCACCTCCGGTCGGGACCGGCTGCGGGCCGGCCGCCTGGTCGTGCGCCGCGCGGCGGTCGAGCGCCAGGTGCCGGCCTCCGCGGGCACGGCCGACGAGCGCTTCCTGCGGCGTGTGCAGGCACCCTTCACGGACACGGACCCCTGGCGGGTCCTGCGCATCACGGCCGAGTTCGTCGAGGGCTTCGACGCCCTGGCCGAGGTCGGGCCGGCGGTCTCGGTCTTCGGCTCGGCCCGGGTTGCGGAGGGCGCGCCCCTCTATGAGACCGCGCGCGCCCTCGGCGGCCACCTGGCGGACGCCGGATTCGCCGTGATCACCGGCGGCGGGCCGGGCGTGATGGCGGCCGCGAACCGCGGCTGCCACGAGGCCGGTGGCTTCTCGATCGGCTGCAACATCGAGCTGCCCCACGAGCAGTGGCTCAACCCGTGGGTCGACCTCGGCGTCGAGTTCCGCTACTTCTTCGCCCGCAAGACGATGTTCGTGAAGTACGCCGACGGCTTCGTCATCATGCCCGGCGGGTTCGGCACCCTCGACGAGTTCTTCGAGGCGCTGACGCTGATCCAGGTCGGCAAGATCCAGCACTTCCCGGTCTTCCTGGTCGGGACGGAGTACTGGGCGGGCCTGCTGGACTGGCTCCGCTCCACGGCGCTCCCGGCGGGGATGGTCACGGAGGACGACCTCGCCCTCGTGCGGGTGTCCGACGACGTTGCCGAGGTGGCGCGCGAGATGCGCGCCTTCGTGGACGCCAACGGAGGCCACCGCGACCGGCCGGGCGTCGACCCCGCGACCTGAGCCGGCCCGACGCGAGCCCGCCGCGACGGACCCCGCGACCTGAGCCGGCCCGACGCCAGCCCGCCGCGAGGGACCCGCGACGCAACCCCGCCGAGGCTCAGTACGGGAAGGCCGTCTCCCAGGCCATCGTCTCGTTCGTGAACCAGGGCTGCGTCTCGAACGAGGCCCCGGTCGAGATGAAGCGCCAGGCGGCGGTTCCGAGCGGCAGGCCGTCCGCGCTCGTGCCCCGGTTGACCAGGGCCACGAGGTCCGCCCGCCCGTCGCCCGTCAGGTCCGCCGTGCTGAAGCGGGTGCCGGCGAACGACAGGGGCAGCGGGTCGGTGAAGGAGCGCCGCTCGAACGTCGGCGCCCAGCTCGACGCGCGGTAGACGACGACCCCGATCCCGTCCTCGCCCTCGCGTCGCACGACGATCAGGTCGTCTCGGCCGTCGCGCGTCGCGTCGCCGATGAGCGGCCGGATCGCGTCGAGGCCCAGGGGCTCGGTCCCCCAGCTCTCGAGCGGAGCGAGCGGGCCGCCCGGGGTCGAGGCGGCCACCTGGAGCACCGTGCCCCCGCCCTCGAACGGCGTGAGGGCCACGAGGTCGCCGCGGGCGTCGCCGTTCACGTCGCCGGCCAGGAAGGTGGACGTGGTCAGGTCCGCCGGAACCTCCCAGGCCCGGGCAGCGGGCCCGAACGCCTCCCCGGTCGAGACCGCGAGATCGAGGGCGGTGAACGGCGCGTCGAACGGCGGCGGCGGCTCGACGGGCGGCTCGACGGGCGTGGGCGTCGGCTCGACGGGGACCGTCGGCGGGGTGCCGGGATGGAGCCGCACGATCCCGGCGTCGGCGCGCCCGTCGCCGTCGAAGTCGGCCACCACGAGGCGGGCTGCCGTCGCGGACGGCGCCACCGGGGCCGGCTGGCTGGGATCGACCGGGACGCCGGGATCGACCGGGACCGTCGGGTCCGCCTCGCTCCACCAGGCGACGGCCGGCGCGAGGCCGGTCGGGCCGCCCTTCATGACCTCGAGGGAGATGCCGCCGTCGGTCCGGACGAGCTGCACGAGGTCGGTGCGGCCGTCGCCGTCCACGTCGCCCGGCGCCCGTCCCAGGACGCGATCGGGCGGGACGGCCGTGAGGGCGACCCCGACGAGGGGCCCGGCGGCCACCGCCGTCCGGTACTCGTCGTCCGAGGTGTAGACGCTGGCCGTGGTCGCGCCCGTGTCGGGCGCGGGTGACAGGACCGCGAGGTCGCCGCGGCCGTCGCCCGTGTAGTCCCCGGCGCCCGGGGTGATCCAGGAGACGGCGCTGAAGAAGCGGCGGGCGAGCGGCTCGGCGAGGTCGCCGTAGGTGCGCACGCAGTCCACGGCGTCGCGCTGGTAGAGCTTCCAGCCGTCGACGTTCGCGGTGCAGGAGCCGGCACCGGGCCGGTAGCCGGTCAGGAAGAAGCGGTCGCCCTTGCGGAGGCTGACGTTCCAGGTGGCGGCGACGGCGGCCACGTGGGACGCCACGGTCGCCTTGGACGGGTTGAAGACCTGGTCCACCGACGAATCGCGCACGTCGAAGCAGCGTCCGGCGGGATCCCGGCCGCCGCGCCAGGTGATCGCGTAGTACCACGCGAACTGCTTCACGGCGACCGCGCCGACGCGGAGGGCGGCATCGGGAGCGGTCCGGCCCCACTCGGAGGCCATGACCTTCTCGACGTACAGTCGAAAGCGCACCGTCTGGGTGCGCTTCGTCGCGGTTCGGTAGACCCTGATCGACGTCGGGGGGACGAGGGTGCTCGTCCATCCCGTGCACTTCGCCGATCCGGCCTGGGCGGGCCCCGCGCCTGGGAACGCGAGGGCCCCGAGGGCGACCGCCAGGGCGGCGATCCACCCGATCAGGCGGATACGCATTGGACGACCGACGGTAGCGGGGCGGCGGCCCGGCTGTCAAACGTCCCGGTGACGGCGGCACTCCCGGGAGGCGGCCGCGCCCGCGCGGCCCCGCGGTCAGGGGCGCGGGAGGGCGACCTCGATCACGCCGTCGACGACGCGCACGGGGTAGAAGCGAAGGCGGCGGACGCGGGTGAGCCGGCGCGCCTCGGCCTTGCGCCCGGCGGGTTCCGGCTTCGGCTCCGAGCCCGGCGGCGACCAGACCGGATGCGCCTGTCCGTCGGCGTCGAGGCCGCCGGTGGTCGGCATCTGGACCACCTCGCCCGTGCGGAGGTCGAAGCGGCCGCTGTGAAGCGGGCAGTCGACGATGCAGCCGTCCAGCCGGCCGAGCGAGAGGGGGGCGGACATGTGCGGGCAGCGGTCGTCCGTGGCCAGGATCCCCTCGGGGACGTGGGCGAGGAGGACGTCGAGGTCGCCCCGCGTGACCCGGGCCATCGCGCCCGGGGGCAGGTCGGCGACCGGGAGCATCGGCTCGTAGGCGGCCCCCGCCGTGCCCGGCGCGGCGAGCCCCGGCGGGGTGGGCGCGACGCGGGTCACTCGGTGGCCGGCGCGAGCGCAGGCGGCCCGGCCTCGGGCGCCAGATCGGCGGCTGCCGGCGACAGGTCGCCCCCCCGGCTGGCGCCGGAGCGGGCGACCCCGACGCCACCACGGCCGGCCCGCCGGCGACGACGGGCGTCGCGGACGTCACGGGCGTCACGGGCGCCTCCCCGGCCGGGTGGGCCCGCACGGGACCGAGCGACGTCCGGAGCGGCAGCTCGCGGATGACGAACACGCCCACCAGCCCGATCGCGGCCGCGCCGACGCCGAGCCAGAAGACCGACCCGATCGCGAACGAGATCGCCTCGTAGATCGAGGTCACGATGCTCGGGATCATGGGCTCGACGATCGGCTTGGCCTGCGGCGGGACGCCGGCCAGGATGGCCGCGCCCAGGTCGGTGCCCACGCCGACGAGGTTGTTCAGGTCGAAGGCCGCGCCACCCTTGGCCTGCATCTGGTCGACGATCTGCTGGGGAACCCCGTTCGCGAGCAGCCGCTGGGGCAGCAGGCTCGCCAGCTGGGTCCCGAACAGCGAGCCGGCGATCGAGAGCCCGACGGTGCCGCCGATCTGGCGGAAGAACGTCAGGTTCGACGTGGCGACCCCCAGCTTGCTGAAGGGCACCGCGTTCTGGATGACGATGGTGAAGACCGCCAGGGTGGGGCCGATCCCGACGCCGGTCACGAACTGCCAGACCCAGATGGTCGGCATCGCGGTGGCCGCGGCCAGCTGGGTGAAGAGCACGGAGCCGATGCCCAGGACCGTGAGCGCCCCCAGCAGCAGCACCTTGTACTTGCCGGTCCGGGCGACGATCTGGCCGCTCACGATGCTCGAGCTGATCACGCCGATCAGGAGCGGCATCAGGGCGTACCCGCTGGCCGTCGCGGACTCGCCGAGGACGACCTGGTAGTAGCGGGGCAGGAAGATCACCGCCGCGAAGAAGCCGAACGAGGCGAAGAAGGTGGCCACCATCGAGCCGGCGTAGGTCCGGTCCCGCCAGAGGTTGAGGGGGACGATCGGCTCCTTCACCCGGCTTTCGACGAAGAGGAAGACGGCGAGGAGCGCGAGCCCGGCGGCCACCAGCCCTCCCACCTGGGGATCGGTCCACTCGGCCGACTGCTTGTTGGTCAGGCCGACGAGGAGCGGGATCATCCCCGCCACGAAGACGAGGCTGCCCAGCCAGTCGAGGTTGAGGCCTCCGTGGGGCCGCCGGATCGTGGGCAGCACCCGGGTGACGACGACGAGCGACACGAGCCCGATCGGGAGGTTGACGAAGAAGATCCAGTGCCAGCCGATGTTGTCCGTGATGAGGCCGCCGAGGGCCGGGCCGATCAGGGCGGAGAGCCCGAAGACCGCACCGAACAGCCCCTGGTACTTGCCGCGCTCGGCCGGCGTGAACAGGTCGCCGATGACCGCGAGGGAGATCGGGAAGAGCGACCCGGCGCCGATCCCCTGGATCCCCCGGAACAGGATCAGCTGCTCCATCGATCCACTCAGGCCGGACAGGGCCGAGCCGGCCAGGAAGACCGTGATCCCGAAGAGGAGGAGCGGCTTGCGCCCGAAGAAGTCCGAGAGCTTGCCGTAGAAGGGGACGGTGATCGTGGAGGTCAGGAGGTAGATCGTGACGACCCACGTATAGAGGTCGTTGCCGTTGAGGTCGGTGACGATCCTCGGCAGGGCCGTCCCCACGATCGTCTGGTCGAGGGCGCCCAGGAGGAGGGCGAGGAGGATGGCGCCGAGGACCTCGGCGCGCGCCCGCGGCGACAGCTCGATCGCCGGGTGTGGGACGCCGGGAGCGGTGCCGCCGGGCGGCGTGCCACCGGCGTGGGCGGCCTCCATGGCCGGGCTGCCTTCCATCATCGGGCGGGTGCTCCTCTCGGGGTGCTGGCGGGCTGCGGGTCCGGTGATGCGTACGGGTGGCCGGCGGCCGGGACGGCGCCTGCGCATGCTTCGCGCAGCCCGTCGGCGACGGCGACGAGCTGCTCGGTGGCGATCGGGGCGAGGAGCTGGGCCAGCAACTCCACCGGCCAGGCGTCGTGCTCGGCGGCGGCCGCGCGACCCAGGTCGGACGGGCGGGCGAGGACGACGCGCCGGTCGTCCGCGTCGCGGACCCGCTCGACGAGCCCGCGCTGCTCCATGCGGTCGAGGAGGCCCGTCACGTTGGGAACCCCGATGCCGAGCCATTCCGCGAGCCGGCTCACCGGCAGGGGGCCGTGTTCCTGCAGAATCCAGAGAATCTGGAGGTGGCCCAGGCTGATCCCGCTGTGATGGACGCGCCGCGCGGCGACGCAGCGGCGCCGGCTCGACAGGGCGGCGACGCCCTCGGCGATCTCGCGCAGGATGGCCTCGCGCGAGGGGGGCGCGGCGGTGGGATGGTCGTCGACGCTGGGGTCGGCGACGAGATCGTTTGTGGTCACCTGAACAATATAGATGGCGGTAACGAACCCGTCAAACGGCAGCGAGGAGCCCGATGCGCTACGCCCTCATGATCGAGCCCCAGCAGGGGTGCTCCTACGACGACCAGCTGGCGATCGCGAAGCGGGCGGAGGCGGCCGGGTTCGAGGCCTTCTTCCGGTCGGACCACTACGACAGCTTCCCCGGCGAGGGCGGGCGCCCCACCACCGACGCCTGGACCGTGCTGGCCGGCCTCGCCCGCGAGACCGAGCGGATCCGGCTCGGCGTCCTCGTCTCGCCCGTCACCTTCCGCCACCCGGGGACGCTGGCGAAGATCGTGGCGACCGTCGACGAGATGTCGGGCGGGCGCGTCGACGTGGGCCTCGGCGCGGGCTGGAACGCGGCCGAGCACGCCCACCACGGCCTCGCGTTCCCCCCGATCGAGGTCCGGGCGGAGATGCTCGAGGAGGAGCTGGCGATCCTGCGCGGCCTCTGGCAGGAGCCGGACGGCTGGGCGTTCGCCGGCCGGCATTCCACGATCCCGGGCTCGCTCTTCCGGCCGCGCCCGGTTCAGCGGCCGGCGCCGCCGGTGATCGTGGGCGGGGAGGGGAGGCCCCGCTCGATGCGGATGGCGGTCCGCTTCGCCGACGAATACAACCTCATGAGCTCCACGCCGGAGCAGGTCGTCGAGCGCTTCGGGCGGCTCGACGCGACCGCGCGGGCCGCGGGCCGCGATCCGGCGACCATGGTCCACTCGGCGATGGTCGGGACGCTCGTCGGCCGCGACCCGGCCGAGGTCGAGCGGCGCGTCACGGCCGTCCTCGAGCAGTTCGGGCTGGCTGACGCCGGGGCCGCCTGGCTCGAGGCCCGCCGGCCGCGGTGGATCATCGGCACGCCGGACGAGGCCCGGGCGATGGTGGCGCGGTTCGAGGCCGCCGGCGTGCAGCGGCTGATGCTCCAGGACTTCCTGCCGTGGGACCTCGAGATGGTCGACCTGCTGGGGGAGGCCCTGGTCCAGGCCTGACGCCGCGCGGGGGCCCGGTGCGCCCGGCGCCGCCGCCCGCCGCTGGTGCGACCGCCTACTCCGCCAGCGTGGCCGCCTCGCGGTAGGCGCGCTGGTCGCGGCGGATCGGGTCGGGGTCGGTGCCGCGCGCCCGGGCCAGGCGCTCGGTGAGCACCTGGAGTGGCGTCGCCGTCCCGAGCAGGGCGGCCGCCGGGGCCGGCAGGCCCGGCGACTCCGGGACCAGCAGCCGCCCGGCCGGCAGAAGGAACGCGGGCCAGTCCGCGTCGAGCGCGTCGGCGAGGATCCCCGCGGCCCGCACGCCGACGCGCCCCGCGGCCGCCATCGCCTGCTGCGCCCGGGCCGAGCGCGCCGTGCGCCCATCGCGGTCGGCGAGGACCAGCACCAGGCCGGTCTCCTTGTCCATCGCCGGGAGGTGCCCGTGGAGGAATGTCTCCAGGTCCCGCTGCGTCGTCGGCAGCCAGGTGGCCTCCTCGACCTTGAGGGCGAGCTCGCGGCCGGCGGGTCGATCCGCGCCGGAAGCGACCACGATCAGCTCGCGCATCCCGGCCAGCGAGGCGGCGATCGCCTCGGCGGCGGGGCCCTGGGCCAGCCCCGCGTCGAGCAGGGCGCGGACGGCCAGCGGGTCGGCGTCACCCGGCTCGCCCGTCAGCGCCGCGCCCACGGCCACGGCCGCGAGGATCGGGGAGAGGTAGCCCACCGTGTGGCACCAGCTCCGGTCGATCTCGCCGGTCGCCAGCACGATCGCGAACCGCCCGATCGGCGACCCGGGATGGACGGTCACCGCGGCCGTCCGCGCCCCCGCTGCTGCCGCCGCCTCGACCGCCGCGATCGTCGCCCCCGTCCCGCCCTCGTGGCTGATCCCCACGATGAGCCCGCCCCGCTGTGGGGTCAGCGCCGCCTCGAAGGCCTGCGCCGCCACCACGCTCCCCGGCTGCCCGGCCCCGGCGATCCCGGCCCGCGCCGCCGCGTCGGCGACGATCGCGGCGAACGCCCGGGCCCCGTGCTCGCTCGTGCCGCAGCCGGTGACCACCACGGGCTCGCCCCGCTCGAGGGCGCGCCGGATCGCGATCGCCAGCCGTCCCGCGGGGGTCTCGCGGCCCGGAGCCTCGAGGCGGGCCGGGACGCCGGGCACGCCGGAGCTGCGGCGCATCACGCCGAGCCGACGCAGGACCCGCCCTGCGAGTGCGGGCTCGGCCGCGATCATCTCGGTCATCCACCACGGCGGGCCGTGGCGCGCGATCGGCTGCGGCAGGGGAGCCCAGGGCTCCGGCGGCCCCGACAGGATCGCCTCGGGGTCCGGATGGGCCGTGACGGAGGGGTCGAATGGCGGCGGCGTCTCCATGACGCCGATGATAGGCTCGGGAGCCTGTCGATCCGCGCGCCACCCGACGCGCGGATCCCAGCCGGGCGAGGCACGAGCAGGCATGGACGTCGGGGTGATGGTCCCCCAGGGCTGGAAGGGCGAGTTCGACGGCTGGAAGGCCGCCGACGCCTGGTCGAACGCGGTCGCCCGGGCCCGCCAGGCCGAGGCGCTGGGGTTCGAATCCCTGTGGGTCTTCGACCATTTCACGACGGTCCCCAAGCCCACTGACGAGATCACCTTCGAGTCGTTCACGATGCTGGGCGCGATCGCTGCGGCGACGGGACGGGCACGAATCGGGCACATGGTGGTCTGCACCGGGTTCCGCAACCCCGCCCTCACCGCCAAGATGTCGTCGACCCTCGACGTCATCTCCAACGGCCGCTTCGAGCTGGGGATCGGGGCCGGCTGGAAGGAGGACGAGTGGATCGCCTACGGCTACGGGTTCCCCCCGCTCCGTGAGCGCCTGTCGGTCCTGGCCGACCACCTGGAGATCATCCACCGGATGCTCGAGCCGGGGCGGGCGAGCTACGAGGGCCGCCACGCGCGGGTGGACGGCGCGATCAACGTCCCCAAGGGGATCCAGCGGCCGCGCCTGCCGATCATCGTCGGGGGGAACGGGCAGAACGTGACCTTCCGCCTGGCCGCCCGCTTCGCCGACGAGCTCAACCTCGTCTTCCTCGACCCCGCCGAGGTCGCGGAGCACATGGCGGTGGCCCGCCAGCGCTGCGAAGAGGAGGGCCGCGACCCGGCCACGCTCCGGATCTCGCTTTACTGTCGCGACGGCGACGTGCGCCCGGTCGGCCAGGAGCGGGTGGACCGTCTGAGCGCCTTCGCAGCGCTGGGACTCGACCGCCTCGTCGCCTTCCCGTCGCGCTGGGACATGTCCGACGACGGCCTCGCGAGCTTCGCCGCGGACGTCCAGGCGGCCGGGCTGCCGCTGGCGGCGCGGGTTCCGCTCGCCGTGGGCTGATCGGCCCGGTTCGCGGCTCCCCCGGCTCAGGCACGGGACCCGCGGCTCCCCCGGAGGGGCGCAGCCCAGGACCCGAGGTGCCCCGGAGGGGCGTGGCTCAGGATCCGAGGTGCCCCGGAGGGCGGTGCTCAGGATCCGAGGTGCCCCGGAGGGGCGTAACGGACGGGCGACCGGCGCGTTTCGTCGATCAGGTGCCCCGGAGGGGCGCGATCGACCGACCGGGCAGCTGGTCGGGCGTTCGTGCGCGCTCCGACGCACCAATTCGACAGATTGGCCACGTGCGGGTGGCCCGCGAAGCCCTGGGAGGGTGATCGTGCCGCGGAATCGGCGTCCTCGCGTCCGTTACGCTCCCCCGGGGCACCTCGACACGCAGCGGCTCGGCGAAGCCCGGCCGTCCCGTGCCGACCTGCCCGGGGTCAGCCGATCCGGCCGATCCTCTGCGGTGGGCCGTAGCGGAACCAGGCCCGGGCCACGAGGGCGTCGGCGTCGAGCGGGCCGTAGGCGCGCGAATCGATCGAGCCGTCGGGTGCGTCGCCGAGGAGCCATGCCTCGCGCGGCTCGAGCGGGCGGCCGAGGCCCGCGGGCGCCGACGCCCCAACGCCCGCACCCGCCGCACCCGCCGCACCCGCGTCCCGTGCGCGGCTCCCCCGCGCTGCGACCCGCTTGATCGCCAGGACGCCGGTGCCCGGCTCGCGGATCACGACGATCGAGCCCGGCCGCGGCCAGCGCCGGCCGGTCGGGTCGAGCAGGAGCCAGTCCGCGGGGAGCAGGGCGGGCGCCATGCTCCCTTCGACGACCTCCGCCCGCCACGGCCCGCGGCGGGCGCGGCGCAGCGCGAGCGAGGCGTCGAAGACCCACCCGAGGATCGCCGCCAGCCCCAGGAAGAGGCGCAGCAGCGAGGGCCCGCGTCGACGTCGGCGCGACGGCCCGTGCCCCGGCGGGAGCTGACATCGAGCGTCCGGCTCGGCCGGATGCGGTGCTCGCAGGTCGAGAGGAGCGTCGCCCGTGGCGGTCGCTACTTCTTGGTCGACCAGAAGAGGTCGCTGAACTCCTGCGTCGCCGCGACGAGGTCGGCGGCCGCCGCGGCATCGACGTTCTGCTTGTTCTTTCCCGCCAGCTTGAGCAGGTTCCAGACCTTCGAATGGAGGTCCGGGATCGTCTCGAGGTGCTCCGGCTTGAAGTAGTCGGACCAGATGACCTGGACCTCCTTCTTCACCTTCTCGGCGTGCTGCTCCTTGACCGTGACGCAGCGGGTGAACTTGTTGCGGGTCGCCGTGGTGTCGCCTTCGAGGCCGTTGATGATCTCGACCATGCGGGCGACGGTCTTGGCCGCGAGGAGCGCCTCGGCCGGGTCGTAGATCCCGCACGGGATGTCGCAGTGGGCCCGGACGACGGTGGTCGGGCGAAGCAAGCGGGTCAGGCGCATCGGGCACTCCTTCGGTGGGCGTGAGCGGGGGAACCCCCGGATGGCGCGAGACGGCGCTCTCCGCGCGTCCGCCCCCGAAGTGTCGGAGCGCCCCGTCGGGGTGTCAAACGGGGCGGGGGTTAGGAGATAGGACGGCTCGAAACGCGCCGCCTCCCGCGACAGGTCCTTTCGCAGGGCGACCAGGCTGGCCGGTCGATCTCTGGGTCCTCGATCTGAGCCTCGGCGAGCCTCTCCGCCTCTGTGTTCCAGCCGGCGAGGAGCCATGGGGGCAGTTGGTCGTGGCGCTTCACGGCCACTCGGGCATTCGCATAAGGCATGTACGGCATCAACCCAGTCCGGACGAGCAGAGTGCCCGGATAGACCTCGATAGGAGCAACGAGATCAGGCGCGGTCGTGATGTTCTCTCTGCTCTCAAGGTCGAGCGGGACCAGACAGTTCATTCGACCGTGATACCAGTAGGGCAGCTGGAGGCTTCGGTTCGGTGACCATTCGATGGCACCGGCGACAGCGCAGATCCCGAAGCCGACGACCGGCTTGCCAGTCTCGTTGTGGGCGCGTACATGGCGACCGCGTGCGCCCCCCATCTCGGCATGGTCCCGCTCCTCGGAAACCAGACGTCGGGCTATCGACGTATCCGTCACGTCCGACGGTGACACCCCTGAGGAGACGAACCGATGATGAACGACCACCCGAAGCGACTGTTGTCCCTGTACGGGCTCCTCGCGTTCGCCCTGGTGACCACGGCTTGGGTCGCCGGCGCTGCGGCGCCGGTCGGGGTGCTGGCGGTGGACTATCCGCCCCCCGTCTATCCGCCACCCGCCGATCCGACGCCAACCCCGACGGCCAGCATCCCGGCTGCTCCGATGAGCGTCCAGATCGGAACCCACACCAGTGCCACACTGGGCACGTACCTCGTCGACCCAAACGGACGCACCTTGTACACGCTGTCGGCCGATCCGGCGAACGGCAGTACGTGCGTCGGCCCGTGCGTCGCGTTCTGGCCACCGCTCACGGTCGCCCAGGGTGGAATGGCGACCGCCGGCAGCGGGGTCAATGGCACCGTGGGGACGGTCGCCCGGTCCGACGGATCGACCCAGGTCAGCCACGACGGGCGCGCGCTCTATCTCTACGGCGGAGATGCGGCGACCGGCGATACAAACGGGGAAGGGATCGTCTCGTTCGGCGGTACGTGGCGCGTGGCACGGCCGACCGCCTCACCAGCTCCCGCGCCGGCCTGTGTCCGGATCGTCGGGGGGACATGGAACCCGCCGGGCAATGACAACCTTGCGCCGGCCCTGAACGCCGAGTCAGTGAGGATCAGGAACGTCTGCGCGACGGTGAAGTCGCTCACGGGCTGGCGGGTCCTGGACCGCGGGGTCGCCCACGTCTACCGCTTCCCGACGGGCTTCTCGATCGGACCCGGCGTCACGGTCACCCTGTTCAGCGGCCGGGGCAGTCGAACCACGACGCACCTCTACTGGGGCCGTGGGTCCGGCGAGGTCTGGGGCAACGCCTTCCCGGAGCGTGCCTACCTTCGGGATGCCACAGGAAGGACGGTTTCGACCTTCACGCTCTATCCGTACTAGGCGATCCCCGCACCTGTGAGCTCCGCGAGCCTACGGTCCGCTTGTCGCTGCCCGTGCTCCCGTTGTCTCGGTACTCCGGAGTGCCGTGCGCGCCGCCGCCATCCATGAAGACGCGGAGCCAGATCTCCAGGTTGAGCACTCGCCAGTAGAAGAGGGACTGCACCCGCCGTCCGGTGCAGACCTCGTCGAACGCCCGGGCGATCGCCGCCCCGTCCCAGTACGGCCGGGCCTGGAACGAGGGCGACGAGAAGACGCCCATGACCGCCGTCCGCTCCTTCGTGAACCAGCGCATCTCCGGCGTCGTGAACCCGATCTTGTTCGACCGCAGCCGGATCTCGTCGGGGAGGACCCCCTTCATGGCGCGCCGCAGGATCGCCCGCGTCCTGCCGCCGTCTACCAGGGCGTCGACCGGGAGGGTCAGCACGTGCTCGACGACGTCGAGGTCGAGCAGGGGAGGCCGCGACTCGAGCGAGTGGGCCATGGAGGTGCGGTCCTCGTAGCGCAGCAGGGAGGGCAGGCTGTAGGTGGTGAGGTCCGCGAGCAGGCGCGCCTTCAGGTCCTGGTGGCTGCGCCGGTCGACGGGCTGCGGGCGGCCCGCGACGAACTCGGGACGGAGGTAGTCCTCGGGGGCCGTCCACGGCCGACCGAGCGGCCGCGCGTAATGGCGCAGCAGGGTGCGCGCCACCGACGGCCGGAGGCCCTCGCGGAGGAGGCGCCCGAAGCGGCGTTCGCGGAGGAGCTGGCGCAGGTACACGAACTGGTACGGGGTGTACCCGCCAAGGAGCTCGTCGCCGCCCTGGCCGTCGAGCAGCACCTTCACCCGACCGGCGGCGAGCCGCATCACGCACCACTGCGCATACGGTGCGCTGCTGACGGTCGGCTCGTCGAGCGCCCGGACGAAGTCGGCGAGCTCGGCGACGAGCCCCGACGATGCCGGCTCCACGAAGTTGCCCTCGGCCCCGGTCGCGGCGAGCATCGCCTCCACCCAGTGGCGCTCGTCGATCGGGTCGCCGGGAAAGACAGCCGAGAAGGTCGAGAGGCGTTCACCGACTGATCCGGCGTCGGGATGGTGCTCCCGCAGGAGCCCGGCGACCAGGCCGACGACCGACGACGAATCGAGGCCCCCCGAGAGGCCGACACCGACCCGCACGTCGGCCACCAGGCGGCGGGCGACGGCGCGGCGCAGCAGATCGCGGAAGACCGCCGGATCGGGGTTCCCGTCGCTCGACAGGCGCGGGGTCCAGAAGCGGTGCTCCGCCAGGCCATCGTCCCGGACCACCACGTAGGATCCGGCGGGGACGGTGGCGACGCCCGCGAAGAAGGTCGCCCCGTCGTGATCGTGGAACCCCCAGCGCAAGTACTCGTAGACGCGCTGGTCATTGGCCGTCGGCGCAAACCGCGGGTCGGCGAGGAACGCCTTGATCTCGGAGGCAAACACGACGCGCTCGCCGATCCGGGTGTGGTAGAGGGGCTTGATCCCCAGCTGGTCCCGGGCGAGCACGAGCTCGGGGCGGGGGCCGCGCTCGTCGAGGAATGCCACGGCGAACATCCCGTTGAAGCGGGCGAAGCAGGCCGGGCCATCGAGCTCGTAGGCCTTGAGCACGACCTCCGTGTCGGATTCGGTGTCGAACGCGCAGCCCCGCGCGCGCAGCTCGTCCCGCAGCTCGCGGAAGTTGTAGACCTCCCCGTTGTAGGCCAGGTGGAGGCGACCGCCGGCGCTCGACATGGGCTGATGGCCGTGGTCGATGTCCAGGATGGCCAGGCGACGAACGGCGATCGAGGCCCACGGCCTCGTGACGGCACCGTCGTCGTCGGGCCCGCGGTGGCGCAGCGCGGCGGAGAGCGAGTCGAGGAGCTCCGGGTCAGGGCGACCCAGGAAGCCCGCGATGCCACACAACGACCGTCTCCTTGCGTTTCCCCGCCGCGAGCGACCCGATGCCGAGGGGCCTTCCCGCGGCGATCGGGACGGCCGAGCCCGGGCGATCGTCCTCGAGCAACATGAGACTAGGATGAACACCGAATCGTGCACCATCACCCCGGAGACAGCGCGGAATGCCCCGACTGCAGGCAAAGAGCTTCGCGACACCGGATGACGTCCGGACGATGCCAAAGGTCCGGTTCGAGACCGTCGGCCTCGACGATGCCACCGTCGGCCACTGCAGCTTCGAGCCGGGGTGGCGCTGGTCGACCGACATCGGCCCGATGGTCGGAGCTCTCTTGTGCCCGATCCGCCATCTCGGCTACTCCATGTCCGGTGCCGTGCACGTCGTGATGGATGACGGGCAGACACTCGACATCGGGCCGGACACGGTCTTCGACATCCCGCCGGGCCATGACAAGTGGGTGCCCGGCGACGAGCCGTGGGTGACCATCGAGTGGGGAGCCAGCGGTCGCGCCCTCGGGGCGGTCCTCCACGAAGCCGACGCACGGACCCTGGCGACGATCCTCTTCACCGACATCGTCGACTCCACGGCCAGGCTGCAGCTGGTCGGTGACGCCGCCTGGCGCGACCTTCTCGCGGCCCACAATGCGCGCCTCCGCGAGCAGCTGAACGTCTTCCTCGGGCGCGAGGTGAAGACGACCGGGGACGGGTTCCTGGCGGTCTTCGACAGCCCGACCCGTGCCGTCCGATGCGCCGGGGAGATGGCCCGCTCGGCCAGGGCCATCGGCCTCGAGATCCGCGTCGGCGTGCATACGGGGGAAGTCGAGCTCGTCGGCGACGATGTCCGCGGCATCGCCGTGCACACGGCCGCGCGGGTGCTCGCCCTGGCAGGCCCCAGCGAGGTGCTCGTGTCGTCGACGACGAGCGGCCTGCTCGAGGGCTCGAGCCTCGTCCTCGAAGATGCCGGCATCCACGAGCTGAAGGGTCTGTCCGGAGCGCGACAGCTCTTCCGCCTCGTCGCGCCCCAGGCGCGGTAGCGTCGTACTTCGTGCGCGCCCGACGTCCTCCGGGTGCGCCACGCTAACGGCGCGCTGACTCTTGTCGAAGATGCGGCGCGTGAGGCGCGCCGTCCGCGGACCGGGCGGGCGTACCATCCGCAGATGCACCATCCCGGGGGACCGCTCCGTTCGATGACCTGGCCGTTCGGCCGGCCCAGCCGGTTCGCGGCCATCCCCGCGGCGGCCCTCGTCACCGCCATGGTCGTGGCGGCGTGCGGCAACCCGGGCCCGACGGCGTTGCCGGGCACGCCGCCCGCCTCGCCGGCCGGCTCCGTCCCCGCGGCGACCGCCGCGACCGCTGCCCCCGCCGCGTCGGCCGCCGCGCCGGTCGCCTCCACCCCCGCTGCGACCCTCGCCGCTCCCACGCCGGAGGCCGGGCGCACCGCCAGGATCCCGGTCGTGGCGTGCCCGACCACGTTCGGGCTCCCCGACGAGTCGATGGGGGCCATCCCGGCGACGATGACCGCGACGGTGACCCAGGCCGTCGCCGCCCAGGTCACCTTCTATGCGAACGGAACCCTGATCCTGCTCGGCCCGAAGGGCTGGACGTGCGAGGGCGCGGTCGGCGTGGACGGCTCGGCCAGCATGGTCATCACGCCTGCCGGCCAGCCCATCCCGACGGGAAGCCCGTCGCCGGATCGGCAGGCGGTCACCGCTTTCACCGGCGGCGCCTGCGTCGGCTGCATCGCCACGATGGCCTGCGGCCTGTTCCCGGAGGCGTGGAAGCTCTTCGACCAGCCGGGCCTCTCCTGCCCGACCACGTCGCCGGCGGGCGAGCTCGTCAGGCGGCCGCTGCCGTCCTCGGCGGTCTTCGAGGATCCGCCGGGGGTGGCCGGCACCGGCGATCCGTCGGGCGGGCGGTACCGCGCCCTGGGGCTGATGGTGTTCGACCCCGGCACCGAGGCCGGGGGCAGTGGGGCCGACCTCCCGTCGGCGCTCAAGATCACCTGCACGCTCCCCGACACGATGGCCCAGATCTGCGACGAGCTCGTCGAAGGGGGTCCCTGACCGGTCCGCCGTGCCGAGGCGCCGTCGCGCCCGCGCCCGTCGTCAGCCTGGCGCCCGGAAGAGGTAGATCGCCCAGCCGAGCGTGTCGCGGCCCCAGCGGAGGTAGGCGTCGGCGCCGCGGCGCGCCCGGGCCAGCAGGTCGCCGACATCCGGGTCGTCCGGGTGGGCGACGCCGTAGCGCTCGGCGGCGCGCAGCTGGAGCATCTCGTAGCGGTCCCAGTCCTCGTCGCGGCTGGGGAGCGCGTACAGGAGCGCCAGGCCCTCCTCCGCGGCGATGGCGACGTTGCCGTGGAGGGTCGAGAAGTCCGCCGCCGAGACGTCGGCGGCGGCCAGGTAGTCCGGGTCGGGCTCGCGCCGCCAGTACGGCTCGCCGACGAGGATCAGCCCGCCGGGCCGGGCGAAGCCGCGCAGGGCCGCCAGCGTCCCTCGGTGGCCGCCCCAGATCCAGCTGGCCCCCAGGCAGACCGCGAGGTCGACGCTCGCCGGCCCGGGGGCGTGGGCCGCCGCGTCGCCCTCGATGAGCGCCAGCCCGGCGGCCGGGGCGCGGGCCGCGGCGCGCTCGCGGGCGACGGCGATCTCGTAGGGCGACAGGTCGACGCCGGTCCCGCGGACCCGCCGGCGCTCCGCGAGCCTGACCAGGAGCTCGCCCTTGCCGCAGGCCGCCTCCCAGACGGTCGCCCCCGGCGCGAGGTCCAGGAGCCCGATCAGCTCGTCGAGGCGCTCCGAGCTGGTGGGGTTGCAGACGACGTGATCGGCGTGGGTGATCGCGAAGAACTTCCAGGTGTCCATGGCGCCGATTGTGCGGGGTTCGGCGCCGGCCGCGTCAGGTCGTGGTGAGCTCGATCACGAGGTGGCCCGTCCCGTCGGACGGGAGGATGCGGACGCACGGCGTCCCGTCGAGGCCGACGACCCAGCTCGAGACGGCCTCGAAGTCGCCGGCGCGCTTCACCTCGACGATCGGGCTGCCCGCGGGGGCGGCGTCGAACGGGCCCTCGAACGTCGGCTTGTAGTCGGCGTCGAGGGCGGTGCCGCCCTGGAGCGTGATCACGACGAAGACCGTCCCCCTGACGTCCAGGGGCAGCCCGCTCGGATCCTCCGTGAACGGCGGAGTGCCCGGCCGGATCGCCACGTCGGGGATGGCCGCCACGTCGCCCTCGGGGCGGAAGGTGATCGTGATCCGCCCGACCCCGTCCTCGTTCACGACGTCGAAGCCGCTGATCCGGGCAAGGGGGGCAGTGCCGGGCTGCTCGAGGGCCGCGCCGCAGGTGAAGTCGGGTAGGGAGGCGGCGGGCGCGGGCGTCACGGCCGCGGACGTCGGCGCGGGCGTCACGGCCGCGGGCGTCGGCGCGGGCGTCGGTGGCGCCGGCGAGGGTGTCGCGGGCGCGGACGTCGCGCACGCGGCAAGGAGGAGCGTGGCGACGGCCGCCACGGCCGCAGGGGCGGCCCTGCGTCGCAGGATTCGGGCAGTGTCCATGGCGCCAGCATGACGCCCATCGCGGGGCGGCCGTCAAGGGGCGGTCGTCACGAGGCTGAAGGTCCCTTCGCAACGGGTATTATCGGCGCGTGACCGAGCGCATCGCCGATCCGCAGGCCGTCTGCCCGTTCGTCGCCCTCGACGACGATCGCGATCACCGGGCGCCGGTCCCGGATCACCGCCACCGGTGCTACGCCGAGAGCCCGGCCGCGCCGCGAGCGCTCGCCCACCAGGCGGCCTACTGCCTGTCCGGCGCATTCCCGCGTTGCCCGACCTTCGTCGACTGGGCGCGCCGCGAGGCGGCGCCGGTCAAGGTCGACGCGCAGGGGCGCTCCCTGCGCGCTGCGGGACCGACGCGCGCCACGGCGGCGCCAGCGGACGGCCGGTCCGTCGTCCGGCCGGGTGCATCCCCTGACGACTGGACCGCGCCGCCGCCGTGGGCCTCGTCCGCCGCGGCCGGCACCGGGTCCGCCGGGGGCGCGGGCGCGGCCGGATCGGCAGGAGCCGACGTCGGGGCCGGCGGGGCCGACGACGGGGCGGCCGGGACCCCCGCCAGCGCGGCCGGCCGCGCGGATTCCGCGGCCACGCCGTCCGACGACCTGGACCAGGCCAGGTTCGCCTGGTCCGACGGCGGCCTCGCCGGGCCTGACGCAGAGCCGTCCGACGACGCAGGAGCGGACCGGGAGGTCTTCGACGACACGCCGGCGTTCCTCGCCGGCCGTCCCGCGCGCCCGGCGCCTGCACCCGCGTGGGATGAGGACGAGCAGGCCTGGAGCGCGGCGCATGACCCTGATTTCGAGCGCGAGGAGGACGAGCCCGGGCGCCCGGCGGTCGCGGCCCCGCGGCGCATGCCCGTGGGATACGCGCCGGTCGCGCCGGGCAAGGGCGAGCGCCGTGCAGGCGGCACCCGGCGCGACCACGTCGACCCCTCGGCCCCCAGCTGGGAGCAGCCGCGCCATTTCGAGGAGTACCCGTCGCTCAAGTCGCGCGCACGCTTCGGCATCCCACGCCTGGCGGTCTACGCCCTGGCGATCGTCCTGATCGGTGCCGCGCTCTTCGCGGCGCCGTTCCTGCTCAAGGGGATCGGCGGCGGCGGCGAGCAGCCGAGTCCCACGCCTGGCCCCTCGGCCTCGGTCGTCCCCTCGGCGGCCCCGAGCCCCACGGCGGTGCCAACGCCCGAGCAGGTGGTGCACATCGTCAAGTCGGGGGACTCGCTCTTCAAGATCGCGGGGCTGTACGGGGTGACAGTCGACCAGATCCTGGCCGCCAACCCGTCGATCACGAACCCGAACAAGATCGCCGTCGGCGACCGGATCGTGATCCCGCAGCCGCTTCCGTCCGAGATCGTCGAGATCACGCCCGCTCCGTGAGGGCGGCGCGGGCCGGGTCGCCCTGCCTCCGGACGCGCGGGCCCGGCCTCCCCAGCGCGGGCCGGGCCGCCCTGCCTCCCCGGCGCGGGCCGGGCCGCCCTGCCGTGCCGGGGCCGCTGCCATGCCTTCCCGCGGAATCGCACGTCATCTCAACGCTCCCGGCCCCGGACGCGGCTTCGATCGCCGCGGCTGGACCCCCGAGGCCTGATAGAGGGGGGGTCGACCGCCCCGCCGCGCCCGGGCGGGACCGCCTCGAGCACGGAACGACGCCGGTGCGGGGCGGCGGCGCGCCGGTGGATGGCTCGGACGGCCGACATCGGCGCGGTCACCGGCCCTCCGGCGGGCGTGGTGTTGAGATCACGTGCAATCGCGCGGGGAGAGGGTGGCTCGGCGGCCCGCCTCGCCCCGACGCAACCTCCGCGCCGCGGCCTCCGCTGCGCGGCCCGCTCCCGCCCCCGGCGGCCCCTACCGGCGCGGCGTCAGGTTGATCGAGGTGATCTTGCCGGTCTCCACGCGGAACGCCGCGTCGAGGTGCTGCGAGGGCGCGCCCGGGCGGAGGACGAGCACGTCCGCCTGCCACGTGTTGCCCATGTCCTGGACATTGCCCGGGACCATCTTGAAGCCCGCGTCCGCGCGCAGGAACCAGCCGCTCACCTGGTCGAAGCCGCGCAGCGTCCGGGCGCTGTCCCCGACGTGGACGCGCATCTCGACGCGCTCGTCCATCAGCGCGACGGCGCGGTCGCGCGCGCCGGCGTTCAGCTCCTCGAAGAACACTTCCATCGTGTCGACGGCACCCACTCACCCGAGTCTAGCCGAAGCGCGCTCCGGGCACGGCCGCCGGCGGCGGGCCCGCGGTCACGCGGCGACCCGCCCGCGCCCGGCGGCCCCGCCCCGCCTCAGAACCCGCCCCCGGCGCCGCCGCCTCCGCCGCCCGACGAGCCGCCCCCGAAGCCGCCCCCGCCCGAGGAGGACGGCGAGTTGCCGATCGTGCCCAGGGCCGCGAACATCCCGCCCAGGTTCGGGATCGCCGAGCTCGCCATGAGCCCGGGGGCGACCCCGCCCCACGCGCCGCTCCCACCGCCGCCGCCCGGCGACCCGTACCAGAGCGGCAGGTACGCCGCGCTCGTCCTCCCGGCGCGGAGGTCCGCCATGCTCCGCTCCAGGACCTCCTGCGCCTCGTCCTGGAGCCCGAGGGCGACCGCCCAGACGACGGCGCGATCGGGCGTCTCCAGCCAGGCCAGGCGCGGCTCGGAGACCACCTCGTCCATCGACCGGGCGCGGCCCAGCGCCGCCTGGAGGGTTCGCCGGTAGGCTGCCAGCATCGCCATCATGGTCGCCCCGGCCAGCGTGCGTGCCGGCATCGCGCCGGCCAGGAAGAAGGTGAAGAGGCCCGCCGCCACGAGGCCCACCGCCAGCAGCACGAAGCCGCTGGACGGGAGGGACGTCCCAACCCAGAAGGCGACGCCGGCGGCCACGATCTCGGCGGCGCCGATGATCCGCCAGCGGTTCGTCACCTTCCCCGGCGCCTCGCCGAACCAGCGGCGACGCACCAGCTCGCCCTCGAGGGCCTCGTCGAACTCCCCGACGGACTTGCCGAACTCGAGGAGCGCGCCGCGGTCGACCTCGCGAACGCCGTCGCCCGCGTCGTCGGCCTGGTCCGCGAGCTTCTCCAGCGCGAGCTCCTCCGCGGGCGAGACAGGGTTGCGCCGGTTGAGCCGGATCCGCGGATCGTCGGTGTTCGGGCGACGAAGCTCGACGGTCACCTCGTCGCGGCCGATGAGCCGGTCCTTCACCCGGAAGGCCAGCTCGTCGCGCGAGGCGAGGTCGAGGAGTGCCGTCGTCAGGGTCCGCCGCGAGGAGCTGCCATCGTGGAGGAGGGCGCCGCCGGCGGCCGTCAGCTCCGCGGGCGGGGCCGGCAGGTAGATCGACGGGCTGTCGACGACGTACGGGTCGCGCCCGTAGCGGCGCCAGTGGAAGAAGGTCCACCCGACGAGGAGGAGGAAGCCGCCGAGGCCGCCGACGATCCCGACGAGCGCGTCGAGCTGCCGGGCGAGCTGGAGCTGGCCGGCCCGCTCGGCGGTTGCCGCCGCGTCGATCCGGGCGAGCGCGGCGAGGAGGGCCTCGCCGAACTGCTGGTCGCGGAGGCGCGGGAGCATCTCCTCGTCGAAGATCTGCTGGCGCTCGGCGTTCGTCAGGTAGAGGGCGAGGAAGCCGGGCGCGGCGTAGAGCTGGACCTGCCCGTGGACGAGGCCGTCGCCCCCGGTCGAGACGTTCATGAGGATCGCCAGGCCGTCGTCGAAGCCCTTCCGGCCGACCCCCCACTTGTCGATCAGGGCGATGGCGTCCTCCTCGGTGGACGCGGTCGTCGCGCCGGGCTTGACCTGGGTGTAGACGACGACCTCGGCGCCGGTGCGCTCCTCGATCCGGTCGATCGTTGCCTCGGCGTCGGCGATCGTCGCGGCGTCGAAGAGGCCGGCCGTGTCGTAGACCGCCTGGTTGATGACGGGGTCGGGGTAGGGCGGGCCGGCCGGCGTCGCGGCCCGGGCGGGGTCGATCGGCGCGAGCCATGCCGCCATGGCGAAGAGGAGCGCGAGGATCGGGAAGAGGCGCCGCGCGCCGCCCGGCCGCGCCGCGCCGCCCGGCCGCGCCGCGCCGCCCGGCCGCGCTGCGGCGCCCGGCCGCGCTGCGGCGCCCGGCCGCCTCACGCCAGCGACCCCAGCGTGCCGCGCCGGCGGGCCAGCGTGAGCGACCCGTCCGCCTCCACGATCACCTCGGCCGGTCGCGGCCGCCCGTTGTAGGCGGAGCGCATCGACGCCGCGTAGGCCCCGGCGTCGGCGATCGCGACCAGGTCGCCCCGGCGGAGCGGCGGGAGGAGGTGCTCGCCGAGCGTGTCGGTCGACTCGCAGACCGGCCCGTCGACGCGGGTCGGGCGGGCGGGGGCGTCCGGGCGCGGTACCCGGCCCAGCGAGGTGAGGGCCACGATCGCGTGCTCCGCTCCGTAGAGCGCCGGCCGGATCAGCTCGGTCATGCCGGCGTCGAGGACGACGAGGCGTCGCGTCCGGTCTTCGGTCGTGGCCCCGGGCGGGAGGATGGCCAGGGCGTGCGCGCCCGAGCGGTCGCTCGGCGGCGGGGCCGGGGGCAGCGTCCGCTCGCGCACGTGGAGGACGCGCGCGACGAGCCAGCCCGCCGCCGCCACGATCGCCCGACCGGGCTCCACGGCCAGGCGCCGCGGGCGGCGGTCGCCGGGGATGGCGTCGAGGAGTGCTGGGACCTCGGCGGCGAACAGGCCGACGGCGGGCACGGTGCCCCGGTCGGCCCCGGCGTCCGGCATCGCGCCACCCGGCCGCCAGGGCACGACGGGATCGAGGCCAGGCCGCCAGGGCGCGACGGGATCGAGGCCCGGCCGCCACGGCGCCACGGGCATCCCGCCGCCGACGTCGAGCGTGTCGAAGTCCGGCATCCCGCCCCGGAGCAGCGCGAGGAGCGCCAGGGCACGCCGCACGGCGTCGCGCCAGGCGTCGATCGCCCCCAGCTGCGACCCGACGTGGATGTGAATGCCGCGCCAGCGGACCGGGCCGTCGGCGCCGCCGCCCGCCTCGATGACGGCCCCCACCTCGTCGGGGTTCACCCCGAACTTCGAGGCCCGCGATCCGCTGGCGAGGCCGGCGTGCGTCTCGGGCTCCACCGACGGGTTGAGCCGCACCAGCGCGTCGACGCGCAGCGGCGGCGCACCGGCGGGCCCCCTGCGCCGCGCCGCCTCGATGGCGCGGGCCAGCGCGGCCGCCTCGTCGGCCGACTCGACCGCGACCCAGCGGAGCGGCTCCCCGGCGGCCGCGGCCCGCACGGCCGCGCGGAGGTCGGCGTCGGTCTTGCCGATCCCCTCGAGGGTGATCGCCGCGTTGGCCACGCCGGCCCGCCGCGCCAGCGCCCACTCGCCGCGCGAGACGACGTTCGCCCCGAACCCGCGGGCGGCCAGCCGCGCGACGAGCGCCGGCAGGTCGTTGGCCTTCAGCGAGTAGGCGCGCAGCCACGGGTCGGGGAAGGCGGCCCGCACGGTCTCGGCGGCGGCGTCGAGGGCCGCGCCGTCGGTGACGTAGAGCGGGGTGCCGTGGCGGCGGGCGGCCGCCCGCAGCGCCGGGCCGAGAGCCGCGAGCCGGTCCACGATCGGCGTCCCGCCGGCGCCGTCAGTTGGGGACCACGAGCCGGACGAGGGCCGATACGAGCCCGACGACAAGCGAGCCGAGCGCGGCCGCGACGAGCGTGGCCTGCGTCACGAGGTCCGGCGGGTAGTCGCCGACGGTGAGCGAGCCGCCGATGGCGTTCGAGACGTAGGCCGCGCCCAGGAAGAGGACCATGTTCACGATGAAGCCCGCCAGCCCCATCGTCACCAGGTTGAAGGGCAGGGCCAGCGTTCTCACGACCGAGCCGATCAGCCCGTTGGCCACGCCGAACACAACGGCGACTATCCCGAAGGTGATGACGTCTCCCGGGAGGGTGTCGAAGGCGGAAGACGGGATCTCGATCCCCGGCACGAAGCGCGCCGCGACCCACAGGGCCACCGCGGTGGCGATCACGGTGACGATGAAGCCCTTCATGGGACGACCTCCCCGCTGACGATCCCGTCGCCGCCACTCGCCGCCGAGGGCGGCGCCGCGAGTCTTCGCGACGCCCGCCGACGAGGCCCGGCGTCGCTGCCGGGACCGATCATCCCACGCCGGATCTCGTCATGGGAGGGCCAATGCCGCGGGAACTTCCGCTCGAGCCGGCGGGCAGGCGCGAGGGCGCGCGCCGGGTACGTCAGCGCAGCAGGAACCCGGTCCCCAGCGGGTCGGACGGGTCCAGGACGAAGTGCGAGCGGCCGGCGAGGTGGGCCGTTCCCTCGACCTCGGTGATGACGGCGGGCCGGCCGGCGACAGCCGTCTCCCCGGTGACGCGGCCGGCGAAGACGGAGTCGACGATGCTCCGGTGACGGAGCGTCTCCCCCGTCCGAATGCGGCCCGCGGCGTGGAGGAGGGCCAGGCGGGCAGAGGTGCCGCTGCCGCACGGCGAGCGGTCGACCTCCCCGTCGGCGAAGACGGTGACGTTGCGCTGGGTGAGGGCCGCATCGTCGCCCGGGGCCTGCGGCTCGTCCTGCCACCAGATGATCCCGTAGATGCCGCGCAGCTCGGACTCGTCGGGGTGGACGACGTCGAGGGCGGCGTCGAGCGCCGGGCGCAGCTCGCGCTGGAGGTCGATGAGGACGGGCAGGCTCGCCTTGTCGACCGCAAGGCCGAGCGGCCGCACGTCCGCCGAGCCGTAGAAGGCGCCGCCGTAGCCGACGTCGACGGTGACGGGTCCGCGCGAGGTCGGCAGGGTGACGCCGGTCGCCAGGACGAAGGACGGGACGTTGGTGAAGCGGACGCTCGTCACCCGGCGGACCCCGATGTCGCAGCGGGCGACGCAGGCGAGGCGGCCTGAGGGGACGTCGACCGTGACCGGCGTCTCGGTCCCGATCATCGGCAGGACGCCGGTCTCGAGGGCCCAGGTCACCAGGGCGATCGTCCCGTGCCCGCAGGCCGTCGAGTAGCCCTCGTTGTGGAAGAAGACGACGCCGAGGTCGGCGCCCGCGTCGTTCGGCGGGACCACGTGGCAGCCGTACATGTCGGCGTGCCCGCGGGGCTCGAAGACGAGGAGGCGCCGGACGTGGTCGAGCCGCTCTCGGGCGAATCGGCGGCGCTCGAGGATCGTCGACCCCTCGAGCGCCGGAACCCCGCCGACGATGATCCGGAACGGCTCGCCGCCCGTGTGGTAGTCGATCGTGTCGATGGCAAGCCGGGGTTCGGTCATCGGGCTCCCTCCACCGGGGGCGTGCCGGCCCGGGCGGCCAGGCGGGCCGCCAGGCGCTCGCGGACGGCGGGCCAGTCCTCGTCGGTGACGGCGTACCAGGCGGAGTCGCGCACCCGCCCGCTGGCCGTGAGCTGGTGGCGGCGGAAGACGCCCTCGAACGTCGCGCCGATCGCGGCGAGGGCGGCCCGGGAGCGGACGTTGCGAGCGTCCGTCTTGAGCTCGACCCGCAGCGCCCCGAGCCGCTCGAAGGCGTGGGCGAGCAGCAGGTACTTGGCCTCGCCGTTCGCGCCAGTGCCGTGGGCCGCCGGGTCCAGCCAGGTCCAGCCGATCTCGAGGCGCCGGTGGGCCGGGGCGATCGCCATGAAGCGCGTGCTGCCGAGGACCCGGCCCGTCGCGGCGTCGACGGTCGCGAAGGGCACCTCCGTGCCCGCGTCGCGATTGCGGAGCGCCTCCTCGACCCAGGCTCGCATCGACGCCTCGTCCGTCAGCGGCGCGTGCATCCAGGTCCAGGTGGCCGTGTCGGCGCCGGCCGCGACGAGGCCCGCGAGGTGGGATCGCTCCAGCGGCTCGAGCCGGACACGGCGCCCGGCCAGCGTGACGGGCGTCACCCAGGGCGCGACGGCCGGGACCGGGGACGGTGCGGGACGCGGCGGGTGCGCGGACGGCTCGATGAACGGCGGGATCGGGTCGCTCATCGCACGATCCTACCCGCCCCGGTCATGCCCTGGCCGTCGGATGCCGACGCGAGGAGCACCGAGCGGGCCGATGATCCTCTGGGGTGCCGAGTCGAGGCGACCGAGCCGGAGGCGTCCCGCGAGGTCGCGGGCGTGGCGGTATTCCGCGAGCGTCGGCCGGCGGTCGAGGGGCGGATGCTCCGACGCCCGGTAGCACGGCCGGTACTGGGCCATCAGGTTGACGTACGTGTCGGATGAGACCTCCGAGGCGATCCAGGCGAGAACCTCATCGGTGCCGCCAACGTCCCCGGGCAGCACCAGGTGGCGGACGAGGAGCCCGCGCATGGCCACGCCGTGCTCGTCGAGGACCAGGTCGCCGACCTGGCGATGCATCTCGCGCACCGCCCGGCGATTGACCTGGACGTACTCGCGTACGTGCGAGTAGCGCCGCGCGAGGTCGCTGGCCCCGTACTTCATGTCCGGCATGTAGATGTCGATCACGCCGTCCAGCAGCGCGAGGGCCTCCGGACTGTCGTACCCGCCCGTGTTGTAGACGAGCGGGAGACGCAGCCCCGCCCCCGCCGCGATGGCCAGCGCCTCGAGAATCTGGGCCACAACGTGACTCGGCGTCACGAGGTTCACGTTGTGGCATCCGATCTCCTGGAGCTCGAGCATCATCGAGGCGAGGTCCTCTGCCTTGACCTCCGACCCCACTCCGCGCTGGCTGAGCTCCCAGTTCTGGCAGTAGACGCAGCGCATGCTGCACCAGGCGAAGAAGACTGTCCCCGACCCCCGCAGGCCGCTGATCGGTCGCTCCTCGCCGTGGTGCGGCCCGTAGCTCGCGACTCGCGCCCACCTGCCGGTCCGGCAGACGGCGCCCTTCGTGCCGTCGAGCCGATTCACCCGACAGTACCGCGCACACAGGTCGCAGCTCGCCAGCCGACCGAGCGCGCGTCTCGCGCGGTCGGCAAGCGCGCCGCTGCGGTGGAGCGCGAGATACGCGGGTTCGGTGCGGGCGGCGGTCACCGGCGGCCCTCCAGCGGTCCCACGAGAGCGTATCTCGGCTCCTTCCGCTTCGGCGTCGCGTCCCCACCGGAGGCCGCCGGACCCTGCCGGCCGACCCGCCCAGTATCCGTCACCCGACCCTACCGGCAGGGTCGCCCAACGTCGATCATGGCGCCCGGAGGTTGCGGCATGTCCCACCGGCAGGAGGGTGGCGAAGCCATCTCGAACGTCGCGATCCGCGGCGACGACCGCGCCCGCGAGCATGACCGGATCGACCGCGCGTGACCGGCCCGGTGGCGTTCGCGCCGGGACTTGGAGGCGGACCGCGGTCGCGGCCGTCCTGGTGGTGCTGCTGGGAGCGATTGCGGTGAGCCTGCTTTCGTCGGAAGGGTCCGCGCCGACGACGGGCCGCGGGCCGGAGGAGGCGCTGCCGTCGCCGCGGCCCGCCGGTCCGCTCTCGCTGGAGGAGGCTCTCCGGGCGCGCCGCTCGATCCGGTCGTTCTCGACCGAGGCACTCACCCGTGCGGAGATCGGCCAGCTGCTCTGGGCCGCGCAGGGCGTGACCGACGTCGACGGGCATCGCACCGCGCCGTCGGCGGGGGCCCGTTACCCGCTGGAGCTGGACGTGGTGACCGCGGACGGCCTCGCACGGTACGTCCCCGACGGGCATCGGCTCGTCCGGCGCAGCTCCACGGACCTCCGGGCGGCTCTCCGGCGGGCGGCGCTCGACCAGCCGGCGGTCGGCGAGGCGCCGCTGATCATCGTCATCAGCGGCGTGGTCGAGCGGACCGCGGCGCGGTACGGCGCGGAGCGCGCCGAGCGGTACGTCGCGCTGGAGGCTGGCCACGCGGCCCAGAACGTCCTGCTCGAAGCCGTGAGCCTCGGGCTCGGGGCCGTGCCGGTCGGTGCGTTCGACGACGCTGAGGTCCGGCGGATCCTCGCGCTCGCCGACGGCGAAGCCCCGCTCTACCTCATTCCTGTGGGCCATCCGCGGTGACCTCCGGCTCCTGCCGACGGCCCGGCCCGTGAGTTGTTGGCAATGGCCTGGGCAACGATCGCTCTCCACGGGGACCTGACCGACTTCCTCGCCCCGCCCCGCCGGGGCTCGGTGGTGTCCGGCCGGGGCGCAGTCGTGCGCCGGCACTTCGAGGGGCATCCGGCGGTCAAGGACCTCCTGGAAGCCCTCGGGGTTCCCCACCCGGAGATCGCGGCCATCACGGTGAACGGCGCGCCGGCCGTCTTCTCCCAGCACCTGCACGACGGAGATCGAGTGGAGGCCTGGCCGGCCACCGAGGTCGCCGAGCTGGGGCTGGTCCCCGTCCTGCCCGCCGCGCCCGACGACTCGGCCGATCCGCGCTTCGTCGCCGACGGCCACCTGGGCCGCCTGGCCGTGTACCTGCGGATGCTCGGCTTCGACACCTGGTACCGCACGGACGCCGATGACAACCGGCTCGCCGCGGTCGCCGCCGCCGAGCAGCGGATCGTCCTGACCCGCGACCGGGGCCTCCTCAAGCGGAGCGTCGTGCGGCGCGGCGCATGGGTCCGCTCGGACCAGCCGGTCGAGCAGCTCGTCGAGGTGGCGCGGCGCTTCGGCCTGGTGGACTGCTGGCAGCCGTTCGGGCGCTGCCTCCGCTGCAACACGCTGCTGGTGCCCGTGCGCCGCGAGGAGGTCCTGCACCGGCTCCAGCCGCTGACCCGGATCTATTACGACGACTTCCGCCGGTGTCCCGGGTGCGACGCCATCGTCTGGAAGGGATCCCACCACGCTCGGATGGAGCGCCTCGTCGACCGGGTGCGGGCCAGCGTCTCGAGGTCGGCCGAGCGCTGAGTCGCCGCCGGAGGCCGCGCGGATGCGCGCTGCTCACGCGAATGCGCCCCGGCGCTACACCTCGATGGGACGCGCCGCGCGGACCCGCTCGATCGCGAGCCGGAGGAGCTCCATCCCGGCCGGGTCGAGGTCGTAGGTCCACTCGCGAATCCGCTCGGGGGCGTGGAAGCGGGGGGCCAGGCCGATCTCGAGCGCCTCGCGCGTCAGGAGCAGCAGGTCGGCGTCGCGGTTCACCCGATCGAGCGCCACCTCGTCGCCGGCCACGGCCTCGATGAGGCGCGTGCCGCCCCCGGAGCGGGCAAGCCAGTCCTGCATGTTGGCCGTGCTGCGGGTCGAGGAGCAGACCATGCCGACCGTGCTGCCGGGGGGGAGCGCCCCGATCTCGTCGAGCAGCTCTGCGTAGGACGGCGCGGCCATCAGGGCGACGACCGGTGCCCGCCCCGCGACCAGGGCGACCGTCTCGTCGGCATGGAAGGTCGAGGTGGCGACGAGGTCGTAGTGGTGCCGCTCCAAACGCTCGACGACGTGGTCGATCAAGGCCCCGTCCGCCTCGGCCAGGCCGTCGAAGGCCGTGCTGATGGTCTCGGCGGCGCGCCGCGCGTCGGCGGCCGTGCACTCCACGAACAGGACGTGGACGCGCGGCCCCGGCCGCCGCCGCTCGGTCGCGACGGCGTACACGGCGGCCGCCACCTCGTCCGCGGAGTGCCCGGCGCGGGCCGCGGTGCGGAGCAGGTCCGCGACGAGGCCGTCGAGCGCACCGGTCGTCCGGCGCACGGGCGGGCGAGCAGCGACCCGCGTGCCGGCGCCGTGGCGGCTGACCACGTAGCCCGCGTCGGCCAGGCGCCGGTAGACGGCTCGCACGGTGTTCGGGTTGACCCGGAGCACCGCGCCCAGCTCGCGCACGGTCGGCAGCCGCGCGCCCGGATGGAGCCGCCCGGTGTCGACCTGGTAGGCGAGCTGCCAGTAGAGCTGGGTGGAGATCGGGACGTCGGAGTCCCGCGCGACGTCGAGGCCCCGGGCGTCCCGCGGGCGGGGTACCCCGACCGCGGTGGCGGTCCCGGCGGGCCACTCGAGCTCAGCCGCCTCCGACGGCGGCACGAAGGCAGCGGGCTCGCCAAGTGCCCCCGGGGTGAGGGGCGTCTCGGCCCCCGTCGACCCCTGCAAGCCGGCCCGTCGTTGTCGGGCCGTTCCGCCCATTGACATAGTGCGATAGTCCAACTACTATTCGCTTGTATTACTCGACTATACCAACGACGTCCCGCACCTTCGAGGCCACAATGGAGCTCCTGCTCATTCTCCTGTTCGCGATCATCGGGCTCGCAGCGTTCGACCTCGCCGCCGTCGAGAGCGGCGTCGAGTCGCGCTGGGGCTCCGAGGACCAGCACGCGCCGCGCGTCGGCGCGAACTGACAGTCAGGCCCGTTCGCGGGCCCACCATACACGCTCGGCGAGGCACATCTCCCTCCTCCTCCCTCCCTCCCGCCGACCCGAGCCTGGACGAACCGCCGGCCCCGCCGGCGGTTCGCCTGTCTTCGGGGACAGCGCGAGCAGGCCGCACGCTCGGCCGCGCCGGCCTGCGTCGGCGCCGGCGCGGCGAGCCGCACGGGAGCGCGGCGAGCCGCACAGGATCGAGCCCGGACGCCACACCCCGCCCTGGCCGCCCGATCAACCCGGGCTCTGGCCCACCTCGGCGAGCGCCTCCCGGTAGATCGCCACGCCGTCGACCCCGGTCGCCGGTGACGTGAGAACGGCGAGGTCCTCGACGAGCCGCCGCTCCAGGCGCGTCCCCGCGACCCCGTCGACGAGCCGCGCCGCCCGGGCCGCGCAGCGCAGCACGTGCCGCGTCTCCGGACGCGACGGCTCCTCCCAGTACCAGCCGTCGCTGGCGAACATCGCCAGGCGCCAGCGCTGGGCCTCCAGGAGCGCCTCGAGCTCGCGCCGGGAGGACACGGGGGCGGTGTCGCCGAGGAGGTGAGCGGAGAACGCCTGCGGCGTCTGCAGCCCCAGCACGACGTCGATGTAGGCGTCGCGCGCCGCCCAGGGGTCGACCGGCGCCGGCGAGTGGTCGGTCCCCGGCGCCCCGGCCAGCGCGGCGGTCCGCGACTCGGTCAGGGCGTCGATCCCGCCGGCGAGGCGCTCCAGGGCCGCCCGAAGGGGCTGCTTCCAGCGCCCGTCCGGCACGCATCCGCACTCGCCGGACCAGCGGAGCACGCCGTGGTGGCAGCTCCACGAGGTGCGCTCCACGATCCGGGCCCGCGGCAGCGCCGCGCGATCCTCGCCGGCGAGCGCGCGGCCCAGGGGCACCACGTCGAAGCCGCGGTCGACCGCCGGGTCCACCAGCCGCTGCAGGAACAGGTCCCGGAACTGCTGGTGGTGGCCGTACAGCTCGCCGTCCGTCGCCACTAGGACGAGGGGCGAACCCGCCTGCCAGCTCGAGGAGCTGTCGCGGTGGAGCGCGCTCGAGGTGCGCGGGAGGACCCAGTCGCGGGCGAAGCTGTCGGCATCGGCCGTGACGGCCGGCTGGAACGAGACGGACCCCGAGAGGGCGGCGTCGTAGAAGGCCACGACGAGGTCCCGGCCGCCGCCGAGGTCGACGCGGTGCGGCTGCCGGGATTCGATCGCGGGCGTGGCCGCCTGCCACGGGGCGAGCACCGTCCAACGGATGCCCTCCTCGGCGAGCGTCCGGAGGGCGGCCTCGTCGACGGCGGTCTCGGGGAGCCAGAAGCCGCTCGGCGCGTGCCCGAAGCGGACCACGTAGTCCCGGATGCCCCAGCGGACCTCCGTTCGCCGGTCGCGCGCCGAGGCGAGCGGCAGGATGGCGTGGTGGAAGCCCTGGGCCAGGGCGTTGTCGGGGCGGGCGGCAAGGGCGATCCGGGCCAGGATCTCGGGCGCGTCGCTCGCGAGGTAGCCCGTGAGGGTGGGGCCGATGTTGAACGAGATCCGGTCGAAGTTCCCGCGCTCGGCGTTGGGCCGATAGCACTCGGCGGTGATCCGGGCGTTCCAGCTGGGGAACGGCGCCGCCGCCGGCTCGGGCGGAGTGGGACCGCCGAACGGGTCGCGCCGCTCGGGCTGGTAGAAGTGGGCGTGGATGGCGAGCCGGCCGCGGGTCATCGCGGCACCGGCAGCGTCTCCTCTGCGGCCCGGTCGCGGGTCGTCGTGACCACGTGCTCGACACGGACCGTGGTCGCCGCGCCCGCCGCCAGGGCGAGCGGCCAGGCGAAGACCAGGGCGGAGCCCTGGTAGGCGCGCTCGAAGCCCGCCTCGGAGCTCGAGATCGTCTCGATCGGCGAGATCCACGCCTCCGCCGCGGGCTCGACCCGCGTCGTGACGACGATGCCGACGTCGTCGTTGCCAGAGCGCAGCTCACGCACCGAGGCGCGCTCGGCGGCAACGTCGTGGGGGACGCGCGCGCCGTCGAGGACGTACCAGGCGGCCGGGTTGCCGCCGCCGCCAAGCATCGTCGTCGCCCACTCCACGGCCAGCGTGGCCGCGAGCGGTCCGGCGCCCCGGTTCTCCACGCGGACCTCGAGGGAGAGGGTGGGAGTCCGCCGGTCGCCGCCGGCCGCGATCGTCTTCTCGACGCGGACCGGCAGGGGGCCAGCCGGCGTGGTGGCCACCCCGTCGCGGGCCAGGCGCACCCAGCCGCGGGCGTCGCCGCTCGCCTCGACCCGGAACGGCCCGGTCACGAAGTCGCCGAGCTCCGCGGCCGCGGCCCGGGCGAAGGCATCCGGGGTCGTGCCCGGTGCGAGCAGGTGGACGAGGCCCGAGCGCCGCTCGTACCCGTCGTAGACGAGCCGGGCCGCCAGCCCGTCCTCCTTCGCCGCCACCCGGTCGTGGATCGAGCCCACGCCGTCGTCGGGAGCGGCCTGCTCGGCCTGCGAGGCGAGCTGCCGCTCGTGCTCAAGCAGCGCCGCGTGCGACGCCTCCGGCCGCCGGCGCAGGACGGCCGCGAGGGCATGCCGCGCCGCCCGAATGTCCCAGCTGCCGATCCCTGCTCCCTCCGTGGGCGTGACGACGACCACCTGGCCGGCAGTGGCAAGCACCACTTCCGGGATGCCGTCGAGGTCGACGTCCTCCAGGCGCACCCCGTCGACCGCGACCCCGGCCGCCCGGGCGGCCTGGTCGGCCGCGTCCTCCGCCGCGAGCAGGTGCTCCCAGGTGGCCAGGCGCATGTGGCTGATGTAGATGCCCCCGAAGAGGCCGTGCCAGTAGCAGTCGTTCGACTGGCCCTGGTAGAGGTGGTTGGTGGCGGCCGCCTTCGCCGCCCCCTCGGGCATCGCCGCGACCTTCGCCGACGTCCGCAGCATCCGCTTGTGGAGGTCGTTGACCTCCCGGTACTTCACCTGGAAGTTGCGCCAGAACCCGCCGCGCAGGTAGCGGTGCTCCGGGGCCCCCGCCGCCTCGGCCCGGTGCAGGAGGTCGGCGAAGACGAGGCTCTCGTCGGGCGGCAGCGCCCACTCGCCCATCTCCGCGTACGACGCGGCCGGCAGGTAGGCCCGGCCGATCGGGGCGTGGCCGTCCAGCCAGTCCGACGGGGTGATCGTCGTGAGCCAGCCGGCGTTCGCCTCGAGCGCGTCGAAGAAGCGGTCGACCCAGCCGTCCGCCCCCCAGCAGTGCTCCCAGGTGGTGGGCCAGGCGCCGAACTTCTCGCCGTCGTCGCCCATCGTGCCGATCCGTTCGCCCTCCTCGGTGGCGTGGTCGCGCAGGTGGGCGATGACGTCGTCCACCGCGCCGAAGGGAATCCGGTAGCGAAGGCCCTTCTCCGTGCCGAAGACCGCCAGCAGGTGCCCCTGGTCGTCGGTGGAGTAGGGGCCCCAGAGACGGTCCTCGGGGACGGCCGCGGCCCGGAAGTGGTTGTCGTCGAGGATCGTCCAGCCGTAGCCGGCCGCGGCCAGGGAGGTCGGCAGGTCGGGCTCCCAGACGCGCTCCGCCAGCCAGGCCCCGCGC
Source organism: uncultured Chloroflexia bacterium (assembly GCA_963762445.1). Taxonomy (GTDB): domain Bacteria; phylum Chloroflexota; class Limnocylindria; order Limnocylindrales; family CSP1-4; genus CTSoil-043. Next base: position 136,449 of record CAVXLA010000005.1, read on the forward strand.
GGCCGCCGGCCGGTGATGCGCTCCAGCTCGTCGGCCATCCTGGCCAGCTGGCCCACCCGGTCGCGCTCCGGCAGCGACGGGAGGACCGGCTCGTAGTAGCCGCCGCCCATCAGCTCCACCTGGCCGCGCTCGACCAGGGCGCCGAGCTGGTCGAGGAACTCCGGTCGCTCGGCGCGGAGCCAGTCCAGGAGCGGCCCCGAATAGTGGAGGGCGAGGCGCACCCCGGGGTGGCGGGCCAGGGCGTCGAGCATCGGCCGGTAGGCCCGGTCGTGGACGTCGGCAAGGACCCAGCCGAAGTTGCCGACGGGCTGGTGGTTATGGAGGGCGAGGGCGAGGGCGATGCGCGGTGTCACGGCGGGCGGCGTCAGCCCGCCTCGGTCACGACGCGCCGCTTCGCGGTCGCGAGGGCGGGCTCGACGCCCGCGGCCGGCAGGTAGAGCAGCTCGGCGTACTCGTGGAGCATCCGGGTGGTCGAGAAGCGCCAGATCGTCGTGGACATGGCGCGCCGCATCAGCTCCAGCCACTTCTTCGGGAGGCCGTCGGCCCCGCGCTCGTAGTAGCGGGGCACCACCTCCTCCTCGAGGATCCGGTAGAGGTCCAGGGCGTCCGCCCAGTCCTGGGCGCCCTCGTCGGGCGTCGTGACGCGGCCCCCGATCGCCCAGCCGTTGTCGCCGGTCCAGCCCTCGTCCCACCAGCCGTCGAGGACGGAGAGGTTCACGATCCCGTTCGCCGAGGCCTTCATCCCCGAGGTCCCGGAGGCCTCCAGCGGGCGACGCGGGTTGTTGAGCCAGACGTCGACGCCGCGGACCATGAGCTTCGCGATCCGCATGTCGTAATCCTCGAGGACGAAGACCCGCCCGCGCAGCTCGGGCGAGCGGCTGCGGCCGAAAATCGACTCGATGACCTGCTGGCCGGGGCGGTCGGCCGGATGGGCCTTGCCGGCGAAGATGAGCTGGACCGGCCGGTGGGCGTCGTGCACGAGGCGGGCGAGCCGATCGGTGTCGGTGAAGATGAGCGACGCCCGCTTGTAGGTCGCGAAGCGGCGGGCGAAGCCGATCGTGAGGGCCTCGGGATCCAGCGCCCCGGCGAGCTCGGTGAGCGTCGCCGGGGATTCGCCGTGCCGGGCCATCTGGGCGACCAGGCGCTGGCGGGCGAAGACGGCCAGCTCGCGCTTCTGGTGGAGATGCGCCTCCCACAGCTCCGGGTCCGGGAGGCGGCCGATGCGCTCCCAGAAGCGCTCCGCGTCCGACTTGCCGTCGAGGTCGTCGAGGTCGGCGTCGAGGAAGCGCTCGAAGAGCTCGCGCATCGGGCGCCCGACCCAGGTCGGGGTGTGGACGCCGTTCGTCACGGCCTGGATCGTCCGTCCGCCGAGGAGCTGCTGCCAGGTGTCGTTGGCGGTCTCGGCGTGGAGCTTCGAGACCGCGTTCGCGCCGTTCGCCAGCCGGAGGCTGAGCGCCGTCATGTCGAACTGGCCCGCGTCGTCGTCCACGCCGCGAGCGAGGGCAAGAACCTCGTCGACGGGGACGCTGGCGGCCGCGGCCTGCCCGTCGCCCGCCGGGCCGTCGCCCGCCTGCCAGTCACCCGCCGGGCCTGCGCCGGCGCAGAGCGGCCCGGCGACGCGCCGGACCAGGTCGACGTCGAACCGTTCGTTGCCGGCCGAGACCGGCGTGTGGATCGTGAAGACGCTCGTGCGCTTCACCGCGGGCCAGGCGTCGGCGAGAGGCGTGCCCGCGCGGAGCATCTCCCGGGCGCGCTCCACGAGCAGGAACGCGGAGTGACCCTCGTTGAGGTGCCAGACGGCAGGCGAGACGCCGAGGGCACGGAGGGCGCGGACGCCGCCGACGCCGAGGACCAGCTCCTGGTGCAGCCGCATCTCGCGGCCGCGGACGTAGAGGATGTGGGTGATCGGCCGGTCGGACTCGTCGTTGCGCGGGTGGTCCGTGTCCAGGAGGAGGACCGGCACGCGGCCCACCTGGAGCATCCAGACGGCGGCGTGAACCGGGCGCCCGGGCAGCTCCACGTCGACGTAGAGCGGGTCGCCCATCTGGTCGAGGACCCGCAGGACCGGGAGGCGGGCCAGGTCGAAGTCGGGGTAGGCGTGCTCCTGGTGACCGTCGGCGTCGATCGACTGGCGGAAGTAGCCCTTGCGGTAGAGAAGGCCGACGCCGATCACCGGCAGGGCCATGTCGCTGGCGCTCTTCATGTGGTCGCCGGCCAGGACGCCCAGGCCGCCCGAGTAGATCCCCAGCGATTCGTGGAACCCGTACTCCGCGCAGAAGTAGGCGATCGGGCCCTTGAGCTGGCGGGCGTGGGCGCGGTGGAACCAGTGATCGGAGCCGTTGTTCATGTACCGGTCGAGGTCCGCCAGGACGTCCTCGTACTCGGCGATGAAGCCCGGGTCGTCCAGGAGCGGCTGCCAGTTGATGGGGCTCTCGAAGAGGGCGATCGGGTTGCGGTAGCGGGACCAGGTGGTGGCGTCGATGCGCTGGAACAGCAGCGCCGCGCGCGGGTGCCACATCCACCACACGTTGTAGGCGAGGCGGCGCAGCCCCTCGAACCGTGGCGGCAGCCGGAACGGCGCGCCGGGCAGGGTGGGGACGGCGACGAGCGGTTCCATACGGGCCGCGATGATACCGCGCCGCGGGCCCCGCACCGGGCCCTCCCGGCGCCGGCGACCCCGCGCCCGTGCCGGCGGGTCCGCGGCGATCGCCGCGACGAGCCGTTCCCGATTCGATGCCCCTGGCCGCATCGCGTGCGCATCACCCCGTCACGCGACGAGCCGTTCCCGATTCGATGCCCCTGGCCGCATCGCGTGCGCATCACCCCGTCATGCGGAGGGCGAAGCCGGACGACGCCTCGGCGAAGGACGCGGATGATGCGCGCTTGATGCTCCCACGGGCATCGAATTTCGGAGGGTTCTGCACCTCTTGCCTGGCAGGCCGCGCGATGTGCGCACGGCAGCCCCCGGCAACCGGCGCGGGCTACCATCCGATGCATGCGCGTCGTCTTCGTGGCCGCCGAGTGCGAGCCGTGGGCCAAGACCGGCGGCCTGGGCGACGTCGTGGACGCGCTGGCGCGCGCCCTCGGCCGCCTCCCCGGCGTCCTGGACGAGCCGGTCGAGGTCTTCCTGCCCTGCTACCGCTCCGTCCCCGTGCCGCCGGACCGGGCGCTCGAGACCCTGGAGGTCCGCGTGCCCGACCCCCGCGCCCGCCGCGGGGCGACGACGATCGCCGTCCGTTCCCTGGACGCGGCGGGCTACCGCCTGCGCCTGGTCGATCACCCGCCGGCCTTCGACCGGCCGGGCTTCTACGGCGATGCCGAGGGCGACTACCCCGACAACGCCTGGCGCTTCGGGCTGCTGACGCGGGCCGCGCTCGAGACGCGCCGCGCCGAGGGCCGTCCCGTCGACGTCGTCTCCGTCCACGACTGGCACGCCTGCCCCGTGGTGCTCCAGCGCGACCTCGCCTATGCCGGTGACCCCATGGTGGGGCCGGCGGCGATCACGCTGACCATCCACAACCTCGCCTACCACGGCTGGACGCCGCGCGACCGCGTCGGCGACCTCGGCGTGGGCGCGGACCCGCCGGCCGGCGATGCGTGGGGGATCGACCTGCTTCGCGAGGGGATCCTCCGCGCCGAGATGGTCAACACCGTGAGCCCGACCTATGCCCGCGAGGTCCTCGGCCCGGAGATGGGGATGGGCCTCGAGAGCCAGCTTCGCGCCCGGGGCGCCCGCTTCACGGGCATCCTCAACGGCCTCGACCAGGAGCTCTGGGACCCGTCGACCGACGAGACGATCGCCGCCCGGTACGGCGCCGACGACCGCCGCGGCAAGGCCGCCTGCCGGGCCGACCTGTGCGCCCGCGTTGGCATGGACCCGGCCGATCCGGCGCCGATCCTGGGGGTGATCGGGCGGCTGGACCCACAGAAGGGCTTCGACCTCGTCGCCGGGGCAGCCCGGGCGCTGGCCGCAGGCGGCACCCGGATCGTGGCCCTGGGGAGCGGCGACGCCGGCCTGGTCGCGGGGATGCGGGCCGCGGCCGCCGCGTACCCCGGCCGGATCGCGATGGTGGAGCGCTTCGATCGCGACCTCGCCCGCCGGATCTACGCCGGCGCCGACCTCTTCCTGATGCCGTCGCGCTTCGAGCCCTGCGGCCAGGGCCAGATGATCGCAATGCGCTACGGCACGCCGCCCGTCGCCCGGAGGACCGGCGGCCTGGCCGACACGATCGTCGACGTCCACGAGGAGCCCGGCGCGGGCACCGGCTTCCTCTTCGACGAGGCGACGCCCGACGCCCTCCGCTTCGCCTGCGAGCGGGCCATCGCGGTCCAGCGCGACCTCGCCCGGGGCCGCTGGGAGGGGCTGGTCCGGCGCGCCATGGCCGTCGACTGGAGCTGGGAGCGCTCGTCGGCGCCCGCGTACGCGGCGCTCTTCCGGCGGGCCGTCGCGGCCCGGCGGGCGACCATCGCGGCTCGTGGCGGCGGGGCGCCTGGCGCCTGACGCCGGCGGCGCCGATCAGCCGGGCGACGCCCGGCTATGCCCGCTCCTGGCGCCCGCGATCGCCGCTCAGCCCGCCAGCGTCGCGGCGACCACGACCGCGCCCACCGTGAACGCCGAGCCGTCGTCGGCGATGTCGAATGCCGCGCGGGCCGCGGCGGGGGCCTCGCGGAGCATCCGCCGGACGGCGTCGGCGCGCCACGGCAGGGGCGCGGTCCGGGAGAGCCAGTCCTCGGTGTCGTGGCGGAAGCGCCACTCCCGGGCGATGTCGCCGCGGAAGCCGGCCCCCGCGATCACGGCCCGCCACTCCGACGCCCGCGGCGTCCGGCCGTGGGTGGGGTCGCGGAGGATCTCGACCGCGTTGAGGAACGTGTCGAGCCCGGCGTCCTCCGGCGCGACGAGGTCGACGAGGACGATGCGGGCGCCCGGCCGGAGCACGCGGGCGACCTCGCGGAGGGCGCCGGCGGGATCGGGCCAGTGGTGGATCGAGAAGCGGCTGATCGCGAGGTCGAACGTGGCGGCGGGGAAGGGGAGGGCGTCGGCCCTGGCCTCGCTCCACGCGACGTTGTGGATCCCGCGCTCACCGGCGAGGCGAGCGGCCACCGTGAGCATCTCGGGCGTCGGGTCGATCGCGTCGACCCGCGCCACGTGCGGCGCCAGGGCCATCGTCGCGTGTCCCGCGCCGGCGCCGAGGTCGAGGGCACGATCCGTGGGCCGGGGCGCGGCCGCCTCCACCAGCCAGCCCAGGTCGGGGCCGTCGGCGTGCGACCAGCCGGTCCCGTAGCGCTCCGCGACCGCGGCCCACTGGGCGCGGAGGGGGTCGCCGGTCACGCCGGGCCCTCGGCCGCGGTGGGCGGTGCTGATGCCAGGGCGCGCGTGGGCGGTGCCGATGGCAGCGCGCGCGTGGGCGCGAAGGCCGACGAGCGGCGCGGCCGCCGGGACGGCCACGCCGAGGGCGGCGTCGGCGGCCCCGGGACGGCCGGCGTGCCCATGGCGGCGAGGAGGCGCGCGGTGGCCGCCGCGACCTCGGCGACGGCGGCATCGAAGGCGGCCGCGTCGCGGACGGCGGGCGCGCGCGTCGCGGCGATCTTGCGGACGTACTGGCGGGCGGCGTCGTGGACGTCGCCGTCCGTGGGCGGGGGCGCGGCGCGACCGCGCAGGGGGCGGATGCTGCGGCACATTGGCGAAGGGTAGCGCGCCCGCCGCGGAGCGCCGCTCGCGCTGGCGGGGCAGGCGGTGCCGCACGCGCGCCGCCCCATCCCGAACGGGATGTCCTCTGGCACTCGCCGCGTTTCCGGCATCTGGCGCACGATACGTGGTCGGAGGTACACCCCATGCGTGCTCGAACCGTGCTCCTCGGCGCCGTCGCCGCCACCGCCGCCGCGGGCGCCGCGCTTGCGCTCGCCGCCCGGCCCTGGTGGCGCACGTGGGGCGTCGACTCGGCGGATACGGCCGCCCCCCTCATCGGCGACGAGCTCGTGCCGGACGCGACGGTCGTCGAGACCCGCGGGGTCGAGATCGACGCGCCTCCTGATGCAGTCTGGCCGTGGCTCGTCCAGATGGGCTACAACCGCGCCGGCTGGTACAGCTACGACGTGGTCGACATGAAGGGCGCCAGCGTCGACCGGATCGTGCCCGAGCTGCAGCAGCTCGCCGTCGGCGACCTCGTCCCGAACTCGCCCGACACCGCCTTCGTCGTGCGCGCCCTCGATCCCGGCCAGGCCCTCGTCCTCTACGCCGACGAGAAGACGGTCGAGGAGCAGGTGGCTGCGGCGCGGGCCCGCAAGGCGGCCGGCGAGGCGGTCGAGGAGATGCCGGCGAACCTGCGGGCGGCCGGCAAGATGATGCCGGCGATGGCTGGCTTCGCGGCGAGCTGGGCGTTCGTCCTGCGGCCGCTCGACGAGGGTCGGCGGACGCGCCTGGTCGAGCGGTTCCGGGTCCGGATGCCGGCGCCCGAGGGTCCCGCCGCGGCGGCCCTCGGCGGGGCCTTCGGCTTTGGCTTCTTCGCCATGACCCGCAAGCAGATGCTCGGGATCCGCGATCGGGCCGAGGCCGCCCACATCGCCGCCGGAATCTCGGCGGAGTTCACCGGGCGCTGGGACGAGAAGGTGGCCGAGGCGGAGCCGCCCGTTTGACGCATCGCGCGTCCGGCTGTCATGGTGTGGGGGTCATGACGGTCTCCCGCCGGACGGTCGCCGCGCTGGCCCTGCTCCTGGCGCTCGCGATCGGCGTCGTCCCCGCGGTCGAGCCGGCCGCCCGGGCGCAGGCGCTGCCGCCGGCGCCCGCTCTCGACGAGCCGACGCCCGAGGTCACCCCGACTCCGACTCCCACGCCGGAGCCCACGCCCGAGCCGACGCCAACCCCGACCCCGACCCCGGAGCCGACCCCGACGCCGTTGCCGTCGCCGACGCCGCCGGCCATCGGCAGCCCGGAATCGCCGATGAGCGCGCACCTGTCCGGGGACGTCTACGGCTACCTCCCGTACTGGGAGATGAGCGCAGCCACCCTCGACTACCTCGACTGGAACGCCCTCTCGGCGGTCAGCCTCTTCTCGGTCACCTGGGCCGGGACGGGCAGCCTGGACCGGACCCAGGCCGGCTACCGGGCGATCAGCGGGACGCTCGGCGCGTCCGTCATCGCCGCCGCGAAGGCCCGCGGCGTGCGCGTCGAGCTCTGCTTCACCTCCTTCGGCTTCACGAAGAACGCGACCTTCTTCGGCGACCCGGCCCGGCAGGCCACCGCGATCGCCGAGCTCCGCGACCTGGTTCGCGTCATCGGGGCGGAGGGTGTCAACGTCGACGTCGAGTCGCTCGAGGGCACCTGGTTCGACGAGTACGGCGCCTTCCTGGCGAACCTGCGGGCGATCCTGCGCGCAGACAACCCCACCGCCACCGTCTCGGTGGCCACCAACGCCAACACCTCCGGGGCGCGGATGGCGAAGCGGGCCGCCGACGCCGCCACGGACCGGATCTTCATCATGGGCTACGCCTACCGGTCCGGGCTGTCGAGCCCGGGGGCCATCGCCCCGCTGATCGGGCGCTCGTCGCCCAGCGGCCTCGACATCCGCTGGACGATCGACCGCTACGCCGCCGAGAGCGTCCCCTTGGGGCGGGTCATCCTCGGCCTCCCGTACTACGGCGTCTCGTGGCCGACGGTCTCGCCGGACCTCGGGGCGGCCCGAACGACGGCCGGCACCCTCTATACGCCGCGCTTCCACCTTGACGAGCCGGCCTCGCTCGGCGTGCCCCTCCAATACGAGCCGGGCGAATCCGTGAGCTGGTTCACCTGGTACGACACCGCGGCGGCCACGTGGCGCCAGGTCTTCTACGACACGCCGACGTCGCTGGCCCCCAAGTACGCCTACGCGGTCTCGCGCGGCCTGGCCGGGGTCGGCATCTGGGCCCTCGGCTACGACCGCGGCCTCCCCGGCTACTGGGACCTGCTCAAGACCGCGTTCGGACCGCCGCGCGTCGCCTCGCTGAGCCTGGCACCGAGCCCGACGCGCTCCCTCGTGGTCGCCGCGTCGGTGACGGCGACGCCCGGGAGCCGCCCCGTGACCCACGTCCGTTTCTCGCCTGATGGCAGGACCTGGAACGAGTGGCAGGCCCTCCTCCCGGCGGCGGGCGTCTCCGAGGCGTCGGTCGTCCCGCCGGCGTTCCCGGTTGCCCTCGACGGGTCGGCTCCGGACGGGCGCCGGCGGGTCTGGGCCCAGGTGCGCGACGAGGGTGGCACGGTGTCGGCGCCGCGCTCCGCGGTCGTGGATCTCGATCGGACAGGGCCGGTCCTTGCCGTGGCGCCCGACCTCTGGTTCTCGGGCACGTCAGGCTCGTGGCGGGCCCGCTGGAAGGCGGCGAAGGACCCGCACGGCCCGGTCGCCTACCGGGTCAAGTACTCGGTGAACGGAGGGCCGTGGACGATCGCGACCATGCGCACGTCGGCGGCCGGCATCGTCCTGCCGGTGCGGAACCGCGGGTCCAGGGTGGCCGTGTACGTGCGAGCGGTCGACGCGGTCGGCAACTGGGGGCCGGCGAAGGTCGCCCGCCGCTGACGCGGCGCGTACGGCACTGACGGCGGGACCGCTCATGCGGCGGTCCAGATGCGTCCGCGGTAGCGGGCCACGAGGGCTGTGTTGTGGGCATCGGAGCCGTCAACGTTCCCGGACAGGTAGACGGGCGGCTCAACGCCCCGGCGAACGAGCTCCGCTACCGCCTCGACGAAGACCGCATTGAGCAGCGTCGCCCCAACAACGGTCGATGTGGGCCCGACGGCAGTCGCCACTCCGTCGACGCACACAGCGGCGTCGCCGCTGGCGCCGCAGGTGTCGAGCACGACGTCGGCGATGTCGAGAAGTCGTTGCCCGGACGAGTGACGGGACGAGACGCTCCGCGAGAAGCCGGCGGCAGTCACGGCGATCACGGTGAGCCCGCGCTCGCGCCCGATCATGGCCATCTCGATCGGAGAAGCATTGCGGCCGGAGTTGCTGACGACGATCAGGCAGTCGCCGGGCAGGAGCTCATGGTCCTGGAGCAGGGTCGCGGCGTAGCCCTCGAGGCTTTCGGCTCGGCCGTGGCCCGGATCGAAGACAACGTCAACCGCGGCCACGCTTCCGGCGCGATCGGCGAGCTCCAGGGCGACCAGCTGTGAGTGACCACTGCCGAAGACGTGAACGATGCGATCTGCGCCAACGGCATCGGCGATCAGCGACGCGGCAGCCGGAATCGACTGCCGGTTGGCGTCGCGAACCCGGTGGAGGATGTCGTCAACGGCATCGAAGTACCTCTCGTACATGAGTCCTCCAGCGTGCGATCGGCCTGGTGGGAGGGATGACAGGGTGGGGCAGTTGGACATCGATCGGCGAGTCACTCAGCGGTTCCCACGGCCTCGGCGGCCGGGCACCACCGACCGCGCTTCATGACGCGCCGGACCATGAGTCCCTCGTCGAGCTCGACAAGGTCGGCGAGCTGTCCCGCGGCGATGCGACCGCGATCGTGGACACGGAGGAGCTCGAGCGGGCTCCGGCTGGCGGCGGTCGCTGCACGGTGCAGGGGAACGCCCAGGGCGACCATGTTGCGGACGGCGGTATCGAGCGCAATCACACTGCCCGCCAGGCGGCCGTCCAGGGCAAGGGTGCATCGGTCGCCCCGCACCTCGACCTCCACTCCGGACAGGGTTGCGCGCCCGTCGCCGACGCCCGCCACCGCGAGAGCGTCGCTCACCAGGACCAGCCGATCGAAGGGCTTGGATCGGAGGATGAGCGGCCAGAGCCAACGGTCGACATGCGAGCCATCCGCGATCAGCTCGACATAGGCAGCGTCGTTTGCGAGGGCGGCTATCGCAAGGCCTGGGGCATGGTGATCCACGCCCGACATCGCGTTGAAGAGGTGCGTCGTGGACCTCGCGCCGGCCTCGTACCCCGCGGCCGCCTCGTCCGCCGACGCGTTGGAATGACCCAGCGAGACCGCCACGCCGGCGCCGGCAAGCCACCGGATCAGGTCGACGGCACCGTCCAGCTCAGGTGCGATCGTCATGATTCGCAGGCCATCGAGCAGGGCGGCCAATCGGGCGCGATCGACCGCTGCCGGTACCTGGATGAAGGCCCCGTTCTGGGCGCCCAGCCGGTCCGCCGAGATGAAAGGCCCCTCGAGGTTGAAGCCGAGCGGCTCTGCCTGGTCGCAGGTGACCGTCGGTGACCAGCGGCGGAACTCCTGGGCGAATCCGAGCAGGGTGTCGATCGGCGCGGTGTCCGCCGTCGGGACGAAGGAGGTCACGCCGTGCCTCAGGAGCGCCCTCGCCATCCCGGTGAGGCCCGGCGCGCCATCCGCGGCGTCATGGCCGCCCCAGCCATGCACGTGGACATCGACGAACCCCGGGCAGACGAATGGCTCGCCTGCAGCCCGAGGGTCCGGCACGACGGCCCGGATGCGGTCGCCCGCGATCTCGATCCGCCCGGGCGTAACCCCGTCGTCGAGCACCAGGCGTCCGGACACCGTGTGGGCGTCCAGCGCCGGTCCCCGGGTGGCAGGGGCGGCTCGCCGCCGCCGGGACGCGGGCATCAGTCCGTCCTGGACCGGTGGACGTCGCGCAGCGCCACGCGCCCTCGAAGATAGACGCCATAGGCACGCTCATACGCATCGACGGCTGTTGGGTCGGGTTCGACAGCCTCCCCGGTCCTCACCATCGCCCGTGCGGCCGTCGCCACGTCGGCGCAAGCCCCGATGCCGACGGCTGCCAACGCTGCGGCTCCGAGCGGCGACGCATCGCGCACGCGTGTCGGATGGACCCGCAGGCCCAGGACGGCTGCCACGATGTCACGCCACACGGGGCTCGCTGCGCCACCACCGGCGAGGTGCACACGCTGCACCGGAATCCCGAGCTCGCGCATCACGTCGACGCACTCCCGGATGTTGTACGCGACGCCCTCGAGGACGGCTCGCACCAGCTGGGAGCGGCCAGTTCCCAGGGACAGACCCAGGAAGCCGGCCCGGGCGAGCGGATCGAAATCAGGGCTGCCGCTCCCAACGAGGAAGGGGAGGAAGATGGCGCCTTCGCTGCCGACGCCGCTCAGCGCAGCCTGCCTCGAGAGCCGATCGAAGTAGCGATCGCCCAGCCGCTCGAGGTCCCGCTCCTCGCCGAAGGCCCGCGCGAGCCAGCGCAGAGAGATGCCGCCGCCGAAGATGGATCCCATCACGTACAGAAGGTTCTGGGCCGGGTGGGGATGGAAGCTGATGCGTCCGCCCGCACCCGGGAGGAGCCCGCGGACGGGCGCCGTCACCTGCGCGGATGAGCCAATGGTGACCGCCACCACGCCCGACGCGACCGCCGCGGTGCCCACGACGCTGGTCGCCATGTCCGCCCCGCCGGCAACCACGGGGGTACCGGCCGTCAGGCCGGTGGCCGCGGCCGCTGCCGGGGTCACGCCACCGACGACGTCCGTCGGGGCCACGAGCGGTGGCAGCGTTGCCGGCTCGAGGCCCATGTCGGCGTACAGACCGGCGTCCCATCGCCGGCTGGCGAGGTCGAGGAACAGGGTGTTCCCGGCGTCGGTGGGCTCGGTCGCGAGGTGGCCCGACAACAGGAATCGCACGTAGTCCTTCGCCGCGACGAACGTGGCCATCCGTGCGTAGACCCTCGGCTCGTGCGCCTTGAGCCAGAGCAGCTTGGGAGCGACATCCGACGTCCCCGGCGTGCCCCCCGTCAGGCGTTCGATCCGCGGCCCGAAGTGGGCGGTCAGCCAGCTGGACTCCTCAGTGCCGCGGCCGTCCGCCACGGTGATGCAGGGACGGAGTGGGACGCCGTGATGGTCGAGGGCCACGAGGCTCGACATGTGTCCCGACAGGCCGACCGCGGCGATGCTCCCGGCCCCCCCGGGGAGTCGCCCGGTGACCTCCCGCACCGTGCCGCACACGGCCCGCCACCAGTCGGCGGGATCCTGCTCGACCCAACCGGGGCGCGGTGTCTGCAGCGCGTAGGCCGCAGATGCGGACGCCAGGACCCGGCCATCGGCCGTGACCGCCATCGTCTTCGTGCCCGACGTCCCGATGTCGATCCCCAGGAACGAGGCAGTGGCGTTGGCGTTCACGGGTGTGCCGCCATTCGATGACGGACCACGACGCCGCGTCGTTTCCGCCTGGCCGCGTTGTGGCAGGCGTCGCTCGGGGGCCTCACTGGACGGCCCCCGCCGTCAGCCCACGCACGAAGTAGCGGCCGACCGCGGCGAAGAGGATGGCGCCGGGAACCATCGTCAAGGACGCGCCGGCCATCAGAAGGCCCCAGTCGATGTTGTACTGGCCCATGATCGCCGTCAGGCCGATCGGAAGCGTCTTGCGCTCGTCGCTCAGGATCAGCTGTGAGGCGTAGACGACCTCGGTCCACGAGAAGATGAAGGCATACAGGCCGACCGTCCCGATGCCTGGCGCAAGCAGAGGCAAGTTGACGCGCCACAGCGTCGCCAGGGGTCCGGCGCCATCCACGGCGGCCGCGTCGTCGAGCTCGCGGGGGATCGAGTCGAAGAAGCCACGCAGCAGCCACACGCAGAACGGCGAGGCAAAGGCCACGTTGACGATCACCAGGGCCGCCGGCGTGTTGATCAGCCCGACGGCGGCGAACGAGCTGTAGATAGGGACGAGGAGCAGGGTGCCCGGGATCAGGTAGCTCAGAAGGACCAGGGTCCCGATCGTGCCGGCGCCGCGGACGCGCAGCCGATACATCGCATAGGACGCCGCGACGGACACCACGACCGTGACCACCATGGTCATCGCGGAGATGAGCGTGCTGTTCGTGAGGTACGTCACGTACGGCGTGCTGGCGAACAGCTTCTCGTAGTGGCCCAGGTAGAGGCCGTTGGGCCACAGCGACGGCTCCGTGCTGATGATCTCGTGGGGATCCTTGAACGACGAGGCGACGATCCAGTAGATCGGACCGAGGACCACCAGGGCAAGCAGGATCAACGCTGCCCACCGGGCTGTCCGCTCGACGGCGCTGACCTTCATCTGTCGTCCCCGCGTGGGGCGAACCGCCTGACGTAGAGGAGCGACGCAATCGCCAGGATGACGAGGACGACGACCGTCATGGCGGCGGCTTCACCGATCCGCCACGCCTTGAAGGCGGTGTAGTAGAGCTCGACCGGCATCGTCAACGACGCGTCCGCCGGCCCGCCTCGAGTGATGAAGAAGATGATGTCGAGGACGTTGAACGTCCAGAGGTTGCCGACGAGCTCGAGGACGAACAGCGTCCGGGCGATCATCGGCAGGGTGATGTAGCGGAACTGGGCGATGCTCCCCGCGCCATCCACCCTGGCCGCCTCATAGAGCGACACGGGAATCGTCTGCATGGCGCCGAAGATCACGACGGCCGGCAGGGCAAACCAATGCCACGAGTTGGTGATGACGAGGCCCAGCAGGGCGCCGGCCGGGCTGCCGAAGACATTGAGCGGCGAGCCGATGATCCCGCTGGCCTGGAGCGTGTGACTGATGATCCCGTAGTTCGAGTTGAGCATCCACTGCCAGATGACGGCGACGGCGACGGTGGGGATGACCCACGGAAGCAGGACCCAGATCCGTGCCTGCCTGGCGAATCTCCAGGACTGCCGCAGCAGCAGCGCGGCCGCAAACGCCGCAATGGTCTGGACAACGCCGTTCCCGACGAGCCAGAAGACCGAGAGGAGCATCGCCCGCCAGAACGACGCCGACTCGATGACCGTCTCGTAGTTGCCCAGGCCGATCAATCGGGACGGGGCCCCGATGATCCTCGCGTTCGTGAGACTCAGGTACACGGTGTTGAACACCGGGTACACGAGGATGAGGAGGATCCAGATCGCGAGAGGCGCCAGGAGGACGTAGCCGACGAGGGCGGGATACGACCTGCGCCACGTCAGCCCGAAGCCGCGCCCGCGACGAACGGGGCCCAGTCCCTGCCTTGTCAGGAGCACTGCGCAATCCTTATCGGGAGCACCACGCGCTGCTGCCGTGTCGCGCAGCGCGTGGTGCGGTCACGGTGAACGCGGCTACTCGCTGATCGCCGCCTCCATCTCGCGCTGACCCCAGGTCACCGCATCCTGCGGGCTCATGTGGTCCACCCACATCTTCTGGACCGTCTGGGCGATGAGGCTCTGGCCGCTGATGATCCCGATGCTCATCGTGTACTGCCCGTGGGTGAACCCGAACAGCTGGCCCGACTCGGCCTGCTTCAGCATCAGGTCGACACAGCCCTTGTATTCGGCGATCGTCGGGTTGCCCAACCAGGAGCTCGCGGTCATGCCGTCTTCCGTGACCGGAAGGAAGAGTCCCGGCTCGGCGTTGAGGAAGACGCCGTAGACCTCGGGCTGCAGGACGTACTTGATGAACTCGGCAGCGGCAGCCTTCTTCGCCGGGTCCTTCGTCATGATCTGGATGCCTTCGGCGTAGTAGATGCTCCCTGGCTGCCCGTTGTCCTTCGGCTGCGGGATCAGGGCGCAGCCGAGGTCAGACGAGGGCCGCCCGGACTCGGCCGTGAAGGGCGTGAGGTACTGCCCCTTCTCGATCGCCATCGCCGCCGCGCCGGTGTTGAACGCCGCCTGCGGCTCGCCCCACGAGTAGTTGGTGCTATCGGGCGGCGAGTACTCGAGGAGCCTGTTGTAGAAGTCAAACGCCCGAACCGTGTTCGGGTTGTCGAACGTCACCTTGCCCTGGGCGTCGTACAGGTCCTCCGCATGGGCGGTGATCATGAAGCTGTAGACGTTCTGGTCCGTCGCCATGTTCTTGCCCGCAGGGAGTGCGAGGCCGTACGTGGTCCCTGACGTCAGCTTGGCTGCGTCGGCGAGCAGCTCTTCCCAGGTCGCCGGCGGCGCCGTGATGCCCGCCTTGCTGAGGAGATCCTTGCGGTACCACAGCACCTGGATCATCCCGTACAGGGGCACCGCCCACATCTCTCCCTGATCACGGTAGAGGGCGGTCGCCGCTGGGTTGAAGTGGTGGACCTTGTCGAGCTCGTCAACCAGCGCCGTGACGGGCTCGACGACGTCTCCCATCTGCCTGACGTATGGCGTGAAGTCGCCCGAGGCGTGCATCAGATCGGGCTGGGTGCCGCTGCTCACCGCAGCGCCGATCTTGCTGAAGATCGTGTTCCAGTCCTGCACCTGCTGCGTGACGTGGATGCTCGGGTGCGAGCCATTGAACTCGTCGATGACCTGCTGGAAGACCGCCACGCGGTTCGGCGGCTGCTCCATGTGCCAGAACACCAGCTCAACGGGCTTTTCGCTGCCGGGGGTGGCGCCGGTCGTCGGCGAGGGCGTGGACTGCGACCCTCCCGTGCATCCGGAGAGGGCGACGGCCACGGCGGCCAAGATTGCACCGAGGACGCGGACTTGCGGTTTCATGCGTACACGTTCCCCTTGTCGAAGCACTCCACGACCGCGCACGGCTCGAACCGCACGCTGGAACAGGCGAGTGCTCTCCATTCATCCTCCCTGGGACGCATGCGAATCGCGGCGGAGCCCGCACGCGGCGAGCCATCGATGGCCAGAAGGGATCGCACGCGGAGCGATCGCACGCCGCCCTACGCGAAGTGCGGCGCGAGGAACTGGCGGGCTTCGATCGCGACACGATCCATGTCGGCAAGTCCGGCTTCAGGAGTGTCGCCGCAGCCCTCTGATCCGCCCTTGAACCAGCCTTCCCATTCGACGCAGACGAAGCCGTCGTAGCCGATTCCCCGCAGGGCGGCGGCATAGGTCGGGAAGTCAACCAGGCCGCCCCCGAACCAGCACATGTTCCAGCGGCCAATGACACCGGCGATGTCCTTGGCGTGGACGTGGTTGATGAGGCTGCCAAACGCCTTGAATGCCTCGACGACGGGCAGGTGAGGCTTCATTCCCAGCTCCACCCCGCCGAAGTCCATCGTGACTCGAACGTTGTCGAGCCCGACCCGGTCGATCACGTCCAGCGTCACGTCGGGCGTGTTGATGAGCGTCTCCTGGTGCGGCTCGATGCTGAAGGTCAGCCCACGTTCCCCTGAGTACTCGGCGCACTCTCTGACCATGTCCACCAGGACGCTCGTGGCGTCGGGCCGGGACATGAGCTTGTAGGTGGGCGGGTTGTAGTAGCCGGCGATGTACGCCACGACCGTTCGCGCCTCGATGTCGGCCGCGAGATCGATCGCCTTCTTCATGATTGCGATCTGGGCCGCTCGATCCCGCGCACGCGGCGTCACTGCCAGGTGGTGCGCGCCGATCGACGCGATCTCCATGCCCTTGTCCCGGACGTAGCCGCCGAGGGTGGCGGCGAGTCGGTCGTACTCGCGATCCGGCAGCTCGAGGAGTCGGTCGTAGAAGAAGTCGATCCCCTCGTAGCCGTGCTCGGCGACACGATCGACGCACCACTCGATCGGCTTTCCGCCCCACGAGTTCTGGCAGACGCCGACGGTCAGATCCTCGGGGTACGGATTGTCCGGCCACACTTCAAAGGAGAGTCTCATGGGCGAACCCTCTTCGAACTGCCGAGCACGCGTCGGCACTGTCCCCATGCCGGGCGGCGAACGCGTACCTGTGCTGCCCGCAAGGGTGGGCCATGGCGCTGGCCGGGCCTTGGAACGCGGCCCCTGCGGGCGGGAGGTGCCCTTGTGCAGCCTGGGGGCGTCACGGGGCATCCATGCAGGATGTTGCACGACTGTCGCGGCTGAACAACCCCGCGGCCAAGAGCCATTCGGCACTTCTTGACGTCGACCGGATTGGGACTATCCTGCCGATATGCGGAATTCTGCACAGTCAGAGACAGAGTCCCCCCTCGCGGCGATCGCGCGCGATCTGCTCACGAGGCAGCTGGGCGACCGCCTTCCCACGGTGGGCCAGTACCAGGAACGGCTCGGGATCGGCTCGGGAACCGTCCAGTCCAGGCTGCGAATCCTCACGAGCATCGGCGCCGTTGCCCTCGAGGCTCGGGGCCACCAGGGGACCCGCCTGGTCGACCTCGATCGGGCGAAGCTCTGGTCGTATGCCCAGTTCGGCCCGGTCCGCGGAATCCTCCCGTTGCCGGAGGCGTTCGAGCCCGTCGGCCTGGCGGTGCTCCTTCGGCGGACGTTCGAGCAGCTCGAGATCCCGCTTGAGCTCCTGTACCTCCACGGCTCGGGCAAGAGGATCGACCTCGTCCGCGAGGGAAGGGCGCACTTCGCCGTCGCCTCCAAGCCCGCTGCCGTGGAGGCGACGAGCACCGGGGCTGCCCAGTGGCTGACGCTCGACCTCGGGCCTGACAGCTATCACCGCGAGGACTCGATGGTCGTCCTCTTGCGCCCTCACCTCGGCTCGGACGACCGGATCGCCAAGATCGGCATCGATCCCGAATGCCACGATCACGTGGCCTTGACGCACGCGGAGTTCCCCGCCGAGGAGGGCTATGCCTACGCGGCGTACTCGCATGCGCGGTTGCCCGCCGCGGTGGCCGAGGGGATCATCGATGCAGCGATCTGGCTCAGGACCTCGCCGGTCATTCCGCTGGCAGCCGTCGGAATCGCCGTCCGGCCCCTCCATCGCCGCGAGGCCATCGGTGTCAACCGCGGGTTGAGCTGTGCGGTCCTTCTCGCGCCTGCCGACTTTCCGGAAGTTGCGGGCATCCTCCGCGGCATCGAGCCCTCGGCCGTACGAACGATCCAGGACGAGATCCTGCAGAGCGATGGCTTTCCGCTCTACTGAGAGCCCGCGAACGCTTCTGGAGTGTTCGAGGCGCGCGTCGTCCTCGCGGCGGCTGGAACCCTCGGATCACGTCTGCAGAGATGCGCCGTGGTAGTGTTCAGGCACACTCTCGTGCTCGCGGAGCCGAACCGGCGGGAGTAGCTCAGCTGGCAGAGCGGCAGCCTTCCAAGCTGCATGTCGCGGGTTCGATCCCCGTCTCCCGCTCCATCTTCCCAATTCGTGCTCAGCGCGACACGATGACTGCATCGCCAGCTTTCCCAGCGACCAGTCGACACTGCCGAATCGCGTGCCACAACGCTCAGAGCGGCACAATCCCTGTTGGTGACGGGCCTGCTGCGGTACCCTCGGGCTCTCACGTCGCATCGGAGCGCCTGGGGTGGTCTGCTCGAACTGCGGGACCGAGAACGAGGCGCGGCGCAAGTTCTGCAAGGAATGTGCGGCTCGACTCGCCCTGGTCTGTCCGTCGTGCGGGGCCGCCAACAGCGACGACGCGAAGTTCTGCGGCGAATGCGCGGCCCCCATCGTCGCCGGAGCCTCACCGTCCGCGTCAGCGACCTCCCGGCCGGTCGTCCCGACCCTGATCGCGGCCCCCGTCGCCGAGCGCCGCCTCGTCTCCGTCCTGTTCGCCGACCTCGTCGGCTTCACGACCCTCGCCGAAGGACGCGATGCCGAGGACACCCGCGAGCTCCTGTCTCGCTACTTCGACCTTTCGCGGGACGTGATCGGTCGCTACGGGGGATCCGTCGAGAAGTTCATCGGCGACGCCGTCATGGCCCTCTGGGGGGCGCCCACGTCGCACGAAGACGACGCCGAGCGGGCGGTTCGGGCCGGCCTTGAGCTCGTCGACGCGGTCAAGGCGCTCGGACCGGGCATTGTCGCCCGGGCCGGCGTCCTGACCGGGGAGGCTGCGGTCACGCTCGGGGCGGTCGGCCAGGGGATGGTCGCCGGCGACCTCGTCAACACCGCGAGCCGGCTGCAATCGGTGGCCGCCCCGGGGACCGTCCTCGTCGGCGAGGCGACCCAGCGGGCTTCCTCGAAGGCGATCGCCTTCGAGGAAGCCGGGGATCAGCATCTCAAGGGCAAGACCGCCCCGGTCCCCGCCTGGCGAGCCCTCCGCGTGGTGGCGGAGCGGGGTGGCCGCAAGCGAGCGGACACGCTCGAGGCCCCGTTCGTCGGGCGCGACGATGAGCTGCGCCTGCTCAAGGACCTCTTCCACGCGACGAGGCGCGATCGGCGGGCCCGGCTCGTGTCGGTCACCGGGATCGGTGGGATCGGCAAGACCCGGCTCGCGTGGGAGCTGGAGAAGTACCTCGACGGCCTGGTCGAGCCGATCTTGTGGCACGAGGGCCGAAGCCCCGCGTATGGCGAGGGGATCACGTTTTGGGCGCTCGGCGAGATGGTCCGCCGCCGGGCCGGCCTCGTCGAGACCGACGACGAGCGGACGACCCGGACGAAGATCGCGGAGATCGTCGCCCGGCACGTTCCCGACGACACGGATCGACGCTGGATCGAGCCGGCCCTCCTCGCGCTCCTCGGGATCGACACCGACGCGGTCGACTCCGAGCAGCTCTTCGCCGCCTGGCGGACGTTCTTCGAGCGACTCGCGGCGACAGGGACCGTCGTGATGGTCTTCGAGGATCTCCAGTGGGCCGACCCGGGGCTCCTCGGCTTCATCGACTCCCTCCTCGAGTGGAGCCGCTCGGTGCCCATCTACGTCCTCACGCTCGCCCGGCCCGAGCTCCTCGAGCGCCGGCCCGACTGGGGCGCGGGCAAGCGCAGCTTCACCTCCATCTTCCTCGAGACGCTCCCGCCTGCGGCCATGCGTGCGCTCCTGGAGGGGCTCGTGCCGGGGCTTCCCTTGGCCGCTGTCAGGGCCATCGTCGAACGAGCCGACGGCGTGCCGCTCTATGCGGTGGAGACTGTTCGCATGCTCCTCACCGACGGGAGGCTCGCCCTCGAGGGCGACGTCTACAGGCCCGTCGGTGACCTGACGACGCTCGCCGTCCCGGAGACGCTCACCGCCCTCATCGCGTCCCGTCTCGACGGTCTCGAGCCGGCCGATCGGAGCCTCCTCTGTGATGCCGCCGTCCTCGGCGGGTCCTTCACCCTCGTCGGGCTCGCCGCGGTATCGGGAATCGACGCGGTCGAGCTCGAGCCGCGCCTCCGCGCCCTCGTCCGCCGCGAGCTCCTCGCCCTCCAGACCGACCCCCGTTCTCCCGAGCGCGGCCAGTATGCGTTCGTCCAGGCGCTCATCCGCGAGGTGGCCTACAACACGCTGGCCAGGCGCGACCGGAAGGTCCGTCACCTGGCTGCCGCCCGCTTCTTCGAAAGCCTGAGGTCCGACGAGCTCGCGGGTGCGCTCGCGGGGCACTACCTCGCGGCCCACCGGAACGCCCCCGAGGGCGCGGAGGCCGATGGCGTTGCCGCCCAGGCCCGCATCGCTCTGCGAGCGGCTGCGGAGCGGGCCAGCGCCCTCGGCTCTCCCGACCAGGCCCTGACCTTCCTCGACCAGGCCCTCACCGTCACCACCGACTCGGGCGAGAGAGCCGAGCTCCTCGAGCGCGCTGGCGAGGCTGCCTCGGCAGCCGGGCGCCACGAGGCAGCTGAGCGCCACCTCCGCCAGGCGATCGCGGCCCAGCGCGAGCTCGGAGACCGCACGGCGACAACGGCTGCCACCGCCGCCCTCGGCCGGGCCCTCCTCAGCGCGTGGCGGACCACCGAGGCGCTCGCGCTCCTCGAACCTGCCGCCGATGAGTTCGCCGATCTCGCTGCCGACCCCGCGGGCATCGCCCTCGGCGGCCAGCTTGCGCGGGCGTACTTCCTGCGCGGC
This sequence comes from uncultured Chloroflexia bacterium, assembly GCA_963762445.1. Classification (GTDB taxonomy): domain Bacteria; phylum Chloroflexota; class Limnocylindria; order Limnocylindrales; family CSP1-4; genus CTSoil-043. Next base: position 156,933 of record CAVXLA010000005.1, read on the forward strand.
AACAACCGCCGGGCGATCCAGGTCGCAGACAAGGTCCTCGAGGCCGCCGAGCACGCTGACCTCGCGGCGATCGTCGCTGACACGCTCGTGACGAAGGGCACGGCGCTCGCCTACCTCGGGCGGCCGATCGAAGGGCTCGGCGCTCTCGCCGCCGGCGAGCTCGCCGATGCGCACGGCCTCGCGGCGACCCGCGGTTACGGCAACCGCTCAGGCATTGAAGGTGGGCGCGACCCGCGGGCCGCCCTCGAGACCGCCCGGTCGGGTCTCGCTCTCGCCCGTCGCCTCGGCCGGCGCCATCACATCGCCATCCTGCTCACCAACGGCGCCGATAGCGCCTTTCGGACCGGGGACTGGCCTTGGGCCCTCGCCGAGCTCGAGGCCGCGCTCGCCGAGGAGTTCGAGGCTCTGGAACGGACAATCTTTCTCGGGGCCGATGTCGGGTTTCGGGCCTTCCGCGGCGAGCCCGTGGCCGACCAGCTCGACGAGATCACTCGGCTCGTCGGCGATAGTGACGACCCACAGGTCCTTACGATCGTGGCCTCGTCCGACGCCTCCGTGGCGTTCGCCTCCGGTCGGCTCGGCGATGCCCGGACGGCCTGGCTGCGGACGGCCGAGCTCTCGCCGGGCAGCCTTGTGGCAACGCTACCCCAGGTGGCGAGGGCGGCACTCTGGGCTGGGGATGCAGCTGCTGCCCGGAACGACCTCGCGGCGCTCGATGCGTCCGGCGTCCACGGTCCGGCCGTCGAGGCAGACCGGCGGACGATCCGGGCAGGGATAGCCGCACTCGAGGGCCGGCCGGCCGACGCCGTGCCCCTCTACCGCGAAGCCCTTCGTGGCTGGCGGGATCTTGGCCTCGCCTGGGACGAGGCGCTCTGCGCGATCGACATGGCGACCCTCCTCGACCCGGCGGACCCGGAAGTCCGGACGGCGGCCGACGCGGCCCGCGAGATCCTCGTCCGGCTCGGAGCCGCGCCGTTTCTCGCCCGGCTCGACGCGGCGCTCGCTTTCTCATCGGACCGGACCGGCCACTCCACCGCGCCGAAGTCGTCGTCCGCGGCGCCCTCGTGACGACACGATGACTGGACACGTTTCGCTCGGGCTCCTGAGTACGGTGCTGTGACGCTGGGACGCCCCGGCCTTCCAAGCTGCATGTCGCGGGTTCGATCCCCGTCTCCCGCTCCTTCGCTCGGGTCCAGAAGTCAGAGGCGAAGGGCGTCAAGTGCGGAGCCGGGGCCGGACTACTCCACCTGCTGCTTCAACACCGCCGCAACGTATTGGTTGGTCTGCTCGTCGGTCACCTTGCCCATGAGCTTCCAGCCCCAGGCGCCCGTGGTCCAGAACTTCGTGCCCGGGCACTTCGGGGCGGGGCTGGAGATGACCTTCGTCTGCAGGTCCTTGCCGGTCTCGGCGACGACGACGCGGAACGTCACCTTGTCCTGGTATCGGACGACCTCGCCGACTTCTCCATCCTCCGTCTTGTAGAGGCCACACGAGCCCACCACCTTCTCGTCGTGGTGAGCGCACACGACGAGCTGGATCGGGCTCGGCCATGGCCAGCCGTTCGACCGGAAGTCCTCGTTGATGGCGACGTCGTAGGCCAGCCACGCGTTGTCCATATCGACGACGACCAGGGGGTGAACCTTGCCGGCATACGGCGCAGCTCCCGGCACGGGCGATGCGGCGTAGCAGGCATCGAACAGTTCGCCCTGGAGATCCCGTAGGACGTCCCAGTTCTCGTCCAGACCCCCCTCTGGCCAGCCGCTCGACCATGGGCTTGGCTCCGGGGTGGGCGTGGGCTCGGGGCGTGGGGTGATGTGCCGCGGCGTACTGGTGGGTGAGGAGGCTCCGCCACAGCCGGCGAGCACCACCCCGGCGATGATGCCGACGAGCAGCTGCCGGCGCCGGGAGCGCGAGGCTGCGGACATGACCGATCCCTCCGAGCTGCCCGCCCCCGGGAACGGTCGCAGCCGGCCGTGTTCGGCGGCGAGAGCCGAACGGCCCCCGGACGCCCGGTGCGCGTCCCCATCCCGCGAATGGACGTGCGCCGGCGGCGCGCCGGCCTTGTCAGCCGGTGCCGGGCCGACTCGGCGAGCGGACGGCGATCACGTCGATCTCGAGCAGGATCCCGAGGAGCTGCGACCCGACGGTCGTCCGCACGGGAAACGGCGGCCGGAAGTGCTCCCTGTAGACGCGGTTGAAGGCCTCGTAGTCGGCGAGGTCGGCCAGGTGGGCCGTGACCTTGACGACGTCGTCCATGGACGAGCCGCCCGCCTCGAGGATCGAGCGGACGTTGCGCAGGACCTGGTGGGTCTGGGCCTCGATGCCCTCCGGGATGCGCCCGACCTCCGGATCCAGCGGCACCTGGCCCGACACGAGGACAAGCGTCTCGGTGCGGAGCCCCTGCGAGTACGGGCCGACCGGCGCCGGGCTCGCCGACGTCGTGATCTCTTCTTTCACGGTCCATCTCCGGCGGCTGGGGGTTGGGGGCGCGGCTCGCGCCCCGCCCAGTCTCCCCGGCGGGCGGTCAATGACGCAAGGGGATGCGGGTCCCCGATGGCACCTGCCGCCCGTCCCGCCGCCGCTCAGCCCCAGAGGGCGTCGATCGAGAGGTAGCGCTCCCCGGTGTCGTAGGTGAAGGTCAGGACCCGCGCGCCGTCGGGAATCGAGGGCAGGAGCTGGGCGACCGCCGCCAGCGACGCGCCCGACGAGACGCCGACCAGGACCCCCTCCTCCCGTGCGGAGCGCCGGGCGTAGGCCATGGCGTCCTCGGGGGAGACCTGGAGGACGCCGTCGAGGAGCTCCGTGCGCATGACGCCCGGGATGAACCCGGCGCCGATCCCCTGGATCGGATGCGGGGAATGGGTCCCGCCCGACAGCACGGGCGAGAGGGTCGGCTCGACGGCATAGACCTTCAGGTTCGGCCAGCGCTCCTTCAGGACCTCGGCGACGCCCGTGATATGGCCGCCGGTGCCCACGCCGGTCACCAGGTAGTCGAGGCCGTCGGGAAAGTCGGCGAGGATCTCCGCCGCCGTCGTCCGGCGGTGGACCGCCGGGTTGGACGGGTTGTCGAACTGCATCGGGATCCACGAGCCGGGGATCTCCGCGGCGAGCTCGTTCGCGCGCGCGATCGCCCCCTTCATCCCGAGCTCCCGCGGCGTCAGCTCGAGCTCCGCGCCGTAGCCGGTCATCAGCTTGCGGCGCTCGATCGAGAACGACTCGGGCATGCACAGGATCAGCCGGTAGCCCTTGACGGCGCAGACGAGGGCGAGGCCGATCCCCGTGTTGCCCGACGTGGGCTCGATGACGACCGAGCCGGGACCCAGGATGCCGGCGGCCTCGGCGTCCTCGACCATCGCCAGGGCGATGCGGTCCTTGATGCTGCCGCCCGGGTTGGCGCGCTCCTGCTTGAACCAGACCTCGACGCGGGGGTCGAAGAGACGGTTGACCCGGACATGGGGCGTGTTGCCGATCGTGGCGAGGATGGATTCGGCTTTCATGTGGGGCGCTCCTTAGATGACGAAGTCGGCGTCCTCGAACCCGTCGCGGACGCGACGAATCCGGACCTGACTGGCCTGGGAGACGATCGAATCGGGCGGCACGCCGTTCGTGAGGAACACGTTGCCGCCGACGACGCTGTCGTGGCCGATCACGGTCTCGCCGCCGAGGACGGTGGCGTTGGCGTAGATCACGACGCGATCGCCGATGGTGGGATGACGCTTGGTGCCGGCCGCGCTCTTGGCGACCGAGAGGGCGCCCAGGGTCACGCCCTGGTAGAGCTTGACGTGGTCGCCGATGACGGCCGTCTCGCCGACGACGACGCCGGTGCCGTGGTCGATGCAGAAGGAGCGCCCGATCGAGGCGCCCGGGTGGATGTCGATCCCGGTCCGGGTGTGGGCCACCTCCGCAAGCAGGCGGGGCAGGATCGGGACGCCGAGGTGGTGGATCGCGTGGGCGATCCGGTGGGTGGCAATGGCCAGGAAGCCGGGGTAGGCGGCGATCACCTCGTCGACCGATTCGGCCGCCGGGTCGCCGGCCGAGATCGCCTCGGCGTCGAGGACGAGCAGGGCATGGATCCCTGGGAGCGCCTCGGCGAAGCCGTCGACGACGCGCCCGGCCGCTTCCTCCCCGGTGAGCGGCGCGACGAGGCGGCGCAGGTCGCGCCGGGCGAGGACGAGGCGGGCCGCCAGCTCGTCCGCGTTCGCCGCCGCGTCGTCGGAGAGCTGGGCGAACAGGACGCCGAGAAGCCCGTCCACGAACGCGGCCACGTCCCGCTTGAGGGGGTAGATGCGGCCGTGCTCGGCACGGCCCGCGGCGAGGAGCTCCGCGAAGGCGTGCTCGCGGTCGTGGTCGGTGGGCGTGGACATGGTGCTCCTCGGGGCTGGGGGTGGTGTGCTGATAGCTGGTTGGGAGGTGGGACGCGGTGCGCGGCGCGCGATCACGCGGCCGGCGACGGGTGGGAGACGCGAGGCCCGCGGGTGGGGCCGGAGGTCAGCGAGCGACCGCGACCGTGCCCCGCGCCGGCACTCGCCGGGGACAGGAGCAGCAGGCGCCGCCCGGGAGGCGGCTGGCGCGGGTCGTCATGGGCGGGAGCATAGCCGACGTGCGCAAGAGGCGGCGCCGGGCGATGGACCTCGCTCCTGCCGTCGGGATCCGGCCGAACGTGACGGCCGACCGGCTCAGCCGGTAGGAATCGGCCGCGCCATGCTCCCGAACGCAGCCATCTCGCGGGTTGGCGGCGTCTTCACGCTCCGGAAGGGCTCTGGCGACCGGCTGGCGCGGTACGAGGTGACCCAAGGCCGACGCCGCTCGGCAGTCAGCCGCCGGCGCCTCGATCAGTGTCGGCCTCGCAGTCGGCTGCCGATTTGCGCCTCAGTGCACCGCCGGCGCCTCGACCGCCTCGCGGAGGCGGCGGAGCGTGTCGGGCACCGCGGCGCGCAGCTCCCGCTCGATGCGGCCGGCGGCCAGCGTCGCCAGGCCGCGCGGCTCAACCTCCGCCCGGACCCCGATCCGGGAGCGCGTCGCGCCGAGCGGCTCGACCGTGCAGGTCGCCTCGATGCGGAAGAGGCCGGACGAAGCCGTGATCGAGATGGAGCGCGGCGGGTCGATCGAGGTGATCGTCCCGAGCGCCTCCATGCCGATTCCGCCAGGGCCAACGAGCGCCAGCCGGACCGCCCCGTCGGCCGCCGGCTCCGCGCGCGCGACGCCCGGCAGCCATGCCGGGTAGGCCTCGACGCGCGTGACGAACGCGAAGGCGTCGACCGCGGTCGCCTCGACCTCGACGGCTTCCTCGATGTGGATCACCCGGGGAGCCTAGCAGCCGGCGACCCGCCGGGGGCCGGCCCCCGGGCGGCGATAGGCGTGGCGGAGGAAGTGACTCGCACTTCGGCCGCTGTCCCGGCTCAAGGCCGGACCACTCGGGCGCCCCACCACTTCCCCTCTCGACGCGGAGCGCCGGGCGGGGCACACTCCGGCCGTGATCTGCGGAGCGTGCGGAACCGAGAATCGACCCGGACGGAAGTTCTGCCGGTCGTGCGGGGCCGCGATGGCCACGACCTGCCCGGCCTGCGGCGCGGCCAACGACCCGGAGGACCGCTTCTGCGGCGAGTGCGGCGCCGTGATCGGCGGCGAGGCACCGGCCGGCACGGCCCGCGACGCCCGGGCCGGTGGCGCCCCGCACGCGACACCGGCGACCGGCATCGCCGGCCCGGCCCCGGCCGGCGCGACCGAGCGCCGCCTCGTGAGCGTCCTCTTCGCCGATCTCGTGGGCTTCACGACCCTGGCCGACGACCGCGACCCGGAGGCGGTCCGGGAGTTCCTGGGCCGCTACTTCGACGTCGCCCGGGACGTGGTCGAGCGGTACGGCGGCACGGTCGAGAAGTTCATCGGCGACGCGGTCATGGCCGTCTGGGGCACGCCGGCGGCCCGCGAGGACGACGCCGAGCGCGCGGTGCGCGCCGCGCTGGACCTGGTGGCCGCGGTGCCGGGCCTGGGCGTGCCCGGCGGAGCACCCTCCGCGCCCGGCAGCGCGCCCGCCGACGGCCGCCCGGCTCCCGACGCCGGCGTTCGCGCGACGCCCGACCAGGGCCGCCCCGCCGCACGGGCCGCGGTGCTGACCGGCGAGGCCGCGGCGGTCGTCGGCGCCCAGGGCCAGGGGATGGTGGCCGGCGACCTCGTCAACACCGCATCACGGCTCCAGGCGGCCGCGCCCCCCGGCACCGTGCTCGTCGGCGAGGCAACGCGGCGCGCGGCCGGCGAGGCGATCGCCTTCGAGCCCGCGGGCGAGCAGCTCCTGCGGGGCAAGACTGCGCCCGTCCCGGCGTGGCGCGCCATCCGCGTCGTCGCCGGCCGCCGCGGGGCGGGCCGCAGCAGCCGGGTCGAGCCGCCCTTCGTCGGTCGCGACGAGGAGCTCCAGCTCCTCAAGGACCTCCTCCACGCGACGGCCCGCGACGGGCGGGCCCGGCTGGCGTCGGTCGTGGGGATCGCCGGGATCGGGAAGAGCCGCCTCGCTTGGGAGCTGGAGAAGTACGTCGACGGGGTCGCCGCCGACATCTACTGGCATCGCGGCCGCTCCCCCGCGTACGGGGAGGGCCTGGCCTTCTGGGCGCTCGGCGAGATGGTCCGCGAGCGGGCCCGCATCGCCGAGAGCGACGACGCCGCGACGTCGCGGGAGAAGCTCGCCGCCATGCTCCGCGAGTACGTCGCCGACGTGTCGGAGCGGGCCTGGATGGAGCCGCGGCTGGCGGCTCTCCTCGGGTTGGAGGCGGCGCCCCCCGGCGAGCGCGAAGAGTTCGAGGCCGCCTGCCGGACCCTCTTCGAGCGGATCTCGGAGCGCGGCACCGTCGTGCTCGTCTTCGAGGAGCTGCAGTGGGCCGACCCGGCGCTGCTGGACTTCATCGAGACCGTCACCGACCGCTCGCGCGCCCGGCCGATCCTGGTCGTCACCCTCGCGCGACCCGACCTCCTCGAGCGGCGGCCGACCTGGGGCGCCGGCCTGCGGAGCTTCTCGAACCTGCCCCTCGACCCGCTGGCGCCCGACGAGGTGCAGATGCTCCTGGTAGGCCTCGCCCCGGGGCTCCCGGCGTCGGCGATCGCGGCCATCGTCGAGCGGGCCGAAGGAATCCCGCTCTATGCCGTCGAGATGGTCCGGATGCTGCTGGACCAGGGCGCCCTCCGCGAGAGCGAGGGCCGCTACCACCTCGACGGCGAGATGGGCCCGCTGGCGATTCCCGAGACGCTGGCCGCGCTCCTCGGGTCGCGGCTCGACGGGCTGCGGGATCCGGAGCGGCTGCTCATCGGGCACGCGGCTGTGCTCGGGCACTCGTTCACGGTCCAGGCCCTGGCGGCGGCCAGCGGGCACTCCCCGGAGCACCTGGCGGCGACGCTCGAGGCCCTGGTCCGCAAGGAGATCCTCGACCTGGAAGAGGATCCCCGCTCGCCGGAGCGCGGCCAGTACCGCTTCGTCCAGGGGCTCATCCGCGAGGTCGCCTACGAGCGCCTGGCGAAGCGCGACCGGCTGGCCCGCCACCTGGCGGCGGCCCGCTACTTCGAGGAGCTCGATGACCCGGAGCTGGCGGGGATCGTCACGACGCACTACCTCGAGGCCCACCGGCTCTCCCCGGAGGGCGCCGAGCGCGACGCGATCGAGGCGAAGGCCCGGACCACCCTCCTGGACGCCGCGGCTCGCTCGCGGGACCTGCACGCCTACGCCGGCGCGCAGCGCTTCCTGGAGCAGGCCCTTGCGTTCGCCGCCGATCCCGCCGACGAGCGGGAGGTCCTCACCCGCCTGGCCCGCACGGCGTTCGACGCGGCGAAAGAGCTTGCCGACTACGACCGGGCGGAGGGGTATGCCCGCCGCTCGCTCGAGGCGGCCCGGACCGGCGGGGATCCGGCCGCGACCGCGCGGGCGTACACGACGCTCGCGAGCATCCTCGCCTCCAACCAGCACGGCAAGGAGGCCAGGGACCTCCTCCGGCAGGCCGTCGACGATCTGTCGGGCCGGGCCCCCGACGCGGAGATGGTGCGCCTGGAGGCCGAGCTCGGGCGCGCCTACCTGATGTCGGGCCAGCCGGCCCTGGCGCTGCCGGTCGTCGAGCAGGCGCTCGTGCGGGCGGAGGCCACGGCCCAGCTGGAATCGATCGCCGAGCTGCTCGTCAGCCGGGCCTGGGCGGTGACCCGCGCCGGGCGCCCGCGCGAGGCGCTCGTGCTCCTGCGGGGCGTCGTCGCCTTCTGCGACGAGCACCACTTCCTGAACGCCCGGCTCCGCTGCGCCATGAACCTCTCCGCCTGGGAGGCCGTCGACAACCAGCGGCGCTCGATGACCGCCTCGTCCGAGGGCCTCGACATCGCCCGGCGACGGCGGCTGGCGGGCTGGGCGGGAGCGCTCGCGGGGAACTGGGCCGACAGCGCCTTCCAGGTGGGGGAGTGGGACGCGATCCTCACGCTTGCGGCCGAGCTCGACGCCGAGGGGCTTCTTCCGGCCGACGAGAGCGCCGGCATCTTCGCGAGCGTCTACCTCGTCCGGGCCTACCGCGGCGCGGTCGCCGAGGCCACCGAGGCGATCGAGCGAATCCTCGGCCCCCTCCTGGACGACTTCCAGATGGGGCGCAGCTACCACGAGATCCAGGCGCACCTGCGCTTCGTCGCCGGCGACGACGTCGGCATGCGGCGACACGCGGCGGAGCTCGCCGCCAACCGCGAGATGTACGCCTACGACGTCATTCCCGGGGCCCGCGCCTCACTCTGGCTGCGCGACGCCGCCGGGCTCCGGGATCTCGTGGGTCAGCTCGACGTCTCCGTGGGCCGCACGACCGACCTTCGATCCGAGGCGCTGCGGGCTGGCCTGGCGGCCCTCGAGGGCCGCACCGACGAGGCCCGGTCGGCATACCTCTCCGCCCAGGCGGGCCTCCGCGAGCTCGGCATCCGCTTCGAGCTGGGGCTCGCCCTGCTCGAGCATGCCGTCTTCCTCGCCGGCGATCCGTCCGCCCTCGCCGCCGCCGAGGAGGCACGGGCGATCTTCGAGGAGCTGGGCGCCACCACCCTCCTCGCGCGCCTTCCCGCTGGGGTCACGGCCACGCCCTGAGCGCTCGTTGTCAAGCGGGGAGGGTGACCCGGGCGCGCAGCCCCGGCCGGTTGTCCTCCAGGACCAGGCGCCCCCGGTGGGCCTCGACGATCCAGCTCGCGATCGAGAGCCCGAGCCCGGCGCCCTCGCCCGCCCGGGCCACGTCGCCGCGGACGAATCGCTCGACCACACGGTCGCGGGCCGCCTCCGGGATCCCCGGCCCGTCGTCCGAAACCACCAGCTCGACGCCGCCCGCCCGGCGTGCGTCCACGCGCACGCTGACCCCCGGGCCGCCGTGCACGAGGGCGTTGTCCACGAGGATCCCGAGCAGCTCGAGGATCCGGTCCGGGTCGACCCGGGCCCTGCCGGCGGTGGCCTCGCCGAGCTCCACGGTGGCGCCCCGGGCGTCCGCGAGCGCCACGTAACCGGGCAGGGCGCCCCGCACGAGCGCGTCGAGGTCCGTCGGTACCGGAGCGATCTCGGCCGCGCCGGCATCGGCCCGGGCGAGGGCGAGCAGGCCGCCCACGATCCGGTTCATGCGCCCGGCCTCGGCGCGCATCGCCGCGAGGGTCTCGTCGTGGTCGCCGACGGCGTCCGCCGGGTGGCGGGCGAGCACCTGCAGCCCGGCGTCGACCACCGCGAGTGGCGTCCGCAGCTCGTGGGAGGCGTCAGCGGCGAACTCGCGCTGCCGGTCGAACGCGCGGCGGATCGGGCGCACGGCCCGGTCGGCGAGGACCCAGCCCGCCACCAGCGCCAGCGCGAGCCCGATCGATCCCGCCAGGAGCAGGAGGAGCGTGACCTGGCGCTCGACGTCCCGGACCGGCGCGAGGTCCTGGCCCACCTGCACGACGCCTCCCCGGCGGGCGAGGAACGAGATGACGAGGGCCTCGCCACCCGAGGGCAGGCGGACGACGGCCTGCGTCCCGTCGGCGGTGGCAGACGCGGCCGCCGGCTGCAGGGCGTCCGCTCCGATCGAAGCCGGGTCGGCCAGCAGATCGCCGGCGGGGCTCCAGGTGGCGGCGAAGGTCCCGGCGAACACCCCGCCGGCCGGCAGGGCGACGTCGCCCGGATCGCCCTGCAGCCGCTCGACGATCTCGCGGGCGACAGTCCGCAGCGTCTGCGCCCGCTGGTCCACGAGGAAGCGGTCCATGGCGACCACGACCCCGACACCGAGGGCAAGGACGATCCCGGCGATGACCAGGACGTTGGCCACGGCGAGCCGGAGGCGGACGCGCTCGAACACCGGCGCCCTCAGGCCCGCAGCACGTAGCCGACGCCGCGGACCGTGTGGATCAGGGGCGTGTCGAAGCCGTGGTCGACCTTGCGTCGCAGGTAGTGGACGTACAGGTCGACGACGTTCGAGAGCGGCTCGGCGTCGTAGCCCCAGACGTGCTCCAGGATGCGATCCCGGGTGAGCACCTGCCCGACGTGGCGCGCCAGGAGCTCGAGCAGCGAGAACTCCTGGGCCGACAGCTCGATCAGCCGGCCCGCCCGCGTCGCCGTGTGGGCGTCGGGGTCGACGACGAGGTCCGCCACGCGCACCGGGCCGGCCGCGACGCCACTGCGTCGCAGGTGGACGCGCAGGCGGGCGAGCAGCTCCTCGAAGGCGAAGGGCTTGAGGACGTAGTCGTCGGCGCCGGCCTCCAGGCCGGCCACGCGATCCGGCACGGCGTCCCGGGCGGTCAGCATCACGACGGGCATGCGCAGGCCGCGGGCCCGGATGGCCCGGCACACGGCGAGCCCGTCGAGCCCGGGCAGGCCGACGTCGAGGATGACCGCGTCCGGCGGCCGGGCGAGCGCGGCGTCGCGGCCGGACGGGCCGTCGAAGGCGAGCGTGACCCCGAAGCCCTCCTCGGCCAGGACCTTCTGCAGCAGCCGCGCGAGGGCCGGCTGATCCTCGACGACGAGGACCTGCGGCGAGCGCGCCGGCTTGCGTCCCGGGCTGCGGGGCGCGGTCACGGACGGGCGGGGGGACGCGCTGGGGTGGCGTTCACGGCTCCAATGATGCTCCAAGATTGCGGAGCGAGACTCCGGCCATGAGCTCGACGATTCAGCGCACCCTCCGGGCGGAGCCGGCTCGTCCCGCCCCCCGCGCCCGCGACCCCCGTCGCTTCGCCGGCCGCGTCAAGCGCGCGTCGCTGGCCCTCACCGTGGCGACGTTCGGCCTGGCCTGGGGGCTCGTCTCCCAGCACGTCGTCGGCGCCACGAACGCCGCCCCTGCGGCCGGCTCAGGCGCGACGTCCGGCGCGACGTCCACCACGCCGGGGCGGGCCGCGCTGCCGGCGACGGACTTCTTCGGCCAGCCGGCGACGCAGCCCCAGCCGATCCTCGGCGGCGGCAGCAGCGGGTCGGGCGGCGGCCCTGTCGTTCGCGGCCGCACCTCCTGAGCCCGTGGTCACGGCCGTTCGCGACCCGGCTGTCGCCCCGTCAGCGCTCACGACCCCGCCGGGGTTTGCCCGGCGCACCTTCCGGTCGATGGGCACGGACGTCACCGTCGTCCTGCCCGCCCGCGACGCCGCCGCCGCGGCGGGGGTCGTGGCGGATCTCTTCGCCGATTGGGAGGCGCGTCTCACGCGCTTCCGGCCCGAGAGCGAGCTCTCGAGGCTGAACGCGTCGGACGGCCGGGCCGTTCGCTTCTCCCCCGTCCTGTTCACCGTCGTGGAGGCCGCCCTCCGCGCCGCCCGCGCGACCGACGGGGTCTTCGATCCGACGCTCGGGCCGCACCTGCGGGCGCTGGGCTACGACCGCACCTTCGACGATCTACCGGAGGACGGCCCCGCACCGCTGGTGCCCGGTCCGGGCGGCGCCTGGCGGGCGATCGAGCTCGACCGGGTCGCCGGCACGATCCGACTGCCGGCCGGGTCGGCGCTCGACCTCGGGGGCATCGCCAAGGGCATGGCCGTCGACGCCGCGCTCGACGCGCTCGTCCGCCGTGGCGTGCCGGCCGCGATCGTCGAGGCGGGCGGCGACCTGGCGGTCGCCGGGCTGCCGCCCGACGCGCCCGCCTGGCCCGTGTCGCTCGAGGTTCGCCACGGCGAGCGGGCGGTGGCGATCGCCGCCGGCGCGCTGGCGACGTCGGGCGTTTCGCGCCGGGCGTGGCGCCGCGGCGGCGTGGAGCAGCACCACCTCGTCGACCCCCGCTCGGGAGCCTCCGCGCGCACCGACCTGTGGTCCGCCACCGCCGCGGCCGCCACCTGCGCCCAGGCCGAGGTGGCCGCCAAGGTCGCGGTCGTCCTGGGCCGCGCCGCCGCGACCCGGTTCCTCCTCCGCGTCGGGATCTCCGCCCTCCTCGTCGGCCGCGACGGCGCCGAGACGCTCGTCGGCACATGGGACGACGGCACGGCCCGCGCGGGGGCGGGCATCGATGCGCGGCCGGACCTTCGAGGCCCCGCATGACCGTCGGCTCGCTCACCTGGGACGTCGCCCGCGCCGGCGGGCTCGTCGCCTTCGCCCTGCTGACGGCATCGGTGGCGATAGGCCTCGCCCTAAGCCTCGGCTGGCGCTCGCCGCGCTGGACCCGCTTCGTGACGAACGAGGTCCACCGCTTCGTCACGCTGCTGTCGCTCGTGTTCGTGGTCGTCCACGGCGCCGCCATCGCGGTCGACCCGTTCATCAAGATGAGCGTGCCGGACCTGCTCGTCCCGTTCCTCACCTCGTACCGCCCGGCATGGGTCGCGCTCGGGATCATCGCCGCGGACCTGGCCCTCGCGGTCTACCTCTCCGAGCGGGTCCGGGGTCGGATCGGCTACGCGTGGTGGCGGCGGTTCCACGGCCTGGCCTTCGTGGCCTTCGGGGCGGCGCTCGTCCACGGGATCGCCACCGGCAGCGACACGCGCACGATCTGGGGGCTGCTGCTGTACGGGGGCAGCCTCCTGCTGGTGTCGCTCCTGCTCGTCCTCCGCCTGCTCCCGGAGCCTCCCGCGCGCACCCGGCCGGTCGCGACCGCCGTCACGATCGTCGCCGTCTTCGGCGTCGTCGCCTTCACGCTGGTCGGTCCGCTCCAACCCGGGTGGAGCGAGCGGGCCGGCGGCACCATCCCCACCGCTGCGGCGGACGGCTCCGTCGCGGCGGACGGCTCGACCTCGACCGGGGCGGCCTCGGCCGGCTCGACCGGCGCGGGCGCGGCCCAGGGAGCGGCTCCGACCCCGAGCCCGGCCGGGATCGGTGTGGCTCTCTCGAGCCCGCTGCCGTTCGACGGCAGCCTCAGCCGGCGCGGCGCGGCGCTCCAGGTCCAGGGCCAGACGAAGGACGGCACCGGGGCCTTCCTCATCCAGCTCGAGGGCGGCGGCGACGACGGCTTCGCGTCGGGCAAGGTCGTCCTCAACACCGGCTCGGGCCAGGTCTGCCAGGGCAGCGTCGACGCGATCGGCGACACCACGCTGGATGCCACATGCTCGACGACCGACGGCACCTCCTGGTCGCTCCGAGTCGCCGTCACGGGGGCCAACGGCGCCGCGATCAACGGGACGCTCGAGGTGACGCCGGGCGCAGGCGGGCAGCGGGGGCCCGGCGGGCAGCAGGGCCCGGCAGGCCAGGCGGGGATCGGCGTTCGCGCGATGTAGCAGCGCGTCGCGGGCGCCTTCGCTCGCCGGCGAGCGCGACGGACCGGCCGGCCGGTGCGCTACCGCGTCGCCAGGCGGCCGTTGCCGCGGCGGGGACGCATGGGCTCATGGCGCCCTGGCCCCTTCGTCGTCGCGAATGCCTCTCGAATCTGATGCCCGTGGCCGCATCACGCGCGCATCACGCGCGCATCGCCCCTGCTGCCCTCGCACGCCTGATGCCCGTGTCGGCATCACGCGCGCATCGCGCCTCCCCGGACGTCGTCTGCCGTGCGGCGCGAGTGGACGATGAGCGAGAGTGAAGGGTCGTCTGCTTCAATCGCGCCATGTGGGACAAGCCGATCGATGACGACACTGCCGCCGCGCTCGAGGCGCTCGGCCGCCAGGTTCGCGGGGCACGGCGTCACGCGGCTCTCTCGCAGCGCCAGGTCGAGGCCATGACCGGCATCGACCAGACGACCATCGTCCGCATCGAGCACGGGCGGGCGACAGGACTGCCTCTTCGGCGGCTCGCCATCCTGTTGGTCGCTCTCGGCGCCGGGATTGCCACCAGGCGGCCCGCGGTTGCCTTCGGCCTCGACGTCCCGGGGGCCGCCGAGTGGATCAATGACGGGCCGGCGTGGGATGCCGCGATCGGAGCGGATGATCTCCTCGACGACGACATGCGCTGACCCCAGAAGCTGATGCCTGCGGACGCCGGCGGCCACCTGTCCAGCGACTGATGCCCCGGTGATGCGGACAGGGGCATCGTTTTGAAGGGGGATCTCGCGCGGACTGTCGGCCGCTCCTGCGGGGCGACCGGTCCGGCAGGGCTCGCAATGTGCTACCGTGTGCTACATGAGCGAATCGAGAGGGTCCGAGCCCCACTCGCCGACACGCTATCCGGCACGCCGGGAGCACGCCTCGGAAGGCGACGCGGCGCTCCCGCGCGTGGGCGTCCGCGAGCTGCGCCAGAACCTGTCCGTCTACCTGCGGCGCGTCGAGGGGGGCGAGACTCTGGAGGTCACTGAGCACGGTCACCCGGTGGCGCGCCTCACGCCGTTGCCGCCGCAGAAGATGGGTGTCCTCGACCGGCTCATCGCCGAGGGCAAGGCCTACCCGGGCAAGGGCGGCAATCTCGCCGACTGGCAGCCGATCGACATCGGACCGGGACCGACGCTGTCGGAGGTCCTCCAGCAGATGCGCGACGAGGACGACCGTTGACCGATCGCGCGGTCTACGTCGATGCCTCCGCGCTGGCGAAGCTGCTCGTCGATGAGCGGGAGGGCGACGACCTGCGGGCATTCCTGGCCCCGATCGGCCGCCAGGCCACGAGCATCGTCGGCCGGGTGGAGGTCGATCGCACAGTTGCTCGACGTGCGCCCGCCCTGCTCGCGCACGTGGCCGGCCTGCTCGACGACCTCGTGATCGTGGGCCTCGAGCCCGAGATTGCGGCAGCCGCGGCGACAATCGAGCCGGCCAGCCTCCGGACTCTGGATGCGATCCACCTCGCGTCGGCCGCGGCGCTCGGCGCCGATCTCGCGGCGTTCGTCACGTATGACCGCCGCCTGGCGGAAGCGGCTCGGGCGCTCGGGATGCCGGTCGTGTCGCCGGGCGTCTGACGACCGGCACGAAGAAGGGCCCGCCGGCTGACCGGCGGGCCCTCCTGGTGCCTCGAGTGTCGGGACCGCGTCCCTCGCCGGGAGCGGCCTCGCAACGTTACGGCGTGTCCACCCGAACGATGGTCGGGTTCGGCATCCCGCTCGCGCCGCTGTACGCGACTGAACCGATGTACTTCGTCCCAGCGGCAAGGCCGCTGAAGTCCAGGTTGATCGTTCCGGTGGTGCCGGTCACGGCCGCCGCGGGAGCGCTGACGGTCATGTTGCCGGCGGCCGTGGACCCAAGCAGCCAGGTGTGGAGCTTGAACGGGCTGCTGCCCGCAACGCCCCAACCCTGAACGACGACGGTGTAGGCCGCGGCCGTCGGGTTGAGAAGGTTGACCTCCTCGGCCGACGTGCCGCTGCCGCTCGAGCCGACCGGCGTCGTGCCCCGGAAGACGCAGAGGTCGATGTCGCTGCCCGGGTTCACGTCGACGTCGAACAGCGAGAACCGGGCGTAGGTGGTCCCGGCCGGGACCACCACGGGGACCAGCACCGCGTTGGGCGACGTGAGCGAGCAGGTGCTGTCGGTCGGGTCGTCGGCCACGGTGCCGGCCGTGAGGGCCGCCGCCACGAGGCCGCGGGCCGTCGCGCTGAACGCACCGTCATAGCCGAAGACGACGTTGTACGAGATGGGCCCGCCGCTCCCGGAGACCGAAGCCGGTGCCGCCAGGGCGACCGGTCGCACGACCATCGGGATGCGGACGTTGTGGGTGCCGTCGGTCCAGGTGAGCTGGCCGCCGGTGTAGGCATTCAGCGCCGCGGTCGTCCGGGTGAACAACACAGTGAATGTCCCGGTCGCGCCCTTGGCGAGCGTGAGCGAGGCCGGGCTGATGGCCACGGTGAGACCGGCCATGCCGGTGTAGGACGGGATGTAGGTCGCGGCCGCCGAGCCCACGTTCGTGACCCGGCGGGTCACGGTCTGGGCGCCGGCCATGTCGCCGATCGCGATCGAGGCGCCGTTGTAGTTGCTCAGGTCGGTCGAGTAGCCCATGCCCACGAGGGCCGCGCAGGTGCTCGGACCGACGGCGGTCGAGCCACCGCACAGGAACGCCAGCCAGTCGTTCCAGCCGGCGTCGAACACGAGACCGGGGTCGGTTGCCATGTTCGGCTGCACGTGGCCGGCGCCCTGCCGGAAGATCACCAGCGGGTTCGTGTTCGGGCCGTCCAGGACGTCGTAGGCCGATGTCATGAGGGCCGATTTGATCGCCGCCGGCGACCAGCCCGGATGCGCCTGCTTGAGCAGCGCCGCGAGGCCGGCCACGTGCGGGCTCGACATCGACGTGCCGCTGTAAAGGTTGAAGTCGCGACCGGCGTTCCCTGGCGGGGCCACCGCGGCCAGGATGTCCTGGCCTGGGGCGATGACGTCCGGCTTGAGGAGGTCGCCGCCGCCCGCGAGGAGCGGGCCGCCCGGTCCATCGAGGCCGAGGACGTCGAGCCCTCGCCGTGGGCGCCCGAGGTGGCGCTGGCCCGGATGGACATCGACGAGCCGGTCATCGAGGCGCTCGCGCGCGTGGAGGCGGGCCGCCACGGGGGGCGCGCGCTTCTGGGCCTGGCCCCGGGCGGGCGGGCGAACCGCTGCCCGTTCGTGGAGAAGGGGAGCGTGTCGGTGCGCTGGGACGGCGCGATCAGCCCCTGCCTGCCGCTCCTCCACGGCCATCGCAGCTACCTCGACTTCCGGCCCCGCACGAGCCACGCCTTCGCCGTGGGCAACGTCAACGAGCGGAGCCTGCTCGAGGCCTGGGGCGACCCCGCCTATGTCGCCCTGCGCGAGCGGCTGATCGCCTTCGACTTCGCTCCCTGCACCACCTGCAACAGCTGCGACATGGCCGACGAGAACCTCGAGGACTGCTTCGGCAGCCCGACCCCCGCCTGCGGCGGCTGCCTCTGGGCGCAGGGGTTCATCCGCTGCCCGTGACGCCGCCGCCGCGCGGACGCGCGCGGAGACCTCTACTGCCCGTTGACACGCAGACATCCATTAATCATCATAGTCAGAGGCTCCGATTGTGATGATTAGGGGATGTTGAGGGATGCGCAGCTTCGTCGATCTGGATCGCACGCTGGGCGCGCAGCCGATCCGCCTCGGCGCGCGGCTCGCCCGCCTGGACATCGGCCGCGGGCGGGAGGCGCTCTTCCGAGACCAGCTGCCGGAGCTACTGCGCTCACTTGCCGAGGAGACGCGTGTCGCATCGGTCACCGCATCGAGCGCGATCGAGGGCGTGACCGTGGACCCGAGCCGGGTCGAGAAGCTGGCGCAGGAGGGGGTTGAACCCCGTCGCTTCCGCAACCGGAACGAGCGAGAGTTCGCCGGCTACCGGGACGCGATGGATGAGATCATGCGGGCGACGACGCTCGAGCCGATCACCGTCCCGTACATCCTCCATCTCCATCGGCAGCTCTTCCGGTACACCGATAGAGGCGGCGGGCGCCTCAAGAGTGACCAGAACCTGATCGCGAGCTACGAGCGCGGCCACCGGGAGATCATCTTCACCCCGCCGTCGCCGCAGGAGACCGAGTTCCTCCTGCCCGAGCTCGTCGAGCGATATCGCGCCGCCGCCGAGACGCGGGCTGCGCACCCGGTCCTGCTCATCGCCGCGTTCGTCCTCGACTTCCTGGCGATTTACCCGGTCGCCGACGGCAACGGCCGGCTCGCCCGCCTGCTCACCACGCACGCGCTTCTCCGGGAGGGGTACGGCCTGGCTCGGTACGTGAGCGTCGAGCAGCGGATGTTCGAAACGAAGGACGCGTACTACGCGGCGCTGTTCGGGTCACAACGACGGTGGCACGAGGGCGCGCACGACATCTGGCCCTGGGCTGAGTACCTCGTTGGCGTTCTCGAGGACTCCTACGAGGACTTCGAAGCACGGGTCGCGGTGCGCCGCAGTCTCGCCGGCCGATCGAAACAAGGTCGGGTCCGGGAGTACGTCCTCCACCAGGCACCGGCTGTCTTCCGGCTTCGGAACATCCGGGCGGCCCTCCCCGGGGTGAGCGACCCGACGATCCGGCTCGTGCTGAGCGAGCTGCGTCACGAGGGGCTCGTCGAGATCGACGAGGAGGCCGGGGGAGCCGGTCCCCAGGCGGCCTGGCGACGGACCGCAAGCTCGTCCTACCTCGCCGAAGGCCAGGCGAATCGGCCGCAGTCGATCGGGGCCGGCGACGACGACGCTCTCGACGCGGCAAACACGGAGACGTGGCTTCGCGAGCGCTGGCGCGCCCGGTGATCACGCTCGACACGTCGGCGCTCTATGCGCTGCTGAACCGGCGCGATCGGGCTCATGGGGCCGCCGTGCAGGCGCTCGAGGGCGATCCCGGGCCCTACCTGGTGCCGGCCGCGACGCTCGGCGAGATCGCCTTCCTCGTCGAGGAACGCCTTGGGATCCGGGTGCTCGATCTCCTGCTCGCCGACCTCGAGTCAGGCGCCTACACGCTCGACTGCGGCGAAGCCGACCTGGGGCGCACGCGGCAGCTCGTCCAGCGGTACGAGGACCTCTCGCTGGGCTATGTCGACGCTGCCGTCATCGCCTGCGCCGAGCGCAGCGGCGGGCGCGTCCTGACGTTCGATCTTCGCGACTTCGGCGTCGTCGCCGCCGAGGGGACCATCACGATCCTGCCGGCGCCCCCGCAGTAGAGACGTGACGCGGACGGCACTCGTGCACGGCGGAATGCGTGAGATGAACGTCGGCGGCCGAGCCCTGGAGATCATCCGGGGCGACATCACGCTCGTCCCGGCCGACGCGATCGTGAACGCGGCGAGCGCCTCGCTGATCCCGGGCGGCGGCGTGGACGGCGCCATCCACCGCGCCGGCGGCCCGGCGATCCTGGCCGACCTGCGCGCCCGCTACGGCGACGCCCGCCACTGCCCCACCGGGAGCGCCGTCGTGACCGTCGCCGGCAACCTGCCAGCCCGCTGGGTGATTCACGCCGTCGGCCCGGTCTGGACCGGCGGCCGCCACGGCGAGCGCGAGCAGCTCGCGTCGGCCTACCGCGCCTCGCTGGCCCACGCCGACGCGCTCGGGGCCCGCACGATCATCTTCCCCGCGATCAGCTGCGGGATCTACGGCTACCCCCTGGCCGAGGGCGCGCGCATCGCGCTCGAGACGGTCCGCGCGCACCTTTCGGCCGGCCGGACCTCGATCGAGAAGGCCACGTTCGTGCTCTTCTCCGAGGAGGTGTTCGCGGCGTTTGCGACCGCGCTCGAGGCGCTTCTGCGGGAGTGACGGCGGATACCGTCCTCGCGCCTACCCGACCTCGCGCCAGTCGTCGGGAGGAGGGAGGGCCTCGCTGTCGCCCCGGTGCCACTCGCGGCCGCGGGCGGCGGCCTCGACGCGGCGGGCGGCCTCGATCATGGATGCCCGGGTCGACTCGCCGCGGAGGGCGTCGTCGCGCAGGCGGGTGAGCGCGTCCTCGCGCTTCTGGGCGCGGTCGAGCGCCTCGGCGGCCTCCACGAGGGCGGGGTCGCGGCCCCGCTCGGCCAGGGCGTTGAACGCGAGGCGCCGCTCGTCGTGGGCTTGGGCTGCCGCGGCGATCCGATCGGCCAGGCGCGGGAACCAGCGGGCGCGAGCCGCGCAGGCCTCGTCGTGAGCCTGGACCGCGACGTCGGAGGCCGCGCTGGCGTGCTCGATGGCCCGCCGGAATCGCTCGATAGCCTGCCGCATCGCGGCCTCGTCCGGGTCGTCGAACCGGTCCGGCTCTCGTCGGCCCGGGCCGTCAAGCTCGCTCGACACCTGGGATCCTCCGTCGCCCATGCTCGGCTGCGCCATCACGCGGTCGTGGTGTCATCTTGCCACGCTGAGCGGGCCGTCTCGGGCCGATCGCGCGCGGGTGCTGGGCGCGGTCCGCGAACGTTGGCTGCTGACCCTCGCAGTGCTTGACATCTAGATGCAGGAACTAGATGCTGTGATGCATGCGAACCACAATCAAGATCGACGACAGCCTGCTCGCCGAGGCCAAATCACGCGCCGCCGAGTCCGGCCGAACGCTGAACGCGGTCGTCGAGGACGCCCTGCGCGCGTCGTTCGCGCGCCGTGCCGGCGCGGAGCACGAACCGCGGCCGAAGCTGCCGGTGCATCGGGGAAGCCGGCTGATGCCCGGGGTCGATCTTGACGACGGCGCCGCGCTGCTCGAGCTGATGGAGAGGGCCGAACCCTGATCCTCCTCGATGTCAACATCCTCGTCCACGCGTTCCACGAGGGGGCCCCGGATCATCGACGGTACCGGGGCTGGCTCGAGTCGGCGATCGCTTCTGATGAGCCGTTCGGTCTCTCCGACCTCGTCCTGAGCGGGCTCGTCCGGGTCGCCACGCATCCCCGCGTCTTCGACCCTCCCGCACCGATCGGTCGCGCTCTCGCCTTCGCCGAGGCGCTTCGATCGCAGCCCAACGCCGTGATCGTCGCGCCGGGACCTCGCCATTGGGAGATCTTCGATCGACTGTGCCGGGCCGCGGACGCCAAAGGCAACCTCGTTCCCGACGCCTACCTGGCGGCGCTGGCGATCGAATCCGGCAGCGAATGGATCACCACGGACCGTGACTTCAGCCGGTTCCCCGGTCTCCGCTGGCGACACCCGCTCGCCGAGGGATGACGACCCCCGATCCCGAAGCCCTCCTCGCCAGCCTCGATCCCGCCCAGGCCGAGGCCGCCCGGATCACGAGCGGGCCGCTCGTCATCCATGCCGGCGCGGGATCGGGCAAGACGCGGGTCGTCAGCCACCGGGTTGCCTACGCGGTCGCGACCGGCGCGGTCGATCCCCGACGGGTCCTGGTCGTCACCTTCACGGACAAGGCTGCCGGCGAGATGATCGAGCGGCTGAAGGGGCTCGGCCTTCCCGGCATCGCCGCCCGGACCTTCCACGCGGCTGCGCTGGCGCAGCTCCGCTACTTCTGGCCGCTGCACCACGACGGCGGGGCCGTGCCCGCCGTGCTCGACTCGAAGATCCCGATCGTCGGCCGCCTCGCCCGCGCCCTGCCGGGCGGCTACCGCTTCACCACGGCGAAGGATCTGGCCGACGAGATCGAGTGGGCGAAGAGCCGGCGCCTCCGGCCGGCGAGCTACGTGGCCGAGGCCGGCGGCCGGACCCCGCCGATCCCGGTCGAGCTGTTCGTCCGCCTGTGGGCCGACTACGAGCGCGAGAAGGATCGCGCGGGCCGCCTCGACTTCGACGACATGCTCACCCGGTTGGTCGACCTCCTCGAGGCGGACGCCGGGACGGCCGACACCGTGCGGTCCCGCTACGGCTGGTTCAGCGTCGACGAGTATCAGGACACGAACCCGCTCCAGCAGCGCCTCCTGGACCTCTGGCTCGGCGACCGCGACGACCTGTGCGTCGTCGGTGACGAGGACCAGACGATCTACACGTTCGCCGGTGCGACGTCGACCTTCCTGACGGGGTTCGCGAAGCGTTTTCCGCGGACCCGCGAGGTGACCCTCGACCGCAACTACCGCAGCAGCCCGGAGGTGCTCGCCCTCGCCAACCGCCTCCTCGCCGCCGAGGGGCGCCGGAAGCGGCTCGTGGCCACGCAGCCCCCGGGACCGGCACCGACGATCCGGCGCTGCACCGACGGGGAGGCCGAGCTGGCGTTCGTCGTGGCGACGATCCGGCGGCTCACGCAGGACGGCGTGCCGCCGGCCGAGATCGCGGTCCTGGTTCGCATCAACGCCCAGGTCCCGCCCCTCGAGGCGGCCCTCACGAAGGCCGGGATCGCCTTTCGCGTCCGGGGGCAGCGCTTCTTCGAGCGGCCCGAGGTACGCGACGCGCTCCGGCTCCTGCGCCGGCTGCCGGCGGGGGTGCGCGGGTCGGACATGGTCGACGCGTTCGAGGCGCGCCTGCGGACGGAGCTCGGCTTCGACCCCGACGGCGAGGACGTGGGCGCGGAGGCGCGGGAACGGACGGCCGCCCTCGCGCTCGTGCTCGCGATCGCCCGGGAGGCGGTGGCCCGTGCGGCTGCGGGGGTCCGCCAGGCACCCGGCACCCAGCCAGCGCCGGAGCTCGACGCCCGCGCCCTGCTCGCCGAGCTCGAGGCGCGTGCCGCCGCCGAGGCGGAGGGCTCGGCCGACGGCGTGAACCTGCTCACGCTTCACCGGGCGAAGGGACTCGAGTGGGATGCGGTGCTGCTCCCCGGGCTGGAGGAGGGGACCCTCCCGATCCGGCAGGCGGCCGACGACGACGAGGCGCTCGCGGAGGAACGGCGGCTGCTCTACGTCGGGCTGACCCGGGCTCGCCGGCACCTGGCGCTCTCGTGGGCGGAGCTGAGGGTCGGGCCGGGTGATCGCGAGTCCCGGCGACGCCCGAGCCGCTTCCTGCGCGCGCTCCAGGTTGGGCCGGCGGGCGGGCCGGCTGGAGGACCCGGCCGGACGGCCGGCCCGCCCGGCGTCCGTGCGTCGAAGGTGACCGTCATGCCCGGGCCCGCCGTGGCCACGGCGCCCGCCGCACGCCCCTGCGACGGGCCGCTCATGGCCGCCCTGCGCGCCTGGCGGGCCACCCGTGCTCGCGCCGACGGGGTGCCCGCCTACGTGGTCGCCACCGACGCGCTGCTGGCCGCGATCGTGGAGCAACGGCCGGCATCTCTGGCGGCGCTGCGGCGCGTCAGGGGGATGGGTCCGGCGCGGCTCGACCGCCATGGCGACGAGATCCTGGCGATCGTCGCGCGCGCCGGGCGGGCGTAGCGGCGCGCGCCCCGATCCTGGCGCGCCGCGAGCGGGCGTCGCCGCGGGCCTCTATCCTGATTCGGTGACCACGACCGTCCTCGTGCTCGGCGCCGGCTTCGGCGGCCTCGAGCTCTCCTCCCGCCTCGCCCACGAGCTGGGCGACCAGGTCGACGTCACCCTCATCGATCGCTCGGACGCCTTCGTGTTCGGCTACTCGAAGCTGGACGTGCTGTTCGGGAAGCGGACGCTCGACGCCGTGCGCCTGCCCTACCGCGACCTCGCGACGCCGCACGTCCGGTTCCGGCGGGAGACCGTCACCGCGATCGACCCCGCGTCCCGCCACGTCGTGACCGCCGGCGGAACCTACGAAGCCGACATCCTGGTCGTGGCCCTGGGCGCCGACTACGACGTGGCGGCGACGCCCGGCCTGGCCGAGGCCGGCCACGAGTTCTACTCGGTGGCGGGCGCGGCGGCCCTGCGCGAGGTGCTGCCCACCTTCCGGTCGGGCACAGCGATCGTCGGCGTGTGCGGCGCCCCGTTCAAGTGCCCGCCGGCGCCCAGCGAGACGGCGTTCCTGCTCGACGAGCTGCTGCGCGGGCGCGGCGTCCGCGCCGACGTCCGAATCCGCGTGGTGATCCCGTTCGGCACCCCCGTCCCACCGTCGCCGGCCACCTCGGAAGCGATCCTGGCAAGGTTCGCCGAGCGGGGCATCGAGTTCGTCCGCGACCGCCGGGTCGCCGCCCTCGACCCGGCCACCCGCGAGGCCGTGCTCGACGACGGCAGCCGCCTGCCCTTCGACCTGTTCCTCGGGATCCCGGTCCACCGGGCGCCTGCGGTGGTCGTGGAATCCGGGCTGGCGAAGGGCGGCTGGATTCCGGTCGATCCGGGGACGCTGGCCACCGAGTTCCCCGGTGTCTACGCGGTCGGCGACGTGACGAGCGTCGGCACCGCGAAGGCCGGGGTCTTCGCCGAGGGTGCGGCGCGGGCCGTGGCCGACCGTCTGATCGCGCGGTTCCGCGGGGTAAGCGAGCCGCCCGGCTACGACGGCAGGGGCACCTGCTGGATGGAGTTCGGCGATCGCGAGGTCGCCCGCATCGACGTCGACTTCTTCTCGACGCCCGGCCGCCCGACGGGCACCTTCACGGCGCCATCGACGCGGACGGCTGCCGAGAAGGCGGAGTTCGGGTCGAGCCGGCGCGCCCGCTGGTTCGGCGGTATCCCCGGCTGAGGGCCGGCCCCTCAGTCCTCCAGGCTGAAGGGCGGATACGGGCCGGTCATGAGGAGCGTGTAGCAGAACGTCCGGTTCTGCCAGCGCATATAGCCGCCGACGATCCTGTAGGCCCAGTCGGCGTAGCGCCCGTTCATGAGCACCGGGAACCAGGTGACGAGGCCCAGGAACCCCACCGCGATCCCCAGGAAGTACAGGATGATCAGGTGGGGGATCAGCAGGAGGACCCGGATCCACACGCCCAAGAGGGGGATGCCGGCCCACTGGGCGATGGGCTGTGACTCGTCCCAGCGGACGTCCACGTCGTGGCGGGCGGTCGTCGAGAACGGCGGGTAGGCCGCCGCGGCGAGGGTCGCGTAGGCCTGGACGCGGGTGACCCAGCGGATGAAGCCGCCAACGATCGCGTAGCCCCAGCCCGGATACCGCCCGTTGACGAGGACGGGGATCCAGGTCACGAACTGCAGCAGCACCGTGACGATGCCGTAGAACGCCAGCACGACGTAGTGCGGGATGAGCAGGAACCAGCGGACCGCGACGCCCAGGAGGGGGATGCCCCACAGGTTGCTCATCGTGACGGTCTCGTCGAAGGTCGTGACCATCGGGTAGATCGGCGGGCGCGGCCCCGGCGGGGGCGGCGGCGCGGCCGAGTACGGGGGCGGCGGCGGGGCGGCCGGGTACGGGGCGGCCGGCGGAGGCGGCGGCGTTGCGTCGGCGGGCGGGAACGCTTGCGTCGGCTCGGTGGGCTCGGTCACGGGCGTGCTCCTGGCTGCGTCGCGTGCGGCTGGTTACGGTCGGGCTCGATGGTACCCGCCGCGGAGGAGCCGGTTCAGCCGCCCCGGCGCACGCAGCGGATCGCCCAGCGGCCGTCGAGGTCCTGGCGAGCGCCCTCGATCCTGCCGGCGCGGAGCAGCTGGCCGAGCGCGCTCGGCGGCCTCGACGGATCTTCGCCGAGCAGGCGCCGGACGGCGCCTTCGGCGTTGGCCTGCGACGGGGTGATCTGGAGCGCGGGCTCGCCGCAGGCCAGGCGCTGCAGCAGGTCGTTGAGCCGGGCCAGGTCGTCGTCGGAGTACTCGGTCGGACGACGTCGCGGCCCGCCGGCCCCGGCGTGGGATCCCGCCCCTTGGGCAGAGCCCGCCGCCGGCGCCGACTCGGCGGCCGCCTCGGGTTCCGCGGTCGACCCGGAGATCCCGTCGGGTCGGACCGGTCCGCCGGGCCGTCGCCGGTTCGCGAACGGGAGGACCGGGGCACCCTTCGGGAGCGTCGCCGCGACGTCCGCCGACACCGCCGCGGCGAACGCCTCCAACAGCGCGTCCTCGTACTCCTCGGCGGCGTCGGTCGCGACCCACCAGAGCCGCGTGCCCTCGAACCCGCGCAGCGCCTTGAGCCACTGGCCCGCGGGGTTGGGCCGCGCGTCCCCGAGCGGCGTGGCCGCCATCGCCGCGACCCGCCGGCCGAGCGCCTTCCCGGAGCCGACGTAGACGATCGTCTCGCCGGGGAGCCACCACGCCGCGAGGCGAGCAGCGAGCGCCTTGCCGGTCGGCCGCTCGCCGTCGACGCGGAGGGTCTCGACGCGCGCCAGCCACGTCCCCACGGCCGAGATGTCGACGGGGGCGCGATCCGTCGGGGCCGGCCACTCGACGATGAAGACGCCCGGGCCGGCCGCCCGGATCGGCGCGCCCCAGCGCGCGGGCCCATCGGGCGTCAGCCCGACCGCGCGGAAGAGGGCGCCGGGCTCGATCGGCACGCGGCTACCCGGCCACGACCGCGGCGAGGGCGTCGGCGAAGGGCCCGATGGTCGTCGGCGTCAGCCCCGCCACGTTGATGCGGCCCTTTCCGACCACGTAGACGGCGTGCTCGTTGCGCAGGCGCGCCACCTGGCGGAGCGAGAGCCCGAGGAGCGCGAACATGCCGCGCTGGGTCGCGATCGGGGCCCAGTCGCCGGGGATCCGGCGCGCCGCCAGGACCTCGACGAGCTGCGCCCGGTTCTCCTTGATCCGCGCCCGCATCCCGGCCAGCTCCGCCTCCCACTGGGCCCGCAGGGCCGGGTCGCCCAGGATCGTCGACACGATGTCGGCCCCGTGCGACGGCGGGTTCGAGTAGTTCGACCGGATCGCGATCTTCACGTGGCTCTGGGCCGCCGCCGCGTCGCGCTCCGAGCGGGCGACGACCAGGAGCGCGCCGACCCGCTCGTTGTAGAGGGCAAAGGTCTTGGAGAACGAGGTCGAGATCAGCAGCTCGGCCCCGGGCCGGATCAGGCCCTCCATCCAGTCGGCGTCCTCGCGGATCCCGTCGCCGAAGCCCTGGTAGGCGAAGTCGACGAACGGGAGCAGGCGGCGCTCCTCGACCACGTCGCCGATCGTGCGCCAGAGGGCGGGGGAGGGGTCAACGCCCGTCGGGTTGTGGCAGGAGCCGTGGAGAAGCAGGATGTCGCCGGGTGCGGCCTCGCCGAGCGCGGCCAGGAGCGCCTCCTCGTCGATCCGCCGGTGCGACGGGTCCGTCCAGGGGTACGTCCGGATGTGGAAGCCCGCCAGCGAGAAGAGCTGCGGGTGGTTCGGCCAGGTCGGCTCGCTCATCCAGATCGTCGCCGAGGCCCCCGACTGGCGCAGGAAGTCGGCTGCGACGCGCAGCCCGCCCGTGCCGCCCGGTGTCTGGCTGACCGCGACCCTGCCGCTCGTCGCGAGCTCGTGGCCCCCCCCGAAGACGTGGGCCCGGACGGCGTCGCGGTAGGCGGCGTCGCCGTCGATCGGCCGGTAGAGCTTCGGGGCCCCCTTCGCCAGGATCCGCCGCTCGGCCTCGGTGACCGACGCCAGGACCGGCGCGGTGCCGGTCTCGTCGACGAAGACGCCCGAGCCGAGGTTGAGCTTGCCAGGCCGCGCGTCGCGTCGGTAGATCTCGGTCAGGCCCAGGATGGGGTCGGGCGGGGCGGGAACCCGGGATTGCGATGGGAGGGCCACGGCGAGGGTCTCCTGGGCGTCCGGTGGCGGGTCGGGCGGGGGCCGGGTCGGGCGGTGGCGGGTCAGGCGACGGCTGGTCGGGTGACGGCGGGTCGTCGTGCAACTGTAGCGGAACGGTGGGTCGCGGCCGGCGACGGGCCCCGGGCGGTCGCCCCGCGGTCGCACCAGACACGATCGATCCCATCGATCATGCCGCCTGCCGCCGTCGCGTACGCTGCGCGCATGCGCCTGCTCGCCCTGACCTGCGAGGTCCTCGCCCGCTCCGTCTACCTGTGCGCCGCGCGCTCGCCCCACGTCGTGGACGTCCGCCTCAACCACCGGGGCCTCCACGACGACCCTCCGAACCTGCGGGCCATCCTGCAGGCGGAGATCGACACCGTCGAGGCGGGCGGCACGGCCGGGGCGTCCGGCGCGATCGGCACGTCCGGGCCGGCCGGGGCGTCCGGCACGATCGGCGGGTCCGGGCTCCCGGGCGAAGCCGCGGGCGCATCGGCATCCGGCGCGATCGGTGGTCCCTACGACGCGATCGTTCTCGCCTACGGGCTGTGCGGGGCGGCGACCGCCGGGCTGCGGGCCGGGTCCGTCCCGCTCGTCGTGCCCCGGGCCCACGACTGCATCACGCTCTTCCTCGGCTCTCGCGACCGCTACACGGCCGAGTTCACCGGCCATCCCGGCACCTACTGGTACGCGCAGGACTTCGTGGAGCGCTCCGAGGACCCTGGCGGCGCCTTCGCCGGGATGGGTGCCATGTCCGACGCCGCGGCGCGGGCCACGCACGCGGAGTTCGTGGCGAAGTACGGGGAGGACAACGCCGCCTACCTGATGGAGGCCCTCGGCGGCTGGCGCTCGCACTACGACCGGGCGGCGTACGTCGACATGGCGGTCGCCGACGCCCGGGCCGCGGCCGCCGTCGAGGCGCGCGCGCGCGACGACGCGGAGCGCCGCGGCTGGTCGTTCGAGAAGCTGGCCGGCGAGCTCCTCCTCGTCCGCCGCCTCCTCGACGGCGACTGGGGCCCCGACGACTTCCTCGTCCTCCGGCCCGGCGAGCGCCTGGCGATGTCCTACGACGAGGCCGTGATCCGGGCCGAGCCGGCGGGCTGAGCGCCGGACAGGGAGCGGGAGCGACCGCGGGTGATCCCGCGTCGCGGCGCCGCCGCGGCCTCCCCCCTCCTTATGCCATGCCGACGGCCGCCTTGGCCACGTCCACGGCGGTCGCGGCGTCGGGGGCGTAGCCGTCGGCGCCGATCGCGGCCGCGTACTCGGCCGTGACGGGGGCCCCGCCGACGATCACCTTCACGTCGGGCAGGTCGGCGGCCCGGACGGCGGCCACGACGTCGCGCATGCCGACCATCGTCGTGGTCAGGAGGGCCGAGACCCCGACGAGCGTCGCCCCGTGCTCCCGGGCCGCGGCCACGAAGGCCTCGGGGGTGACGTTCGTGCCCAGGTCGACGACCGCGATGTTGGCCCCCTTCCACATCATGCCGACGAGGTTCTTGCCGATGTCGTGGAGGTCGCCCTTGATCGTCCCGATGACGGCCGTGTGGAGGGGCCGGATGCCGGACGCGACGAGGACCGGCTCGAGGACCGCCGTCGCCTCCTTCATGGCCCGGGCGGAGATGAGCATCTCGGGGACGTAGATCTCGTTGCACGGCGAACTTGCGGCCGATGACCTCCATCGCCCCGGTCATCGCGTCGAGGACCGCCTGGGGATCCTGCCTCTGGGCGACCGCCTCCCGCGTGATCGCGGTCGCCGTCGCCCGGTCGCCGGCCTCGATCGCCGCCGCGAGGGCTTCGAGATCCGCCATGGTCGTCGCTCCTTCTCGTGCGTCGGGTTGGGGTCGGTCGTCGGGTTGGGGCGGTCGGGCTCGGGGTTCGGCGGAGGTGGGCGAGTCGACCGGGCGCTCAGGCGAGCTCGCCGGCCCGATAGGCGGTGAGGAACTCCATCCCGAACTGGTCGCGCCCGGTCAGGAGGTTCGCCGCGAGCACCTGGGCCCGGCCGTCGCGGCCCCGGGTGAAGATCAGGCGCGGGTTGCTCGCCACGGGATCGATGATCCCGCTGTCGGCGCCCGCCTCGGCGGCCAGGTCGATGAAGACGTCGTTGAGGAGCTTGCGCAGGGGCAGGCCGAAGCTGACGTTGGAGAGGCCGCCGGTGAGGTGGATCTCCGGCCCATAGGTCCGCCGCAGCGTCGCCACGGCCTCCAGGAACCAGGCGCCAACCTCGGGCTCCACGGCGACCGGCAGGACCAGCGGGTCCACGTGCAGCGCGCCGAGGGCCATCCCGCGGCCCGTCGCCGCCTCGACGATCCTGGTCGCGTTCGCGACCCGCTCCGCCGCCGAGCCCGGCATGCCGTGCTCGCCGCTGGCGCCGAGGACCACCGCGCACCCCTCGGCCGCTGCCAGGTCGAGGACGTCGAGCCGCTCGAGCGACGCCGAGTTGAGGAGCGGGGCCCCGGCCGACCGCGCGGCGGCCGCGAGGCCCGCGCGGAGCACCTCCGGCGCCGACGAGTCGAGGGCGAGGGCCGCCGGGGTGGCGTCCTCCACCGCGCCCACGAGCCAGCGGATCGCCGCCACGCGCCCGTCGACATCGTTGCTGGCCTCGTCCACGTTGAGGTCCAGGTAGTCGGCGCCGGCTTCGACCTGCCGGCGGGCGAGGTGCCGGACGTAGCCGCGGCCGAGCGCGGCATCGTCGCCGCCGGCCAGCCCGGCGAGCACGGCCGCCTTGACGTGCTTGACCTTCTGCTTCTCCCCGGCGCCGTCGAGGGCCGCGTCGGGGACGGGCAGGAGCCGCTGGGCCCCGTCGTCGTCGGTGAACGGGAGCGCGGGCCGGCCGTCCGGCAGCGACGCGACCCGCGCGCCGCCCCGGAGGAGCACCCGGGTGGCGTGGATGTTCTCGCCGATGACGATGAAGGGGCCGCGGACGGTGTCGGTCATGCTGGGGTCTCCTTCGGAGCCTCGGGGGCGGGTGCAGCGGCAGGGGCGGATGCAGCGGCGGCGGTCCGCCCGTAATGATCGCGTCCCAGGTAGGTGTTCGCCCAGGCGCTCGTGCGCGCGAGGGCATGGTCCACGAGGACGGGCGGCCGGTCGAGCATCGCCAGCTCCTCGCCGTACGGCTTCAGCCGGTCGTAGGCGCGGACCCAGACGCACGGCCGCGGCAGGACCTCGCAGATCCCGTCGTGGCTGCCGCCGCAGGGCCCGTTCCGCTCGCCCTTCGGGCACTGCGATTCCGGGCAGAGGTAGGCCACGTCGGGGAGCGAGCAGTCGCCGCAATCCCGGCAGTCGAACAGCGGGATCTTGACCGCGTGCTCCATTGCGTGGACAGGCCGCGCGAGATGGTACTTCTCGACCGCCTCGTAGAAGCTCGTCGCCGCCTTGTACCCGGTCGACCCCGGGGTGAAGGCGAGGTCGTGGGTGAGCCGGTTGACCTTGTACGCGAGCGAGCCGCGCCGGCGGGCGCGCGCCCGGGCAGCGGGCGTGATCGAGCGGGCATAGCGGGCGTCCAGCTCGTCCGTGCCGAGGCCCGTCGCGGGATCCCGGCGGTAGACGAAGAAGGTCCCCTTCGGGGAATGCTGGACCTCGCGCGCCAGGTCTGGCCACGAGGGAGCGAACGACTCCGCCAGGGCGAGGATCCGGTCCACGTCCGCGGCGGGCAGGCTGGGGCCCGCCAGGTAGGCGCCCCGGAAGCCCAGCCCCCGGGCGATCGCGACCTGCTTCGCGGTGAGCTCGAGGAAGAAGCCCTTCCCCTTGTCGGGCCCGGCGGCCGCCGTCTCGATCGTCGCCAGCAGCTCGTCCGAGACGACGCAGCCGGGGATCGCGTTCGCGTTGAAGAGGCGGGCCACCGTCCGCGTGAGGACGTACACGTTGGCCAGGACCGGCAGGCGCAGGTCGTGGAGGCGCATCCAGCGCAGCAGCTCGTCCCACTTGCGGCTGTCGTAGCCGAGCTGGGGGATCACGAAGTCGGCCCCCGCCCGGGCCTTGAGGCCCAGCTTGAGGTACTGCGGGATCACCTCGGACTCGAGGCGCTTGAAGGGCGAGACGGCAGCCCCGAGGAACAGGCCCGGGGCATGCTCGGCGCCGTCGGGACCGGGCTCGCCGGCGAGGTCGTGGTAGAGCGAGATCAGGCCGACCGAATCGAGGTCGAAGACCGGTCGGGAGAGGCCGCCCGTCCCCTCGACCGGGTGGTCGCCGGAGACGGCGAGGACGTTGCGGACCCCCCGCGTCTCCAGCTCCCAGGCCAGCGAGCGGAGCGCGTTCCGGCTCCGGTCGCGGCAGGCGACGTGGACGATGACGTCCTGGCCACGCGCGAGCAGCTCCTCGGCGATGGGCACCGGGCTCGCCATGGCGTGCCCGCCGGCGTTGTCGGTGATCGAGATCGCGGCGATCCGGGGGTCGTCGGCGAGCGTGCGGGCAGCTTCCAGGCTGCGCCGGGCCGGGCCGTCGAGGGCGAGGCCGCGCGAGGGCACGATCTCGGTGACCGTGACGAACTCGTCGGTCGCGAGCAGGCGGTGCCGGAGGGTCGGCTTGGCGTTGGCGGTCATGCGGGCGATGCCTCCACGACGGACGGCAGCGGCTCGAACCGCAAGCCGTCGACGAACAGGTCGAAGAAGTCGGGCTCCGCCTCGAGCTCGACGTGCTCGATGCGGCCGACGAACGCGCTCAGGCGGGCACGGGCCCGGCGGGAGAGGAGGAGCACGGCGGCGCCCCGGACCGACGCGTTGCCGTGCTGGACGACGCGGTCGGCCGGGACCGGGGGCAGGAACCCGATCCGCTGGGCGTTGGGGACGTCGAGGTGCGAGGCGAAGCCGCCGGCCAGGTGCAGGGCGGCGAGGTCGCCCGGGGCCAGCCCGAGGCGGCGCAGCAGGACGCGCATCCCCACGGCGTTGGCGGCCTTCGCCTGCGCCAGCTGGGCGGCGTCGCCGCGGCCGAACGTGATCCCCTGGGCGGGGACGATGGCGACATCGGGGTGGCCGCCGGTGAACGCCCCGGCCGGCGTCATCGCGCCGCTGCGCCGGAGCTCGGCGAGCACGTCCACGAGGCCGGAGCCGCAGATCCCCTCGGGCTCCACGTCGCCGATCGTCCGGACGGCCCAGCCGGCGCCGTCGTACCGGGCCGCCTCGATCGCCCCCTCCGAGCCGGGCATCCCGTACCGGACGAGGCCGCCCTCGAAGGCCGGGCCGGCCGGGCAGGAGGCCGCCAGGACACGGTGCCCGTCCGTGATCACGACCTCGGTGTTCGTGCCGACGTCCACGAGCATGGCCGGCCCGCTCGAGGTCGCGGGATCGGCCGCCTCAAGCATCGCGGACGGCACGAGGTCGGCGGCCGCGTCGGCGCCGACGTGGCAGGCGATGAGCGGCGCGCCCCAGATCCGGGCCCGCGGGTGGACGAGGATGCCGAGCTCGTGGGCCAGGCGGACCACGCTCGAGTCGGGGGCCTCGCCGGACCGCCAGGCCGTTTCGCTCACGCTCCGGAAGGGCGATCGCCCGATCGGGCCGACGTCGAGGCCGAAGAAGAGGTCGCGCATCGTCGGGTTGCCCACGGCGACCACCTCGAGGACGTCGTGGCGCTCGATCGCGTGCTCGGCGTAGATGCGGGACAGCTCGTGGTTGAGGGCCCGCCGCAGGGCCCGCCGCAGCTCCCCCGGCCGCTCCGCCTCGTAGGAGATGCGGCCGATGACGTCGCTGCCGCCGAAGCGCTGGGGGTTCTCGAAGGCGCCCACGGCGAGCGCCTCTCCCGTCCGCAGGTCGAGGACCTGGAGCACGACGGTGGTCGTCCCGAGGTCGAGGGCGATCCCGAGGAGCCGATCCCGGGCGGCGTCCACGTCCTCGTCGTGCCAGCGGACGCGGCCATCCCGGACGGTGATGGCTGGGTCGACCTCGAGCGGCGGCCCGGCCGGCGGCATGAGGATCTTGAGGTGCCGGCGAAGGACGATGAACTCGAGGTCGCCGTCCGCGGGCTCGCCGGCCACGGTCGCCCGGCAGGCGAGCCGGTAGCCGGGGCGGAGGAATTGCTCCTCGACGTCGGGAGGCGAGAGCGCCTCGCCGCCGCGGAGGACCTCCACGATGCACTCGTGGCAGCGGCCCGAGCGCCGGCACGAGGCCGGGACGACCATCGCCAGCTCGTCGGCCGCTTCAAACAGCGTCCGGCCCGCGACGAGCGGGGCGCGACGACCGGCGTGGACAAGGTCAGGAGCCACGCGCGCAGCATAGGTGCGGGCCGCCTGCCCGTGACGGGGTCAACGGCCCGCCCGCGGGGGCCGAACGGACCGGGGCTTGACACGCACCTCACGCGGCCGCAGATTACGGTTCGTGAACGCTTACCGACCCGCCGGCGATCCCTTCGAGGCCCTCGGCGACGCCACGCGGCGGGCGATCGTGGAGGCGCTCCGCGACGGCGAGCGGACCGTCGGCGACCTGGCCGCCGACCTCCCCGTGAGCCGGCCGGCGGTCTCCCAGCACCTCGGCGTGCTGAAGGCGGCCGGCCTCGTCGTGGAGCGGCCCCAGGGAACGCGCCGCTACTACCGCCTGGACCCGATCGGGCTCGTCCGCCTCCAGGGACGGCTCGAGGCGATGTGGGGGCTCGAGGCCGAGGCGGAGGCTGGCGCCGCGCCGCCGGCCCCGGCGCGGTCCGCCGGGGCGCCCGCCGGGGTGGCGGCCCAGGCCGGGTCCTCAGCCCAGGCCCCGGCTCCCCGCCCGGCCCCTGTCGACGCCGCCGGGGGCAGGGGCGGCGGCAAGAAGCACAAGAAGAAGCACGGCCGCAAGTAACGATCGCGCTTCAGGGCCGGCGCCGGCGGCGCCACGGCCGGCGCCCGGGCCGGCGTCAGCCGGTCGTGCCGCGGTTCAGTGCGTGACGACCTTGGGCAGCGACTCTGCCTGCTCGATCCAGCCCGCCACGACCGACTCGGTCGGCAGCCGCCGAACCAGGGAGCGGGCCGCGTTTGCCTCGGCCATGGTCGTGGCCAGGTTCGCCGCGTTGCGCTGGGCGAGCTCGGTGCAGGAGTCCACGCCGCTCGCCTCGAGCAGGTCGGCGTACTCCGAGCCGATGCCCGAGATCCGGTAGAGATCGGCGTGGTTGACCCAGCGCAACAGCTGGTCGGGGCCGATGTCGGCCGCGGCGGCGAGCGCGCGCCGCCCGGCGGCCGGGCCGGCCTTCTCGAGCAGGTCGTTGGTCGTCTGGACACCAGCCGCCCGGAGCTTCGCGCCGTAGACGGGGCCGACGCCCTCGAGATCCTCGATCTTCATGGCATCCTCCCTTGAGGGGACGCGAGATGTGGGGCGATGATCTCACGACACGGGCGCGGCGGGGGCCCCGCGGGGGCGCCCGTGTCGGACGGGCGACGGGGCGGCGACTGCATCCGCGTTGACCCGCCGCGGCCGCTCAGGCGCGTCGGAGGAGCGGGCGGGTGAGGCAGGTGGGGCCACCCGAGCCGTTGATCCCGACCTCGAAGGCCGGGTAGGCGTGGACTTCGCAACCGGCCGCCTCGAGGGCGCGGCGGGTGGCGGGATTCCCGTCGGCGACGACGCAGACCCCGGGCCGGACGGCGAGGACGTTGCAGCCGAGCGTGGCGAACTCCTCGTCGGGCACCGGCACGAGCCGGGTCCCCAGATCGCCGAGCAGCTCCCACAGGCCGACCGGCAGCAGCGGCAGGTAGATGACGGCGAGGTCGTCGGCGACGGGCGAGATCACGGACAGGAGGTGGACCAGCTCGGCGTCGCCGCGCCAGTACGGGACGTCAAAGACGCGCACGTCGCCGCCGACGAGGCTGGCGAGCTGGCGAGCGCCCTCGCAGTTCGTCCGGAGCGTCCGGCCGACGCAGAAGAGGTCCGGCCGGAGCCAGAGCGTGTCGCCGCCGTCGACGGTGCCGGGGGCGGCGATCCGGCCCACCGTCGGGACGCCGCGCTCGGTCAGCCAGGCCTCGATCTCGGCTTCCTCGCCCCGGCGGGTCGCCTTGCCCGAGCGGAGGGCAAGGGACCCGCGGTCGGTCACGAGGAGGGGATCGAAGGCGTAGACGAGGTCCGGGTGCCGCGTCGCGACGGCTCCCAGCTCGTGGACCCGCACGCCCAGGCGCACCAGGATGTCCGTGAAGGCGTCGTGCTCGCGCCGAGCGAGGTCGAGATCCACCCGGTGCAGGAAGCCGTGGGCAGGATCGTCGTGGGCGGCCCCGAACGCGGCGCCGGGTCGCTGCACGAGGACGTCGCGCAGCGGCGCCGTCATCGACTGGGCCCCGAAGGCGGCGAGCGGCTCGGCGCAGGCGGGCCTCCCGGCGCGCGGCTTGCCGCGGGCCGGCCTCCCGGCGCGCGGGTCCATCTCGGGAACCGCGGGCGGCTCACGGGTCATGCCCGGCAGGATAGCGGGCCCCGGACCTCCGGGGGATGGCCGCCTCCCGCCGCCGGGCCCGAGACTCGCGGGCAGGCCGCCCATGACCGCACCCCCGTTCGCCCTCCCCGCCACGGATCCGCGCGACCCGCCCGCCGGCGCCCTGCCGGTCGTGGTGGGCGCCCGCGATCGCGCCCGCCGCCTCGCGGCCGTCGGTGCCCTGGGCGCCGCGGCCATGGCGGCGACGCTGGCGGTCCTCGCGGCGGTCGCGGTCTTCGAGCAGGACGTGGTCGAGGTGCTGGCCCGCCCGGCAGCGATCGACGAGCCGATCGTCAGCCAGGGCGTGCGGGACCTTGCCGGCCTGCCCGGCCCGTCCCCCTTCGTCGTCGCCGCCCTCCTGCCGGCTGTCGCCCTGCTGCTGCTTGCCGCGCTCCTCCGCCGCCTGGGCGCGGGCGCGCCACCCGTCCACGGCGCCTCGCCGGAGGCGCTCGAAGCAGCAGAGCGCACGATGGGCCTGGCGGTCCGCGTGATCGCGACGGGGGCCGTCCTCGTCTTCGTGGTGCCGGCGCTCCTCGAGACGGTCGGCCTGCGGACCGTCTCGCTGACGACGGGGTCGATGGCGCCAGCGCACCCGGCCGGCTCGCTCCTCGTCGTGACCCGGCTCGCCGATCCCGCCGCCCTCCCGGTCGGCGCGGTCGTGGTGATCGAGGGCCCGCCCGGGCTGCGCCTCACCCACCGCGTCGTCGGGCTGGTCCGCGACGAGGCGGGGGCGGTCACCGGCTACCGGACCCGGGGCGACGCGGCGGGCGCGGACGACCCCGTGCCGGCCGCGTCGGGATCGATCGACGGGGTCGTGGTCGCGGGGATCCCGGTCGTCGGCGCGCTCCGGGCGTGGATGGCGAGCCCGCTCGGGATCGCAATCGGGCTCGTGCTGGCGTGGGCGTTCGCCGGCCTCGCCGTCCTGCTCGGCGACGATCGGCGACGCGCCGTCGCTCAGGCGGTTGCGCGCTCGACGAGCCGCCCGACCTCGTAGCCGGCCGCCTCCGCGTCGGACACCAGGCGGAGTGCCAGCGCATGGGCGCCGGCGAGCGCGGTACCCGCGAGCGCGGCACCGGCCGCGGCCTCGTCGCCGCTCTCGGCTCCGACCACGGCGACGAGCACCACCATCCAGCGCAGCGCCGCCTCGAACGACTCGCGGTTGAGGTAGGCGATCCCCTCGTGGCGGTTCACGCCCAGCCAGCGGCCCAGGTCGTCGTCGGCGAACCAGGCGCGGACCAGGCGCCCGGCGCGCTCGCTCGCGGGCGCCGCGAGGGCCGCGGCCCCGGGCCGGGCGACGAGGTGGCGCACCGTCTCGACGGTCCACCACGCGGCGCCCTCGTCGAGGCCCCTCCAGCGGTAGGCGTCGGCGAACACGCGGCCGAGCCGCGCCCGGTCGAACCAGCCGCGCGCGGCGCGGGCCGCCGGATCGGGCTCGAGGACGGCCGCGATCGCGTCGGCCGCCAGCCAGCCGAGCAGCGCCCCCCAGGTCGCGGTGTCCGGCGGCAGCGCCGCCGCCACGAAGGCGCGCGCGGCATCCTCGGGAGCTCCGGACGCCGGCGCGGCGAGGGCCGCGTCCAGGGCCGCCCGGAGGCGCGCCCCGAACCGGTCCGCCTGCGCCTCGAGCTCGGCGTCCGGGACGGCGGGACCTGCCGCTCCGCGGACCGCCCGGAGGGCGTCGAGGGCGCGTGCCCGCCACGTGCGCACCAGGACGTCGAGGTCCGGCAGCCCGTCCGTCGGGGGCGGCTTCGGGGTGGGCGCCGCCGGGGGCGCGGGAGGTGCGGCCGCGCCGGGTGCCGCCACGGTGCGGGCACGGGCCGCAGCACCCCGCTGCGTGCCGTCGCCGGACGCCGCAACGGCGCGGGCCGCGGCCGCCAGGTGGGCGGCAACCGCCTCGCTGACGTCGCGCACGAGGGCGTCGTTCACCAGGATGGCGACCGCGTCGTGGAGCGGCCGCAGGCGCCGTTCGGCGAGGGCCGCGTCGACGCTCGGAACCCCGGCCCCGCCCAGGTCACCGGCGAGGGCGCGGTACTCCGCGGCGGCTTCCCCGCCGATCTCGCGCCAGTCGAGGAGGACGCGCGCCCCGTAGGCCTCGAGCTCAACCCGCAGGCCCCGGTCGCGCAGGTCAGCGGTCTCCCGGACGTACTCCAGGCCGTCGAGCGTGTCGCGGAAGAGGACGACCGCCCCGGGGTCGGTCGACAGGCCCAGGCCCTCGGCCAGCGTCGAGCGCACCAGGTGCTTCGCCCCGCCCTCGTCCTTGACGGCGTACGCCACCGAGTCGCGGATCCGCCCGTGCATCGACGCGAACCGGTTGTGGTAGATGACGAGGGTTCGCTCGCCGTCGCCCCGGTTCGAGTAGGCAAGCACGTCCTCGTTGACGTGCCCGGCGTCATCAACGACGTCGTAGAAGCGGAAGTCGCGGACCTCGGCGAAGGCGCGCCGGCGATGGAGGAGGGGGAAGAGCTGCCACTCGTGGCGGGCCACCAGCCCCTCGTTGGGGCGCTCGTCCCAGTAGGCGCGCCGGAACTCCATGCCGTACTTCTCGGCGAATCCCTCGACCTGGCCGTGCCCGAACATCGGCAGCCCGGGCATGGTCGCCAGGACGGTCGCGATCCCGAAGTACTTGTCGCCGGTCCCGAACTGCTCGATCGCGGTCTTCTCGTCGGGGTTGTTCATGAAGTTGACGTAGCGCTTGAGGATCTCGGGATCGAACTCGAGGGTGTTCTTGACGAGGAGCCGGTACTCGGCGTTCTTCTCGTCCCGGAGCATGTGCATGAAGGCGCTGTTGTAGACGCGGTGCATGCCGAGGGTGCGGACGAAGTAGCCCTCCATCAGCCAGAAGGCCTCGGCCAGGAGGAGCGTGTCGGACACCTCCGTCGCGACCCGGTCCACGACCTCCCGCCAGAACTCCTGCGGGATGGCGGCGTCGAACGCCTCCCGGGTCATGGCCGACTCGGCGCGCGAGGGGATCGCCCCGCCCCGCCCTGGCTCCGGGTACCAGAGGCGGGCGACGTGCTTCTTGGCCAGGGTCATGGCGGCGTCGAAGCGGATGATCGGGAAGCGGCGGGCCACGGCGAGGATCGCCTGGATGACCGCCTCGCGGACCTCCGGCTTGAGGTAGTCCAGCTGGGCGGTGTCGTTCCAGGGCATGCTCGTGCCGTCGTTGCCGTGGTAGACGTAGCGGACGTCGCCGGTCCAGCGGTCCTCGCGACGGAAGACGACCGCGGCGTCCGTCGCGTCCCAGTAGTGGTCCTCGATCTGGATCCCGACCCGCGGGTCGTCGGAGAGGTCGGCGCCGCCGAAGGCGTAGCCCGGGTACGGGCTGTCGGGCCGCGAGAGGAACCAGTCGGGCTGCTCGATGACCCAGCGCGAGTCGATCCCCATGTGGTTGGGGACCATGTCGGACGCCAGACGGATGCCCCGGGCCCAGGCGCGGTCGCGCAGCGAGGCCCAGGCGGCCTCGCCCCCGAGGTCCTCGGCGATCGCGTAGTCGCGCAGCGAGTAGGCAGACGCCACCGCGTCGGGATTCCCCCGCCACTGCTTGATGAGCGCGCTGGCCCGGCTCCGCTCCCAGAGGCCGATGAGCCAGAGGCCGGTGAACCCCCAGCGGGCCAGCCGGTCCAGCTCCTCGTCGGGGACCTGGTCCAGGCGCCGGATCTCGCGGCCGTGCCGGCGGCTCAGCTGGTCGAGCCAGACGTGCGTGCTCTTGGCCATGAGCACGACGCGGGGCATCCAGTCGCGGTCCTCCGAGAAGCGTTCCGGCTCGGCGTCCAGGCCACCGTAGGACGGGGCATGACCCGCCCCGCCGCCCCCGCCCGGGCCCGGGTGGTGGCGCATCCAGAGCGCGCGCTCCTCCTCGGCGGCAACGTCGAGGCCCGTGACGAGGCGGTCCAGCAGGGCGCCGAACCGGTCGCCCAGGTAGGCCGCGAGGAAGCTGCCCCAGCGGGCGCGGATCCAGCGGAGCTGCCCCGCGAGCGAGGCGGGCTCGGCCAGGGCCGGGGCCCGCAGCATCGTCAGCAGGTCCTGCCGGTCGGGGCCGATGGGGGACCGGCCGGCGAAGAAGCGGCCGAGCTCTTCGATCACGGCCCGGTAGGCGGTCGCGGCCGCGAGGTCGCCGTCGTCGAAGAGCTCCCGGAAGGGGCCGAAGGCCGGGTTGGCGTTCTCCAGCCAGCATGCCGCCAGCTCCTCGAGCGCCACCTCCCGGTTGGGGGTCCCCGCCGTCTCGCCGGCAAGGTAGGCCTCGGGCGTCATCTCGCCGCGGTGGACCGCGAGGGGCGGGAAGCCGGTCGTGAACCGGAGGAGCACGTCGTCGACGGCGGCGGTCCCGAGCGCCTCGTCGAGGTGGTCCAGGGCGTCGTCGATCGCCTCGGGATCCTCGTGCTCGCGGTAGACCGCGACCACCGCGTGGAGGATCTCGTCGATGAGGCCCATCGCGTTGAGCGAGCCGGGCGCGACGACCGGGTCTGGCGCTCCCGCAGCGCGCCGCTCGGCGGTCATCGAGGCCGCGAGGGCGCGGACCGCCCGCAGGTTCGGCAGGATCGCGTTGCCCGACAGGGTGAAGAGGGCGGCGTCCGCTCGATAGCGCGCCCGCGCCTCCCGCCGGACGTGCAGCTCGCGGACCTGGTGGATCACGCTCTTTCCTCGGATCGCCGCGTGGCGGGCTCCTCCACCCCGGCTCACGGCGCGGCCGGGACGCCGAAGACGCGGATCTCGCTGATCGCGACCTCCTTCAGCGGGCTGCCGCTGGCGGTCGTCTTTCGTGCGGGATAGGTGTCGATGATCGTGATCCGCAGGCGGGTGGCCGCGACGATCCCGAGCGCGGGCGGGATGGCCACGCCCTGCGCCCCCTGGGTGTCCTCGAGGATGAGCGGGACCGGCTGGCCGCCGTCGAACGCGACGGTCACGTTCCGAAGCCGGTAGTTGCCGTAGTAGTACGGGTCGCCTGCCTGCCAGCCGTTCCAGACCTGGATCTTCGTCACGGCGGTCGGGGCGAAGGAGACCTCGACCCACGAGCCGTCCAGCTGCCCGGTCTTGCTCTTCCAGGCCGTCACGGGCGACCCGTCGTAGAGGAACTTCGGGGCCCGCTTCGACGACGACTGGCTCGAGGCCTTCGCCGCGGTGATCGCGATGCCGACCGAGGGACCCGGCGGGACGGTGGCCGCGGGGGGCGTCGGCTCCGACGTGCTCGACGGCGCCTCGGTCGGGGCGGCCGTGCCAGGGGCGGCGGTCGGCCCGGCGCTCGCCTCGGCGCCCGGAGCTGCCGAGGCGACGGCGCTCGACGAGGGCGGGCTCGCGGTCGTCCCGGGCGTGCCCCCGCCCGGGCCGCCCCCCAGCACGAGGACGGCGCCGCCCGCGAGGAGGGCGAGGACGACGATGGCGCCGCCGATCAGCGGCAGGCGCGAGCCGCCGCCGGGCGAGACCGCGGCCGGGGTCCGCGGGGCCACGGGCGTGGCCGACGCCGAGGCGGTCGGGACCGGGGCGGTGGGGAACTCCCAGGCCGGCTTCGACGGCGTTCCGGGCGGCGGTGGTGCCGAACCGGAGCGAGGCCCGGCCCCGGGACCCGCCGCGGCCGCCGGCGCGGCGGGAAGACCGGCGCCGCACGAGATGCAGAAGCGCCGCCC
This sequence comes from uncultured Chloroflexia bacterium, assembly GCA_963762445.1. Classification (GTDB taxonomy): domain Bacteria; phylum Chloroflexota; class Limnocylindria; order Limnocylindrales; family CSP1-4; genus CTSoil-043. The sequence goes on from CAVXLA010000005.1 coordinate 197,979, forward strand.
AGCGGGGTTGAGGCGCCCGCAGGCGGTGCACGTCGGGCCGCCCGGGGCCGGCGGCGGGGGAGCCGGGGCTGCGGGCGGAGCTCCCGGCGCCGGACCTGGGGGCACGGGCGCCGGTGCCACGCGGCCGCCTGCCTGCGCCCCCGCGCCCGCCAGCGCCCCCGCGGACGCCTGCCCGTCGGGAGCGGCCTGCCCCGCCTCTCCCTCCGCAGCCTCCTCGGCGGCGAATTCGAGGAAGGCCCCGCAGCCGCCGCAGAAGGCGTCGCCGGCGGCGTTCTCGGTTCCGCACGTCGGGCAGGTGGTCATGTCGTGCCGATCGTAGCCCACGCGGGCCCGCCGGGCGACCGGTCAGCCGCGGGTGGACGGATCAGCGGCGCAGGATGATCGGCTCGCCTGGCGTGGCCGCGAAGACCTGGACGAGGCCGCTGATCGGCGGCCCGGCCGTCGACGTGACGACGAGGAAGGGGACGCTCACCGGGTCCACGACCAGGCCCGGCACCGAGGCGACGGCCCGCAGGTTCCTCTTGCCGATCCGGTCGTGCGGCAGGATCAGGACCTGGGCCGTGAAGCCGCCGACGGCGTCCGAGATGACGGGCACGAGCGGGATCGCGGTGATGCCCGCCGTCCAGGTCAGCGTCACGGGCGCGTTCGGCGGGAAGCCGGTGCCCGTCGCGATGACCACGAGGCCCGGGGGTCCGCTCGCCGGGGCCACGGTCAGCTTCGGGATCCCGACCGCCCCGACGAGGCGGAGGACGACCTTGTCGCCGGCGTCGTTGGCGACGTCGAGGATCGCCGTCCGGTCGCCCTTGGCCGTGCCGATGAAGAGCACCTGGATCTCGCACGACGCGCCCGGCACGAGGAGCTGGTTGGTGCACGGGTTCGCCACCACGAAGAAGTCCGAGGGGTTGGCCCCGCCGATCGAGATCGCCCCGATCCGGGCCGGGCTGATGCCGGTGCTGCGGATGGTGGCGGGCCGGGTCGTGCCCAGCGAGCCGAGCGGGGCGGAGCCGAAGTCGACGGGGTCGGGGGCGGCCTCCACCCGGGGCGGCCGGTCGCGCACGAAGACGTCGCTGTCCTTGTTCCCGTCGTCCGCCACGAGGTTGTCGGCCCAGGAGGTGAACGCCACGTAGCGGCCCGACGCCGAGATCGACGGCCAGGCGCTCAGGTCGTCCGGCTCGCTCGCGTTGTCGCGGCCCACCGAGACGCGCGCGGTCCGGGAGGCGCCGCGATCGCGCACGAAGACGTCGCCGACGAAGAAGAGCAGGGGCCCCACGACGAGCACCGGCGGCCCCTCGGTGAGGGGGGGCAGGGTGGGGCCGGCGACGGGGACCACCCCCGCGGTCGTGTCGCCCGGCACGAGCGTCGTGGCGGCCGACACGAAGGCCACCTGCGTCCCGTCGCCGTTCACGGCGGGATACCCGCTCGGCCCGTTCGCCCTGGCGCCGTCGCTGGAGCGCGACACGAGCTCGACCGCCCCGGTCGTGGCGGACCAGGCGAAGATGTCGATCTGCTGGTTCCCGTCGTCCGCGACCAGGTCGTCGGCGCCGCTGGCGAAGGCGACGACCGACCCGTCGCCGCTGATCGCGGGCGTCAGCGAGGGGGCGCCGCCCTGGCTGCCGGACGGGCCCAGCGACAGCATCGTCGTCGTGTCGGCCTGGCGGTCGCGCAGGTAGACCTGCCGGTAGTCGTTCGTGGGCCTGGGCGTGAGGGTCAGCCGGGCCGAGGTCGCCACCGCCGTGAAGGCGACGAAGCGACCGTCCCAGGAGATGGCGGGCTGCGCCGCCCTGGCCCCGCTGAACCCGGTCGGCGCGCCCTTCACGTCGACCGAGATGGTCTCCCAGGTCGTGCTCGCCCGGTCAAAGACCAGGATCTCGCTCCCCTGCGACACCTGCGCCCGCATGGCCACGAGGCGCCCGTCGCGGCTGAGCGCGGGCTGGTCCGGGTTCCGATTGCGGCCGGGCGGCTGGGGGAGGGTGCTGGACGACCGCGTGGCGACCTCCACGATCGTGATCGTGTCCGGCCCATCCTCCGGCTGGACGAAGGCGACCCAGCGCCCGTCGGCGCTGATGGTCGGCTGCCGCAGCGGCCCGTTCGCATCCGAGGCGGCGAGGAGCGTCGTCGTCTGCGCCTCGCGATCGCGGACTACGACCGCGTTGGCGCGCCCGCCGGTGCGCGCCTGCAGGAAGACGACGAACCGCCCGTCGGCCGAGAGGGTCGGCGCCCCGAACAGGTCCTCGGTCGTTGCTCCCTGGGTCGCGCCCAGCGCCCCGTCCGGGGCCTGGGGGGTCGAGACGAGCTCGTTCCGGCCGGGAGTCTCGACCGAGCCGGCCGGGAGCGCCGCGGGCGCGGCCGCTCGTTCCCGGATGGGCGGCCGCGGTCCCGCCAGGGCGCTGCCGGCGACGACGGCCGCGAGGCCCGCCGCGGCGACGAGGGCGAAGGGCCGGGAGCGCCGGCCCGGGCGACCGGCCATGCCCGTCAGGGCTTCGTGAACCCGGAGTAGTAGACCGACGGGTCGCACGCGCCGCTGCCGGCGCAGCTCACCACGAGGGCGAGCGTCTCGCCCGGCTGCACCACGATGGGGGTGACGTAGTGGAAGTCGAGGTCCCTGAAGTTCTCGAGGCGGAGGGTGATCAGGTCGAGCGACCCCCGCTTCAGCTTCAGGGCCCCGGCCTTCCCGCTCGGGTTCGCGAAGACGAGGTCGGTCAGGTAGTAGACCTTGGCGAACTTCGTGCTGTTCGGATACGTGCCGTCGACCGCCAGCCGGCCGTCGGCGGGGACGCCCTCGCCCACCGGGGGCGGGGTGGGGGTGGGCGCCGGCGTCGGGGTCCCGCCGGAGCTCGGGCTCGGGCCCGGCGTGGCCGTCGGAGCGGCCGTCGCCGTCGCCGACGCCGCGGCCGTGGGGGTCGGGGTCGCGCCGCCACCGCCCCCTCCGCCGCCACCGCCCCCTCCGCCTCCACCGCCGGCGGCAGCCGAGGGGAGCGGGGTGATCCCGGCGTCCTCAAGGGCCGCGGTGGCGGCGCTCTTGATGGCCGGCTGGAGGAGCATGAGCCAGATGACGACCAGGGCGATGAGGGCGACGAGCGCGGCGAGCAGGGCCGGGATGAGCCAGCGCGGCAGCATCGCCTCCTGGAGGAGCGACCCGTCGAGGAGGATCGGCGGCCCGCCCTCGCCCTGGACGGCGACCTTGAAGGGGCGGGTCTTCGGCTGGCCGCGCCAGAAGCGCTTGCGAGGCCGGACCCGGATCTTCGCGAAGCCGGCCGTCCCGGGATCCACCACGAGGCCGGGGGGCGCGACGTCGAACCCGAGCAGCTGGTCCTGGTCGCCGGCGGTGACGGTGGCGTTGAGCCGGCTGTTCCCGCGATTGTCGACGGCCAGCTCGTGCGTGGCGCCCCGGCTGCCGCGCGACGTGCGCGGGACGAGCTCGGCGAACGTGTCCTGGTAGGCGCCGACGACGAGGACGCCCTCCTCGACGGCGGACCCGGCGGGATCCTCGCGCGACCGCGCGCGCACGCCGAACGGCAGCTCGCCGGTCGGCGTCTCGGCGGCGCGCGGCGGCCGGAAGAAGACCGTCGTGGTCCCCTCGGCGCCGGGGAAGAGCGACAGCGCGGCCGGATCGGCAGCGGTCCAGGCGGCCGCATCGCCGAGGATGTCGATCGTGAACTGGTCGACGACGGTTCCCGTGTTCTTGACCGTGACCGCGCAGGTGGCGACGGCCCCGGGCAGGACCTCGATGGTCTTCTCGGACAGCGTGACGAGGGCTCCCATGCGCGCGAGTGTAGGGGCCGCTCGCGCCGGACGCCAGCGCGATTCGAGGTCGTGCACAGGGTCCGCGCGGGCAGGTCGGCGGCCGCGGGTCGGGCAGCCCGGGTGCCCGATCGGGCGCCCGTTAGGTGGGCGTTAGGTGCCCGTTAGGTCCGCCGCGGCAGTCTGGCGTCGCGTGACCGGCAGGGGGCCGGCCCCGTAGCTGGGGGTTCTGCCGATGACACCGACCGTCGCCATCCACGCGCTGCGCAGCCTCCCCGTCGATCGGCTGGCGGTGGCCATCGCGACCGCCGATCCGGTCTCGCGGGCGGGGCTCGCCGCGCAGCTCCAGGGCCAGGCCGCGATGGAGGTCGTCGACGGCGTCGAGCCGGGCGCCGCCGGGGTCGTCGTGGTTGTCGCGGACGAGGTCGACGAGTCGACCACGCGCGAGATCCGGACGATCCGGGCCACCGGGCAGGAGCACGTGGTGCTCCTCGTGGCGAAGGTCGACGATGCCGGCCTGCTGGCGGCCGTCGAGGCCGGCGTAAGCGGCGTCGTGCGCCGCAGCCAGGCGACGCCGGCCCACCTCGCGTCGGCGATCGGGGCGGCCGCGGTGGGCGAGGGGACCCTGCCGCCGGACCTCCTCGGCCGGCTCCTCTCCCAGGTCGGCCGCCTCCAGCGGCAGGTGCTCCACCCGCGCGGCCTCACCTTCGCGGGGCTCACGGAGCGCGAGGTCGCGGTCCTGCGCCTGCTCGCCGACGGGCTCGACACGGCCGAGGTGGGGCGGCGCCTCTACTTCTCGGAGCGCACGGTGAAGAACGTGATCCACGACATCACGTCGCGCCTGGACCTGCGCAACCGGACGCACGCGGTGGCGTACGCGATCCGGCAGGGCCTGATCTAGCAGCCCGCCGAGACCCCATCTCAGGGGACCTTCGTCACCTCGTCGATGTTCGGGTTGATCTTCGTCCCGGCGTTCCGGCCGTGGTCGGTGCTGGTGTCGAAGGTCGCGTTGGCGGTGTCTGCCTGGCCGGTGATGGTATCGAACTCGGTGTTCGACTCCGCGGTCGTCTTCTTGGCCAGGATCTTCGTGTGGGCGCCGGCGAAGGCCTTCACATCGACCGCGACATGGCCCGCTTCATGGGCGGTGATCGCAGCCTTGAAGCGGTCCCACTCGGCGCGCTGGTTCTGGGTGGCCGAGGCCTTGCCGTCCCACTCCGGGAGCTCGACGACCTGGGTCACGGTGACCTGCGCCTGGGTCATCCGTGTGCCGTTCTCCGCTGCGACGAGATCCGGGGTCGTGAGCGTGGCCCCGGCCTCCTTGCGCGCCCCCACCGCTTCGGCGGCCTGGCGAAGCGAGCCTGAGACGGTGTAGCTCCCCTTCGTGGGCGGGCCGACCTTCGTGAAGGAGGTCGTGGGAGCCGGCGGGGCCGAGGCCTGGCCTCCCTCACCGAGGGGCGCCGGCTCGCTGCTCCCGGGCTGGGCGGCGCCGGCCACCTCGCTGCCGAGCACGTCGGCATCGGCGGCATGATGGAGCGTCGGGCCCACGCGCCGCGCGCCGCGGGCGTCGCTCTCGCGCGTGCCGAGCAGGCTCGTCACCGCTGTGTTGCCGGCCGCTGCCCCGAGCTGGGCGAACGACCGCCGCATGACCGGGTGCCCGCCGCGGCGGCCGGTCCCCAGGACGGCACTCCAGCCCCCGCGGACCTCCCCGGCGGGATGCGCGTCGACAGGGAAACGCGCCTCCGCGCCGCGACCGACCGCGCCGCGCGACGGGCGGCCAAGGTCCTGGTCACGGATGTGCTCGGGCGCAGCGGTCTCCGCTTCGCCGTCGCGGAACAGGCTCATGGGTCGCCCTGGACCGGCGCGCGCCCCGCCGTGGCGCTACAGCAGGACCCGGTCCTCTTCCTCGATCTCGTTCTCGTCGGCCTGGCGCTGGATCGCGAGCTTCTGCGCCTCTTCCTCCTCGGGCTCCTCTTGACGCTGGACGGATGCCCCGACCCCGCTCGCCCCGGCATCCGGGGCATGCCCGGTGCTCAGCACGGCGTCCGCCGTCGACTCCGCGGCCCGCTCGAAGCGGTCCGCCGGGTCCGAGACGCTGATCCCTCCGGCCGTGGGCGTCCCGTCCACGGGCCCCGAGCGCTGCTGGACGACGTGCGTCAGCTCGTGGGCCAGCGTCCGCTCGGCCGTCGGCGAGCCCGCGGTCTGCCCGTCGCCGAGGACGATCTCGTTCCCCACGGTGTAGGCGTGGGCGTCGACGGCCCGGGCGGAGGCGGCGGCTGAGCCGCCCGCGTGGACGCGGACGTCCGAGAAGTCGGCCCCGAACGAAGCCTCCATCCGCTGTCGCACCGGCGCCTCGAGCGGTTGTCCCGACCCCTTGCCGATCACGCTCTTGATGGGCGATTCCTGCTCGTTCTCGAGGGCCGCGGCGACGCCCGCGTTGCCGGCAGCCCGCTGGAGGCGCAGGACGGCAGCCGGCGCGAGCGCCTCGGTCCGGCCGGCGCGCGCGGCGCGGGCGGCGAGGTCGGGCGATGCGGTGTCGGCCTCCTCGCGGACCGCCCCGTGGGCCTTGCCCGCCTCGAGAGCCTCGATCTCGTACGAGCGCATTCGAGCGTCCTCCCCTGGTCGCAGGGCGACCCCTGCGTCACGCACGCCGACTCCTCGACGCGCGACCGCATGCGTGCAGCATCGCGCGACGGATGCCCGGCGGCAAGGTCTGATCGGGCAGACCCTTCGGTGCCGGCGGCCCAGCCTCCGTCAGCTCGTGACGATCGAGAACCACGGGCCGAACTCGGCCTCGACGCACAGGCGGCCAAGCTTGCGGTACTCGCGGGCCGTCTCGCGGACGAGATCCTCCATGCGCAGCGGCCGACCCGCCTCGGCGGCGAGGAAGGCGGCGCCGACGGCGACGTTCCGGATGTTGCCCCCGGAGAGGGTGAAGCGCCGGGCCAGGAAGTCCACGTCGATGTCGTCGGCCTTCGGGGCGCCGGCGGAGAGGTTGCGCACCCAGAGCCGCCGCCGATCGTCGACCTCGGGCAGCGGGAAGTCGACGATCGCGTCGAGGCGGCGGAGGAACGCCTCGTCGACGTTGGCCCGCAGGTTCGTCGTCAGGATCGCCATCCCGTCGAACTGCTCCATCCGCTGGAGGAGGTAGGCGACCTCGACGTTGGCGTAGCGGTCCCGGGCGTCCTTGACCTCGGAGCGCTTCCCGAAGACGGCGTCGGCCTCGTCGAACAGGAGGACGCCGTTCACCCGGTCGGCCTCGGTGAAGACGCGGTCGAGGTTCTTCTCCGTCTCGCCGATGTACTTGTCGACAATGGTCGAGAGGTCGATGACGTAGAGGTCCAGCCCGAGCGAGCCGGCGATCACCTCGGCCGACATCGTCTTGCCGGTGCCGGAATCGCCCGCGAAGAGCGCCGTCACTCCGCGGCCCTTGAGCGACGTGCGGGCCATGCCCCATTCGTCGAGGACGAGGTCGCGGTGGCGGGCCCGGCCGGTGAGCTCGCGGAGCTGGGCCACGATGCCGGGGGGCAGGACGAGGTCGCCCCAGGCGACCCGCGGCTCGACCCGCCGGGCGAGGCGCTCCAGGCCGGCGGCGTTCTGGGCCCGGGCGCCCGCCGCAATGTCGCCCACGCCGAGATCCCGCCCGGCGGCCGCGGCGGCGAGGCGGCCGGCCTCCGCCGCGCGGGCGACCGCCTCGGGAGCCAGGCGGAAGGGAAGCGCGGCCACCGCCGCGCCCAGGTCCTTGGAGGTCGTCCCGTCGAGCGAGGCCAGCCAGACGGCCCGCCGCTCCTCGGCGGAAGGGAGGTCGGGGTCGAGGAGGAAGGGGACCGACCGCGACCAGGCCGGGTCCCAGCCGCGGGACCCGTGGAGGACCACGGGGCAGGCCGCCTCCGCCCAGGCGCGGACCGCCCCCGCCCCGCGCTCCGCGACGACGTCGAGCGGCCCGGCGACCAGGCCCGTCCCCCGCAGCCGCGCCTCGCGGATCGCGGCTGCCGCGGCCTCGCGGGGATCGTCGCCCGGGCCGAGCCGCCCGAGGTCCACGACGACCGGCGGCGGCCCGACGCGCCCGAGCGCCCGGGCGGCCAGGGTGACGGCGGCGGTGCCGATCCGCTCGCGCACGTAGGCCAGGCGGGCGCCGGCACGCAGGCCGCCCTCGAGCGCGTCGGTCCCGGCGGCATCGTGGGCGACGGCGACGGTGGCGAGGGAGTCCACGACCGGGTCGGGCGCGGCGTCGCCCAGCAGGTGCGCCGCCACGCGGTCGGGGACGCGGAGGGCGCGCGTCAGGAAGGGTCGGTCGGCGTCCTCCACGACCAGGAGGCCGCCGGCCACGAGGGGCGCGAGGGGGCCGAGCCGCGCCCGGCCGGCCCCGGATCCCTCGCCCACGCCGGACAGCTCGAGGGCCAGGCCGACGCTCGCCCGCCGCCGCGACACGTCGTCGTGGAGGTAGCCGTAGAGGCGCTCGAAACGGGGGTCGAGGTCGGGCGCCAGGGCCACGAGGAGCAGCTCGACATCCAGCGGCACCAGGGCGAAGCTGCGGGCGAGGCGGCGCAGCCGGACCTCCTCGCCGGCCGCCTCCGCGGCGTCCGCGTCGGCCTCGATCGCCGCCCGGCGCGCCGCTGCCGGCTCGTCGGGGTCCGGTCCCAGGAGCGGTCCGTGCCCGCCGCCGAGGAGGCTGTCGACCTGGGCGTCGGAGACGTAGAGCCCACGGAACCGGTCGTCCGGGTCGGGATCGCCCCGCCGGCGCCGCTCCACGGCGAGCCGGACGCGGTCGGCGACGAGGCCGAGGCGGCCGGCAAGGTGACGGGCCGACGCGTCGGTCGGGGCGGCGAGGACCATCGGGGGTCAGGGGCGCGGGTGGCCGCGCACCCGCAGCAGGCGGCCCGGGTTCTCCGGTGTCCCGCCGACGACCGTCTCGTCCTGGGCGATCGGCTCGTCCGGCCGGAGCGGCCCCCGGCGGGCCCCGGTCGGGCCGCGCGACGCCCCAACCCGGGCGACCCGCCGGCCGTCCGCGCCGTCGGGACCCACCACGGAGATCCGCGGCATCTCGCGCACCGGCGCCCCGGCCGCCACCTCGCGGCGCACCACGAAGGGGACCGTGACGACGACGTCGAGCGACGGCTTCATCTCGCCGCCCATGGCCGACCAGATGTCGGCGATTGAGCGGTCGGGGCCGAGCGGGAGGGCGACGGTCACGAGAGCCGGGATCGGCTGCTCGGCGAGCGCGCCGGCCATGTCCGCCGGCGCCAGGACGTCGTAGCGGATGAGCGCCCCGAGGCAGGCGGCGAGGAGCCGGTGCTCGTCCTCCGGGCGCTGGGTCCAGGCCGTCAGAAGGTAGGAGAGCTTGTAGCGGCGGGGGATGGGGGCGTGGCCGGCGACGTAGCCCTCGTCGGAGCGGACCGGGGCCATGGCCGCGTCGCGCCGAGTCATGTCCTCGCGGATGTCGTAGAGGTAGAGGTTGATGGTGGGCGCGTTGCGCCGCGCGGACCAGTCGCGGGTCGGGGCGTCGAAGGCGATCTCGACCTGGCTCCCGTTGAGGGCCTCGCGCTTGACGAGCGCGCGCAGGGTCTCGTCGACGTCCTGGATCATCGCCCGCCCAGCGTCCGCACCGGCGCCACCGCGGGCAAGCCGCCGGAGGGCAGCCGATCGGGCGCCACCGCCTGCCCGAACGGGCAGCGCGACCGGCCCGTTCGGCTGTCCGGTCGTCCGTTGTCCGGGTGGCGGCGGCGGTCCACGCTCGGCCTGCTTCCACGCTGCATCGCCCGGAGGGCAGATCCGCATGCCGAACTACCTTTCGCCCGGCGTCTACGTCGAGGAGGTGCAGGCCGCCTCCCGCCCCATCGAGGGCGCAGGCACGGCCGTCGCGGCCTTCGTGGGGCTCGCCCAGCGCGGCCCCGCCAACACGCCGGTGATGGTCACGAACTGGAGCCAGTTCGTCGCCTCGTTCGGCGACTTCATGGAGGGGTCCTACCTCGCCCACTCGGTCTACGGCTTCTTCCTCAACGGCGGCACCACCGCGTACATCGTCCGGATCGGCGCCGACGGCGCCGACGCGCCGACCGCCCGCCTGGAGCTGCCGAGCTCCACCGACAAGTCGCAGGCTGCCTTCCGGGTCGTGGCCCTCGAGGCCGGCGGCGCCGGCAACGACATCGCCGTGGAGGTCGGGGAGCCGTCCGAGCCCGGCGAGGGTGTCTTCAAGCTCACCGTGACCCGCGGCTCCGAGCAGGAGGTCTACGACAACGTCACGGTCAAGCGCGGCAAGCAGAGCGTCTTCACCGCGGTCAAGACGTCGAAGCTCGTCCGCCTCGAGGAGGTCGCCAAGGGCGAGGTCGCCCCGGCCGTCGGGACGAAGTCGGCCCTGGCCGGCGGCACCGCCAGCGGCCCCGTCCGGGTGACCCCGAACGAGTACGTCGGGAACTCGGCGGACCGGACCGGCTTCGGCGGCCTGGAGGCCGTCGAGGAGATCACCATGGTGGCCGCGCCCGACCTGATGGCGCTCTACCAGGCCGGCGTCGTCGACATGGACGGCCTGAAGGCCGTCCAGCTGGCGATGATCGCCCACTGCGAGCTGATGGGCGACCGCGTCGCCATCCTCGACGCCCCGCCCGACTACAACGCCCAGCAGGTCAAGGAGTGGCGCCAGGACAAGGCGGGCTACGACTCCAAGTACGCCACCCTCTACTGGCCGTGGATCAAGGTCTTCGACCCGGTCGCCGGCCACCCGACGTTCGTGCCGCCGTCCGGCCACATCGCCGGCATCTGGGCCCGCAACGACGGCGAGCGCGGCGTCCACAAGGCGCCGGCGAACGAGGTCGTCCGCGGGGCGATCGCCCTCGAGCTGAACCTCACCCGGGCCGAGCACGACCAGCTCAACCCGATCGGGGTCAACTGCGTCCGCACCTTCCCGGGCCGCGGGATCCGCGTCTGGGGCGCCCGCACGCTCTCCTCGGACCCGGCCTGGCGCTACCTCAACGTCCGCCGCCTCTTCAACTACATCGAGGAGTCGATCCTCCTCGGCACCCAGTGGGTCGTCTTCGAGCCGAACGACATCGACCTCTGGGAGCGTGTCAAGCGGACGATCGGCGCCTTCCTCGTCCGGACGTGGCGCGACGGCGCGCTCTTCGGGTCGACCCCCGCGGAGGCCTTCTTCGTGAAGTGCGACGGGGAGAACAACACGGCCGAGACGATCGACGCGGGGCAGCTCATCGTCGACATCGGGATCGCCCCGGTGAAGCCGGCCGAGTTCGTGATCTTCCGCCTCGCCCAGTTCTCCGGCGGCACGTCGCTCAGCGAGTGACGGGCGCCACCGACCCTGCCTGACGACAGACTGGAGGATCCACACTCATGCCAGCCGGAGTCCCCTCGCTGCCCCTCGACACGCTCGTCGCGCAGCGCTTCCTCATCCAGGTCGACGGCACCAGCATCGCCTCGTTCCAGGAGGTGGGCGGGATCACCTCGGAGATCGAGGTCGTGGAGCTGAAGGCGAACGACGCCCTCGGCAAGCCGATCCTCAAGAAGATGATCGGGGCGACGAAGCCGCCGACGATCACCCTCAAGCGCGCCGCCGACTCGTCGATGGACCTGTGGAACTGGCACAAGGCCGCCCTCGAGGGCAACCTCGTGGGCGCCCGCAAGAACGGCTCAATCGTCCAGCTCGACTTCATCTACGGCGAGGTCGCCCGCTACAACTTCTTCGACGCCTGGGTCTCCAAGCTCACCGCGTCGGGGATGAAGGCCGGCGACAATGCCCCGGCCGTCGAGGAGGTGACGATCGTCTGCGAGCGGCTCGAGCGGGTGAAGTGAGATGGCCCTCGACCTGATCGCGGGGCCGGCGGCCGCCAGCGGCGGCGGGTCCGGCCCCGCTTCGGGGGGCCTGCGGACCGAGTTCCCGTTCGTCCTGCCGCGCGGCTACGTCGACGACGCGGGCACCCTCCACCGGGAGGGGGCCATGCGCCTGGCGACCGCCCGGGACGAGATCCTCCCGCTTCGCGACCCCCGCGTCCGGGAGAACGAGGCCTACCTCACGGTGATCCTCCTCTCTCGGGTGGTGGTCCGGCTCGGGAGCCTCGTCCAGGTGACCCCGCAGGTCGTCGAGGGGATGTTCGCCTCCGACCTCGCCTTCCTCCAGGACCTCTACCGCCGGGTGAACCAGGAGGGCACGTCGCAGGCCGCGGTGACCTGCCCGGCGTGCAGCCACGCGTTCACCGTGGAGATCGGAGGCGCGGCGCCGGGGGGGTCGTGACGTACGCGGCCGACCGACTCTTCGAGGAGGTTGCGTACGTCGCCTACCACCTGCACTGGTCCATGGACGCGATCCTCGACCTCGAGCACCCGGACCGCCTGCGGTTCGTCGAGGAGATCGCCCGGATCAACCGGCGCCTGACCGAAGAGGAGTGATCTCGTCGTGCGCTGGCCCTTCTCGCTGCTCTTCCGGGGAGACCGGGACGCCCCCGCCGCGGATGACCCCGCGACGGCGGGTGCGGGCGCGCCCGACGCCGGCGAGGGTCCCGGCCCGGCGGCCATGATCCCGGGCCCGGAGGCTGCCGCGCCGCCGCGCCCGGCGGCCTGGCGGGGCCTTCCCCCCGTCCAGCGCTCCATCGGCGACGCGCCCCTGACCGTGCCGGCGGTGCCGTTCGCCCGCCACCTGGCCGGCCACCGCCCGCCCGACCCGATCCTGCGACCGCTGGCGCATGACCTGAAAGCCGACGGGCCTGCCGGGCTCGTGAGCGGCGTCGCGACGCCGCTGGCCGGGCTCATCGCGCCGGCTGCCGACCCTGCCGACCACCCGGCGCTGCCGGCGCCGCGCGGCGTGCAGCGTCGGGTGCGGATCTCCACCGGCGCCGCGCTTGCGACCAGCGGCGCCGGGGCACGGGCGGTCGATGAGACGTCCCAGCCGGCGGTGGCGGCCGACGGCTCTGCCGACCTCCCCGCCGCCCCGCCGCTGCGGGTGCTCCCCGTCGTGGCGCCTTCGGCTACCTCCGCGGCGCTCGCCGCGACGCGGGTGGGGGCGGCGACGGCCCCGGACGCGGTCCGGGCATTCGCCCCGGTCTCGGGCACGGCGGAAGCGCCGGCCGTCGGGTCGTCCGTTCAACGGAGCGTAGCGAGCCCACCTCGGGAGTCCGCGGTCGAGCAGCCGCCGCTCCCCCCGGTCGGGTCGGCGTCGGGTCGTGACGTTCCCGCGGTCGCTGCCACGCACGCAGCTTCGGACGGGGTCCCCGACGGGTCGCACGAGGCTGCCCCGGCCGTCCCCGGCACCGATACGCCCGCCGCGCGACCGGCCCAGCCCCGGACGCTCGGCGAATCGCGCCGCCTGGGCCTCGGGGCCCCGCTCGCCGCCCGCCCGGGCGTCCAGCGCGTCGCGGCCGGCCCGGACCTCCCCCTGGCCCGCGCGGGACGGACCGTCGCTCCGCCCGCCTCGCCCCCCAGCACTCCACCTCGACCGCGTGGCGCCGCAGCTGCGGAGGCCGCCCTGCCGGTCCTCCGGGTCGCGTCGGAGGGCGCGCGATCGGCGCTGCCGTCCGCGCCGACGCCTTCGCACCCCGCCGGCACGGGTCACGACGCGGCGTCGGCCGCCACCGCCCGCGCGGTGGACGCGGAACCTGGCCCTGCCGTCGAGGCGACCAAGCCCGTCCAGCGGAGCGGCGAGCTCCCCCTCGTCGGGGATTCGCGCCGCCGTCCCTCGGCAGCGCCCGGCGACGGCACGGACGCCGAACCTGGCGGCGCCGGGCCCGGCGCGAGCCTGCCGCTCGCGGTCGGGTCGGAGGGCAACGGCGCCGGGGTGGCGCAGGGCGACGCCGCGGTCGGAGGCTCCGCCGCTCCACCGCCGGCGGCGCACCCCGCAGCACCGCCCGCGGCCGTCACCTTCCCGCCGGCCGCCCCCGCCGCCGCTCCGCCGCTCGCGGCCGTGCCGCTGTCGGCGCCGCTCGTGGTCGCCCGCTCGCTGCACGGCGCCGCACCCCTGCGCCCGCTCGCTGCCGGCCCGTCCGGGCCGCCGCCCGTCACGTCCGATCGCGGCGCGGCTCCGGCCGGACCACCGCCCGGACAACCGCTCTTCGCCGGTCTCGCCGCGACGGCCCGGGCCCCGGGGGCGGCCAGCCCCGGCAATGCATTGTTCGCGTGGTCCACGCCGCGCGCGACGCCCGACGAGGACGGCGGACCGTGGCCACGACCCTCTGTTCCGGCGGGGCGGGCCCCGCTGCCCGTCGCCCGAGCCGCAGCTCCCGTTCCCTTCGCGTCCGCCGCCGGGCGCCCGCCGGAGCCGCTCGCCGTCTCCCGCCTCGCCGACGGTGGGGCGTCCGCGCCGCCCCTGCCGGCACGCGTCCTCGGCTGGAGCGCCGGAGGGGGCTTCGCGGCGCAGCCCCTCGAGGCTGCCCCACTCGTCCAGCGCGCCGTGGTGGTGGACGAGGTGGCCACCCAGGTCGAGGCCGCCCCCGCCGCAGGTGCGGCCGAGGGCGGGACCGGTGGCGCCGGGGCCGGCGTCGACGACGAGGAGCTCGCCGACCGCGTCTACGACCGCATCCGCTCCCGCTTCGCGACCGAGCTGCTGCTCGACCGCGAGCGGATGGGCCTCCTGATCGACGGGTGACGTGATGTCCGAGCGCGTGAACTACGGCCTGAGCCTCTCGTTCAAGGTGACCCTCGACGACCAGACCGACCTCGGCTCGTGGACGAAGTGCGAGGGGCTCACCGTCGAGTACGACGTCCAGGAGGTGAAGGAGGGCGGCAACAACGACCACATCCACCGGCTGCCCGGACGCGCCAAGTACCAGAACCTGAAGCTGACCCGACCGATCGACAAGGACACCCAGAAGGTCGCGGCCTGGCTCGCCTCCGTCGCCAGCGACCCGAAGCGCTCCACGGCGGAGATCGCAGTCCTCGACGGCGGGGGGTCGACCGTCGCCAGCTGGCGCCTCCAGGGGATCTACCCCGTCCGCTGGACCGGGCCAACCCTCGACACGGGGACGAACGCGGTGGCCCTCGAGGTGCTCGAGCTGGTCCACAACGGGTTCGCACGCTGATGCTCAGCGGCGGTCAGCTCGCGAAGGCCATCCTCACCGTCGTCGACGGCGACCCGAAGACGCTCAAGCTCCCGTTCATGTACAACCCGGCGGAGCTGACGACCGCGAAGTCGGCCAACTGGAACCGGCCGCAGCAGAAGGGAGCCGGCTCCGCGGGCAAGCCGCAGTTCACCGGCGCCGGCCCCCAGACCGTCCAGATGGAGATCTGGTTCGATGCCTGGGACGCAGCGGACATGGACGTCGCCCGCAGCGTCATGACCCTCTTCGAGTGGACGAAGCCCACGCCCACCTCGATCACGAAGAAGCTGCCGCGCCCGCCCGTGCTGGGGTTCGAGTGGGGGAGCAACGTGATCCTGGCGGACCTCAAGTTCTTCCTCAAGACGGTCAACGCCAAGTACGTCCTGTTCAAGCCCGACGGGACCCCCGTCCGGGCGAGCGCCTCGATCAGTCTCGAGGAGGTCCCGGAGGACCAGCCCGGGCAGAACCCGACGTCCGGGTCGCGGGAGAGCCGGCGGAGCCACCTCGTCGGGGCGGGCGACAGCCTCCACTCGGTGGCCTACCGCGAGTACGGGGACGCCAGCCTGTGGCGGGGGATCGCGGCGTTCAACGAGATCGATGACCCGCTCCGCGTCGCGGCCGGGACACGCCTCCTCGTGCCCACCGCGGACGAGGCGCGGCGGCTCGCGTCCCGGGAGGGCTGAGCCGTGCCCGACGCCGCCCTGGCGAGCGCGATCAAGGTCGAGGTGGACGGCCAGCCGCTCGACGGCGCCGTCGAGACCGCGCTCCTGCGGATCGTCGTGGACGACCACCTCCACCTCCCCGACACGTTCGAGATCACCTTCCAGGAGACCGCCGACATGACCGTCGCGGAGGCCGCCCGCCTCCGCGTCGGCAGCGCGGTGAAGGTCTCGACGTCGGCCCTCGGCGACGGCGCCACGAGCCTGCTCGTGAGCGGCGAGGTGACCGCCCTCGAGGGCGTCTACCGCGAGGGGAAGGCGCCGCTCCTCCTGGTGCGCGGCTACGACCACGCCCACCGCCTCTCCCGCGGCCGCAGCTCGGCCACGTTCCAGAACGTCAAGTACTCCGACATCGCCCGCACGATCGCGTCGCAGGTGGGCCTCGAGGCCGGCACGATCGACGACAGCGGCCGGGTCCACGAGCACGTCGGACAGACGGGCCAGACGGACTGGGAGTTCCTCCGGGGCCTGGCCCGGGAGGTCGGCTTCGAGGTCGCCGTCGTCGAGGGCAAGCTCGAGTTCCGGCGGCCGCGCGAGGCGGCTGACGCGCCGGAAGGCGGCGACTTCAGCTCCACCGACCCGCTCCAGCTCGTCTTCGGCCAGGACCTCCTCGAGTTCCGGCCCCGGGTCACCTCGTCCGGGCAGGTCTCCCGGATCGAGGTCCGCGGCTGGGACCCGGCCACGAAGCAGGCGGTCGTGGGGACGGCCCAGGCCGGCACGACGGCAGCGAGGCTCGCCGACGATCCGGGAAGCCTTGCCGGGCGATTCGGCAGCCCGGTCCTGGTCGTCGAGGGCGGCTACCCGTCCCAGGCCGAAGCCGACCGGGCGGCGGCGGCGCTCGCGGAGCAGGTCGGCAGCGCCTTCGCCGAGGCGTCCGGCATCGCCCGCGGCAACCCCCGCGTGAAGGCCGGCGCGGCCGTCAGCGTCTCGCAGGTGGCGGCGCCGTTCGCCGGGCGCTACACGATCACCCACACGCGCCACACCTACGACCAGCGGGACGGCTACCGGACGCACTTCACCGTGAGCGGGCGCCAGGACCGCTCGCTCATGGGACTCGTTGCGGGCGCGACTGGCGGGACGGCGGGGAGCGGCGGCGGTGGCGGCGGCGGAGGCGGCGGATCGGGCTCCTCCCCCGGCGTTGTCGTGGGCATCGTGACCGACAACGACGACCCCGAGCGGCTGGGCCGCGTGAAGCTGCGCTTCCCGTCCCTCTCGGCCGACTACGAGAGCCATTGGGCTCGCGTCGCCGCTCCGGGCAACGGGGCGTCCCGCGGGACGGTCTGGATCCCGGAGGTCAACGACGAGGTCCTCGTCGCCTTCGAGAGCGGCGACCGCCAGCGCCCCTTCGTCGTCGGCGGACTCTGGAACGGCAGCGACGCGCCGCCGCCGATCGAGGTGGACAACGGGAAGCTCAACGGGCGCCATTTCGTGAGTCGCGACGGCAACTCGGTCTACCTGTGGGACAAGCCAGGCGACTCGTCGCTGGGGATGAAGACCACGGGGGACGAGGTCGTCCTCCTCCTGAGCCGGACGGACCGCAAGCTGAGCGGCACCTCGGACGGCAAGATCGTGCTCACGGCCACGAGCGACATCGAGATCAACGCGACAGGCAAGGTGAAGATCAGCGGCGACGGCGGGGTCGAGATCACCTCGAGCGCCCAGGCGAAGCTCACGGGCTCGGCCGGCGTCGAGGTCGGCACCAGCGGCATCGCCAAGGTCAGCGGCAGCCAGGTCCAGCTGGGCTAGGCGAGGAGGACGACCCGATGGTCAACGACGATTTCATCGGTGCCGGGTGGGCCTTCCCCCTGCGCACCGACGCGACCGGCGGGATCGCCCTCGTGACCCGCGAGCGGGAGATCGAGGAGAGCATCCGCCTGGTCCTCGGCACGGCCTACGGCGAGCGGCCGATGCGGCCCGAGTTCGGCTGCGGGATCCACGACGAGGTCTTCTCGCCGGCCGACGCGGCCACGTTCGGCCGGATCGCCGCCGACGTGCGGGCGTCGCTGCGCCGCTGGGAGCCCCGGATCTCGGTGCAGGAGGTCGACGTGGCCGCCGACCCGGACGACGCCTCGACCCTCTACATCGACGTGCGCTACTCGGTCGGGTCGTCGAACGACCCGCGGAACCTCGTCTTCCCCTTCTACGTGATCCCCGCGGAGGACTGACCGATGGCCCTGCCGGTCCCGAACCTGGACGACCGCCGCTTCCAGGACCTCGTCGACGACGCCAAGCGGCTCGTCCAGCAGCGCTGCCCGGAGTGGACGGATCACAACGTCTCCGATCCCGGCGTGACCCTGATCGAGGCGTTCGCCTGGATGACGGACCAGCTCCTCTACCGCCTCAACCGCGTCCCGGATCGCCACTACGTCAAGTTCCTCGAGCTGATCGGGGTCCGGCTCTTCCCGCCGGCGGCGGCTCGCGGCGAGGTCACCTTCTGGCTCGCCGCGCCCCAGCCGGACGCCATCCGGATCGCCGGCGGGACGCAGGTGGCGACGATCCGCACGGAGACCGACGACGCGGTCGTCTTCACGACCCTGGACGACCTCCCCATCGTCCCGGTCTCGCTCGCCCAGGTGCTGACCAGCGCGGACGGCAAGAAGCACGTGGACCGCACCACCGAGGCCACCAACGGCCGCGACTTCGCCGCCTTCGAGGCGCCGCCCGTTGCCGGCAACTTGCTCCTCGTCGGCCTCTCCGACGCGGCTCCGGCCAACATCGTGCGCCTCGACTTCCGGTGCACGATCGAGGGCGTCGGCGTCGACCCGACCTGGCCGCCCCTGGCCTGGGAGGCGTGGACCGGCGACGGCTGGACGCCCTGCGATCTGGAGCGCGACGCGACCGGGGGCCTGAACCGTGACGGCGAGGTCATCCTCCACGTGCCGGCGGGCCACGCGGTCTCGGTCGTCGAGAAGCTTCGCGCCGGGTGGCTGCGGGCCCGCGTCACCACGCCGGAGGAAGGCCAGCCGTTCTACTCGTCGTCGCCGAGCGTGCGCGGCCTGGCGGCCTCGACGGTGGGCGGCACGACCGCCGCGGTGCACGCGGACGTGGTCGTCGACGAGATCGTGGGCGCCTCCGAGGGCGTTGCCGGCCAGCGCTTCCTGCTCAAGCGGCGACCGGTCGTCCCCGGCGACCGGCCGACGTCCGTCCGCGTCTCCGACGACGTCGAGGGCTGGCAGGAGTGGACGCAGGTCGCCGACTTCTCGGGCTCCGGGCCCGAGGATCGCCATTTCGTGCTCGATCCGGTCGCCGGCGAGGTCTCCTTCGGCCCGGCCGTCCGCGAGTCGGACGGATCGGTCCGCGGCTACGGGGCGGTGCCGGCGAAGGGTCGGCGCGTCAAGGTCGACGTCTACCTCACCGGCGGCGGCCGGCTCGGCAACATCGCCCCGCGCGCGATCAGCATCCTGAAGTCGTCCATCCCGTACGTGAGCCGCGTCGAGAACCGCCGGGCGATGGCCGGGGGCGTCGACGGCGAGGAGATCGAGAACGCCAAGGTCCGGGGCCCGATCACGCTCCGCTCGCGCGGACGCGCCGTGACCACCGAAGACTTCGAGCACCTCGCCCGGGAGGTCGCGCCCGAGCTGGCGCGCGTCCACGCGGTGGGCGCAGGCGACGGCGCCGACGCGGGGTCCGTGCGGGTCCTCGTGGTGCCCGCGGCGCAGGCCGTCGACGGCCGCCTTCGCTTCGAGCAGCTGGTGCCGTCGGACGAGACCCTGGCCCGCGTCGCGGCCCGCCTCGACGAGACGCGGGTCGTCGGGACTCGGGTGATCGTCGAGCCGCCGGTCTACCGCGGCATCACGATCGTCGCCCGCCTCCGGCCGCGCTCCCGGGTGACCACGGCGCGCCTCCAGGAGGACGCGCTGCGGGCCCTGTACGCGTACTTCAACCCGATCTCCGGCGGTCCCGAGGGCGGCGGGTGGCCGTTCGGGCGGCCGGTGCAGATCGGCGAGGTCTACTCCGTCCTGCAGCGCGTGCGCGGCACCGAGCTGGTCGAGGACGTGCGGCTGTTCGGGGCCGACCCGATCACCGGGCAGCGCGGCCAGGCGACCCAGCGGCTCGACCTCGAGCCGCACGCGCTCGTGTTCAGCTACGAGCACCAGCTCATGGTCGAGGAGGCCTAGCCGTGCGCGGGACGCCGCCCGGGCTGGCGAGCCCCCACCCGATCGGCGAGCATCTCCCGGGCCTCTACCGGGATGACGCCTTCGCCCAGCGCTTCACGGCGGCCTTCGACGAGGTCCTGGCCGGGGCGATCCAGGTGCTCGACTGCTTCCCCGCCTACCTGGACCCGGCCCTGGCCCCGGAGGACTTCCTCGAGTGGATCGGCAGCTGGGTCGGCGCGACGCCGGACGAGACGTGGCCGCTCGAGCGGCGCCGGGCGTTCGTGGCCTCCGCCACGGAGCTCTTCCGGATGCGGGGCACCGCCGCCGGGCTGGCCGCCCACGTCGCGATCTTCACGGGCGGCGAGGTCGAGATCGCCGAGCCGGGCGCCGCGGGCTGGTCGCACGACGCCGGCGCTGCGGTGCCGGCGGGCCCCTCGCCCGATCTCTTCATCCGCGTCCGGGTGAAGGATCCCAAGGCCGTCCCGGCGGCGCGGCTCGAGGCCCTCATCGCGGCGTCGAAGCCGGCCCACGTCGCGCACCGCGTGGAGATCGTCAAGGCGTGAGGCGACGAGGCGACGGGCAGTCCGGGCGGCTCGCGGCCCGCACCGCGGGGCGCGCTACCATGCGCGCACGGATGCGGCCGGGCCGCCGCCGCGGCGTCGAGGTCGCTCGTCCACGAGGAAGCGTCACGTGATCGTCTGCACGAAGTGCGGGCTCCAGAACGACCCGTCCGACAGCTTCTGCGGCTCGTGCGGGAGCTTCCTCGAGTGGACCGGGGCCAAGGTCGAGGAGCCGGCCCCCGCCCAGGAGGCGGAGCCCGTCGCGCCCGAGCCGCCCCCGTCGACGGAGCAGCCGTCGCTCATCGGCCGTGTGCGGGAGGCCGTCGGCCTCGGGGGCCACGCGGCAGGACCCGTCGCGGACGCGGAGGCGGCCGCGGCCGCGGAGGCTGCGGCCCGGTCGGGTGCCGAGGCGGCTGCCGCCACGGCTGCAGCGGCCACAGTGCCGGCGGCGCCGGCCCCGGTCGTCGTGAGCGGCCCCAGGGTCTTCCGCATCGTCGACGACACCCCGGAGCCGGAACCCGAACCGGCCGCGCCCGCGCCCGCGCCGGAGCCGCAGCCCGCGCCCGAACCGGAACCGGAACCCGAACCGGAGCCGCAGCCCGCGCCCGAACCGGAACCGGAACCCGAACCGGAGCCGCAGCCCGCGCCCGAACCGGAACCGGAACCCGAACCGGTTCCCGAGCCCTCGCCCGAACCCGTTCCCGCGCCCGAGCCCGAGCCCGAGCCGGTCGCCGTCGAGCCGGAGGCGCAGCCCGTGCCCGAGCCGGAGCCCGAACCCGCGCTCGAGCCCGAACCGGAACCGGAGCCCGCGCCCCCGCCAGCACCGGAACTGGAGCCGGAACCGGAGCCGGAGCCCGAACCGGAGCCGCAGCCCGCGCCCGAACCGATCCCCGAGCCCGCCCCCGAGCCCGCGCCAGTCCCCGCGCCCGAGCCCGAGCCCGAGCCGGAGCCGCACCCTGTGGCTGCCCTGGAGCCAGGGGCGCCGTCCGCACCCGCACCCGAACCCGCAACCGAACCGGCACCCGAGCCTCTCGCCCAGGCCGCGGAGCCGGCTCCGGCTGGGCCCACGTGTCCCGCGTGTGGCCGCGTCAACCCGACCGGGAGGGTCTTCTGCATCTCGTGCGGCGAGCGGTTGCCCGCGGTGGCCGCCGCCCCGGTCGCCGCCCCGGTCTCCGTCCCGACCCCGGCTCCTGCCGCCGCCGCTGCAGCGCCGCCTTCCGCGCCGCCGCCCGTTCGCGAGGAGCCCCGGATCCGTCCGATGCTCCCGGCGTCGCCCGCGACGGCCAAGCCGACCTCGCTCGTCCAGCCCTCGCGGCCCGTCGGAGCTCCGCCGCCCGACACCGCGCCATCGACGGCGCAGGTCGCGCCCCGGGCCCAGCCCTCGGCCCAGTTGCCCGCCCCGGCCGAGCCTCCGGCTCAGCGACCCACCCAACCGCCCGCTCAGCGGCCGGGGCCTGCCCAGCCCCCCGCCCGCCTGCCCTCCGCCGCTGCCGGAGCTCCGGCAGGAGCCGGCACGCCCCCGGCCGCCCCCGCGACGGCCGCCGTCGCGCCCCCCGCGCCCCTGCCCCCGGACCAGCCGGCCGCGCGTCGCCCCGAGGCGGTGAGGCCCGGCCCGGAGCGGCCGCGGCCCGGCCCTCGTCCGCCGCAGGAAGCGACGCCGGCTCCCAACCCCGGCGACCTCGTCTGCGACAACTGCGGCATCGGAAACGATCCGTCGCGCAAGTTCTGCCGCCGCTGCGGCCAGAGCCTCGCGACGGCCGCGGTCGCGCCCCGGCGGGTTCCGTGGTACCGCCGGATCTTCGGCCGGGGCAAGCCGAAGGCGAAGGTCGCCGCGGGTGAGCGGCCCAAGAGCATGCGCACCGACGGCAGGACCGGCGGCGGGATCAGGGTCGGCCGTCTCGTGTCGGTCGGGATCCAGGTCCTCCTGCTCGCCGGCCTCGTCGGCGTGGTCGCGGGCTACGCGATCGTCCCGAGCTGGCGCGACGCCGTGAACGGCTTCGTGAGCTCGATCAAGGAGATGATCGTCCCGTCAGCCGACCCGGTGTACACCTCGGGCCAGACGACCGGCCCGGGCATCAAGGACCATCCGGCCCGGCTCGCCTTCGATCGGACGAAGGGCTGGTGGGCCGCGGCGTTCGACGCCGGGTCGCCGCCGACCGTGGAGGGCTCGTTCACGCCCCCCGCCACCGTCTCGCGGATCCTGGTGACGGCCGGCGCAGCCGGCGACCAGTACAAGGCGTTCGCCCGGCCGCGCGACGTGACCCTCGAGTTCCTCGACGCGGCGGACACGGTCATCGCCTCGAGGAGCTTCGAGCTGAAGGACCAGGCCGAGCCCCAGTCGTTCGACGTCGGGGCGAAGGGAGCCTCGCGCGTGCGCCTCACGGTGCGTTCCGTCTTCCCCGCCGAGAAGCCGACGGCGCCGGTCGCCGTCTCCGAGGTCGAGTTCTTCGGCTCACAGGCCGGGTCGTCGCCGACCCCGGCGCCCTGATCGGTCAGGCGTCCTCGCCCGTCGCCAGGCCGAGCTCGGCGAGCATCCGCGCGTAGCCCAGTCTCGCGGTGGTGGCGGCCGCCTGGTCGCCCGAGCGCTCGCGCGCCTCCATCAGGATCCGCCAGAGCGGGTCGTGATGTGAATCGAGCGCCAGGCCCGCGGCACAGGCGTCCGCGGCACCGGTCGGGTCGCCCTCGAGCAGCAGCTCGGCGAGGGAGCGCGCCAGCTCCACGGCCTCGGCCCGCGCGCGCTCGCGGCGACCCGCCGCCCACTCAGCGGGCCCGTCCTCGGGCAGCAGGTCTCCCCCGTACGCGGCGAACGCCGCCCGCACCGCTTCCACCGCCACCCGTGTCGCGCCGCGGGCCCGGATCGTGCGGGCCTCGGCGACGGCCCGATCGAACTCGACCAGGTCGATCCGGGCGGTGTCGGGGAGGGCCAGCCGGTACGCGTCGCCGTCGCGCACGAGCAGCGCGCAGGCGCCCCGCGCGGCGCGCGGGGCCAGCTCGCGCCGCAGGGCGGACAGGGCGACGTGCAGGTTCTTCGCCCCGGTCTCCGGGTCGGCCTCCGGCCAGAACGTCTCCTGGAGGACCTCGCGATGGACGGGGCGCCCGGCGTTGAGGGCCAGGAAGCGAAGCACGGCGCGGGGACGGGGCTTCAGCCTCCCGAGGTCGAGCGGACGGCCCTCGACGGTCATAGCAAACGAGCCGAAGAGGCGGATCTGGATCCGGCCGTCGAAAAGCGGCTTCGTCGCCGAGGGATCGCCCCGTGGGTCAACGGGCCGGGCTCCGCCTCGCCCGCCGCGCGGCAGGGTGACGCCGGCCTCGGCGAGAACCGCGTCGGCGGCAGCCCCGAGCTCGCCGCCGGCGTCCGGCTCCAGGTCCGCGAGCGCGCGCTGGGCGACGGCCGCCACGACCGCGATCCCCGAGGAGCGGGCGACCGCCTCGGCGCCCAGGGCGGCCTCCCGGGCGTCGGGGACGCCGGCCCGTGCCTGCGCCAGCGCGGCCAGTCCGCGGGCCCAGGCCTCCAGGCTGCCCGCCCCGAGGGCGCGGAAGCGGGCCGCCGCCACCTCGAGGGGCTCCAGCGCCGTCTCGGGCTCGCGCATCGCCGCCCAGCCCTCCGCGAGCGCGGCCAGGCCCTCGCCCCAGCGGTCCTCGTCGCGGGCGGCCGCGTCCCGGACGGCCGTCGCGTCCGAGCGGGCGTACTCGGCGCCGGCGGGCGAGCCCGCGATCGAGAGCGCCGCCCGGCCCACGCGGGCGAGCCAGCCGAGGCCGGCCTGCTCGCCCGCCGCGACCGCCTGCTCCGCTTCGACAACGGCCCGCGCGTCGCCGGCCAGGAGCCCGGCCACGGCCGCCCCGAGGGCGGCGGCCGACGCGATGACGGGCGTGCAGGACTCGTCGTCCACCGCACGGCGCAGGATCCGCCGCGCCTCGGCGGCGCGCCCGCCGACGAGGGCTCCCAGGCCCGCCGCCAGCAGCCTTCCCGCCTCGTCGTCGCCGGCGGGTCGCCGGAGCAGGGGGTCGCGGGCGATGGCGGCGCGGAGCGCGCCGCTCCAGTCGCCGGCCGGCGCCGGCAGCGGCTCGAGCCAGCCGGCGAGCGCCTGGCGCTCCCCTCGGCACGTGGCGCCGGCCTTGCCGGAGCCGAAGAGCACCTCGGCCCGGCCGTACGCGTCGACGGCCTGCGCCCAGCGGCCCTCCGCCCGGTGGCGCCGGGCGGTCGCCAGGATGAGCCATGGGTCCTGGACGAGCAGCGCCGGAGGCAGGGTGTCCATCCAGGCGCCCTGGCCCGCGGCCAGCAGCTCGCCGTGCCGGTCCAGCAGCCGGTCGACGGCGCCCCAGTCCTCGGCGCGGCTGTAGGCCGCGACGGCTTCGGCGATCGCCCCGTCGCCCTCGAGCAGCTCGCCGCCGCGACGGGCGCGGGCGCGGGCCGCCGGCTCGCCGACCTGCTCGACGAGCATCCCCTCCAGGTGGCTGCGGAGCACCTCGTGGTAGCGATACGTGCCTTCGTCGTCGAGGGCCACCGTGAAGACGCTGCGGCGCTCCAGGTCCTCGAGGAGCGCCCGGCTGCCGCGGCGCTCCAGCAGCCGATCGCACAGGCTCCCCGTCAGGCGGCGGAGGACGCACGTGCCGACCAGGAACTCCCGCAGCTCGTCGGGGAGCTCGGCGACGACGTTCCGGGCGAGGTACTCGCGCATGAGCCGCGAGCTCGGGCCGAGGCCGGCGAGCAACCTCTGCCGCTCCGCGGCGGCCTTGCCGCGCGTGGCCAGGTGGAATAGCTGAAGCCCGGCCGCCCAGCCCTCCGTCCGGCGGGCGAGGCGGGCGAGCTCGTCGGTCCGCAGCGCCTCGCCGTAGAAGTCGCGGAAGAGCCGCTCCACCTCCCACGGGCGGAAGCGCAGGTCGTCGCCCGAGATCTCCAGGAGCTCCCCGGCGACACGGCGGCGCGAAAGGTTGAACGACGGCGCCACGCGCGTCCCGGCGACGACCGCGAGGGACGGCGGCGCGTTGTCGAGGAGGCGCTCGAGGGCGGCTTCGGCCGGCGTCCCCGTGAGGGCGTGGAGATCGTCGATCACCAGGAGCAGGCGTTCCTCCGGTCGCGCGTCGAGGGCGGCGGCTGCCTCGTCGACGGTCCGCCACGCCGGCGCGAGGTCCGGGACGACCGCGGCGAAGGCGGCGGCGAGGTGGGCGGCGAGGCTCCGCTCGGATCCGTCGACGCTGTCCGCGCGGTACCAGGCGGCCGGGGCGTTGGCGAGGCCGGCCCAGGCCGCCAGGAGGGTGGTCTTCCCCGAGCCGGCCGGGGCGACCACGAGGGTCAGGCGGTGCTGCCAGAGTCGGGGGGCAAGCTGGTCGAGGCGTTCGCGGGCGAGCCAGCGTAGGCGTGGCGCGCGCACCTTGGCGGGGACGACCCCCGGCGAGGTGGCGGCGGGCAGCCCACCGATCCGGCGCGCGTCTGCCGGCTGCATCCGCATCTGGCGCTACGGACCCCCTCCGCAGGTCGGGGCGGTCGGTGCCCCGGAGGACCGTCATTCTGGCCCTTCCGGGCACGAGGGTCCAGCGGCTTATCCACGAAGCCGTTGGCGCGGGGCGACAGCTTCTCGTCGCGGGGCGGCCGCCCGCCAGGACGGGGCCACAGCCTGCCGGCGCCGGCCGACCGTCAGCCGGGGTGCGAGCGGAGACCGCGGAGGCGCTCGAGCAGGGCCGCCGGATGGGCGTCGTGGACGCTCGCCTCCTCGAGCAGCCGATCCGGCCGGTGCGAGACCAGGACGAACTCGCGCTCGAACGCGGTCCGCTCGGCGCCGGCGCCCATGATGACGACGGGCGCCCGGTCGCCCAGCTCGTGGAGCACCCGCAGGAAGAACGACGGGGCGCCGGCGCGGCGGCTGCGCCGCGACACCCTGGCGATCTCGTCGTGCCCGTCCGGCCGAGTCCGGGCGATCACGGCCTCGGTTGCGGCCAGGAGGACGACCGCTCCTCCCAGGCGTCCGTGGGGCATCGTGGCGGCTGTCTGGCCGGTGGCCCCCGGGCTCGTCGTGCGCTCGCCGGGGCTCGGCGCGTGCCCGGCGCCGGAGACGGGCGCCGCGGGCGCGTGAGTCGATCGGCCGTGCATCAGGACACCTCCACCCCGCCATGGTGGGGGAGCGGCACCCCGGGCTCGACGGCCGTTCGGATCGGTTCGCCCCGCCGAAGGTCACCGGAACCGGTCGCCGCGCGGTACCGTCTGGGGGCCATGTTCGGCCGTCGTCGCCGCCCCGTGCACCTCAGCCCCCTCGGCGCCCTGCTCTTCGTGGGTGTCGTCGCCGGATGCGGGGCGGGGGCGGCCTCCCCGGGGCCGCCTTCGCCGGCGACGCCGACCGTGACGCCCGGCGGGACGGCGGTCTCGCAGGCGGAGGCCGTGGCGCGGGTGCTCGGGCTGGATCCGCGGTTCGCCGGCATCCGCCCGCTGGACCCGGACATGGTCGGGCAGTCCGCCTGGTACGAGGTCTCGCCGGCCGCGGCCGGCTGGCGGGTGACGGTGACCATCGGCTGGGGCGACTGCCCGTCCGGCTGCATCTCTCGCCACGCGTGGGTCTACGACGTCGATGTCTCCGGAACTGCGACCCTGGTGGCGGAGCAGGGGGACCCGACCGAGGAGCAGCCTGGCGGGAGCTCGGCGACCCCGCCGGTGGCCATCCCCGGCGAGGGCGGACCGTGGATCGCCGGGCGTGCTTCCGCCGGGCCCGTCTGCCCGGTCGAGCGGATCCCCCCGGACCCGGCGTGCGCCGACCGGCCCGTCGGCGGCGCCGTCATCGTGGTCCGCTCTTCTGCCGGCGCCGAGGTCGCTCGCGCGACGACCGCCACCGACGGCACGTTCCTCGTCGGCGTGCCCGGCGGCGGTGCCTGGACCGTCGTGCCCCAGCCGGTCCGGGGCCTGCTCGGCACCGCCGCGGCCGTGGTGGTCCGAGTTGGCGACGCGCCGTCGTCCTGGGCGGCAGTGAACGTCGCCTACGACACCGGCATCCGCTAGGCCGGGCGCGCCCCCCGTTGCGCCCGACGTGCCTCGCCCCGGGCGCTGCTACGCTGCCGCCCATGCGCCACCACCGAGCCGCGGCCGCGGCAATCCTGCTGGTCCTCCTCGCCGCCCTCCTGCCTGCCGTCGCCTCGGCCCACTCCGAGCTCGTGACCTCGATCCCGGGCGACGGGGCGGTCCTCGCGAGCCCGCCGCCGGAGATCAGCGGCGAGTTCTCCGAGGCCCTCGACGCGACCCGCAGCGTCCTGGAGCTCCGCGCGCCCGGCGGCGGCGTGCTGGCGACGGGTCGCGTGCCCGCCGAGGGGCCGGCGACGCACATGGCGATCGTCGACCTGCCGTCGCTCGCCCCGGGCACCTACGAGGTGCGCTGGACGTCCGTGACCGCCGACGACAACGGGATCGAGCGGGGTACGTTCTCGTTCACCCTGCTCGCGCCGTCGCCGGGCTCGCCCGGGTCCCCGGCTCCGTCGGCCGCCGCGTCCTCCGCGCCCCCATCCGCGCCCGCGTCCGGCTCCTCGTCGGGCGACCTGCTGGTTCCCCTCGCCGTGCTGGCCGGGGTCCTCGTCGCCGGCGGGGCCTGGCTCCTGCGCCGGCGCCGGTGACCGCCGTGCCCCCCGGTCGCTCCTCGCGGCGCCGGCGCGCGACCGTCCTGCTCGCGCTTCTCCTCGGAGCCGCGCTCGCCCTGGGTGCCTGCGGCGATCCCGGGACGTCGGCCGCCGGGCTGGTCGTCGCGGTCGACGCGCCGGCTGGCGAGGTGATCGGCTTCACCATGCGGACCCAGCAGGGCGAGACGATCTCCTTCGTCATCGGCACGCTCGAGACCGACGGCGCGGGGTTCCCGGCCGCCCATCTCGTCGAGCACGCGGTGACGCTCCAGCCGATCGCGGTGGCGTACCGGGTCGAAGCGGGGAAGAACGTCGTCCATCGGATGGTCGACGCGCCGTGGGCGGCCCCGTCCCCGTGAGGCGGCTCGCCGCGGCTCTCGGCGGAGCCGGCATCGCTCTCCTCGCCCTCCCCGGCATCGCCCTCGGACACCAGCTGACGGGTACCTTCGAGTCGCCGATCCCGCTCCCGGTCTACCTGGCCGGCGCGGCCGCGGCCGTCGGCCTCTCGTTCGCGGTCGTCCTCCTGCGCGACGTGGGCGGCTTCGGCGCGGGTGACCCTCGGCCGATCGCGGTCCCGCGCTGGCTGCGGGCCGCCCTGCGCGGCGCCGGCATCGTCGGAGTCGCCTGGATCGCCGCCCAGGCGGTCGTGGGCGGCACGAGCGATGCCGACGTCTCGGGCCTCTTCCTGTGGACCTACGGCTGGGTGGGGCTGGCCCTCATCTCCGCCCTGGTCGGTCCGGCGTGGTCGTGGCTGGACCCCTTCACGACGGTCCACGGGGCGGGCGCCGCGCTCCTGCGCCGGGCAGGCATCCGGGGCTGGACGCCGGCGCCGTATCCCGCGCGGCTCGGCCGCTGGCCGGCCGTCGGCGGGCTGGCCATCTTCGTCTGGCTCGAGCTCGTCGTGACCGGCGGGGGCGGGGGCCGGACCCTCGTCCTGGCGTTCGCGATCTACGGCCTGGTGACCCTGCTCGGGATGGCCCAGTACGGGCGCGACGCGTGGCGGGCCAACGGCGAGGTCTTCTCGGCCTGGTTCGGCCTGCTCGGGCGGATCGCCCCGTTCGCCCTCGTCGGCGCGCCCGAGGCCGGGACCGTGCGTCGGCGGCCGTTCGGCGCGGGGCTCCTCGAGCCCGGCTGGTCGAGCGCGGACGTGGCGCTCGCCGCGATCGGCGTCGCCTCGGTCCTCTACGACGGGCTCTCCCAGACCCAGGCCTGGTTCGACCTGGTCGGGCTGCCCGGCCTCGGCGGGCGAACCGTGGTGCTCGCCGCCTTCCTGGCCGCGGCCGTGGGCCTCGCGCTGGGGGTGGCCCGCCTGGTCGGCTCGCCGCCGATCACCCGGGCGGCGGGGCTCGCTGCGGCCGGGGCGGGCCTGGTCCCGATCGCGGCCGGGTACGTGGCCGGCCACTACCTGACCTCGCTGCTCGTCGACGGCCAGCGGATCGTGATCGCCGTCTCCGATCCCCTCCAGCAGGGCTGGGACCTCCTGGGGACGGCCTACTTCAAGCCCGTGAGCTCATTCCTCGTGCCCGGGGCCGTCTGGGGCGTCCAGCTCGGCGTCGTGGTCGGCGGTCACATGCTGGGCGCCCTCGCCGGCCACCTCGCCGCGGTCTCGGGGCGGCCCGACGGCCGCGAGCCGGCGCCGGAGGACCAGGCCCGCCGGCTCGGCCAGGTGCGCCTGCGCCAGCTGCCGCTGGCCGTGTTCATGGTGAGTCTGACGGCCACGACCCTCTGGTCGCTGGGCCAGGCCATCGTGACGACCGCCCCGCCGGGTTAGACTCGACGGCGATGGCTCTCGTCGCGACCCGGGCGCTCTCCTTCCGGTACCCCGGCGGCGGGGGCGGCGTCCTCGCGCTCGACGACCTGACCGTCACGATCGAGCCCGGCATCGTCGGCCTGGTGGGGGCGAATGGGGCCGGCAAGAGCACGCTCCTCCGGATCCTCCTGGGGCTGCTCGCGCCGACCGCAGGAACGGCGAGCGTGTTCGACCTCGACGTGCGGCGCGACGGGCCGCGGATCCGCGAGCACGTCGGCTACATGCCGGAGCACGACGTCCTCCCGCCCGACGTCTCCGCCACCGACCTCGTCACGCACCTCGCGGAGATGTCGGGCCTGCCGCGCTCGGCCGCCCGCGAGCGGGCCGCGGAGGTCCTCCGTCACGTGGGCCTCTTCGAGGAGCGCTACCGCGCCATCGGCGGCTACTCCACCGGGATGAAGCAGCGAGTGAAGCTCGCCCAGGCGCTCGTGCACGACCCGCGCCTGCTCCTCCTCGACGAGCCCACGAACGGCCTCGACCCGGCCGGCCGCGACGAGATGCTGGACCTCGTCCGGCGGACCGGCACCGAGTTCGGGATCGCCGTGATCGTGAGCTCGCACCTGCTCGGCGAGATCGAGCGGGTGTGCGATCACGTCGTCGCCATCGACGCCGGCCGCCTGCTCCGGGACGCCCCCCTGGCGAGCTTCACCACGCGGACGGGGACGCTCATCGTCGAGCTGGACGAGGGGGCCGACGAGGTCGCCGCCGACCTCGTGGCGGCGGGGGTGGACGCCCGGGTCGACGGCCCGCGGCGCGTGCTGGTCGTTGTCCGCGACGAGCGCCCGTTCGACCTCATTCGCGATGCCGTGGCCGCGCGCGGGCTGGCGCTCACCCGCATGGAGCCGGCGCGCCACCGGGTCGAGGATCTCTTCCGCGATGTCGTGGACGGAGGCGCCCGTGACGACGCCGCCTGAGGTCCTGTCCGGCTCCGCCACGGGGAGCATCTACGACCTCGGCTACCGCCGCTACGACGGGCCCCGCCTGGGCCGGCGCCACGCGATCGGGGCGCTGTTCGTCCACGGCCTGCGGGCGGCCTTCGGGCTCGGCCGCAGCGGGCGGGCGAAGATCGCCCCGCTGACCCTCGGCGGCATCATCGCCCTGCCGGCCGTCGTGAGCGTCGGGTTCGGCGCCATCGCGGGCGGCGCCGGCGCCGAGCTCAACCCGATCACGCTCGAGGGCTACCTCCCGTTCGCCCAGACGCTGCTCGTCTTCTTCGTCGCCGCCCAGGCCCCGGAGCTCCTCGTCCGGGACCAGCGGCACCGCGTGCTCACCCTCTACTTCAGCCGGGCGCTCGAGCGGACGGACTACGTCCTCGCGAAGTACCTCGCGCTCCTGGCGGCCGTCGCCCTCGTGTTCGCCCTGCCCCAGGTCATCCTGCTGCTCGGCACGCTGTTCGCCACGCCGAGCCTGGCGGATGGGCTGGCCCGCGCCCTGCCGCAGGTCTGGCCGGTGGTGGGCCGGACCGTGGTGGTCGCCGCGCTCCTCGCCGGCGTCGGCCTGGCCGCCAGCGCCTTCACCGTCCGCCGCCCGTTCGCCGCCGGCGCGATCATCGCGGCCTTCCTGGTCCTGAGCGGCGTCGTCACGGTCCTCGTCAACCGGGTCGGGCTCGAGGGACCGCTGGCCCTCGTAGCCCTGGCCGATCCGTTCGCCCTCATGGACGGTGTCTCCGCCCTGCTGTTCGGGGTCGAGCCGAACATGGCGGCCATCCGCCGTTCGGGCCTGCCCACCTGGCTGTTCGCCGCCACCGCCGTCGCGGTCTCCATTGGCGCGCTGGGCCTCCTCCTCGTCCGCTACCGGCGGATCGCGGCATGACCGCCGGCGTCGTCGAGCTCACGGAGGTCTCCCGCTGGTACGGCAACGTCGTCGCCGTCAACGGTGTCGGCTTCTCCATCGGCCCCGGCGTGACGGGCCTCCTGGGCCCGAACGGGGCCGGGAAGTCGACGCTCCTCCACATGATCGCCGGCCTCCTGCGGCCGTCGGCGGGCACCGTCACCGTCGATGGCCGGGCGACGTACGGCGACCCCGAGGTCTTCCGGCGCGTCGGGCTGATCCCCGAGCGGGAGGCAGTCATCGGCTTCCTGACCGGGCGCGCGTTCGTCCGCCTCAACGCGGACCTCCAGGGGGTCCCGGCAGCCGCCGAGGCGGTCGACCGCGCCCTGGCGACGGTCGAGCTGACCGCAGCCGCCGACCGCGACCTCGCCACCTACTCGAAGGGGATGCGGCAGCGGGCCAAGGTGGCCGCCGCCCTGGTCCACGACCCGGCCGTCCTGGTCCTCGACGAGCCGTTCAACGGGATGGACCCGCGGCAGCGCCTGCACATGATGGGCCTGCTTCGCGACCTGGCGGCCGCGGGCCGCACGATCCTCTTCTCCTCCCACATCCTGGAGGAGGTGGAGCGGGTCGCCGAGCGCGTCCTCGTCGTGGTCGCGGGCCGGCTGGCGGCGTCCGGGGACTTCCGGGAGATCCGTCGCCTGATGATCGACCGGCCCCACGAGTTCCGCCTGCGGACGTCCGACGACCGCGCCCTCGCCGCGGAGATCGTGGCCCGCCCGACGGTGGCCGGCGTGGCGCTCGAGGACGACCGCCTGCTGGTCCGGGCCGCCGATTTCGCGGCGTTCACCGGCGACCTGGCCGGCATCGCCCGCGCCGCGGGGATCTCGATCTACGAGCTGATCCCGGCCGACGAGTCGCTCGAATCCGTCTTCGCCTACCTGGTCCGCGGATGAGCGGGCAGCGCGCCGGCCGCCCGGCCGCCCTGGCCCCGCTCCTCCGGCTGACGGCCGCCGGCCTCGTTGGCCGTCGCCGATCGCTCGGGGTCGTCCTCCTCGCCGCCGCCCCGGTCCTCGTGGCGGCCGTCATCGCCCTCGGCGGCGGCATCGGCGAGCCCGCCGCCCTCGCCTCCGACGTCTTCTCGGCGATCACGCTCGGGCTCGTGATCCCGCTGGCCGGCCTCGTGTTCGGCACGGCCGCGCTGGGCACGGCGATCGAGGATGGCACGATCGTCTACCTGCTCGTGAAGCCGGTGCCCCGCCGCACGGTCGTCCTCGCCGCCATGCTCGTCGCGACCACCGCAACGGTCCTGCTCGCCGTCGCCGCGACGGTTCTCTCCGGGCTCCTCCTCGTGGGGCTCACCGTGCCGAGCCTCCTCGCCGGCACGGTGGCGGCGGCCGCGCTGGCATCGGTGCTGTACGTCGTCGTCTTCGTCACCCTCTCGCTCGTCACGAGCCGGGCGCTGCTGGTCGGGCTCGGGTACGTGCTCCTCTGGGAAGGGCTGGTGACCACGCTCCTGACCGGGACGCGGATCCTCTCGATCCGGGAATACGCCACGTCGGTGATGCTCGCGCTCGCCGGGCCGGCCGGCGACGGCGGCGCCCAGGCGAGCGTCGAGCTGCCCGTGGCCCTCGGGCTCTCGCTGGCGACGGTCGTCGTCGCGTTCCTCCTGGGCGTCCGCCGGCTCGACCGGTTCGAGGTCGGCGAGGCCGCCTGACGCGGTCCGGCGCGGCACCGCTGCGCGCGTCGCACGGACCCCCCGTACAATCCGGCGAGATGCCCGACCCGCGCATTCGACGCCCCACGCACGGCGCCAGCCACGGCCGTCGACCGCATGGCCGCGCGCCCGAGGGACTGGCCGCGGCCGAGGCCGCGTCGGCCGAGGCGGAGGCTCAGGCAGAGGCCGCCGCG
The DNA here is from genome assembly GCA_963762445.1 of uncultured Chloroflexia bacterium. GTDB lineage: Bacteria > Chloroflexota > Limnocylindria > Limnocylindrales > CSP1-4 > CTSoil-043. The sequence goes on from CAVXLA010000005.1 coordinate 231,210, forward strand.
AGCGTCGCCGAGTCGGCGCTGGACGCGGAGGAGGCCACCGAGGCCGCGTCGGGTATCGAAGGGGCGGCCGAGGTCGAGTCCGCGCCCGACGTTGAGTCAGCGCCCGAAGCCGAGTCCACGGCCGCGGCGGAGCCGGCGCCCGCGGCGGAGCCCACGTCCGAAGCTGAGCCCACGCCCGAGGCGGAGCCGGCGGACGTTGCCGAGGCGGAGCCCGTTCCAGCGCCAGAGGCGGAGCCCGCGCCCGCGGCCGCGCCCCCGCCGCCGGCGGAAGCGGAGGCCGCCGTCGTCCCCGACGACACTCCGGGCTGGTTCCGCGACACGCCCCTCGACGACGGCGCGCCGGTCGTCGACGCCCAGCCCGCGCTCGAGCCCGCGCCTGACGCCGGGCCGGCCCTCGAGGTCGAGGCGGGTCCCGAGGACGAGGCCGTCGTTCGCGAGCGCGACCGACCGATCGTCGTGCCGCTCCCGGCGCCGGAGTCGCCCGCTCCCTCGCCGCGCGGCCACCGCCTCCGCGACCTGTTCCTCGCGATCGTGACGATCGCCGTCGTGGCGGCCGCCGGGTTCGGGGCCGGGCTCCTGCTGCCGACGCTCCTGCCCGGCCCGGGGATCGCGTCCGGCTCCCCGTCGCCGAGCACGGTCGAGTCGTTCGGCCCGATCTCCCCGTCATCGCCGCTACCGGGGTCGAGCGCGACGCCTGCCGCGACGCCGACCTCGGCACCGACCTCCTCCCCGGCCGCCACGCCGGCCTCGACGGCGACGACCTACGTCGTCAAGGCGGGCGACACCCTGCAGGGGATCGCCAACCGTTTCGGGGTCACGCTGGCTGCGCTCGTGGAGGCGAACAAGATCGCCGACGCGAACATCATCCGGGTGGGCCAGGCGCTCGTCATCCCGCCGAAGGTGCCGGCCCACTAGTCCCGGCCGTCACGGGCGCTCCAGCCCGTGCGCCTGCAGGAACGCGTCGTCCGCCAGGATGTCCGCCGTCGGCCCGTCGCCCACGATCCGTCCCTCGTCCATCACGATCAGGCGGGGGAAGACCTCGGCGACGAGGCGCATGTCGTGGGTGGAGACCAGCAGGGTCTGGTCGAGCGAGCGGAGGAGCGCGATCAGCTCGCGCCGCCCGCGGGGGTCGAGCCCGGCGGAGGGCTCGTCGAAGACGAGGACGCTGGGATCCATCGAGAGGACGGTGGCCAGCGCCGCCCGCTTGCGCTGGCCGACCGACAGGCGGTGGGGGAGCCGCCGCTCGAAGCCGGCCATGCCCACGGCGGCGAGCGCCCGCTCGACGCGGACGTGTATCTCCGCCTCGGGCACGCCCATGTGCAGCGGGCCGAAGGCCACGTCCTCGAAGACCGTGGGGCTGAAGAGCTGATCGTCCGGGTCCTGGAAGACGAGGCCCACGTCGGCCCGGATCCGCCGGACGCTCTTCCGGTCGACGAGCGTCCCGCCGATCCGCACGGACCCGTGGGCGGGGGCGTTGATCCCGTTCAGGTGGAGCAGCAGGGTGCTCTTGCCGGCGCCGTTGGGACCGACGAGGGCGACCTTCTCGCCGCGGGCGATCCGGAGGTTGACCCCGCGGAGCGCCTCGAAGCCGTCGGGGTAGACGAAGTCCAGGTGCTCGACGTCGATCCAGCGCCCGACCAGCTCGTCCGGGGGCAGGGGCACCTCGACCGGCCGGCCGTGGAGCGCGCCCGGAGGATGCTCGTGCTCGTGGACGTGGCCGTGCGGGGGCTCGTGGCCGTGCTCATGCCCGTGCTCGTGCGGATGCGCGTGGAGCCCTGCGGGCGTGGGCGGGCGGCCGCCCTCCGGGCTCACGGCCGGGGGAGCACGAGCTGGCCGGCCAGGACGAAGGCGGCCAGCGCCAGCGTGGCAACGGCGAAGGCGGTCCAGTCGGCGGCGGTGAGCGCCCGTCCCCCCATGGACCGGAGCTCGCCGTCGAAGCCGCGCGCCTGCATCGCAGCGTAGACCCGCTCGCTGCGCTCGTACGAGCGCAGGAAGAGCGACCCGACCATACCGCCAACGACCGAGGCCCGCCAGCGAAAGCTGCTGCCGCCTCGCCCCGCGACGACCGCGGAGCGGCTCTGGCGGGCGCGGTTCAGGCGGGTCGCCTCGCCTCCGAGGACGGCCAGGTAGCGGTACATGAAGCCGACGATGGCCACGAGGAGGCGGGGCACCCGCAGCCGGCGGAGTGCCTCGACGAGGTCCGGGAACGGCGTCGTGAACGACAGGAGGAGGGCGGCCTGGACGCTGATCCAGCTCTTGAGGGCGATGGTCGTGAACTCGCGCAGGCCGGCCCCGCTGGCCGTGAGAGTGAGCGGACCGATCACGACGGTGCCGAGCGGGTCGGCCGAACGGGTGAAGACGAGCGGCAGGGCGGCCAGGACGAAGGGGAGGGCGAAGAAGGCGGAACGGGCGAGGCGGAACGGCCCGAGCCGAGCGAGGGTGGACAGGACGGCCAGGCCGAGCCAGGCGACCGCGAGCGCGATGAACGACCCGACCGGCAGGAGGCTGATCGCGAGGATCGCAGCGACGGCCAGGACGAGCTTCAGGCGCGGGTCGACCCGGTGGACGACGCTGTCGCGGGCGAGGTAGCGATCCAAATTCAGCTCAGGCCGCCCTGTCCTTCCGCCGGCGCGCCAGGAGGCGCCCGAGCAGGAGCACCAGGAGGAAGACGATCGCGATCCCGACCAGCGCGGCGACGATCGTCGAGGCCGTGCCGTCGAGGCCGGGGACGGTGTACCCGGGGAGGACCCCGACGACGGGGCTCCGGGCCGCGTCCGCGAAGCCCTTGTCGGCGGCGACGCGATAGAGCCCGTCGGGGTCGCGCGACGCGAAGATGGCCGCGAGGACGGCCACGGCGCCCGCGATGGCGAGGCCGGCGACCCACCAGGCGCGGGCGCGGGCGCCCCGCGGAGCCGGGCCGGCGGATCCCGGGCCGGCCGCGGGCGGGGTGGGGGAGGGCTCGGTCATCGCAGTCCCGTCACGATCCCGCGACTGCGCGCGCGTCGCGGAGGCCCAGCAGGTCCGGTCGGGCGACCCGGATGAAGGCGAGCGCCGCCATCGTGATCAGCGCCTCGCCGATCCCGATCGCCACGTGGACCGTCAGCATCGCGGTGAGCGCCAGCTGCAGGTCCGTGGTCCCGGAGAGGCCGAGCTGGACGGCCATGCTCGTCGCGGCCGCCACGACCGCGATCCAGGCGGCGACGCCGGCGGCCGGGATGCGCGCCCGCCGCTCCCCGCCGAGGGCGGCGCAGAGGGCCCGGTAGACGGCGTAGCCGCCGACGGTGCCGATGATCCCCATGTTGAAGATGTTGGCCCCCATCACGACGAGCCCGCCATCCTGGAAGACCAGGCCCTGGACGGCCACCACCGCCACCATCACGAGCGTCCCCGCCCATGGGCCCAGCAGGATCGCCGCGAGGACGCCCCCAAGCAGGTGCCCCGAGGTCCCACCGACGACCTGGAAGTTGAACATCTGGGCCGCGAAGATGAACGCCGCGGTCACGCCCATCAGGGGGATCGCCCGCTCGTCGACCGTCTCGTTGGTCCGCTTCACGGCGTACGCGATCGCGAGGCTCGTGACGGCCCACATCGCGACCGCGATCGGCAGGCTGAGGAAGCCGTCGGGAGCGTGGAGCAGTGGCGGTCCGGCCGGCCCCACCCCGGCGGCGACGATCGATGCGAACACGAAGGCTTCCCCCTGCCGAATCGCGCAGGCGGCACGGCCGCCACGTGCCCGGATTGTAGGCGTGCCTCCCGTCTCCTGCAACGCGTTGCAACAAGCGCCGTCCCGCGACGCGCCCGCCTATACTCCGTGCCGTGAGCCGATCAGGAATGCCCGCCACTCCCACCCGCGACGAGCCGGGGACCTGGGAGGCCGTCCGCGACCGCCTGCACGACCGCGGGCTGCGCTGGACACCGCAGCGCCGGGCGCTCGTCGCGGTCCTCGCGGAGACGAAGGGCCACGTCACCGGCGCCGAGCTCGTCGATCGCTGCCGACAGCGCGATCCCGCGACGATCCCCTCGACGGTCTACCGGACCCTCGACGTGCTCGAGGAGCTCGGGGTCGTCCGCCACGGCCACGGCCCGGACGGCCGCGAGGAGTACCACGTCCTCCCAGACGCCGTGCACGGCCACCTGCACTGCAAGGCCTGTGGCGCGCGCTGGGAGATCCGGGCCGAGGAGGCCGCCGCGGTCGTCGCGTCGCTCGACGCCGAGCGCGGCTTCGAGGTCGACCTCTCGCACGTCACGATCGTCGGCCGCTGCCGCGCCTGCCGCGGCTGACCGGATCGCGGCCGGCCGGGACGCGCGATCGCCCCTCGGGGGATGTCGGCCGCTTCGAGCCTCAGCCCCCGGGCGTCGGCACGCCCATGACGTTGAAGCCGCCGTCGACGTAGACCGTCGCGCCGGTGACCTGCCGGGAGAGGTCGCTGGCCAGCCAGACCGCGGTCCCGGCGACGTCCTCGATCGTGATGTTTGAGCGCAGCGGGGCCACGTCCGGGAACGAGCCGTACATCGTCCGGAAGCCGGTGATCCCCTGCGCCGCGAGCGTCCGCACGGGCCCCGCGGAGATCGCGTTGATCCGCACGCCGGACGGGCCGAGGTCCGCCGCGAGGTAGCGGACGCAGGCCTCGAGGGCCGCCTTCGCCACCCCCATCACGTTGTAGTGGGCGACGACCTTCTCGGCCCCGTAGTAGGTCAGGGTCATGATGCTCGCCCCGGGGCGGAGGTGGGGCCGCGCCGCCCGCGCGAGGGCCACGAGCGAGTAGGCGGAGACGTCGAGGGCCAGGGCGAAGCCTTCCCGGGACGTGTCGACGAAGGCGCCGTCGAGGTCCTCCCGGTTCGCGAACGCCAGCGCGTGGACCAGGATGTCGAGGTCGCCGACGTCGCTGCCCCAGCGATCGAAGACGACCTTCACCGCGGCGTCGTCGCGGACGTCGCAGGGTTCCACGAACGTGCTGCCGATGCTCGCCGCGAGGGGGCGGACCCGCTTCTCCAGGAGGCTCTCGACCGAGCTGAAGCCCACGGTGGCGCCCTGCTCGTGGAGGGCCCGCGCGATCCCCCAGGCAATCGAGTAGTCGTTGGCAACGCCGAAGATCAGCGCGTTCTTGCCGTCGAGCAGCCCCATCGCGAACCTCCCACGCGTCCCGCGTCGCCGGACGCCATCGTAGCGGCTCGCGCCACGGGTCCCCGCCGCCACCGCGAACGGCGCTACCCTCTGCTGCCATGACCGCCTCGACCCCCGCCGCCCTGCGCGCCGCCCTCGCCGACGTGCGTGCCCTCGTCCTCGACGCCGACGGCGTCCTCGTCATGCGCAGCGCCGCCGTGCCCGGCGCGCCGGAGGCACTGGCCCGCCTGCATGAACGCGGGATTCCCTACCGCGTCGCCACCAACCTCTCGGCCGCGCACCGGGAGTCGATCGCGGCGCGCTTCGCCGGGATCGGCCTGCCCGTCCCGCCCGAGCGGATCGTCACCGCCCTCTCGGCCACGGCCGAGCACGTGCGCCGCGCCTACCCGGGCCGGCCGGTCTTCGTCATCACCCGCCCCGACGGCTTCCGCGAGTTCAAGGGCCACCCGCTCCTCACCTCGGAGGAGGCGGGAGCGCCGGATGCGCGGGCGGCGGCGGTCGTCCTCGGCGACGGAGAGGACGACCTGAGCTTCGAGAACATCGACAACGCCTTCCGGCTCATCCGCCGCGGCGCGGACCTGGTCGCGATGCACCGCAACACGTGGTGGCACACGGCGAAGGGCGAGTCGATCGACTCGGGCGCCTTCGTGGCCGCCCTCGAGTTCGCGACCTCGACCCGGGCGCGCCTCATCGGCAAGCCGAGCCGGCCCATGTTCCGGGCCGCGTTCGCGGGCCTCGCGGCGGACGTCGCCGCCGTCGGCGGCCGCCGGCTCCGCCGTCACGAGGTCGCCATGGTCGGCGACCACGCTCCCTCGGACATCGCCGGCGCGCGCCGGGCCGGCCTGCGCGGGATCCTCGTCCTGACCGGGCGGACGACCCCGGCGGAGGTCGCCGGCCTGCGCGGGCTCGCCGTGCCGGACGCGGTCGCCCGGAGCGTGGGCGACGTCGTGGCCGCGCTCGGCTGACCCGCTGGCGGGAGGGCCGTTCTTCCCGCAACAACGGCCTCCATTTCCCTCTAGACGCGCGCGGCGCCGCCGCCTACGGTCGATCGCGCGACAAGCCGTGCGAGGATGAGCTGACGATGGATGGCTGGACCGGGCAGATCCTCAGGGTCGACCTGACGAGCGGGACGCACCGCGTGGAGTCGTTCTCGGAGGAGTTCGCCTACACGTGGATCGGCGGCCGCGGCTTCGCCGTCAAGATCCTCTACGACGAGCTCGCCCCGGGCATCGATCCCCTCGGGCCCGAGAACAAGCTGGTCGTGGCCGTCGGCCCCATCTCCGGCATCCCGGCCCCCAACACCGGCAAGACGATCGTGGCCGCGAAGTCGCCGGCGACCGGTGGCTACGGCGACGGGAACCTCGGCACCCGCGTCACGGACCAGCTGCGCAAGGCGGGCTACGACGCCCTCGATCGTCGAGGGCCGGGCCGACCGCCCGACGATGCTCTCGATCGACGACGACCGCGTCGAGCTCCTGCCGGCCGACGAGGTCTGGGGCAAGGGCACGATCGCGACGAACGACTGGATCTACGCCCGCTACGGCAAGGGCGTCGGGGTCCTGAACATCGGCCCGGGCGGCGAGAACATGGTCAACTTCGCCGTCGTCCGCAGCCTCGAGGGGCGGTCCGGCGGCCGGCCGGGCATGGGCGCGGTGATGGGCTCCAAGCTCCTCAAGGCGATCGTCGTGAAGGGCTCGAAGCCGATCCCGCAGGCGTTCCCGGCGGCGATGAAGACGCTCGGGCGCGACGACCTCCGGACGGTCCACGCCATGGACAAGGAGGCCGCCTGGTCCATCCAGGGCACGACGGGCGTCCTGCCCTGGTGCAACGAGGTCGCGGCGCTCCCGGTCCACAACTTCCGGGGGACCCACCACCCGGACGCCTGGAAGGTCGACGGCGAGCGGGTCCACGCCGCCCGGGTCGCCACCTATGGCTGCCCGAACTGCACGATGCGCTGCGGCATCGCCATCCCCGACGACGAGGGTCGCGAGGCGGAGGTCGACTACGAGAACATCGGCCTCCTGGGGCCGAACCTCGACCTCTACGACCTCGCCCAGGTCGCCGCGCTCAACTGGCTGTGCGACGACTACGGGCTCGACACGATCTCGGCTGGCGGCGTGCTCGGGTTCTACGCCGACGCGATCGAGCGGGGAGCCGTCTCTGGCGACCTCCGCTTCGGCGACGCGGACGGCATGAAGAAGGTCCTCGGCATGATCGCCCGGCGCGAGGGCGAGATCGGCAACCTCCTCGCCGACGGGACGCTGCGCGCCGCCCGGGCGTTCGGCCACGGGTCCGAGGACTACGCCATGCAGGTCAAGGGCCTCGAGATCTCGGCCTACAACTGCAAGTTCATCCCGGGCATGGCCCTCGCCTTCGGGGTGAGCCCGATCGGCGCCCACCACAAGGAGTCCTGGATCATCACCTACGAGGTCAAGCAGACCACCCGCGGGTCGTACGGGCGCGACAAGGCCCAGAAGATCGTCGACCTCCAGCGGATCCGGGGCGGCCTCTTCGAGTCGATCGTGACCTGCCGGTTCCCCTGGGTGGAGCTCGGCTGGGGCGTGGAGCACTACCCGACGTACTTCAACACGATCACCGGCCAGCGACTGGAAGCTGGAGGACTTCTGGCCGATCTCCGACCGGATCTACGCGCTCATGAAGCTCTTCTGGCTGCGCGAGTACCCGGAGACGGACCGCTCGGCCGACTACCCGCCGGCCGCCTGGTTCGATCCCGTCCAACGCCGACACGGAAGGGCCGATCGCCGGCCTGCACCTCGAGCGCGAGCAAGTACGACGGGCTGCTCCAGCACTACTACGACATCCGCGGCTACGACACGCGCGGCGTGCCGACCCGGGCCACCCTGGAGAGCCTCGGGCTCGGCGCCGAGGCGGCGGCCGCGGAGGCGTACGCGACGCTCACCTGAGATGAAGGTCACCGTCAAGCTGGTCGGCGGGTTCGTCCACACGGTCGGGTTCAGCCAGAAGGAGCTGGAGGTCGAGCCCGGGACGACGATCGCCGACATCCTCGCGGCCACCGCCATCGACCGCGCCCGGCCGATGATCGTCGCCCGGAACGGGTGGGCCGCGACGCCCGACGAGGAAGTCCAGGACGGCGACAGGATCCTCGTCTCGCCGATCTTCTCCGGGGGCTGATCCCCTCCGGGGGCTGGCCGCCGCGGCGCGCTGGACCGAAATCGGCACGGGCCGGTACGCTCGCGTCCCACTCGTCCGCGCCGCGTCCCGTGCTGGAGGATCCCGATGACCGCCCACCGCGCCTCAAGATCACCTACGCGACCCTCCGCACCGACAACGAGGAGCTCCACGCGCTCTACGAGGCCGGGCGTCGAGAAGGCACGCGGCCGCCTCGGCGTGTACCACCAGAACTGGATCGGCGGGCAGGCCCGCGACGGCGACGGGGCGTTCGAGCTCCGCTCGCCGATCGACCGCGAGATCCTCGTCGGGACCTTCGCCCGGGGGACCCGGCAGGACGTCCGCGACGCCGTCGCCGCGGCCCGCGCCGCGCAGCCGGGCTGGCGCGCGACACCGTGGCGCGACCGCCTCGCGATCCTGCGTCGCGCCGCGGAGCCTGATCTCCGAGCGCCAGATGGAGTACGCGGCCGTGATGGCGATCGAGGTCGGCAAGAACCGGCTCGAGGCGCTCGGCGAGGTCGAGGAAGCGGCCGACCTCATTCGCTACTACTGCGACGTCTACGAGAGCAACGACGGCTACGCGCGCACGATGGACAACCTCGGCGACGCAGCCGTCCACACGCGCTCCGTCCTCCGCCCGTTCGGCGTGTTCGCCGTCATCAGCCCGTTCAACTTCCCGATGGCGCTGGCCGCCGGCCCGAGCTCGGCGGCGCTGATGGCCGGCAACACGGTCGTCTTCAAGCCGGCCACGGCGAGCGCGATGAGCGGCAGCCTCCTGGCGGAGGCATACCGCGACGCGGGCCTGCCGGACGGGGTCTTCAACCTCGTCATGGGACCGGGCGAGACGGTCGGCCAGGAGATCCAGGAGAACCCCGGGGTCGACGGCATCGTGTTCACCGGCTCGTACGAGGTCGGGATGGGCCTCTTCCGGACCTTCTCGAAGCGCTGGCCGAAGCCCTGCATCGTGGAGATGGGCGGCAAGAACCCCGCCATCGTGACCGCGTCGGCCGACCTCGAGGAGGCGGCCGAGGGGATCATGCGGAGCGCCTTCGGCTTCGGAGGCCAGAAGTGCTCGGCCAACAGCCGGGTGTACGTGGAGCGCTCCGTCCACGACGAGCTGGTTCGGCTCCTCGTCCAGAAGACGAGCAGCGATCACGATCGGCGACCCGCTCGTCCGGACGAACTGGCTCGGCCCGATCATCGACGGGCGCGCAGTCGCGAAGTACCAGGCGGCGGTCGCCGACGCACGCCGCGACGGCCGCGTCCTCGTCGGCGGCGAGCGGCTCGTCGACGGCGCGCTGGACCGCGGGTTCTACGTCGAGCCGACGATCGTCGGCGACCTGCCCGCCGACCACCGCCTCTTCCATGACGAGCTCTTCGTCCCGTTCACGGCGGTCCACGCGGTCGATTCCCTGGACGAGGCCCTGTTCCTCGCGAACGACAGCACGCATGGGCTGACGGCCGGCGTCTACAGCGACGACCCGGCGGACGTGGATCGCTTCCTCGACGAGATCCAGTCCGGCGTCCTGTACGTCAACCGGCGCGCCGGCGCCACCACCGGGGCGTGGCCGGGCGTCCAGGCCTTCGGTGGCTGGAAGGGATCCGGCTCGACCGGCAAGGCGGGGCTCAGCCTCTACTACCCGGCCCAGTTCCTGCGCGAGCAGAGCCACACGATCGTCGACTGAAGCCTCTGCACGCTGGTGCGCCGAAGCCGGGCGCGGGGGCGCCCGTGCGCCCCGCGGGGCCGGGCGCCACGGCGGTCACGTCGCCGCCCCGGGACCCTGCCGATGGGCCCGGCGGGCCCGGCCGTTCGGCTATACTCGCCCCTATCCACTCTGCATAAACTCTATGCGTCGGGGCCGCGCGCGCCGCGCCGGCGTCGACGACGAGCAGGAGGTTCGCGGGTGAGCACGACGGTCCTGGCGCGTCCCGTGCCGAGCATCGTGACGGAGCTGCCGGGCCCGCTCGCCCGGGCCCACATCGAGTTCGACCGGGCCTGGACCAGTCCGAGCCTCCCACGGGTGTACCCCATCGTCCCGGTGCGCGGGGAGGGGTGCGCGATCGAGGACATCGACGGCAACGTCTTCCTCGACTTCGCGGCCGGCATCGCGGTGAACTCCACCGGCCACGCCCACCCGCGCGTCAGTGGCGCGATCGCCCGCCAGGCCGCCGAGCTCATCCACTACAGCGCGTCGGACTTCTACCTGCCGATCTACGCCCATGCTGCCGAGCGGCTCGCCCGGTCCGCGCCGATGCGGGGACCCACCCGCGTCTTCATCGGCAACTCCGGGGCCGAGGTGGTGGAGGCCAGCCTCAAGCTGGCTCGCTACCACACCCGGCGGCCCAACGTCCTGGCCTTCCTGGGCGCCTTCCACGGCCGCACCATGGGCGCGGTCAGCCTGACCGCGAGCAAGGCAAAGTACCACGCCCACTTCGGACCGCTCCTGCCCGGCGTCTACCACGTCCCCTTCGGGAGCGAGGGCCTCGACGAGCTGGAGCAGCGCGTCTTCCGCCGCCTGATGCCGGCCGACGAGTTCGCCGCGGTCATCGTGGAGCCCATCCAGGGCGAGGGCGGCTACGTCGTTCCCGACGCCGCGTTCCTCCCCCGTCTCCGCGAGATCTGCGACCGGCACGGAATCCTGCTCATCGCCGACGAGGTCCAGTCGGGCGCCGGCCGGACCGGGAAGATGTGGGCGATCGAGCACTTCGACACGGAGCCCGACATGGTCCTCGCGGCCAAGGGGATCGCCTCGGGGATGCCGATCGGGGCGATGATCGCGAAGGCCGAGGTCATGTCCTGGGGGCCCGGCGCCCACGGCTCCACCTACGGCGGCAACCCGGTGGCGCTCGCGGCGCTCCTGGAGACGATGACCCTCCTCGACGAGGGGCTCATCGCGAACGCCGCGGAGCGCGGCGTGCAGGCCCAGCAGGGCCTGCGACCGCTCCTCGAGCGACACCCCGAGCACGTTCGCGACGTGCGGGGCATCGGCCTGATGATCGGCGTGCAGCTCGCCTCCGGCGACGTGGCGGAGGCCGTCCAGATGGAGGCATTCCGGCGGGGGCTCCTCGTCCTGCAGGCCGGCGACGACTGCGTCCGCATGTCGCCGCCGCTCGTCGTGACCGCCGACGAGATGGCGACCGGGATCCGGATCTTCGGCGAGGCGGTCGCCGCGGTCGCCGGCCAGGGCGGGGCCGGCTAGGGGCGGGATCCGAGCCGCAGGGAGGGCCCGCCGGTGAGCTCCAAGGTCGCCACCATGCACGACGCCGTGGCGGACCTCGTCCGCGACGGCGACACGGTCGCGATCGAGGGCTTCACGCACCTCATCTCGTTCGCCGCCGGCCACGAGATCATCCGCCAGGGCAAGCGCGATCTCGTCCTCGCCCGGATGACCCCGGACCTCGTCTACGACCAGATGGTCGCCGCCGGCGTGGCCCGCAAGCTGATCTTCAGCTGGCTCGGCAACCCCGGGGTCGGCGGCCTCAACGCGATCAGGCGGGTCACCGAGGGCCCGGGCGCCAGCCTGGAGCTGGAGGAGTACAGCCACTTCGGGATGGTGGCCCGCTACGCGGCCGGGGCGGCGAAGCTCCCCTTCATGCCCCTCCGCTCGTACTTCGAGACGGACCTCCCGGTGGTGAACCCGCTCATCCGGCCGGTCGCGAGCCCCTACGGCGACGGGGTCGTCTACGCCGTCCCACCGCTCCGCCCGGACGTCACGGTGATCCACGCCCAGCGCGCCGACGCCGCCGGCAACACCCAGGTCTGGGGCCTGCTCGGCTGCCAGAAGGAGGCCGCCTTCGCGGCGGAGCGGGTCATCGTCGTCGTCGAGGAGCTCGTCGACGAGGCGATGATCCGGGCCGATCCCAACCGGACGATCGTCCCGGGAATCATCGTCGACGCGGTCGTCGTCGAGCCGTGGGGCGCTCACCCGTCCTACGTCCAGGGTCGCTACGACCGCGACAACCGCTTCTACCGCGACTGGGATCCCATCAGCCGCGACCCCGAGGCCACCGACGCCTGGCTCCGGGCCTGGGTCCACGATCTCGACGGCCGGGCCGCCTATGCCGAGAAGCTCGGGCCCGAGCGCCTGGCGTCCCTTCGCCCGTCCGGCCCGGCGCCGTCCGGCGTCGTCGACTACGGGGAGTACCGCTGATGGCCGAGCCACGAACCGGCGCCGCTGCGCCCGGCGCGTCCGCTGGATCGGGGGCGCCCGGAGCGGGGGCGAGCGCGTTCACCGCGTCGGAGATGATGATCGTGGCCGCCGCCCGCGAGCTGGCCGGGCAGCGTGTCTGCTTCGTCGGGGTAGGGCTCCCGAACATCGCCGTGAACCTGGCCAAGCGGACGGTCGCTCCCGACATGGAGCTCGTCTACGAGGCCGGCGTCTTCGGCGCCCGACCGGCCCGGCTGCCGCTCTCCATCGGCGATCCCACGATCGTCACCGGCGCCACCGCCATCGTGAGCATGTGGGAGCTGTTCGCCTTCTACCTCCAGGGCGGTCTGGTCGACGTCGGCTTCCTGGGGGCGGCCCAGATCGACCGCTTCGGGAACATCAACACGACAGTGATCGGCGACTACGCCGCGCCGAAGACGCGCCTGCCGGGGTCCGGCGGTGCCTGCGAGATCGCCATCAACGCCCGCCAGATCTTCGTGATCATGCGCCAGTCGGCCCGCTCGTTCGTGGAGCGGATCGACTTCCGGACCTCGCCCGGCAACCTGGGCGGGGCCGAGAAGGCCGAGCGGATCCGGCGCGAGCAGGGCTGGCTCGGTCGGGGGCCCTCCGTGGTGGTGACCGACCTCGGCATCTGGCATTTCGGCGAGGACGGCGAGATGCGCCTCGATTCGCTCCACCCGGGCGCCACCCTCGAGGCCGTCCGGGCGACGATCGGCTGGGAGCCGAAGGTGGCCGAGACCCTGGCCGTCACGCCGGCGCCGACGGCCGGCGAGCTGGGCCTGATCCGCGAGGAGCTCGATCCCGAGGGGATCTACACGAAGTAGCGGGCCGGCGCGGGCCGACACGGGCCGACGCCGGCCGACGCGGGCCGCTGCTGTCGCCGCGGCCGGCTCGCCGGCACGGCCAGCCGCTGCCGCAGGGTCGGCGAGGCGTGCCGCGTCAGGCCGGGGCGAGGACGCGCGTCGGGCGTACCACCATGACCGGGCAGCGGGCGTGGCGCACCACGTGGTCCGAGACGCTCCCCAGGAAGAGCCGCCCGACCGTGCCCCGCTCGTGGGTGCCGACCACGATCAGGTCGGCCGACTCCGACTCGGAGGCCTCCACGATCGCCTCCCCGGCGTCGCCCTCCCAGGTCAGGCCGGTGGCCGAGGCGCCGCCGGCCCGGGCGCGCTGCACGATCGCCTCGACGGCGAGCTCGCGCGACGCTCGCACCGACCGGACGCCCGACACGACCGAGAGCACGAGGAGCCGCCCGCCCAGGCGCGCGGCCAGGTCGATTGCCTCGTCCTCCGCGGCGCGCGACGCGGCGGAGGTGTCGGTGGCGAGGAGGATCGTCTCGATGCGCGCCATGGCGATGGTCCCGGGCGGATGCCCGGACTCCCCCTTCCTACGCGATCCCGAGGGCCTTGTAGATGGCGTCGATGTGCTTCTTCTCGGGCACGACGATAAGCGCCGTGACCATCCCGAACATGCCGTTGAGCCCTTCGACGTGGGGCAGGATGTGGCAGTGGAAGGCCCACACGCCCGCGCGGTCCGCGGTGATGGTCACGTCGAATCGCTCGCCCGGGTTGACGCCGAGCGTGTCGCACTCGAACTCGGCGGTGCCGAGGGGTCGGCCGTCGCGGGCCACCACCCGCTGGGTGTTCCCGTGGCTGTGCCACGGGTGCATCATGATTCCCTCGTTCATGTAGCGGACGAGGACCGTCTCGCCGAGCGCGGCCAGGACCGGCACGACCGCCGGGAAGCCGTGGCCGTTGATCGTGAAGCCGCCAAGCTTGTCGTTCGAGATCCAGATGTACTCGCGGTCGTAGGTCACCGTGGGCGTCTTCGGGTCGATGATGAAGGCCCCCAGGAGGCCGCGGCCGACCTGGTCGGTGGCGTTGTGGTGGGAGTGGTACATCATCGAGCCGTGCGGCCTCGCCACGAACTCGTAGGTGAAGGTCCCGCCGGGCGGGATCGGCTTCTGGGTGATGAACGGGACGCCGTCCATGAAGAAGCTGTCGAAGTCGACGCCGTGGAAGTGAACGCCGGTCGTCTCCTTGAGGTTGTTCGTGAAGATCGCCCGGACCTTGTCGCCCTCGGTCACCCGGATCGTCGGGCCGGGCCACTGCCTGTTGTAGCCGAAGGCGAGCACGGGGGCCACCTGCTCGTCGATCTTCTGCTCGAACTCGTCGACGGTGAGCTCGAAGACCTTGACGTTGCCGTCGAGCTTCGGCTTGAGGGGCGAGACGACGTCGCTGATGACCAGCTGGGGCACCTGGGCGAAGGCGGGCGGCAGGGAGAGCTCGGGGTAGCCGTCGGCGGCGTCCAGGATGTCGGCGAGCTGGCCGAACACGGCCTCGCCGTAGATGTCCTTCAGGGCCGGGACGAGGTTCCCGAGGTACCGACGCACGACAGTGCGGGCCGCCACGTCGTGCTCGCTCCAGCCGGGCGGGATGGCGGCGGCCGGCACGGACGGGGCGGGCGTGGCGGCGAAGGTGGGCGGGGCCGTGGCGACCGGGCTCGCGGTGGGGGCGGGCGTCGCCGCGGGCGTCGTGGGGAGCGGCCCCGGCTTCGAGGTCGCGTAGCTCCAGCTCGGAGCGGCGGCGGGAGCGCAGGCGGCCACGGTCGCGGCCACCAGGCCGGTGCCGGCCAGCGCCGCGCCGCGGAGGAAGCCGCGCCGCGTCAGGGAAGCGTCCAGCGCGATGGGCCCGGCAGCCTCGGGGTCGCGCGGGGTCGGCAAAGGAGCGGCCTCGTGTGTCGACGATTCCATGGCTCGGATGGTACGGCCTCCATCGGAAGCCAGACGTGACATTCGGCCTGTTGCTGGGGTGCCGACGGACCAGATGTACGCACGTGCGCATGGGGATACGGTGCCCGCGGCGTGGGTGCGCCGGCCCGGCGCCCCTGCTACCCTCGATCCGATGACCGTCGCGTCCCGACCCCACGCCGACCTCGCCGCGCTGATGGCCGCCCTCGCGGCTCTGCAGGAGTGGGCGGCTGAGCCCGGGCGCCCGAGACGGCTGCTCGTGCGGGGCCTCGAGGCGCTGGCCGTCGCCTGCGGCGCGACCGGCGCCCACCTGGAGGCGGCCCTGGAGCCGCCCGCGGTGGTCGCCGCCGGGTGGGGGACGCTGGCCCGGCGCCCCGCCCGGTCTGGACGCGGCTCGGTCGTCGCGTCGCCCCTCCACGACGCGGCCAGCGCGACGGGCGCCGCGGAACGGGGGGAGGCCGTGGGGACGTTGTGGCTCGACGCTCCGGAGCGCAACGCGGCCGAGGCCGTGCGCCTCGCGGAGCTGGCCGTCGCCCGCGCCCGCGACCGCGGCGAGGCCGACCGCGGAGAGCGGCGGCTCGCGGCGCTCGACGAATCGATTCGGGCCATGGCCGGCGTCCTCGCCGTGGACCGCGTCCTCCAGGTGATCGTCGACCGCGTCCGCGTCCTCACCGGGGCCCACTATGCCGCGCTCGGCGTCCAGGACCAGGCCGGCGTCATCGAGCAGTTCATCAGCAGCGGGATCAACCGCTCGGATCGGGCCCGGATCGGCGCGCCGCCGCGCGGCCACGGGCTCCTGGGCGTGATCATCCGCGAGAACCGCACGATCCGGCTCGCCGACCTGATGACCGATCCGCGCCGCGTGGGGTTCCCGCCCAACCATCCCGAGATGCACTCGTTCCTGGGGGTCCCGGTCGCCGTCCGCGGGCGGACCATCGGGAACCTCTACCTCACGGAGAAGGAGGGCGGGTTCACCGACGAGGACCAGCGCGAGATCGAGACGTTCGCCCGCCACGCCGCGATCGCCATGGAGAACGCCCGGCTGCACGAGCAGGTGCAGCGGCTGGCGATCGTCGAGGAGCGCGAGCGGATCGGCAAGGACCTCCACGACGGCGTGATCCAGGCGATCTACGCGGTCGGCCTCTCCCTCGACGACGTGCCGGACATGATGGACGGCGAGCCGGACGAGGCCAGGCGCCGGGTGGAGCGCGCCATCGACAGCCTGGACCAGACCATCCGCGACATCCGCAACTTCATCTTCGGCCTGCGGCCGGCGCTGCTCGACGGCGTCGACGTCGTGGAGGGCCTGGCGGCCCTTGCCGACGAGTTCCGCGTCAACACCATGATCGACGTGGAGCTGCGGGCCGGGCCCACCGTGACGACGCCCGTCATCGGCGCCGACCGGACCGTCGAGCTGATCGCCATCGCCCGCGAGGCGCTGGGCAACATCGCCCGCCACGCCCGGGCGACGCGCGCCGAGATCACCGTGGACCCGGACCCCGAGATCGCCGGCGTCGAGATCGTCGTCGCCGACAACGGCACCGGGTTCGACCCGGCCGCCCCGCGCGGCATCGGGCACCAGGGGCTCCGGAACATGCGCACGCGGGCGATCTCCATCGGCGCCACGCTCCTGGTGGACAGCCGCCCCGGGGCCGGGACGCGTATCATCGTGCGCGTGCCCGGCGCCCGGACGACCGAAGAGGAAGAGATCATCGGAGAGCTGCCGGACGCCTGAGGGCGCGAGGCGGGCCGGTCGGGGGCCCCGCGACCAGGGAGGTAGCAAGCACGACATGCCGGAGCAGCCCGAGCCGCGTCCCCTCCGCCTGCTTGTCGTCGACGATCACGAGGTCGTTCGCCAGGGCCTTGTCTCGCTGCTCGAGCGGCGAGAACGCTTCCAGGTGGTCGCCGAGGCCGGCACCGTCGAGGAGGCGATCGACGGCGCCCGCCGCCACCAGCCGGACATCGTGGTCATGGACGTCCGCCTGCCCGACGGATCCGGCATCGAGGCCTGCCGGGAGATCCGCTCGGAGCTGCCGGGAACCAGGGTGGTCATGCTCACGAGCTATCCGGACGAGGAGGCGGTCCTCTCCGCGATCATCGCCGGCGCGTCCGGCTACCTGCTCAAGCAGATCCGCTCGCGCGACCTGATCGCGGCCCTCGAGGCCGTCGGCCGCGGCGAGTCGCTCCTCGATCCCGCCGTGACGGAGAAGGTGCTGGAGCGCGTCCGGCGGATCGCCTCCGGAACCTACACCGACGAGCTGGCCCAGCTGA
Organism: uncultured Chloroflexia bacterium; assembly: GCA_963762445.1. Lineage (GTDB taxonomy): Bacteria > Chloroflexota > Limnocylindria > Limnocylindrales > CSP1-4 > CTSoil-043. The sequence goes on from CAVXLA010000005.1 coordinate 248,674, forward strand.
CGGCGCAGGAGCAGAAGATCCTGCAGCTGGTCGCCGAGGGGAAGACGAACAAGGAGATCGCCCAGGAGGTCTTCCTCTCCGACAAGACGGTCAAGAACTACGTCAGCTCCATCCTCTCGAAGCTGAACCTCCAGCGCCGCGCCCAGGCGGCGGCGTTCGTCGCCAAGCACCGCCTGCCCGGCTCCGGGACGTAGCCTCCGGCGGCCCCGGGCGCCGCGCACGTTCCTCGCGGCGGGCCGGCCCGCCGCTTCGGTGCCGAACGGCGGCCGCGAGTGGTCCGGACGGCCGGTTCGCGCCGCCCGCCCCCGTTCCTAGACTGCGGGCATGAAGATCGTCAGCGCCGAGGAGGCTGTCGCCGACATCCGGTCCGGCGACCAGGTCTACGTCCAGTGCGCCGCGGCCACGCCGTCCGCGCTGCTCGACGCGCTCGTCGCCCGCGCCTCGGAGCTCCACAACGTGAGCATGGTGCACCTCCACACCGAGGGCCCGGGCCCGCACCTGGCGCCCGAGATGGCACCCCACTTCCGGCATCGCGCGCTGTTCATCGGGCCGAACGCCCGCACGGCGGTCAACGAGGGGCGCGCCGAGTTCATCCCCGTCTTCCTCTCGGACGTGCCGAGCCTCTTCTCGGGCGGGCTGCTCCCCCTCGACGTCGTCCTGTGCAACGTCTCGCCGCCCGACGCCCACGGCTTCTGCTCGCTGGGCACGTCCGTGGAGGCGATGCAGGCGGCCATCCACGCGGCGGGCCTCGTGATCGCCCAGGTCAACACGGCGATGCCGCGGACGCTGGGCGAGAGCTTCGTCCACGTCGACGACATCGACTACGGGGTCGAGGTCGACATCCCGCCGTACACCTACCACAGCGGCGAGATCGGCGCGGTGGAGCGCCGGATCGGGGAGTTCGTGGCCGACCTCGTTCCGGACGGCGCGACGCTCCAGATGGGGATCGGCGCGATCCCGATCGCCGTCGCCTCGTGCCTCGGCGACAAGAAGGACCTCGGGATCCACACCGAGATGATGACGGACTGCGTCGTCGACCTGGTCGAGGCGGGCGTCGTCACCGGGATGGCGAAGGAGCGCAACCGCGGCAAGATCCTCTGCACGTTCATGATGGGGACGGAGCGCCTGTACCGGTTCGCCCACGACAATCCCATGGTCGAGATGCGCGCCTGCGACTTCACGAACGACACCCATGTCATCCGCAGCTTCCGACGGATGACGGCGATCAACTCGGCGATCTCGATCGACCTGACCGGGCAGGTCTGCGCCGACTCGATCGGCTGGCACATGTACAGCGGCGTCGGCGGCCAGATGGACTTCATCCGCGGCGCGGCGCTCGCACCCGAGGGCCGGGCGATCATCGCCCTCCCCTCGACCGCCGCCGGAGGCCGCGTCTCGCGGATCACCCCGTTCCTGGCGGAAGGCTCCGGGGTCGTCACCACCCGGGCCCACGTCCGCACGGTTGTGACCGAGTGGGGCGTCGCCGAGCTGCACGGGAAGTCGATCCGCGAGCGAGCCCAGGAGCTCATCGCGATCGCCCACCCGGACTTCCGCGACGAGCTGATCGCGCAGGCGCGGAAGACGCACTACCTGTAGGGCATTGGCCGCGTGGGATCCGTGCCGGCGGCGCCCACCTGCCTCCCTGGCCACTGCCTCCTCCGGAGCAGGCGCCGAGCTCCCCAATTCGGCCCTCCGAAGACGCGTTGTGGTGGACGCCGCGCGTCCCCTGCGACGTCCACCACGGGCCGAAGTGTCGCTTCCGTTCACGACCGGTGGCAGGGCCGAATGGCCCTAGGTTTCGGGACGGAGCGGGGGTCCGAACCCGAGGCTCGCGGGGGACCCTTGCAGCATGTTCCACCCGCGTCCCGACCTCGTTCGCCGCCTGCTCATCGTGAGCGACCACCTGGCCGCCAGCGATGCCCTCGCCGCGCATCTCGGCCGCCACGGTTTCGTCGTCGTCGGCGAGGTCCGCTCCGCCCGCTCAGCCGCCCTCGCGGCGCGCACCTGCGATCCCGACCTCGTCCTGGTGGACGGGGCCCTGCGCGGGGGATGGCGGGCCGTCGCCGAGGCCCTCGACGGCGTGGTCCCCCGCAGCCGGATCGTCGTCCTCGAGGCCTACCTTGGCGCCGATGAGGCCCGCCGCGCCCGCGACGCGGGAATCGGCGCCACAATTCTCAAGCATGTCGAAGGCGGCACGCTCGCGAGCCGTCTCCTCGCACTCGGAGGTCCCGCATGACCCTGCTCACGCCGCCGGAGCGTCCCGTCGTCACCTCGGACGCTGCGCCCCGCCCCGTCGGGGCTCCGGACGGGCCGCCGGAAGTCGCGTGCATCGACGGCAACGAAGCCGCCGCACGCGTGGCCTACGCGGTGAGCGAGGTCATCTCGATCTTCCCGATCACGCCCGCGTCGCCCATGGCGGAGCACGCCGACGACTGGGCGGCTGCCGCGAAGCCGAACCTGTGGGGGAAGGTTCCCGACGTCATCGAGATGCAGTCCGAAGGCGGCGCTGCCGGCGCGATGCACGGCGCGCTGCAGAAGGGCGCGCTCGCGACGACGTTCACGGCGTCGCAGGGCCTCCTGCTGATGATCCCCAACATGTTCAAGATCGCCGGCGAGCTCACGCCTGCCGTGATCCACGTCGCGGCGCGCACCATCGCCACCCACGCCCTCTCCATCTACGGCGACCACAGTGACGTCATGCACGCCCGTGCCACGGGCTGGGCGATGCTCGCCGCCGGCTCGGTGCAGGAAGCGCAGGACTTCGCGCTGATCGCGCACGCGGCCACGCTCCGCAGCCGAGTGCCGTTCCTGCACTTCTTCGACGGGTTCCGCACCTCCCACGAGATCAACAAGATCGCGCTCATCGACAACGAGGTCATCCGCAGCCTCGTCCGCGACGAGGACGTCCTCGCGTTCCGTGCCCGCGGCATGAGCCCGGACGCGCCGGTCGTGCGGGGCACGGCCCAGAACCCCGACGCGTTCTTCCAGGCCCGCGAGGCGGCGAACCGCTTCTACGACGCCGTCCCGGGCATCGTGGCCGAGGTCATGGAGGAGCTGGCCGCGAAGACCGGCCGCCGCTACGGCCTGGTGGACTACCACGGCGCCCCGGATGCGGATCGCGTCATCGTGATCATGGGCTCCGCGGCCGGCGCGGTGCAGGAGACCGTTGACGCCCTCAACGACACCGGCCAGAAGGTCGGCGTGCTGGTGGTCCGCTTGTTCCAGCCGTTCCCGGCCGACGCCCTCTTCGCCGCCCTCCCGGGGACCGTCAAGGCGATCGCGGTCCTCGACCGCACGAAGGAGCCCGGCGCCGTCGGGGAGCCGCTCTACCAGGCCGTCGTCGCCGCGGTCACGGAGCGGATGGACTCCGATGAGCCACCGTTCGCTGCGATGCCCCGGATCATCGGCGGTCGGTACGGCCTTTCGTCCAAGGAAGTCACGCCGGGGATGCTCCGCCCGGTCTTCGACGAGCTGTCCGCCGCCCGGCCCAAGCGCCATTTCACGGTGGGCATCTACGACGATGTCACGCACCTCAGCCTGCCGATCGACGTCGACTACAGGACGCCGCGGCCCAAGGGCGAGGTGCAGGCCCTCTTCTTCGGCCTGGGCTCCGACGGCACCGTCGGGGCGAACCATGCCTCCGTCAAGATCATCGGTGAAGGCACGGATCTCTTCGCCCAGGGCTTCTTCGTCTACGACTCCAAGAAGTCGGGCGGCACGACCGTCTCGCACCTGCGCTTCGGGCCGGTGCCAACCAGGTCGGCGTACCTCATCGACGCGGCCGACTTCATCGCCTGCCACCAATTCGGGCTCCTCGACAAGATCAAGATCCTCGACTTCGCGAAGCCCGGCGCGACATTCCTCCTCAACTCGCCGTACGGCCCGGCCGAGGTGTGGGACCACCTCCCGCGCGACGTCCAGAGGCAGCTGGTCGACAAGCAGATCGACTTCTGGGTCATCGATGCCTTCGCGGTAGCGGCAGAGACCGGGATGGGCAGCCGCATCAACACGATCATGCAGCCGTGCTTCTTCCACCTGTCCGGCGTGCTGCCCGCGGACGAGGCGATCGGGCGGATCAAGGACTTCGTGAAGAAGAGCTACATCAAGCGCGGTCAAGCCGTCGTGGACCGCAACTACGCGGCCATCGACGCGTCGATCGCGCGCCTTGGCCACGTCACGCTGGGCCCGGCCGGGACGGGCTACGCCCTCCCGCCGATCGTGCCCGACACCGCGCCCGACTTCGTCAAGGACGTCACCGCGGTCCTCATGGCCGGCGGCGGCGACCAGCTGCCGGTCAGCGCGTTCCCGATCGACGGGACCTTCCCCTCGGGCACGACGAAGTACGAGAAGCGGGCGATCGCGCTGGCGCTGCCGATCTGGGATCCGTCGATCTGCATCGATTGCGGCAAGTGCGCCATGGTCTGCCCGCACGCGGCGATCCGGATGAAGGTCTTCCCGGCGGCGGCCATCGAGGGCGCTCCGGCGGGCTTCCTGTCCAAGGAGTTCAAGTCCCGCGAGGTCGTCGACCATCGGCTGACGATCCAGGTCGCTCCCGACGACTGCACGGGCTGTGGCGTCTGCGTCGACGTCTGCCCGGCGAAGAGCAAGACCGAGGTCAAGCACAAGTCCATCAACCTCGAGCCCGCCGAGGCGCATCGCGACATCGAGCGACCAAGGTGGGAGTTCTTCCAATCGATCCCACCGCTCGATCGCAGCCTGATCGCCCACGACACCGTCAAGGGCGCCCAGGTCCTCGAGCCCCTGTTCGAGTTCTCCCTGGCCTGCAACGGCTGCGGCGAGACGCCGTACCTCAAGCTCGTCTCCCAGCTCTTCGGCGATCGCATGATCGTGGCCAACGCGACGGGCTGCTCCTCGATCTACGGCGCCAACCTGCCCACGACTCCGTGGACGGTCAACGCGCAGGGCCGGGGCCCCGCCTGGAACAACTCGCTGTTCGAGGACAACGCGGAGTTCGGCCTGGGCATGCGCCTCGGGCTGGACGCGCAGAACGACCAGGCTCGACGGCTGCTCGCGAGGCTCGCGCCGGCGATCGGCCCGGAGCTCGTCAGGGACATCCTCGAAGCCGACCAGGAGACCGAGCCCGGGATCGAAGCGCAGCGCGAGCGAATCGCGATGCTCCGCGAAGCCCTTGGCAAGGTCGACGGCGAATTCCGCTCCGACGCTCGGCACCTTCTCGCGCTCGCCAACGACCTCGTCAGGAAGGGCGTCTGGATCATCGGCGGCGACGGCTGGGCCTACGACATCGGCTACGGCGGCCTGGACCACGTCCTCGGCTCCGGGCGGAACGTGAACGTCCTCGTCCTCGACACCGAGGTCTACTCGAACACCGGCGGCCAGGCGTCGAAGGCCACCCCGCGGGGCGCCGTGGCGAAGTTCGCCGCGGCCGGCAAGTCCCGGGGCAAGAAGGACCTCGGCGCCGTCGCCCGCGCCTACGGCGATGTCTATGTCGCCCAGGTATCGATGGGCGCGAACGACGCCCAGACGGCCAAGGCGCTCCTCGAGGCCGATGCCTGGCCAGGACCGTCGCTCGTCATCGCCTACAGCACGTGCATTGCCCACGGCATCGACATGGAGAAGTCCATGTCGCACCAGAAGGACGCCGTCAAGAGCGGCTACTGGCCGCTCTACCGGTTCCACCCGAGCGACATGGAGAGCGGCCAGCCCTTCAAGCTCGACTCGTCGAAGCCGACGATCCCCGTCAGCGAGTTCGTGGCCAGCGAGACCCGCTTCGCCGTCCTCGCCCGGACCCATCCCGAGCGAGCCGCCGAGCTCGCCCAGCTCGCCCAGGCCGACGTCGACGAGCGCTGGCGCTACTACGAGCAGCTCGCGGCGATGCACCGCAGCGTGCCCCACGTCCACCACGACCCCGGCGCGCCCGAGGCCGGCGACGGCCCTCGCCCGCTCGCCGACGAGCAGGGAGAGGAGGCATGACCGTCGACCTGCGCACCACGTACCTCGGCCTCGAGCTCCGCTCGCCGCTCGTCGCGTCGCCCTCCCCCCTGACCGGCGAGCTGGACTCCGTGCTCCAGCTCGTCGACGCGGGGGCGGCGGCCATCGTGCTGCCGTCGCTCTTCGAAGAGGAGATCGTCCACGAGGAGACCGAGCTCCACCGGTCCCTCGAGGTCGGCGCCGACCAGTTCGCCGAGGCGCTCGACTACTTCCCGAACATCGAGCCATATGCGGGGGTGGGGGATCGCTACCTCGCCCGCCTGGAGCGGATCAAGGCGCGGGCGGGCGTTCCCGTGATCGCGAGCCTCAACGCGACGACCACTGGCGGCTGGGTCCGATACGCCGGGCTCGTGCAGGAGGCGGGCGCCGACGCGCTCGAGCTCAACCTCTACCACCTGGCGGCCGATCCTCGCCGGAGCGCCGCAGACATGGAGTCCGCGGACCTCGCGCTCATCGCGACGGTTCGCGACGCGATCACGATCCCGCTGGCCGTCAAGCTCAGCCCGTACTACTCCGCGCTGGCGAGCTTTGCCCGCGCGGCGGTCGACCGGGGGGCGGACGGCCTGGTCCTCTTCAACCGCTTCTACCAGCCGGACTTCGACCTCGAGACGCTCGAGGTGGTGCCCCGCCTCGAGCTCAGCCGGCCGTCCGAGCTGCGCCTTCCCATGCGCTGGATCGCGATCCTCCGACCGCAGCTGGGACCCACCGTGTCGCTCGGCGCGACCTCCGGGATCCACGGGGGCACGGACGCGGTGAAGGCGCTCATGGTCGGCGCCGACGTGGCGATGTCCACCTCCGCCCTCCTGCACAACGGGCCGGGGCACCTCCGCACGATCGAAGCCGAGCTCGTTGCCTGGATGACCGAGCACGAGTACGAGTCGGTCGACCAGCTGCGCGGCAGCGCCAGCCAGGCGTCGGTGGAGGATCCCTCGGCGTACGAGCGCGCCAACTACCTCCGGACGCTCCGCTCCTGGACCTCGTCCCGCGACATCGCCCCTGCGTCGCGGTCCTGACGGCGGGCCGGCCGCGCACGCCGCGCCGGGCAGACCCGGCCGCCCGGCGTAGATCCGGCCGCTCGGCGCGCGTCCCGGCGGTTCCCGCATACTCGCACCTGACCAGCCCCCGCCCGAGGAGCCCGTTCGCCCATGCCCCCGATCGCCCAGATGTGCCGGAGCCTCTGGTGGGCCTTTGCCGCCGCCGGCGTGGCCGCCGTGGCCGCCGCTGCGCTCGTGATGCCGGGTCTCGTCTCCGCACTGCTGGGGGCCGCCGCCTGGGAAACCGTCGCCGGCGTCCTCCTCTTCATCGCCGCGTTGCGGGCCCCGGGCGGCGTCGCGAGCGCCATTCCGTTCCTGGGCGCGGCCGGCACGGGCGTCGTGCTCGGCGGCGTGGGCCTGTTCGCGCCCTCCCTCGACCCCCGGATCAGCCTCATCGGGATCGGGATCTGGGGCGTGGTCGCCGCCGCCGGCTACCTCGCCGTCGCCCGGATCGCCCGCGCCCTCCGCGTCCCGGACGGCGGCCTCTACGCCGTCGCCTGGCTGGGGCTCGCGGTCGGGATCGCCACCTCGACGCTCCCCGCGTTCGGGCTCGGCGCGTCCGCGGTCGTCCCCGCGGGCGCGCTCACGGCGACCGGCGCGGTTTCGATCCTGGCGTCCTTCCGGCTCCGCGTCCTCCCCGACGAGGCGCCGCCGGCCATCTCCCACCGCGAGGCGCAGCGGCGCGAGCGCAGCGGCCGGCGCCGCTAGCGGGCGTCAGGCCGGGACGGAGACGTGCTCGGGGCGCGGCGCTCGGCTGCGCACCCCGACGCGGTGCCCCACGTCGAACGCCGCGAGGTCGGCCTCGAGGACCTCCGGTCGCTTGACCCCGACGGTGTCCCGGATCGCGTTGCGGATCGAGGTCGCACGAACCAGCTGGAGGTATCCGACCAGGGCGCCCAGCGCGACGACGCTGACGAGGGAGTCGTCGCCCGCGTCCTTCGCCAGGCGCGTGCACGGGATCCGCAGCTCGGTGATGTCGGGCCGGCCGGATGTGGCGCCGACCAGCGTCTCGTTCACCACGAGCAGGCCGCCGGGGGCGACGTGCGAGGCGAACCTCGCGTGGGACGGAGGGTTGAGGACGACCGCCGCGTCGGCCTGGTCGACGATCGGCGAGCCGATCGGCTCGCTGCCGACGATCACCGTGCACGATGCCGTCCCGCCGCGCATCTCGGGCCCGTACGAGGGGATCCAGATGACCTCGCGCTCCTCGTTCATCGCCGCCCGGGCGAGGATCTTGCCGGCGAAGAGGATCCCCTGGCCGCCGAAGCCGGCGAAGATGATCGAGCGTTCCATCGTCAGCGCTCCGCCGGCGGGGCGCCGATCGCCCCGGTCGACGTCGCCCCGGCGTGGCCCGGCGCCGCGGGCTCCGTGGCCGATGGCTCCTTCGTCCGGTCCACGATGACGCCCGGCCGGTACACCAGGGCCACGACCTCCCTGAGGCGCTCGATCGATTCCTGGGGCGTCATCCCCCAACCGACGGGGCAGTTGCTGATCACCTCGACGATCGCGAACCCGCGTCCCTCCAGCTGGACCTCGCAGGCGCGCCGCAGGTACTGCTTGGTGCGCCCGATCGAAGCCGCGTCCGCGACGGACCCGCGGGCGGCGTAGGCGACGCCCGGCAGGACGGCCAGCATCTCGGTCATCGGGACGGGGTAGCCGTGCAACGCGGCCTCGCGGCCGCGCGGCGACGAGGTGCTCCGCTGGCCGAGGAGCGTCGTCGGGGCCATCTGGCCGCCCGTCATGCCGTAGATCCCGTTGTTCACGAAGACCGCGGTCAGGAGCTCGCCGCGGGCCGCCGCGTGGACGATCTCGCCGGTGCCGATGGCGGCGAGGTCGCCGTCGCCCTGGTACGTGAGGACGAACGCGTCCGGGCGAACGCGCCGGATCCCGGTCGCCACCGCCGGCGCGCGGCCGTGGGGCGCCTCGACGAAGTCGAGGGCCAGGTAGTCGTAGGCGAAGACGGCGCACCCCACGGGGGCGACGGCGATCGTCCGGGGGCCCAGGCCCAGGTCGCCGAGGACCTCCGCGATGAGGCGGTGGACGACGCCGTGGCCGCAACCGGGGCAGTAGCTGCTCGTGCGGTCGACCAGGAGATCCGGGCGGCCGAAGACGACGCGGGCGCCCTCGGGGATCGCGACGCTCATCGGGAAGCCTCCCGGCGCTGACCGGCACTGGTTGCCGCCAGGAGCCTGAGGTCGGCCAGGACCTCTCCCGGGGGCGGGACCACGCCGCCGGTCCGACCCGTGAAGGCGATCGGGACCCGGCCCTCGACCGCGAGGCGGACGTCCTCGACCATCTGCCCGGCCGACATCTCGACGACCAGCAGGCCGCGGACGCGGCCGGCGAGGTCGCGCAGAGCGTCGCTCGGGAAGGGCCAGAGCGTGATCGGCCGGAAGAGCCCGGCCCGAAGCCCCAGCGCCCGGGCCCGCCCGACGGCCGTGCGGGCGACGCGCGCCGCCGTGCCGTAGGCCACGATCACGAGGTCCGCGTCGTCGAGGTGCTCGCCGGCGTGGCGCACCTCGCGATCGGTGATCGCCGCGAACTTGGCCTGGAGATGCCGGTTGTGCGCCTCGAGGTCCTCGGGCTTCAGGTGCAGGGAGCGGACGACCCGCGGCGGACGTCCATCGGCGCCCCCGAGGGCCCAGTCGGCAGCGATGCGCGGCGGCTCGCGGAAGGTGAGCTCGACCGGCTCCATCGCCTGGCCGAGGATGCCGTCGGCGAGGATCATCACCGGCGTCCGGTAGCGCTCGGCGAGCTCGAAGGCGTCGGCCATGAGGGCCATCGCCTCGCCGATCGAGGCGGGCGCGAGGACGGGGACGCGGTAGTCCCCGTGGCCATGGCCCTTGGTGGCCTGGAAGTAGTCGGACTGGCTCGGCCCGATGCTCCCGAGCCCGGGGCCGCCGCGCATGACGTTGATGAGGACGACCGGGACCTCGGACGCGGCCATGTAGCTCATGGCCTCGGCCATGAGGCTGATCCCCGGCGAGGACGAGCTGACGAGCACCCGGGCGCCCGTCGTCGCCGCCCCGAGGGCCATGTTGATGGCCCCCAGCTCGGACTCGGCCTGGACGAACGGGCGGCCCTCCTCGGGCATCCGGCGGGCCATCCACTCGAGGAGCTCGGCCTGCGGCGTGATGGGGTAGCCGAAGTAGGCGTCGCAGCCGGCGCGGATCGCCGCCTCGGCCATCGCCTCGTTCCCCTTCATGAGGACGCGGCGGCCGTGGTGGCGCGCCGCCGGCGGGGCGGGCCGCGCGGCATCCATCGAGGTGGGGGCGGGCTGCGTCGTCATGCCGGCGCCTCCCGCGCCGGCCGTGGCCGGGCCAGGATGGTCAGGACGCAGTCGGGGCAGACGCGCGCGCAGTGCGCATCCGACGTGCAGGCGTCCGGGTTCGTGATCCGCACCGGGTGGTAGCCCTGCACGTTCACGCGGCTGTCGTCGAGCGCCAGGATGCCCTTCGGGCAGGCAACGACGCAGAGGGCGCAGCCCTTGCAGCGGTCGACGTCGATCAGGACGGGCTGGAATGGCGCGGGAGCGGCCCGGCCTGCCCCGGCCGGGTCCGCCGCGCCGCGTAACGACAGGTCGTCGAGGGCGGCGTCCGCGACGGCGATCATGCGCTGTTGTTCCTCCGGCGATCGCGTGGTTGTGGGTCGAGGGTCATCCCGGGACCCGGGGTGGGGGAGTGCCGAACGGTTGCGATTCGGTGTCGGAACGGCCCCTTCGGCTCGTCCCCGAGCGGCCGCCAGGCGGCGCCGCCCCGGGTTCAGCGGGCGCTCGCGTTGGCCGGGCGCCGGCGCTCGGCCGGGGAGCCGTTCAGCTCCCGCCAGCGGGCGCGCAGCTGGCGCTCGGTGAGCGGACCGGCCGCCGCCGTCTCGATCGGCCGGGTGCGGTTGTGGCGCAGGTCTGCCGCGCGCACCTCGCTCGCCAGCCGCCCGTGCACCGGGCCCGGACCGATGATGACGACGCGGTCGTCGGGCGGGACGAGGGCGGCCACCTCCCGGACGTAGACGCCGATGAGGTGCTCCCGCCGCCGTTCGACGAGGTCGTCGGGGTCGGCGCCGCCGCCGGAGCGGACCCGGGGGTCGTGATGGACCCGTCCGGTCGCGCGGTGATGAGGTGGCACCTGCGAGCGCACCCGCCGGACCCCGGGCGCGTCCGCGCCGTCACCGACGGGGGTCTCGCAACCGAGGAGGATCGCCTCGTCGGCGTCGAGCCAGACGAGCGTGACGGGCCGATGCTGGAGCTCGCCCTGGAGCCTCATCGGATCGCCTCCCAGCGTCTCGCGGCGGGCCGGCCGGCCCGCGCTCCTGGCTGGATGCTGCGCTCCGTCGTGGCGAGCGGCCAGAGTCGACCGTCACGAAGGCCCGGCCGGGGGCCATCCACGGGCCTTTCGGCCCATTCGGCAGGCACGGGACCCGCCGCAACCTGTTCGCATGGCTGCATCCGTGAAGCCGGGTGCGCGCGTCCCCGCCGCCGGGAGCGGGGTTGCCCGCGGAGCCCGCCGCATCCACGTCGAAGGCGTCGTCCAGGGCGTCGGCTTCCGGCCGTTCGTCTGGCGCCTGGCGACCGAGCTGGGGCTCGCCGGGCGCGTCCGCAACGTGGCCGGGCGGGTGGAGATCGAGGTCGCAGGCGAGCCGGCGGCGATCGACACCTTCGTCCGGCGCCTGCGCGGCGATGCGCCGCCCCGGGCGCGCGTGGACGCCGTCACCGCGACGCCGGTGCCGCCCGGAGAGGCGGGCGCACTGCTCCGGCCCTTTGCCATCGACGAGAGCGTGAGCGCGGCCGCGACCGAGCGCCTCTTTCCGCCCGACATCGCCACCTGCGACGACTGCCTGGGCGAGGTTCTCGACCCAACGGACCGCCGCCATCGCTACCCGTTCACCAACTGCACGAACTGCGGGCCCCGGGCCACGATCATCGACGAGCTGCCCTACGACCGGGCCCGGACGACGATGCGGGCGTTCCCCCTCTGCCCCGCCTGCGCGGCCGAGTACGCCGACCCCGCGAACCGGCGATTTCACGCCGAGCCGGTGGCCTGCCCCGCCTGCGGGCCCCGCCTCGCCTACCGGCCGACCGACGCACCCGCCGCGACCGCCCGCGAGGAGGCCGCGCTGGCCGCCGCGGTCGCCGACCTGGCGGCGGGGCGGATCGTCGCGATCAAGGGCCTCGGCGGGTACCACCTTGCCTGCGACGCCACCGACGAGACGGCCGTCCAGCGGCTCCGCGACCGCAAGCGGCGCTGGGCCAAGCCGTTCGCGATCATGGTCGCCGACGTGGCGGCAGCCGAGCGGCTCGCCCGCGTCGGCGCGACGGAGCGGGCCCTGCTGACCGGGCCCGAGCGGCCCATCGTCCTTCTCGTCGCCCGCCGGCGCGGAGCGCCGCGACTCGCCCCGTCCGTCGCCGCCGGCAACCAGCGGCTCGGCGTCTTCCTCCCGTACACGCCGCTCCATCACCTGCTCCTGGCCGCCGTTGGCCGCCCGATCGTGCTCACCTCGGGCAATCTCGCCGACGAGCCGCTGGCGACGGACGATGCCGACGCGGCCGACCGCCTGGCCGGCCTGGCCGACGCCTTCCTGGTCCACGACCGCGAGATTCGGGCCCGCTACGACGACTCCGTCAGCCGAGTCGTGGCCGGGCGGGCCTCGATCGTGCGCCGGGGCCGCGGCTACGCGCCCGAGGCCGTGGAGCTCCCGGTGGCCGCCGGCCGTCCGCTCCTGGCGGTCGGGGCCGAGCTGAAGCACACCTTCACCCTGGCCCGGGGACGGCGCGCCCACGTGGCCCCCCACAACGGCGACCTCGAGGACCTGCCGACCCATCGCGCCTTCACCGACGGCCTGGAGCATCTCGGGCGGCTCCTCGCCCTCGAGCCGGAGGTCGCGGCCCACGATCTCCACCCCGAGTACCTCTCCACGAAGTACGCCGTCGCCCGCTTCCCGGTCGAGCGGCGGATCGCGATCCAGCACCACCACGCCCACGTCGCGTCGTGCGCAGCCGAGCACGGCATCGCCGGTCCCGTCATCGGGGTCGCCTACGACGGCCTGGGGATGGGCGACGACGGGACGCTGTGGGGCGGGGAGATCCTCGCCGCGGACCTGGTCGGGTACCGCCGCCTGGCCCGTTTCGGGCGGGCGCCGCTCCCCGGCGGGGCGCTGGCCGTGAAGCGCCCCTGGCGGATGGCGCTCGGGTATCTTCTCGCGGCGGAAGCGCCGCCGGCCGCGGTCGGGGGGCCCGACGGCGCGATCGATCCCGACCTTGCCGCGGGCTTCGTGGCCCGGCTCGACCCCCGCGAGGTCGCCGTCCTGCGCACCCAGGTCGCCCGCCGGCTCAACGCCCCGGTCGCCTCGTCGGCGGGGCGGCTCTTCGACGCGGCGGCGTCCCTGCTCGGCCTCCGCGACGTCGCCGAGTACGAAGCGCAGGCCGCCATCGACCTCGAGATCGCGGCCGGCGAGCGGCCGGCACCGGCCCTCGCGGCCCGGATCGCCCGGGTGGACGGCCTGTTGGTCTACGACCCGCGACCCACGCTCCGCGCGCTCCTCGAGGGCGCGGCGGCCGGGCATGCGGCGGGCCCGCTGGCCGCGGCCTTCCACGAGACGATCGTCGAGGTGACCCGCGAGCTGGTGGCCGCCGCGCGGGCCGAGACCGGCCTGCGGACAGTCTGCCTCTCGGGCGGGGTCTTCCAGAACCGCCGCCTCGCCTCGACGCTCCTGCGCCGCCTCGGCCGCGACGGCTTCGAGGTCTTCATCAATCGCCGGGTCCCGGTCAACGACGGCGGGATCAGCTACGGTCAGGCGGCCATCGCCGCCGCGCGGATGGCTGCCGGTGGCGCCGCGGGGCCCGAGCCCCCGGTCCGCCGCGCCTGAGGAGGAACGCGCCGTGTGCCTTGGGATCCCCGGTCGGGTCATCGAGATCCGGGACGACGCCGGGCTGCCGATGGGCAAGGTGGACTTCGGGGGGGTGCGCAAGGACGCCTGCCTGGCCTACATCCCGGAAATCCAGCTGGGCGACTACGTCATCGTCCACGTCGGGTTCGCGATCAGTCGGGTCGACGAGGAGGAGGCGCTCAAGACGCTCGAGATCCTGGCCACCATGGGCGACCTGGTCCGCCAGGAGCTGGCGACGATGGGGCCGGGGATGGAGGCGCCGGCCGTCGTGTCGGACGACGGGACGCCGGCGACGGGGACGTTCGGGGGGATCCCGACGTGAAGTACCTCGACGAGTACCGCGACCCGGTCCTGGCGAAGAAGCTCATCGCCGAGATCCACAGGGTCGCGACTCGCCCGTGGACACTCATGGAGGTCTGCGGCGGCCAAACCCACACGATCGTCAAGCAGGGGATCGACGAGGCGCTCCCGGACGGGGTGCGCATGATCCACGGGCCGGGCTGCCCGGTCTGCGTGACGCCGCTCGAGCAGGTCGACAAGGCGCTGGCCATCGCCGCTCGGCCGGACGTCATCTTCACGAGCTACGGGGACATGCTCCGGGTGCCGGGCTCCAGCACCGACCTCCTCGCCCTCAAGGCCCGCGGGGCCGACGTGCGCATCGTGTACAGCCCGCTCGACGCGCTCAGGATCGCGCTCGCCAACCCCGATCGCCAGGTCGTCTTCTTCGCGGTCGGCTTCGAGACGACCGCGCCCGCCAACGCGATGGCGGTCTCCGAGGCAGCCCGCCGCGGGATCGACAACTTCAGCGTCCTCGTGTCGCACGTGCTCGTCCCGCCGGCGATGACGGCCCTCCTCGAGTCTCCGAACAACAGGGTCCAGGCCTTCCTGGCGGCCGGCCACGTCTGCGCCGTGATGGGCTGGACCGAGTACGAGCCGATCGCCGCCCGCTACCACGTGCCGATCGTGGTGACTGGGTTCGAGCCGCTCGACCTCCTCGAGGGGATCCTCATGGCGATCCGCCAGCTCGAGGAGGGCCGGGCCGAGGTCGAGAACCAGTACGTCCGCGCCGTGAAGCGCGAGGGCGTGCCCCTGGCCCAGCGCCAGATCTTCGAGATCTTCGAGGTCGGCGAGCGCACGTGGCGCGGCGTCGGTGCCATCCCGGAGTCCGGCTACCGGCTCCGCGAGGCCTATGGGCGGTTCGACGCGGAGCGCAGGTTCGACGTCGGCGAGATCCGGACGAACGAGCATCCCGCCTGCATCGCCGGGGCGATCCTGACCGGCGAGAAGCTGCCCCTCGACTGCACCGCCTACGGCACGCTCTGCACGCCCCAGCAGCCGCTCGGCGCCCCGATGGTCAGCTCCGAGGGCACGTGCGCCGCGTACTTCTCCGCCGGTCGCGGCGTCGGCGCGGCTCGGTCGCCGCTGCCGGTGATGCCGCTCGTGCAGGTCGCCCCCATCGCCGCCGGCAGGTCGGAGGCTCCGCGATGAGCGTCCGGCACGATCCGTCGACCGCGAGCGACGGCCCGCCCGCGCCGACGATCGACCCCACCGTGGTCGCCTGCCCGGCGCCGATCGGCGAGGGCCAGCGGGTCATCCTCGGCCACGGCTCCGGCGGCCAGCTCTCGAACGCGCTCCTGCGCGACGTCATCGGCCCGGCGCTGGCCGCGGCCGCGCCCGGTGGCCCGCTCAACGACGCCGCCGTCGTCGACGTGGCCGGGACGCGCCTGGCCTTCACGACGGACTCGTTCGTGGTGAGCCCGCTCTGGTTCCCCGGCGGCGACATCGGCGAGCTGGCCGTCAACGGCACGGTCAACGACCTCGCGATGATGGGCGCCCAGCCGCTCGCGATCTCGCTCGCGTACGTGATCGAGGAGGGCCTCCCGCTCGAGGAGCTGGCCGCGATCACCGCCTCGGCGGCACGGGCGGCCGTCCGGGCCGGGGCACGGATCGTCACGGGCGACACGAAGGTCGTCGGTCGCGGCGCCGCCGACCGGCTCTTCGTGAACACGGCCGGCATCGGCCTGGTCCCCGACGGCGTCGCGCCGTCGGCCGACCGCGCGCGCCCCGGTGACGCGGTGATCCTGTCGGGGCCGATCGGCCTCCACGGGGTGGCGATCATGAGCGTCCGCGAAGGCCTCGAGTTCGAGGTCGAGATCGCCTCCGACACGCAGCCCCTCAATGCCCTGGTCGGCGCCATCCTGGGCGTCGAGCCGGGCGTCCGGGTGCTGCGCGATCCGACTCGCGGCGGCCTGTCGTCCGCGCTCAACGAGATCGCTGCCACGTCCGGCGTGGGCATGGTCCTCGACGAGCCGGCGATCCCGATCCCCGGGCCCGTGCGGGCTGCCTGCGAGATGCTAGGCCTCGACCCGTTCCATGTCGCCAACGAGGGCAAGCTGGTGGCGATCGTGCCGGCGGCCTCCGCTGCGGCCGTCGTGACCGCCATGCGGACGCTGCCGGAAGGGGAAGGGGCCGCCCGGATCGGCATGGTCGTCGCCGACCACCCGGGGATGGTCACGATCCGGACCCTCGTCGGCTCCGAGCGGATCGTCGACATGCTCGTCGGGGAGCAGCTGCCCCGCATCTGCTGAGGCGCGCGCCGCGGGCCGCAGATGAGCCTCCGCGACCCTAGCCTAGCCCGCCTGCCGGGGCTGGGCGGTTCGACTCCGCCTCCCGCTCCTGTCGACACCGGGTCGGGCGCCGAGTCGGCGTTGTGCCGCGAGGCGCAGCCCGACCCCTGCCGTTCGGCCCCCCATCCCCCTGCCGGTCGGGCCGGCGGAGGGGCCATCCGGCAATGATGCGCAAGTGCGCATACATCTAGCATGCGGGCATGGACCCGATATGGAGCCTCCAGTCAGAGGTGATGAAGATCCTCGCCAGCCCCCGCCGGCTCGAGATCCTCCACCTGCTCGCCGAGGAGCCGAAGGAAGTCGGCCGCCTCGCGGAGGAGATGGGGATCACCCAGCCGAACGTCTCCCAGCACCTCGCCGTGATGCGGGCCGCCGGGATCGTGGAGGCGCAGCGCGACGGCCGGGAGGTCAGGTATCACCTGACCGACCCCGAGGTCATCGTCGCCTGCAACCTCATGCGCGGGGTCCTGATGCGCCGGCTCGCCCGCCTCGGCGAGCTATCTGATCGCCCGAACCCGTCCGACGAGCGGCCGATGCCTGCCGCCTCGCCCGCCGGCGCCGGCTAAGGAGATCGCGTGGAAGACGAACCCATCAACATCGTGCTGTTCTCGGGGACCGAAGACCGCCTGCAGGCCGCTGCAGTGATGACCAGCGGCGCGGCGGCGCTCGGCCGGAAGGTCAACATCTTCCTCCAGTACTGGGGCCTGGAGGCCTTCCGCAAGGACCGGATCTCGACCAGCCTGGGTCTTGCGCCCGAGGCCGGCGACCGCGGCGCGGGCCTGGTGGCCGAGGCGGCGAAGGCCGGCCAGCAGCCCTGGCACGCGACTCTCCGCGTGGCCAAGGAGCTCGGCGAGATCGACATCCAGGCGTGCTCCCTCTCGATGGACGTCCTCAAGATCGAGGAAGAGGACCTGGATCCCCTCGTCGACGGCGTCGAGGGCGTGACCGCCTTCTACCTGAACGCTGGCGACGGCCACATCCTCTTCATCTGATCCTCGCACCACCGGCCGGCACGTGCCGCCGAAAGGAAGACGCATGTCCACCGAGCAGATCGCGCAGGTCGTCGACGCCAAGGGCCTGTCCTGCCCGATGCCGATCGTGAAGACGGCGCAGGCCGTAAAGGGCCTGGCCTCCGGCCAGCTCCTGGAGGTCCTCGCGACCGATCCCGGTTCGACGAAGGACTTCGCCGCGTGGGCGAAGGCCACGGGCAACGTGCTCGTCGAGCAGACCATCGAGGGCGGCGTGTACCGCTTCGTCCTCCGCAAGAAGTGAAAGGCGAAGAACCGATGACCGCCGTCGCCGAACTCGAGACGACCCCCGCCACCGACGCCGCACCTGTCGCGGTCGCGGAGCACGAGCACGAGCAGAAGCCGCGCGACCTCCTGATCATCTGCTACAGCGGTGACCTGGAGAAGACCTGGGCCACCCTGATCCTGGCCACGACCGGTGCCGCGATGGGCGCCAAGGTCCGCATCTTCCTGACGTTCTGGGGCCTCCAGACGTTCGTCAAGAACCAGAAGCGCATCACGGGCGACAACGTGATGCAGAAGATGATGTCGTTCATGCAGCGCCCGGGCATCTCCCACCGCAAGCTCTCGAAGATGAACTTCGTGGGCATGGGGCCGTGGATGATGCGCACGCTCGCGAAGCAGTACAACACCGCGAGCCCCGAGGAGCTCCTCGAGGTTGCCCAGGCGATGGGCGTCGAGTTCATGCCCTGCCAGATGACCATGGACATGTTCGGCCTCAAGAAGGAGGACATGATCGACGGCCTCGGCGATCCCGTCGGCGCCGCCACCGTCATCGGCCTGCTCCAGGACGGGAACGCGCCCCTCTTCATCTGATTGCCCCAGGGCACGGCGGGCCGCCCTTCCCCCCGGCGGCCCGCCGGACGCCCCCCGCGATCCCGCACGCGTCTCGCCCCAGCCTCGCCGCGTCCCGGAACGAAAGGAACGCCCACCCATGGCCGCCACCCTCACCCGCACCATCGATGCCCGCGGCAGCTTCTGCCCGGGCCCCCTCATGGAGCTCATCCGGGCCATCAAGGAGTCCGAGGTCGGCGAGACGATCGCCGTCTGGTCCGCCGACAAGGGCAGCAAGATCGACATTCCGAAGTGGGTCGAGAAGGCCGGCCATACGCTGGTGAGCGTCGAGACCAAGGACGGCTACGACGAGATCGTCGTCACGAAGGCCCGGTAGGGGCGCCCGATGCAGCACGTCGTCATCCTCGGCGGTGGTGTCGGCGGCACCCTGACGGCCAACCTCGTCGCCCGCAAGCTCAAGGCCCGGATCGCGAAGGGCGAGGCCAGGGTCACCGTTGTCGACCAATCAAGCAAGCACACGTACCAGCCCGGGTACATGTACATCGCCATGGGACACGAGCGGCCCGAGCGCCTCGTCCGCGACGAGCGGTCGCTGCTCGACGACAACGTCGACTTCGTCGTCGACCTCGTCCAGAAGATCGACGTCGAAGCGTCGCGCGTGGAGCTCGCCTCCGGCGAGGTCCTCCACTACGACCAGCTCGTGATCGCGACCGGGTCGCGGATCGTCCCCGAGACCATGGAGGGCTACGACCAGGAGGCCCACCACTTCTACACGGCGGGCGCGTCGGTGAAGCTCCGGGCGGCCCTCGACGCGTTCAGCGGCGGGAAGATCCTCATCGGCATCGCCGGGATCCCCTACAAGTGCCCGCCGGCGCCGCTCGAGGTGGCCTTCCTGATCGACTCCGAGATGCGCGAGCGCGGTTTGCGCGACAAGACGGAGCTGCAGTTCCTGTCGCCGATCAACCGGGCCTTCACGATCGAGAGCGTCAGCGAGATGGCGACCCCGATCTTCGCCGAGAAGGGGATCGACCTCCAGCTCCTCGCCGGGATCGACTCCATCGACGCCGCGCGCAAGGTGGTCATCACCGACGCGATGGAGGAGTACGCGTTCGACCTCCTGATCTGCATCCCGCCCCACAAGGGGGCCCAGGTCGTGACGGACTCGGGGCTCGCCCCGAAGTCGGGCTGGCTGCCGACCGACCGCCACACCCTGCAGGTCAAGAAGATGGCCGCGCCCGGCGCCCGCGACGAGGACGTCGAGCGCTATCCGAACATCTACGCGGTCGGCGACGCAACCGATCTGCCGCTCTCGAAGGCCGGCTCGACCGCCCACTTCGAGGCCCCGATCGTCGCCGAGCGCATCGCCGCCGCCGTGCTGGGCCGGAAGCCGTCCGGGAAGCACGCCGTCTACACCGGCAAGGTCATGTGCTTCTTCGAGGTCGGCGACGGGAAGGGCACGATCCTCTCGTTCGACTACGACAACCCCCCGAAGCCGCCCAAGCCGAACCAGCTCTGGCACCTGGGCAAGATCGTCTTCAACAAGACCTACTGGTGGACGGTTCCGAAGGGCCGCGTCTAGGGCCTCCCCGCGCGAGGTCGTCCTGAAGGGCAAGGGGTCCGTGCCGACCTTCTTCGTCCGGGGCCGCCCCGCGACGGGCGCCTCCGTACAATCGTCCCATGAGTGAGCAGCCCGCCGGTCCAGCCGCCGGCCACGTCTTCCCGCGCGTCTTCGGGCGCCGCCTCCCCGTCGCCGTCCGGGCCGCCGGCGCGACGATCTGGGACGCCGACGGCCGGGCCTACCTTGACGCCGCCGGGGGCGCCGTCGTCGTCGGGATCGGGCACGGGCGCGCGGAGGTCGCGGCCGCGATGGCGGCTCAGGCCGGGCGCCTCGCCTACGCCCACGGGACGGCCTTCACCACCGAGGCCCTGGAGGCCTACGCGGCCGAGGTCGGGGCGCTGCTGCCCCTCGACGCGCCGGCCGTCTACCCGGTGTCGGGCGGCTCGGAGGCGATCGAGACGGCCCTCAAGATGGCGCGCGCCTTCCACCTCGCCCGCGGCGAGGCGGGGCGCGACGTCGTCATCGCCCGCTGGGGGAGCTACCACGGCAACAGCCTCGGCGCCCTGGACCTCTCGGGCCGGGAACCCTTGCGGCGGCCGTACGCCCCGTGGCTGGGGCGCTTCCGGCACGTCTCGACGCCGTACCCGTACCGGGCCGGCCAGGCGGCCGCCCACGCGCTCGGCGACCCGGCGGCGCTGGCCGCGGAGCTGGAGGCGGCGATCGAGGCCGCCGGCCCGGGTCGCGTCGCGGCGTTCGTGGCCGAGCCGATCGTGGGCGCGACCCTCGGGGCCGTCGTCCCGCCGGACGGCTACTGGAGCGCGGTCGCCGACGTCTGCCGCCGCCACGGCGTCCTCCTCGTCGCGGACGAGGTGATGACCGGCTTCGGGCGCACCGGGCGCTGGTTCGGGAGCGACCACTGGGGCCTCCGGCCCGACATCCTGGTCGCCGCCAAGGGCGCCACGTCCGGGTACTGGCCGTTCGGCTTCGCGGCGGCCAGCGGCCCCGTCTACGAGGCGATCGCCGCCGGCGGGTTCGTCCACGGCTTCACGTTCAGCCACTCCGCGGTCGGCGCTGCCGTCGCCCGCGAGGTCCTGCGGATCCTCCGCGAGGAGAACCTCGTCGCGGCCTCGGCGACCAAGGGGGCGCGGCTCCAGGGGCTGCTGCGCGACCGGCTGGGCGACCATCCCCACGTGGGCGACATCCGGGGCCGCGGGCTCATGGTGGGCATCGAGCTCGTGGCCGACCGGGCGACGACGGCCCCCTTCCCGCGCGCCGAGCGGCGCCTGGAGGCGGTCGTCGCGGCCGCGCGCGAGCGGGGCGTGCTCGTCTACTCGGGGTCCGGGGCGGCGAACGGCGTCGACGGCGACACGCTGCTGCTGGGGCCGCCCTTCGTCACGACCGAGGACGAGCTCGCCCGGATCGCGGAGGCCGTGGCGGAAGCGATCGCGGCCGCGACGGCGACACCGGCCGGAGCGCGCTAGCTGCCCTACCCCTGCCGCACGCCGCGCCGGAGGAGCGCGACGCCGATCACGACGAAGACGGCGGGCACGACCAGGTCGCCCAGGGTGGGGAAGCCCGGGATCGTCGCGCCCAGGACGCCCCAGCCGCCGAACAGGGCGAGCGCACCGCCGACCCACGCCTGCCAGCGGACCCCCTCCCCGCGGGCGACGCGCACGACGGCGATCACGAGCAGGCCGAGCCCGGCTCCGAGGGTGCCCCAGCCGGCCGACGGCACGCCCGCGACGTCGGCGACGAGCCGCGCCGCGCCGAACCCCCCGATCACGACGCCGGCGTGGACGGCCCACGCCCCGGCCCGCCCGGCCAGGTGCCAGGCGACGAGGACGCCGCCCAGGATGGCGAGGGCGAGCGAGCCGAGGAGGGCGACCCCGGGCACGAACGAGGCCAGGACCAGGTAGCCCCCGAAGGCCACGAGGCCGAGGCCGATCCAGAGCCCCAGCCTCCCTGCGACGGCCTCCGAGATTCCCCAGGAGACTGCGCGGACCCCTGCTCCCCGCGTCCGGCCGCCGCGGCCCGGTGCCGCCGGTCCGGCCGCCCCGGAGCGGCCGGCGCCCGGTTCGCCCGGGTCGCCAGGTCGATCGCGGCGCGGCGCCCGACCGGGGTCGTCGTCGACGATCTCGCCGATGAGGGCGGGTCCCGGGCCCCCCGCCTGGTCCCCCAGTCGGGCGGGATCCGCGCCGGCCTTGAGCGCGGCAAGGCGGCGCGCGACCTCGTCGTCGGGTGGCTGCTGGTGCGCGTCGTCGACCATCGCCCTAGCGTAGCCGCTCGCCGTCCCTCCGCCGGACCGCCGTCAGAGGTTCAGGAAGCGCTTCAGGAAGCGCCGCGTCCGCTCGTCGTGGGGAGAGCTGAGCACCTGCTCGGACGGCCCGATCTCGATGAACTCGCCCTCCTCCATGAAGTAGACGCGGTCCGCCGCCTCCTTGGCAAATGACATCTCGTGGGTGACCACGATCATCGTGCGGCCCTCGTGGGCGAGGCTCTCCATCACCTTGAGGACCTCGCCGACGAGCGACGGGTCGAGAGCGCTCGTCGGCTCGTCGAAGAGCATGATCTTCGGTTGCATCGTGAGCGCGCGGGCGATCGCGACACGCTGGCGCTGCCCGCCCGAGAGTCGAGACGGGTACTCGTTCCGCTTGTCGATGAGCCCCACCTTCTCGAGGTAGGACTCGGCCAGCTCGGTGGCCTCCGCCTTGTGCATCTTCTTGACGTGCAGGGGGGCCTCGAGGAGGTTGCCGATCACCGAGAGGTGCGGAAACAGGTTGAACTCCTGGAACACCATCCCGGCCTGCAGCCGGAGCTGGCGGATCTGCTCGCGGGTCTTCTTCGAGCGGGGACGCAGGGGATCGCCGGCGACCCGGATGCCGTCGATGTCCACGACGCCCGCGCTCGGCTCCTCGAGGAAGTTGAGGCAGCGCAGGAACGTGCTCTTGCCGGATCCCGACCGGCCGAGGATCGTGATCGTCTCGCCCGGGTAGAGCGTCATCGAGCAGCCCTTGAGGACGTGGTTTCGGGCGAACCACTTCTCGACCGCGGTGGCCTTCAGGATGGGCTCCGCGCCGGGCTTGACCAGCGCGCCGGGCCTCTCCGCGGGATGGATGACGTGGACCGGCAGGTTGTGGGCGTCGACCATTGTCTGAACGGTCATCGGACGGCCCCCTGGGCGCGGTCGGCGCCGGCCATGCGGCGCTCCAGGCGGCCCTGGAAGTAGGAGAAGACGAGTGTCATCGCCCAGTAGACGAGGGCCGCGATGATCAGGGTCTGCATCGATTGGAAGGTGGGCCGGCCCGCGACCTGGGCGTTGAAGAGGATCTCGTGGACGCCGATCGTTGAGACGAGCGACGAGTCCTTGAGCATCGCGATGAAGTCGTTGCCGATCGCCGGTGTGACGATCCGGAAGGCCTGCGGAGCGATGATCCGGATGAACGTCGTCCGGCCGGTCATCCCGAGCAATTCCGCCGCCTCGGTCTGGCCGCCGGGCACGGCCTGGATGCCGGCGCGGAAGATCTCGGTCATGTAGGCGCCGTAGTTGAAGCCGAGGGCAAAGACGCCGCAGACGAAGGCGTCCAGCACGAGTCCCGCTTGCGGCAGGGCGAGGTAGATGAACAGGATCTGCAGGAGGAGCGGCGTCCCCCGGACCAGCGAGACATAGAAGCTCGAGACCCCGTTCGCGATGGGGTTGCGCGAGAGGCGGCCG
This sequence comes from uncultured Chloroflexia bacterium, assembly GCA_963762445.1. Taxonomy (GTDB): domain Bacteria; phylum Chloroflexota; class Limnocylindria; order Limnocylindrales; family CSP1-4; genus CTSoil-043. The sequence continues at coordinate 272,277 of CAVXLA010000005.1, forward strand.
AGAGCGCCGAGGGCGGCCAGGATGATCGCCAGGGTGATCGAGCTCAACGAGACGAGAATTGTCACGCCGGCGCCGCCGACGATGAACGGGACGACCTTCGTGAGGAAGGTCGTGTCCAGCTTGATCGTCACCAGGATGAACGCGATCATCCCGACTAGGATCACGAGCCAGACCAGGAGGAACTCGGCGCGCCAGCGGGTGGCGCGGCGGCGATCCGCACCCAGGATGCGATCGCCGAGGTCCGGTTGGGCCTGCGCCAGTTGCGTCATCCGTTCGTCCCCATCCCTCTGCCGAGCCTCGGGGTGCCCCGCTGCCGCGGGGCGGGATACGGTGAGGCCCTGCCACAGCGACGACGGCAGGGCCTCGGATCAGGGCCTCACGGCTTCAGGGTGACGTCCTTGCCCAGGTACTGGTTGGAGAACGCGCTCAGCGTGCCGTCGGCGTGCATGTCGGCGACGATCTTGTTGAGCACCGCGAGCATATCGGCCGTCGGCGGCCCGCTCTTGTCGAGCGCGAACGCCACCTGCACGACGAACGGCGGCGTGATGTCGAGGATCTTGACGGGAATGCCCTCCTTGACCCCGTTCGCCAGGCTGTTCTCGTTGGCGACGATCGCGTCGAACTTGCGGCCGGCCGCCTGGGCCTGGAGGCACTCGTTGTCCGTGGGGAGCGACGTGACGTTCGCGCCCGCCGGCGGCGGCGCCATGTTCGGGTCGGGGATCGCGAGCGTGCCCAGGAGCCACTGCTCGTACGTCGTGGACGCCCCGACGCAGATGTTCTTCCCGTCGAGCTCCTTGACGGACGTGATCGTGGAGTCCGTCCCGACGGCGATGGAACCGTAGTCGAAGTAGTACGGGTCGGCGAAGTCGACGACCTTCTCACGACCGAGCGTCACGCTCATCGAGCCGATCGACATGTCCCAGCGGCCACCCCAGCTGCCGGCGGTGATGAGATCCCAGTTCGGAGTCTCCCATGCGAGCTCCAGGTTCACGCCCAGCTCCTGGTTCAGCCGCTTCACCACCTCTTCGGCGGTGGCCGTGTCGAAGCCCGTGTACTTGCCGGTCGCCGTGTCGTAGAACGAGAACGGCGCGTAGTTCGGGTCGGTCGAGATCCGGATCTTGCCGGCCGCGATGACCTTGGCGAGCAGGCCGTTCGGGTCATACGACGGGGCTGCCGAAGCCGCCTCGGTCGGCGCCGCCGACGCCGCCGCCGCGGTCGGCGCCGCGGTCGGAGCCGGTGTGGGGCTGGCGCCCCCGCCGCAGGCGGCCACCATGAGCACGGCGATCGATGCCAGGGCTGTGAGCCGCAGGCTCTTCCTCATTGCCTCCTCCACTTCGATGACGAATCGGGAAGCCAGGGCGCGGTGGACGTGCGCGGCGGTCGACCCGGATCGCCGGGCCTCTCCTCCGCCCGCGCGAATGCCCGCACTATCGCACCTTCGCGGGGCCGCGACAATGCGTTCGCGCAGATGGGGGCGCCGCCGCGCGCGGGCCCGGACGGCCCGACCGGCAGGGCCCGGCGGGCCGATAATCGGGGCATGACGACCTTCGTGCAGACCGTCCTCGGGCGGATCGACCCCGGGGAGCTCGGATTCACCCTCCCCCACGAGCACACGCGTTGCGTCCTGTGGCAGATCCCGGCGCGCTGGGACTACTGGGAGCTGACCGGCGAGGACGACCTCATCCTGCCCGAGCTGTCCCGCTTCCGCGAGCTGGGCGGGACCTGCCTCGCGGACGTGACGCTCCAGTCGATCGGGCGCGACCCCGCCCGGCTGCGCCGGCTGGCGGAGGTGTCGGGGCTGCACCTGGTCATGGGCTGCGGCTGGTACCGTGACGCGTACTACCCAGCGGAGGCACTCATCGACCGTCGCTCGGTCGGCTCGCTGGCCGAGGAGATCATCCGCGAGTTCGAGGAGGGCGCCGAGGGGACGGGCGTCCGCCCGGGGATCATCGGCGAGATCGGGACCGACAAGCCCTGGCTGTCGGCCCGCGAGGAGCGCGTCTTCCGGGCCGTGGCGCGGGCGTCGCGCGCGACGGGGATGGCGGTCATGACCCACGGGGTCATGTCGGACGTCGGGCTCGCCCAGCTCGAGGTGCTGGAGGACGCGGGGGCAGATCCCGGGCGGGTCGTCATCGGGCACGCCGACTCGTACCCCGAGCTCGACCACTACCGGCGGATCTTCGAACGCGGCGCGAGCATCGAGTTCGACTTCCTGGGGATGAGCTTCACGCCGCAGGAGCGCCTCGGCGAGGCGCGGCTGGTGCCGCTCCTGCTGGACCTGCTCTCGCATGGGCACGCGGACCGGATCCTCCTCTCGCAGGACGTCTGCCACAACCAGCAGCTGCACTGCTACGAGGGAAACGGCTACACGTACCTCCAGGAGGCGTTCCTGCCGCGGCTCCGCGCGGCCGGGGTGGGGGAGGCCGAGATCCACCAGATGACGGTGGAGAACCCCCGCCGGATCCTGGCGATCGCCGGGTAGCCGGCGCGCCCGGGCGCGCCGGCGCGGTGGACGAGGAAGACCGTCTCCGACGTCGCCATGTGCTCGACCTCGCAGCCGGTGAGGGGCCCGCGCCAGTCTATCGCCCGGGTTGACGGGCCGAGCCGGCCAGCCGACACTCCGACAGCCGGGGGGAGCACGGGGAGCATCCATGCAGGCGCGGGTCGCGGTCCTCGGGGCGGGCAACGGCGGGTGCGCGATCGCCGCCGACCTGGTTCGGCGCCGGATCGCGTGCACGCTCTTCGACCTGCCGCGCTTCGCCGCCGTCCTCGCCCCGATCCGGGCGGCCGGCGTCCTGCGCCTGACCGGCGTGCTCGGCGACGTGACCGTGCCGGCCCCGCCGGTCACGACCGACATCGGCGAGGCGGCCCGGGAGGCCGACGTCTTCCTGGTCGCCGTCCCCGCGTTTGCCCAGGTGGCCTTCGCGGAAGCCCTCGCCCCCTTCCTCCGCTCGGGCCACGTGATCGTCCTGACCCCCGGCAGCACGGGCGGCGCGCTCGCCGTCGCCGAAGTGCTCCGGCGTGAAGGGCGCCTCGGGGGCGTGACGGTCGCCGAGACGCTCTCCCTGCCGTTCGCCTGCCGGAAGGTCGACCCGGTGCACGTCCACGTGAGCGGCGTGAAGCATGACCTGCCGATCGCCGCCTTCCCCGCGACCGCGAGCCGGCAGACGGCAGAGCGCCTCGACGACGTCTTCCCCGAGGGCCTGGCCGTCGCCGCGAACGTCCTCGAGACGAGCCTCAACAACCTCAACGCCATGGCCCACCCGCTTCCCGCGCTCCTGAACGCGGGCTGGATCGAGACGACCGGCGGCGACTTCCGCTTCTACAACGACGGCGTCAGCCCGGCGGTGGCCAGGGCGATGGACGCCGCCGACCGCGACCGGCTGGCGGTCGTGCGGGCCCTGGGCCTGCTCGCCGTCCCCGCGACGGAGTGGGACCGCCGGCTCTACGGCCTGGCGGGCGACACCACCTACGAGCTCCACCGGGACAGCTGGGTCCACCGCGAGATCCGGGCGCCGAATGAGCTGCGCTCGCGCTACCTGACCAAGGACGTCCCGTACGGGCTCGTGCCGATCGCCTCGATCGCGCGCGAGCTCGGGATCCGCACGCCGACGATCGACCTGGTGATCGACCTCGCGTCCCTGCTCCTCGACGAGGACCTGCGGGCGGCGGGGCGCACGGCGGCCTCGCTTGGCCTGGCGGGGCTCGACGCGCGCCGGATGACCGAGTACGTGGAGACCGGCAGGGCCTGACCGGCTGCTGGCAGCCGGCCCATCGCACCGGGCTGCGAGCGTGGCCCGGCCCGCGGCCCGAGGTCGCGGCTACCCCTCGAGGGTGGCCTCGACCGAGAGCGCCACGTTGCCCTTGAGCGCCTGGCTGATCGGGCAGCCCTCCTTGGCGGCCTCCGCGAGCTCGGCAAAGGTGGCTGCGTCGAGGCCCGGCACGTTCCCGCGCACGGCCAGCGCCGACGAGACGACCTTCCAGCCGCTCTCCGCCTTGTCGAAGGTGACCGTCGCCTTCACCTTGAGCGAGGCGGGCGGCGTCCCGTTGCGGCCGAGCTTGCCCGAGAACGACATCGCGAAGCAGGAGGCGTGGGCGGAGGCGACGAGCTCCTCGGGGCTGGTCCGACCGTCGGCGGCCTCGGTCCGGGACGCCCACGTCACCGGCAGCCGGGTGAAGGCGCCGCTCGTGACGTAGTCGATCGTGCCCTTGCCTTCGGCGAGCGAGCCGTTCCAGTTGACCTCGGCGGTGCGGATCGCGGCCATGGATCCCTCCTTGCTCCGTGCGCATTCGTGCGCCTCGGGCCCCGCGGCGCTGCCGGGCGGCCCCATGGTACGCGGAGCCCGGCCGTGGCTCAGCGAGCGCGGGCAACGGCCCCGGCGAGCGCCCGGCCGACCCGCTCGCGGGGAAACGTCGCGCGCGACACGCCGTGGAAGCCGCGGTAGGCATCCAGTGCCTCGGCGAAGGCCGGCACGAACCCTTCCGCGGCGAGCGGGTCGAACCCGTTCTCCCACCACAGGCCGAGGACGCGCACCGCGCGCGCGGTGCGATCGAAGCGGGGCTCGATCCGCCCCACGAACCGGTCGCCGAAGAGCAGCGGCAGGACGTAGTAGCCCCAGCGCCGCCTCGCGGCCGGGACGTAGACCTCCCAGAGGTAGTCGAAGCCGAAGAGCGACCGCAGCAGGTCCCGGTCCCAGGCCAGCGGGTCGAGCGGGGCGAGGAAGGTGACGCCCGATGCCTCGCCGCCGGGCGGGTGACCCTCCGCGACCTCGCGCTCGGCCTGGGCGAGGAGCGGCAGCTCGTCGGTCACGACGTGACGGATGCCGCGCACCCCTTCGACGGCGACCGGCACCAGCTCCCCGCGGTCGACCAGCTCGGCAAGGAGCTCCGCCCGTCGCGGGCGCGGCGACCCGTCCGCGAGCACCTCGCCTCTGCCGAGGCCGAGGAAGATCTCGGCCTGGCCGGTCGCCCCCAGCAGCCCGTGGGCGCGATACCGGCTCAGCAGGCGGTGGAGGAGCTGCTCGCGCTCCGGGACCCGCTCGGCGAGGAGGCCGGCAGGGAAGAGGCGCTCGACAAGGTCGTAGTTCCGCCGGTTGCCGTCACGCCGGGCGATGCCGAGGATGCCCGCCTCGGCCAGCGCCTCGAGGACGGCCCGCGACTTGAGCGTCGGGCCCCAGTACCAGTCGATCGCCTCGCTACGCTCCAGGTCGGCGGTGGAGAGCGGCCCGTCGCGCCGGACGCGGTCGAGGAGCTCGGTGACGTGGGCGCCGTGCTCGCGGAACACCTCGCCGTCGTGGGCCCGGCGGGCCCGGTCCCAGGTGAACCGATGCCACGGCAGCTCCCGCGTCGGGAGGATGCTCAGCCCCTTGTTGTAGGCCTCGAAGAGGAGACGCCGCTCGTAGAGCAGCCGATCGGTCCAGGGCCGCCGGTAGCCGGCCACGCGGGCGTGGAGGACGAGGTCGTGGTTCCGCCCCGCCACCTCGAGCGGATCGAACTGCAGGGAGCCGAGGCGATCGACGACCGCGAGCACGCTCTCCTCGGCAGCCGGCAGCGAGCGCGGCGGCGCGAGCAGGTGGCGGAGCACCAGGAAGCGCCGGGCGACGGCGGACGACAGGGTCCGGGGGGCGGCCCGGTCGGGTTGGGCGGTCACGGCGTCGATGCTAGCGGTTCGTCGGACGGCGGCCGTCGTCATGGCTGCCGGGGGCCTCGGCACAGTCTCGATTCCTCGGGACCTGATACCCTTCGCGAGCCGAACAGTTCGCATGGACCGAATGATTTGCCCGAGGTTGCGGCACCGTACGACGCCGTGGTGGATCCGGAGCGCGCGGCCGCCATCGAGCGCGTCGTCGCCACGAGCGCGAGGTTGATGCATCGCGTGGCCTCGGCCCACGCCCTCGAGTTCCTCGGCGTCGGCGTGACGATGTCCCAGGCGAAGGTGCTCTACCTGGTCGAGGCCCGGCCCGGCCTGCGCATGTCGGACCTGTCCGTCCGCCTCGGCGTCTCGCTCTCGACGATCAGCGGGGTGGTCGACCGCCTGGTGGACCAGGGCCTGCTCGACCGCCGCGACGACCGCACCGACCGTCGCCACGTCGTCCTGCGGATCACCGACGCCGGGTCGATCCAGCTCCAGCTGCTGCGCGAGCTGAACTCCGGCCAGGTCCGGGCGCTCCTCTCCCGCCTCGACGTCGCCGACCTGGCGGTCATCGAGCGGGCGCTCGACGTCCTCGCCGCGGCCGCAACCGGGGCTGCCGCGGCTCCCGCTTCCCCCGCCATCGAAGGAGAACCCGCGTGAGCCGTCTCAGCGAGCTGTCGGTCGCCAAGCGGAGCGTCACGCTCCTGCTCGCGTTCGGGCTCTTCATCGCCGGCGTCTCGGCGTGGGGCAGCCTCAAGCAGGAGCTGCTCCCCGACATCGACTTCCCGATCATCACCGTGATCGCCCCCCTGCCGGGTGCCGGTGCTGCCGACGTCGCCGAGCAGGTCACGAAGCCGATCGAGCGATCGATCTCCAGCATCCCGCGGCTCTCCGCCCTCCACTCGTCGTCCGCCAACTCGATCGCCATCGTCCTGGCCCAGTTCGAGTTCGGCACCGACGTCAAGGAGGTCCGGTCGACGATCGAGCAGAACCTCCAGGCCGCGGGCCTGCCAGCGGGGGTCTCGCCCCAGGTCAGGGCCCTCAACATCAACGCGTCGCCCGTCCTCATCGCGTCAGTCGCCGGCACGAGCCAGGATGGCCTCGATGCGGCGGCCCAGGTGGCGCGCACGCAGGTCGTCCCCGGCCTCCAGGGCATCGACGGCGTGGCGACGGTCGACCTGACCGGCGGCCTCGAGTCCCGGGTGCTGGTGACCCTCGATCCCGCGAAGCTCGCTGCGACGCACGTCTCCGTCGCCCAGGTGACCGGCATCCTGACCGCCAACAACCTGACCCTGCCCTCGGGCCAGATCACGAGCGATGGCACGAACATCCCGGTCTCGACGATCGGCACCCTCAGCTCGGTCGCCCAGATCGAGGGCCTCGTCGTCGGCTTCACCCTTCCGACCGGGACGCCCACGGCCGGCGACGGGACCGTCCCCGGTGCTCAGCCCACGACCCCCGCGGCTCCGACGCCGATCCTCCTCAAGGACATCGCCACGGTGGCGAGGGTCGGCACGCCGACCACCGGCTTCGCGCGGACCGACGGCGCGCCGTCGCTCACCCTCACGGTGACCAAGACCTCGAACGCCAACACCGTCGACGTGGCGGAGGCGGTCACCCGGAAGCTCGACGAGATCGGGGCCGCCAACGCGGGCACCGTCAAGGTGACGGTCATCTCCGACCTCTCGGTCTTCATCAAGGAGTCCCGCGACGGGCTGCTTCGCGAGGGCGGCCTCGGCGCGCTCTTCGCGGTCCTGACCATCTTCCTGTTCCTGTTCAGCCTCCGCTCGACCCTGGTCGCCGCCGTCAGCATCCCGCTGTCGGTCCTCACGGCGCTCGTCGTGATGCAGATCACGGGCGTCACGATCAACGTCATGACCCTCGGCGGCCTGGCCGTCGCGGTCGGCCGGGTGGTGGACGACGCGATCGTCGTCCTCGAGAACATCTACCGGCACCGTGCCCTCGGCGACGACCGAATGACCGCGGTGCTGCGGGGCCCGCGCGAGGTGGCCGGGGCGATCACCTCCGCGACCCTCACGACGGTCGCGGTCTTCCTGCCCCTCGGCCTCGTCGGCGGGATCGTCAGCGAGCTCTTCCTGCCGTTCGCCCTGACCGTCACGTTCGCCCTGCTGGCCTCGCTCGTGGTCGCCCTCTCCGTCGTCCCGGTCCTCGCCTACCTGTTCATCGGCCGGGTGAAGCTCAACATCGACGAGGATGGAGAGCCGCGGAACTCGCCCTGGATCCGCGCCTACACGCCCACGATCACCGTCGCCCTTCGCAGCCGGACGACGAAGTGGGGGATCCTCGGCGTGGCCACCGTCCTCTTCGCCGCCTCGATGGCGATCGCGCCGCTGCTGCCCACCCAGTTCATCAACGCCGGCTCGGAGAAGCTGCTCCAGGTCACCGTCGCCCCGCCGGCGGGGACGAGCTCCAGCGCCGTCCTCGCCCGGGCGCTGCAGGCGGACGCGATCCTCCGGGCGGACCCGAAGGTGGAGCACGTCCAGACCAGCGTCCCCGGCGAGGGTGACACCAGCTTCGGGACGCTCACCTCGGCCCTGTCCGGCCGGCCCGCGAACAGCGCCTCCCTCGTCGTCCGGCTCGCCGCCGACGTGGACCTCACCGCGTATGCGCAGAAGCTGTCGAGCGACCTCGCGGCGGTCAAGACCGACGGCTACGACGTGGCGGTGGCCCAGACCGCGGGATTCACCTCGAACGGGCTGAGCATCGTCATCAGCTCCGCGAACTCGGGCGATGTCGCCACCGCCACCGACGAGGTGATGGCCGCCCTCGCCGACCGCGCCGACCTGCTGAACCTGAAGACGGACCTCTCGAAGGGAACGCCCGAGGTCCAGGTCGTCGTCGACCCGGGCAAGGCGATCACCGCGGGCCTCACCGCGGCCCAGGTTGCCGGCGAGGTCCGGACCGCCCTCGTGGGCCAGGTCGCCACGAAGGTGCAGCTCGATGCCGGGGTGGACCCCACACCGGTCTTCGTGCGCGTCGACCCGGCCCAGGTCACCAGCGTGACGTCCCTGCAGGCGCTGCCCGTCGGCAGCACCGTGACGGTCCCGTTGGGTGCCATCGCGACGGTCGACCAGGTGGCTGCCCAGGGCAGCATCACCCGGGTCGACGAGGCTCCTGCCTCGACCATCTCGGCGGAGATCGCCAGCGACGACACCGGCGCCGTCTCGAAGGCGGTGCAACGGGAGATCGACGACCTCGTGGCTGGCGGGAGGATCCCGGCGGGCGTCACCGTGCAGCTTGCCGGCGTGACTCAGCAGATGAACGAGGCGTTCGGCAACCTCTTCCTCTCGATGGGCGTTGCCATCCTCCTCGTCTACGTGATGATGGTGCTCACCTTCAACTCGCTCGTCACCCCCTTCATCATCCTGTTCAGCCTCCCCCTTGCCACCATCGGCGCCTTCCCGGCGCTCCTGCTCTCCGGCCGCCCGATCGGCGTCAGCGCCCTCATCGGGTTCCTGATGCTCATCGGCATCGTCGTGACGAACGCGATCGTCCTCCTGGACCTCGTGGAGCGCCTGCGCCGCGAAGGGCACTCCACGAAGGACGCCCTGATCGAGGGCGGTCGCACCCGCGTGCGACCGATCCTCATGACGGCGATCGCCACGATCCTCGCCCTGATCCCGCTCGCGGCCGGCCTCAGCAAAGGCTCGATCATCGCCGCCGAGCTGGGCACGGTGGTCATCGGCGGGCTCTTCTCGTCGACGTTCCTGACGCTGCTCGTGATCCCGGTGCTCTACTCGCTCGTCGACGGCGCGAGAGGCGGGCTCGCGAGCCGGTTCCGCGGCGAGGAGGCGCCGGAGCGCCCGCGCGAGAGCTAGCGCGCTCGTCCGTCAGCCGGACGGGTTCCTACGGCCCGGCGGTGCCGACGGCGCTGATCGCGTTCAGGCCGAGCGCCTGCGCGGAGGCGACGAAGTTGTAGTCGACGCCCTTCTCGATCGGGAAGGTCGCGACCTGGACCGTCTTCCCGTCGAGGATCGCGGCCTCGATCGTCGGGGCGCTCCTCAGGGGTCCGGTCTGCTCGGCGGCGTTCCAGAACTGCAGGAACGGGGTGGCCCCGGCGGGGACGTCGAAGATCACCTGCATCAGGCCGCCCCCGATCGGGTTCGCGAAGAGGAGGTCGACGACGGCCGGCGTGAGCGGCGGCAGGGTGGGCGGCGCGGCCGCCTCGGGCGGCCAGATCCCGATGATCCCGTCGGGACACCACGGCGCGGGATCGACGACGCAGGCGACCCAGGTCGGGCTGAGGACGACACCGCCCGTGAAGATCTCCTTCCACACCGGGCCCCACCAGTCGGGGGGCACGACCGGTGGCGTGTCGCCCGCCGGCGGGACCGCGAGCGTGGGCTCCGGGACGGGGAGCGGCGGCGGCGTGGGCTCCGGCGTGGGCGTGGCACCGGGGGCCGGCGTAGGCGTGGGGGCCGGCGTCGCGCCGGGAGCGGGCGTCGGCACCGGGAACGCGCTCGGCGGGAGCGGCGGCGGATTCAACGGCGCAGTGCCGCCCGGGAACGCCCACGCCGTCGCGACCGAGCCGCCGCCGAAGGCGACCGCTGCCGCCTCGACCACGTCGGCGGGCCACCAGGCGCCCCGGTAGCCGGTCCAGGTGGGCCCCAGCGGGTCGATGACGTAGTAGCCGGCAGGCCCGTCGGGCCCGGCCGGGCGGAACCCGTCCAGGTAGAGGGCGTGGCCGCCGGTGAAGTCCTTCTGCAGGCGGAGCGCAACAGGGATCGAGCCGTAGGTGACCTGCACCACCGCCCCCGCGCCGGCGTAGAGGAGCGCCCGCAGCTGGAGCGGCGTGATCGCGCCCTGGCTGAACGAGACGCCCCACGAAGCGACGGCGGCCTGGAGGTCGACGATGGAGGTCCCGCCCTCCTGGTCCGGCTGCAGCGCCCGCAGCTGGGAGCCGGTGGTGACGATCCCGAAGCCGAGCCGGGCGAGCATCGCCCCCGCGGCCATCGTGCAGTTGGCGGGCCCGAGCGGCCCGCCATCGAACTGCGTGATCGGCGGCACACGCGGGAAGCCGGCCGGCAGGAGCCAGGCCGGCCGGGCCGCGCCGCCGGCGCCGGGCTCCGTCCCCGGCTCGAGGAACGAGACCAGCTGGAGGACCGCGTCGTCGGGGAGCGCCTTCAGGACGACCGGCGCCTGGTCCGGGACCGCGGTGAGGCCGAAGGCGGCGACCTGATCGCCGGTGTCCGTGGTGAGCTGGAAGGCCGTCTCGGGGCCCGGGAGGAGGTTCGACGTCGGCGGGGCGGTGACGGCGGCGACGCCGAGCGCGCCGCCGAGGCCGATGACGCCGGCGAGGACGAAGCGGGTGACGAGGCCGAGGATGGACATGTCAGCTCACTGGCACGCGAGGAGGGAGAAGGTGTCCCTGGCGGTGAAGCTCGTGCTGGTGCTGCCGTACGGGTCGGTGCTCGTCGCCGTCCAGGTGATGGTCCAGGAGCCCGGGTACATCCAGTCGAGGGTCGAGACCGGCGCCTGGAAGGAGATGCCCTTGATGAAGTCCGCCGTGACCGTCCCGGAGTAGCTCCCGCGCGCGGGGCCGCGGTTGTTCTGGGCCGACCAGGTGACGACAACGCTCAGGTTGCCCGAGGGGTAGCCCGCATCGGGGTCCTGGGCATAGACCGGCAGCAGCAGCAGCGTCGGGGTGCAGCCGGGACCCGTCGTGTTGTACACCTCGCTCGCGACGCCGCCGAAGTCGAACGACGCCGGGCTGTCGCAGCGCTCGACGCCGATCGACTGCGTCTTCGACTGGGTGGAGGCGCCCTTCTTGTCGGTCGCCACGACGTACCACGAGATGGTCCCGCTCCCCGTGATCGCGTCGTCCTTCGTGTTGATGAAGCTGTACCAGGTGTCGCCGTCGAGGCTCATGGGGCGGGCGACCGTCCCGGCCATGCCGGGGCCCTGGAAGTAGAGGGTGATCGAGGCGACGCCGTCCACGTCGGTGGCCTGGGCCTCGATGCCGGTCCCCAGGGCGTACTGCGACTTGCAGCTGTCGCTTCCCAGCGGGTTGGTGGTGACGTTCGCCACGTCGCTGGCGTACCGCGTGATGGTCGGGCCCGTGTTGGCGCACACCTTCACGGTCAGGGCGAGGGCGCCCGAGGCCGGCGCGCGGGACGTCTTGGGGCTGGCGTTGGCGTCCTTCGCGACCGCGTAGTACAGGAGCCTGCCGGCGGACTTGATGCTGTCCGCGGTCGTGTCCAGGGTCGCCACGTACGCGCCCTTGACGAGCTGCATCGGCTTCTGGGCGTACGAGGAGGACCCGGGTCGCCGGTAGAAGAGGGTCACCGCGGCGATGCCGTCGACGTCCGAGGCCTTGACCGAGATGGTGGTGCCCTTCGGCGCCGTCGGGCAGTACGCCCCCTGGTCGAAGCTGATCGTCGTCCGCGATGCCGCCAGGCCGGCGACCTTCGGCGCCGTGTTCGGGGTCGGGGTCGGCGTGGGAGTGGGCGGCGGCGTCGGCGTCGGCGCGGGGGTAGGAGTGGGCGTGGGCGTCGGCGCGGGGGTCGACGCCGGCGTCGGCTCAGGCGTGGGCGTCGGCGTCACCGCCGCCACCGGTGTCGCCTCGACGCTCGGGCCGGGCGTGGCGGCGGCGGGCGCCTCGCAGGAGGCGATCCGCAGCGACCCGAGGTCGCTCTCGAGCTTGAGCGGACCGGTGCGCGTCCACGCACGCTCGATGCCCGGCGCCGGCCAGTAGAGCTGCAGCCAGCCGCCATCCGCCGATTTCCCGGTCACGAGGACCTTCTGGTTGCGCGGGATGGTCCCGATCACGGGCCCCTGGTCCGGGCACGGGACGAGCTCCAGGCCGCGCCCGCCGCCGGTGACCGCGCCCTGGGCTCCGCCGAAGTGGACGGCGCCGGACGCGACGAGCGCGCCTCCCCCAATGGCCCCGGCGAGCAGTCCCGCGCCGAGCACCGCGAGGCTCTTGCCCGCAAGCAGGCCCCCTCCGCCCAGCGTCCCGAGACCCGCCATCACCCCTCCGTGCACGGCCGGAAGCCGGCCCGACCCGCATCGGGCGCGAGTCTAGCGCGGGTGCGCGGCGGCGGGAAGGGGCCGTTCGGGCAGATGCGCCGATGAAGGCGTTCGCCTTCGCCGGCCCTTGTTGACGGCGGCGCCGAGATATCCGACAATCCAACTCGGAATTCGGCCGGGTCCGGGCGTCCTCACCCGGGGCTCACCCCTCGGGCGTTCCCATCCGGCAGCGTCCCACCGGCCGAACTCCGCTCGACACGCCCACGCAGCGGCGGCGGCGGTCCCGCCGTCGCGGCCGTCCCGCCTCAGGAGCCACGATGACCGCACCCGCCCGCGGGGAGATCGTCTCCCAGGACTACCAGTTCGGCTTCCACGACGACGTCACGTACCTCGCCCAGACGAAGGTCGGGCTGACGCGGGCCACGGTCGAGGAGATCAGCGCGATCAAGGACGAGCCGGAATGGATGCTCCAGTTCCGCCTCCGCGCCTACGACCACTTCCTCAAGCGCTCCATGCCCACCTGGGTCCCGGAGAGCGTCCAGGGGATCGACTTCTCGAAGATCGTCTACTACCGGAAGCCGTCCGAGCGCGAGGAGAAGTCCTGGGACGACGTCCCGGAGCAGATCAAGCAGACGTTCGAGAAGCTGGGCATCCCCGAGGCGGAGCGCAAGTTCCTCGCCGGGGTCGGGGCCCAGTACGACTCCGAGGTCGTCTACCACTCCGTCCGCGAGGAGCTGAGCAAGATCGGCGTCGTCTTCATGGGCATGGACCAGGGGCTCCGCGAGCACCCGGACCTCGTGAAGAAGTACTTCGCGACCGTCGTCCCGCCCGAGGACAACAAGTTCGCCGCCCTCAACAGCGCGGTCTGGTCCGGCGGCTCGTTCGTCTACGTCCCGAAGGGCGTGGAGGTCCCGCTCCCGCTCCAGGCCTACTTCCGCATCAACGGCGAGAACACGGGCCAGTTCGAGCGGACCCTCATCGTCGCGGACGAGGGCTCGAAGGTGCACTACATCGAGGGCTGCACGGCCCCGATCTACACCACCGACGCGCTCCACGCGGCGGTCGTCGAGGTGATCGCCCTGCCGGGCGCCAAGATCCGCTACACCACGATCCAGAACTGGAGCCGCGACGTCTACAACCTGGTGACGAAGCGGGCCCACGCCCACGCCCACTCGACGGTGGAGTGGGTCGACGCGAACACCGGCTCCCGCGCCACGGTCAAGTATCCGGCGATCTACCTGCGCGGCGAGGGCGCCACGGCCGAGGTGATCAGCGTCGCCTTCGCCGGCCACGGCCAGCACCAGGACACCGGCGCCAAGGCCGTCCACCTGGCCCCGAACACACGGAGCCGGATCGTCTCCAAGTCGGTCAGCAAGGACGGTGGGCGCGGGACGTACCGCGGCACCCTCAAGGTCGCGCCCGGCGCGACGGGGGTGGTCGCCAGCGTTCGTTGTGACGCGCTGCTTCTCGACGAGGAGAGCCGGTCCGACACCTACCCCTACATCGACATCCAGGAGGACGACACCACGATGACCCACGAGGCCACCGTGGGCAAGGTGTCGGCCGACCAGATCTTCTACCTGATGAGCCGGGGGCTGACCGAGAACGAGGCCACGAACCTCGTCGTCCAGGGCTTCCTGGAGGTCTTCACCAAGGAGCTCCCGATGGAGTACGCCATCGAGTTCAACCGCCTGGTGAAGCTGGAGATGGAGGGGTCGCTCGGATGACGGCCCCGACCGAGGCGGCTGCCGGATCGCCGGCCCCGGCCGTCGCGGCCGCACCCCGCGCCCGCCGCGCTCCGGCCGACCTCCCCTTCGCCTTTGCCGACGCCGCCCTTGCCGACACCCTGGGCGCCGAGCGCGACGAGCCCGCCTGGCTCCGCGAGGACCGTCGAGCGGCTGCCGCGGCCTACGCCCGCCTCCCGGTCGAGACGAGCCAGCTCTACACCTCGTACGTGGACTTCCGCGCCGCCGACCTCTTCGGGGCGCGCCCGTACATCCGCACGGCGGCCGCGCCCGCGGCGCCCGGCGAGATCCCCGCCGGCGCGGACGGGATCATCGAGCTCCGCGAGGACGCCGTTCTTCGCCTCGCCCTCGCCCCCGGCCTCGCCGAGCGCGGCGTCGTGCTCGAGACGCTGGCCGCGGCCCTGGCCCGCGGGGCGGCGGGGATCCAGGAGGCGCTCGCGGCGACCGCGCTGCCGGCGGACGAGAAGCTGGCCTGGCTCTCGCGGGGCTTCTGGAGCCAGGGGATCCACCTCCACGTGCCCGCGGGCGTGCGCCTCGCGCGGCCGATCATCCTGCGTTGGGCGGCGGGCATCCCCGAGCGGGCCCTCCTGGGCCGCACGCTGATCCGGCTCGACGAGGGCGCCGAGGCGGCGCTCCTGGAGGAGCTCGTGCCCTCCGGCCCGCCGATCGCCTGCGCGGCCGGCGAGCCGGTGCCCCAGTCGCTGTTCGGCGGGACCACGGAGATCGACCTGGGGCCGGGGGCGATCCTGCGCTTCGCCTCGATCCAGGACCTCCCGGGCGGGACGACCGCACTCCAGCAGCGGACGGCCCGGATCGGGGCCGGCGCGACCCTCCGCTTCGCGATCGCCCAGCTCGGCGGGCGCGTCGTCCGCTCCCGGATCGACAATCGCCTCGAGGGCGACGGCGGCGAGGTGGAGCAGGTCGAGATCGTCTTCGGCGGTCGCGACCAACTGTTCGACCTGACCGCCTACACCCGCCATGTCGGCCGCGACACCACGGGGAACCTGCTCTCCAAGGCGGTCCTCCAGCACGGCGCGCGGGCCTATATCAAGGGCCTGATCTCGATCGAGAAGACGGCCCGCGGGACGGACAGCTTCCTCGGCGAGTTCGGGATGCTCCTCGACAAGCAGAGCCGCACGGTCACGATCCCGAGCCTGGAGATCGACCAGCCGGACTGCCGGCGAGCGGCCCACGCCTCGTCGGTGGGCCCGATCGACCCCGCCCAGCTCTTCTACCTCGAGAGCCGCGGGATCACCCCGGACGAGGCCCGCAAGTTCATCACCCTCGGCTTCCTCGAGCCCGTCGTCGCCCGGGTGCCGCTCGAGGCCGAGCAGGAGCACCTCTGGCAGCTGCTCGAGGCGAAATGGGAAGACTCGCTCGCCGACGCGGCGCCCGCCGCCTGACCGCGTGAGCCGGCGGATCGACTGCGGGCCCCTGGCGGATCTCGCCGAGGGGACGATGCGGATGGCCTGGGTGGACGGCACCCAGCCGCTCCTGCTCGTCAACGTCGGAGGCACCGTTCGGGCCGTCCAGGGGATCTGCAGCCACGAGTACTTCGAGCTCGACCGCGGGTTCCTGACCGCGGGGAGCCTGACCTGCGCGCTCCACCTGTCGCGGTTCGACCTCGCCTCCGGCGAGCCCCTGGACCCGCCGGCCGACGAGCCGCTCGCCGTCTACCCGGTCACGATCGAGGAGGGCCGGATCATCGTGGAGTTCCCGGGTCGCGAGGAGTAGGGCGCGCAGCTCCCCCCGCGCGCCGCCGGGCCGCGCGCTCGTCGACCGGTCTGTCGGCGCGTCAGCCGGCCCCTGCCTCGACCGCGGCCTGCGCCGCCCGCGCCCGCTCGGCGAACGCCCGCACCCCATCCTCCAGCTCGTGCCACCCCTGGACCGACAGGGCCCGGACCCCGTCGACGTCGTGGCTCGCGAACATGTCGAGGAGGGCGCTGTCGGCATCCGCCCCGAGCGATCCCATCGCGCCGCCATAGGCGAACCTGACGAGGCGCTCCAGGCGGTAGCTCACCGACGGGTAGACCCGGTCCAGCTCGCGGTTGTCGGCAATCCGCAGGAGGCGGTCGTGGAACTCGAAGAGGTCCGTCTCGGCCGCCACGTCGTCTGCCGCCGCGAGGTGGGCGAGCCGGGACTCCTGCAACGCCCGGAGGCCGGCCAGGTCCCCGGGGGTCGCTCGTCGGGCGACGAGCTGGCGCAGGAGCACGACGAGCGCCTGCGAGACCTGGACGAGGTCGAGCATCTCGTCGGGATCGAGCGGGGCCACGCGGGCCCCGCGGTTGGCATCCAGGTCGACGAGGCCGAACGCGGCCAGGCGGGTGAGGGCCTCGCGGACCGGGGTCCGGCTGACGCCGAGCCACGCGGCGAGCTCGTCCTCTGGCAGCCGCTCGCCCGGCTTCAGCTCTCCGCGCACGATGGCGGCCCGCAGGCGGAGCTCGGCCTGCTCGCGTCGCAGGGGCTGCGCCGGGACCGGGTCCGGGGCGCGGGGGACGGGCATGGCCAGATCGTACAAGCCGGACAGAGCGCACGTGAGCCCCACGGCAACGGTGTTCCGGGCACGAAAACGGCCGCGACACCGGGGGGGAGGCGTCGCGGCCGGTGGCGCCTCTCGGCGCGGGTCCGGGTCGGGGGGTACCCGGGACTGCGGGATTGTATACGGTACGCGATGAGGCTTGTTGGGCGTTCGTGCACGCCCGGCGCCGGGCGGCGACGGCCGCGGTCAGGGCTCCAGGAGGAGGCGAGTGGCCGCCCCGGCCTCCACGGCGGCGCGCGTGAAGGGGAGGGGGACCGTCCGGCCGCGGATCCAGTCGTCCACGAGGTCGCTGGTGTGGCGGCCCCCGGGGTTGCCGCCCTGGCCGGTGCTGATGATGATCCGCGCCGCGTCGAGCCGGCCCGGCGTCATCTCGACCGTCAGCCGGTACGACGGGTGGTTCGTCATCGTGAACGCGTCCCGGAGGGTGCCCGGGCTGGCGCCCGGCGTGCCCGGGTCGGGATACCAGTTCCCCAGGCTCGTGTTGCCGTTGTTCACGGCGTCGCTCGTCCCGGGGACGCCATAGGGGCCCGCGTTGAACAGGCTCTCCAGGACCCCGATGCCGCTGCGGCCCAGCGTCTGCTCGCGGAAGGTCGTGGTGTGGACCCGTGCCCAGGCCCACCGCGACGGGTCGCCGATCGCTCGGCGCAGATCGGCCCCGGCGTCGTCGAGGGCGGCGGCGAGACGTCCGTCGCGCGTCTCCACGGCCGGCGTGGCCGGGTCGTCCCAGAACGGGGAGGCAGCGTCGGCGACGGCCGCCCGGAGCGCCAGGCGCGATGGATCGGAGCCGACGTACATCGGCGCGAGCGTCCCGAGCCACGGGTCGAAGAGGGCCCGGAGCAGCCGCCACTCCGTCACCTCGTAGGCGGAGCAGCCGCGGCTGTCGAGGTCGCAGGCGCGGTCCCAGCGGCCGATGAGCTGCTGGACCTGGCGGCCGTCGGCGGTCGCCGGCTTCGCGGCCGCGAGCGCGGGAACCACGTCGTCGGCCCGCAGGAGGCGGGTGTCGTTCTGGATCCGGGATAGGTCGTCCTGGGTCACGCCGCCGGCGGCCGCGGCCGCGTCCAGCAGCTGCCGGATCCGGGTCGCCCGCCAGCCCGCGTCCCACTCGTTCCCCAGGTGGTACGGGTAGGCGGCGTCGACGGGGTTGTTGTTGGCGGTGACGATGAGCCCGTCCGGCGGGTTGTAGAGCGCCGGGAGCTCGGCGTAGGGCACGTAGCCGGTCCAGTCGTGGGCGCCGGACGCGCCGTCGACCGGCCGCCGGCCGTCGTCGCCCGCGGGCCGGAGCGGGATCCGGCCCGGGACCTGGTACCCGATGTTGCCGTCGACGTCGGCGTAGACGAAGTTCTGGGCCGGCGCGACGTAGTCGCGGAGGGCATCGCGGAGCTCGGCGAACGAGGCGGCCGTGTCCACCTTCAGGAACGCCCCCAGGATCCCGTCCGGCTCCGCGAGCGCCGTCCAGCGCAGCGCGTAGAGCGACCCCGTGTCGGCCAGGTCGCCCACCACGTCGTTGAGGACGGGGCCGTGGACCGTCTCCCGCACGGTGATGGTCACCGCGTCGCCCCCGGCGACGGCGATCGTCTCCTGGCGGGTCGTGAAGGGCACCGAGGCACCCTTGTACAGGTAGTTGGCCGGGTTGGCCGGGTCGGGGGTCTCGACGAAGAGGTCCTGGACGTCCGGGCCGGTGTTCGTCACGCCCCAGGCGATCCGGGCGTTGTGGCCCAGGATCACGCCGGGGACCGAGGGGAAGGAGACCCCGGCGACGTCGTACGGGCAGGCGGCCGAGACGACGCGGCAATGGAGGGCGTTCATGTACCAGATGCTCGGCAGCTGGACCCCGAGGTGGGGGTCGTTGGCCAACAGGGCGTGGCCGCTGGCGCTCTTCGCCGGGCCCACGACCCAGTTGTTCGAGCCGACGCCCGGGTGGCCCAGCGCGGACGACCCCGCGTCGAAGCCGGCAAGCGCGCCGATCCCGTCGCCGATCGTCGCCAGGCGGGCGAAGCCGGCCGCGAGCCGGTCGTCGATCGCGGCGGCTCCCGCGGCCGAGGTCGCTGTCGGGGCGGGCGCCGTGGCGGCGGCGCTCACGAGGTCCTTCGTGGTCGTGATCGTGGGCGCCCCGGCCGGGTAGCCCGGGTCGAGGCGGTCCGTCAGCGCCGGGTCGCCGAGGCGCCCGTCGGCGAGGAGACGGAAGAGCTCGGCGTCGTAGTTGCCGCCGAGCGACCACGCCTGGAGCTTGCTGAAGGTCAGCGTATCGAGGGCAGTCCATGGCTCGGGGTCGTAGCCGTCGAGGCCCGCGCCCTTGCCGGACTGCAGGCCGACCACCACGAAGGCCAGCCCGCGCCGGCCCCGGCTCTGCTCGAGCCAGGCGTTGACCCCGGCTGCGTAGCGCTCCAGGGCGCGCGCCGTCGTCGCGTCGAGGGCGGCGAGGTCGCGTTCTGCCGCCTGGCGCCAGCCGAGGGTCCGGATGAAGCGGTCCGTGTCGAGCTGGGACTTCCCGAAGAGCTCGCTCAGGCGGCCGGCCCCGATGGCACGGAAGACCTCCATCTGCCACATCCGCTCCGAGGCGTGCACGAACCCCTGGGCGAAGAACAGGTCATCGGGAGTGTCGGCGTAGATGTGGGCGATGCCCGCCTCGTCGCGGATCACCTCGACCGGCGCGGCAAGGCCCGGGACCCGGATCGTCCCGCCGGTCTGCGGCTGGGCCCTGGCGTTCACCCAGGCGAGGAGCCCTCCGACGGCCGTGACGCCGACCACCGCGACCACGAGCACCAGGACGAGCAGGGCCGCCAGCAGGCGACGGACGACGCGCACGGGATCCCTCTCCTCCTCGCCGGCGGGCGACGGGCCGGTTCCCCGCAGTGTGCCCGATGCGGGCGCTCGACGCGGCGGCTCAGCGGGGCAGGACGAGACCCGCGCCGCGCGCCGCCGCGGCGGCCAGGATCGCCTCGGCGAAGACGAGGTCGGCGAGTCCGACGCCGAGGTGCGTCACCACGACGCGACCGGCCGGCGGGCGGGGCATCGCAGCGCGGATCGCCGCCCCCAGCAGGAGGCCGGGGTCCGGATAGCCGTCGAAGAGGCCGGCGTCGCGGTTGGCCCGGAACTGGCCCTCCTCGTCGACGAGGAACGCGGCCGCCTCGCGGGCCACCTCCGCCGCGATCGACGTGGCGTAGTCGACGGCGATGACGAGCGCCTCCGGGGCGAACCAGCCGCTCGTCATCACCTGGCGGATCGGGCCGAAGGAGACGCAAGTGACGACGACGTCGGCGTCGGCCACGGCGCCCCGCGCGTCCGCGACGGCCCGCGCTGCGGCGATGCCCGGAACGCCGGCGGCGTCGCGGGCGAGCGCCTCGGCCCGGGGCGCGTCGCGGTCGTGGATCGCGACGTCGACCCCGGGCGCGAGGTGGCCGAGGATCGCGAGGTGGGCGCGACCCTGGACGCCGGCCCCCACGATCGCCGCCCGCGCGGGACGACCGGGGGTCGGCGGGGACCAGCGGGCGATGGCGGTCCCTGAGACGGCGGCCGTCCGCGCCGCCGTGATCGGCGCGCCGTCGAGGATCGCGGTCGGGACGCCCGTTCGCGGGTCGTTCACGACGACGAGGGCGTGGAGGGCCGGCAGGCCGGCGGCGGGGTTGCCGGGGAAGCCGGCGATCCACTTCACGCCGGCGAGGTCGCCGCTGCCGTCGGGAGCCGCGCCCGGGAGGTAGGCCGGCATCGCATGGGCGAAGGAGCCGGCCGGGCGGGGGTGGATGCCGATCTTGGGCGGGAGCTCGGCGCCCTCGACCAGCCCGACGAGCGTCCGCTCGGCCAGCCGGAGCTGATCGGGAAGTGGCGGAAGGCAGGCGACGACGTCTGCCGCCGCAAGGTAGCGGAGTTGGGGAAGCATCGTGGCCACGAGGCGACGATAGCACCCGGTCCAGAGGCCGGACGGCCCGGTCACGTCCTCCTCCGCTCGGCTACGATCGTCGGGATGACCCAGGACCCTTCGCTCGACCGCGGTGCGCTGCAGGAGACCACGGTGGCGCTCCGCATGGAGCGCGACGCCATCCACCTCTACGACGGGCTGGCCCGGATCGAGCGCGACCCCCACCGCGCGGAGGCATTCCGGACGATCGCCGCCGACGAGCGACGCCACGCCCAGGTCTGGGAGGGGCGCCTCCGCGATGCCGGCGTGGCGCTCCCGCCGCCGGGCGGTCCTGGACCGCGGATGCGGTTCATCCTCGTTGTCGCGCGCCTCCTCGGGACACGCGCCGTTGCCGACCTGGTGCGGACCCTGGAGGGCGACGACGAGCGACGCTACGCCAGGGGCGCCCCCACGGCCCCGAGCGCCGGCATGACCGCGACGATGGCGGCGATGGCCGCCGATGAGCGGCGCCACGCGGAGACCTGGCGCCTGCTGCATGAGGAGTTGAAGGGCGCCGAGGGCGCGGCGACGGCCGTCGACGCCGAGCGCCGCGGCCGCGTCGCAGCGAGCGCGGCCGAGATCACGAAGGTCGAGAGCTGGCATCGGGGCGGTGCGGGGACCCTGCGTGCGATCGTCTTCGGGGCGTCCGACGGCCTCGTCAGCAACCTGTCGCTGGTCATGGGCGTCGCCGGCGCCACCTCGGAGCCGTCGTTCATCCTCCTGTCGGGGATCGCCGGGCTCCTCGCGGGCGCCTTCTCCATGGCCGCCGGGGAGTACATCTCGGTCCGCTCGCAGGTGGAGGTGCTGGAGCGCCAGATCGCGCTGGAGCGCGCAGAGCTGGCGGCGATCCCCGACGAGGAGCTCGAGGAGCTCGTCGCGATCTACCGCTCCAAGGGGCTCCCGGAGGCGGACGCGCGCCGCTTCGCGGAGCACATCTTCCAGGATCCCGAGCTCGCCCTGCAGACGATGGTGCGCGAGGAGCTGGGCCTCGACCAGAACGGCATGAGCTCGCCGTGGGCGGCCGCGGGCGGGTCGTTCCTCGCCTTCTGCATCGGGGCGATCGTCCCCGTCATCCCGTTCCTGTTCGGGTCCGGCGACGTTGCCCTGGTCCTCAGCTTCGGCGCGAGCCTGGGCGCGCTCTTCCTGCTGGGCGCCCTCGTCAGCCTGTTGACCGGTCGCAACCTGATCTTCTCGGGGATGCGGCAGGTGGGGCTCGGGGCCGCCGCGTCGATCGTCACGTTCATGGTGGGCCGCGTCATCGGCGTCAACGTCGGCGGCTGACCGATGGGCCCGGCCGACCTCGCCGCCCGGCTGGCCGCCGAGGGGCTGCGACCAGGGTCGTGGGCGAACGGGCCGGGTGACACCTACGTCGCCCACGCCCATTCCTACGACAAGGTGCTTGTCTGCGCCGCAGGCAGCATCGTCTTCGGCCTGGCGCAGCACGGTGAGCAGGTGGCGCTGAGGATCGGCGACCGTCTGGACCTCCCGGCCGGGACCCGCCACGACGCGATCGTCGGGCCGGAGGGGGTCACCTGCCTCGAGGCCCACCTGCCCGCCGGGACGCTCGCGGCGGTGCCGATGCGGCACGCGGCGGGAGCGTGGTAGCCCGCGATCCCGGGCGTCGGCCGGCGAGCAAGAAGTCGCGACGCACCGTCGCGCTCGGGCGTGGGTGCAGGATCGACGGGAATCAAACGGCCCCCGACGGTGGACGCCGCTGATCGCTAGGCTTACGCGACCATGCTTGGTGACCCGAACATGTCGGTGACGCAGGCCCCGGGCAGCACCGGCGACGACATCGCGGAAGCCTTCGCCGAGGCCTCGACGCCGTTCGAGCGGCGGCCGCTGCCGATCCTCCGGGCCCGCGGCGGCGGCTCGAAATCCGGCAGCCCGCCGGCGTCGTAACGATGGCAGAAGGGCGACCCGGGCTGCCCTCGGCCGAGGCCGCGCTCGTCGCTGCCGTGGCCTCCGGATCCGAGGATGCCCTCGCCGCGCTCTACGATCGGCACGCCGCCGCGCTGTTCGCGACGGCGCTCCGCGTGACGGGGGACCGTCAGGTCGCCGAGGACGTCGTGCAGGAGGTCTTCCTGACGCTCTGGAACCGCGCTGAGCAGTTCGACCCGGCTCTCGGGTCGGTGTCCGCCTGGCTGGGGACGATCGCCCGCCACCGGGCGGTCGACCGGCTGCGGGCGGCGAGCCGTCGCCCGCACCTGGTGTCCCTGGGGGCCGGCCCGGACGACGAGCCGGCGGCCGAGGCGCTGGAGCGGGCGGCCGAGCGCCGTTCCGCGGGCGCGAGCCCGGCTGCCGGCGACCCGGCCGCAGCCCTCGACGCCGCGGAGGCTCGGGCGGCGCTCAACGGCGCGCTGGCCGCGATGCCGGATCCCGAGCGCGAGGTCATCCTGCTCGCCTATCGCGACGAGCTGAGCCAGAGCGAGATCGCCGCCCGCCTCGGGTGGCCGCTGGGCACGGTCAAGACGCGGACACGGCGCGCCCTCGCCCGGCTGCGCGAGATCCTGGTCGACGTCTACGGGCCGTCGCTGGCTCCCGTCCCGCTCGACATGGGCGTCGAACGGCCCACGCCGCTGTCCCGGACCCCCGGAGGCGCCGGATGATCGAGCACGACGACGTCCGCGAGGCCCTCGAGCTCGCCGCCGTGGAGCCCGGCGGGCTCGATCGGCTGGCGGCCGGCGACACCGCGGACGCGGCAGTGGTGGCCGGGCACCTGGCCGGGTGCCCGGCGTGCCTGGAGGAGCTCGCGCGCCTCCGCCGCGTTGCCGGGGTTCTGCGGCCGGTCCTCGCCGAGAGGCCGGACCCGGCTCTCCGGGACCGGACGCTCGCCTTCGTCCGCGACGTCGGGGTGGCCCGTGGCCAGGGGTTGCGGCCGGCGTCGCTGCCGGCGGAGCCTGCGCCGCGTGTGGGTGAGCCCGTGGTTCTGGCCCGCGGAGCGCCCCGCCGCGCCCCGCTCGGCTGGGTGGCGGCCCTCGCGGCCGCGCTCGTCATCGGCGTGCTCGGCGGCGCCTTCCTCGTGAACAGGGCCGCGCCCGCGGGCACCGCCGACCCGGCGGCCGCTTTCGACCAGGTCACGCGGGAGACCGCGACGCTGCTGGCCGCCGGCGACGCGCGCACGGTGGTCCTCGCCGGCGCCGGCGGCACGAGCGGGACAATGGTGCTCTCGCCGTCGGCCGGGCGGATGGTCGCCAGCGCGACGGGCCTGGGCGCACCGCCGCGCGGGTCGGAGTACCGCTGCTGGGTCGAGGTCGGCGGATCCCGCCGCGTCCTGGGGACGATGTGGTGGGCCGGTGGCGTGGCCTGGTGGGCCGGCGAGGTGGCCCTGCCGGCCGAGCTGCCGCCGGGCGTGGTCTACGGCGTGTCGCTCGTGGACGCGGCGGCCGCGCCCGGCCCCGGCACCGTCGTCCTCACCGGCGCGCTCTGAGCGCCCTGCTCGGTGGGGTCGGCACCCGGCCCGGTGGGGTCGGCGTCCAGCCCGTGCCCCGTCGGCTGCCGATCGCCGAGCTGCGCCTGATCGTCCGCTGACGGCTCGTCCTCGATCTCGGGAACGCGTCCCACGGCGAGGAACGCGACCGCGGCCCCGCCGGCGAGGAGCACCGCCAGGAGCCACCAGACGTACTCTGTGTTCATCGGCGGGCAGTATCGCACCCGCCCCGTCGTCGCCGCGGCCGGCCGGCGGCTACACTCCCGGCGATGATCGACTGGACGCCCGACCCGATCCTGGTCTCGATCGGCCCGCTCGCGGTCTACTGGTACGGGGTCATGTACGCGGTCGGCCTGGCGGCGACCTTTGTCGTCGTGGAGCGCGAGGCGCGGCGGCGCGGCCTCGACACCGACCTCCTCGTCAACGGCCTCATCGTCATCGCCGTGGCCGCCCTGATCGGCGGTCGCCTGTACCACGTCATCGACCAATGGGACCGCTACCGCGACGACCTGCTGGCGATCGTCCTGCCGCCCTACACCGGCCTGGGCGTCTACGGGGGGTTCGTGACCGGCATCCTCGCCGGGATCGCCTACGCCCGCTGGAAGCACCAGCCGATCGCGAGATGGGCCGACGTGGCCGCGCCCGGCATCCTCGTGATGCAGGCGGTGGCCCGCTGGGGCAACTTCTTCAACCAGGAGCTCTACGGGCCGCCCACGAACCTCCCGTGGGGGATCGCCATCGCCTGCGCCAACCGGACGCCAACCTGGGCCTGCCCCCCGCTTGGCACGACCCCGGTCGACGCCCATTTTCAGCCGCTGTTCCTCTACGAGTCGCTGTCGGGCGCGCTCGGGGCGATCGTCCTCCTCCTGCTCGCCCGCCGCGCCCGCTCGCTGCGGCCGGGCGACCTCCTGCTGCTCTCCTTCGTTTGGTACGGGACGACCCGCTTTCTCCTGGAGTCGCTGCGGGCGAACAACTGGACGTTCTTCGGCATCCCCGTTGCCTCGATCATCAGCGCCGCGGTGGTGATCGCGGTCCTGGCCATCCTGGCCTGGCGCCATCGCCCCGGCGCCGCGCTCGGCGACCGGGCCGTCGCGATCGCCGAGGACCCGCCGCCCGGTGACGCGGCGGGCGCGGTCGAAGGACCCCTCGACGAGGTGGCCGTCGTCATGGACGGCGCCGCGCCGCGGCCGGAATGACGGGAGCGCGGCGGCGACGGGCCGACGCGAACATCCGGCCCGACGAGATCCGCCGGTCGCGGCGCGACGTCCGCGAGGGCCTCGACTGGCTCGGCACGCCGCCAGCGATCCGGGCCGGGATCGCCTACCGGCTGGCCCGCCGCCTCAGCCGCGCCCTGCTGATGGGGCTCTTCGGGTTCCGCGTGGATGCTCGCGGCCGGGAGCACCTCCCGCCGGGCGGCGGCTACATCCTCCTCGCCGCCCTTCACCGGGGCTGGATGGACCCGTTCCTGGCCCTCGACGCGGTGCCCGCCGAGCCGCGCGTCTGGACCCTGGGGAGCGGCCCGTCCGGCTTCGACCGGCCCTGGAAGGAGCGGCTCCTGCGGATCGTCGGCGGCGTGCTGCCGGTGTGGCGCGGCGGCGTCGGAATCGAGGTCCATGTCACCGCGGCCCAGGCCGTCCTGGAGCGCGGTGGCGTCTTCTCGACGTTCGTCGAGGGGTCGATCGGCGGGCCGCCCGACCGGCCGACGCCGTTCCGCCTGGGGGCGTTCGTCATCGCCCTGCGGACCGGGGCGCCGATCGTCCCCCTCGCCGTCGCCGGGACGGAGGTCCTCTACCGGGGCAAGCGCTTCGCGACCCGGATCCTTCCGCCGACGACGATGGCCGAGCTGGTCGGCGACGGCTGGAGCGGCGCCCCGGAGCCGGGTTCGCGCGAGGAGATGGCCGCTGCCCGGCGCGCGGCGGAGCGGCTCGAGGAGGTGCTCGCCCCGGTCATCGCCGCCATCTACCCGGCCACCGTGGATCCGCCGTCGCGCAGGCGGCGCTGGCCCTGGCTCACGGGTCTCCTGCTCGGCCGGCCGAAGGCCTGATCGCCGCCGGGAGCCGGGCCGTTCGCATGCGATACTGCGCGCCCATGCAGTACGCCGAATCCATCCTCGACCTCGTCGGCCGCACGCCGCTCGTCCGGATCAGCCGGCTGACGCGCGGGATCGGCCCTCTCGAGCGCCAGCCGCTCGTCCTCGCCAAGCTCGAGACGCTCAACCCGGGCGGCTCGGTCAAGGACCGGATCGGCCTCCCGATGATCGAGGCGGCCGAGCGGGACGGGCTGCTCCATCCCGGCGGGACGATCATCGAGCCGACCTCGGGGAACACCGGCCACGGGCTGGCGATGGCGGCCGCCCTGAAAGGCTACCGCTGCATCTTCGTGATGGCCGACAAGCAGTCGGCCGAGAAGCAGGCCATCCTGCGCGCGTACGGCGCCGAGGTCGTTCTCTGCCCGACGAACGTCGCCCCGGAATCCCCGGAGAGCTACTACTCGGTCGCGGCCCGCCTCGCCCGCGACATCCCCGGCGCCTTCAAGCCGGACCAGTACTGGAACCAGGAGAACCCGCGCGCGCACGAGGCCAGCACCGGGCCCGAGATCTGGGAGCAGACCGAGGGCCGGATCACCCACCTCGTGGCCAGCGTGGGGACCGGGGGCACGATCACGGGGGCCGCCCGCCACCTGCGGGCCCGGCGGCCCGACCTCGTGGTGGTCGGCGCCGACCCCGAGGGTAGCGTCCTGTCGGGCGACGTCGCCCGGCCGTACCTGACCGAGGGGGTAGGGGAGGACTTCCTCCCCGGCACCTTCGACCCGGCGCTGGTCGACCGCTGGGTCCGCGTGTCGGATCGCGACGCGTTCGCGATGGCCCGCCGGATCACCCGCGAAGAGGGGATCCTCGCCGGCGAGTCGTGCGGCACGGCGATGGTCGCCGCCCTCGAGGTTGCCCACGAGCTGACCGCGGCCCCCGGCGGGGACGTCGCGGTGGTCGTCGTGCTCCTCGCGGACACCGGCAGGAACTACCTCTCGAAGCTCTACAACGACGAGTGGATGCGGGCCAACGGGTTGCTCCCGACGCCGGGGGGCGTGGTCACCCTGCGGGACATCCTCGACGACCACCACCACGGCCGCCAGCTGCCCGACGTCGTGGTCGTCCGGACGACCGAGACCGTGGGCACCGCGATCGGCCGCCTCCAGGAGTTCGGGATCAGCCAGATGCCCGTCTCCGGGGATCGCGAAGGGGCGCGCGTCGGCAGCCTCGTGGGCTCCGTCAGCGAGACGGGCCTCCTGGGCCGGGCGTACCGCGACCCGGGGATCGTTGAGCGCACCGTCGGCGAGGTGATGGACGCACCGCTCCCCCAGGTTCGCGAGAACGCCTCGCTCGACGAGGCGTTCGCACTCCTCGACGGGGGCGCTCCCGCGGTGCTCGCGACGCGCGGCGAGCGGCCGGCAGGCGTGGTCACGAAGCTCGATCTCCTCGAGTACCTAAGCCACCACCCGCGCCTGGGGAGCTGACGGGAGCTCGCCGTGCCCGACGCCGAACGCTCCGACGCCCGCCGCCGCCCCGACGGCCCCTCGTCCGGCCGCCCCGACGCGTTCGCGACCCGTGTCGTCCACGCCGGCGCCGAGCCCGACGCGGTGGCGGGCGCCGTCAGCCCGCCGATCTACCAGACGTCGACCTACGCCCAGGACGGCGTCGGGCGGCCGCGGGCCGGCTACGAGTACGCCCGGACGCAGAATCCGACACGCGACCGGCTGGAGCGCGCGGTCGCCGACCTCGAGGGCGGGGCCTTCGGGATCGCGTTCGCCTCCGGGTCCGCGGCGACCGCCGCCCTGGTCGAGCTGGTCGGCCCGGGCGAGGAGACCATCGTCGGCGACGACGTCTACGGCGGGACGTTCCGCTACTTCGAGCGGGTGGCGCGGCCGCGCGGCGTGGACGCGCGCTACGTCGACCTCGCGGCGGACCCGGTGGCGGCCCTCGCCGGGGCGCTGACGCCGCGGACGCGTCTCGTCTGGTTCGAGACGCCCTCGAACCCGCTCCTCAAGGTGACGGACATCGCCGCCGTCGCGGGTGCGGTCAACGGTCACGTCGGTGCCCGCGGCGAGCGCCCGCTCGTCGTCGTCGACAACACGTTCGCCTCGCCGGCGCTCCAGCGGCCGCTCGAGCTGGGAGCCGACGTGGCGTTCCACTCCGCGACGAAGTACCTGGGTGGCCACAGCGACACCGTCAACGGCGTCGTGGTGACGTCCGATGCCGCCGTCGGCGAGCGGCTGCGGTTCCTCCAGAACGCGATGGGGGCGGTGCCCGGGCCGCAGGACTGCTTCCTCGTCCTGCGCGGCCTCCGGACGCTGGCCCTGCGGGTCGAGCGGCAGAGCGCGAACGCGCTCGCGGTCGCAGCAGCGCTGGCCGCGCGCGACGACATCGCCTGGCTCGGATACCCGGGCCTGGCCGATGGCCGCCACGCCCATCCCGGGGCCGCGGTCGCGGTCCGCCAGATGCGCGGCGGCGAGGGTGCGCCCGCGTTCGGCGGGATGGTGAGCCTCGTCCCGGCGGCAGGCGGGCGCCACGGCAGGAGCGCGCGCGAGCGCGCGATCGCGGTTGCCGAGCGGACGCGCCTGTGGACGCTCGCCGAATCGCTCGGCGGCGTGGAGTCGTTGGTCGAGGTGCCGGCGGTGATGACCCACGCGTCCGTCGCCGCGTCGCCGCTGGAGGTTCCGGAGGCGCTCGTCCGCCTCTCGGTCGGCATCGAGGACGTCGCCGACCTCGTCGCCGACCTCCTGGACGCCCTCGACGGGGCGTAGAACCGGGTATCATCCGCGGACCACGGACTGCGGAAGCCGACTCCGTCGGACGGCGGGCCCGCCCGCCGCGGCTCGCGGACGCACCAACGCCCATCGCGCCGCACCGACCCACGCGCGGCCGGTCTGCCGGAGCACGACCGCGTGCCCACCGAGCGAGATCGCGCGCCGAGGAATCCGATGACGATGCCGCAGACCCCGACCCTCGCGAAGCTGGCGATCGGACGCTCCGTGCGGGCCAACCTCGCCACCGCCGAGCTCTACGAGCACGCGATCAGGGCGGGGGAGGGGATCGTGGCCGCCGAGGGCCCCCTCGTCGTCCGGACCGGCAAGCACACCGGCCGCTCGCCTAGGGACAAGTTCGTCGTCGTCGAGCCGACGAGCGAGGCGAAGATCTGGTGGGGCGACGTCAACCAGCGCCTACGCGAGGAGCACTACGACCACCTGCGCGCCCGCCTCCTCGCCTACGTGGCAACGAAGGACCTCTATGCCCAGGACGCCTTCATCGGCGCCCACCCGGCTCACCGCCGCTCCCTCCGCGTCTACACCGAGACCGCCTGGGCAAGCATCTTCGCCGAGAACCTGTTCCGGCGGCCGTCGGCCGAGGAGCTGGCGACGTTCGTGCCCAACTTCACGATCCTCGACGTCCCCTCGTTCAAGGCGGACCCGGCGACAGAGGGGACCCGCAGCGAGACGGCGATCCTGGTCCACATGGGCCGGATGGAGGTCATCATCGTCGGCACGGAATACGCCGGCGAGATCAAGAAGTCCGCCTTCACGGTCATGAACTACCTGATGCCCGACGAGGGCGTCCTTCCCATGCACAGCTCGATCAACGTCGGGAAGGGCGGCGATTCGGTGATCTTCTTCGGCCTCTCGGGGACCGGGAAGACCACCCTCTCGGCCGATCCGCTGCGCGCCCTCATCGGCGACGACGAGCACGGCTGGGGCACCGACTACGTCTTCAACTTCGAGGGCGGCTGCTACGCCAAGACGATCCGCCTCTCGCCGATGTACGAACCCGACATCTTCGCCACGACCCGGCGGTTCGGGACGGTCCTGGAGAACGTGGACCTCGACCCGGCGACGCGGGCCCTCGACCTCGACTCGGAGCGGCTCACCGAGAACACCCGCGGCGCCTACCCCCTCCACTTCATCGGCAACGCCGACCCGACCGGGATCGCGGGCACGCCGAAGAACGTCGTCTTCCTGACGGCCGACGCGTTCGGCGTCCTCCCGCCGATCTCGCGGCTCACCAGGGAGCAGGCCGCCTACCACTTCATCAGCGGCTACACCGCGAAGCTGGCGGGCACCGAGGTCGGGATCGTGGAGCCGAAGGCGACCTTCTCGGCCGGCTTCGGCGCGCCGTTCCTGCCCCGCCATCCGGGCGAGTACGCCCACATGCTCGTCGACCGCCTGGAGCGGTGGGACGTGCCCGTCTGGCTGGTGAACACGGGCTGGACCGGCGGCCCGTACGGGGCCGGCCACCGGATGAACATCAACCACACCCGGAACATGGTCCGGGCGGCCCTCAACGGGGAGCTGGCCGACGTCGCCTGGCGGCAGGACCCGGTCTTCCGCGTCCAGGTCCCTTTGGCCGTGCCGGGCATCCCGGCCGAGGTCCTCGACCCCCGCGGCACGTGGGCCGACCCCGCGGCCTACGACCGCCAGGCGGCCGAGCTGGCCCGGATGTTCGAGGCCAATTTCACGGCGTACGCCGACGGCGTCTCGGAGGCGATCCGGACGGCGGGCCCGCGCGTCGGGTAGGCGGCAGCGGGCGCGGCCCCCGACGGCCGGTCCCGACGTCGGGCGACGGCGTCCGGGACCGGGATCAGGCCGGAGGGTCGGACATCTACAATCGCGGCCAACCACCCTGCGCGTCCCTGCTGCAATCCGGAGGAGCTCCCATGAACCAGGCCACGCGTCGCAAGGTGACCGTCATCGGCGCCGGCCACGTCGGCGCCACCACCGCCCAGCGGATCCTCGAGACGGGCCTCGCGGACGTCGTCCTCGTCGACATCATCGAGGGCCTCCCGCAGGGCAAGGCGCTCGACCTCGCCGAGGCGGCGCCCGTCGTCGGCTACGACGTCACGATCACCGGCACGAACGACTACGCCGAGACCGCCGGCAGCTCGATCATCGTCGTCACCTCCGGCCTGGCCCGCCAGCCGGGGATGAGCCGCGATGACCTCATGGCGAAGAACGCCGGGATCGTGGCCTCCGTCGTCGGGGCGGCCGCGCCCCTCAGCCCGGACGCCATCATCATCGTCGTCACGAACCCGCTCGACGCCATGTGCCACGTGGCGATGAAGGCATCCGGCTTCCCCCGCGAGCGCGTCATCGGGATGGCCGGGGTCCTCGACACCGCCCGCTTCCGCACCTTCATCGCCGCCGAGCTCGACGTCTCGGTGCTCGACGTCTTCGCCTTCGTCCTGGGCGGCCACGGCGACACGATGGTCCCGCTGCCGCGCTACTCCACCGTCGGCGGGGTGCCGATCACGGAGCTGATGCCGGCGGAGCGGATCGCCGCCCTCGTGGACCGGACCCGCAACGGCGGAGCCGAGGTCGTCGCCCTCCTCAAGACCGGCAGCGCCTACTACGCGCCGGCCGCGGCCGTCGTCGAGATGGCCGAGTCCATCCTGCTCGACCGGCGCCGGATCCTGCCCTGCGCGGCCTACCTCAAGGGTGAGTACGGCTACGACGGCCTCTTCGTCGGCGTGCCGGTGGTCCTGGGCGACGGCGGGATGGAGAAGGTGATCGAGATCGCGCTCACCGACGACGAGAAGGCCGCCCTCGACCACTCGGCCGGGGCCGTCCGCGAGCTCGTGGCGAAGCTCTCGGCCTGACCCGGCGCGGTGCGGCCGGGCACCGTTTCGCCGCGACGGCGGCGTCTACCGCGTCGACCGGGCCGACAACCTGGGCTGGCTCGATACGTTCGGCCTCTAGCTTCACGCCCATCTTCTCGCAGCCGCGACGCCCCGGCCAACCGGCCGGGGCGTCGTCGTGTCCGGCGCACCGGCCCGCCCCGACCGCGGCTAGACTCCGGGCGCGATGACCCATCACTACACGGTCCTCCACGGGGGGACGGTCCTCACCTTCGACGGCGCGCGCCCGACCGACGCCGCGAGCCGCACGGCGGGCGCCCCGGGCGTCTCGGACGCGGCCGGCCGCCGGGCGACCGCCCTCTGCTTCGCCCACGACCGGATCCTCGCGGTCGGGAGCGACGCGGACATGCTCGCGCTGGCGGGCCCGGACTCGACGGTCGTGGACCTCCGCGGCCGGGCCGTCCTCCCGGGCTTCGTCGAGCCCCATGCCCACCCGTACTGGGAGGGGATGGTGGCGGGGATGACGCAGCTCGCCGGTCGCGAGCGGCGGGCGGCGATCCGCGCCATCCCGGGGGCGGCCGAGCACCTGGAGCCAGACGCCTGGCTGGTCGCCCGCTACGACCCGACCGCCTGGGACCGGCCCGACGATCCGACACGCGACGACCTGGACCGGGCGATCCCGGACCGGCCCGTCCTCCTCGCCCACGTCTCGGGCCACGCGGTGACCGCGAACAGCCTCGCCCTGGCCCTGGCGGGCGTGGACGCCGCGACCCGCAGCGTGCCGGGCCGGCTCGAGATCGAGCGCGACGCGGCCGGCGAGCCGACCGGCGTCCTCCGCGGCCCCAATGCCTGGGACCGCATCGCAGCCGCGATGCCACCGCCGACCACCGCGGAGGAGCGCGCCGCGCTTGCCCGCGCAGCCGGCCGGCTGGCCGCCGACGGCGTGACGAGCGTGGCCGACGCCGACGTGGGCTCCGTCGCCGGCGTCGCGGCAGAGATGGCCGCCTGGGGCGACGCCATCGCGTCCGGGGCGATGCCGCTCGCCGTAGCGCTCCTGCCCGGCCTCGCCAGGATCGCGCTCGCTCCCGGCGATCCCGTCCCGGGGCCGGCCGACCTCGCGGCCCTGCTGCCCGACGACGTGCGGTCCCGGGTCCGCCTCTCCCACGTGAAGCTGAAGGCCGACGGGGCGCTGACGACGCGCACGGCCTGGCTGCGGGAGCCGTACGACGACGCTCCCCATCCGGGCGGACCCGTGCACGATCCCGCCGCCCTCGCGGAGCGCATCCGCCGCGCCGCGCACGCCGGGTGGGCCACGGCGACCCACGCGATCGGCGACGCCGCGGTCACGGCTCTCCTGGACGCCTGGGCCGCGGCCCCCGCGCCGGCCGGCCTCGCGCACCGGATCGAGCATGCGATGCTCCTCGACGACGAGCTCCTCGCGCGGCTGGCCGCGTCGGGCGCCACCGCTGTCGTCCAGCCCGAGTTCCTCGCCTGGGCCGGCCCGACCTACCGCGCCCGCCTCGGCGCGGAACGGGCCGGGCGCCTCCTCCCGTTCGCGCGCCTCCTCGCCGCCGGGATCCCCACGGCCTTCTCCAGCGACCGGCCCGTCGTCCCGGGCGCCCCGCTGGACGGCGTCCGGGCCGCGCTCCGCCACGACCAGGGCCTCTCCGCGGCGGAGGCGCTCCACGCGTGGACGGTCGCCGGCGCCGCGACGCTCGGCAACGACGACGCCGGGCTCCTCGCGATCGGCCGGCGGAGCGACCTCGTGATCCTCTCCGGGGATCCGACGGCCATCGCCCGCGAGGCGTGGGCGCAGGACGCGGCCGGGATCCGCGTCGAGGCCACGATCGCGGCCGGCCGGGTGGTCCACGGCACGCTGGGCGGCGTCGCATGAGCACGGGGCTCCTCGCGACGCTCGTCCTCGACTTCGACCCCTACCTCCGGCTGGGGGACCGCGCCGTCCGCTGGGAGACGCTGGCGATCGCTGCCGCGGTGCTCGTCGGGATCGTCGCCATGGCCCTCGTCGCCGGCCGGACGCCCGGCCACGACCAGTGGATCGGCGAGGACGAGCCGGCGGAGGAGGAGGCCGACGGCCCCTGGCACCTGCGCCGCGACGACCTCCTCTTCATCCTCCTGGGGGCAGCTCCCGGCGCCGTCATCCTCGGCCGGCTGGGCTACGGGCTTCTCCACGTCGACTACTACGGCACGCAGTGGCGGGCGCTCCTCGACCCGGGGCAGGGGAGCATGGAGCTGACGCTCGCCGTCGTCGGCGGCACGCTGACGGCCGTCTACGTTGCTGCGCTGCTCGACGCGCCGGTCGGTCGCTGGCTCCACGTCGCGATCGCGCCGCTCCTCCTCGTCCTTGGGCTCGGCAAGGCGGCGCAGGCCCTCGGCGGCTCCGGCCAGGGCGAATCCACGGCCGCGACATGGGCCACCGCCTACGCCCCGCCCGGGCCGTGGGGCAGCCCCGGAGCGGAGATCCCGGCCCATCCGGCCCAGCTCTACGAGGCCGCCATGACGGCGGCTGTCCTCCTCCTGGTCGTCGCGCTCGTGCGCCTGACCCCGCTCCGCCGCGGCGACGGCCGCGTGTACGCGGTCGGCCTCGGCCTATGGGCTCTCGGCCGGTGCTTCGTGGCGGCGACCTGGCGCGACGCGGACGTGCTCGGGCCGCTCAATGCGGAGCAGCTGATCTGCCTCGCCGTGGCGGCGACCAGCCTCGGGGCGGCCGTCACCACGACCATCGTGCGCCGCCGGGCGGCGCGCCTTGCGGCGCCCTGAGCCCTGACCCGTCGCCCCGGCCCGGGCGCGGGTGACGGGTCACCGCCCTACGCGCGGCGGGCGAAGTCGGAGCGGCTGCGCGGGACGAACTTCCCGTGGCCCGCCGGGCCGACCCACTTCCCGTCGCGGACGACGACGGTGCCCCGGCTCATCACGACGTCGGACGCGCCCTGGACCACGCGCCCCTCGAAGATCGAGTAGTCGACGTTCATGTGGTGGGTCGCGGCGCTGATCGTGCGCTTCCGGTTCGGGTCATAGACGAGGAGGTCGGCGTCCGAGCCGACGGCGATCGCGCCCTTCTTCGGGTACATCCCGAACATCTTGGCGGGCGCCGTCGCCATGATCTCGACCCAGCGCTCGCGGGAGATCCGGCCGCCCACGACGCCTCCGTCGTGGAGCAGGTCGACGCGGTCCTCGACGGCCGGGAGGCCGTTCGGGATCTTCCGGAAGTCGCCCCGGCCCATCTCCTTCTGGCCGTGGAAGTCGAACGGGCAGTGGTCGGTGGCCACCAGCTGCAGCACGTCCGTGCGGAGCCCGCGCCAGAGGTCCTCCTGGTGGTCCTTCGTGCGGAGCGGCGGGCTGCAGACGAACTTCGCGCCCTCGAACCCGTTGCCGAGGTCGTCGAGCGAGAGGAAGAGGTACTGCGGGCAGGTCTCGGCAAAGGCCATGGCCCCGCGGGCGCGGGCCGCCGTGACCGCCTCGAGCGCGTCGCGGGAGGAGAGGTGGACGAAGTAGACGGGGACGCCCGCCGCCTCGGCCAGGCGGATCACCCGGTTCGTCGCCTCGCCCTCGAGGATCGGGTAGCGGGCCAGGCCGTGGCCGATCGGGTCGGTCGTGCCCGCGGCCACCAGGTCGGCGGCGATGACGTCGATCACCGGCCCGTTCTCGGCGTGCATCAGGATCATGCCGCCGTTCGTCCGGGTCTGCTTCAGGGCCCGGTAGATGTGGTCGTCCGGGCTCAGGAAGACACCCGGGTAGGCCGTGAAGAGCTTGAAGTCGGGGATGCCCTCGGCCACGAGCCGGTCCATCTCGGCCAGGCTGGCGTCGTTCACGTCCGACATGATCATGTGGAAGCCGTAGTCGAGGACCGCCTTGCCCTCGGCCTTGGCCATCCAGACGTCGAGCCCCTCGCGGAGCGCCCCGCCCTTCGGCTGCACGGCGAAGTCCACGACCATGGTGGTCCCGCCGTGGGCGGCCGCCTTCGTCCCCGTCTCGAAGGTGTCCTTGGCGAAGGTTCCCCCGAACGGCAGCTCGAAGTGGGTGTGGGCGTCGATCCCGCCCGGCACGACGTACTTCGCGGTCGCGTCGATGGTGGCGTCGGCGGTCACGCCGGCCGCGGCGAGGTTCGTGCCCACGAGCGCGATCGTCTCGCCGTCGATGAGCACGTCGGCCGCGTACGAGCCGTCCGCGGTGACGACGAGGCCGTTGGTGATGAGGGTGCGCATCGAATCCTCCTCAGGCCGTTGCCGCGGGGACGTCGCGGAGCGCCGGGATGATCTCCCGGCCGTAGATCTCGAGCTGCTCTTCCTCGTTGCCGTTCATCAGGTAGAGGTTGAACTGGTCGACGCCGGCGTCGGCCAGGATCCGGAGCTTGGCGATGTGAGCCGCCGCGTCGCCGACGACCCCGAAGCGGTCGACCACTTCGTCGGTGACGAACGCGGCGTTCGCGCTGCCGACCTCCGCATGGTGGAGGTAGTCGTAGCCTTCGCGACCCCGGACGTAGTGCGTGAGCGCCTCGGGCAGCACGCCCTGGTACTTGTTGACGAGGTCCACGACGTGGTTCCCGACGAGGGCCGGGAACCAGCGGATCCGGTCGCGGCCGTCGGCCAGGTCGCCGACGTGGGCCGGCGCCGCGGACATGATCCGCACCGCCGTCGGGTCCCGGCCGGCCTCGCGCGCCGAGGCCCGGACCTGGCCTGCGAACCAGCGCACGAGGTCGGGATCGGCGATCTGGAGCATCGCCCCGTCGGCGATGCGCCCGGTCATCTTGAGGGCGACGGGCCCGTACCCGGCGATCCAGACCGGGAGCCGGTGGCCGGCGGACCAGGTGAGCTGGAGGACGGCTCCCTCGTGCTCGATCGGCCGCCCCTCGGCGAGGGCCCGGATCACGTGGACTGCCTCCTCGAGGACCGCCATCGTGGTCGGCCCCTTGCCCAGAACCCGGATCGCCGAATCGCCGCGCCCGATCCCGAGGTCGAAGCGGCCGCCGGAGAGCTCCTGGAGGACGGCCAGGCTCGACGCCGTGACCGACGGCTCACGCGTGGCCGGGTTGGTGACGCAGGTCCCGAGGCGCATCGTCGTCGTGGCCTGCGCCATCATCGTCAGGAGCGGGTACGGATCGCGCCACAGGACGTGGGAATCGAAGAGCCAGCCGTGGGCGAAGCCGGCCGCCTCGGCCTGCCGGGTGAGCGCGACCGTCCGCTCGATCGAGTGGTCGGGCTTGATCGTGAAGCCGAACTCCATCGGCCGGCCCCCCTCGTTCGCAGCGCCGCTACGGGCGCACCAGGTCGCCGTAGGCCTCGGGGCGCCGATCGCGGTAGAACTGCCAGGTCTGGCGGACCTGGGTGACGATCTCGAGGTCCATGTCCCGGATCACGAGCTCCTCGTCGTACGGGCTGGCGACGCCGCCGACGATCTGGCCGCGCGGGTCGCAGAAGTAGCTCTGCCCGTAGAAGTCGTCGTCGCCGATCTCCTTCTCGATCCCGACCCGGTTGATTGTCCCCACGAAGTAGCCGTTGGCGACCGCGTGCGACGGCTGCTCGATGCGCCAGAGGTACTCGGAGAGGCCCCGGCTCGTGGCGGAGGGGATGAAGACCATCTCGGCCCCGTTGAGGCCCAGCGCCCGGGCGCCTTCCGGGAAGTGGCGGTCGTAGCAGATGTAGACGCCGACCTTGCCGACAGCAGTCTCGAAGACCGGGTAGCCGATGTTCCCCGGCCGGAAATAGAACTTCTCCCAGAAGCCCTTGACGTGCGGGATGTGGGTCTTGCGGTACTTGCCGAGGTAGCGGCCGTCGGGGTCGATGACGGCGGCGGTGTTGTAGTAGATGCCCGAGGCGGTGGCGTCCTCCTCGTACATCGGCACGATGAGGACCATCCCCGTCTGCTTCGCGAGGTCCTGCATCCGCTTCGTCGTGGGCCCGTCCGGGATCAGCTCCGTGAACGAGTAGTAGGCGGCGTCCTGGACCTGGCAGAAGTAGGGGCCGTAGAACAGCTCCTGGAAGAGCATGACCTGGGCGCCCTGCCTGGCGGCCTCGTGGGCGTAGCCCTCGTGCTTCTGGATCATCGACTCCTTGTCGCCGGTCCAGGTGGCCTGCAGGAGCGCGCCTCGGACGATTCGCGGCATGGGTCACCTCCGATGGCGGGACGCGTGGGCTTGCGGGACCGCCGGCCCCGCTGGAATGAGGCGGAATGCTACACCCGGGCGGAGGCACCCGGGATGCCCGTCGCCGATCTCGCGAGCCGGGGCCCGCCGCGCGCGCCGCGCCGCCTCGGGTAGGGGAGGTGTGCTGTAATGGCGCACCACTGGAGGAGGCCGCGGCGCGTTCCGTCGCCGCGCGGAGAGGATGACGCGATGACCATCAGCGCCGGCCCGGGTCGCGTGACCTCGGCGGAGATCGTCCGCCTGGCGCGCGCCATCCCGCTCTTCAGCTGGCTCGCCCAGGGCTTCATCGATTCGGACGCGGCCTTCGCGATCATCGACCTGGCGCTCGACCTGGCCGACGAGGCCGCCGGCTAACCCGGCCGATCGACCATGAAGCGTCCCGAGACAGCTCGCGTGGAGGCGCAGGCCGATGTCGACATCGACGTCGGCGTCGTGCCGGCCATCGACGACCTGCCGGGCGACGCGGTCCCGGATGCGGGGCTCGTCGAGGCGGAGGTCGCCCTCGGGCGGGACCTCGAGGCGTATCAGCCGCCGACGCCCTGGCGAGGCCGGCGCGCCCGCCGGGCGTGGGTCCGCCCGGTCGTCGGTTTCGTCGCGATCATCACCGTGCTCGCCGTGCTCTGGGAGGGCGCGAAGTGGATCGCCGGCGACCCGTGGGACATCACCTCGATCCTGGGGATCCCGGTGGCAATCGTCCACCACCCGCCATTCCGCTGGACGCCAGTCAACGACATCAACCTGCCCCATGTCTGGCTGATCGTCGAGTCCTTCGTGGAGACCGACGCCAACGGCGAGACCCTGCTGCAGGGTCTCGTCGCGGCGGCCCTGTTCACGTTCCGCGGGGCCGCGATCGGGTTCGCCCTTGGCGCCTCCGTCGGGCTGCTCCTGGCGATCACGCTGGTCCACGTCCGGTTCCTCGAGCGCGCGCTCCTCCCCCTCCTGGTGGCCAGCCAGACCATCCCGATCATCGCGATCGCCCCGGTCATCGTCGTCGGCCTCAAGGCGGGCTGGTTCTCGATCGCTATCGTGGCCAGCTACCTGACGTTCTTCCCCGTCACCGTCGCTGCGATCCGGGGGATGCGCTCGGCCGACCCGCGGGCGTACGAGCTCATGCGCTCCTACGCGGCGCGCGATCGGACCGTCCTCTGGCACCTGCGGCTCCCCGCGTCGACGCCGTACCTCTTCACCGCGTTCAAGATCGCGGCGACCGCCTCGGTCGTCGGCGCGATCGTCGGTGAGCTCCCCTCGGGCATCCGGGACGGCCTGGGCGGGACCTTGCTGACCTCCATGCAGTACTACTCGATCCAGCCGGAGCGCCTCTGGGCGGCCATCGCGGTGGCCGCCGCGCTTGGCGTCTTCTGCTTCGTTCTCGTCGTCATCGTGGAGCGCTGGGCGCTGCGCAACTACCGCCCCCCCGAACCTGGAGCCGCCGCATGAGCACCTCGCCGGGCGGGATCGACCCCGCCGCCTCGACCGTCGTGGCCGGCCCGCGAGCGGCGGCTTCCGCCGCCGACCCCCGGACCTCCGCCGCCGGCCCGGTGGTGCAGCTGCGCGGCGTCGGGAAGACATTCGGGGCACCGGGCGGGAAGACCGGCGCGCGCCCGGTGGAGGCGCTCATCGGCGTGGACCTCGCCATCGAGCGCGGCGAGTTCGTCTCGCTCATCGGGCCGTCCGGCTGCGGCAAGTCGACGCTCCTGCGGATCATTGGCGACCTCACCCCGGCCACTGCGGGGACGGTCACCGTCAACGGAAAGGCGGCGGCGCGGGCTCGTGCGGACCGTGACTACGGGATGGTCTTCCAGGCCCCCGTCCTCTTCGACTGGCGGACCGTTCAGAGGAACGTCGAGCTCCCGCTCGAGGTGACGGGCCGGCCCAGGCGGGAGCGCGAGGCGAAGGCCCTGGCGATGCTCGAGCTCGTCGAGCTGGCGGACTTCACCGGCCACCACCCATGGCAGCTCTCCGGCGGCATGCAGCAGCGCGTGGCGATCGCGCGGGCGCTCGCGCTGGACCCGGGGATCCTCCTGATGGACGAGCCGTTCGGGGCGCTCGACGAGATGACGCGCGAGCGGATGAACCTGGAGCTCCTGCGGATCTGGGAGAGGACCGGCACCACGGTGGTGTTCGTGACCCACTCCATCCCCGAGGCGGTCTTCCTTTCAACCCGGGTCGTCGTCATGTCCGCCCGCCCTGGCCGGATCACGAACATCGTCCCGGTCGACCTCCCGCGCACGCGCGGCGTGGAGACGCGCGAGCTGGAGCGCTACTTCGAGCTCGTCACCGAGGTCCGCGAGAGCCTGCGCGGCACCGAGGACGGAAACGGCGGGTCGGGCGTGCCACCCGCGCGCGTCCGGGTGGAGGGCCTCTCGGCGTGACCACCGGCGTTGCGCCCGATCGGGTCGCGCCGCCCGGGCTCGGCGTCGGAGGCCGCCTCCGCGAGTGGCTGCCCTCGGTCGGCGTCTTCGTCGGGACACTCGCTGGCTGGGAGCTCCTCGTCCGCGGGTTGGGCCTCAAGCAGTTCATCCTGCCGAGCCCCGTCGCGATCGCCCAGGCAGTCGCCGAGTACTTCCCGGAGCTCTGGGCCTCCGCCACCTACACGCTCGTGGAGATCCTCCTGGGCCTCGCGATCGGTACCGTGGCCGGCCTCCTGGCGGGTGTCGTCACTGCCCGGTTCGGGGGCTTCCGGGATTCGGTCCTGCCGTTCGCGATCGCCGCGAACTCGGTGCCGATCATCGCCTTCGCCCCGATCTTCAACAACTGGTTCGGCATCGACAAGCAGCTGTCCAAGGCGATGATCGCCGCGGTGATCTGCTTCTTCCCGATCATGATCAACACGGTCCGCGGCCTCACCAGCGCCTCGCCGGCAGCGCTGGAGCTGATGCGCGCGTACGCGTCGAGCGACGCCCACGTGTTCCGCCTCGTGCGGATCCCGGCAGCGATGCCCTTCATCTTCACCGCCCTGCGGGTGGCCACAACCCTCGCCACGATCGGGGCGATCATCGGCGAGTACTTCGGCGCACCCAAGGTCAGCCTCGGGCAGTACATCGTCACGTACTCGTCGTACCTGAACTTCGAGCGCTCCTGGGCGGCGATCGTGTTCGCTTGCGCGATCGGCATCGGCCTGTACGTGGCGGTCATCACCGCCGAGCGGTTCATCGCCCCGTGGACCCTGGAGCGGGGCACGGGAGGCGGCTGACGGGCCGTCGGGACGTTGCGGTGGGGGATCGGCCGGGAGGCAGGCCAGGATTCCGTTCCCTCGCGGCGCGGACCTCGCTAGACTGCACCGATCTCATCGGACCGACCGAGGGGCGGACCGATGAGCATGGGAGGCGTGAGCCCGCGGACCACCGCCGGCCACGTGGTGGAGACGGGCTCGCGACGGGCCCGGAGGGAGGAGACGCGATGAGGTTCACGCGCAGGCTGGCGGTGCTCGGTGTTGCAGTCGCGGTGGTTGCGGCGGCGTGCTCGTCCGGCGGCGGTGGTGGCGGGGCGCTGACCAAGGTCAGGCTGCAGCTGCAGTGGTTCCCGCAGGCCCAGTTCGCCGGCTACTTCGCGGCGGTCGACCAGGGCTTCTACAAGGCCGAGGGGCTGGACGTCACCATCCTCCCCGGCGGCGTCGACATCGTCCCGGCGACCGTCGTCGCGGGCGGCAACGCCGAGTTCGGCATCTCCTGGGTGCCGAAGATGCTCGCCTCGCGCGAGTCGGGCGCCGACGTCCAAGTCATCGGCCAGGTCTTCCAGCGGTCCGGCACCCTGCAGGTGGCCTGGAAGGCCAGCGGGATCACGAAGCCCGAGGACTGGAAGGGCAGGAAGGTCGGCACGTGGGGCTTCGGCAACGAGGCCGAGCTCTATGCGGCGATGCAGAAGGTGGGCATCGATCCCGCGAACCCCAGCGATGTCACCATCGTCCCGCAGCAATTCGACATGAACGCCTTCCTCAACGGCGAGATCGACGCCGCCCAGGCGATGATCTACAACGAGTACGCTCAGGTCCTCGAGGCCAAGAACCCGGAGACAGGCGAGCTCTACAAGCCCGCGGACATGGACGTCATCTCCATGGAGTCCGCCGGGACGGCGATGCTCCAGGACGCGATCTTCGCCTCGCAGGCATGGCTCGCGAAGTCCGGCAACGAAGACGTCGCCGTCAAGTTCCTGCGGGCCTCGTTCAAGGGCTGGCAGTACTGCCGCGACAACGCCTCGGCCTGCGTCGACATCGTCCTGAAGTCCGACGCCAAGCTGCCGAAGGGCCACCAGACCTGGCAGCTCAACGAGATCAGCGCCCTGGTCTGGCCGTCCCCGAACGGCATCGGGATCATGGACCAGGCCGCCTACGACCGGACCGTGCAGGTCGCCATCGACGGCAAGATCCTGACCAAGACCCCTACGGATGGCTTCCGTAACGACCTCGCCGAGGAGGCGCTCAAGGGCGTCGGCGGCGACACGAAGGGCGCGTCGTGGCAGAAGGCCACGGTCACGCTCACCGAGGGCGGCCAGTAGCCGATCCCGTTCTCGCCGGCCACGCGATCTTCGCGAAGATCGGTGGGCGCTCGCAAGCGGCAGCGGCAGGCGCCGGGCCGGCCGCCTGAGGCCATCACCGTCGGCTTGTCCGGCGGCCCGCACACGATGATGGGGCCCCTCCGCTGCGGAGGGGCCCCATCTCGTTGACCGGAACCTGCCCGGCGACGGCTCTGGCCGCCGCCGGGCGCCCAGCCTCAGCTGTTGCCGGGGAAGACGAGGCTGAGGGCCGCCCGCCGGCCGGGCTCCGGCCAGCGCTCGGTGACCATCTTCTGCTGGGTGAAGAAGCGGATGCCGTCCTCGCCGCGCATGGCCAGGTCGCCGAGGGCCGATTCCTTGGCCCCCCCGAAAGAGAGATAGCCGGCGGGGACCGGGATCGGCACGTTGACCCCGATCATGGGCACGTCGACCTCGAGCTTGAAGCGCCGGGCGGCGCCCCCGTCGGTGGTGAAGATGGCCGTCCCGTTGGCGTACTTGTGGCCGTTGACGAGCCCCAGGGCCTCGTCGTACGTCGCCGCCTGGACGATGCCCAGGACCGGCCCGAAGATCTCCTCCTGGTAGATGTCCATGGCCGGGGTGACGTGGTCGAAGAGGGTCACCCCGAGGAAGAACCCGGCGGGGTTGGTGGGGTGGACGAAGGGCCGCCCGTCGACGACGAGCTCGGCCCCCTCGGCGACGCCCCGGTCGATCCAGCGGATGACGCTCTCGCGGTGCTCCTTGGTGTAGAGGGGGCCCATGTCGACCCCGGGCTCCATGCCCGGGCCGACCTTGAGGCCGGCGATCCGCTCGAGCAGGAGCGGCCGGAGCCGCTCGGCCGTGTCGCCCACGGCGACCAGGAGGGTCTGGGCCATGCAGCGCTCGCCGGCGCTGCCGTAGCCCGAGGCCACCGCGGCGTCGGCGGTCAGCTCCATGTCGGCGTCGGGCAGGACGACCATGGCGTTCTTGGCGCTGGTGTAGGCGCCGACCCGCTTGCCCCGCCGGGTGCCCTCCTCGTAGACGTAGCGGCCGACGGCCGTGCTGCCCACGAACTGGATCGCCTTGATGCCGGGGTGCTCGACGATGGCGGTGACCGCCTCGCGGCCGCCGTAGACGATGTTGAAGGTCCCGTCCGGTCCACCGGCCTCGGTCCACAGCTCGGCCTGCAGCTGGGTCGCTCCGGGGGTGTGGGAGGAGGGCTTGAGGATCACCGTGTTGCCGCACATCAGGGCGATCGGGTAGATCCACATCGGAACCATCGCCGGGAAGTTGAACGGCGTGATCGCCGCCGTCACCCCGAGCGGGCCGCGCAGGGTGAAGGCGTCGACGGCGGTGGCGACGTTGGGGGTCATCAGCCCGGCCAGCTGCGACGGCAGGCCGCAGGCGAACTCGATGGTCTCGAGGCCGCGCAGGACCTCGCCAAGGGCATCCGGGTAGGTCTTGCCGTGGTCGCGCGTGATG
Source organism: uncultured Chloroflexia bacterium (assembly GCA_963762445.1). Taxonomy (GTDB): domain Bacteria; phylum Chloroflexota; class Limnocylindria; order Limnocylindrales; family CSP1-4; genus CTSoil-043. The sequence goes on from CAVXLA010000005.1 coordinate 316,236, forward strand.
AGCGTCGCCATCTCCTCGCGGTGCCGCCACGATCGAGCTCGCGGAAGGCGAAGAAGAGCTGGCTGCGGGCGATGAGGGGCGTGTCCCGCCAGGCCGGGAAGGCCGCCGCGGCCGCCGCGACCGCCCGCTCGACCTCGGGGGCCCCGCCCCGCGGGACGCGGGCGATGACCTGCCCCGTGGCCGGGTTGTAGACGGGGCCGGTCTGCTCGGGGAGGACCTCGACCGGCCGGCCGGCGATCCAGTGACTGAGGATGGGCAGCGGGGCCGCGGCCCCCTCGGCCGCCAGGCGGGCTGTCTCGGTGGTCATCGGCGGTGCCTCCTTGGGGCGCTGCGACAGGACGCGCGGGCTCAGGCGACCCTGATGTCGGGGTCCGGCAGGACCAGGTCCCGGATCGCGCCCATGAGGTCGTGGTACGACTTGACGAAGGTGCGCAGGGTGCGCGCGCTCGCCCCGTAGCCCTCGAACTCGTCCGGGGTCATCCCGTCCGGCTCGTAGGCGCGGCGGAAGTCGGGGATCCGCTCGTAGAGGTCGGCGAGCAGGGCCGCATCGACCGGCTCGTCCATCCGCGGCTCGGGCACGATCCCGCTCGCGTTGAAGCGGACCTGCCAGGGGTAGGGGAGCGTCATGCTCACGTCCCCGCCGACCAGCTCGGTCCAGTGGAGGCGGTGGCGGTAGGCGGCAGCGAGCAGGCGGGACCGGTAGCCCCGCTCGCGGAAGATCCCGTAGGCCCGCTTGAAGGCGGCGACCCCGGCCCAGTTGGGCGCGTCGGGGTGGACGGCGAGGTCGTCCCGCTCGACGAGAGCCTTCATCCAGTCGTCGAGCCGGCCGATCATGATCGTGGCGATGGGGGTCATCGAGGCGACGTCGTGCCCGGCTGCGGCGCGCCGGTCGAGGCCGCGCTCCACTGCCTCGGCGATGGCGATCGCCTGTGGCACGGTGAAGCTGACCGTCCCGTTGATGTTGACCCCGCGGAACGTCGCCTCCTCGATGGCCACGAGCCCGGACGCCGTGGCCGGGAACTTGACCTGCACGTTCGGCGCCAGGGCAGCGAACCGCACGGCCTGCTCCACCATCCGGGCCGGGTCGCGATGGTTCGCGGGGTTCGTCTGGACCGAGAGGCGGCCGTGACGGCCGCCCGCCCGGTCGAAGACCGGCTGCAGGACGCCCGCGCCCCGGGCCGCCATCTCCTCGACGATCGCCCAGGTCAGCTCGACCTCGCTCCACGTCGGGTTCGCGGCCGCGAGCTCGCGCACCCGCGGGACCCAGTGGGCCTTCTCCTTCTTCATCACGTCCAGGACGATGCTCGGGTTGGAGGTCGCCCCGGTGGCCCCGCGCTCCACCGCGTAGGCCAGCTCGTCGACGGCGCAGGAGTCGTTCCAGTACTGGGTGGGGGTCTCCTGCGTCATCCGCAGGAGCGGGCTCTCGAGGGCGGTCGTCGTCATCTCGTCTGCCCTACCGGTGGGGGAGCTCGCCGGCCGGGACGATGGTGCAGTCGGGCAGGCTGCGCAGGAAGGCTTCCGGGCCGCCGGGCGAGTAGATCGCCAGGATCCGCAGCGGCTCCCAGGTGGTGTTCACCGTCGAGTGGAAGACGCCCTCGGGGATGTAGGCCATGTCGCCGGCCCGGAGGTGACGCATGACCGGGTTGCCCGCGTCGTCCTCGACCATCTGGTCGCCCTCGCCGGAGATGAAGTAGAGGATCTCGTCGGATCCCGGGTGGTTGTGCCGGGCATGGCCCTTGCCCGGGTCGAGGATCACGACGCCGCCCGTGGAACGGGCTGCGCCCGTCACGCGGATCTCGCTCATCCACTTGATCGAGCCCCAGTCGAAGACCTGCGTCTCGACGTCGTCGGGGGTGATGAACCGCAGATCAGCCGCCATCGTTGTCTCCTCGCGTGCATTCCCGGGCTCGCTGTCAGCTCACATAATCGATGATCGATGCCTCGACCGCAAGGGCCAACCAGCGAGGGATCGGCCGCGCTGCGCGTGGCCTGGGGGTTCTCGTCGGAGCTGCCCGGGGAGCGTCGCGGCTTGCCGGCCCGGCCTCGGCGCCTGGCGACCCGCGATGCGGGATGGGACTTGACGCGGGGCCTTCGCGCTTCCTATCTTATCGGTAATCGATTATCGAACGTCACGAGCGCGCCCCCTGGTCGTACCCGCGCTGCAACCCCCAGCTGCAACCGTGGACGGAGAGGTATCGCCCCCTTGCCCAAGGAACTCGTCGACTTCCTGACGGTTCTGCTCAACGGCGTCACGCTGGCAGCTCTCTACTTCATCGTGGCCAGCGGCTTCACCCTGATCTTCGGGTTGATGCGCACCACGAACATGGCCCACGGCTCGCTCTACATGCTGGGCTCGTACGTGGGCGTCAGCGTCGTGAGCGGGACCGGCGACTGGCTGGCAGGCTTCATCGCCGGCTTCGTCGCGGTGGCGGGAGTTGGCATCGTGATCCACCTGGGCCTGCTGGCCCGGATGGCGGGCCAGGACCTGCGCCAGGCGTTGGTCACGATCGGGCTCTCGATCATCATCGCGGACCTGCTCCTGGCCTACTACGGCGGCATCACGTACCAGGTCCCGCCCCCTGACCTGGTCGCCGGGTCCACGCACCTGCCCTTCGTTGTCGGCGGCACCTATTCCTCGTACCGCCTCTTCATGATCGTGGTCGCGGTCGGCGTCGGCGGGGCCCTGTGGCTCATCCTGAACCGGACGCGGATCGGCATGTACATCCGGGCCGGCATCGACGACCGGGACATGCTCTCGGCACTGGGCGTCAACGTCTCGCGCGTCTTCCTGGTCGTGTTCGCCCTCGGCGCCGGCCTGGCCGGCCTCTCTGGCGTCATCGGCGCCACGGCGCTGTCCATCTCGCCGAGCGAGGATGGCCGCTACCTCCTCTCCTCGCTCGTGGTCGTGATCGTCGGCGGGATGGGCAGCCTCGGGGGCGCGGCCATCGGGGCCCTGATCATCGGGCTGTCTGAGCAGATTGGCCTCTTCTACGCCCCGACCTACTCGATCTTCATCACCTTCGTCATCATGGCCGGCGTCCTTGCCGTCCGGCCGCAGGGCATCCTGGGACGTCCGGCATGACCTGGCTGCGGAGCCGGGAGGGTCTGGCCACCCTGGCCGGCGTCGCCCTCCTCCTCGTCTACCCCCTGGTCATGCCCCGGTTCTGGGTCCTCTCGATCGCCTCGAACGCGATGATCCTGGGCATCATTGCTCTGAGCCTGATCTTCATGGCCGGCTACGGCGGGATGGTCTCCCTGGCCCAGGCGGCCCTGTCCGGGTTCGCGGCGTACGTGCTCGCGCTGGCCACCCTCGAGCCGAGCACGACCGCCACGGGCGCCTCCATCGGCCTCGCCCTCCCGGCGATCCCGTCGGCCATCATCGCCATCGTCCTGGCCACGGTCGCGGGGGCGGTCTTCGGCGCGATCTCGTCGCGGTCGTACGGGATCTACTTCCTGATGCTGACGCTGGCATTGGCGGTCGGCTTCTTCTACATCGTCCTCCAGAACTACGAGTTCTTCGGGGGCCACATCGGGTTCGCCAAGATCCTGGGGCCCACCGGCCAGCCGCGCGAGAACCCGGCGGCCTTCTACTACATGTGCCTGGTGGCGGCTGCGCTGATGTACCTCGGCCTGCGGTACCTCGTGCGGTCCCAGCTGGGGCTCACCTTCCAGGGGATCCGCGACAACCCGCGCCGGATGCGGGCCCTCGGCTACAGGGTCGCCCTGCACCGAGTGGCCCTGTTTGCCACTGGCGGCTTCGTGGCCGGTATCGCCGGCGTCCTCGGGGCCTGGTACCGGGGCACCATCTCGCCGGGCATCGTCGACCTCCCACGCACGATCGACATCCTGATCATCGCCGTCCTGGGCGGCCTGGGATACCCGATCGGCGCGTTCGTCGGCGCCGTCGTCTTCGTCCTCATCGACGTGTTCGCCAGCAGCATCACGATCCTCGGCTTCAGCTTCAACGAGCGCTTCAACACGCTCATCGGCCTGGGCTTCGTGGTCATCGTCCTGGTCGCTCCGAACGGCCTCGTCGGCCTGGCGGATCGCCTCTGGCAGTCGTTCGGGACGCGCCGCCGGGGCCGCGTGGCGCGGGCCGTCGATCCGCTCGCCGCCGAGGCCGGCCTGACCCCCGTGGCCGCCGCCCTCAGCCCGGAACCTCCAGATCGCCCCCCGGGCGATCTCCAGACCCCGAGCCCCTGAGCAGCGAAGAGGAGGAGAGAGAAGGGACGTCTGGCAACGCCCACCGTGACCCACACCTTCGCGTGCAAGGCACCGAGGGGAGAGGAGGAGCGATGTTCCGATCCACGACCGGCCGGAAGCTGGTCACTCTGATGGTCGCCGCGGCCCTCGCCGCGTCCGCCTGTGGTGGCGGCGGCGGCGAGAAGACGCCGATCAAGATTGGCGGCCTTGCGACACTCGAGGGGCCGTTCGCCGTCCCCGGCCAGGACGGGTTCCGCGGCATCGAGCAGGCCCTCGACAAGTACGCGCCCAAGAACAGCAAGGGCAACTGGGAGATCGCGGGTCGCGAGATCACCCTCATCAAGGAAGGCTCGGACGCAACCCCGGCCGTCGCGATCGAGAAGGCCAAGAAGCTCATCGAGCAGGACAACGTCGACATCCTCATCGGCCCCCTCTCGGGCGATGAGGGCCTGGCGATGAAGGACTACGCCAAGACGGTGCCGGACAAGACCTTCGTCAACGGCTCCTCGGCCGCCCAGGACACCACCTTCCGCGACCCCGCCCCGAACTTCTTCCGCTTCTCCACGGACGGCGCCCAGTGGATGGCCGGCCTGGGGAAGTACGCCTTCGAGACCAAGGGCTACAAGAACGTCGCGCTCGTGGCCGAGGACTACTCGTTCCCGTACACGCAGGTCGGCGGCTTCATGTACGAGTTCTGCGCGGCCGGCGGCCACGTCGTCCAGAAGAACTGGGTGCCGCTCGGCAGCAAGGACTACAGCGCCGTCGTGTCGAACCTTCCGACATCCGGCATCGACGCGATCTACGTCGCCCTCGGCGGCAGCGACGCGATCAACTTCTTCACCCAGTACAGCCAGGCCGGCGGCAAGGCGAAGTTCATCGGCGGGTCGATCACGGTCGACCAGACCGTCCTCGCGACGACCGGCGCCTTCCAGGACCAGCTGGTCGGGACGATAACGGCCAGCCCGACGGCCGACACCGCCGACGAGGCGGCTTGGAAGGATTACGTGAAGGTCTATCACGAGACCTTCCCGGATGGCCTGCCGTATCCGGGCCTTTTCGCCCTCAGCTACTACAACGAGACCGTCGGCGTCCTCACCGCCCTCAAGGCCGTGAACGGCGACCTCGGCGACGGGCAGAAGAAGTTCATGGACGCCCTCGCCAAGACCAAGTTCGACGGGCCAACCGGCCCGATCAGCCTCGACGCCAACCGCAACGCGATCGCCTCGAACTATCTGTCCGAGATCCAGAAGGGCGCCGACGGCAAGCTTGCCGCCGTCGTCATCAAGCGGATCGACAACGTCGACCAGACGCTCGGCCTCGGCAAGGACAGCCCGTACCTCGCCCAGCCGGTCAGCCGGGACTTCCCGGCCTGTCCGTGACCGTAGCTCTCGCAGCCGAAGCGCTCGCCCCCGCCCTGCACCTGCAGGGCGTGGGGCGGCGCTTCGGCGCCCTCCAGGCCCTCCGCGACGTCACGATGACGATCGCGGTGGGCGAGCGCCGGGCGATCCTCGGCCCCAACGGGGCCGGGAAGACGACGCTCTTCAACGTCGTCGCCGGCGACTACCTGCCGACCTCGGGGACGGTCGAGCTCTTCGGGGCCGACGTGACCCGGCTCCCACCGCACCGCCGAACCCGGCTCGGTCTGAGCCGGACGTACCAGAACTCGCAGCTCTTCATGGGCCTCACCGTCGCCCAGAGCCTCTGGCTCGCGATCCGGGGCGTTCAGCGGGGACGCTTCGACCCGCGCCGCCCCACGGCGACCGACCCGGGCAGGATCCGCTCGGAGGAGATCGCCAACCTGGTCCATCTCGGCTCGGTCTTCCGGGCGCCGGTCGGATCGCTGTCGCACGGCCAGCAGCGCCAGCTCGAGGTGGGGATGGCCCTCGCCGGCAACCCCCGCCTCCTGATGCTGGACGAGCCCGCGGCCGGGCTCTCGCGGGGGGAGCGGACGGCCCTGACGGCCCTCCTGCGCGACCTGCCCCGCGAGATCACGGTGGTCCTCGTCGAGCACGACATGGACGTCGCGCTCGCTGCCGCCGACCGGGTCACCGTGATGCACGAGGGGACGGTCATCGTCGAAGGGACGCCCGAAGAGATCCAGACCAACAGCACGGTCCAGGACATCTACCTCGGGCACACCGTGGGTGAGCACCATGGTTGATCCCATCCTCGAGGTCACCGGGCTCGACGTCCGCTACGGGCAGAGCCACATCCTGCAGGGCGTCGACCTGGTTGTCGGCTCCGAGCCGTTGTCCCTGATCGGACGCAACGGGATGGGCAAGTCAACCCTGTGCAACGCCATCACCGGCCTCGTCCCCTCGGCGGGCGGCTCGATCCGCCTGGCCGGCTCGGAGATCATCGGGCGCCGGCCGCACGAGATCGCGCGGGCGGGGATCGGCTACGTGCCCCAGGGGCGCCGGGTCTTCGCCTCGCTGTCCGTCGAGGAGCACCTGCGGATGGTCGCCCGGCGCGGGGCCGACGGGTGGACGATCAAGAAGATCTACGACCTCTTCCCGCCCCTGGCGACCCGCCGCCGCAACGGCGCGACGCAGCTCTCCGGCGGCGAGCAGCAGATGCTCGCGATCGCCCGCGCCCTGCTGCTCAACCCCCACCTGCTAGTCATGGACGAGCCGTCGGAGGGCCTGGCGCCGATCGTCGTGGAGCACCTCGTCGGCGTCCTGCGCGACGTGGCCCGCGAGGGCGTCGGGCTCCTGCTCGTCGAGCAGAACCTCGGCGTCGCGACCTCCGTCGCCGACCGCATCGCGATCATGGTCACGGGCCGGATCGCCCTCGAGACCACGTCCCCGGAGATCCTCGCCGACGAGGCTGCGCAGCGCCGCTACCTCGGCGTCAGCGCCCAGGTCGAGGTCCCCGCCGCATCGGCCGAACCCTAGGAGGTCTTCCCATGGCGAGCGTCGTGCTCCTCGGCACCCTCGACACGAAGGGCGCCGAGTATGCCTTCCTGCGCGATCGTGTCCGCGCGGCCGGTTGCGATGTCGTCCTCGTGGACGCCGGCGTCATGAGCGAATCCTCGCCCGCCGACATCAGCGCCGACGACGTCGCGGCGGCGATCGGGGAGAGCCGGCAGGCGCTCGCGGCCGCCCACGACCGCGGCCCGGCGATGGCGGCGATGACCCGCGGGGCGACCGCGGTCGTGCAGCGCCTTCACGCCGAGGGACGGCTAGACGCCATCCTCGGCCTCGGGGGATCGGGCGGCTCGTCGCTCGTCTCCGCGGCGATGCAGGCCCTGCCGGTGGGCGTGCCGAAGCTGATCGTCTCGACCATGGCCTCGGGGGACACTCGGCCCTATGTCGGCACCTCCGACATCGCGATGATGTACTCGGTGGTCGACATCGCGGGGATCAACGGCATCTCGGAGAAGATCCTGACGAACGCCGCCGCCGCCGCGGCCGGGATGGCGGTCGCCTCCGCGGCCTTCACCTCGGGCATCGTCCCGAAGCCGCTCATCGGGGCCACCATGTTCGGGGTCACGACGCCCTGTGTGACGAAGGCGCGCGAGATCCTCGAGGAGCGCGGCTACGAGGTCCTCGTCTTCCACGCCACCGGGGCCGGGGGGCGCTCGATGGAGGCCCTGATGAAGGCGGGCTTCATCACCGGCTCGCTCGACATCACCACGACGGAGCTCGTCGACGAGCTGGTCGGCGGGGTCCTCTCCGCGGGCCCGGACCGGCTGGAGATGGCCGGCGCGCTCGGCCTCCCCCAGGTCGTCTCGCTGGGCGCCCTCGACATGGCCAACTTCGGCCCGAAGGACACGGTCCCGGCGAAGTTCAAGGACCGCAACCTCTACGTCCACAACGCGACGGTCACGCTCATGCGCTCGACCGAGGCGGAGTGCGCCGAGCTCGGGCGGATCATCGCCCGCAAGCTGAATGCCGCCACCGGTCCGCTGACCGTCTTCATCCCGCTCGGCGGCGTGTCCATGATCGCCACCCCCGGCGGGCCGTTCTACGACCCGGCCGCGGACGCGGCCCTCATCCGCGAGCTGAAGGCCGGGCTCCGGCCCGACGTCGAGGTGGTCGAGATGGCCACCGACATCAACGATCCCGCCTTCGCGACGGCCATGGCCGAGCGGCTCGACGTGCTGTATCGGGCCTGGGTCGCGGCGAAGGCGGCGAGCGCAGGAGGCAAGGCATGAACGGGCAGGAGGCACTGGCGCGGCTCCGCCGCACCCTCGACGAGGGCGGCGTCATCATGGGCGCCGGGGCCGGGACCGGGCTGTCGGCGAAGTGCGCGGAGGCCGGCGGGGCCGACCTCATCATCATCTACAACTCCGGCCGCTACCGGATGGCCGGCCGCGGCTCGCTGGCCGGCTGCATGCCGTACGGCGACGCCAACGCGATCGTCGTGGAGATGGCCGCCGAGGTCCTCCCGATCGTGCGCCAGACGCCCGTGCTCGCCGGGGTGTGCGGGACCGACCCGTTCCGCCTGATGCCGGTCTTCATCGAGGAGATCAAGCGGATCGGCTTCTCCGGCGTCCAGAACTTCCCGACCGTGGGCCTCTGCGATGGCCAGTTCCGACAGAACCTGGAAGAGACCGGCATGGGCTACGGTCTCGAGGTCGACATGATCCGGGTGGCCCACGAGGCGAGCCTCCTCACCACTCCCTACGTGTTCGACGAGGCCCAGGCCCGCGCGATGGCGGAGGCCGGGGCGGACGTCGTGGTCGCCCACATGGGCCTCACGACCAAGGGCCAGATCGGGGCGACGACGGCCCTCACCATCGAGGCCGCCGCAGAGCGTGTCCAGCGGATCCGCGACGCCGCCGCCGAGGTGAACCCGAACATCATCGCCCTCTGCCACGGCGGCCCGATCGCGGAGCCGGACGACGCCCAGTACGTCCTCGACCACACCTCCGGCGTGGCCGGGTTCTTCGGCGCCTCGAGCATGGAGCGGCTCCCGACCGAGATCGCCATCACGGAGAACATGCGGCGCTTCAAGCGGATCGCCCGGGCGGCGGCCGCGAGCTAGGAATCCCGTCGCTCGGCCGACGGAGCCAGGTACAAGGAGGACGCACCGGTGCCCCTCAAGGAAGAAGTCCTCGGCCAGTTCCTCGGGGACGAGAAGTTCCCGATCGCCTGGACCTCGGAGACGGAGAAGCTGCTCTTCTGGGTCTACGACGACCTGCACTGCCCGCACCCGCTGAGCCCGATGTACGAGGACATCGGCGGCTGGTGGCTGAGCTGCGACCACATGTTCCGGCGCTTCGGCACGCCGTTCGCCACGGACTGGATCTACAAGAACGTCAACGGCTACCTGTACACGGCGGCGATCCCGGCCGAGGCCGGCCTCGTGGTCGAGACGCAGGAGTACAACTACCGGACCAACCCGATCGTGCCCGAGGATCCCGACTACGCGGCCAAGATCGGGACCTACCTGGGCGCCGTCCTGCCGACCTACGGCCTCGAGTTTGCGACCTGGTGGCGTGAGCGGCTGCGCCCCGAGATGGAGCACAACTTCGCCTACCTCGAGGGCAAGCTCGACCAGCAGGGCGAGCTCAACCTCATGCAGCTCGCCTGCCTCCTCGAGGACGCGATCGACATCCACGATCGCCACTGGAAGATCCACTGGATGCTCAACTTCGCCCAGCTGTCCGCGACCCTCAACCTGCGGGCGGTCATGGAGAAGACGCACGGCAAGATCAACGAGCAGCTCCTCGGGCGGCTCCAGAACTCGGCCCGGGACCGCAACTGGGACTCCATCGAGGCTCTCTGGAAGATGAAGGAGGAGGCGAAGGCCGACGCCGAGCTCGCCGCCATCTTCAAGGCCGAGACGGCGGGCGAGATCATCGTGGCCCTCGAGGCCAACGCGCGCGGCCGACGCTTCGTCGCCGAGCGGGTCACCCCGTACCAGAAGGAGTACGGCTGGCACGCGGTCTGGAGCCACGAGTTCATCTTCCCCAACGTCGTCGAGCAGATGGAGCCCGTCATCGAGCTCGTCCGCGGCTACATCGAGACGAACTACGACTACCCCAAGACGATCGGGGTCCTGGCGGCCGACATCGCCGCGGCGGCCAAAGAGATCCTCGAGGGTCTCGAGGGTGACGCGCTCGAGGAGATGCGGGCGGCCAACGACATCAACCTGCGGATGGCCCCGCTCACCCCGGACCACCACTTCTACATCGACCAGGGCGCCAACGCGCACGTCCGCCAGGTGCTCGTCGCGATCGGCCGCAAGCTCGTCGCCGCGGGATTCCTCGACGATCCCAACGACGTCGTCTTCTTCCGCTACAACGACCTGCGCGTCTTCATGGGCGCTCCGAACCCGACGGACGGCCGCGCAATCGTGGCCCGGGCCAAGGCCGCCCGCGAGAAGGCCTACACGTTCCGGCCCAAGGAGTGGGTCGGGACGGTGACGGCCACCCAGCTCGCCTTCCCGTACCTGAACCTGTGGGGCTTCCCCGACAAGTTCTACCGCAAGGAATCGACGGTCGCGGGCCAGATCAGCGGGATCGGCGCCTCGCCGGGCGTCGTCGAGGGCATCGCCCGGGTCGTCCTCCGGGAGGAGCAGTTCGACGACGTGCGGGCGGGCGACATCCTCGTCTGCCAGATGACGAACCCGGCCTGGGTCGTCCTCTTCACCAAGATCGTGGGACTCGTGACCGACGCCGGCGGCACGGTGTCGCACCCGGCCGTCCTCTCGCGGGAGTTCGGCATCCCGGCCGTCGTCGGGACGTCGGTTGCCACGGCGCAGATCAAGAACGGCGACCGGGTTCGCATCAATGGAGTCAGCGGCGTGGTCGAGATCCTCGCCGTGGCCCCGACCCCCGCCCCGGTCGGGATGAAGGACTGACCCCACCTCCATGACGCGTGATTCCGCGATCTCGCGCAGCGTCCTGAGCGATCAGGTCAAGGATCGCCTGCTCCAGGCGATCCTTGACGGTCGCTACCCGCCGGGCGCCCGGATCGTCGAGACCCGGGTCGCCCGGGAGCTCGGGACGAGCCAGGCACCCGTCCGGGAGGCGCTGCGCGACCTCGAGGCCCTGGGCGTCGTGGAGACCACCGCCTTCCGGGGAGCTCGCGTCCGCCGCCCGTCGGCGGACGAGCTCCTCGAGGCGTTCGTGATCCGGGCCGAGCTGGAGTCGCTGGCCGCCCGGCTGGCCATCCCGCGCCTGACCGACGACGATCTGGCCGCCCTCGGCGGCTTCGTGGACGAGATGCGGCGAGCGGCCCAGGACGGCGATTACTACGCCGAGGCGACGGCCGACGCCGCCTTCCACGGCCGGATCGTCCAGCTCGCCGGGAACGCCACCCTGGAGCGGGTGTGGCGGACTCTCGAGCCCTTCTCGCGCACGTACATCACGATGGTGGTCCCGGGTGTCGACCGGCGCCGGATCGCCGACCTGCACGCCCCGGTCCTGGCGGCACTCCGCCTCCGCGACCCGGAGGTGGTCTCTGCCGTCCTCCACGAGCACTTCACCGACACCGCGGCGATGCTCGCCAGCCTCTGGGCGGGACCGGTCTCGCCGGCCGCCGGCGACACGCCGCCGGACGAACCTTCCACCGTTCCAGTCCGGCGCCGGGCTCGCCGCCAGCCCGACCTGGTTCCGTCGCTGGCGGAGCGCTCCGCCTGACCCGCTGAACCCAACCCCGCGAAAGGACGAGATGAACGACCAGCTGCAACTGTCGGAGGAGATGTCGGCCGGGACGGCCCGCCTGCGGGTCGACGTCCACGGGACCGAGCCGCGCGAGCACGTCCTCGAAGACATGAGCTTCCTCAACTACCGGCTCGCCGACGTCCGCATCTCGCCGACCGTGACGCGGGCCGAGCCCGACATCGTCTGGCGCCAGTCCGGCGACAAGGCGATCGCCTACGACGGCCGGGTGATGCACTTCACCGGGCCGTGGCCCGCCGGGCCGATCCAGAAGGTGGTCGTGACGATGCTGGCGCTGCGGATGGAGTCCGTGGGGCTGCACCCGTTCCACTCGTCCGCGGTTCGCTACCGCGGGAAGACGGTGCTCTTCCTCGGGGGCGAGTCGAACCACGGCAAGTCGATGGGGCAGATCGAGGCCTGCCGCCGCGGCGGCCTGCTCGTGTCGACCGAGACGACGGTCATCGACGAGGATGGTGTCGCCGTCATGGGCTCGAAGTCGGTCTTCCTCAAGAAGCGCACCGAGGGGACCGAGCGGGCCGACAAGGCGGCGCCCGAGCGCGGCGTCGAGAAGTTCTTCGGCGACATGCCGACCTGGGACCAGCTCGACGAGCCGACCAACGTCGACATCGTCATCGTGCCCGCCATCGACGGCAACTTCGACGCCAGCACGGGCGCCATGATCCCCTTCGAGAAGCAGTTCCAGACGCTCCACTCGCTCCAGAACTACTTCCTGACGAACGAGCTGCTCGCACCTGGCTGGCCGATGCCGGTCGTGGACACGGACCTGCTCCGCAAGGCGCGGGCGGACTTCGTGGAACGATTCTGCGCGCGACCCTTCTTCTTCATCCGGGCGGCCAATCCCCAGGTCCTCCTGGACGAGGTGGACAGGGTCCTCTGACGACGGGGGCGGACGCGATGCACACCTTCGAGTACGCGCGGCCGGCGACGCTGGCCGAGGCGGTCGCCCTCCTGGAGGCGCACGGGCCGGGCGCCCGCGTCCTCGCGGGGGGCACCGACCTCGTCATCCGGCTCCGGGACGGCACGGCCCGCCCAGATGTCGTGGTCGACGTCAAGCGGATCGCTGAGCTGCGGCCCGCGATCCGCGAGGCAGACGGGCGCGTCACGATCAGCGCCGGCACGGTCATGACCGAGGTCGCGGCAGACCCGATCGTGGCCCGCCACTTCCAGGCCCTGGCCGAGGCGGCCGCCGTCGTGGGCTCCGTGCAGATCCGCAACCGGGCGACGCTGGCCGGCAACATCTGCAACGCGTCGCCGGCCGCGGACACGGCCCCGTCGCTCCTCGTCTACGGGGCGGAGGTCGTGGCGGCGGGATCCGGGGGGACGCGGCGCATCGCCATCGCCGACTTCTTCGTCCGCTCCGGCCAGACCACCCTCGCGCGGGGCGAGCTCGTCACCGCGATCGAGCTGCCGGTCCCGGTTCGCCGGCAGGGTGCCGCACACCTGCGGCGCACCCGGCGTCGCGGCCACGACCTGGCGTCCGTGACGCTCTGCTGCGCGGTGGACGAGGCCGGGGTGACTCGGCTCGCCTACGGCAGCGTCGGCCCGCGGCCCGTGCTCTTCGTCGACGAGAGCGGCGTGCTCGCCGACCCGGCCGCCCCGGATGACGCGAAGGCGGCGATCTTCGAGCGGATGTTCGCGGCCGCCAGCCCGTCGCCCCGCTCGATGCGGGCGGGCCCCGAGTACCGGCTGGCGATGTTGCGCGTGCTGGGCAGGCGGGCGCTCCGCCTTGCGCTGGACCGGCTGGCGGCGGGGGAGTGACGAGATGACGCAGATGGTCCCGGTCCGGCTCACCGTGAACGGGCGCGCGCGCGCGCTCGAGGTCGCCGCCCACCACACGCTCCTCGACGTCCTCCGCGACGACCTCGAGCTCACCGGCACGAAGGAGTGCTGCCTCGTGGGCGAGTGCGGCGCGTGCACCGTCAGGCTGGACGGCCGCATCGTGGATTCATGCCTCGTGCTGGCGGTCGAGGCCGACGGCGGCGAGGTCCTGACCGTCGAGGGCCTCGCGCCGGAGGGCCGCCTCAGCCGGCTCCAGCAGGCGTTCCTCGACAAGGGTGCCGCGCAGTGCGGCTTCTGCATCCCCGGGCAGCTCATGGCAGCCCACGACCTGCTTTCGCGGAATCCGCACCCGACGGTCGAGGAGACCCAAGAGGGCCTCGCCGGCAACCTTTGCCGCTGCGCGGGCTACCAGCAGATCACGGAGGCGGTCCTCGCGGCCGCCGAGGCGGGCGACCGATGAGCGCGCGAATCGGCGCCTCGCCTGCCCGCGTCGGCGGGCAGGAGCGTGTCACCGGTCAGCAGCAGTACGTGGCCGACATCCACCTGCCCGACGAGCTCCACGCGAAGCTCGTCGCGCTCGACTGTGCCCGGGCGCGGATCGTCTCGATCGACACGAGCGCCGCGCTCCAGGTTCCCGGCGTCCATCTCGTCATGACGGCTGCGGACCTGCCCCAGCCGATGCCCCGCTTCGGGCCCCAGTTCGAGGACCGCCCGGTCCTGGCCGTGGGCGAGACGAAGTACCACGGCGAGCCCGTGGCGGCCGTCGCCGCCGAGACGAAGGACGCCGCCGAGGCGGCGGCGCGCCTCGTCGCGGTCGAGTACGAGGAGCTCCCGGCGGTCTTCTCGATCGCGGCCGCCCTCGACCCGGCCGCGCCGCTCGTGCAGGACCCGACGCTCCGCCCCGATGACCCCCTTGCCGGCACGAACGTGCTTCGCGAGCACCATTTCGGGTGGGGCGACGTCGACGCCGTCGCAGCGTCGGCGGATCTCGTCGTCGAGGGCACCTACGCCTTCCCGATGGTGACCCACTTCGCCATCGAGCCCCACGCGTTCATCGCCGCCCCCGATGGGGACGGCATCGCCGTGTGGAGCACCATCCAGCACCCGAACTGGCTGCAGAGGATCCTGGCGAAGATCCTGGGCCTCCCCCTCGCCAAGGTCCGGGTGTTCGCCCCGGACCCGGGGGCGGCTTCGGCGGCAAACAGCACGCGAAGCTCGAGCCGCTCGTGGCGTTCATGGCTCTCCGAGCGGGCCGGCCCGTTCGCCTTGTCCTGACCCTGGAAGAGACCTTCCAGGCGGTGCGGCGCAACTCGACGGAGATCCGCGTGAGGTCCGGGTTCCGCTCGGACGGCACGCTGGTCTTCCGGGACATCGAGTCCAACTACCTGCTCGGAGCCTACGCCGACATCGCCGACCGGACGGTGACCAAGGGCAGCTACGCCGCCTGCGGGCCGTATCGTGTCCCGGCGGCGCGGATCGTGGCCCGGAGCATCCTCTCCCACACCACGCCGTCGACGGCGTTCCGCGGCTTCGGCAACCCGCAGCCCATCTGGGCCGTGGAGTCCAACATGGACGAGGCGGCGCGGGCGCTCGGGATCGACCCGCTGGAGCTCCGGCTGCGGAACCTCGCCCGTCGCGGCGAGCCGATCATCCCCGGGGACACGCCAGCGGATGGGGACTGGGAGCAGACCGCCCGGAAGGCCGCCGAGCTGATCGGCTGGGGAACGCCGCTCGCAGCCGGGCGCGGCCGCGGAATCGCCTTCGGCATCAAGTCGGGCCCCACGACCGGCCTCTCGTACTCGACGGTCCGGCTCCTGGCCGACGGCAGCGTCATCGTCTATGCCGGCACGTCCGACATGGGCCAGGGCGCCCGCACGGTCTTCGCCCAGATCGCCGCCGAGGAGCTGGGTGCGCCGATCGAGTGGATCTCGGTCGTGATGGGCGACACGGCGGTCGTCCCGTACGATCAGCAGACGTCGGCGAGCCGCTCGACCGTCCTCATGGGGAACGCCGTCCTCGCCGCCTGCCGTGACATCCAGGCGAAGCTTCGGGCCATGGCCGCCCGCCTCCACGGCGTCGACGAATCGCTGATCGTCGTCGGTCGGGGCATGGTCCGCCTGCCCGACCGCGAGCTCTCGATCCTGGACGTGCTCACGGTCGGCCTGGGCCGCCTCGGCGGCGAGCTGACCGGCCTCGGTGAGATGCGCAAGGAAGCCGAGCCTGGCCACCCGCTGAGCGGAAGCGCAGCCTTCTACGAGTTCAACTGCACGGCGATCGAGGCCGAGGTCGACGAAGGGACCGGGGACGTGACGCTCGTGCGCCATGTCAGCGTCTCCGACGTCGGCAAGGCCCTGAACCCGACCCAGGTCCGGGGCCAGGACGAGGGCGCCGCGATCCAGGCACTCGGCCACACGCTCATGGAGCACTACATCTACGACGAGCGGGGCCGGATCCGCAACCTGGGCGCGATCGACTACCGGATCCCGACCAGCATGGACCTCCCGCTCAAGCTCCACAGCGCCATCGTGGAGAACGAGGACGGCCCCGGTCCGTACGGGTCCAAGGGCATGAGCGAAGGGGCCCTGCTCTGCGTCGCGCCAGCCGTCGCTGCCGCCGTGCGCGACGCGACTGGCGTCGTCATCCGCGACCTGCCGCTCACCCCCGAGCGCGTCTGGCGGGCGCTGCAGGAGCGGCCACCCCGATGAGCCGCAGGGAGGCTGGGCGATGACCATCGGCAGGGACCTCGGCCCGATCGGCGGGCTCCCGCCTCAGCATGTCGTGAAGGCGGCCGGGCTGGTCCGCGAGGGTCGGATGATCTCGCTGGCGGCCGTCCGCTTCCCGGGCATGCCCCTCTTCCCGGGGCACCCCCCGTTCCAGGTCCTGAACTTCCGCACGCCGCGCGGGATCCGGGTGACGGGCGCCAAGCCATGGGGGCCCGTCAACGACGCCGGCCTCGGCTACATGGCCGAGTACGTGATGGCGACATCGCACTCGGGCGCCCACATGGACGCCCTCGCCCACATGACCGTCGACGATGACATGCACTGGTACGGCGGGGGCAACGCCGACGAGCACCTGACCGACTTCGGCCCGATCCACGGCGACGCGTCCGCGATGCCCCCGTTCTTCACCCGCGGCGTGCTCATCGACGTTCCGGGCTTCCGGGGCGTCGACTGCCTGCCCAAGGGCTCGCCGATCGACGCCGCCGAGATGGACGCGATCTGCGTGGCCCAGGGAGTCAGCGTCGAGCCGTGGGACGTGGTCGTCATCCGGACCGGCTACATGGGCCTGTGGCCCGACGCCGAGAAGATGGCGGCCCACAAGACCCCGGGCCCCGACATCTCCACGGCGCGCTGGCTTCTCGAGCGCGGCGTGGTGGCGACCGGGACGGACACCGAGACCTACGAGGTCCAGCCGGCGCCCGACCCGGGGCCGACCGGCAACCCGCAGCCCGTCCACACCGCGCTCCTTATCGAGAACGGCGTCTACATCATGGAGAGCCTGGATCTCGAGGAGCTCGCCCGCCAGCGCATCTACGCGTTCCTGTTCGTCGCCCTGCCGGTCAAGATCCGCGGCGCCACCGGGTCGATGGTGGACCCGGTCGCCGTCGTCTGAAGGAGGCACTCGTGCCCGCGACCATGGAGGCGCTCGTCGTCCTCGAGCCCGGCCGCTTCGAGATCCGGGAGGTCCCGGTTCCCGAGCCCGGCCCCGGGGAGGTCCTGGCGCGCGTGCGGGCCGTCTCGATCTGCGGGACCGACGCGCACCTCGTCCGCGGCGACTACCCCGGCTTCTGGCCGCCGTCGTTCCCCTTCATCCCGGGTCACGAGTGGGCCGGCGAGATCGCCGCCCTGGGCCCCGGGTCGGAGCGCTTCGGCTGGCGGGTCGGCGACCGGGTGGCCGGCACGTCCCACGACGCCTGCGGCGTCTGCCAGAAATGCGTCGAGGGCCGCTACAACCTCTGCGAGAACTACGGGAAGGCGGGCCTCCACAAGCAGTACGGCCACAACGTCCAGGGCGCCGACGCGACGTACGTCGTCCACGGCGTGAAGTGCATCTTCCCGCTGCCCGGCGGCCTCTCGTTCGACGAGGGCGCCGTGATCGACCCGGCCTCGATCGCCCTGCACGTTGCCAACCGGGGCAACGTGGCCCCCGGGGACACGGTGGCGATCACCGGCGCGGGCGCGATCGGCCTGCTGGCCGGCGATGCGGCCCGGATCCGCGGCGCCGCCCGGGTGATCCACATCGAGCGCAACGCGCTGCGTCTGGCGAAGGCTGCCGAGATGGGTTTCGAGACGGTCGACGCGGCCGCCGTCGATCCCGTCGCGACCGTGCGCGAGATGACCGGCGGCTTCGGGGCGGACGTGGTCCTCGAGTGCGCCGGCGTCCCGGTGACCGTCCAGCAGGCGCTGGGGATGCTCCGGCGCGGTGGTCGCTGCGCCGCGGTCGGGATCCCCACCGTCGGGGTCGACATCGCGATGCAGCGGCTCGTCCTCGATGAGCTCGAGCTCGTCGGCTGCCGCGCGACCGCGGGCGAGATGCGCCGGGTCATGCCTCTCGTCGAGCAGGGCCGGATGCGGGTCCGTGACGTCACGACGCACCAGTTCGCCCTCGCCGAGTACGGCACGGCACTGGCCACCTTCAACGACCCCGCCAGCGGGGCCATCAAGATCATCGTCCGGCCCTGATCCGGGCCGGCGCCGCCTGGGGGCGGCGCCGACGGCCGGACAGCGCCCCAAGGAGCCGCTCCGTGAGCTACGTCTACGACTGCGACCACCGCCACGACCTGCCCTTCGCGGAGCTGAAGCGGCTCATGGGCGGCAAGGCGGCCAACCTCGCCGTCATGGCCCTCGACCTGGGCCTGCCCGTGCCCCCGGCGTTCACCATCACGACCGAGGCATGCAACGAGTACCTCGCCCACGGCTGGCCGGACGGCCTCGACGAGGAGCTGCGGGAGCACATGGCGCGGATGGAACGCCTCGTCGGCCAGGGCTTCGGCGACCCGGCAAACCCGCTGCTCGTCAGCGTCCGGTCCGGCGCCCCGGTCTCGATGCCCGGGATGATGGACACGATCCTCAATCTCGGGCTGACCACCGCGACGACGGCTGGTCTCGCCGCCTCGTCGGGGAGCGAGAAGTTCGCCGGCAACTGCCGCCGGCGCTTCGAGGCGATGTTCCGCGACATCGTCGGCGTGGAGACGGTGCCGGAGGATGCCTGGGCCCAGTTGCGGGCCGCGGTCGAGGCCGTCTTCCGCTCGTGGAACAGCGATCGCGCGCGCACCTACCGCCAGCGCGAGGGGATCCCCGACGACCTGGGAACGGCGGTGACCGTCCAGGCGATGGTCTTCGGCAACCGCAGCGTCGACTCGGGCACGGGCGTCCTCTTCACGCGCAACCCGGCGACCGGCGAGCGGGTCCTGTACGGCGACGTCATGTTCAATGCCCAGGGCGAGGACGTCGTGGCCGGCACCCACCAGACGGAGCCGATCACGGTCCTCGACGAGCGGATGCCCGAGGTCGGCCGCGAGCTCGGCGCGTATGCGACGCGGCTGGAGCGCCACCACCGCGACCTCTGTGACATCGAGTTCACGATCGAGCACGGGAAGCTCTGGATGCTCCAGTGCCGGATCGGGAAACGGAGCCCGCAGGCGGCGCTCCGGATCGCCGTCGACATGGCCGAGGACCCCGACTTCCCGCTCTCCCGGGCCGACGCGGTCGCCCGCGTGGCGAAGCTCCTGGTCGATCCCCCGAAGACGTCGACCGAGCGCGGCGACGTGGGGCCGGCCCTCGCCCGCGGGCTCCCGGCCTCGCCCGGCGTCGCCAGCGGCGAGATCGTGACCTCGCCCGACGCCGCCGTCGAGGCGGCGGAGGCGGGCCGGACCGTCATCCTCGTCCGCTCCCAGACGTCGCCCGACGACGTTCACGGGATGGCCAGCGCCGCCGGGATCCTGACCGCCACCGGCGGCCTGGCCAGCCACGCCGCGGTCGTCGCCCGCGGCTGGGGGATCCCGGCCGTGGTGGGGGCCTCGGCCCTGGAGGTCGGCGACGGCGCGGTCGCCATCGGTGGCCGGACGATGCCGGCGGGGGAGATGATCACGATCGACGGCGGCACCGGCGAGGTCTTCGCGGGCGCCGCCGTCGGCGCGGCGACGGTCGTGCCCGAGGCGGCCACGCTTCTCGCCTGGGCCCGCGAGCTCGCGATCCCCATCGGCCAGGCGGCGCCGGGGGAGGCGCCCGCGGCGGGCGCAGGAGCGGCGCTGCCCGTCGTTACCACCGCGGATGACGTGCTGCGTGCCCTCGTGGTGAAGGGCTACGCGACCCCGGAAGGCGTCGCGACGGCCCTCCTCGCGACCCCGGAGGAGATGAGCGAGCTCCTCGACCGGCTCGTCGCCGACGGCCTCGCCGAGATGGCCGCCGGCTCGTTCCGGCTGACGGCCGACGGCAAGAACGTGGGGAAGGAGAAGATCGCCGCCGACACCGCGCGCTGGGGTGCCGCCAACGCCGCCGCTGCGCTCGACGCCTTCCTGGCCCTCGACCACCGGATGAAAGACACCGTCACCGCCTGGCAGATGCGGGAGGTGGACGGCGCCCAGACCTTCAACGACCACGCGGATGCCGCGTACGACGCCAGGGTCCTCGACGACCTCGCGGCTCTCCACGCCGACGCCTCTGCCTGGCTGGCGCCGCTCGTGGCGGGCCTGCCCCGCCTGGCGGCCTACCGAGAGCGGCTGGAGCGGGCCGTGGCGGCGGCCCGCGGCGGGGACAACCGCTACGTCGCCTCCCCGCGGGTCGACAGCTACCACGGGGCCTGGTTCGAGCTGCACGAGGACCTGATCCTGCTGGCCGGCCGCAACCGGGCCGACGAAGTCGCGGCCGGGCGAGCCTGAAGGGGCCCGCGTGCCAGCCGAGGTGAGCCACGCATGACACTCGCCGGCTGCCGGATCGTCGTCACGGGGGCGTCGAGCGGGATCGGCGCCCACGCTGTCCGTCTCCTCGTGGGTCACGGCGCTCACGTGCTCGCCGCCGCCCGCCGCGTTGAGCGACTGGAAGCCCTGGCGGCCGACCTTGCTGGCGCGCCGGGGCGGGTCGTCGTGCACCGGGCTGATGTCACCCGCGACGCCGACGCGCGGGCCATGGTGGCTGCGGCGACGCACGCCCTGGGCGGGATCGACGTCCTCGTCAACAACGCGGGGAGCGAGGTCCAGGCACCCATCGACGTGCTCGCCGAGAACGACCTGGAGGGGATGCTCCGGGCCAACGTCGTGAGCGTCTTCCTCTGTACCCGGGCGGCCCTCCCGGAGCTTCGGAAGAGCCGCGGCGTCGTGATCAACCTGGGCTCCACGGTCGTGGCCCGGCCGCCGCGCGGGCGGTTCGGCTACGTGGCCAGCAAGGGCGCCGTGGAGGCGATGAGCCGGGCCCTGGCCCTGGACCTGGGGCGCGACGGGATCCGCGTCAACGTCATCCGCCCGGGGATCATCCCTTCCGAGCTGCGCGGCCGGACCGAGGAGCAGGAGCGGGCAACGTTCGCGACCGGGGTCCACTTCGGCCGGCAGGCTCTCTCGGCGGTCGGCGACCCGGGCGACATCGCCGAGGCGATCGCGTGGCTGGCCGGCCCCGGTGGGCGCTTCGTGACGGGGGCGGTCATCGACATCGACGGCGGCTTCGTCCTGGGGGCTGCCGACGCCCTCGGCTGAGCCTACGGCGCGACGATGATCTTGATGGCGCCGCTGCCGCGGTCGCTGAACGTGGCGAGGGCCTGCGCGTAGTCGGCGAGCGCGAACCGGTGGGTCACCATCTCGCGCACCCGCATCCGGCCCTGCTCGACGTGGGGCATGACGCGACGCATCTCGCCCGCCGAGGCGCGCGAGCCGACCAGCTCCAGCTCGTCGAGGACGAGCCGCTGCATCGCGATCTCGACGCCGACGGTGGGGATCCCGACCGCGGCGCAGCGACCACCGCGGCGCAGCATCTCGAGGGCCCACTCGACCGCCTCCGGGACGCCGGCGCACTCGATCGCCACGTCGGCGCCGAGGCCGCCGGTCATCGCCCGGACCGCGCCGACCGGATCGCCCGCCGCCGTGTTCACGGTCTCGAAGCCGAGCGAGGCCGCCTTCGCCAGCCGCGCCCCGCGGCCGACCACGATGACCCGGCCCGCGCCCCGGATCCGGGCGGCGTCGCCGGCCAGCAGGCCGATCGCGCCCGCGCCGGTGATGACCACCGTGTCGCCCGGGATCACGTTCCCGCGGTTCGCCACGTGGAGCGCGATGGAGGCCGGGTCGATGAGCGCTCCGTCCTCGAAGGTGAGCGCGTCCGGGAGGCGGAAGATGCACTTCACGCCGTGGACCACGTACGTCGCGTCGGCGCCCTGGACGTTGTGGCCGTACTGGCGGTGGAGGCCAGGCTTGCCGTAGTTCTCGCAGAGGTTGTAGCGCCCCTCGACGCACTCGCGGCACACGCCGCAGGCGTCGTGGGAGGTGCCCGCCACCCGGTCGCCGACCTGCCAGCCGAAGCGCTGGGCTCCGGGCCCCAGGGCGGCGATCTCGCCGGCCCACTCGTGACCCGGGATGAAGGGGAAGGCCGGCGGCCAGAAGCCCGGGTAGTCGCCGCGGATCAGGTGCGCGTCCGTGCCGCAGATCGAGACGGCCCGCACGCGGGCGAGGACCTCGTTCGGGCCCGGTTCGGGGACCGGGACCTCGCGGACCTCCATCCTGCTCGGCTCGAGGACGACGAGCGCCTGCATGGTCTCGGACACGGTGCGGCCTCCCTGGCGGGGTGGGGACGACGAGTCGGGAGCGCCGCGGTCCGGCGCGGGCGCGCGGCGGGACGCGGCGGGATCAGGCTCCCGGGATCGCGCCGGTCAGCTTGTCGTAGAGCGAGCCGGCGTTGAGGTTCTGGATGTACTCGAGCATGTAGCCCTGCCCGATGTCCACCGGTCCGAAGCGGTCCTTGAAGCTCACCCGCTCGATGGTCTCCGCTCGCGACCATCCCTTCGCGATCGCGGTCGCGACGGCCGTCTTCCACTCCATCAGGTGGGAGCGCTGGACGTCGAGGTACTGCTTCGTCACGACCGGGCCGTGTCCCGGGACGATCCAGTCCACGTCCAGCCCGCGGATCCGCTCCAGGGCGTCGAGCCACTGCTGCACGTCTGAGGTCATCAGCCATGTCTGGCAGCCGGAGAAGATCGTGTCGCCCGTGAAGACGACCCGCTCCTCCGGCACGTGGACGGCGAGCTGGCCCGGAGTGTGGCCGGGGGTATGGAGCAGGTTGAAGGTGTGACCGCCGACGCGGAGGGTCAGGTCGCCGGTGAAGACGATCGTGCCCTTGTTCGGGTCGCGATAGTACTCGTCCCGGTCGGGCCAGAGGGCGAGGCCCTCCGGGTCGTCGAGGTCGGTGCCCTTCGCCTTGTCGCCAGGAACAGATTCGTAGGCATAGGCGAACGGGTCGAGCTCGGGGAAGACGACCATGAACCGGTCGTAGAGGCCCTTGTGGTTGACGACCGTGCCCGCGCCCTTGAAGTAGTAGTTGCCGAAGATATGGTCGACGTGGTGCTCGGTGTTGACCAGGTAGCGGATCGGGCCGTGCGACTCGGCCTTCCTCCGCATCGCGACCGCCTTCGAGGGGAGCTGGGGCGTGTCGATCACCACCACGCCGTCGGCGGTGGTGACGAAGCTGGGGTTGCAGCCGCGCAGCTTCGTCTCGGTGAAGACGTTGGCTGTCACGTTCTCCATTGCGGGGGCTCCAATCGGGCTGGCTACTGGGTGGCGGTCAGGCCGCCGTCAATCCCGAGGATCTGGCCGGTGACGAACGACGAGGCGTCCGAGCAGAAGAAGATCGCCGCGCCCGCCAGGTCGCCCGTGCCGCCGACGCGGCCGAGCGGGATCCGGCCGACGATGCCCGCCTTGAACGCCGGGTCGCCCAGGAGCATGGCGACCTGCGGCGTGTCGACAAAGGTCGGGGCGATCGCGTTCACGGTGATCCCGTGCTTGGCCCACTCGGTCGCCCACTGGCGGGTGAGCGAGCTGATGGCGCCCTTCGCCGCGACGTAGGCCGAGTAGCCGGCGTTGATGCCCAGGGAAGCGCGAACGGAGGAGATGTTGAGGACGCGGCCGCCGCGGCCGCCGGCGATCATCGCCTTCACTGCCGCCTGCGTGGCGCAGAGGGTGCTGCGGACGTTGAGCTCGTAGATCCAGTCCCACGCGTCGCGCGGGTACGCCTCGGCGTCGAAGAGGACCTTGCCCGCCCCGCCCCCGACGGCGTTCATGATGATGTCGAGCCGCCCGAACCGGCCGACGGTCGCGGCCACGACGCGCTCGCACTCGGCCTCGCTCGTCACGTCAGCGCCGAGGGCCAGGACCTGCGCCCCGCCGGCCCGGATCGGCCCCGCCGCCGCCTCCGCGCGCTCGTCGGTCTGGTCGACGATCACGACGTGGGCCCCGGCGCCGGCGAACGCCGCAGCCATCGCCGATCCGATCGCGCCGCCGCCTCCCGGGACGAGGGCGACCCGCCCATCGAGGCGGAACAGGTCAGGCTGGCTCATCGATCTCCCTCCCGGTCCGGGCGCGGCCCGACGACCGTCCCGTCGTGCGCGCTGGTCGACGTATCATCGATTATCGAGGATACGCCTCGGCGGTCCGGAGGTCAACGATCACGCGTCGCTTGACGAGCTCCGGCCGCACGAGGCGCGGGCTCCGTCGTACCCTGCCGCTCATGACGACGTCGGGCCATTCCGCCGCACCAACACCGCGCCCCCTGCGGACCGCCGAGCTGCTCGCCGTCGGGAGCGAGCTCACGGCAGGGGAGACGCGCGACACGAACGGCGGCGAGCTGGCGCGATCCCTCTCGGGCCAGGGCGTCGGCGTGCGGCGGATCGTCGCGCTGCCCGACGAGCTGGCCATCGTGACCGCGGCCTTCGCGGAGGCGCTGGGCGTCGTGGACCTCGTCGTGGCCACGGGCGGCCTTGGCCCGACGCCCGACGACCTGACCCGCGAGGCGATCGCGGCCGCCATCGGCGAGGTGCCGGCCATCGATCCCGGCCTGGAGGCGTGGCTGCGGGGCCTCTTCGAGCGCCGCGGGATCCCGCTGCCGGCGGCGAACCTCAAGCAGGCGTGGCTCATCCCGTCGGCGACGGCGATCCCGAACCCGAACGGCACCGCGCCGGGGTGGTGGGTCGATCGGCCGGACGGCCGCGTGGCGGTGCTCCTGCCAGGCCCCCCGCGCGAGCTGCGCCCGATGTGGCTGGACTGGGTCATGCCGAGGCTGCAGGCCCGCGGCCTGGGCGACGGGCGCCTCGTCCGGACGCTGCGGACCTACGGCATCGGCGAATCCCATGTGGCCGAGCTCCTCGGCGAGCCGATGCTGCGGGCCGCCAACCCCGCCGTCGCCACGTACGCCCGCGCCGACTGGCTCGACGTGCGGATCTCGGCGGTGGACGAGACCGCGGATGGACGCGTGGTGCGCCGGGCCGCGGAGGCGGTGGCGGCGGCCGAGGCGACGGTTCGAAGGGTGCTCGCCGGCCACGTCAGGGCCGAGGGCGAGACGACCTGGGCGGACCTCGTCGGGGAGGCTGCAGCCACTGCCGGCATCCGTTTCGCGATCGTGGAGGCCGGGACGCACGGCGCGCTCGGCGCGCTGCTGGCCGAGGTGCCGGCCCTCGAGCGGGAGGTCGCCCACGGCCCGGCCGTGGCCCGGGACGTGGCGGCGTGGCCGGTCGAGGAGGAGGCGGCCGCGATCGCCCGCGAGGCCGGCGTCGAGATCGGCCTGGCCCTCGTTGCGGCGACCGACGGCACCCAGACGCTGCTGAGGGCGGCGGTGGCCTCGCCCGGCGACGGCTGGGCGCGGGTCCTGGACCTGCGCCTGTTCCAGCACGGCGCCCACGGCCGGTTCCGGGCCGGCGTCGCGGCGGCGGCCTTCCTGGCCGAGGTCCTCGGCGAGGAGCGATGAGGCAAGAGGAGCGCAGACGATCCGGCCGCGGAGCGTCGCCGCGAATCGCAGCGCCCCCGGCCAGGGTGGGGGAGGCCGAGGGCGCCGCAAAGGTGGCACATCGGGGAGGGGGGATCGACCGATGCGCCTTACGGTAAGGATCGCGGACCGTGGCGCTGGAGCCGAAGGGCCGTTCGGCCCCTCTGGGGGGTCCGTTCGGCCAGGGGAATCCGCCGCCGCCTGATTCGGCCGCCGGGGCCGCCCGAATGCGTGTGCTAGCATGGCTTCGCCGCACCGTGCGGCAAGCTCCGCGTGGTCGACCGTCCTTCTCGAACAGACCGTGCGTTCTGCCTCCCAGTTCGGGAAGGAAGTGGAGGTCCCACGTGACCAACGGCACCGTCAAGAAGGTCATCGCCGACCGCGGGTTCGGCTTCATCGTCGCCGAGGATGCGAAGGAGTACTTCTTCCATCGCGGCGGGCTCGAGGCCACGCTCGACTTCGACCGCCTGGTCGGCGGCGAGCGCGTCGAGTTCGAGATCGAGCAGAGCCCCAAGGGGCCGCGCGCCGTCCGGGTGCGCGCCGCCTGACCCGATCCCGCCGGGGCCGCCCGCGTCGACCGCGTGCGGCCCCGACGCTCACACCTGGGTCTTCGATTGGCAGGGAATGACGTGGCAGAGGAAGCCGGCGCGGATCGTGCCGCGTCCCCGCAGCCGCCGAGGCGCCACTTCAAGCGCCGCGAGCTGGCGGCACCCGACGGCGGCCGGCTCGCCCTCCGCGCGGACGGCACGATCGAGCTGCTCGCGGCCGACGGTACCGTCGCGCAATCCTGGGGACCCGACGACCCTGACTGGGGCACCCACGCCTTCCGTTTCGGAATCCGGACGCAGGAGCGGACCGTGGCGCCGCGGCGGCCGGGGATCGGCTCGGACAAGCCCGGGTCCTGACCCGGCAGCCTCCTCGCCCTCGCCCCCGTTTTCGCGAGTCAGCGCCTCACGCCCGCCGGTAGACGCCCGCTTCGCGCGTGACGAACCCGAATTCGACCAGGTAGCGGCGGAGTGACGCCACGTCAGGGTGGAAGTGGGCGAGGCGTTGGTTGACCTCCTTCTCCGGGTAGGGACGATCCTCGGCGAAGCAGCGCTCGAGCAGGTAGCGCAGGACGACCAGCTTCTTCTTCTCCTGCGCAGGGATGGCGACGAGGCGGTTGCCCTCGAAGAAGCTCCTGAGCACCTTCGCCTCGAAGGCCGGCACCTGCTGCCCGTCGGGCCCCGGGAGCATGGCGGCCTCCTCGGGCGCCCGCTCGAGCGCGCCAAGGCGCTGCCCGAGCGCGTGGAGGCGGTCGATCCGGAGCGAGTACTCGACATACGGGTGGCGCGGCCGCGACTCCACGAGGCCCGCGGCCTCGAGCCGCTTCAGGTGGTGGACCACCGTGCCCGGCGTCAGCTCGACCGCGGCGGCCAGCTCCTCCACGGCGTACGGGCGAACGGCGAGCAGCCCAACCATCCGCAGGCGCGACGCGTCCGAGAGGGCCTTGAGGGTCGCGAGCAGGTCGTCGTCCATGACCGGCGCAGCCTGGGCCACGATTTGACAGTTGTCAAATCCTGAGTTCCGGAGCGACTGGTAGAGGCGCGGACCTCGGCCGGGTCGGACGGGAGTGCGAGCGGCGAGGCCCGCCCGCGACGCGCCACCGCCTGCCGCGGGCGCGCCGAAGCCGGGTCTGCGATGAGGGGGAGTTGGCTGGCGAGGAAGGATTCGAACCTTCAATCCCCTGATCCAGAGTCAGGTGCCTTACCGTTAGGCCACTCGCCAGCGAATGCCCGTGCGGGCCGACCAGAGTCTACCGTGCGTCGGCCGCCCGCGCCAAACCCGCCGATCGGGAGAGGCGCCGGTCAGGCGCCCTGGCGGTCGCGCGCCTGGAGCTTGGCCCAGGTGTCCTTGAGCGTGAGGGTGCGGTTGAAGACGAGGTGGCCGGGTGTCGAGTCGGGGTCGGGGGAGAAATAGCCGAGCCGCTCGAACTGCACGGTCTCGCCGACGCGCGTCCCGGCGAGGCTCGGCTCCACGTAGCACCCGAGGAGCAACTCCTCGGACCCTGGGTTCAGGTCCGCGAAGAGGTCGCCGTCCGCGCCGGGGTCCGGGCGGCTGAAGAGGTGCTCGTACAGGCGCACCTCGGCCGGCACCGCGTGGGCGGCGGAGACCCAGTGGAGGGTCGCCTTCGGCCGACGGCCGTCGGGCGCGTCGCCGCCGCGCGTGGCGGGGTCGTGCGTGCAGCGCAGCTCGACGATCTCGCCGGCCGCGTCCTTCACGACCTCGCGACAGGTCACGAAATACGCTCCTCGTAGGCGGACCTCGCGTCCCGGGGCGAGGCGGAAGAACTTGGCCGGGGGATCCTCCATGAAGTCGTCGCGCTCGATCCAGAGCTCGCGACTGAAGGGCACCGTGCGGCTCCCGGCCGACGGGTCCTCCGGGTTGTTGGCCACCGCCATCTCCTCGACCTGCCCGTCGGGGTAGTCCTCGATGACGACCTTGAGGGGCCGCAGGACCGCGAAGCGGCGGGGTGCCGTCCGGTTGAGCACGTCGCGGACGGCATGCTCGAGCATGCCCACCTCGACGACGCTGTCGGCCTTCGCCACCCCGATCATCGTGGCGAACTCGCGGATCCCCTCGGCCGGGAAGCCGCGGCGGCGGAGGCCCGAGATGGTGGGCATCCGCGGATCGTCCCAGCCCCGGACGTGGCCCTCGTTGACCAGGCGCAGGAGGACGCGCTTGGAGAGGACGGTGTAGGTGAGGTTGAGCCGCGCGAACTCGTACTGGCGCGGGCGCGAGGGGACGGGCAGGTTGTCGATGAGCCAGTCGTAGAGGGGCCGGTGATCCTCGAACTCGAGGGTGCAGATGGAGTGCGTGACGCCCTCGATGGCGTCGGACTGGCCGTGGGCGAAGTCGTAGGTCGGGTAGATGCACCAGGCGTCGCCGGTGCGCGGGTGGGCGGCGTGCACGATCCGGTACAGGACCGGGTCGCGCAGGTTGATGTTCGGCGAGGCCATGTCGATCCGCGCGCGCAGCACGCGCGCGCCGTTGGGGAACTCGCCGCTCCGCATGCGCTCGAAGAGGTCGAGGCTCTCCTGGAGCGGGCGATCGCGCCAGGGGCTGTCCCGGCCGGGCTCGGTCAGCGTGCCTCGGTGCTCGCGGATCTCGTCCGCGCTGAGGTCGTCGACGTAGGCCTTGCCGACCCGGATGAGGTGGACGGCCCACTCGTAGAGCTGCTCGAAGTAGTCGGACGCGTGGTAGAGGTGCTCGCCCCAGTCGAAGCCGAGCCAGCGCACGTCCGCCTCGATGGCGTCGATGTACTCCTGCTCCTCCTTGGTGGGGTTCGTGTCGTCGAAGCGCAGGTGGCAGCGGCCGCCGAACTCGCGGGCGATGCCGAAGTTGAGGCAGATCGACTTGGCGTGGCCGATGTGCAGGTAGCCGTTCGGCTCCGGCGGAAAGCGGGTGACGATCGTCTCGACCCTGCCGGCCCGCAGGTCGGCGGCCACGATCTCGCGGATGAAGTCGCCGCGCTCCGGCGTGGTTGGTGTCTGGGCGCTCACGTGGCGGCGACTCCCGGCTCGTCGCTCATCGAGGCACGGCCCGCGCGACGAACGGCCCGACCGCGGTTCCCAGGGTCACCGCGAACCCGTCGATGGCGCCCGCAGGATATCGCAACCTGGCCGCCACGGGAGACCCCGATCAAGGAAGTCGCCCGCATCCTCGTCGAGCACCGAATCAGCGGCGTGCCCGTCGTCGACGACGCCGGGCGCGTCCTGGGAGTCGTCTCGGAAGGAGACCTCCTCGTGAAGGAGCAGGATCCCGACGCGATCCGCCGGCGACCCCTCGCGCGGGTCTTCGGCGAGTCCAGGGAGACGCGCCTGCTCCTGGCCAAGGCCGAGGCGCGAACCGCCGGCGACGCGATGACCAGCCCCGCGATCACGATCGATGCCGCGAAACCGGTCCACGCCGCCGCGGCCCTGATGATCGAGCGCCGGGTCAACCGGCTTCCCGTCACGGACGACGACCGGCTGGTGGGAATCGTGACCCGGGCCGACCTCATCCGCACCTTCGTCCGCTCCGACGAGGAGCTGGCCGATGCGATTCGCCCCGACCTCCTGCGGGCGCTGTGGGTGGACCTGGAGAAGCTCACCGTGGAGGTCGCGGACGGGGTGGTCGCGATCCGCGGGCAGGTGGAGCGCCGCGCCACGGTCGACATGATGGAGCGCGTGGCAGCAATGACGCCCGGCGTCGTCGGCGTGACCGTCGACGTCTCCTGGGCGATCGACGACAGCCTGTACGAGGCGCCCGGGCCCGACTACTTCTCCCCGAAGAGCCCGTCCTGACGACCGGTCGCCCGGACCTGGTGACCGTCCGTTGCGTCCGCTCTACGGCCGGCCCCGGTGGTAGCGCTCCATGAAGCCCGTGACGGCGGAGCGGGCCTCCGCCCACTCCTGCGTCTCGCCGAACACCTCCGCTCCCGGGCCCCATCGCGCGAGCTGCGTCATCGCCGTGACGATCACGTCGTGGCGCGCGGCGCGCGAGCGCCCGGCGTCGACCGCGCCGGTCACGAGGTAGCGGCGGACGACGTGGAAGGGGGCGTACCAGCGACCGATCCTGACGCGGTCGCCCTCGCGAAGCGATTCAAGCCAGTCGTCGTCGCCGACCGGGGCCTGGTCGTGCCCCTCGACGTGGACGGGGAGCGAGACACGGCGCGACGGCGCCAGCGGTGAGGCGATGAGTCCGTCCGCCGCGACCTCCCGGTAGCAGACCGGGCAGCTCGGGAGCACGGCGTCGGCGCGGGGCGGGGCTCCGAAGGCGAGACCGCAGCGACCGCAGACCGCGACACCAGGCCGGCGGGCGAGGGTGCCGCATTGCAGGCAGGCAGGGAGGCGGGCGACTGCCATCGGGGTCACGTCGTGGGGCGGCCGAAGGGTGGGCGCGAGATGTGCAGGGCGAGCTGTGGCACCGCAGCATCGTCGCGGCGGCGGCTGCCGGATCGCAATGGCCCGTGGGTCCGGGGGACCATGGTCCGGTCGGGAGCGGCCAGCGTGCCGGCGCGCTCTGCAGCCGGCGCATCGCCGCGCGCGTCACCGCCGGCCGGGTCACAATGGCCGAACCGCCCGGCGATCTCGAGGAGCCCGATGCCCACCTTCGACCCCACCCTCCTGCGACCCCAGCTCCCCGCGCTCTCGGCCCAACAGGGTGGGCGCCCGGTCGTCTTCCTCGACGGGCCCGGCGGGACGCAGGTGCCCCAGCGGGTCATCGACGCCGTGACGGCCTACTACCGCGAGGCGAACGCCAACTCCCACGGCGCCTTCGCCACCAGCGTTCGCAGCGACGCGATCCTCGAGGAGGCCCACGCGGCCGTGGCCGACCTCCTGGGGGCGGCCGTGCCGGATGAGGTCAAGTTCGGCCAGAACATGACCTCGCTCACCTTCGCCCTCTCTCGATCCTTCGCCCGCACGCTTCGTCCGGGCGACGAGGTCGTGATCTCGCGTCTCGATCACGAGGCGAACCGGGCGCCGTGGCTGGCGGCGGCGGCGGACGCGGGGGCGACGGTCCGCGAGATCCCCTTCGACCTGGCCACCTGCACCCTCGACCTGGACGCCCTCGACGCTGCCCTCTCCGCGCGCACCCGGCTCGTCGCCGTCGGCTACGCCTCGAACGCGGTGGGCACGGTCAACCCGGTCGCCGAGATCGTGCGGCGGGCCCACGCGGCGGGCGCCTGGACGTTCGTCGACGCGGTCCATTACGCCCCCCACGGGCTGCTCGACGTCGCGGCCCTCGGGACCGACTTCCTGGCCTGCTCGGCCTACAAGTTCTTCGGCCCCCACGTCGGGATCCTGTGGGGGCGGCCGGAGCTTCTCGACACCCTGCCCGCCTACAAGGTCCGGCCGGCAGCGGACCGCTGGGAGACCGGGACGCAGAACCACGAGGGGATCGCCGGCACGCTCGCCGCGGTCGGGTATCTGGAGGACGTGGGCCGGCGGTTCGGGAACGCCGGTCTCGGCGCGACGCGGCGGGTTCTGCTGGCGGCGGCGATGCGGGCCATCGAGGGGTACGAACGGGAGCTCTCGGCCCGGGCGCTGGCCGGGTTCGCCGCGATCCCCGGCCTCGTGGTCCACGGCCTCGCGGACCCGGCCCGCGTCGCCGAGCGGACGCCGACCTTCGCGGTGACGATGGCGGGCTGGACGCCGCGCGGCCTGGCGACGGCCCTCGCCGCGGCCGGGATCTACGCCTGGGACGGCGACTTCTACGCGACGACGCTGGTCGAGGATCTGGGGCTGGCCCCCGCAGGGGGCGTCGTCCGGCTCGGTATGGTCCACTACACGACGCTCGACGAGGTGGATCGGCTCCTCGCGACGCTGCAGGAGCTTGCCTCCCGCCCGGAGGCATGAGCGCGGCTGGCGCGGCCTGAGCGCGGCCGGCGCGCCCGAGCGCGCCCGGGCGCCCGAGTCCGCCCGGTAGTCCGCCCGGTCTAGAGGCTCCCGGCCGCCTGGGCGAGGCCGCGGCCGAGCGCCGCGTGGACCGGCTCCGTCGGCCAGCCGAGGTGGCGGGCGGCTTCGTCGACGAGATGGTGCGGGGCGTGGCCGCGCGGGTTGTGCCCGGAGTCCCGCAGCTCCGGCCAGGCGCGGCGGGCGGTCTCGGCCAGGAAGGCGACCTCGGTCAGCTGGTTCTCGGCAAAGTCGCGCGAGACGGGCTCGCCGTGGCCGGGCACCACCACGCCGTCGGCGAGGTCCAGGAGCATGCCCAGCGTCGCCGGCCAGTCCAGCGGGAACGAGTCCTCGAACCCGGGCGGCGCCCCGTGCTCCACGAGGTCGCCGGCGAAGAGGATGCCCGTGTCCGGCGAGCGGACCACGACGTCGTGGTCCGTGTGGCCGCGCCCCAGGTGGCGGAGCTCCACGAGGCGGCCGCCCAGGTCGAGATCCACGCCGTCCTCGAACGTCCGGTCCGGCGGGTCGAGCGGCGTCATCTCCATCTCCTGGGCCAGGTCCGGGACCCAGCGGACGACGTTCTCGCGCTGGGCGGGCCCATGGAGGCGCAGGGCGGCCGCGCAGCCCGCGTGGGCCCAGATCTCGCACGGACGGAAGGCCGCGTTGCCGAACGCGTGGTCGAAGTGGACGTGGGTGTTGACGACGACCCAGGGCAGGCGGGTCAGCTGGCGGAGGTCCTCGATCAGCTCGCGCGCCTGGAGGGTGGTCGCCCGCGTGTCGATCACGAGCACCCGCGCGCGCCCCAGGACCGCGCCGATCGTCTGGTCCAGGAACGGGTACCGACGGACGAAGACGCCGGCCCCGATCTCGTGCCAGGGGTGCATCGAGCTACGCAATCCTGTCAGCCCGCGTGGATCGAGCTCAGACCCTCGAGGGCCTTCCGGGCCGCCTCGATGTCGCTCACGACGAAGCTGAACTGGGCCTGGTCGCCCCAGCGCCCGATGAACAGGTGGCCGTAGATGTTGACGCCTGCGTCGGCCAGGCAACGGGCCACGCGGGCCATCCCGCCCGGCCGGTCGTCGACCTCGACGAGGAGCGATTCGCCCTCGATGAACTCGTAGCCGCCCTGCTCGAGGATCGCCCGGGTGGTGTCGTCGTCGGCGGTCTTGAAGATCACGTGCCCGCTGGCGCCGATGCCGCCGCCCCCGATCGCCCGCAGGTCGACGCCGGCCGCGGCGAGGCGCTCCGAGAGGTCGGCCAGCGAGCCCGGCACGTTCGGGAACTGGACCACGAACTGGTTTGCCACGGGCGGCTTCCTCCATGCGCGCCGGCGGCGCCCCAGCGGCCGGGAAGACTCGATTGTACGCATGGCCCCGCCGCCGCGGCGGACCGTCCGGCACAATGCAGGCCATGATGGGTTCAGCCGGCCGGCGCACCGACCCCGTCTCGACGGCAGCGCGGGCATCAGGCACCGTGAAGTGAGCGGGCGCGCCGGCGTGCGGATCCCGATCGACGAGCGCACCCGTGTCCTGGTGCTGACGGGCGCCGGCATCTCGGCGGAGAGCGGCCTGGCAACGTTCCGTGGCGGCGGCGGCCTGTGGGATGGCCATCCCGTCGAGCAGGTGGCGTCGCCGGAGGGGTTCGCCGCCGACCCGGAGCTGGTCTGGCGCTTCTACTCCCTGCGCCGCCGGGACGCCGCTGCTGCCGAGCCGAACGCCGCCCACCGGGCGCTCGCGACGCTCGAGGCGCGGCTCGGCGACCGCTTCCTGCTGGCGACCCAGAACGTCGACGGTCTGCACGCCCGGGCGGGGACCGAGCGCGTCGTGGAGGTGCACGGCAGCCTGTGGCGGACGCGCTGCAGCCGATGCCTGCGCCCGCCCTTCGCCGACGACGCCTTCCCGGTGGAGCCGCCCCTCCCGCGCTGCGCCTGCGGAGCCCTGCTTCGTCCCGACATCACCTGGTTCGGGGAGATGCTGGACCCGGTCGTCACGAAGCGGATCGACGGCTTCATGCGCGAGGCGGCGAGCGGCCCGTTCGTCTTTCTCGCCGTCGGGACGTCGGGGACCGTCTACCCCGCCGCGGGCTACGCGCAGGTCGCGCGTCTCCACGGGGCTCAGACCTGGCTTGCCAACCTCGACCCGCCGGAGAACGCGGGAGCCTTCGACCACGTCGTCCTGGGGCCGGCCGGCCAGACCCTGGAGCGCCTCCTCGAGGCCGACGGCTGAGCCGCACGTCCACCGGACGGTCACGCCGGCCGTCGCCAGTTCGTCGTAGGCTGCACACGAGCGCCGGAGCCGGCGGCGGGCCGGTCCGGGCGCCAACCCTGGTGGCCGAACTGGAGGAATCGAGATGCACCGGCGGTTCGCGATCCTGGTGGTCATCCTCGGTCTCGTCGCCGCCTGCGGTGGCGGCGCGACCCCGACCCCCGCCCCGACCGAAGCCCCCACCCCGGCCCCGACGGACATCTACGTGCCGACGGAGGAGCCGGCCGTGACCGAGGCGCCCGTCGTCACGGAGGAGCCCGCCGCCACGCCGGTCTCGGGCGAGCGCTACACGGTCAAGAAGGGCGACACGATGTGGGCGATCGCCCTGGAGTACGGGATTAGCCTGGCAGACCTGCGGGCCGCCAATCCCGATGTCGATCCGCGCACGATGGCGATCGGGACCGTCCTGGTGATCCCCGGGCAGTAGTGGCGCCCGCCGCCCGAGGGCCCGCCCTGCCGCCGCCGGCTCACCGGCGGGCGCTGCGCCGGGTCGTCCTGGCCTGGTTAGCCGAGCACGGCCGGGAGCTTGACTTCCGGGTCGACGGCCGGCAGGACCCGTGGGGCGTGCTCGTCTCCGAGGTGATGGCCCAGCAGACGCAGGTCGGCCGGGTGGAGGAGCGCTGGCCGGCGTTCATGGCCGCGTTCCCGACGCCGGCGGCGATGGCAGCCGCGAGCGCCGCGGATGTCATCCGCGCCTGGCGCGGCCTCGGCTACAACCGCCGGGCGCTGGGCCTCCACCGGGCGGCCGTGGCGATCTCGGCGGCGGGCGGTGCCGTCCCGGGCGACGTCGAGGCGCTCATGGCGCTGCCGGGCGTGGGCCCCTACACGGCCCGGGCGGTGGCGGCCATCGCGTTCGGAGCTCCGGTGGGTGCCGTCGACGTCAACGTCCGTCGCGTGGTCGGCCGCATCGTGGCCGGCGATCCCGCCGGCCTGTCGCCCGCGGCGTTGCAGGCGGCCGCCGACGCGCTCGTCGATCCCGCCGAGCCCGCGACCTGGACCCACGCCGTCATGGACATCGGGGCTACGATCTGCCGCCCGGCGCGGCCGTCGTGCCCGACCTGTCCGGCGCGGGCGTGGTGCCGAGCGGCGCGGGCGATGGCCGCCATGCCCGCGGCGGCCAGGCCGGCGCCCGGGATGTCGCCGCCTCCGACGGCTTCTTCCCGGGCAGTCGCACGTCCGGCCGCGCCGAGCTTCGAGCGGACGACGCGCTGGCTCCGCGGCCGCCTCGTCGACCGGCTCCGGGACGCCGCCCCCGGGGACGCGGTCCCCATCGGCGGGCCCCTAGGGAGCCATTCGGCTGAGGCCGTCGCGCAGGCGCTGGCGGCCCTCGCCCGGGAGGGCATCGTGGAGATCGATGCGAGGGGCCACGCGCGCCTTGCTGCCGCCTCCGAGCCGGCCTGACCCGGGACGCGCTACGCTTCGGGCCCGCCCATGCCGATCACCGACTTCCCCCTGCCCAGCACCGATGGCCCCGTCCCGCTGCCGGCCGACGACCCGGCGCTCTTCGACTTCGACCTCGACGGCCTCGCGGTGCGCTGGGCGGAGGCGATGGCCCGGGCCCCGATGACGGCCGCGGAGATGACGGGCGCCGACGTCCGGGCGCAGCGCCTCGGCGTGCCCGGGATCCGGCTGATGGAGCAAGCGGGCAGCGCCGTCGCGGCGGCCGCCCGCGCGCTGGCCATGGCCGGCGGGCGCTGGGACGCGGGGCCGATCCTCGTCCTGTGCGGCTCGGGGAACAACGGCGGCGACGGGTTCGTCGCCGCCCGCCGGCTGGCGGCCGGCGGCGCCCGGGTTGCGGTCGCCCTCGTGTCGACCGGCTCGCGGCCGAGCACGCCCGACGCGTCCCGGAACTGGGATCGCCTCGGGCGTCTGCGCGGGGTCGAACGGATCCACGCCCCGGTGGCCCGCGACGTGGCCCTCCTCGGCCACGGGGTGGAGCGGGCCGCGATCGTGATCGACGCGCTCCTCGGCACCGGCGTCCGGGGGCTCCTCCGCGAGCCCGTCCGCTCGGCCGTGGACCTCGCCAATCGGGCCCGCGCCGCGGGCGTGCCGATCCTGGCCGTGGACTGCCCGACGGCCGTCGACCTCACCTCCGGCGAGCTGTCGGACCCGGTGGTCCGGGCCGACGTCACCGTGACGTTCCACCGCCCGAAGACCGGCCTCCTGACCCGGCGGGGCGCTGCGGTCGCCGGCCGCGTCCTCGTGGCCCCCATCGGCATCCCGCCCGGGGCCGATCGTGCCTGAGGCGCCGCGGGACCGGCACGCGCCGGGTTGGCGCGAGGTCCTGCTGATCGCGGCCGCCGTGCTCGCGGCCGTGCTGGGCCTCGAGCTCGTGAGCGCCGCCGTGCCCGCCGTCGGGAGCCTGTTCCGTGGCTCTCCCCTCGTGATCGTCGGCCTTGTCGCGGGGACCACGGGGCTCCTGCTCGTCGGCGCGTTGCGTCGGTCGCGCGGGCGGTAGTGAGCCCGCCGGGAATCCGCTACGCTCCGAGTGCTGTGGCGGGTGGTGGGGAGGACATGAGGGCACGGTGAACTGCGCAACGTGCGGATCGGCGAACCGGCCCGGGGCGCGGTTCTGCTCTGAGTGCGGGACACCGCTCAGCACCGCCTGCCCGGCCTGCGGTGCGGCCCTCGACACTGCCGCCAAGTTCTGCGCGGAGTGCGGCACGCGCCTCGGGGCGGCCGCCCCCGCGGCGGTCGCGCCGACCCGCGGGACCGGGCCCGACGCGGCCACGACCGAGCGACGGGTGGTCTCGGTCCTCTTCGCCGATCTCGTCGACTTCACCCGCCTTGCCGAGGGCCGCGACCCGGAGGCAGTCCGCGAGATCCTCTCGCGCTACTTCGACACCGCCCGCGAGGTCGTCGGCCGCTACGGCGGGACCATCGAGAAGTTCATCGGCGACGCCGTGATGGCCGTCTGGGGCGCGCCCGTCGCCCACGAGGACGACGCCGAACGCGCGGTGCGGGCAGGCCTCGACCTCGTCGGCTCGGTCCGGGCCCTCGGCGGTGACGTCGGGGCCGACATGCGCCTCCGGGCCGGCGTCCTCACCGGCGAGGCCGCGGTCACCGTCGGGGCCACGAACCAGGGGCTCGTCGCGGGCGACCTCGTGAACACCGCGGCCCGCCTCCAGGCGGCGGCCGTTCCCGAGACGGTCCTCGTCGGCGAGGAGACGCGACGGGCGACCGCCGAGGCGATCGCCTACGAGCCCGCCGGCGATGCCGTGCTCAAGGGCAAGAGCGCCCCGATGCCCGCGTTCCGAGCCCTGCGCGTGGTCGGCAAGGTCGGCGGGATCGGCCGCTCCGAGGCGCTCGAGCCGCCGTTCGTCGGCCGCGAGACCGAGTTCCGGCTCCTGCGCGAGCTGTTCCACGCGACCGGCCGCGACCGCAAGGCGCGCCTCGTCTCGCTCTCCGGGCAGGCAGGGATCGGCAAGAGCCGACTCGCCTGGGAGTTCAGCAAGTACACCGATGGCGTGGTGGAGACGGTCTGGTGGCACCAGGGTCGCTGCCCGTCGTACGGCGAAGGGATCAGCTTCTGGGCGCTCGGCGAGATGGTCCGCAAGCGGGCCGGGCTCGCCGAGGGAGAGGACGAGGCGGCGGTGCGCGCCGGCGTGGCGGCGACCCTCGCCCAGCACGTCCCGGACGCCGATGAGCGCGCCTTCGTGGAGCCGGCCCTGCTCGCCCTCCTCGGCCTCGCGGAGGCGCCGCCGGGCGGCCGCGAGCGCCTCTTCGCCGGCTGGCGGACATTCTTCGAGCGGATCGCCGAGGGTGGCACGGTGGCGCTCGTCTTCGAGGACCTCCAGTGGGCCGACGACGGCCTCCTCGACTTCATCGAGCACATCCTCGAGTGGAGCCGCAACTTCCCGATCTTCATCCTCACCCTGGCCCGACCGGAGCTGCTGGATCGCCGCCCGACCTGGGGAGGGGCCCGCTCCTCGACCTCGCTCGCCCTGTCGCCCCTTGCCGGCGAGGAGATGCGGGCGCTGCTGGCGGGCCTGGTGCCCGGCCTGCCCGAGCCCGCCGTCCGGTCGATCCTCGAGCGGGCCGACGGGATCCCCCTCTACGCCGTCGAGACCGTCCGGATGCTGGTCGCCGACGGGCGCCTCGAGGAGCGCGAGGGCGTCTACGTCCCGGTCGGCGACCTGGGCTCGGTCGAGGTCCCGGGCTCGCTCCGGGCCCTCGTCGCCGCCCGTCTCGACAGCCTCGCCGCCGACGCCCGGGCGGTGGTCCAGGACGCCGCGGTCCTCGGCCAGACATTCACGGTGGAGGCCCTCGGCGCCGTGTCGGCTCTCGACCGGGCCGAGCTCGAGCCCAGGCTCCGCGACCTCGTGCGCCTCGAGGTGCTCGAGCTGGACACCGACCCGCGCTCCCCGGAGCGAGGCCAGTACGGATTCGTCCAGGCGCTCCTCCGCGAGGTCGCCTACGAGACCCTCGCCATGCGCGACCGCCGGACGCGGCATCTCGCCGCCGCGCGCTACTTCGAGGGGCTGGGCGACGACGAGCTGGCCGGGGCCCTCGCGACCCACTGCATGGCTGCCTACCGGGCGGCGACGCCGGGTCCGGAGGCCGACGCGATTGCCATCCAGGCCCGGCTCGCGCTCCAGGCCGCGGCCGAGCGCGCCGCCAGCCTGGGCTCGCCGCTCCAGGCCATCGGCTACCTCCGGCAGGCCGCCGAGGTCGCCCGCGAGGACAGTCAGGCCGGCGCGCTGCTCGAGCGGGCGGGCCAGATCGCGGAGCCGGCCGGGCGGCATGCCGACGCCGTCGAGCTGCTGGCCGACGCGGAGCAGCGCTACGAGGCGGCGGCCCTCCTGCCAGCGGCGGCTCGCGCCCGGGCGAACCGGGCCTTTGCCCAGACGTCGATCTCCTCGGCGACGGAGGCGGCGGAGACGCTGGCCCCGATCCTGGCGCGGTTCGACGACCTTCGGTCAGAGCCCGCGGTCGCCGCCGTGGTCGCGGCGCGCGCCGCCGCGATCCAGTCACGGCGAGGGGGCCAGGAGCTGGCGCTCGAATGGGCCGACCGGGCGCTCGAGATCGCCGAAGCCCACGGCCTGATCGATATCCTCGGCGACGCGCTGGCGACGAAAGGCACGATGCTGGTGACGGCCGGCCGCAACATCGAATCCGGCGTGCTCCTCGCTGGCGCAGCCCGGCTGGCACACCAGGGCGGGGACTTCGACGCCGAGCTCCGCGCGCGTGCCCTGCTCGTCAATACGCTCATCGACGACGACCCGCGCGGTGCGGTTGTCGAGAGCCGCGAGGCGGCTGACGTGGCCCGCAAGCTCGGGCGCTCGGCCTGGACCGTGCTGCTCAACGGGACGGCGGCGGAGGCGGCCCTGACGGCCGGCTCCTGGCCCGAGGCGCGGCAATGGCTCCACGAGCCGCTCGCGGTCGACCCCGAGGCGCGCGAGCTGGTCATCACCCACGCCTTGCGCGCGCTGCATGCTGCCCTCGCCGGGGACGAGCCCTGCGCGGACCTCGCCGCCCTCGAGGAGCTCCGCGCGGCTGGAGTCGGCCGGGCGGACAGCTCCATGGGCTTCTACTACGACGCCACCGCCGGCTTCCTGGCGTGGCTGGCAGGCGACCACGCGACCGCTCACGACGTCGCGGTGGCGACCGCCGTCGGCGATCCGCTGAACGAGTACTACCTCCGGGAGCGCGCGGCGCGGGCGGCCCTCTGGCTGGGCGATGCGGCGCTGGCGCAGGCTCAGGTCGAGCGCCTGCGAGCGCTCGGCTACCGCGGCCGGGCCAACCGGACGAGCCTGCGCGCGATCGAGGCCGGGCTGGCCGTCCTGGAGGGACGCCGCGCCGACTCCGTGGCGGCCTACCGCGAGGCGACCGGCGCCTGGCGGGACCTCTCCTGCGACGGCGGGCTCGCGTTCACCCTGCTCGACATGGTCTGCCTCCTGGGTGCCGAGACGAGCGAGGGTCACGAAGCCGCCGAGGAACTTCGACCGCTCCTCGAGCGCCTCGCATCGAGGAGGCTGCTCAGCATCCTGGACGGGCTGGAGGCGGGCGGTGCGGCCCCGACGCCCACGGCGGTGCGCGAGCCGGCTCGAACACCGATGGAGACGGCCGGCCGATGATCTGCGCCGTCTGCGGGACCGCGAACCGGGAGGGGCGCAAGTTCTGCATCGAATGCGGCGCGCCGCTCGCGGCCGCCTGCCCGTCGTGCAGCGCCCCGCTGGAGGCCGGGGCCAAGTTCTGCGGCGAGTGCGGGGCCGGCGTCGCTCCCGGCGCGGCGGCGGTGGCGACCACGGCGTCGGCCGCGCCGGCCGAGCCGGCCACCGAGCGGCGGCTGGTCTCGGTCCTCTTCGCCGACCTCGTCGGCTTCACGACGCTCGCCGAGGGCCGCGATGCCGAAGCGGTGCGCGACCTCCTCTCGCGCTACTTCGACGTCGCGACCGAGGTCGTCGAGCGCTATGGCGGCAGCGTCGAGAAGTTCATCGGCGATGCCGTCATGGCGGTGTGGGGAACGCCGGTCGCCCGGGAGGACGACGCCGAGCGCGCGGTCCGGGCCGCGCTCGATCTCGTCGGGGCCGTGCGCGCCCTGGGCGGCGACGTCGGCGTGAGCCTCGCGGCGCGCGCCGGCGTCCTGACCGGCGAGGCGGCCGTCAGTCTCGGCGCCCGGAACCAGGGGATGGTCGCCGGCGACCTCGTCAACACGGCTGCCCGGCTGCAGTCCGTCGCCGCCGAAGGGACCGTCCTCGTGGGCGAAGCCACGCGGGCGGCGGCGGCGGGCGCCATCGTCTTCGAGGAAGCCGGCGCCCAGGCGCTCAAGGGCAAGCTGGCGCCGGTGGCGGCCTACCGGGCGGTCCGGGTCGTCGCCGGCGTCGGGGGGCGCGATCGGTCGGACATCCTCGAGCCGCCGTTCGTGGGCCGTGAGACGGAATACCGCCTTCTGCGGCAGCTCTTCCATGCCACGGGCCGGGACCGGAAGGCGCGTCTCGTGGCGATCACGGGCCAGCCGGGGATCGGCAAGAGCCGGCTCGCCTGGGAGTTCAGCAAGTACACCGACGGCGTCGTCGAGACGGTCTACTGGCACCAGGGCCGCTCGCCCTCCTACGGGGATGGGCTGACGTTCTGGGCGCTCGGCGAGATGGTCCGGCGGCGCGCGCAGCTCGTGGAGGGAGACGACGAGGGCACCAGCCGGGCGCGGATCGCCGCGTCCCTGGACGAGTGGATTGCCGATCCGGCCGACCGGGACTTCGTGGAGCCCTGTCTCCTCGCGCTCCTGGGCCTCGGCGACCCGCCGCCGGGAGGCCGCGAGCGGCTCTTCGCCGGCTGGCGGACCTTCTTCGAGCGGATCGCGGAGAAGGGGACCGTCGCCCTCGTCTTCGAGGACCTCCACTGGGCCGACGACGGCCTCCTCGACTTCATCGAGCACCTCCTCGAATGGAGCCGCAGCTATCCGATCTTCGTGGTGACCCTGGCGCGCCCGGAGCTGATGGATCGGCGCCCGACGTGGGGCGCGACCCGCAACGCGACGGCGCTGGCCCTGGGGCCGCTCGACGAGGAGGACGTGCGTGCCCTCCTGGCTGGGATGGCCCCGGGGCTCCCGGAGGCAGCCGTCCGCTCCATTCTCGAGCGGGCGGACGGGATCCCGCTCTACGCGGTGGAGACCATCCGCACCCTTGTCGCCGACGGCCGCCTCATCGAACGCGGTGGCGTCTACGTGCCGACCGGCGACCTCGGTGCGCTCGAAGTCCCGGCGACGCTTGCGGCGCTCATCGCCGCCCGCCTCGACGCCCTTGACCCCGCCGCCCGGGGACTGGTGGGTGACGCCTCCGTCCTGGGCCAGACCTTCTCGGTGTCGGCCCTGGCGGCCGTCGCGGGGATCACCGAGGACGAGCTCGAGCCGCGCCTGCGGGATCTCGCCCGCCGCGAGATCCTGGAGCTCGACACGGACCCGCGTTCGCCCGAGCGAGGCCAGTACGGCTTCGTCCAGTCGCTCATACGCGAGGTCGCCTACGGGCGCCTGGCGCGGCGCGATCGCCGGGCGCGCCACCTGGCGGCCGCCCGGTATTTCGAGGCGATCGGCGACGAGGAGCTGGCCGGCGCCCTCGCCACGCACTACCTCGCCGCCTACCGGGCTCTCCCGGAGGGTCCCGAGGGCGAGGCCGTGGCAGCCCAGGCCCGCGTCTCCCTCCGGGCAGCGGCAGAGCGGGCATCGGCGCTGGGCGCTCCCGGTCAGGCGCTGGCCTACCTGGCCGAGCTCGCCGTGCTCACGACGGACGCGCGCGAGGCGGCCGCCCTGCGGGAGCGAGCCGGGTCGATCGCGGACGACGCCGCCCGCCACGAGGAGGCCGTCGGGCATTTCCGGGCGGCCCGAGAGGCCTACGACGCGCTCCCCGATCGCGCCGCCGCCGCGGGCGCGCTCGCCGGTATGGCCCGGGCGCTCTCGCGCACCGGTCGCTGGGATGAGGCGGCCGAGCTGCTGGCGAGGGGCAAGTCCGAATACGACGACGTCGCGACCTCGCCCGGCGGCGTCCGGATCAGCGCCACGCTCGCCGGTCTCTACTCGCGACGCAACGAGGACGCGGCGGCGATCGCCGAGGCAGATCAGGCCCTGGCTGCGGCCGAGCGCCTCGGGCTCGTGCCCGTGATCGTCGACCTCCTGGTCACGAAGGGCACGTCCATGGGCACGGTGGCCCGGTTCCACGAGGCAGTGGCGCTGCTTGACGGGGCGGCCCGACTGGCCGAACGGCACGGCCTCGCCGCGCAGGCGATGCGGGCGGCGTCGATGCTCGCCCTCGTCGTCCAGGATGACGATCCGCGAACCGCGTTCGCCGAAGGCCGGGAGGCGCTGGTCGCGGCTCGGAGGGTGGGCCTCCTCACGCAGGCCGTCTTCCTGGCCGGGAACGCAGCCGAGGTCGGTCTCCGGCTCGGCGAGTGGGATTGGGGTGTCGCGGCGCTCGACGACATCCTCGGGGCGGACCTCGAGGAGTTTGACAGGATCCTCGTCCTCGCCCAGCGGACGGTCTACGCGTCGGTCCGCGGTGAGCCCAGCGACGCCCAGCGTGAGGCGCTTCGACGGGCCGGCGAGGGGCGAACGGACTTCGCCGCGTGGACGACCGATGCCGACCTCTGGCACGCGACTGCGGCCGGCGACGCGCGCCGGGCGCTCTCGCTCGGCCTCGACGCCGCCCGCCGGGACCCCCTCAACGCGCCTGTCATGTACGAGCGCGCGGCGATCGCGGCGGCGCGCCTGGGCGACGCCGCCACGCTCGAGACCATCGCGACGGAATACGACACGCTGGGCCGCCAGGGTCGCCTCATCGCGGCGATTCGCGGGTTCATCATCGCCTTGAAGACGGGCATCGACGCCCCGCGGGAGGAGGTCGTCGCGGCGTTCCGTGGAGCGGCCTCTGCCTACCGTGACATCGGCTGCACGTTCTGGGTCGGCCTCGCCCAGCTCGAGGCGGTCCGGGTGCTGGGCGCCGGGACCGACGAGGGACGCCAGGCCGCCAGCGAAGCGCGGGCGATCCTCGGACGCCTCGGCGCCGCTCCGTTCCAAGCCCAGCTGGACGCCCTGGAAACGGCTGCGGTCACGGCCTGACCCGATCGGACCGGACGGAGAACGGCCCGGGCGTCGCCGCCCGGACCGTCGAGATATCGCGTGGCGCCGTCGTGGCGTCCGGGAGCTACGCCCCGCCCTTGAGCGCGGCGAGGCGCGCGTCGACCTCGAGGTCGTCCGCTGCGTCGTCGAGGCTGGCGAACTGGGCGTCGAGCGAGCTGGAGGCGACCTCGGCCATCCCCCGCGCTTTCGCCTCCTCGTGGCGGACCTTCTCCTCGAAGCGCGAGACCTCGGAGGTCGGGTCCATGACGTTGACGCTCTTCATCGTCTCGGTCACCTGGGCCTGGGCGCGGGCCATCTTCGACCGGGCGATCAGCTCGTCCTTCTTCTGGACCAGCTCCTCGCGCTTGGCGCGCATCCCGTTGAGGCCGTCCTTGAGCTTGTCGACGAGGACCGACTGCGTCGCGATCTGCTCGTCGAAGACCTTGGACTGCTCCTCGAACGTGATCTGGCGCTTGAGGGCGATCTTGGCCAGGCCGTCGAACCGGTCGGCGTCCGCCGTGGTGCCGGCGGCCCGGAGCTCGTCGGCCCTGCGGGACGCGGCGAGGGCCTTGGAGCCCCATTCCCCGGCGGCTTCCTTGGCCTCCTTCGCGTCGTCCTCCAGGAGCCGCAGGTTGCCGATGGTCTGGGCGACGGCCTCCTCCGCGTCGCGGATGTTGTTCGTGTAGTCGAGGACCATCTGGTTGAGCATCTTCTCCGGGTCCTCGGCCGAGTCGAGGATCGCGTTGATGTTCGCCCGGACCAGCTGGCCCATGCGACC
This sequence comes from uncultured Chloroflexia bacterium, assembly GCA_963762445.1. GTDB lineage: Bacteria > Chloroflexota > Limnocylindria > Limnocylindrales > CSP1-4 > CTSoil-043. The sequence continues at coordinate 360,813 of CAVXLA010000005.1, forward strand.
GAGGATCGAGGTCTGCGCCATCAGAGTGTCCCTTCCGTTCTGTCGCGGCGCCGGGTCTCGGCGCCGCACCTTGTGGATCGTCCGCGCCGGCAGGCGGGCCGCGGAGCCACGCCGCCGGCGATCATCCTATCGCGGGGCTCACCACCGGCCACCGCCCGACCTGCCGCCGCCGCCGAAGCCTCCGCCTCCGGACCGGCCGCCCCAGCCGCCGCCGATGCCGCCCCCGCCGCCGCCCAGGCCCCGACCGACGCCCGGGAAGCCGCCGCCGCGGCCGCCGCCGCTGAGCATCGCCCCGATCAGGCCGCCGATGATCGCCCCGGCGACGTCGCTGCCGCCCCCGCCGCCGCCCCGGCCGCCGCGCCACGGGTCGTCCCAGCCGTCGTAGTCGCGCTGGGCCAGGGACAGGGCCTCGTTCGCCAGGCGGGCCGCCGTCTCGGCCTCTTGAATCCCCGCCGCGGGATCCGCGGCGCCCGCGGCGACGGCCGCGTCGAGGTGACGCGCGGCCTCCGCGACGCGGGTGCGAGCCTCGCCACCGACGCCGCCGCGGTGGTTGCCCACGTAGTCCGTGGCGCGGGTCACGGTCGCCTGGGCGCCCCGGATCGAGGTCTCGAGCCGGGCTGCGAGCGCGGCGCGCTGCTCGGCGGCCGTCCGGATCCCGGCCAGCACGCCGTCGGCTATCTCGTTCGCCTGCCGCGCCTTGCCGTAGGCCGCCGCGACGTCCGGCTTCGGGTGTTCGATGTCCGTCCGGGCGGCGGCCAGGAGCCCCTCCGCTTCCCCCAGCCGGGCGGCCGCCGCCGCGTCGGGGGGAGCGGCCGCGGCCGCCGCTCGGGCGCGGCCGAGGTCGGCCTGGGCGTCGGCGATCTCCCCGTTCACGCGATCACGGGCCGCGTCAAGCTCGGACGAGAGGTGCTCGATCGCGTCGAGGAACGCACCGGCCCGGGCGACGGCCTCCTGGCCGACGCGGGCCGCGACCGCCGTCCTGGGCCCGTCGCCGGCGGCGACGGCCGCCGAGCCCTGGGCAACCGCGGCGCGGGCGGCTGACACCCGGGCGCGCGCCTCGTCGAGGTTGCCGGCGACCGCCTGCCAGGAGGCCTCGGCGTACTCCTCGAGGTGCGCCATCGTGGCGCCAACGCCCCCGAGCCGGGCCTCGACGGCGTCGATCGCCGGCGGGAGCGCCTCGAGGACGCCCGGCGCCTCCCGTTCGAAGGCCCGGAGCTCCTCGAAGCGCGCCGTCTCCGCGTCCAGGCGCTCCTGGGCCTTGCGGCACCGGCCGATCAGGTCGCCGAGCATCCGTCGCCGCGTCGGGCGGTCCTCGGGCGTCTCGTCGTCGAGCTGCTGGCGGATCGCGAAGGCGGCTCGCAGGTCGTCCTTCGCCGCCGCGATCGCCGCGCGGAAGGGCGTCGCCTCGGCCTCGCCGAACTGGGCCTCGGCGAACCCGAGCTCCTGCTCGCTGTCGCGGACGGCGTCGTCCGTCGCGAGGAGGAGGCGGTTCGCCTCGGCGTTGAGGTCGCGATCACTCATGGTCGCCAGCGGATCGGCCGGGGCACCCCCGCCGGCCGCCTGCGCGGCGCCGTCGCCATAGCGGCGCCGGACGAGGAAGAACCAGCCGGCGAGCGCAACCAGGACGACGATGACGGCGACCATGATCACGGTGCCCAGGCCGGACCCGCCGCCCCCGCTTTGGCCCGGCGGCTCGGTGGACCCCGGTGCCGTGGTCGGCGCGGGCGCCGTGGATCCCGGCGCCTCGGTCGGCGCCGCGCCGGAGAGCGCCGCGCCGAGCGAGCGCGCCAGCTGCACGATGGCGCCCGCGTTGTCGCCCGCCCGGAGGCTCGGCTCCATCTCGTTCGACAGGAGGCCCTCCAGCTCGGCATCGGAGAGTGGGATCGCGTTGGACGCCCAGTAGCCGTAGGCGTGGTCGTCCATCGCCAGCACGAGCAGGAGGTCGGTCCCGCCGAGCGAGCTCTTCGCGGCCGTCGCGGCCGCGAAGTCCGGGGCGGTCATCGAGCCGATCGTCCCTGTGAACCAGACCCAGAGCTGGACCCCGGACGTGTCGAGCAGCGTTTGCAGGGCGGCCTTCACCGCCTGCTCGTCCGACGCGGAGAGGGCGACGGCATCGTCGGTCAGCTGGCCTCGGAGGTTGACGGGATCGGCCGCCGCGACCGGCTCCGGCGCGGCGAGGGAGGCCGGCAGGACGGCGAGCGCGAGCAGGGCGAGCGTTGCGGCGAGGGGGCCCGCGCGACGGGCCCCGCGGCTGCGGGCGGCGATCATGTGCGGCTTCCCTCGCCGGTCCTGGCGGCTGACTGGACGCTGGGGCCATTCTCGCGCGATCGGCCGTGGGCCGCGCGACGCGCGAGCGGTACCATGACTCGACCTGCTGCGCCGCCCGCGCGCAACGCCCGCACCGGTGGAGAGAGCATCCCATGGCCGTCGGCTCGTCCAACTCGTTCGACCTGGTCGTCCTCGGCGCCGGGACCGGCGGCTACGCGGCCGCGTTCCGCGGGGCCCAGCTCGGCCTCAGGGTGGCCCTCGTCGACGAGGACCGGATCGGCGGGACGTGCCTCCACCGCGGCTGCATCCCCACGAAGGCGCTCCTCGAGTCGGCCGACTTCTACCACCGCGTCACGGCGAAGGGCCGCGAGCTCGGCGTGCTGGTGGCGGGCGAGGTGGCCCTCGACTACGCGGCGGTCGCCGCCCGCCGCGACCAGGTGGTCCGCCGGATGTGGACCGGCCTGCGGAGCTTGGTCGGCAAGAACGGGGTCGAGTGGATCGCCGGGCGCGGGCGTCTCGACGGGGCCGGCAAGGTGCGGGTGGCCCTGCACGGCGATGACGGGACGCCAGGGACCGGCGGCGAGCGCGTCCTGGAGGCGACGGACGTCGTGCTGGCCACGGGCAGCCGCGTGAAGAGCCTGCCGGGGATCACGCCGGACGGGGTCGCCGTGCTCACGTCCGACGACGTGCTCAAGATGGCGGACCTCCCCTCGAGCATCGTCATCGTGGGCGCGGGCGCGGTCGGCTCCGAGTTCGCCTCGATGTTCCACGACTTCGGGGTGAAGGTGACGCTCCTCGAGTACCTCCCGGCGATCGTGCCCCTCGAGGATCGCGACGTGAGCAAGGAGCTCGAGCGCAGCTTCAAGCGCCGCGGCATCGAGGTCATGACGAACGCCCGCTTCGATCCCGCCTCGCTGCGTGTCGGCGCAGACGGCATTCGACTCGTCGTGGGCCCGGAGGGCGGGGAGGCCAAGGAGATCACCGCCGACTGCATGCTCGTGGCGACCGGCAGGGCCGCCAACGTGGAGGGGATCGGCCTCGAGACGACCCGGATCACGGTGGAGCGGGGGATCATCCCGGTCGACGGCCACATGCGGACTGCCGAGCCGCACGTCTGGGCGATCGGCGACATCGTCGGCGGCCTCTGGCTCGCCCACACCGCGGCCCACGAGGGGCTGACGGCGGTCCACACGATCGCGGGCGACCCGGACGTCCACGCCATGGACTACGACGCCCAGCCGCGGGCGACCTACTGCCGGCCCGAGATCGCCTCGGTCGGCCTGACGGAGCAGGAGTGCGAGAAGCGCGGCCTGCCGGTGAAGGTCGGCAAGGTGCCGTTCCAGGCGATCGCCAAGGCGATCATCGGCGGCGAGCACGAGGGCTTCGCCAAGGTGATCGCCCACGCCGAGACGGGTGCGACGCTCGGCGTGCACATCGTCGGGCCGCACGCCACCGACCTCGTCGCCGAGGCCTCGCTCGGCTTCACCCTGGAGGCGGCGGCCTGGGAGATCGCGGCGGCGACGCACCCGCACCCGACGCTCTCGGAGGTCATCGGCGAGGCCGCCATGGCCGTCGACGGGCGCTCGATCAACTTCTGACGCGGGCGGCACCCGGGGCGAGCCCGCGGGCGACGCATGCACGGCGCTGGAGGTCCCGGTCAGGCCGGCGCGCCTGCCTCCTTCGGCGGTGGCGGGAGGAGGACGCCGGGGCTCATTCGCGATGGCAGGAAGATCCCGATCGCGCCGCGCAGCCCCACCGTCATGACGATGTTCAGGAGGAACGCGAGGAGGGCGAGGAGGAGCAGCGAGCCGCAGACTGCGGCCAGGATCATGAAGACGCGGTACTCGCCCTCGTAGTAGATGGTCCGCCGCAGCATCCCCTGCAGCCCGGCCATCCCCATGAACGCCCCCATCCCGATGCCGCCGACCAGGTGCGCCCAGAAGTGGAACGTCGCCAGCTTCTGGCTCCACAGCTGAGCCCCGTTCGTCAGGATCGGCAGGAGCAGGTAGACGGCCGAGTAGAGGGTCATGGTGAGGCCGACGAGGACGGCCACGTGGACGTGCGGGCCGATCACCCACTGCGTGTTGTGGAGGATCCGGTTGAGCCCGACGTCGGCCTGGAGGATCCCGGCAGCGACGCCGAGGCCGAACCCGGTCAGGCCGCCGAGGAGGAACTTGAGCTCGTTCGTCATCTTCAGCGGCCGCGCGCTCCAGAGCGTCGCCAGCGTGATGAAGAAGGCCAGGCCCTGGGTGATGAGCTCGAAGGCCGTGACCAGCTCCCCGGAGACGACCTTGAGCATCGCCGGCTGCGCCTGGTCCGACAGGAGGTGGTGGGACCAGACGGTCCAGCTGACGACCAGCTCGACGAGGAGCGCGGCGCGGGCCACGTTCTGCATGAAGACCGGCTTGCCGGTGATCAGGTTGGCGAGCAGATACCAGGCGCCGGCCACCCAGATCAGGACGAGGCCGTCGGCGATCAGGTCGAGGCCCCACCAGAACCAGTTCTTGTAGAGGAGGGCGTCGACGATCGTCGTCCGCAGGTCGACGTTGAAGAGGGCAGCGACGAGGAAGACGAGGATCAGCACCCCGCTGAACAGGATCACCACTGCGTTGAGCAGTGCGTCCACCGCGCCGCGGGCGATGGCCGCGACGGGCAGCGGAACGAGATCCTCCGGCCGGTCCCGCCGGACCAGGTTCCGGAATCCGGTCAGCCCGATCGCGGACCGGAAGAGCGCCCACTTCGGCTGGTGCTCCATCCCCGCCGGCGTGTAGAGGATCGTGGCGAAGACGTTGGCCACGAAGAGCAGCGTGCCCAGCATCACCATGGCGATGCCGGCGATGAAGATCGCGCCGCCGAGCGGATGGAACTGTGACGTGTCGGCGGGAAGCGGCCAGTAGAGCGTGTAGAGCGGGGCGTAATGGGTGAGGAACCCGTCGAGCCAGAAGGTGAACGTGCCGATGGCAACCAGCCAGAACGTGGCGAGCGCCATCCGGTAGCTGTAGATCGGCTTCTTCATCAGGAACGGGACGAGGAACAGGAACGCCCCGAACACGAGCATGTACGTCGAGCCGAAGATCCCGACCAGGGGATGCGCGGTCAGGATGCCGAAGTACTGGTCGGCCGGGACCAGGCCGGGGAACGGCTCCACGGCGTAGAGCCGCATGATCATGCCCTCGATCACGGCGAAGGCGTAGTAGACGAGGCCGACGACGACGAAGCGGAGCGTCAGCTTCTGCATCGGGGTCAGCGTCGCGGGGCGGAACGCACCCCGGTTGCCGTCCAGGAGCGTTCGGGCGAAGGTCATGGGACGGGTCCTCGTTCGGCGGCAGGGGCGGCCGGGGCAGCGGTCACAGGCCGGCGGTGCTGCAGCCGGTCACCTCGACGGCGTCCTTCACGATCATCTGGGCGCCGGCCGGGCCGGAGTACTCGGTGGACCGGATCGTGTAGACCCCGTTCTTGTCGAACGTCCACAGGACGTCGTTGCGGTGACCCGGGACCACCTGCATCTGGAAGACCATCGTGTTGTCCCGGCGGAAGAGGCCGAACCCGTAGGTCAGGTCCGCCGTGGTCACGTCGAAGAGGACCCAGTCCCCGCAGTCGATTGCCAGCTTCTCGGAAGGGAGCTGGAACCGGTGGTCGGCGACCGTGATCTCGAAGGCCTTGTCCGCCGTGTACGACCCGCGGTCGAGGTCCACGGCGACCCATGGGATGGTGTTGGCCGTCGTGACGTGGAGCGAGACGCCGGTGACGACGAGGACCCCGGTCCACCCGACGAAGAACCAGGTGGGCACCCGGGTGGACGTGCCGGGCCGCGTGACCTTGTAGGCGAACGCGCCGATCACCACGAGGACGGCGAGTGCGTAGAGGGTGTAGACGACGGCCTGACCCCAGAGAACCACGCTGGAGTCGACCACGGGCAGCCTCGTTTCGGCGTCGATGATCTCCCCGGGGTCGCGCAGGTCCCATGGGCCGCGAAGGATCCGGTCGGGGGGAGCTCGCCGGCGCCGACCGTCACCGGCGCCACCATCCGTGGCGCGGCCCCCGCCCGGCAAGGGTGCATCGGATCTTTCTCGACGTACCAATCTCACGAAGAGCGGTGGTCCGAGCCTGCCTCGAGAATCCACCGCTGCCCGGGGTTCAGGCGACCTGCACCTCCACGAGGGACAGTCCCTGGGCTGGCCGGCCCGCTCTGTATCGGGCTAGGCGCTCGAGCCTCCTGTCGCGGGCAGCGCCGCCGGGTCGGACGCCGTCTGCGGGCGTCCGTGCGAGAAGACCAGGAAGAGAAGGGTGAGCGCGTCCAAGAACAGGCCGAGCCCGACCGCCGTGAGGTAGAGCGCCGGCTCCTGGTCCGGGAACAGGCCGAGCACGACGAGGATGAGCGCGCCGATCGTGGGGATCATGAGACCCAAGTAGGAGGCCGCCACCTCCACGGTCTGCGCCCGCGAATAGGCCGCCCCGAGCTCCCGCGACTCCGTCGTCCGCTCGTTCACGATCCACTGGCCGAGGAGGAGGACGAGAGCCAGGAGACTGCACGCCAGCCAGAGCCCGTGACCGGCCAGGTCGTAGCGGCTCACGATGACCGGCGCTAGGGCGGCGATCACCACCCAGATCGCGATCGACACCACCGAGCGGATATACGTGACCTCGTGCGCATCGCTCGCGACGCCGCTCCGGACGCTGATGAGCGCCCCGAACCCGACGAACACGCCGGCGATCTCGGCCAGCGAAAGGAACAGATCGACGTCCTGCATGTCCCGCCTCTCCCGCAGGCCGCCAGTGGCTCGGCGCGGTCCCGGCGGCCGGTGCGTGGGCCGCGCGTCGGAGCCTCCCGCTCGGCGGTGAGCATGCGCCGCACGGGGGGCGACAGCCAGAGCCGGACGACCCGGTGGCCCGCGCTGACCGACAAGTTGCCGCGACGGGGCTTCCGCCTCGGAGCGCCGGGCCTGTACGATCCCGCGGTGACCATCGCCGGATCCCCGAGCGCCCAGGATCCCGTCGCCCGTTCCGGGCTGTCGCGCGACCGCCTCGTCGGGCTCTTCCGCCTCATGGCCCTGGCGCGGGCGCTGGACGAGCGGGCCTGGATCCTCAACCGCTCCGGCCGCGTCCACTTCGTGATCAGCGGGCAGGGCCACGAGGGGGCTGAGGCGGGGGTCACGGCCGCCCTGACCCCGGGCCGCGACTGGCTCCTGCCGTACTACCGCTCGATCACGGGCGTGATGGCGATGGGGATGACACCTCGCGAGGTGCTCCTCCACCAGTTCGGGAAGGCGGACGACCCCTCGTCCGGCGGGCGCCAGATGCCCAGCCACTACGGGCACGCCGGTCACCGGATCTTCACCTCCTCGTCGCCCGTGGCGACGCAGGCGCTCCACGCGGCGGGGATCGCCCTGGCGGCGAAGCTGCGGGGCGAGCGGGAGGTCGCCCTCGTGGCGATGGGCGAGGGCTCCGCCAACCAGGGTGACGTCCACGAAGCGCTCAACTTCGCGGGCATCCACCGCCTGCCGATGATCCTCCTCGTCGAGAACAACGGCTACGCGATCTCGGTCCCGGCCGAGCTCCAGACCGCGGTCCGGGACCTGGCCGTTCGGGCCGCCGGATACGCGATGCCCGGCGTCGTCGTGGACGGCAGCGACGTGATCGGCTGCTACCTCGCCGCGCGCGACGCGGTCGCCCGGGCGCTCGCCGGCGACGGCCCGACGTTCATCGAGGCGAAGGTGACCCGCCTCACCGGGCACAGCTCCGACGACCAGCAGACCCGGTACCGCTCCGCCGAGGAGCTCGACGCCCAGCGGGCCCAGGACCCGCTGCCCTGCTTCCGCGCCGAGCTGCGCGCGGCCGGCCTGCTCGACGAGGCGAGCGAGGCTGCGATCGGCGCCGAGGTGGCCGCCGCGGTCGACGACGCCACCACGTTCGCGGAGTCGGCGGCCGACCCCGACCCGGCGACGCTCCTCCGGCACGTCTACGCTGAGCCCGGCCCGGGCGCACCGCCCCGAGAGCCCGCCTGATGCCCGTCCGGACCTTCATCGAGGCGATCCGCGAGGGCCTGCGCGACGAGATGCGGCGCGATGGGCGAGTCGTCGTCCTGGGCGAGGACGTGGGCCGGAAGGGCGGCGTCTTCTTGGCGACCGACGGGCTGTGGGCCGAGTTCGGCGACGAGCGGGTGCTCGACACGCCCCTCACGGAGTCGATGATCGTGGGCGTCTCGATCGGGGCGGCTGCCAACGGCCTCCTCCCCGTGGCCGAGATCCAGTTCGCCGACTTCATCTTCCCGGCCATGAACCAGATCATCTCCGAGGCGGCCCGGATCCGGTACCGGAGCAACGGCACCTTCGGCTGCCCCATCACGATCCGGGCGCCGTACGGGGCGGGCGTCCACGGGGCGCTGTACCACAGCCAGTCGGTGGAGGCGTTCTTCGCCCACGTCCCGGGCCTCAAGGTGGTGATCCCGGCGACGCCGTACGACGCGAAGGGGCTGCTGCGGACGGCGATCCGCGACCCCGACCCGGTCATCTTCCTCGAGCACAAGAAGATGTACCGCAGCGTCCGCGGCGAGGTCCCCGACGGCGAGTACACGGTGCCCTTCGGCCGGGCGGCCATCCCGCGGACTGGGAGCCGCCTCACCGTGGTCGCCTACGGACTCATGGTCCACTACGCGCTGGAGGCCGCCGCCCGTGCCGCCGAGGAGGGGATCGAGGCCGAGGTGATCGACCTCCGGACGATCCGGCCGCTCGACGCGGAGACCATCCTGGCCTCCGTGCGCCGGACCGGGAAGTGCCTGGTCGTCCACGAGGACAACCGCTTCGGCGGCTTCGGGGGCGAGGTCGCGGCGCTCGTGGCCGAGGAGGCGTTCGACTACCTCGACGGGCCGGTGACGCGCCTGGCCGGACCGGATTCGCCGGCCTCGCCCAACGCCCTCCCGCTCGAGGAGGCCTTCATGCTCTCGCCGGCCAAGATCGCGGCCGCGATCCGGACGCTCGCCGCGTACTGAGCCCCGAGCCCCGAGCGACGGCGTCACGTGCCGGTCCGCGGCCGATCGGCCACACTACGGGAGCCGGCGGGCGCCGCAGGACCGGCGACGCACCCCGGGGTGCAGACCAGGGCAGGCGGAACGGGGTTTCGCCGAGGAGGGACCAGGGTGGCGAAGGTCACGATGCCGCAGCTCGGCGAGAGCGTCGCCGAGGGGACGATCGGGCGCTGGCTCAAGAAGCCCGGCGACCGCGTCGAGAAGTACGAGCCGCTCGTCGAGGTGATCACCGACAAGGTGAACGCCGAGGTGCCGTCTCCCTTCGCCGGCACGCTGACCGCGATCCTCGTCGAGGAGGGAGCCACGGTTCCCAACGAGACGCCGATCGCCGAGATCGAGGCCGGCGAGGCGGCCGCGGCCATCGTCGAGCCGGCGGGAGCTGCCGTGCGGCCGGCCGCGGCGCCCGCGGCGGCGACGGCTTCCGCTCCTGCGATGGCCGCGTCCGCGGCTCCCGCGTCCGCGGCTCCCGCGCCCGCGGCTCGTGCGACCGTGACCCCCGGCGCCCCCGCGCTCCCCGCCGTCGCCGATCCCGAGGCGCGCATGACCCCCGCCGTCCGGCGCCTCCTTCGCGAGCACGGCCTCGGTCCGGAGCAGATCCGCGGCACGGGCGGCGGCGGCCGCATCACCCGCGAGGACGTGATCGCGGCGGTCGAGGCCATCCGCACCGGTGGCGCGCCGACCGCGCCGACCCCCGCCGCGGCGCCGACCGCGCCCGCCCCCGCCCCCGCCGCCCCTGCCGGAGCCGCGGTCGTCTTCCCGCCGGGCGCGGACGAGGTCCTCGTCCCGCCGACCCTGATGCGGAAGGGGATCGCGGCCCAGATGACGCGGGCCCTCCAGGTCCCCCACGCCTACGTCCACGTCGAGGTCGACGTCGCGAACCTCGTCCGCCTCCGCGAGACGCAGAAGCGCGACTACCAGGCCCGCGAGGGGATCTCGCTCAGCTTCGTGCCCTTCGTCGTGAAGGCGGCCGTCGAGGCGCTCAGGCGCCACCCGACCTTCAACGCCACCTGGACCGAGCAGGGACTCGTGGCGAAGCGGCGGGTCAACGTCGGCGTGGCGGTGGCCGTGGACGGCGGGCTGATCGTGCCGGTGATCCGCGACGTCGACCAGATGTCGATCAACGGCATCAACCGGGCGATCGCGGACGTCGCCGCCCGCGCCCGGGCGAAGAAGCTCCGGGTCGACGACTTCGGCGGCGGCACCTTCACCGTCGACAACACCGGCTGGTTCGGCAGCAACCTGACGATGCCGATCATCAACGTGCCCGAGGTCGCGATCCTCACGATGGAGGCGATCACGAAGCGCGCCGTCGTCGTCGAGACGCCCCAGGGCGACGTGATCGCCATCCGCCCGATCATGAACATGGTCATCGGCATCGACCACCGGGCCAACGACGGCGCCCAGGCCGGAGCGTTCCTGCGCGACGTGAAGTCGTGGCTGGAGGGCGTGGGCCCGGATACCGCCGTCCACTGATCGATCGCGGCGAGCTCTCCCCGGCGCCACGGTAGACTGGACCGATGGGCCTCGACCTCCCGGTGTTCGACCTGGCCGGCGCGCCGCGCGCGCGCCGCCACCCCGACTGGCTGAAGGCGGTCATGCCCGCCGGCGAGGCCGTCCGCGACCTGCGCCACCTCCTCCGGGGCCTGAACCTCAACACCGTCTGCGAGGAGGCCCGCTGCCCGAACCTCGGCGAGTGCTGGGACCAGCGGACGGCCACCGTGATGATCCTCGGCGACGTCTGCACCCGGGCCTGCGGCTTCTGCGCGATCAAGACCGGGCGGCCCACCTGGTTCGACCCGGACGAGCCGCGCCGCGTCGCGGACGCGGTCGCGGCGATGGGCCTCGAGCACGTCGTCGTCACGTCCGTCGCCCGCGACGACCTGCCCGACGGCGGCGCGTCGGTCTTCGCCGAGACGATCCGCCGGCTGCGCGAGCGCAATCCCGGGATGGGCGTGGAGGTGCTCATCCCTGACTTCAACGGCGACGACGTGGCGCTCGCGGTCGTGATGGAGGCGGGCCCGGACATCCTGAACCACAACGTGGAGACGGTGGAGCGCCTCCAGAAGCCGGTCCGCCGGCGGGCCCGCTACGACCGCAGCCTGGGCGTCCTGGAGCGGGCGAAGGCGCACGCCCGCCGGCTGGGCCGCGAGGTCCACACCAAGAGCTCGATCATGGTGGGGCTGGGCGAGGAGCGCGACGAGCTGCTCCAGGCCTTCCGCGACCTGCGCGCCGTCGACTGCGACATCCTCACGGTCGGCCAGTACCTCCGCCCGACCGTGGACCACCTCCCGCTCGTCCGCTACTACCATCCCGACGAGTTCGCCGATCTCCGGGCCGAGGCCCTGGCGATGGGCTTCCGGCACGTCGAATTGGGGCCGCTCGTGCGCTCCAGCTACCACGCTCGCGACCAGGTCCCGGGCGCAGCGGCGCGAGCCCTCCGCCGGCAGGCCACGGTCGGGCCGGACGGGCGGATCGGGCCCGGACCCGCGGCCTGACGCGAGGGCCCCGAGCGATGGTCCGCCAGCTCTCCCGCACCGTCCCGCTCGCCGAGCTCCACTGCCACCTGGGCGGCGCCGTGACGCCGGCGATCATGTGGGGGATCGCCCACCAGCAGGGGATCCGCCTGCCGTCCAAGGACTACTGGGAGTTCCGCGACATCATCACGGTGTCGCCGACCCACGGCCGGTCGTTCGAGGGATACCTCGAGCTCTTCCACTGGACGGAGCTGATCCAGTCGAGCCCGCTGGCCGTGGAGCGGGCGGTCTACGAGGTCGTCGGAGGGGCGTATCGCAAGAACAACGTCACGACCATGGAGCTCCGCTTCAACCCGATGAAGCGGAACCGGGGCGGCGAGCAGGACCTCGACCACATCATCGCGGCGGCGGTGCGGGGGATGGACCGGGCGACCCTCGAGTACCCGGTCAAGCCCGGCCTGATCCTCTGCCTGGACCGGGCCTTCCCCTACCACCTCAACGAGATCATCGCCGAGAAGGCCATCGCCTGGCGCGACCGGGGGGTGGTCGGCGTCGACATCGCCGGCCCTGAGTCGAACGGGTTCCGGGTCCGGGACTACCGGCGCCTCTACCAGGAGGCGCGGCGGCACCACCTGGGGCTGACGGTCCACACCGGCGAGTCCGGGCCGGTCGACGAGGTGGCCGAGGTGATCGAGCAGCTGGAGCCGGACCGGATCGGCCACGGCGTGAAGGCTGCCTACGATCCGCGGACGCTGGCGATGATCCGGGAGCGGGGGATCGTCCTCGAGGTCTGCCCGACCTCGAACCTCAACACGCGCGTCGTCTCGGGCTGGGACGAGTTCCGCTGGATCTTCGACACGCTGCGGCGCAACGAGATCCGCTTCACGATCAACACGGACGGCCCGGAGATGCTCAAGACGTACATCCGCGACGAGCTGGCCACGCTCGGACGGCTCGGGATCCTGACGGTCGACGAGCAGCTGGAGGTTGCCCGGACGGCGCTGCAGGCGTCCTTCGTTCGGAACGTCAGCGACGTCCCCCTGCCGCGCCTGGAGCCGGCGCCCCGCGAGGAGGTCGAGCGCGAGGAGGCGTGAGGCGGCGGGTCCCCGGGCTCGCGGCGGGGCGGCACCGGCGCGCGGCCGGGCGCCTCAGGCTTCGAGCGGCTCGATCCGGTAGGCGCAGGAGCGGTCGCCGCTCGCGATGTGTGAAGTCCGGACGACTCGCGCGCCGAGGACGTCCTCGAAGAGCTGGAGCTCCGCCCGGCAGGCCGCCGGGTGCCCGGCGGCGGCCCCGAGGATCGCGCAGTTGTGCTCGCGCAGCTCGATCGGATTGCCGTTGTCCGGGGCCGTCTCGGCGCGACAGACGTAGCCGGCCTCGTCCTGGACCACAGCCAGCTCGCGGACCTTGTCGGCCAGGGTGGCGCCCGGGCCGAGGCGCTCCACGAAGCGAGCGGCGATACGGTCGCGCAGGAGCCGCCGGCGGGCCTGGAAGACCTCCTCGACGAGCGTGTCCCCGCCGACCTCGACGATCGACTCCAGGAGCGTGGTGGCCAGGCCGTCGTAGTTGGCGGGGAGGCTCCGCTGGGCCGCCGCCGTGATGTCGTAGAGGTGCCGCGGGCGGCCGACGCCGTGGCGGATCGCCTGGCGGGCGACGAAGCCGGCGGCCTCCAGCTCGCGGAGACGCTGGACCGTGCCCGTGCGACTCATGCCGAGGCGGCTCGCCAGCGCGTCGGGACCGATGGCGCCCCCCTCGCGCAGCTCCAGGAGGATGGCTCGACCCAGGGCGTCGTCCGGGGCGTGGCCGTTGCGATGGCCGTTCGAATGGCCGCCCGGGTGGCCGCTGGCGTGGTCGGTGCCGCCTCCCGGGCTGGACGCGGGGGCAGCGCTGGGGTCGCTCACGAGCCGAAGGCTAGCATCGGTTGGGCTCAACCGCCGACGGCGGCCCGCTCCAGGGCGGTGCGGAGGGCGTCGTGGAAGGCGGGCCCCCACGGACCGGGTCCCGCGAGCACGTACGGGACCGCGTCGACCGCGGCGTAGGCGGCGGGATCGACCACGTAGCTCCGGGCGCAGAGGTCCACGACCGGCCGCAGCTCGTCGTACGCCTTGGCATCCTTGAAGGAGTAGAGGTAGACCCGTGTCGCCGCCGCCTGGTCGGCGCCGGAGGCGTCGAACGAGATCGCGGTGCGGGCCAGCCGCTGGTCGGCGCAGCCAGCATCACCCTCGACCACGTTCCTCACACCGACCCCGGCCAACGCCAGCTCGGAGACGATCCCGGCGAAGGTGGTCGGCGTCGGCGCGGGCGTCTGGGGCGTGAACGCCGAGCAGCCCCCCGCCACGAGAGCCGCGGCGAGGAAGGCGGCGACGGGGGCGCGGCGCCGGGCCCGGAGGGCGAGCATGCCCGGAGGCTAGCACCGAGCGGGCTGCGGCGCCCGCGAGCATGTCCGGCCCGGGCTCTGCTACACGGCCCACTCCAGGCCGAGGCGCGCCAGCGTGTCGGGCGTCGGGTTGCCGGTTCGGCCGTCCCAGCCGGCGAGGCGGTAGTACTCGTCGAGGGCGCCCTCGATCTCCGCCGTGGTCGAGGGCCACGCCCGCCGTCGGGCCCGTGCCGCCGAGCGGCCGGAAGAACTTCGCCGGCAGCCGGTCCTCGCGTCGCGGCCGATGCCCTCGCGGGCGTTGAAGGCGCGGAGCATGTTCAGGCGCCGCTCGCCGATCTCCATGAGCTCGTCGACGTCGAAGTCGTCCCAGCCGGTCACGGCCCGCACGAAGTCGACCGTCTCCTGCGGCCCGAACAGGGTCCAGGCCGGGCCCCAGACGAACTGGCAGAGCGAGGCGGTGTCGAGGAACGAGTAGAACTGCTGGGTCCTGAGGGCGAAGCGGACCTTCTCCGGGCCGAACGAGTCGGCCGGGAGGGTGCTCGTCGAACCCGAGGAGCCTCAGGCGCTCCAGGTAGAGGTCGGAGGCGCCCTCCTCGATCATCGGGTCGTGCTCGGAGGACTGGTGGTCCGCCCCGAACGGGTTCACCGCGTAGACGATCCCGAGCGACCGCTTGGCCTGGGGCATGTGGGCCGGCGCCTCGGCGCCCTTGACGGTGATGAGCAGGTCCTGGCCCCGGCCGAGCAGGTCGGCGGCACGCCGCGAGCCGTTCGCCAGGATGTCCCCGATGCCCTCCCGCGTCGCGAGCAGCTCGGTCAGGCGGACCATCGCCGCCGCGTCGCCGAACGGGGCCGGCGAAGCCGATCTCCGCCTCGGTCAGCAGGCCGTGCTCGAAGCAGTCCATCGCCCAGGCGACCGTGGCGCCCGTGCCGATCGTGTCGAGGCCGTGGTCGTTGCAGATCTTGTTGGCGAGAGAGATGGCCGAGAGGTCGTCGACGCCGCAGTAGGACCCGAAGACGGCGGCCGTCTCGTACTCGGGACCGCCGTGTCGAGGCTCCACGGGCCGGCCCGCCACTCCGTCTCGACGACCCGCTTGCAGCGCACGGAGCACGCGTAGCAGGTGTCCCGCTCCTTGAGGATCGTCGCGGTCATCGTCTGGCCGGAGATCGCCTCGTAGCCGTCGAACTGGCCGGCGTCGTAGTTGAACGTCGGGAGGGTGCCGGACGCGTGCTGGTACTCGAGGACGCCCTCCGTCCCGTCGGTGCGCAGGCTGATGACGTCGGGGTTGTTGGGGATCTCCGCCGAGCCCCACCGGGCGAGCCGGTTGAGGACGGCCGCGTCGGCCAGGGTGAGCTTCCGCTGCGTGCCGCGGACGGCGATCGCCTTGAGGTTCTTGCTGCCCATGACCGCGCCCATGCCGGTGCGGCCGTTGGCCCGGTTGGCCATGTTGATGATCGCGGCGAGGCGGACGAGCTTCTCGCCGGCCGGGCCGATGGCCGCCACCTCGATCTTGGCGTCGCCGAGCTCGGCCTTGAGGAGGTCCTCCGTCTCCGAGGTCGGCCGGCCCCACAGGTGGCCGGCCGGCCGCAGCTCGGCCTCGCCGTCGTGGAGCCAGAGGTAGACGGGCTCCGGCGCCCGGCCCCGGATGACGATCCCGGTGAAGCCGGCGAAGCGCAGCTCGGCGGGGAAGAAGCCGCCCCCCTGGCTGTCGCCGATGCCGTCGGTGAGGGGCGAGCGGGCGCTGATCGTGACCCGGCTCTGGCCGGCGATCGGGGCCCCGGTCAGGAGGCTGTCCATGACGGTCAGGACGTTGGCCGGGTCGAGGCCGTCCGTCCCGGGCGCCATCCCCCGCAGGATGTAGTAGAGGCCCATCGCCGAGCCGCCGAGGTACGTCCGGAAGAAGGACTCGGGCGGGTGCTCGACCTCCAGCGTGCCCGTCGTGAGGTCGACGTGGAGGATGCGCCCGGTGAGCTCGCCTGGCATTCGCCTACCTCCGATCCCTGGCCGCGCCGCGGAACGCGGGACCCTCGCTCCGCCGGTCGCCATTGTATGGCCGGGCAGTCGCCGTCTCCCCTCGGTCCCGGGCGGCGGGACCGCCACTCGGCGGCACGCACGCCGTGGGGCCCCGGCCGGCCCGCCGACGGTCGCGCAGGAGGGATTCCGGGCTGCGGCGCGGTACACTCTGGGCGTCCTGCCGCGCACCGCGCGGAGCCGGCCCGCCGGGCCACCCTCCCGGCGCCCCGTGGAGGTCGCGTGCCCGAGATTCGCGCGTTTCGTGCGCTGCGCTACAACCCCGAGACGCTGCCCGACCTCTCGCGCGTGATCGCGCCCCCCTACGACGTCGTCTCTCCGGCACGACGGATGGAGCTCGCGGCCCGCGACCCGCACAACGTCGTCGCGATCGACCTGCCCGTCGATGCCGGGGCAGGGGACCCCGACGAGAAGTACCGCCAGGCGGCACGAACCTACGTCTCGTGGCGGTCGGACGGGACGCTGCGGAAGGACCGCCAGCCGTCGCTCTACGCCTACGAGCAGGAGTACACGGTGCCGGGCACCTCGGTTCGCCGGGTCCAGCGGGGCTTCTTCGGGCGCCTCCGCCTGGAGGCGTTCGGGCCTGGTGGAGGGGTCCTCCCGCACGAGCGGACGCTGGCCGGCCCCAAGGAGGACCGCTACCGGCTCATGCGCGCGACCGGCGCCAACTTCTCGGCCGTGATGGTTCTCCACGACGACACCGGGGGCGCCGCGCGCGGCCTGCTCACCGAGGCGACCGAGCTCTCGGCCGCGGCGGAGGCGACCGACGACGACGGCGTCCGGCACCGCCTCTGGATGGTCCCCGATGACGGGCCCACGGCATCCCTCGTGGCCGGCCTGCGCGAGGCTGCCGGGCGCGAGCCGGTGACGATCGCCGACGGCCACCACCGCTACGAGACGGCGCTGCGGTACCGCGACGAGCGGCGGAGGACCCCGGCGGGCGAGGAGAGCCCGCCCTTCGACTACGTGCTGGCCCTCTTCATGGACTCCGCCGCCGACGCGCCGCTGGCGCTGCCGACCCACCGCGTCGTGCGCGCCGTCAGCGTTGCCGACGGGCTCGTCGATGCCGCGGCGTCGTCGGGCCTGTTCGCCATCGACCGGGCAGACCGCGACGCGCTCCTCGCGAGCTTCGGCCCGGGGGCGCAGGCGCCGGGCGGGCGCGGGCGGATCGGGCTCTGGACGCGGGCGGGCGGGGCCGTCCTCACTGCCCGTCGCGACGCCTTCGCTCCGCTCCTGCCGGCCGGAGGCGAGGCCGTCCGCCGCCTGGACGTGACCCTGCTCGCGGCCACCCTGGAGCGGCTGTGCGGGATCGACCGGGCGGCGACGACGACGGGCGAGCGGATCGGCTACACGAAGGACGCCGCCGAGGCGATCGGCTGGGTGGACGCGCGAGTGGACGCGGCCGACGCCGCCTTCCTGCTCGAGGCGACGCCGGTCGCCGAGATCGCCGCGGTGGCCCGGGAAGGTGACGTGATGCCCCAGAAGAGCACCTACTTCTACCCGAAGCCGGCGACCGGCTTCGTCCTCAACCCGCTCGAGTGGTGAGATGAACGACGATCCGCTCGACCGCGATTGGCCGCGGCCCACCTCGACGCCCGGCGGCACTGGTTCCGGAAGCCGGCCCGTCCGCAAGGACGAGGTCGAGATCGAGGAGCGCGGCATCTACATCGAGAGCTGGCTGCCCGAGCGGCGCTCGCGCCGCCGCCCGCTCTTCTACGTCCACGGCGAGCTGGCCGGATCCTGGCTCTGGGAGCGCTGGCTCCGCTACTTCGCCGGGCGCGGCTGGGAGGGCCACGCGCTCAACCTCGGGAACCACTACTGGAGCCGGACCGCGGACCCGCAGGGCCTGTCGTTCGAGACGTACCTCGACGACGTGACCTCCGGCCTCGAGCGCATCGGCCCGAACGCCGTGGCCGTGGGCCACGGGATGGGCGGCCTCCTGGTCCTCAAGGCGGCAGCCGAGCGCGTGCGCGTGGCCGGCCTCGTCCTGCTCGACGCCGAGGCGCCCGCCGCGATCCGGCCGCCCGTCCGGCCCCACGTCCCCCGCGACGTCCCGCCCGTCTACGGGCGGGCGGTGCTCGGCTGGGGGACGCTGCCCGAGAAGCTCCAGCGCGAGAACCGCGACCTGTCCCTCGACGAGGTCCTGCGGATCCAGCACCTGCTCGGACAGAAGCCGCGGGAGTCGGGCCGGGCCCGGGCCTCCATGCTTGCCGGCGTCCCGGTGGAGCCGGATCTCCTGGAGGGCGTCCCGACGCTCGTCGTCGGCTCCGGCGTCGACGGCGCCCCCGCCGCCCTCACGGCGGAGCGGCTCGCCGCCTGGCTGGGCGCCGAGCACGAGCAGTTCGGCGCCGCGTCGCACTACGGCCTCGTGCTCGCGGCGGAGGGCCACCGCCAGGTGGCCGACCGGGTGCGGGCCTTCCTGGAGGCGCACCGCCTCTAGTCTCGGCCCGCCGTTCCCTCGTTTGCCGGTCCGCGCGGGCCTCTGGTATTCTCCTCGCCGGTCGAGGATCCCCGCCACCGACCGCGTGCCGCATTCGTCTAGAGGCCCAGGACGCCGCCCTCTCAAGGCGGAGATCACCGGTTCGAATCCGGTATGCGGTACCAGCCGAATGATCCAACGCCCCCGGTCCGCGCCCCGGGGGCGTTCCCTTTCCGGCCCGGCGGGCGGCGCGCAGCGCGACGGGAGGACCGATGCGACCCCAGGCGCTCCGCCGGCTGGTCATCCTCACCGAGGGCCACTTCGGCCCCCACTCGGGCAAGACGGCCTTCGGCGTGATCCGCTACGGCCGCGACGAGGTGATCGCGGTCCTCGATTCGACCCTGGCCGGTCGCAGCACGGCAGAGTGGATCCCCGGGTCCGACATCCCGATCGTCGGCAGCCTCGCCGAGGCGGTGGCGATCCCGGGGCGGCCCCGCCCCGACACGCTCCTCGTCGGCATCGCGCCGACCGGGGGCCGCCTCCCGGACGCCTGGCGGCCGATCCTTCACGCCGCCATCGACGCCGGACTGGAGCTGCACTCGGGGCTCCACGTGTTCCTCGGCGACGACCCGGAGCTGTCCGCCGCGGCGGCGATCGCGGGCGTCCACGTCGTCGACTACCGCCGCCCTCCCGAGCGTTTCGAGACCGCGGTCGGGCGCCGTCACGACCCCGGGAAGCGCGTGATCCTCACCGTCGGCACCGATTGCGCCATCGGCAAGATGTCGGTCGCCCTGGAGCTGCGCAACGCGGCGCGCGCTGCCGGCGACGCGGTCGCCTTCGTCCCGACCGGGCAGACCGGCATGATGATCGACGGCTGGGGCGTGGCCGTCGACCGGGTGGTCAGCGACTTCCTCAACGGGACCGTGGAGTGGCTCGTGGAGGAAGGGGAGCGCCTCGGGGACTGGGTGATCGTGGAAGGGCAGGGCAGCCTGGACCATCCCGCCTACAGCGCGGTGACCCTGGGGCTGATCCACGGCGCGACGCCGCAGGCGATGGTGCTGGTCCACAAGGTCGGCCTGCCGGCCCACGACTGGGACCATCTGCCGGAGCGCTCGTTCCCGATCGCGCCCCTGCGCCCCTTCATCGACCTGCACCAGCGGATCGCCGAGACGGTGGCGCCGTCGAAGGTCGTGGCGGTTGCCGTCAACACCGCCCTCCTCCCCGACGACGCAGACGCCCGGCGGGCCGTCGCGGCTGTCGGTGCCGAGACGGGGCTCCCGGCCGAGGACCCCGTGCGGTTCGGCGCGGGGCCGTTCTGGGAAGAGATCAGGGCGGCGGTCGACGCGCTGCCCTGGGTTGGAGGCGACCGATGAAGCCCGGCTGGGACCTGCGGACCCGGATTCTCCGGATCCCGTATCGCGACCCCTTCCGCATCGCCCGCGACTCGCACGGCGAGGGGGCGACGATGACGACTGTGATCGTCGAGCTCCGGTCCGAGCGCCTGCCGGGGCTCGTCGGCCTGGGCGAGGGCTACCCCGACGCCTACTACGGCGAGACCACGGCCACGATGCCGGTGGTCATGGACCTGCTTCTCGAGGCCGTCACTCCGGCCGACCTTGCCGTCTCGGACCCGGCCGCCGCCGCCGCATCGCTGGAGGCGGTCGGGAGCGCCTTCGAGCGGGCGATTCGCGGCCACGGCGCCGCGAAATGCGCCCTCGACATCGCCCTCCACGACCTGGCCGGCAAGGCGACCGGCATGCCCGTCCACCGGCTGCTCGGGCTCTCCGCCGCGATTCCCCCGACCGACTTCACGCTGGGGCTCGACGAGCCGGCGGTCGTCGCGGAGCGCGCCCGCCGGGCGGCGCGCTTCCCGGCGCTCAAGATCAAGGTGGGCGGGGCGGCCGACCTCGCGACGCTCGAGGCGGTCCGCTCCGTCTACGCGGGGCCCATCCGCGTCGACGCGAACACGGGCTGGACGCCGGAGACGGCGGCGCCGCTGATCCCCGAGCTCGTCCGCCTCGGCGTCGAGCTGATCGAGCAGCCGTTTCCGCCCCGCCGCTACGACTGGCTCCTGGACCTCCAGGCTGCCTCGCCCCTCCCGATCGTCGCCGACGAGAGCGCCGTCGCCATGGAGGACCTCGACGCGCTCGCCGGGATCGTCGACGGGGTCAACGTCAAGCTCGCCAAGTGCGGCGGTGTCGGCCCGGCGGCGCGCATGCTCCGGCGTGCCCGGGAGCTCGGCTTCCGGACGTTCCTCGGCTGCATGGAGGAGACGCGCGTGGGGATCGCCGCATCCGCCGCGGTCGCGTCGCTCGCGGAGTGGGTCGACCTCGACGGCTGCCTGCTCCTCGCCGACGACCCCTTCGAAGGCCTCGAGCTGGGGGACGACTGTCGCTGGCGGCTGACCGATGCGCCCGGCCTGGGAGTCGCGGCGCGTCCGTGATCCCGATTCGCGGGCTCGCCACGACGTGTCAAGAGGGGGGAGTCGCGGGCTTTCCACGGATGCTCGGGGCCGTCCGCGGGCCGTCCACCGAGCCCCCGGCGCTGTGGATAAGTCGGGGGGAAGGTTCGTGGACAAGGCCCTTCCGGCGATCCTCCCCGGCCGCGTAGGATTCCGGGGTCGCCAACCCAGGGAGAGCAGCGGCGACGGTCGGGGCACCGAGATCGCGCCCCGGCACTGTGGTCGGACCGCCCGAACTCGCGGGGACCGCAGGCCCGAGGTCCGTCCGTGGTTCGTGGCGCGCCGTGCGCGGGAGGAGAGGGTATCGATGGAGGCGCGTGCCCACGCGCTCGACACGGCGGATCCCGAAGCCGTTGAGTTCGTCCGTTTCTGCCGGGCCCGGCGTCGGGTCGGCTGGCCGGAGCTCTACGACGAGATGTGGGCGGTCGCGAGCCGGAGCCTCTTCCGCGGCTACGGGTGTGCCGAGCTCGAGGAGCGCGGGATCGGGTTCAGCCTGTTCGGCACGCCGCACCTGGCCGCGATGGCCGCCGCGGTGATCGAGGAGGAGCGGGCAGCCGGCGGGCCCGGCCCGGCAGGTCGCGATCGACGACGGCCGGCGACGTCGACAACGGTCCCGACGGCCCCTCGCTGAGCGTCGGCCGGGCGCGGGGCCCGGCGGCGCCTGGACGCGTCGCGGCGCTAGGCGCGGACCCGGCGGCGCGCCATCTCGCCCTCGATCTGGCGCTCGGCCTCCACGTAGGTGTCGATCTGCTCGCGGAGCTGGTTCGCCTCGGGCGTGTAGAGGTGCACCTGCTGCTGGAGGATGTAGCTCAGCCGGCGGCTCGTCATCCGCACGTGGTCCAGGTTCTTCATGAGGACCAGGGGATCCATCGCCGCGAGATCGTCCGGGTGGTACATCGACTTCATGGGCCGGAGTGTAGCGGAGGCCGGGGGCCCCGGGCGGGCTGGCCGCGCCCGGAGGAGCGGTCGGCATGGCCCCCGATCCGGGAGCGCTCGTGGCGCGGCCGCGGATCAGCGGCGGGGAGGCCAGCGCCAGTCGACGGGCAGCGAGGCGCCGGCGACTGCCCGACGCCGCCCCCGCTCCGTCGTCGCCAGGACGAGGATCCGGTCGAGCCGGATGGCGCGCCCCGCCTCGTCGCCCCAGAGCTTCGTCACCTTGCGCGCGGCCGTCACCTCGTCGCCGACGACCCCCGCCAGCAGGTAGCCCTCGGGCCGGGCGGCGCCCTCCCAGGCTTCGTCGGCGAGGCCGATCGCCAGCCCGTCCGCGGCCGGCCGGCCCCGCTCCACCTCGACGTCGCCGAGGACCAGGGCGACGACGGCATCGTCGGCAAGCGCCGGGCGCAGGCCGGCCAGCACCTCCCGGAGGAAGACGAGGTACGGCTCGCGGCGATGGGTGTCGTCGAGGGTCGCGTCGATCCCCGCGGCCGAGAAGCCCAGGAACCAGGCCCTGAGCCAGTTGTAGTAGCCGTACCGGAGGACCCGCAGGTAGGGCGGGGACGTGAGCACGAGCCGCGCCCGATCGGGGAGCGCCCGATCGCGCAGGGCGGCGCCGGCGCGGGCGCCCGCGTCGCGGGCATCGCCCAGGAGGGCGATCCCGGGGCTTCGCGGGTGCCCGTCGCGGGCGAGGCGCCGAAGCTTGGCGGCGAGCAGGACGAAGAGATCGCGCTCGCCAGCGGCGAAGCCCGTCCGGGCCGCGAAGTCGCGCACGTACCGGGGGGCCATGCTGAAGGTGTTCGGCATGAGCTCAGAGAGGTAGCCGGGCCGCTTGCCGTGGAGGATCCCGACCAGCGCGGCGGCAAGGAAGCGGTCGGCCGGGTCGTCGAGGCGGAGGCGCGCCCGGGCGAAGAGGACCTGGGCCAGCGTTCCGGGGTGGAAGGCGAGCGCGACCTCGGCGGGGACGGGCTCGACGCCGTCCGAGGGGCATCCGGCGGAGCCGGCCGCCGGCACGAGCGCGGACGCGGGGTCGGCCGCGAGCCCGGGCGCGCCCGCGGCCACGCGGTCCGCGAGGCGAAGCCAGTCAGGCGCCTCGCGCGACCAGTCGATCCGGAGGCGGGCGAGCCGGGCCTCGAGCTCCCGGCCGGCGGGAGGCTCGAGCTTGGCCGCCGTCAGGACGTAGGCAAGCGGGTTCAGGTCGTTGCCGACGCCGATGCGGCCCTCCGCGCAGGCCTGGAGCGGCGTCGTTCCCCGCCCGGAGAACGGGTCGAGGACCACGTCACCGGGGCGCGTGTAGCGGGCGACGAAGGCGTGGGCGAGGGCTGCCGGGAAGCTCGCGAGGTACGAGCACATCGGGTGGTAGGCGTGGCCCCACAGGCGCGCCCGGTCCTTCCAGTCGGGCTCCATCGCGAGGGCGGGGAGGGGAGCAAGCGGGAGCGGCAGCTGGCGGGCGACGGGGCGATGACCGCGGCCGGCAGCGGCGTGGAGCGGCGTGCCGGCGACATGGATCGCCGGCCGCTTCGCGGACTCGCTCGCGGCTGGGGCGAGCGTGGCCACGGGCGCCTCGTGGCGCTCGAGCGTCCCGGCCCGATCGGCCACAGGCGCGCCTCCCTCGGTCGACGTCGTGGCTCCCGGGCCACGCGGGCGCGGAGCATAGCACCGCTGGCCGCGCCGATCGGCGCCTCCGTGGACCAGGTGAGGCCCGCGCGCAGCCGCGGTTCGCGCGCCCGCTAGACTCCGTGTGCGCCCCCGTAGCTCAGGGGATAGAGCGAGGGACTTCTAATCCCGAGGTCGCAGGTTCGAATCCTGCCGGGGGCGCCAGCCGGGCCGGAGCTGCTCTGCCGCGACGATCGCCAGGGCGACGAGGGAGACGACGAGGAGCGCCCCGGCGGCGGTGCGAATCGCCCCGGGGTCGCGGGCCCACCAGATGGTTGTGTTGGCGTAGCCGACCAGGTTCAGGAGGCCGCCGGCCGCGGCCCCGATGGCGGCGGACATCCCCAGCAGCCCCCCGGCGCGGTAGGCCGTGGACGTGTCCGAGCCGCCCACCAGCAGGATCACCGCCGCGAGCAGGGCGAGCCCGGACGTGATCCACGCGGGCAGCGCGAGGCTGGCGGCCTGGCCGGCCGCGATGCCCGACGGATCGGCGGCGGGCGCCGTCGACAGGGCGAACCAGGCGCAGGCGGCCGCGAGGGCGAGCAGCGCGATCGCCGGCACGGCTCGCGCCAGCCTGGAGCTCCGCACCTGCGGGGACGACATCTGGACCCTCCTGCGGTGATCCCGCGATCCTACCCGGTCCGTCCAGCGCAGCTCGCGCTGCGGCTCGGTGCCCGTCCGCACCGACCCCCGGTACTCCGGACCCAACCCGAATGTACGGCTTGGCCCACCGAGCCCCGGACCCCTAGTCTCCCCACGTCAACCACGCGCACCACACAGGCCATCCCAACGTCCCCGGCGCCCCGGGACCCAGTCAGGCGAGGACCAGCCGCATGGCCGTCAGCGACCTCGGACCGCTGCTCACCGCGAGCGAGGTGGCCGAGATGCTCCATCTCCACGTGAACACCGTGAAGCGCCTGGGCGACCGCGGGGAGCTGCCGTTCTTCCGCGTGTGCTCGCGCGGTGACCGCCGCTTCCGCCTCGAGGACGTCATGACGTTCCTCAAGCGCAACGCCCGCCGGGCCTCGTAGGTCTCGCCCCGCGGCAGTCAGCGCGTCGCGGCCAGGACCCGCTCGAAGATCGCGAGCGCCTCGGCGATCTCGTCGCTCGTGACGTCGAGCGGCGGGATCCAGCGGATGACGTTGTGCTGGACGCCGCAGGAGAGCACGAGCAGGCCTTCGTCGGCGCAGCCCTGGATGACGGCCTCGCAGGTGGGCCCGTCGGGCGCCCGCGTCGCGCGGTCCGTCACGAACTCCACGCCGATCATGAGGCCGGGCCCCCGGACGTCGCCGATCCGCGCGTCGCGGGCCGCGATCGCGCGCAGGCCCGCCGAGAGCTCCGCTCCCCGGGCTGCCGCGTTCGCCACCAGGTCGCGCTCGCGGATCTCCTCGAGGACGGCCAGGCCGGCAGCGCAGGCAACGGGGTTCCCGCCGTAGGTCGTCCCGTGGGCGCTCTTGCCCCAGCGCACCTGGAGCGCCTTCGAGCTGGCCAGCGCCGAAAGGGGCAGGCCGTTGGCGATCGCCTTGGCCATGCAGACGATGTCGGGGACGATGCCGGCGTGCTCGAATGACCACATCTTCCCGGTCCGCCCGAAGCCCGCCTGGACCTCGTCGGCGACCAGGAGGATGCCGTGCTTGTCGCAGATGTGGCGCAGGAGCTGGAGGAACGCGGGGGGCGCAGGGATGTAGCCGCCCTCGCCCTGGACGGGCTCGATGACGATCGCGGCGACCTCGTCGGGCGAGATCGTCGAGTGGAGGAGCTCGCGAAGGTGTCGGAAGGCCACCTCGACCGCCCGCTCCTCGTCGCCCGCGAAGTCGCGGTAGACCGACGGGAACGGGCTGAGGTAGACGCTCGGCAGGAGCGGCTCGTAGCCCTGGCGGTAGTTCGGGTTCGAGCTGGTGATGCTCGTGGCGCCCAGCGTCCGGCCGTGGAAGGCACCGCGGAAGGCGACGATGCCCGGGCGGCCGGTCACCCGGCGGGCCAGCTTGAGGGCGGCCTCGATGGCCTCGCTGCCGGAGTTCATGAAGAAGATCGAGTCGATAGGGTCGGGCAGCGTCGCCGCCAGCGCGCGGGCGAGGCGGACGGTCGACTCGGCGTAGCCCATCGCCGCCATGGGGGCGATGAGGCGGTCCACCTGGGCGTGGATGGCCGCCGTCACCCGCGGGTTGCGGTGGCCCAGCACGCTGACGGCGATCCCGTTGCCGAAGTCGAGGTACGCCCGGCCGGCCGTGTCGTACAGGCGGTGGCCTTCGCCGTGCGACCACGAGCGCTCGAAGTAGCGGCCCAGGACGGGGGTCAGGTTGTCGGCCGCCAGCGCGGCCAGGTCCAACCCGGTGGCGGCCGGAGCGGCCGCGGCGGGGGGCGTCTGCGTGTCCATGGGGATCCTCGGGCACGTCGCCGGCCGGGCCGGACTGCGGCGGGCTGCGGCGGACCTGGCCCGAGTATAGGGGGCCGGCCACTACAATCGCCTGGCCGGCACGCCCCCCAGGGCCACGGACGCGCCGCGAGCAGGAGCCCGCCGTCCCCGTGATCGACCTCAGCCTGTCCGAGGAGAACCGCCTCGTCCGCCAGTCCGTCCGCGAGTTCGTGGCGGCCGAGATCCTGCCCAACATCCGCGAGTGGGACGAGCGCGGCGAGGCGCACCCCGAGGTCTTCGCCAGGATGGGGGAGCTCGGGTACCTTGGCGCCCCGATTCCCGAGGAGTGGGGCGGCGCCGGGCTCGACTACATCAGCTTCGCCATCCTGTGCGAGGAGCTGGAGCGGGCCGACACGGCCTTCCGGGTCGTGATGAGCGTCCATGTCGGCCTCAACTCGCTGGCCCTCCTGCAGTGGGCGACCGACGAGCAGAAGCGGCGCTGGCTCGTGCCCCAGGCGCAGGGCAGGAAGCTGGCGACGTTCGGGCTCACGGAGCCGGGCGCCGGCACGGACGCCGGGGCCCTCCGGTCGACGGCCCGCCGCGAGGGCGACGTCTACGTCCTCAACGGCTCGAAGACCTGGATCAGCCTGGCCGACCTCGCCGATCACTTCCTCGTCTTCGCCTCGGTCGACCGCGCGAAGCGGCACAAGGGCGTCACGGCGTTCATGGTGGAGCGAGGGACGAAGGGGCTGACCACCGGGACGCTTCACGGCAAGCTCGGGATCCGGGCCGGGAACACGGGCCTGCTCACGATGGACGGCCTCGAGGTGCCCGCGGAGAACCGGATCGGCGAGGAGGGCGAAGGATTCCTCGTCGCGATGAGCGCGATCGACCAGGGGCGTTACACGGTCGGCGCCGGCGCCGTCGGCCTGGCCCAGGCGTGCCTCGACGCGTCGGTGAAGTACGCCCACGAGCGCGAGACGTTCGGGAAGGAGATCGGCGAGCACCAGCTCGTCAAGCAGATGATCGCCACCATGGCGAAGGGGACCGAGATCGGGCGGCTCCTCGTCTGGCGGGCCGGCTGGCTGAAGAACCACGGGGTCCGCACGACGCGCGAGACGTCGGTCGCGAAGTGGCACGCGACGGAGCACAGCGTCCAGGCGGCGCTCGACGCGATCCAGGTCCACGGTGCGAACGGCTACTCGAACGAGTTCCCCGTCGAGCGCTACCTGCGCAACAGCAAGGCCGCCGTCATCTACGAGGGGACGAGCCAGCTCCACACGCTGATCCAGGCCGACTACGCCCTGGGTTACCGCGAGGACCGGCCGCTCCGCTGCGAGCCGCTCCCGGCGCAGGGCTTCGAGCGGTGGCCCGCGCTCGGGAGGCACGACTGATCCCTGGGGTCAGCGCCGCCCCGGCGGCCTAGTGCCAGATCGGCTCGTAGGCGTGGTCGCCCGCGAGGAGCCGGCCGGCCGCGAAGCGCTCCAGCTCGAAGGGCGCGAGGTCGACCGAGGTCGCCGCGCCGTCGAGGATGAGCTCGGCCATCCCGAGCCCGATTGCCGGCGCGGTCTTGAAGCCGGTTCCACTGTGCCCGCAATCGAGGAAGAAGCCGTCGGGCCCGGCCGCCCCGAGGATCGGTCGCTGGTCGGGGGTGATCCCGTCCTGCCCGCTGTGCGCGGAGCGGAAGGTGCCATCGACCAGGCCGGGGACCCGGCGAACGACGCGCTCCACCACCCGGTCACGGACGCCCGCGGCGGCGTCGGAGGTGTCGCGATCCGGTGAATCGCCGTAGCCGTTCTCGTCCTCGAGCCCGACGAGCACGAGCTCGCGGCCCTCGGGGCGGAAGTAGAGCGAGTTCGGGTGGTCGATGACGACCGGGAAGGGCAGGGGGACGGCCGCGGGTGCCCCGAGCTCGGTCCCCGGGTGCGCGCACGCCGCGCCCGCCGGCGCGGGCGCGGCCCGGCGGTCCCTACGCGATCGGCTCGAAGCGGGCCTGGAAGAAGCGCAGGTACCGCGGCTCGTACACCATGCGGAGGCCCTTCGCCGCGTCGCGGGCGTCGAAGCAGGCCTTGACCGACTCCGCGACGACGTCCATGTGCGCCTGCGTGTAGACCCGCCGAGGGATCGTCAGCCGGGTGAGCTCCAGGTTCGGGCGCTTGTGATCGCCGGTCTGCGGGTCGCGCCCGGCCGAGACGATACCCCGCTCCATCGACCGGATCCCCGAGTCCAGGTAGAGCTCGGCGGCGAGCGTCTGGGCGGGGAAGAGGTCCTGCGCCAGGTGGGCGTAGAACCGCCTCGCGTCGAGGAAGATGGCGTGCCCGCCGACCGGGCGGACGATGGGGATGTCCCACTCCTCCAGGAGCTCGCCGAGGTAGCGGACCTGGCCGACGCGGCTCCGGACGTGCTGGTCCTGGACCGACTCCTCGATCCCGATGGCGAGCGCCTCCATGTCGCGGCCGGCCATTCCCCCATAGGTGTGCAGCCCCTCGTAGACGACGACGAGGTTGCGCAGCTCCTCGAACGTGTCCCGATCGTTGACGGCCAGCCAGCCGCCGATGTTGACGAGGTTGTCCTTCTTGGCGCTCATCCAGGCGCCGTCGGTGAAGGAGCAGAACTCCAGCAGGATCTCGGCGATCGACTTCCCGGCGTAGCCGGCCTCTCGCTCCTGGATGAAGAGCGCGTTCTCCACCATCCGGGTGGCGTCGAGCATCACCCTGATGCCGCGCGGCTCGCACCAGGCGCGCAGCTCGCGGACGCTGGCCATGCTCACGGGCTGGCCGCCGGCCATGTTCACCGTGCCCGCCAGCGACACGTAGGGCACCTTCGCCGCGCCCACCTCCGCGACGAGGCGCTCGAGCTTCGCGAGGTCGACGTTGCCCTTGAAGGGGTGGAGCGACTGCGGATCGTGGGCCTCGTCGATGATCACGTCGTGGAAGGTCGCCCCGGCCAGCTCCTGGTGCAGCCGCGTCGTCGTGAAGTACATGTTCCCGGGGATGTGATCGCCGGCCTTGATCAGGGTCTGGCTGATCAGGTGTTCTGCGCCGCGGCCCTGGTGGGTGGGGACGACGTGGGCGTAGCCGTAGTGGCGCTGGACGGCGGCCTCGAGGTGGTAGAAGTTGCGGCTCCCCGCGTACGCCTCGTCGCCGAGCATCATCCCGGCCCACTGGCGGTCGCTCATGGCCGACGTGCCCGAGTCCGTGAGGAGGTCGATGTAGACGTCGTCGCTGTGGAGCAGGAAGGTGTTGTAGCCGGCCTCGGAGAGGGCGGCCTGGCGCTGCGCGCGGGTGGTGACGGTCAGCGGCTCGACCATCTTGATCTTCCACGGCTCGGCCCAGCTGCGCCGGCCGTGCTGCTGGCCCATCGTGTGAAGCGGTTCGTGCGCCATCGGGTCAGGCTCCTCCGGGGAGTGAGGGCGGGTGCCGGTGCCGCTCGCCACTGGTCGGGCGGGACGGGGAGCGGCTCGTTTGCGGGAGTATCGCGCGAACCGCGGCCTCGCGGCGGCTCCCGGCCGGGTCCGTGGGCGTGGCCGTGGGCGGGGCCAGCCGTCAGCCGGGCTCGCCCACTTCCTCGAGCGCTGCCCGTCGCGATTCGCCGCCGCGGGCCCGCACGATGACGGCGACGGCGCCGACGATGATGGCCCCCGCGACCAGCGTCCGGGGCTCCAGGGGCTCGGCCAGGAAGAGGCTCCCCAGGATCACGGCGATCACCGGGTTGACGAAGGCGTAGGTCGCCACGAGCGAGATCGGCGCCACGCGGAGCAGCCAGACGTACGCCGTGTAGCCCACCAGCGAGCCGACCACGACCAGGTAGCCAAGCGCCGCGGCGGACGCGGGCGTGATCTCGGCGAGCCGAACGCGGAAGACGTCGCCCGTGACCAGCGCCAGCACGAACAGGATCGCGCTGCCGGCCAGCATCTGCATCGCCGTGCCGACGAGCGGGCGGTGCGGCACGTGGGCAGTCCGGCTGAACAGCGAGCCGGTTGCCCACAGGAATGGCGAGAGGAGCACGACCGCGACGCCGAAGGGGTCGAGGCCGCCGGGACCTCCCGTGGGCCAGACGAGCACGGCGACGCCGGCCATGCCGATGACGATCCCGGCGAGGATCATCCGGGTGAGGACGACCCCGAAGAAGACCCGGCCCAGCACGGCGACCCAGAACGGCATGCTGGCGACGATGAGGGCGGCGATGCCCGACGGCACCGTCTGCTCGCCGATCGCGAGGAGGCCGTTTCCACCCGCGAGGAGGAGGCCGCCGATGATCGCGGCGTCGCGCCACTCGAGGCGGCCCGGGCGATCGCCGGCCGCGTCCCCGCTCCGGATCGTGGCCGCGAACAGCACCGAGCCGGCGATCAGGAAGCGGGTCGCCGAGCCCGTCAGCGGCGGGATCGTCTCGACGAGCACGCGAATCCCGAAGTAGGTGGAGCCCCAGACCACGTAGAGCGTGCCCAGGGCGATCGCGACGCGGAGTGGGGATGGCGGGGTGAGCGGGCGGCCGTTCGACATCTGCGCAGGATGGCACCGCGGGCCGTTCGGCGTGCGGGCTTCCGGCTGCCCCGCCTGCGGGCATTCCGGGCGTTGCGCGCGTGCGGCGTGCGACAATCGCGCCACGATGCGCCTGGACGACCGCTTCGACGACCTCGTCACGAGCCTGGGCGGCTTCTACCGCTCCTGGGTGATCGAGCTGGGTCTCGAGCTCGGCCTCTTCACCGCGCTTCGCGCTGCCGGCGCCGCGGGCCTCACGCCAGCCGGGCTGGCCGCGGCCGCGGAGGCAGCCCCGGACCCGATCGCGACCTGGTGTCGTGCCGCGTTCGCCAGCGACCTCGTGGACGTGGACGGCGACCGGATCATCCTCGACGAGACGACGGCCTCGATTCTCCTCGACGCCGACCGGCCCGAGTACCTGGGCGGCCAGTTCGCCTACACGGTCACAGCCAGCCTGGACTATGCCGACATGGCCCGGCTTCTCCGGACGGGCCGAACGGTCGAGGTCCGGCCGCCGCGCTACTACCGCTCGATCGAACAGCTGACCCGCCAGGACATTGCCGTCTTCTTCGAGGAGGCCCTCGCCGCCCTGCCCGATCTCGTGATCCAGCTCGCCACCGGGGCCGACGTGGTCGACCTCCACTGCGGCGGCGGCCGCTGGCTCGTGGCGGTGGCGCGCCGGTTTCCCGCCACCCGGCTCGTCGGCGTCGAAGCCGAGCCGGACTCGACTGCGCGGGCGATGCGCCTGGTGCAGGAGGCCGGGCTCGAGACCCGGATCCGCATCGAGGCCCGGGAGGTGACCGCGATCACTCACGAGGCCGCGTTCGACCTGGCCTACTTCCAGCACGCGCTTCACGAGCTCCCGGACCCGGCGGCGGCGCTCGCCGCGGCCTGGCGGGCGCTCCGCCCCGGCGGCCGGCTCCTCGTGCTGGGCTGGTGCCTGCCCTCGAGCCCCGACGACCTGGCAACGCTGCACGGTCAGCTGATCACCGGCGTGGCCCTCGACGAGGCCCTCCACGGTGGACGCCTGCGCACCGTCGAGGAGCACGCGCTCCTGTTCGCGGCGGCCGGCCTCCCGGCGCCGCAGGCGATCCCGCTGCCCTCGGACGCGACCCTCCTGGTCGTGCAGAGGCCCGCCTGACGGCCGTCAGGGCTGGACGACGATCGTCCCCTTCATCGACGGGTGGATGCTGCAGTGGTAGGTGAAGGTGCCGGACGTCGCGAACGTCCGCGTGTAGGGCGACCCTCCGGCCGTCAGCGACGCGCTGCCCGCGCTCCCGTCGTCCCACGCCACGGTGTGGGTGGCGGAGTCGGTGTTGGTCCAGGTGACGGTGGCGCCGGCCTTCACGGTCAGGGAGGCGGGGCCGAACGCGAACCCGGCGATCGTGACAGCGTCGCCGCCGGCTGGCGCCGCGCTCGGGGGCGCTCCGGTGGCCGGCGCGGCGGTGGCGGGGGCGGCTGTGGCTCGCGCGGGCGACGGCGTGGCACTGCCGCCGCACGCGGCAACGGCAACGGCGAGGGCGGCGGCGAGCCCCAACGAGACGGCAAGGTGACGGCGCACGGTTCTTCTCCCAATCAGGCTTCGATGCCAGTCAGTACGACGCGGGCCCCCCGATCGGTTTCAGCCGGGAGCCCGGCGCGGTGAGCGACCTGGCTCTTGCCTGGGAGGCGCGCGAGCCGGACCGCATCCGCGGGCTGCTGGCTGCCGTGGGCTTCGGGGCCGCGTCCGGGGGCCGGCTGGTTGTCCCGGGGCTCGTCCTGGCCATCGTCGGGACCGCCGGGCCGGACCGCCTGCGGCTCCACGCGACCGGCGACCGACCGGGCGCTCCCGGGGGCGGGAGCGCGACCACGGGGCTGGACGGCGCCGCCTCCGTGGGGCTGCGTGCCGTCGGCTGGGCGACGGTGGACCGCGACCGACAGGCGGCGGCGTTCCCCAGCGCGGCGGAGGCGCTCCCGGACGACGAGCTGCTGGGCGCCCGCGCCGCCGCCTCAGCCGACCCCCGGGTCGTCCTCCTCGAGCCGGCCACGGAAGGGCGGCTGGCGGCCACGCTCGCCCGTCACGGGGAGGGGCCGGCCGCGCTCTACCTGGAAACGACGGCGGCGGCGATGGTCGCGATCCGGGACCGGCTGGTGAGGATCGGCGAGCCGCCGCGGGCGGGGAGTGGGCCGTTCGGTCCCCAGCTCCTGGCGACGACCCGGTTCGCGTGGGGACCGCACGTGCTCCTCGTGACGCCCGCCCTCACGGGCGATGGACGCCGCGGAGAGGCCGGGGCAGCCGCCGGGACGCCGCCGGAACTGTGAGCGGCCGCCCGGCCGTCCGGCCAGACGTGGGCTACCATCGAACGATGATCGAGACCGACGCCGCACCCACGTTCCGCGACGCGGAGCCCGCCGACGCCGACTGGATCGCGGGCCTCCTCTCGGACGAAGGCTATCCCGCGGGAGCCAGCGACATCGTCCGCCGCCTGGAGCGGTTCGGGGCGATGGGCTCGCCCGTCCGCGTGGCCGAGCACGACGGCGAGCGACTCGGGTTCATCGCCATCCACCTCGTGCCGCGCTTCGAGCTGGACGGCCACCTCGCCCGGGTGATCGCGATGGTGGTCGATCCGGCGATCCGCTCGCGAGGGGTCGGCCGGGCGCTCCTCGCCGAGGTCGACCGCATCGCGGCGGAGGCCGGCTGCACCTTCGTCGAGGTGACCGCCGGCCATCACCGGGGCGACGCACGCCGGCTCTTCGAGGCGGCCGGGTTCGACCCCTCGCTCACGACGTATCTCCGCAAGCACCTCTGAGCTCGAGGGAGGGTGCCAGATGGGCAGCACGAGCGCGCGCGAGCCGGTCGTCCGCGTCCGCGACCTGCGCAAGCGCTACGGCGACGTCGAGGCCGTGGCCGGCATCAGCTTCGAGGTCCAGCAGGGCGAGGTCTTCGGGCTCCTGGGACCCAACGGCGCCGGCAAGTCGACGACCATCGAGATCCTCGAGGGCCTGCGGACCCAGGATGCCGGCGAGGCCACGGTGCTGGGGCTCGACGCCCGCCACCAGGCCAGCGCCCTCAAGGAGCGGATCGGGGTCCAGCTGCAGACGGCCGCCCTCTATCCGCGCCTGACGGTCCGCGAGGTGCTGCAGCTGTTCGCGAGCTTCTACGCCTCGTCCGTCCCGCCCGACGGCCTGATCGAGGCCCTGGATCTCGGCGAGCGTCGGGGCGCCCAGACGAGGCAGCTCTCGGGCGGGCAGCGCCAGCGCCTGTCGGTCGCGCTTGCCCTCGTCAACGACCCCGAGCTCGTCTTCCTCGACGAGCCCACCACCGGCATGGACCCTGCCGCCCGCCGGTCGCTCTGGGACCTGGTGCGCGGGCTCCGCGCGAAGGGCAGGACCGTCCTCCTCACGACGCACTACATGGAGGAGGCGGAGGAGCTCTGCGACCGGCTCGCCATCATGGATCACGGCAGGATCCTGGAGATGGGGACGGTGGGCGAGCTGGTCAGCCGGCGCTTCACGGAGCGGACCGTGCGGTACGACCGCATCAGCGGGATCGACGATGCGACGCTGGCTGCGTTTCCCGGTGTCACCCGGGTCGCGCACGAAGGCGACGAGACGACACACCTCTACACGCGCGACGTGGCGGGAACGATCGGGGCGCTCCTGGGGGCGGCAGACGCGCGCGGCGTCGAGCCGCGGGGCCTCGGGATCCGGAGCCCCTCGCTCGAGGATGTCTTCCTGGCCCTGACGGGCCGCGCGATCCGCGACTGAGGGCCACGTGATGCAGACGCTCCTCCGCCTGACCTCGGCGAACCTGAAGAGCTTCACCCGCGATCGCGCGGCGATGTTCTGGACGCTCGCCTTCCCGCTCGTGTTCATCCTCCTGTTCGGGGCGATCTTCTCCGGCGGGAGCTCGCGGTTCAGCGTCGCGTGGGTGGATGGCGACGGATCGCCATCCTCGAAGGCGCTGCTCGCGAGCCCGTCGCTCGGCGACGTGTTCACGCTCAAGAGCTACGCGACCACCGAGGACGCGATCGCGGCGATGAAGCAGGGCGACGTCCGTGCCGTGCTCGTGATCCCAGAGGGCTTCGGGTCGGCGGTCGCGTCTGCGGGCTCGGTCCGCGGCGCCGCCCTGTCGCTCGTGCTCTACACGGACCCGTCGAACCAGCAGGTCTCCGGGACGATCACCGGGATCGTCTCGAGCCTCGTCGGTGGCTTCAACCAGAAGGCGAGCGGCCGGCCGCCGATCCTCGCCCTGCAGACCCAGGCCGTCCAGCGCGAGACGATCACCGCGGTCGCCTACCTGGTCCCGAGCATCCTCGCCATGGCCCTGATGCAGCTCGGACTCTTCTCGGCGATCCCGATCGTGGAGCAGCGCGAAAGCCTGATCCTCAAGCGCATCGCCGCGACGCCCATCAAGCGGCGGACGTTCATCGCCGCCAACGTGATCACGCGCCTCCTCATCGGGCTGGTCCAGGCGGTCGTGATCCTGGCCGTCGCGCAGGGCGTGTTCGGGATCACCCTGCTCGGGAACCCGCTGGTCTTCGCCGGCCTCGTCGTGCTCGGCGCGCTCACCTTCATCGCCCTCGGGTACGTGGTCGCGTCCTTCGCGCCCACCGAGGACTCGGCGAGCCAGATGGTGAGCATCCTCCAGTTCCCCCTGATGTTCCTGTCGGGGATCTTCTTCGCCCTCGAGAGCCTGCCCCAGGTCCTGCGGGGCGTGGCCGCCTTCATGCCGCTGACGTATCTCGGCGACGCGCTCCGCCAGGTGATGGTGGGAGGCACACCGTTCGTGCCGCTCGGGGTGGGCGTGGGGATCCTCGCCGCCTGGCTGGCGGGGTCCTTCCTGGTCTCGGCGCGCTTCTTCCGCTGGCAGTAGCCCCAACCTGGCCCGCCTGCGGGCGCGGACGCCGCCGGCCTTCCGGCCGGGCGCCGGGTCCTCGACGGGCTACCAGCGCTCCTCGTGAACGAGCTCGGCGAGCCGCTTGCGGCCGCCGGCCCGGTTCGGCGCGGTGAGGACCGCCGGGTCGGCTGGGTAGCCGAAGGAGAGGATGAACTCGCAGTGCCAGTCGGCGGGGTAGCCGAGCAGCTCGCGTGCCCGGTCGTGCTCGTAGACGGTGGCCGGGACGCTGCCGACGCCGAGCTCCCAGGCCGCGAGGATCATGCTCTGGGCCGCCCGGCCGAGGTCCCAGGTGACCGAGAGGGGAGCGTCCGTCAGCCTCGGGTCGGGCGACAGGAGCGCGATCGCGACGGCGGCGCCGGCGACGTGGCCGGCCCATGGACCAAGGGTCGCGAGCTCCGCCAGGTGGGCGATGTCCCGGCAGACGATGAACGCCCAGCGCTGCTGGTTCCTGGAGCTGCCGGTCCGCCGGCCGGCGTGGAGGAGCCGCTCCACGACCCAGGGCTCGAGGGGGCGCGGCGAGAACGCGCGGACCACCCGCACGGAATCGATGGCCTCCCAGGTTCCGAGCGCGGGCTGCAGGTCGCCGGTGGGCATCGTCCTCTCCTCGGCCGGGCGGCGCGCCCGGTGATGGGTCCGGGCATGCCCGCAGCGTAAAGCCTAGGATGGGGGGATGGTCCGGCGCGATCCCCATGCGGTGCTCGGCCTCGCTCCAGGGGCGAGCGCCGCCGCGATCAAGGCCGCCTGGCGGCGGCTCGCGCGCGAGCACCACCCCGACCTGGCCGTGGATGCAACCGAGCGGCGGGTGGCGACGCGACGGATGGCCGAGATCAACGCCGCCTACGCGGATCTCCGGGGCCGCGACACGGCGACGGCGGCCCGCGCGCCGGCATGGTCGAGCGGGGCTGGGGAGCCGGTGCAGAAGCCCCGGGGAGGCACGGCCGGCGCCGGCGATGCGCGCCCATCGGGTCCTCCTCCACCCCCGCGGACGCGCCCCGTCACGGCGCGCTTCGACACCAGTGACCTGCTCCACCCGCGCAACGCCACCACGACGCCGCGCGGCGACGGGTTCCGCCACCATCCGCGCGGCCGTCGGCCCCCCCAGGCTCGGGCGGCTACGCCGGAGCCGCCTCGCGCCTCGGACCCGACCGGCCCGCTGGAGCGCCTGCGTGCCCGCCGGGCACGCAGGCGCCAGCTCCCCACGCTGGAGCTGGCGCGGGCGATGCCGCTCGTCTTCGGGAAGTTTCACGGGCGGACGCTGGGCGAGATCGAGGACGTCGAGCCGTCGTACGTGAACTGGCTCGCCCGGGCGATCACCCGGGACCCCGACCTCCTCGATGCCGCCCGGGTCGTCGCCGCGGCGCGGACGCCGGAGACGGCCGGCTGACGAGCTCTCCCGGACAGCGCCGCGGGGCGCCCGTCCAGGGGCGCCCCGCCATGGTCTCGCGAGCCTGGTCCGACGGCATGAGCGCCACCGGCCGATGAGTCCATCGCCGCCGCTGCGTCCGGGCCTGCTGGCCGGATGACCGTGGTTACTCGACTCGTGACCGGGACCGGAGGGGCCCACCTCTCGACGCCGTCTCCGACGTCCTCGACGACCGTGTGTCTCCCGATCCAGGCCCGTGGTCGACGCCCCAGGTTGTCCCGGTGTCGCGTCGGCGGTCGATGTGGCAACCGTACCCCGCGACCGGCGGGCGAGCCATGGGAGGCTCGTCCCGGTTCTCCGGGGTCCGATGGTCGATGGCGCGTGCGCACCGCCCCGGGACCCTCGTCCGGTGCGTCAGGTCACAGCCCGGGTGGTCCGCGGCACTCGCGGGCGGTTCGGGGTAGGCTCGCTCTCGATGCGCACCATGCTCGCCCGCGGGCGCCGGCTCCCGGGGGCCCGCGCCGGCACCCTGCCCGCGCCCGCCGGCATCCTGGCCGCGCTCGCCGCCTCGCTGCTGATCATCGCCGGCTGCTCGTCGGCCGCTCCCACCTCGTTCGACCCGGCCGCTCCGTGTGGCGGGGCCGCTCAGCAGCAGATGAAGGGCGCCTACCCTGCCCTCGAGGCGCGCATCCCGACGACGATCGAAGGCGCCGAGGCGCGGAGCCGCGATTCCGGGCGCTTCTGTTCGAGCGAGACGCTCGGCTCCGTGCTCGACGCCGGCGTGACCGAGGTGCGCTTCGGCGGCGGAATCTGGGAGGTCGGCGACCGGGGCGGCATCCAGCTGGGGGTCTTCGAGGGCGATGGGCTGACGGCGGCCCTGTGGGCCGAGGAGAACCGCCGCGCCGCCGACGCCTCCAAGCGGACGGAGGCGGTGCGGGCGACCACGCTCGAGGTCGATGGCAGGCCCGCCTGGCGGATCGACGTGGTCAACGGGAGCTCGCGGCAGGCGATCGTGGTCTGGGGCTCGGCCGATGGGGCGGTCGTCCAGGCGGTGGTCGCCGCCGACGTCGACGAGGCCCAGCTCCAGGGGGCGATCGCGGCATTCCGCTGAGTCGCCGCCGTCGACCGCCACCGCCGGCACCCCCGGCGCCACCGGGCGCGGGCTACCATTCGATGCATGTACTTCGACGCCCTCTCCTTCCTCGAGGACGAGCGTGACGCCTGGCGCCCGTTCGAGGTCCTCCTCGCCGTCCCCGACGACCGCTTCGACGTCCCGGTCGAGGCCGCGCACGGCTGGTCCGCGCGCGAGCTCCTGAGCCACCTCGCGGCCTACCAGGCCCACGCCCTCGACGTGGCCCGGGAGCTCGCGGTCGGCGAGCAGAGCCCGGCTCACGCGGCGATGGAGGCCGCCTGGGACGCCCGGGGCGACGCCGTCAACGACGAGCTGTCGGCGGCCTGGCGAGCCTTCTCCGCGGAGGACGTCCGCCGGCGGGCGGCGGCCCTGCCCGGCGAGCTGCGCGGCTACCTGACCGTCGTGCCCGAGGCCCGCTGGGTGAAGCACCCGGTCCTCGGGCCGTTCTTCGAGGAGGAGCTGCTCGACCACTACGCCGACCACGAGGCGGACCTGCGGTCGATCATGGAGGCCATCGGGTGACCTCAGCCGAGCTGGCTGCGCTCGTGGAGGAGTTCGCCCGCGATCGGGCCGCGGCCTGGCTCGAGAGCGCGTGGCGGTTCGCGGACGAGGGTGGAGCGGCGGACCAACCGGCGCCGTGACGCGCCCCCCGGACCGACTCGGGCTCGGCGACCTGCGGCACCTCGCCGCTGCCTATGCGGACGTCGCCCTGGCCACGATCGGGCGCGAGTTCCCCGGCGACGCCTGGCACACCTGGCGCTCGCCCGACGACACCCCGGCCCGCCCTCGCGAGCGCACGCCGGTCTTCTGGGGCAGCTACGACTGGCACTCCTCGGTCGAGATGCACTGGGTCCTCGTCCGCCTGCTGCGGCTTGTTCCCGACGCCTTCGCGGGGGGCGAGGCGAGGGCGGCGCTGGAGGCCCGCTTCGACGCCGCGGCGCTCGCCCGCGAGGCGCGCTTCATCGCGGACCCGGGCAACCGCAACCGCGAGCGGCCGTACGGCTGGGGCTGGGCGCTGGCGCTCGCCCACGAGCTGGAGGCGTGGGACGACCCCGATGGCGCCCGCTGGCGCGTCCGCTTCGAGCCACTCGTGGACGCCCTGGAGGCGAACTTCCTCGCCTGGCTCCCGCGGGCGACCTACCCGGTCCGCCACGGCGTCCACGCCAACAGCGCCTTCGGGCTCGGGCTCGCCCTGCCGCACGCCGAGGTGCGGGCCGCGGCCGGCGACGCCCGCCTCCGCGACGCCCTCGCCGGCGCGGCGCACCGCTGGTTCGACGACGACACCGGGGCGCCGGGCGAGTGGGAGCCGTCCGGCTTCGACTTCCTCTCGCCGACCCTCGTGGAGGTCGAGCTGATGAGCCGCCTCCTGCCCGGCGACCGCTTCGCCGCCTGGCTCGAGGGGTTCCTGCCCGGTCTCGTCGACGGCCGGCCGGCGGCCCTCTTCCGCCCGGCCATCGTCTCCGACCCGAGCGACGGCCAGATCGCGCACCTGCACGGGCTGAACCTCTCGCGGGCCTGGTGCTGGCGGCGCATCGCCGAGGCGCTCGCCGCGGACGACCCGCGCGTACCGGTCGCGGCGGCGGGCGCCCGGGTGCACGCGGCTGCCGGGCTCCCGCACGTGGTCGGCGGCGACTACATGGTCGAGCACTGGCTGGCCGCCTACGCGGTGCTCCTGCTCTCCTGACCCCTGGCCCGGCAATCCCCCGGAACGAGAACCGCCCCGCCCGGGCGGAGCCGGGCGGGGCGGTTGCAGGTGCGTGTTGGGGCGGTGGAGGAGGCCCCGCCCCATGCGCCCCCCTAGATGGCAGGCTTGGCGTACTGGGCCAGGCTGAAGCGGGCCTCGAGCTGGTCGGCGGGCTGGAAGCCCATGACGCCCATCGGCTGCTTGCCCTCGCCCGGGAAGAAGGCGATCGTCGGGATGCTCATGATATTGAAGGCGCGGGAGAGACCGGGGTTGGCGTCGACGTCAACCTTGACCACGTCCACCGAGCCGTCGTACTTCTCGGCGAGCTTCTCGAGCTCGGGCGCGACGAGGCGACAGGGCCCGCACCAGGCGGCCCAGAAGTCGACGATCACGGGTCGATCGGCGTGGAGCACGATCTCCTCGAACGTCGCATCGGTCGCGTGCTTGATCTCGACCATCGGTGGCGAGGTTCCTTTCTCCCGGTGTGGCGGGTTTCGGTCGCCGCCCCTAGCGGGCGAGGACCTGGATGAGACGGTAGGCCTCGAGGACCTTGGGGTCCGCGAGCCGGTAGTAGACGGTGCTGCCGTCCCGCCGGGTCGTCACGAGCCCGGCCGAGCGGAGCACCGCGAGGTGCTGGGACATGTTCGGGACGTGGCAGCCGACGCATACCGAGAGCTCCGACACCGACGCCTCGCCGGCGGCCAGCGTCTCGAGGACGCAGAGCCGCTTCGGATCGGCGAGCGCCCGCCCGATGAGGGCGGCGCGCTGCATGTCGGCTTCGGTGGAGGGCGTTGCGATGGCCACGGGCGGAGTATCTCACGACTTGCGCAAGGACGCAAGTACCTGGTGGCGACGGCCGCTGCGGGCCGTCACCCTGGACGGCGCGCCCGGGTGGTCACCCCGCGAGCGTGCCGCAGACGGTGCAGAAGCGCGCGCCGGGGGCGAGCGCGGCGCCGCAGCCGGATAGCGCGCACGGGGCTGGCGGGCACGGCACCTTCGCCGGCGGGTCGGGCCATACTCCGCGGATGGACGAGGACCCGACCACCCGCGTCGATCCAGCGGCGGGCGCGGACGTGCCCCTCGAGGGTATCGTGGAGGCCGCCCGGTTCCTGGCCGGACGCGTGGAGCGGACCCCGCTGCTGTCGTCCGCCACGGCCGCCCGCGTCGTGCGAGCCACGGCCGGCGTCGAGCTGGCCGGCGGACGCCTCCACGCGAAGGCCGAGCACCTGCAGCGGACCGGCTCCTACAAGGTCCGCGGGGCGACCGTCCGGATCGCCCGCCTCGCACCCGCCGAGCGCGCCGCCGGCGTCATCGCCATCTCGGCGGGCAACCACGCGGCAGCGGTCGCCGTCGCGGCCGGCCTCCTCGGGGTCCACGCCGTGGTCGTCATGCCCGAGACAGCGGTCCGCTCGAAGGTCGACGCCTGCCGGGGCTATGGCGCGGAGGTCATCCTGGCGGGCGTGGACACCGCCGAGGCCTGGGCGGCGATGGAGCGGATCCGCGCTGAGCGCGGCCTCACCTTCATCCACCCGTTCGACCACCCGGACACGATCGTGGGCCAGGCGACGATCGGGCTCGAGATCGTCGAGGACCTGCCGGACGTGGACGTCGTGGTGGCGGGAGCCGGGGGCGGCGGCATGGCCTGTGGCGTCGCTGCGGCCGTCAAGGGACTCCGGCCGGGCGCTCGGGCCTACGCCGTCGAACCGCGGACATCGAACGCGCTGACCCTCGGCCTGGCGGCCGGGAAGCCGGTCCCGATCCGCCCCGTGAGCGTCGCCGACGGGCTGAACGCCCCGTTCGCGAGCGACACCACGATCGTCCTCGCCCGCCGCCTCCTCGACGACGTCGTCCTCCTCGACGACGTCGAGATTCTCGCCGGGCTCCGCTTCGCCGCCGAGCGGATGAAGCAGGTCCTCGAGCCGGCCGGCGCGGCGGCCCTGGCGGCCGTGCTCCTCGGGCGGGTGCCGGTCCGCGATGGCGAGCAGGTCTGCGTCGTCTTCTCGGGCGGCAACGTGGACCTGCCCCGCTTCGGCGACCTCGTGGCCGCCGCCGGGACCCTGCCTGGAGCCTGAGCCGGGTCAGTCGACGCCGAGCTCCTCGAGGCGGTCGTCGTCGATGCCGAGGTGGTGGGCCAGCTCGTGGATCACGGTGATGCGGACCTCGTCCTCGAGGTCGAGCGGGTCCGGGAAGTCCTCCTCGAGCGGGAGGCGGAAGATGGTGATCGTGTTCGGGAACGGCACCTCGTCGGCGCCCCAGGCCGTCCGGGGCGTGCCGTCGTAGAGGCCGTAGAGCGTCTCGTCGGCGCGCAGGCCGTTCTCGCGGCGCTGCGAGGGCGACGGCTCGTCGGCGATGACGATCGCCACCTCGCGGAGGGCGGCCGCGAACGGCATCGGGATCCCTCGCAGGGCCCGGTCGACCAGGTCCTCGAAGCGGGAATGGCCGGCCTGGCGGCGGCGCCGGGCGGCGAGCTCGGCGGCAGGGATCCCGCGGCGGCGCTTCGACATGGCGGCGCTATCGTAGGACGGCATGGAACCTGTCAACGGGCCCGGGCTCGCGCCGCTCCCGTCTGGAGACGGGCCGACGCCGGACCGGTCGGCGGCGCCCGCCGGCTTTGTGGTGGCTGCCGACGACGGAAGTCGTATCCACTTCCTCGACTGGGGCGCCGGGTCCGACCCGGCAACGCCCCCGCCGCCCGGCAGCCCGGCGTTCCTGCTCCTTCACGGCCTGGCCGCGACTGCCTGGGGCTGGGCGCCGGTCGCCCGCCGCCTCGCGCGCGCCGGGCGCGTGGTGGCGATGGACCTGCGCGGCCACGGCCTCTCGGACGCCCCGACGGACGGCTACGAACCGGAGGCGCTCGCCGCCGACGCGATCGCGGTCGCCGAGGGGGCGGGCATCCTCGCCCTCCCGGGCGAGCCTTCCACCGGTCCGCTCGTCGTCGCCGGGATCGGCTACGGCGGCATCGTCGCTGCCTGGACGGCACGTGCGCTCGGCGAGCGCTGCGGCGGTCTCGTCCTCGTCGACGGCGGCTGGGAGGAGCTCGCGGAGGCGACCGGGGCGACCCCGGAGGAGTGGCTGGCGGAGATCGAGGAGCCGCCTGAGGTGCTCGCCTCGATGACCGCCTGGCTCGCCGACCGCGCGGCTTTCGACCCGGCGACCTGGGACGCCGACGAGGAGCGCGCCGCGCGCACCCAGGTGGTCGAGACGGCCGCCGGCCGGGTGAAGCTGGCCGTCCATCCGCACGCCCTGGCCGGCTCGGTACGGGCGATGTGGTCGTACGACCCGGGGGCGGTGCTGGCGGCCGTGGTGGCTCCGGTCGCGGCCCTCCTGGCCCGCGACGACGATGGATCGCGGGCCGCGGCGCTGCGCGACGTCGCGCGGCGCCGCGGCGAGGCCGGCCGGTCCTCCATCCTCGCCGCGTCCTTCCCGGGGCACGGGCACAACCTCGTGCGCCACGAGCCGGGCGCGGTTGCGTCGGCCGTGCTCGCCATCGTCGCCCGGGCTACGATGCCGGCATGACCGGCCAGCCGCTGCCCGACCACGTACGCTCGATCGTCGACGAGATCGAAACCGAGATCGGCGAGATGCCGCGCCCCGATCCCGACGCGCTCGTCTCCGCGGCGGCCATCGAGGGTAGCGCCGCGAGCCGGCCCGGCGAGGCGAACGGGCGGGTGGAGGCCGCCGTCCGCGAGATCCTGCGCGAGATCGGCGAGGATCCGGACCGGCAGGGCCTGGTCGGGACGCCGGGTCGCGTGCACCGCATGTACGCGGAGCTGACGGCGGGCTACCACGTGGACCCGGCGCGGCTGGTCAACGGCGCCATCTTCGACGTCGACTACAGCGAGATGGTCGTCGTCAAGGAGATCCCGTTCTACAGCCTCTGCGAGCACCACCTCCTGCCGTTCTTCGGGACGGCAGCCGTGGCCTACATCCCGAACGGCCGGGTCGTCGGCCTCTCGAAGATCCCCCGGATCGTCGAGATGTACGCCCGCCGCCTCCAGGTCCAGGAGCGGCTGACCCTGCAGGTCGCCGAGTTCCTCATGGAGCGCCTCCGCCCGCAGGGCGTGGGGGTGGTGATGGAGGCGACCCACCTCTGCGCGGTGATGCGCGGGGTGCGCAAGCCCGGCACGGTCATGACGACGAGCCACGTCCTGGGCATCTTCCGGGCGAACGACAAGACACGGTCCGAGTTCCTCGCCCACCTCCAGCGCCCGTCCCCGGGCGCCTGACCGCGCGCCGGCGACGCCGCGCTGACCGGTGGCCCGCGGTGTCCCGCTGACCCGCCGGCCCGGGCGGCCGCTATGATCCGGCCATGAGCGAGCGGCCCATCAAGGTCCTCATCGCGAAGCCCGGCCTCGACGGCCACGATCGCGGCGCGAAGGTGCTCGCCCGCGGCCTGCGCGACGAGGGCTTCGAGGTCGTCTACACCGGCCTGCGGCAGACGCCGGAGATGGTCGTCACGGCAGCCCTCCAGGAGGACGTCGACGTGGTGGGCCTCTCGATCCTGTCCGGGGCGCACATGACCCTGGTGCCGCGGATCTGTGGCCTCCTGCGCGAGAAGGGGCTCGGCGACATCCTCGTGACCGCCGGCGGGATCATCCCCGACGACGACGTGCCCGCCCTGAAGGAGGCCGGGGTGGCCGCAGTCTTCGGCCCGGGCACGACCATCGGCGAGGTCGCCGCGTTCATCCGGGCCAACGTCCGGTCGCTGGACTGAGCGCGCCCGTGGCCACGGCGGACGCGGCCGTGCGTGGCCTGGACCTTGCAGCCGGTGCCCTTGCCGGCGACCGTCGTGCGCTGGCCCGCCTCCTGACCGCCGTCGAGAACCGCACGCCCGTGGCGGAGGCGGCGCTGCGCCGACTCCACCCCGAAGCCGGTCGGGCGCACCTGGTCGGGATCACGGGCGCGCCCGGCTCTGGCAAGAGCACCCTGGTCGCGGCGCTCATCGGTGAGATCCGCGCGGCGGGGCGGAGCGTGGCCGTCATCGCCGTGGACCCGTCCTCGCCGATCACCGGCGGGGCGCTCCTCGGCGATCGCGTCCGGATGCAGTCCTACGCCTCGGACGACGGCGTCTTCATCCGGAGCATGGCCTCGCGCGGGCACGCAGGGGGCCTGGCCGCCTCGTCGGTCGCCGCGGCGACCGTGC
Source organism: uncultured Chloroflexia bacterium (assembly GCA_963762445.1). Classification (GTDB taxonomy): domain Bacteria; phylum Chloroflexota; class Limnocylindria; order Limnocylindrales; family CSP1-4; genus CTSoil-043. Next base: position 405,486 of record CAVXLA010000005.1, read on the forward strand.
TCGACGCCGCCGGCTTCGACCTCATCCTGCTCGAGACCGTCGGGACGGGCCAGAGCGAGGTGGAGGTGGCCGCCGCCGCCGACACCACGGTCGTGCTCGAGGCGCCCGAGATGGGCGACGAGGTCCAGGCGATCAAGGCCGGCCTGCTCGAGGTCGCCGACATCGTCGTCGTCAACAAGGGCGACCGGCCGGGCGCCCAGCGGACGGCCGCCGAGCTGCGGGCGATGCTCACGGCAGTGGCCGGCCCGCGACCGGGAAGCGGCGCCGGGGTTGTGCCGGGCGCGGCCGGCCGTCCCGACGCCCGCGCGGAGCGCCCCCGCCCGAAGCGACCCGAGGTCCTGGTCACGACCGCGATGAGCGGTGAGGGCGTGCCCGAGCTCCTCGCGGCCATCGCCCGCCACCGGGAAGGGCTCGGCGCGGCGGAGGGCGGCATCCCGGTCCGGCGCGCCCGGGCCGCCGCGCTCGTCTGGGCGCTCCTCGGCGACCGCGTCCGCCGCCGGCTGGAGGATCCTCGCCTCGCCGTGTTCACGACCGCGACGCTCGATGCCGTCGTCCGCCACGAGCTGGACCCCTACGCCGCGGCGGACCGCCTGCTGGCTGCCCTGGTCGGCGGCGGCGATGCCGAGCCCGGATCGCGGGGCTGACGGGCCGCCCTCCGCGGCGTACCCTGCCGTCATGCCGATCGAACGCGCCTTCGTCGCCGGGGCGGGCCTCATGGGCCACGGCATCGCCCAGGTCCTCGCCACGGCCGGGCGGACGGTGGACCTCTACGAGCCGGATCCCGCCCGCGCCGTCGCCGGCCGCGGGCGGATCGTCGCCAACCTGGAGCGAGCGGTGGCCAAGGGCCGGCTCGGTGCGACAGCCCGGGTGGAGATCCTCGATCGGATCGCCGCGACCGACCACATCGCGGCGGCCGCGGAGGCCGACCTCGTGGTCGAGGCGATCTTCGAGGATGAAGGCGCAAAGCGATCGCTGTGGGCGGAGCTCGACGGCCTCGCGCCCGGCCGGGCGATCTTCGCCTCGAACACCAGCTCGATCTCGATCGACCGCCTCGCCGCCGCGCTTGCGCCCGGGCGGCGACCCTCGTTCTGCGGCATGCACTTCTTCAGCCCGGTCCCGGTGATGCCCCTCGTCGAGGTGATCCGGGGCAGCGCGACCGACGACGCGACGACCGACGCGGTGCGCGCCCTGGCGGCCGACCTGGGCAAGCAGGTGATCGTCTCCGCGGACCGGCCCGGCTTCATCGTCAACCGGATCCTGATGCCTCTCCTCGCCGAGGCGATGCGCGCCCTCGAGGAGGGGATCGGGTCGGCGGAGGACATCGACACGGGGGCCAGGGTCGGCCTGAACCACCCGATGGGACCGCTCGCCCTGGCCGACTTCATCGGCCTCGACGTGGTCCTCGGGATCATGCGCGTCCTCCACGGCGACCTTGGCGACGAGCGGTTTCGGCCGCCACGGGTGCTCGACGACCTCGTGGCCGCCGGGAAGCTGGGCCAGAAGTCCGGCGCCGGCTTCTTCGCCTACCCGCGGGCCTGAAGGCACGGCGGTGTTCCTGGACCCGTTCGCCGGCCTCGACCCGGAGACCCGGCTCCTCGGCGAGACCGTCCGCGACTTCGCCCGGGAGGTGGTCGCGCCCGGCGCGATCGAGCGGGACGAGGCCGAGCGGTTCGACCGGGGGCTGGTCGACCGGATGGCGGAGCTGGGGTTGCTGGCGGGCCCGTTCCCCGAGGCGGTCGGCGGAGCCGGGCTGTCGGCCCTGGCGTGGACCGTGGTCGTCGAGGAGATCGCCGCGGCGGACATGGCGCTCGCCGTCACTCTGTGCGTCCACGTCCTGCACCAGAACCCGGTGGTCCGCTGGGGGAGCGAGGAGCAGCGGGCCCGCTGGCTCCCCGCGCTGCAGTCCGGGGAGGCGCTCGGCGCGTTCGCCCTGACGGAGGCGGAGGCGGGCTCCAACGCGGCGGCCATCCGGATGCGGGCCGAGCGGGTGGACCCGGCCGACGGGCCGTCGGCCTACCGGCTGACGGGGACCAAGGTCTGGATCTCCAACGCGCCGGAGGCCGAGCGTTACCTGGTTTTCGCGACGCTGGATCCATCGCGCGGGTCGGCCGCGATCACGGCCTTCCTGGTGGAGAAGGGGACGCCCGGGTTCGGCTTCGGAGCCCACGAGAAGAAGATGGGGATCCGCAGCTGCCCCGCAGCGGAGCTCGTCCTCGACCGAGCCGAGGTGCCGGCGGCGAACCGGCTCGGCGGGGAGGGCGAGGGGTATCGCGTCGCGCTCTCGGCCCTCGGCGACGGGCGGATCGGTATCGCGGCGGCCTGCACGGGCCTGGCCCGGTCGGCGCTGGAGCAGGCGGCCGCATACCTGGGGGAGCGCACGGCCTACGGCGCGCCGATCGCCGAGCTGCAGGGCCTCCGCTTCATGGTCGCGGAGATGGTCCGCGACGTGGCCTCCGCCCGGGCCCTCACCCGGGAGGCGGCTGCGACCCGCGACCGGGGCGCGGGCGGCGCCGAGGTGGCCGCCGCGGCGTCGCTCGCCAAGTGGACGGCCTCCGACGCCGCCATGCGCGTGGCGACGGATGCGGTGCAGCTGTTCGGCGGCGCCGGCTACTCGCGGGAGACGGGCGTGGAGCGGCTGATGCGCGACGCCAAGGGCGCCCAGATCTACGAGGGCACGAACCAGGTCCACCGGGGGATCGTGGCGGACGCGATCCTGGGCCGGGCCCACGGGTAGGCTCCGGCGATGAACGACCCCGGCCCCGGCGGCAACGTCTACATCGTCTCCGCTGCGCGCACGCCGATCGGCAAGTTCGGCGGGGCGCTCGCGGGCATCCCGGCGACGCAGCTGGGGGCGGTCGCCATTCGGGCCGCCGTCGAACGGGCCGGCCTCGAACCCGCGACGGCCGAGATCGACGACGTCCTGATGGGCCAGGTCCTCCAGGCGGGGGCCGGGCAGGCCCCGGCCCGGCAGGCGGCGCTGGCGGCCGGTCTCCGCGACCAGACGCCCGCCACGACGATCAACCGCGTCTGCGGCTCCGGCCTCAAGGCGATCATGTTGGCCGCCGCGGAGATCCGGGCGGGCGACGCGGAGCTGGTCGCGGCCGGCGGGATGGAGAGCATGAACGGGGCGCCGTACCTGTTGCCGGGCGCGCGGTTCGGGTACCGGCTGGGGAACGGCAACCTCGTCGATTCGGCCGTGGCTGACGGCCTCTGGTGCGCCCTCGAGGATTGCCACATGGGGACCCACGCCGAGCGGGTCGCGATCCGCGAGCAGGTGAGCCGCGCCGACCAGGACGCCTTCGCCCTGGAGAGCCACCGGCGGGCGCTCGCCGCCCAGGACGAGGGCCGCTTCGCCGACGAGATGGCGCCCGTCACCGTGCGCGACTCGAAGGGCCGGGAGACCGTCGTCACTGCCGACGAGAGCCCGCGGCGCGACACGACGGCCGAGGCGCTGGCCCGCCTGAAGCCGGCCTTCGCGCTGCCGGCCGGCGAGGACGGCGGGACGGCGATGGAGGGGACCGTCACCGCCGGCAACGCGCCCGGGATCACGGACGGCGCCGCAGCCACCGTTGTGGCCAGCGAGCGGGCCGTGGAACGGCTGGGACTGACCCCGCTTGCCCGGATCGTCGGCTACGCCCAGGCCGAGGTCGCCCCGAAGTGGCTCTTCCTGGCCCCGGTGGAGGGCGTCCGCCGCCTCGCAGCCCGGACCGGCCTCCCGGTGGAGGCGTTCGACCTCGTCGAGATCAACGAGGCGTTTGCCGCCCAGGTCCTGGCCGACGGGCGAGCGCTTGGCTTCGACTGGGCGAAGGTCAACGTCAACGGCGGCGCGATCGCGCTCGGGCACCCGATCGGCGCATCCGGCGCCCGCATCATGGCCACGCTGCTCCACGAGCTCCACCGGCGCGGCGGCCGGTACGGCCTGGCCACCCTGTGTCTCGGCGGCGGCGGGTCGGTGGCGATGGCCGTCGAGCGGATCTGACGGCGAGAGGCGGCAGGCCAACGCGCATCGTGGCTGTCGCGTCGCCGAGTTCGAGGTCGTCGCCGGCCAGCCGGCTCGTTGCCTCGCTCCTCCTGGCCCTCGCCCTCGCGGGCTGCGCCGCGGCGACCACGCCACTTGCGGGCCCCACGTCGTCGCCGACGCCGCTGTCCCGGACCGCTGCGCCGGAGTCGGCCGCGCCGGGCGCCACGCCTCCTCGCCTGCCGAGCGAGCCGCCCAGCGCCGGTCCCGCGGGGTTCGCGCCCTCCGGGCCGATCGAAGAGGCCCGTGTCGTCCGTGTCGTCGACGGCGACACGATCGTCGTCGACCGCGGCCGCGGCAACGAGAAGGTGCGCTACATCGGGATCGACACGCCCGAGACCGTGAAGCCCGGCAGCCCCATCGAATGGATGGGCAGCGAGGCATCGGCCGCCAACCGCCAGCTTGTCGAGGGCAGGACCGTGGTGCTGGAGAAGGACGTCTCCGAGACGGACCGCTACGGCCGGCTCCTGCGTCACGTGTGGCTCCCGGGCGACGGCGGTTGGCTTCTCGTCGACCTGGTGCTGGTCCGCGATGGATACGCCCGCGTCTCCACGTACCCACCGGACGTCAAGTACGCCGACCTCTACCTCGCCGCCCAGGTCGATGCCCGGGAGCACGATCGCGGCCTGTGGGGCGCCGGGCCGATCGGGTTCCTGAGCCCGGAGGACGGGGCCGTCGTGACGTCGAAGACGATCGTCGTTCGGGGGACTGCACCTGCCGGAAGCCGGATCGTCCGCGACATCGCCAACGCACCCGACCAGAGCACCCTCGCCCGGCCGGACGGCACCTGGTCGCTGAAGGTCACGCTGAAGAGCGGCGCGAACGACCTCCGGTTCCGCCTCGGCGACGAGAAGGCGACGACGCGTGTGCTGCGCGTGGTGTACGCGCCGTGAGCCGGGCAAGCCAGGCGGCCGAGGACAGGTGGCCGAGGCGGCCCCACCCGGTGTTCGGCCGATCCCGGCAACCCCGGAGAGGAGCTACCGCTTCTCGCAGGCGACCTTGTCCTTGTCGCCATCCCGTGCCGTGTTCGCCAGGTAGACGGCCCGATCGCGGGTGAAGGTCGTGACGGGCTTCCCGGTTGTCTTGTCCCGCGCCCCGGGCAGCCCGACACCGTGCGGGTACACCTTGTTGAGGGCCTTGCAGTTCGGGTAATGCCGCGCTGTTGCCACTTTGGCTGGGAGTATGCGCTCGCCGGTACGCCGGCACGACCGGCGCGCGACGGCAGTTCGCACCCGTATCGTGATCGTGGCGCTTTCACCCCGGAGAGGCACGGACCCCGGAGAGGCACGGCCGAGCCGAGTTGCGCTATCCTTCCGCAGGCGCGAACGCCCGTGGGCCCGTAGCTCAACGGTAGAGCGGGGGACTCTTAATCCCTAGGTTCAGAGTTCGAATCTCTGCGGGCTCACCAGATCCCTTGCACGAAGAAGCCCCCGGGTCGCCCCGGGGGCTTTCGCGTGGGTGGGGTCACGCGGCGCGGGCGAAGCGCGGGCCGGCCCGCCGAGATCGAGGCGAGGTGGACGACGAGCTGCCGCCCCCCTCGTCAGGCGATCTGCGGAAACCGGCGCCCGGGCCCCGGCCGGATGGCCGAGAATGGCCCCTCAGCCGGTCCTGCCGAGCGCAGTGCCCGCTGCCCGCCGCGCTCCGATGCGCGGCTCCGGCCGTGCCAAGCCCACCACCGAAGGAGCCCCCGTGCTGGATCCCGAGCCCATCACCGTCAGCTGGGACGAGCTCGATCGGCTCGTCGGGGTGCTCGCGGAGAAGGTCGGGAGCGACTACGACCTCGTGCTGGCGATCACCCGGGGCGGGCTTGTGCCGGCCGGGATCCTGGCCTACCGCCTGGACCTGCGCGAGATCCTCGTCGCCGGCGTGGAGTTCTACACGACCGGCGGGAAGACGCACGACGCGCCCCGGTTCGGCCACTTCCCCGACGCCGCGCTGCTGCGCGACCAGCGGATCCTCGTCGTCGACGAGGTCTGGGAGACCGGCGAGACGATGGCCGCCGTCCTCGAGCGGACCCGCGCGGCGGGTGGCCGGCCCATCAGCGCGGTGATCCACTACAAGCCGGGCCGGTCGCGCGTGGCGCTCGAGCCCGACCACTACGCGGCGCTCGCGCACGGCTGGGTGACCTACCCGTACAAGGTCGGCGACTGACCGACTCGGCAGCGGTTGGGGGACAATGCCGCCGATGCCTCCCCGCCAGCCGCCCCGCCGCCCGCCGATGGCACGCCCGCTCTCCGCGTCGGCGGCCATGCGCGGCGTCCCCCGCGACGGATCCTCGGCCGGGGGTGGCCGGCCGCCCGCGCCCGGGGCCCGCCCTCCGCGGTCGCCCGGTGGGGGCCGCCCGCTGCCGGTCACCGGGATCACCGTCGCCCTGCTCGCCATCGTCGGCGTGGGCCTCCTCGTCGGGGCGGCGGTCTTCGCCGGCGCGTCGCCCGGCCCGAGCGCGTCACCCGATGCGTCCGCGGCCGCCAGCGCGAGCGCGGGCCCGGGTGCCAGCGGCGGGCCCGGCCGGGCCAGCCAACAGCCCCCCTCGCCGGCCGCCTCCGCCGGGGCGTCCACCGAGCCCGGTCCCGCCGGCCTCCCCCTGGCCTTGGTCGCCGACGTCCGCGACCTGCGGGAGAGCCTCACGATCGCCCAGCTGGAGAAGGAGCTCGCGGCCAAACGCGTTGCCCTTCCCTGCGGCCTCGACCGGCTCACCGTCGACGGCGCGCCGGTGACCTACGACGCTGGCGCCTGCATGGAGGCCGAGGGGATCACGGCGGCCGTCCGCGCGAAGAAGCCGTCGTTGGGCCTGCTCCCCGCCGCGCTCGTGACCCCCCGGGTGAAGGTGATCCGGATCGGCGACGCGGACCTCTTCGGGGCGCCCCGCTTCCGCTCGACGCCGTACCCGGTCGTTGCCCGCACAGCGGAGCTGCCCGCCGCCTGGGCCGGCTTCGATCCGGCCGAGGTCCGGACGATCATCTCCACCGGCGAGACCTGCCCGGACCGCGACGTCAGCTACTGGGCGAACACGAAGAAGAAGGGCTGGGACTGGGTCCTCGACGGCGGCACCGCCCGCTACACGGGGATCGCCATCGACCGCCGCTTCGACGGGCCGGACGGAAACGGCTGGCCGGTGGTCAGGGCCGTCCGCACGGGCAACGCCGGGGCCCTCCGGACGCTCATCAGCGACGCCGAGCTCACGATCGGCGACTTCGAGTGCCCCATGACCAGCCACTTCGTCCAGCACGACACGGGCACGGTCTTCTCGATCGACCCGAAGGTCGCCCCGCTCCTTGCCCGGTCAGGGATCGACGTCGTCACGCTCGCCTCGAACCACATCACGGACCAGGGGGTCGACGCGCTCCAGGAGACGATGGACCTCCTCGACCAGGCCGGGGTGCGCTGGTTCGGGGCCGGGATGAACCTCGCCCAGGCCCGCAAGCCGGCGGTGATCGACGTCCGCGGCGTCCGCTTCGCGTTCGTCGGGTTCAACGAGATCCCGGGCTCGGCCAAGGCGGGCACGAAGGCGGCCGGGGTCGCCTGGCTGACCGAGACGAACGTCCGGACGGCGATCGCCGCTGCGCGCAAGGTCGCCGACGTGGTGATCGTGGTCCCCCAGTGGGCCTGGCCCGAGTATCACGCGGAGTTCACGGCCCGCCAGGAGGAGCAGATGCAGCTCTTCTGGGACGCCGGGGCGGACGACGTGGTCGGGCACGGAACGCACTGGTCGTCGGCGATCTCGATCACGAAAGGCGACCGGGGATCGCGCGTCGTGATCTCCAGCCACGGCAACTTCCTGTTCGGCCAGGACTGGAGCCGCCAGACCCAGGAGGGGGTGCTGCCGGAGCTGACCTTCGTGGGCACGCAGCTCGTCCAGGTCCGGCTCCACCCGTACATCGTGATGGACCAGGCGCAGCCCACCCTCATCACGCCGACGACCGACGGCAAGCACGTGCTGGAGCAGGTCTGGAGCGTCAGCGAGCTTCCCTGACGTGAGCGAGCTCCCCTGACCGGGCTCGTGCACGCGCGCACAGCGGGCGCACTCTTGGGCGCTCGCCCTGTGTTCGCCCGGGCGCCAGTCCGGCGCTCTCCCGGCAGGTGCCGTGCTACCCTTCGGCCATCCTTTGCGGCCGGTCCCGTGAGGCCGGCGTACCGGTCCCGTGAGGCCGGAAGGGAGGCACCGCGTGCGCATGCTCACCAGCGCCCACCGGGCCCGCCGGGCCGGTGGCGTTTTCGTGTCGGGGACGGCGTGATCCCGGACCGCCCGCGGGCCTCGCCCCCGGCGCCGCACCTGCCGCCCGCTCCCGACCCGTGGCTCGTCGTGGATCCGCGCGTCGGCGCGCGCGGGCCGGCGCTCCTCGCGCTCGAGGACGGCACGCTCTTCCCGGGGATCGCCTTCGGCGCCGACGTCGCCGCGGGCGGCGACATCGTCGTGAACACCAGCCAGACCGGCTACCAGGAGGTCTGCACCGACCCCTCCTACGCGGGCCAGGTCGTGGTCATGACGTACCCGCTGATCGGCAACTACGGCCGGATCCGCTTCGACGATCAGTCCGAGCGCCCCTGGCTGCGGGCCCTCGTCGTGGCGACCGCCACCGCGGCTGCGGCCGAGCAGGCGAGCCAGCTCGCAGCGCTCCTGCGGGCCGAGGGGATCCCGGCGATCGCGGGGATCGACACGCGGGCCCTCGCCCGGCACCTGCGAACGCACGGCTCCCCGCGGGGCATGGTGACGGCGCCCGGGGAGGTGGACCCGACGGAGGCGGTCGCCCGGGCGCGGGGCCTCGCGCGCTGGGAGGACCAGGACTTCGTGGCAGCCGTCTCGCCGTCGGCCCCCTTCGAGGTGGGCGACGCCGGGGCCGAGCCCGACGCGCCCCTGGTCGCCATCGTCGACTTCGGCCTCAAGGCGAACATCGTGCGCAGCCTGCGGAGCCGCGGCGCGCGTGTACGCGTGCTGCCCCACACGGCCGCGCCCGCCGAGGTGCTCGCCCCGGACGTCGCGGGCGTCGTGCTCTCGCCCGGGCCCGGCGACCCCGCCCGGCTGGCCGGGCCCGTGGCTCTCGCCGGCGCGGTCATCGAGGATGGGCGCCCGCTGCTCGGGATCTGCCTGGGGCACCAGCTCGTCGGCCGGGCGGCCGGTGCCGAGACGCGCAGGCTCCGCTTCGGCCACCACGGGGCGAACCACCCGGTGCAGGACACGGAGAGCGGTCGCGTGCAGGTGACGGCCCAGAACCACGAAGTCACCGTGGACGCGGCGACGATCCCGGCCGGCAGCGGGTTCGCGGTCAGCCAGGTGAACCTCAACGACGGCTCCGTCGAGGGTCTCCGCCACCGGAGCCTCCCGATTGAGACGGTCCAGTACCACCCAGAAGGCGCGCCGGGACCGCTGGACGCCCTGGCCGTCTTCGACCGGTTCGTCGCCGCGGCGCGCGCCCGCGCGGAGTCGCGCGGGTGAGCGACATGCCCGGGCTTCCGCCCGAGGCCGAGGCCGACGCCGCCCCCGCGCCCGCGCCCACCGCCGCGCCGAAGCCGGCGTCCGTGCTGATCATCGGCTCGGGACCGGTCGTCATCGGCCAGGCCGCCGAGTTCGACTACGCCGGGACCCAGGCCTGCCGGGCCCTCCGCGCCGAGGGCGTCCGGACGATCCTCGTCAACTCGAACCCGGCGACGATCATGACCGACCCCACCGTTGCCGACGTCGTCTACCTCGAGCCGCTGACGGTGCCCGCCATTGAGGCCGTGATCGCCCGGGAACGGCCGGAAGGGCTCCTGGCCGGGCTCGGCGGCCAGACCGCGCTCAATCTCGTGATGGCGTTGTCGCAGGGCGGCGTGTTAGCACGCCACAACGTCAGGTTGCTGGGCACCCCGCTGCGGGCGATCGAGATGGCGGAGGACCGCGAGCAGTTCCGCGACCTGCTGGACCGGCTCGGCCAGCCGTACGCCCCGTCTGCCATCGTCGAGGGCGCGACCGACGACGAGCGCGCTGCCTCGATCGACCGCGCCCTCGCGGCGATCGGGCTGCCCGCCATCGTCCGGCCGGCCTTCACCCTCGGCGGCACCGGGGGCGGGATCGTCGAGACGGAGGCCGCCTACCGGGAGCGGGTCCCGGCGGGCCTGCGCGCCAGCCCGATCGGCCAGGTGATGGTCGAGAGGGTCCTCGTCGGCTGGCAGGAGATCGAGTACGAGGTGATGCGCGACGCGGACGACACCTGCATCGCCGTCTGCTCGATGGAGAACGTGGATCCGCTCGGGGTCCACACGGGCGACTCGATCGTCGTTGCCCCCGTCCAGACGCTCCCCGACGCCGTCCACCAGCGGCTGCGCAGCGCCGCCCTCGCGATCATCCGGGGCCTCGGCGTGGAGGGCGGCTGCAACGTCCAGTTCGCCCTCTCGCCCGACTCCCGCGACTACGCCGTCATCGAGGTGAACCCCCGGGTCAGCCGCAGCTCGGCCCTCGCCAGCAAGGCGACGGGCTACCCGATCGCCCGCGTGGCCGCCCAGATCGCCGTCGGGCGCCGGCTGGCGGAGATCCCGAACGTCGTGACGGGGACCACCGTCGCCGCCTTCGAGCCGGCCCTCGACTACCTGGTCGTGAAGCTGCCGCGCTTCCCCTTTGACAAGTTCCCGCGCGCGGACCGGACGCTGGGCAGCCAGATGAAGGCGACCGGCGAGGTGATGGCGATCGACCGGACCTTCGGGGCGGCCCTCAACAAGGCCCTGCGCGGCCTGGAGCAGGCCGGAGCCGGTCCGCTGGCGGAGGACCCGGCGTGGGCGCCGACCCTCGCCTACCTGGCGGCCGCGCTCGCCGGTGATCCCGACGAAGAGGACGCGGTCATCCGCTGGATCGGCGAGGACGGCGAAGCCTGCGAGAGCACGAGGTTCGCGCAGCGCAGCGCCGCCCCCCTCGTTCTGCGGCGGTTCCTCTCCCCCTCGGACAACCGGCTCTGGCGGGTGCTGGCGCTGCTGCGGCGCGGCGTCGGCGAGCCGGCGATCGTCGAGGCCACCGGCATCAACCCCTGGTTCGTCGCGGAGCTGGGGCGCTCGGTCGCCCTGGAGGAGCGCATCCGCGTCGCCGGCCCCGCCATCGCGGACGCGGGCGACGCCGCCGCGGCGACCCTGCTCGCGACGGCCAAGCGGCTGGCCCTCGGGGATCGCGAGATCGCAACACTCGCGGGGGTACGGGAGCCCGCCGTGGCCGCCGCCCGGGCGGCGCTCGGGCTCGCGCCCGGGTTCGCCATGGTGGACACGTGCGCGGCGGAGTTCGCGGCGGAGACGCCCTATTTCTACTCGACGTACGCCGCGGCCGGCTCGCCGCCCGAGGCGCCGCCCGTCGTCCGTCCCGCGGCCCTCGTCATCGGCTCTGGGCCGGTCCGGATCGGCCAGGGGATCGAGTTCGACTATTGCGCCGTCCGCGCGGCCGACAGCCTTCGGGCCCTCGGCTGGGAGGCGATCCTCGCGAACTCGAACCCCGAGACGGTCTCGACCGACTTCGACGCCAGCAGCCGCCTCTACTTCGAGCCGCTCGACGCGGAGAGCGTGCGCGAGATCGTGGCCGCCGAGACCCCGGCTGGGACGGCGCCGCTGCCAGTCTTCGTCCAGTTCGGCGGCCAGACGCCGCTCAACCTCGCGGGCCCGCTCGAGGCCGGCGGGGTGCCGCTCCTCGGCGCCTCGCTCGAGACGATCGACCAGGCGGAGGACCGCGTCCGCTTCAGCGCCCTGGTGGACCGCCTGGGGATCCCCCAGCCCGAGGGGGGGATGGCCCGCTCGATCGACGAGGCCGAGGCGATCGCCGAGCGGATCGGCTACCCGGTGATCGTCCGCCCCTCGTTCGTCATCGGCGGGCTGGCCATCGACTTCGCTTACTCCCGCGACGACCTCGTCGCCCAGCTGGCGGCGGCCACGGTCGTCGACCCCGACCGTCCGGTGCGGATCGACCGCTACCTCGAGGGCGTCGAGGTGGACGTCGACGCCGTCGCCGACGGCGAGACCGTCCTGATCCCGGGCCTCCTCGAGCACGTCGAGCGGGCCGGCGTCCACTCGGGCGACTCGGTCGGCGTATTCCCGCCCCAGGGCGTGTCGGAGGCCGACCAGGTCCTGATCGTCGCCTCGATGGAGCGGATCGTCCGGGCTCTCGGCGTCCGCGGCCTGGTCAACGCCCAGTTCATCGTCCGCGAGGACGGCGTCTACCTGATCGAGGTCAACCCGCGGGCCAGCCGGACGGTTCCGTTCATGAGCAAGGTGACCGGAGTCCCGCTGGTCGACCTCGCGGTGCGGATCGCCCTGGGCGAGCGGCTCGCGGACCGGGGCTGGCCGAACGGCCTGCTGCCGCCGCCCCGGTTCGTGGCCGTCAAGGCCCCAGCCTTCTCGACGGCCAAGCTGCGCGGCGTCGATCCGTCGCTGGGTCCCTTCATGCAGTCGACCGGCGAGGTGATCGGGCTGCATGGGGACGCCCGGGTGGCCACCGCCAAGGCCCTCGTCGCGGCCGCCCTCGTGCCGCCCCGCGCGGGACCCGGCGGCGCCCTCGCCCTCCTCACCGTCGCCGGCCGCGACAAGGCGCTGCTGGGCCCGCTGGCCGCAGCGCTGGCGAAGGCGGGCTACCGGTTCGCCGCCACGGCCGGGACGCGGGCTGCGCTGGCGGCGCTGGGCCACGAGGCGGAGGCGGTCGCGAAGCTCGGCGCGGCGGCGGACCCGGGCGAGGTCCCGATCCTCGACCTGATCGGCTCCGGCCGCGTTCGGCTGGTCGTCAACACGCCCACGCCGCGCTCGGGTCCGGTGCGCGACGCGGCCGGCATCCGCCTGGCGGCGATCGCCGAGGGCGTGCTGTGCCTGACGGCCATGGAGACGGCGGTGGCCGCGGCAGAGGCGATCGACCCGGACCTCGCCGGGCGCCTGGCCGAGGTGCGGCCGCTGGGGGAGTGGGTGCCGGAGCCCGGGATTCCGCCGCGACCGGGCCGCGGGGCGGCGGCAGTCGAGGGAACGGCCGGCGGCTGAAGGTCACTCCCGGCCTCGCCTCGGACACTTCAAATGGGGACTGATGGCCCGGTGGCCGGCTGCATCCGGCCCGTAGACTGCGGCCATGCCCTGGTTCGAGCGCCCGTTCGTCCAGGTCCTGCGCCGTGAGTACGCCCTGGCGATGCGGTTCGCGGATGACGACGGGGCCCCTTCGACACGCACGGCGCCGCCGCGGCCGTGCCAGCTGTACGTGCACGTGCCGTTCTGCGAGGTCCTGTGCCCATTCTGCCCGTTTCACCGCGTGCGCTACCGCGAAGGCAGGGCGGCGCGGTACTTCGAGGCACTGCGCGGGGAGATTCGGCTCTACCACGAGGCGGGCTACCGCTTCGGCGACGTCTACGTCGGAGGCGGGACGCCCACGGTCGACCCCGGCGAGCTGCTCGAGACCCTGGAGCTCGTGCGTTCGCTGTCGCCGGTGCAGGCGATCTCGGTCGAGACCAACCCCAATCATCTCCAGCCGGCCGTCCTGCAGCAGTTCCGCGCCGCGGGCGTCACGCGCCTCTCCGTTGGAGTGCAGAGCTTCGACGACGGATTGCTGCGCGGCATGGAGCGGCTGGAGAAGTACGGGAGCGGCGATCAGATCCGGGCGCGGCTGACGGCGGCCCGCGGCATCTTCCCGACCCTGAACGTCGACATGATGTTCAACCTGCCGGGGCAGACGCTCCCGATGCTCGAACGGGACCTCGACCTGCTGCTGGGGCTCGACGTCGACCAGGTCTCGTTCTACCCGCTCATGACGGCCCCGGCGACCCGTCGCCGGATGGCGACCATGGGTGGGCGGGAGGACCCCAGGCTGGTCCACCCCATGTACCAGCGGATCCTCGACCGGCTGCTGCCGCCGTACCGGGCGTCCTCCGCCTGGTGCTTCTCGCGCGGGGAGGGGATGGTCGACGAGTACATCATCGACCAGGACGACTACGTCGGCGTCGGCAGCGGTGCCTTCAGCTACGTCGGCGGCGCGATGTACTCCACGACGTTCTCCATCGACGAGTACTGCCGGCGCGTCGAGGGCGGGCGCACCGGCGTCATCAACCGCAGGGTGCTCGGCGCGCGCGAGCGCATGCGCTACGACTTCCTCGTGCGCCTCTTCTCCGGGGAGCTGCGCTACGACTTCATCGCCGGACGGTACGGCCACGCGTTCTGGTTGAAGCTGGCGCCCGAGCTCGCAGCGATGCGGATGAGCGGGGCGATTCGCCGCGATGCAGACGCCATCCGGCTCACGCGCCGCGGTCTCTACCTGTGGGTGCTGATGATGGCCGAGTTCTTCAACTCGGTGAACGCTGTGCGCGAGGAGCTGCGCGGGCACGTCCGCGACGAGCTCGAGGCCTGGAACGTGGACGCGACCGAGGCGATCGGGTCGATGGACAGGCGGCCACAGGAGGCACGCGCGTGAGCCCGGCAGCGGTCGATCCGGTGCAGATCGCCTTCGGCTCCGAACCCGGGGGATAGCGCCTCGGTCCCCGCCGCGACCAGGGTCACGCCCGGGCAGTGGCTAGCAGGGGAGGTCCAGCGCCGGCCGACCGGTCCGCTCGGGCTCCATGCCGTGGATCGCTCGCCCCAGCGCCATGAGCGCGTGGCCCACGTGCTGACGGATGCCGTCCCTGCGGACGGCGAGTCGCTGGCGGTCGGCCTCTGCCTCGAGGCGCCGCATCCGGAAATCGATCTCCGTGCTCATCGTGGTCAGTCCTTCCCCCGGCCAGGTTGCGGTTGCGGTCGGCGAGACGCCGAGCTGTCCCTTTGTCTGCATCTCGTCGTCCCTCCGTTCGATCATCGTCTAACTCGCGGCCGCCGCGCTTCTGCGGCGTGGCGCCCCGGGGCGCCGGCTACTGGGCGGGCCCGCTGAGCAGGCGGGTCAGCTCGAGGCCCGCATCCGCGACCCGGTCGCGGCGCAGGGCGTAGTAGGTGAGGGCGCCCGACTCGGTGATGGTCACGAGGCCGGCCGCCCGGAGGAGGGCGAGGTGGTGGCTGACGGTGGGCTTCGAGAGGCCCATCCGCTCGGCGATCTCGGTCAGGTAGAGATCGCCCGAGGCGAGGAAGCGGAGGATCCGCAGGCGGCTTTCGTCGCCCAGGGCCTTGAAGAGGCGCACGCTGGCGGCCGGGACCTCGGCACCTTCGCCGTCGAGGGCGGACTCGGCGAGCGGGTAGGCAAACATGTGCCAGCCGCGGCCGCCGAAAACGTAGTTGTACGGGCGCGTGAAGTAGCTCGGGCTGAGGTACAGGCGCCGGGTCTCCGGATCCGGGACCCAGCGGACCCCGCCGGTCGTCTGCTCGACGAAGTCGGCGAGCGCCAGGCGCGCCAGGTCCGCCCGCCGCCCGGCCACGTCGCGCTCCTCCATGCGGGCGACACGGGTCTCGATCGACTCGAAGCGCTCGCGCCAGGCTCGGAGCACGCGGCGCAGGGCGCGCAGCTCCCCGTTGGGATCGTCGAGGAGGCGGCCGATTCCACCGCGGTACTCCTCCGGCCACGCCGCGACGGCCTCGTCGCGCAGCTCGCGATCGCCGTCGACGACGCGCAGCGCGAGGGCGACGGCGTCCTTGATGTCGTCGTGGTCATCGAACGCTTCGAGCAGCTCGCGGGCGCCGATCCGGCCGGCGAGGGTGACGACGTCCGCCGCGGAGCGCACCGCGGGATCCTGGACCGCCAGGGGCACGATCGCGGCGCCGAGGCCCTTGCCCTTGTGCTCGCTGCCGAGCACGTGGGAGAGGTCGCGCCGGAGCGCATCGGAGAGCGAGGCCTGCGCCGCGTCGTACCAGGCGCGGTCGGCGGGGAGGAGCTCGGAGTCCGTGTCGAGCATCAGGCTGACGAGGAAGTCGATCGCGGGCCGGGCCTCGAGGATCACCTCCGGGGCGGCAGGCGACGGGGCTACGCCCGCGCCGGTCATGTCGCGCACGAGCGCCCTGTTCGTCCTGGGCGCGTTGGCGGTGGTGGCGGGGCGGGCGGCCATCTCTGTTCCTCGTGCGTCGTTCATGTGTTAGACGGGAATCTAACATCGATGCCGCGGGATGTCAAGGGGGATGTCAAGGGGCACGTCGAGCGCCCTGATGTCGGCGCTGCCCGTGACCGCCCGCCCGGCGCCCGGCTTCTACGGGGCCCGGAGAGCCTTGGGGCCGCTCGGCCCGCCGACGATGGGCCGGACGTCCCGTGACACGCATGCGCATCCCTGCACGATTCGGGCATGCCCACGCGCGTCCCCCGCGAGGATCGGTCCGCGGCCACCGCCACCACCATCGTGCCCGTCGAGGGCATGACCTGCCGCACCTGCGAGCGCCGGATCGAGCGCCAGGTCGGCCGCCTCCCGTCCGTCGAGGCCGTCGCCGCGTCGGCGACGCACGCCCGCGTCGTGGTCACGTCGCGGGGCCCCCTGCCGGCCAGAGCCCTGGCCGAGGCGATCGAGGCCGCGGGCTATCGCGTCGGGCGCACGCCGTGGCTGGCCCGCGACCCCGGGACCTGGCTCGCGGCCGCCGGCGGGATGGTGCTCGTCGTCGCGCTGGCCGCCGCCGCCGAGCTGACCGGGTTGACCTCCCTGGCCTCGGGCGCCGGGAGCATCCGGGAGGGTGGCCTCGTGGTTGCCGGGCTCCTCGGCCTCGCCGCCGGCGTCTCCACCTGCCTGGCCCTGACGGGCGGGCTCGTCCTGGCCCTGTCGGCTGCCTTCGCCGCGAGCACGCCCACGATGGAGGGCACGAGCCTCGCGCTTCGAATCCGCCCCACGGCCGTCTTCCTCGGCGGGCGGGTCGCCGGCTTCGCCGTCCTGGGCGCCGCCCTCGGCGCGGTCGGGTCCGCGGTCGTCCTGCCGTCCGTCGTCGTCGCCGCCCTGATGATCGTGGTGGCGGTCGTGATGACGATCCTCGGCGTCCGCCTGACCGGCCTGTCGCCCCGGATCGCCGCCTGGTCGCCGACGCTGCCCGCCGGCCTCGGACGACGGCTCGGCCTCGACGAGGGCGACGTGACGCGCTACTCGGACCCGCGGGCGGCCGTCCTCGGCGCCGCCACGTTCTTCCTGCCCTGCGGGTTCACCCAGGCCGTGCAGGTCTACGCCCTCTCGACGGGCTCGCCCGTCTTCGCCGGGGCGATCATGGCCGTCTTCGCCCTCGGCACCGCCCCCGGCCTCCTCGCCCTCGGCGGCCTGCCCGCCCTCCTGCCGTCCGGGATGCGACCCGGGGTTCTGCGGCTGGTCGGGGTCGTGGTGATCGGCTTCGCCATCGTGAACGCCACGGCGGGCCTCCGGCTGGTCGGGATCTCCCCGGCCCTCGGCTCCACGGACACCGCGGGCCCGGCGCCGCTGGTGACGATCGAGAACGGGGTGCAGGTGCTCCGGACCACTCAGGACGGAAGCGGCTATCGGCCCGCCAATGCCGCGATCTACGCGGGAATGCCCACGCGCTGGATCGTCGAATCGCGGGAGGCGCGATCGTGCGCGATCTTCCTGCAGGTGCCCGCTCTGAACCTCGCCGTCACCCTCCAGCCGGGCGAGAACACGATCGACCTCCCGCCGCTCGATCCCGGCCGAGTCGCGTACTCGTGCTCGATGGGGATGTACGGCGGCAAGCTGACTGTGGTTGCGCCGACGAGCAGCCCCGCGCCCGCGGCCGCCGCCGCACCGTCCCCGGTCGTCGAGATCCAGGACGGCGTCCAGGTCCTGCACACCTTCCAGGTCGCGAGCGGCTACCTGCCGGCAGACGCGGCGATCTACGCGGGGACGCCCACCCGCTGGATCGTCGAGTCGCTCAACGGGAACTCCTGCGCCGTCTTCCTCCGGGTGCCGTCGCTCGACCTCGCGGTGACGCTCCACGAAGGCGAGAACGCGATCGACCTGCCCGCGCTCCAGCCCGGCCGCCTCGCCTACTCGTGCTCGATGGGGATGTACGCGGGCCAGCTGACGATCGTCGCGCCGCCTGCCGGCGCAGGCTCCGGGTCGGCGGGCGGCTGAGCGCGGCTTCGCCCCCGGCCGGGCCCCGCGGCCTCGCCTCGCCTCGCGGCTGAGCGCGATTCGCCCGTCTGACGCCGCGGCGACGCCCGCCCCTACAATCGCGCCCATCGCGTCTGCCACCGTCCCACCGCAGCAGTCGAGGCCCGCATGCCAGTCCCGGTCGTCCCCTTCACTGATGAGCGGCTCCCGAACGGGCTCCGCCTCATCATCAGCGAAGACCACCTGGTCCCGGTGGTCGCGGTGAACGTCTGGTACGACGTCGGGAGCAAGCACGAGCAGCCGGGCCGGACGGGGTTCGCCCACCTCTTCGAGCACGTCATGTTCCAGGGCAGCCGGCACGTCGCGAAGGCCGAGCACATCGCCCTCGTCCAGGCGGCGGGCGGGACCATGAACGGCACGACCTGGCTCGACCGGACGAACTTCTTCGAGACGGTGCCGTCGCACCAGCTCGAGCTCGCCCTCTGGCTGGAGGCGGACCGGCTGGCGACGCTCCTCGACGCGCTCAGCCAGGAGAACCTCGACAACCAGCGGGCAGTGGTCAAGAACGAGAAGCGGAACAGCTACGACAACCAGCCGTACGGGACCTGGCAGGAGAAGCTGCTCTTCCACCTCTACCCGCCGGACCATCCCTACCACCACCCGACGATCGGGTCCATGGAGGACCTCGACGCCGCGTCGCTCGAGGACGTGAGCGCCTTCTTCCGCACGTGGTACGCCCCCAACAACGCGGTCCTCTCGATCGTCGGCGACGTCGATCCCGGGCGGGCGCGGGCCTGGGTCAAGCAGTACTTCGGGCCGATCGCGGCCAACCCGGCGATTCCGCCATTCGCCGCAGATCCGCTCCCGATGACGCTCGGCGGCGAGCGGCGCGAAATCGTGGAGGACCGGGTGCCGCTTCGCCGGATCTACGCCGCCTACCGGGCGCCGGCGATCGGCGACGAGCGGCTGTACGCCCTGGAGATCGCGGCCCAGGTCCTGGCCGGCGGCAAGGGGAGCCGCCTCCACCGCCGGCTCGTCCGCGAGGGCCGGATCGCCCAGGACGTGGCCCTCTTCCTGCTGCCGTTCGCGTCGGGCCCGTCGGTCTTCATGGGCTGGGCGACCGTGCGGCCCGACGCCACCGGGGAGGCAGTGGAGGCCGGCCTCCTCGAGGAGGTCGCGCGCCTGGCCGTCGAGGACGTGACCGAGGACGAGCTGCTGCGGGCCAAGGCCCTGATCGAGACCGACGAGCTCGGGTCGCTCCAGCGGGTGTCGGAACGCGCCGACCGGCTGAGCATGTACGCGACCCTCCTCGACGAGCCCGACGAGATCAACCGCCAGCTCGACCGCTACCTGGCGGTGACCGCCGCGGACGTGCGCGCCGCCTGTGCGGCGCTGCTCGTCGAGCACAACCGCGTCATCGTCACCTACGTGCCGGCCGCCGGTGCCGCGGCCGAGGGCGCGGAGGACGCCGGCGGCGAGGACGACGACGGCCCGGGCGGGCCGCTCGCGGACGGGATGACGGAGGCATGGGCATGAGCGCGCTCGATCCGCTCGAGGCGGCCCTCGGGACGCGGCCAATTCCCGGCACGCCACGGCCGTTCCACTTCCCGGCGGTCGAGCAGGGGCGCCTCTCGGGCGGGCTGCCGGTCCGCTTCGTCCACCTCCCGGGTCGACCGCTCGTGACGGCGAGCCTGACCTTGCCGATGGGCGCGGTGGACGAGCCCGCGGCCATCGGCGGCGTCACCGTCCTCGCGGCGCGAGCGCTGACCGAGGGGACCCGGCGCCGGGACGCCCTCGCCCTCGTCGAGGCCGCCGAGCGCCTCGGGGCGTCACTGCGCGCCGAGGCGGGCTGGGACGCCACGGTCGTCGGCGTCGAGGTCCCGGCCGAGCGGCTGGCGCCGGCGCTCGAGCTCCTGGCCGAGGTGGTGCGCGAGCCGGCCTTCCCGCCTCGCGAGGTGGAGCGCCTCCGCGACCAGCGCCTGAACGACCTGCTGCAGGCCAAGGCCGACCCCGCACGCCGCGCAGACGAGGTCTATCTCGCCACGATCTACGACCCGGCCAGCCCGTACGCCCGCCCGGCCGGCGGGCTCCGCGACACGGTCGCGGGCATCGACGCGGGGGTCGCCGGAGCTGCCTGGGCGAGCTGGGTGGGCTTCGAGCGGGCTGCCCTGGTGATTGGCGGGGACCTCGCTGGCCTCGACCTGCCTGCGATCCTCGAACCGCTGCTCGGCGACCTCGTCCCACCGCCGGCGGCCCTGGCCCGGCCCGCCCCGACGGACGCCGGGCGTCTCGAGCGACCCGTCGTCAGGGTGGTTCACCGGGCGGGATCCGTGCAGAGCGAGCTGCGCGTCGGTCACCGCGGCCTGCCGCGGCGCTCGCCGGACTTCCACGCCGTGGCCGTGATGTCGTCCATCCTCGGCGGCCTCTTCAACAGCCGCCTCAACATGAAGCTGCGCGAGGAGAAGGGCTACACCTACGGCGCGGGGGCCGGGTTCGATCTGCGCCGCGGCGCCGGGCCGTTCACCGCGCGGGCTGCCGTGAACACCGACGCGACGGCGCCCGCCCTCGCCGACCTCGTCGCGGAGCTGCGCCGCATGCGCGACGAGGCGCCGTCCGACGCCGAGCTGCGGGCCGCCCGCGACTACCTCGTGGGTGTCTTCCCGCTGCGCTTCGAGACGCCGGGCCCGGTCGTGGCCGCCGTGACCGGGCTCGTCACGCACGAGCTGCCCGACGACGAGCTCGACCGCTACCGCCCGGCGATCGAGGCCGTGATGGCCGACGACGTCCTTGCTGCCGCCCGAGCCCACCTCGACCTCGAGCGGCTCGGCGTCGTGCTCGTGGGCGACGCCGACGCGGTGGCGGCCGACGTGGAGGCGCTCCGGCTGGGCGACCTCGAGGTGGTCCGCGAGGAGGAGGTCGGCGCAGGCGGCGACTGAGCGTGCCGCCGGTTGCGGCCGCCGGTCGGATCCGTCGAATTCGTCCGCCCGCAGATTCATGCGCCGTCTGAAACCTTTCGCGGGGTCGCCGCCTCAGGTGGAGTAGCGGGCCGGTCCGATCGACCGGCGGCGCGGAGTCCGGGGTTCACCGGCCCGCTATCCAACCGGGAGGAGCTCGACCCATGGAACGACGCCGACCCAACCTCGCCCGCGGCGCGGCCGCGGCCGCCATCTCCATCTTCCTCGTGGCGGGCGGGGCCTTCGCGGCCAACGCCGTCCTCGCGCCGGCCTCACCCCCTGCGGGACCAGCGGCCACGCTCGAGACGGACGATTCCGCCGGCACGCTCGTGGCCGAGACCGCGGAGCCGGCCGAGACCGCGGAGCCGACCGACGCGGCTCAGACTGCCGAGCCGAGGGAGACTGCCGAGCCGAGGGAGACTGCCGAACCCGCCGAGACCGCGGAACCGGCCGAGACTGCCGAGCCGAGGGAGACTGCCGAACCCGCCGAGACCGCGGAACCGGCCGAGACTGCCGAGCCGGCCGAGACCGCGGAGCCGACGAGCTCGCCGGCGGACGACCATGGTGGCTCCGGTGGCGGCAGCGACGGCTGACCAAGCCGGATTGCCCACTGCCGGCCGGGCGATGACGACCCACGTAGCGACGACGCGATCCGTGGGGACGGGTGAGGCGTATCGTCTCTGGGGGAGCATCGCCCGGCCGGCGACGTCCCGGAAGGAGACCGAGCGATCGACACCGCGCGCGATCCGCGACAACCCGGCTTTGCGCCAGCCGACGATCCAGAGGCGCGCGGCGTCGTCGCGGCAGTGCTTGCCGGTGACGCGAACGCCTTTCGCATCCTCGTCGAGCGCGAGTCGCGGGCGCTTGTCCGGACCTGCCATCGCGTCCTCGGCGACCTCCACGAGGCTGAGGACGCCTCCCAGGAGGCGTTCGTGACCGCCTACCGCGCGCTCGGGACGTGGCGGGGGGAGGGACCCTTCGGAGCCTGGCTCGCCCGCATCGCGACGCGGATCGCCGTGCGTCGCGCGAGCCGCCGCCACCCGGTCGCGTGGATCGACCCGCTCCCACTGGACGCCGCCGTCGGCGGCCGCGAGGCGGTCGGGGACGCCGCCCTGGTCGCGGCGCTCGGGAGCGCCGCGGATCCCGCCCACCTCGCCGTGCGCGCCGAGCAGGCGGCGGCCATCCGGACGGCCGTCGCCGGTCTCGAGGAGCCCTATCGCGAGGTCGTCATCCTTCGCTTCTTCGCGGAGCTCTCCCTGGCCGAGATCGCCCTCCAGGCCGACCGGCCGCTGGGGACCGTCAAGACGCACCTCCATCGGGGCCTGGCGCGGCTGCGCCGCGCTCTCGAGTCGGAGGGGGTGGCCTGATGGACGAGCCGCGGACTCGGCCGGACCGTTTCCGGCCGGACGAGCTCGGCGAGGACGCCACCGTGGGCGAGCAGGCGGCCATGATGGCGACCGCCCGCGAGCTGGAGTGGCTCGCCGCCAGCGACGACGTGGCTCCGAGCACCGGGTTCGTCGAGCGGGTGATGGCGGCCGTCGCCGCGGAGCCGACGCCGCAGCCGATCGCCGCAGCCGCCTCCGCCGCGCGGCGCGGGGCGATCGGCGGGGTGCTCGTCGCCTTTGGCGATCTCTGGCGCGTCGCCTGGACGGGCGGGCGGCCGCTGGCGGTGCGAGCCCCGGCGATGGCCCTCGTCGTGGTCGTCCTGGCCGCGATGCTCGGCGCCGGCGCCCTGGGCGCGGGTGCGCTCGGGGGGCTGCTGGCGCGCCCCGGGGAGTCGCCATCGCCGGCGCCGCTCGGATCGCCCAGCCCCGTCGTGACGTCGCCGAGTCCCACGCCGAGTCCCACGCCGACACCATCCGCGTCACCCGGGGCGAGTGAGACGCCCGAGGCGAGTGGGAGCCCCGGGCCCGGCGAGACGCCCCGCGAGCAGGCCACGCCCGCGGCGACGGCGAAACCGGCTGCGACGGCAAAGCCGAGCGCCACGCCGCGCCCGACCGAGAGTCCCGAACCGAGCGCCACGCCGCGCCCGACCAAGAGTCCCGAACCGAGCGAGACGCCGCGGCCGACCGAGACTCCCCGGTCCACGGAGACGGCGAAGCCCGGGGAGACGCCGAAGCCCTCCGGCGGCTGACCTCGTCGCGGCGGCCCCGCAGCGACGGCGTCCTGCTACGCTGCGACGGTGATCGTCGTCATCGGTCCCGCCGCGCTGCGCGCCTCCGCGACGGGGGCCGGCCGGGCCGTCGGCACCGCTCCCGAGATCGCCGCGGCGGCAGCTGCGGACGGCGCGGCCGTGGAGATCGTCACCAAGATCGGCGAGGACGGCGCCGGCGAGGAGCTGCTCCTCGCCCTCGGCCGGGCCCGCGTTGGCCACCTCGCAGTCCTCCGCGACCCGGCCCGTCCGACCGCCCTCGCGCCCGACGAGGTCGAGCCAGTGGAGGACGACGTCGACCTCGTCCCGGCCCTGCTCGCCGAGGCGGAGGCCGCCGAGCGTCGCCCCAAGGCATGGGCGTCGGCGTCGCCGGCGCCGGTGCTCGAGCCGGCCGACCTCGCGCTGGGGCTGCGGTATCTCCGCGACTACCAGGTCGTGGTCGCCGTCGAGCCGACCGCGGCCGGGGCGGCTGCGGTGATCGGCGAGGCGGCAGCATTCGCCGATGCCGCCCTCGTGGTCGTCGCCCGGCCGGGCCTGGCCACGCCGGCGGCCTACGCTGCGGTGACGCTCATCGAGGCGCCCGCGGAGGATCCGGATGGGGTGTTCGCTGGGCTGGTCGGGCGCTACGCCGCCGCGCTCGACCGCGGGATCGCGCCCGCCGACGCCTTCCGCGCGGCCACGGTCGCGGGAGGCTGGGAGGCTGCGGGCGCCTGACGGCCCCGCCCCACCGGCCAGAGGACGTCGCTCGCGTCGGCAGCTGGCCGGGCCGGCGCCCGGCGGTCAGGCCGGGAACAGGGTCCCGGGTCCCGGCCCGAGCGGGCCGAGCGGGACGACGAGGTCCGGGCCGTCGTTGCGCGCGTTGTTCACCCGCTTCGAGACCGGGTAGCGCTCCAGCAGGTCGTCGGGCGCGGGGCGGAGGAGCGCGAGCAGCTCGCCCGGGTCGGGCGCCGGAGCCAGCCATGTTGGCCACGCGGAGGCCGGCAGGATCACCGGCATCCGGTCGTGGATCGGCTCGAGGGTGGCGTTGGCGGTCGTGGTGATGATCGAGAAGGTCCGCAGGGGCTCCGCCTCGGCCTGGGTCGGGTCGCGCCAGATCGACCAAAGACCGGCGAAGGCCATCGGCTCACCGTCGAGGCGATGGATCAGGTTCGGCTGGCGGATCGCCGGGGTCATCCGCTCCCACTCGTAGAAGCCATCCGCGGGGACGATGCAGCGCCGCCTCTGGAACGAGGCGCGGAATGCCGGCGTCGTCGCGACCGACTCCGCGCGGGCGTTGATCAGGCGGTTCCCGATCCTGGCGTCCTTCGCCCACGAGGGGACCAGGCCCCAGCGGTAGGGGACGATCGCCCGGCGAAGGTCGTCGCGCTCGACGACCACGAGCCCGAGCTGCTGCGGCGCGAGGTTGTAGCGCTCACCCGGGCTCTCGGCGAGGTCTTCGGCGCCGAACAGGGCGGCCAGCTCGGCGCTCGGCCGCTGCTGCGTGAACCGTCCGCACATGGCCGGAGTCTACGCCGCGGCGCCCCGGCGGCCCTTCTGGTACGGTCGGCTGCGTGACCTTCCCCGCGACCACGGATCCCCGCGTCCCCGGCCCCCTCGACCGGGCCACGGCCGCCGCGCTCCTGGCTCGCGCCGACGAGCTCCTGGCGACGGGCGATTACGCGGCCGCGCGGGCCGCCTACGCGCGCCTCATCGGGATGCCCGACGCGGGCATGACCGCGGCCGCGCTCGTGGGCGCGGGAGAGGCGCTCTACCGGCTCGACGACGAGCCGGGGGCTCGGCAGGCCTGGGAGCAGGCCACGCGGCTCCCGGAGAACCCGGTCACGTACCGGGCCTACCGGCAGGTCGCCGCGGCGAGAGTCCGCGAGGGAGACCTGCGGGGCGCCCGCGACGCGTACCGGGAGGCCGAGCGGCGGGCCCCCGCGGGCGATCGCGCCGAGATCGCCTCGCGCCTGGGCTGGCTGAACAAGGAGCTGGGCGACCAGCGGGCGGCGGGCCGCTACTTCTCGCGCAGCCGCGCCGACGACCCGTCGCCCGTGGCGAGCTACGCCGTGATCGGCGTGACCGTGGTCGTCTCCTTCCTCGCCTTCCAGGTGACCGGCGGTGACCTCCTCGCCGCGCTCTGGCTGGACAAGCAGGGCCTTGCGGCCGGCGAATGGTGGCGGCTCGTGAGCCCCGTCCTCGTCCACGGGAGCCTCCTGCACCTCCTCTTCAACATGTACTTCCTCTACCTCGTGGGCCCGCTCGTGGAGCAGCTCTACGGATCGGCTCGCTTCCTGCTCCTGTACGTGCTCACGGCGGCGGGCGGGTCGGCGGGCAGCTTCCTGCTCGGCGGCTCGGGCCCGAGCGTCGGCGCCTCGGGCGCCATCTTCGGCCTCTGCGGCGTCCTGCTGGCCGTGAGCGCCATCCACCGCCCGGTGCTGGATGGACGCGGACGGGCCGTGATGAGCCAGATCGGCGGGCTCGTCGTGCTGAACCTGATCATCGGCTTCGGCATCGACGCCCTCGGGGCGCAGATCGACAACTTCGCCCACATCGGTGGGCTGCTGGCCGGGCTCTGGCTGGGCTTCGCCCTGCCGCCGATCCGCTCGACGCTGGCGTCGTACTGGCAGCGGCCGGCCGCCGCGCCGGGAGCTCCGGGGGTGATCCCGGTCGGGGGAGGGGGAGCCGCACCGGACCGTCGTGTGGTCGGCCTCCTCCGGCTCCTCGCCGTGGCGGCCCTGGCCGTCGTGATCGTCGGCATCGTTCTCGTCGTCGGCGGCGCCCGCTGACCTGCCCCCCGGGGCGATCCGCGCTCGCGATGTCCGAATCCCGCGAGCATCGGCCGCCGCGAGGTGCGATCCTGCGGGCATGGTGCTCGACCTCGACTTCGCCGGCCGCTACCGCGCCGTCCAGAGCCGCGACCCGCGGTTCGACGGCTGGTTCTTCACCGCGGTCACCTCGACCGGGATCTACTGCCGGCCCAGCTGCCCGGCCACGACGCCCCGGGCCGAGCATGTCCGCTTCTACCCGACGGCCGCCGCGGCCCAGGAGGCGGGCTTCCGGGCCTGCAAGCGGTGCATCCCGGGCGCGGTTCCTGGCTCGCCCGCGTGGGACCTGACGGGCGACATCGCTGGCCGGGCCATGCACCTGATCGCGGACGGCCTCGTGGAGCGCGAGGGCGTCCCGGGCCTCGCCCGCCACCTCGGCTACAGCGAGCGCCAGGTCCGCCGCCATCTTCTCGCGGACCTGGGCGCCGGGCCGCTTGCCCTCGCCCGCGCCCAGCGGGCTCACGTCGCGCGGCTCCTCCTCGAGACGACCGATCTCCCGGTCACCGAGGTCGCCTTCGCCGCCGGGTTCGGCTCCCTGCGCCAGTTCAACGCGACCATCCGCGAGGTGTTCGCAGCCGCGCCGACCGAGTTGCGCGAGGCGCGCCGCCCGGGGCCGGCCGCCCCGAGCGGGCGGATCGTCCTGCGCCTGGCCCGCCGGGCGCCGTTCGAGTGGCCGGCCCTCCTGCGCTTCCTCGCCCTGCGCGCCGTGCCGGGCGTGGAGGAGGTCGACGATGGCGTCTACCGCCGCAGCCTCCGGCTTCCGCACGGGCCGGCGATCGTGGAGCTGGCCGATGATGGGGAAGCGGTTCGCTGCGCCCTGGCCCTCTCGGACCCGCGCGACCTTGGTCCGGCTGTGGCGCGCTGCCGCCACCTCCTCGACCTCGACGCCGACCCGGTGGCCGTCGCCGAGGCGCTGGGCCGCGACGCGGTGCTGGCCGACCTGGTCCGGGCGGCGCCGGGCCGCCGGTCGCCCGGCGCCGTCGACGGCGCGGAGCTGGCCGTCCGGGCCGTGCTGGGGCAGGGGATCACCGTGGCGGCCGCGCGCACGATCGCGGCCCGCCTGGTGGAGGCCCACGGCACGCGCCTCACCTCGCCCAGCGGCGGGATCACGCATCTCGTCCCGACGGCCGCCGACATTGCCGCCCTCGACCCGGCGACCCTGCCGGGGCCCGCCGGGCGTCGGGCCGCGCTCCACGGTGTCGCGGAGGCCCTGGCCGCGGGCGTGCTCGTTCTCGACGCCGGCGCCGACCGGGGCGAGGCTGCCCGGCGTCTCCACGCGATCCGGGGGATCGGGCCGTGGACCGCCGCCTACGTGGCGATGCGAGCCCTGGGCGACCCGGACGCCTGGCTGCCCGGTGACGGCGCCCTTCGCAGCGCCCTGGCCCGCCGCGGCGGGCCCGTCGACCCGCGCGGGATCGCGGCCCTCGCCGCGCGCTGGCGTCCCTGGCGCTCGTATGCCGTCCACCACCTCTGGGCCTCGCTCGACCCGACGTCGGCCCCGCACGTCCACCCGAACGACGATGGAGACTCCCGATGACTGCGACCCTCTTCGCCCACCACCCCAGCCGCCTGGGCCCGCTCCTCCTCGTCAGCGAGGCGACTCCGGACGGCGCGACGATCCTCACGGGCTGCTACCTGCCCGACCATCGTCGCGGCCCCGCCGTCGACCCGGCCTGGACCGAGGACCCGGCCGCCTTCGCGGCGATCGGCACGGCGATCGACGCGCACCTCGCCGGGGACGCCCGCGCCCTCGCCGCGGTCCCAGTTGCGTTCCGCGGCGGGACGTCGTTCCAGCGGCAGGTCTGGGAGGAGCTGCGGGCGATCCCGCGCGGAGAGACGGCGACCTACGGTGAGCTCGCGGACCGCATCGGGAGGCCCGGCGCGGCGCGCGCCGTGGGCTCGGCCGTGGCCCGAAACCCGATCTCGATCGTCGTCCCCTGTCACCGCGTCGTGGGGGCCGACGGGTCGCTCACCGGGTATGCGGGCGGCGTCGAGCGCAAACGCGCGCTCCTCGCGATCGAAGGGGCGCTCAGCGCGGGCGGCGGCGGGGAGATGCGCTGACCGCCGCCGCGTCCGGCGGTCTGACCGCCCCGGCCGCCGCGCCCGGTGCACCCGACAGGAGGTCCCGCCGGTCGCGGAAGCGATCCAGGACCCGGTAGAAGTTGCGCTTCGAGAGGCGGTCGCGACGCTCCTCGGGCAGGCTCGTCCACCCGCGATGGACGTGGCGCACGAGTGGCAGGTCGAGGCGGCGCGCCGCCCGTGGCGCGGCGTCGGTGTCGGCGCCGGCGCGGAGGACCAGGCTCCACCAGATGTCCATGTTGCGGTAGAAGGCGAACTTCTCGTCCAGCGGCCCGAGCGCGGCGTAGTCGTCGCGGCGGAAGGCGAGCCAGTAGAGCTCGATCGCGTCGGCGTCGGGCCCGGCCGCGTCCTCGAAGCGGCGCAGGTCGGCCGAGACGAGGCCGAAGCCCCCGGCGACCGCGACGGCCGGGTCTGCGAGCGCGGTCTCGAGCGGCGACAGCGGGTCGCCCGTCGGCTCGATCGAGGTGTCCGCGAGCACGACGATGGCACCGGCCGCCCGTCGCAGGCCGATGTTGCGGGCCGCGGCGTGGCCCAGCCGCTCGCTCGTCCAGACGACCTCGAGGGTGCTGCCTGCGACGGGGGCAAGGTCCGGGCTCGCCGGATCGAGGCGCTCGGCCTGGTCCGGCGACGGGCCGTTGGCCACGATCACCACCTGCGTGCCCGCCGGGGCGTGGGCGCGGAGGCCGCCGAGCATCCGGGCGAGGTCATCGGGCCAATCGTCCGCCAGCAGCTCCACGGTGAAGCGCGCGCTCGGCGGCTCGACGAGGAGAGAGGGGACGGCGGCCGCGGCGCCATAGCGGACGATCGCGCCGTCCTCGATCGTGGGTGGGGCGGCCGGCACGAGCCGGAAGGCGGTTCCGGCGTCCACGACCTTCCAGCCGGCGGCCTCGATCTCCGCCCGGCGGGCGTCGGCCCGGGGCCAGTCGCGGGCGAGGCGAGCCGCGGCGCGCTCGCGGGCGAGGGCGACGATCTCGTCCGGGGGGTCGGGGAGGGGCCGGACCATC
Source organism: uncultured Chloroflexia bacterium (assembly GCA_963762445.1). Taxonomy (GTDB): domain Bacteria; phylum Chloroflexota; class Limnocylindria; order Limnocylindrales; family CSP1-4; genus CTSoil-043. Next base: position 434,398 of record CAVXLA010000005.1, read on the forward strand.
GCGGGGAGTGTAGCCGGGACGATCGGGGGCGCGCGGCCGCGACCACGACCACCCTCCTGCCGCGGACCTGCACGAACACCAACACCTGGGTCCAGGTCAGCGCCAACCTGACCTCGCAGGCCGGCCACGCGGTGATCCTCACCCTCGTCAGCCACGACGACAACTACGCCGCCGACCCCACCTTCACCCTGTGGGACGACGTGGTGGTGCAGTAGCCACCGGGCGTCAGCGACCGTCCGGTATGTCGTGGGTATGGATCGGCTGGGTCCACGTGCCGTCTCCGCGGTCGCGACTTCTCTCAAGGGCTCCTGTGTCCCGAACTGTCCTACCGGAGCGCCTTCACGCCCGCGACCAGCTCGGCCACCGCTGAAGCGAGGCGGACGGCCGCATCGCCGGTGACCGCGCCGGCCTCGAGGAGCGCGCGGACTCGCGCGTCGAGGTCGGCCGCGGAGCCGCGCGCCTTCGCGGCGTCGTCGCGCTCCAGCGCGTTCGCCATCGACGACAGGAGATCGTCGAGGTCCTTGGCCTCCTTGCCCTTGAGCCCGCCGGGGCCCTTCGCGGCATCGATCGCCGCGCGGACGGGGCCGACGAGAGCGGCGGCTGCAGCGAACGGGTCAACGGTTGGCGGCGCGGTGGCCGTCAGGCGCGGGGAGTGAGCGGCGCTGGGGCTGGCGGTGGGGGTGGCGCCGGACGACGCCGTCGGCGATTCAGCGGGGCCCGGCGTCGAACCCGATCCGCCGGTCGGGCGGCCGCCGAGGAGGATGAGGAAGACCACGATCGCAAGGGCAATGACCACGATGGCGACCAGCTCGCCGCTCCAGAGGCCGGGGCCGTGGTAGCCCGTGCTCGCCTTCGGCAGGGACTTTCGGTCGCCCCGACCTCGACGCCGCTTGCCAGGGGACTGCGGAGGCCTGTCAACCGTGCCGGCATCCGACCCGGTGGGGAGGACAGGGGGCGTCGCTGCGGGCGATGACGCCGGGGCGTGCCGGATGTCGAGGGCCGTCTGCTCGTCCGCGGAGGACCGGACCGGGTCGCGGAGGACGCGGGCCATCTCGGCGGCCGTCGGTCGGGCGGCAGGGTCGGCGTCGAGGGCGCGCATGATCGCTGCCGCGACCGCGTCCGGAAGCCCGGGGACGAGGCCGCCAACCGCTACCACCGGACGCTCGCGGGCCGCGACGAGCTCCGCGAGGCTCCCGGCGGGGTGGGGGAGCATCCCTGTCAACGTCCGGTAGGCGACCGCGCCCAGCCCGTAGACGTCGGACGCGGGCGTCGCCGTTCGCCCGTCGAGGATCTCCGGCGCCAGGTAGCCGAGCGTCCCGACGGCCGTGCCCGCGGCCGTGTGACCGTCCACCGGCGTCGTCGTCGCGACCTCCGGCCGTGCCAGCCCCAGGTCGCCCAGCCGCGCGGCCCCCCCGGCCAGCAGCACGTTCCGCGGCGTCACGTCGCGGTGCACGATGCCGGCGGCGTGGAGCGCGGCGAGTCCCGCGCCGGCGTCGGCGAGCAGCGGGAGCGCGTCGGACGTGGGCAGGGCGCGACCAGCGACGAGACGGTCGCCGAGCGAGCCGCCGGGGCAGAGCTCCATGACCAGGAACGGCTCCGTCCCGTTCGACGCCGGTACCACGTCGTGGATCGCGACCACGTGGGGATCGTTGACGGCGGCGAGCGCGCCCGCCTCGCGGTCGAAGCGGGCGGCGAATGCCGGATCGCCGGCCAGGTTGGGGAGGAGCACCTTCACGGCCACGTCGCGCTCGAGCCGCAGGTCGCGGGCGCGCCAGACCGTGGCCATGCCGCCGGCGCCGAGGCGGGCGTCGATGCGGTAGCGGCCGGCAAGGACATCTCCGATGGCGGGCATGACCTCAGGGTACGCCCGCACCGGTGCCCTCGGCGCGGCGGGCCGGGGCCCGGCGGGCGCGATCGACTACGATCGGCGCGATGTTCGCCACGCTCGCCGGCGGCTACCCCTGGCCGCCGGACCTTCCCGCCGAGGCCGCGCTCGACGCGGTGGTGGTCGCGCAGGTCGAGGCGGGCCTGGGGCTCCTGGCCGATGGTCGGGTCCACGAGGCTGGCCGCACGGCGGAGGACCTCGTCGGCGCGTGGACGGCGGCACGGGACGTCGCCGCGGCGCGGGCGCCGGGTCTGCCGGTGAAGCTGGCGATCCAGGGGCCGTTCGCGGCGGCCGGGCAGGAGGGGGCGCTCGTGGCCGCAAGCACCCTGAAGCGCGCACTCCACGCTCTGGCCGAGGCAGGCTGCCCGGTCGTCGAGGTGCACGAGCCGGCCGGCACCTTGCCCTCGAACGAGGCCGGCCGCGCCGCGTTCGCGGCCGCCCATCGCGCGCTGCTCGACGGCCTCCCGGACGGCCTGCATGCCTCCCTCGCGATCACCGGCGGCGACGCGACGGGGGTGGGAGCGGACGTGCTGTTCGCGCTGCCGTACCTGAGCTACCTGTTCGACCTCGTGGCCGGGCCGGAAAGCTGGCGCGTGATCGCCGTCGCGCCGCGCGATCGGGGGGTCATCCTCGGGGTCGGCGACGCGACCGGTCGCCGCCGGACCCGCCTCGAGGACGTCGTCTGGGCTGCCGGCTACGCCGCCTCGACCCAGGGCCGGGCCATGGATCGGGTCGGGATCGCCCCGTCGGGCAGCCTCGCCGACCTGGGCCGGGCGCGCGCCCGGGCCATCCTGGACCTGCTGGGAGAGGCCGCGCGGACGATCGCCGGCAGCCGCGACGAGGCGCTGGCGCGGCTCGACCCCCGGGCGATCGACGCACGAAGTGCCGCCTTGGGGCACTATCGACCCGCGCGCAGGCGCGAATCGGCCGGCGGCTGAGCTGGCCCATCACCCGCACACCGGCCGCCCCGTTCGTCGGCCCGCGCCGCCGCCACTCACCGTCGCGTCACGATTCGGACCAGGCCACGAAGGAGCTCACCGCCCCGATGCCGACACGCTACTGGCACCCCTTCGCCGACATGCACAAGGTCCAGGACCACGAGCTGGTCCTGGTCGGCGGTGCCGGGGCGTGGATCGAGGACGCCGACGGGCGCCGCTACCTCGACGCCACCGCGGGGCTCTGGTACTGCAACGTGGGCCACGGCCGGACCGAGATCGCCGACGCTGCCGCGCACCAGCTTTCGACGCTGGCCGCCTACTCGAACTTCGGCGCCTTCGCCACGGCGCCGACCCTCGAGCTGGCCGACCGGCTGGCCGCCCTGGCCCCGATGGACGGCGCCTCGGTCTTCTTCGGCTCGGGCGGCTCCGACGGCATCGACACCGCCGCCAAGCTGGCCCGCCGCTACTGGGACGCCCTGGGGCACACGGAGAAGCGGATCGTCGTCAGCCGCGAGCACGCCTACCACGGCATGCACGCCTTCGGGACCGGCCTGTCCGGGATCCCGGCGATGCAGGCCGGCTACGGCGGCCCGATCGTCGGCGACACGATCCAGGTCTCCGCCCACGACGTGGACGAGCTGGAGCGCCTCTTCAAGGCCCGGGGCCGCGAGATCGCCGCCTTCATCGGCGAGCCGGTCATCGGCGCGGGCGGCGTGATCCCGCCCGAGGACGGCTACTGGGAGGCGGTGACGCGGCTCTGCGACGCCCACGGCGTCCTGCTCGTCGCCGACGAGGTCATCACCGGCTTCGGGCGCCTCGGCACGATGTTCGGCAGTGAGCGGTACGAGATCGTGCCCGACATGATCTGCTTCGCCAAGGGCGTCACCTCGGGCTACCTGCCGCTCGGTGGGGTGCTCATCGGGCGCCGGGTGGCCGAGCCCTTCTGGGACGGTCCGTCGGGGCCGGTGTTCCGCCACGGCTACACGTACTCCGGGCACGCGACGGCCTGCGCCGCGGCCCTCGCCAACCTCGACATCCTGGAGGACGAGGACCTCCTCGGGCGGGTGCTGGCCCTCGAGCCCGTGCTCGCCCGCGAGATCGGCCGCCTCGACGACGCGCCGCTCGTCGGCGAGACCCGGGCGGTGGGGCTCACCGCTGCCGTCGAGCTGGACGCGGACGTCCTCGCGGCGAACCCGGCCGCGCCGGAGGTGGTGGCCGCCGCCCTGCGCCGCCACGGGATCCTGACCCGCGTCCTGCGCGGGGTGGCCCTCCAGGTCTCGCCGCCGTTCGTCATCACCGAGGCCGAGATCGCGCTGCTGGTCGACGGCTTCGAGGCGGCCCTGGCGGAGGTCGCCGCAGGCTGATGGACGAGACGCGCGCGCCGCTCCCCGAGGAGCTGACCACGATCGAGGGCCTCCAGGCGGCGTTCCGGGCCCGCGACTACATCACCGACCGGGGCCTCGCGACATCCGTCTTCCTCGCCCTCGCCCTCGAACGGCCCCTCCTGCTCGAGGGCGAAGCCGGCGTGGGCAAGACACAGCTCGCCAAGACGCTGGCGGAGACGCTGGACACCCGCCTGATCCGCCTCCAGTGCTACGAGGGCCTCGACGTCACGACCGCCGTCTACGAGTGGAACTACGCCCGCCAGATGCTGGAGATCCGGCTCCTCGAGGCGCGCGGCGAGATCGAGCGGGCGACTGCCCACGACATCTTCGGTTCCGCGTTCCTCCTGCGGAGGCCGCTTCTGCAGGCGCTCGAAGCCTCCGACGACGGCAAGGCGCCGGTCCTCCTGATCGACGAGATCGACCGTGCCGACGAGGAGTTCGAGGCCTACCTCCTCGAGATCCTGTCGGACTTCCAGGTGACGATCCCGGAGATCGGCACCGTGAAGGCGGCGATCCCGCCGCGGGTGATCCTGACCTCGAACCGGACGCGCGAGGTCCACGACGCCCTCAAGCGGCGCTGCCTCTACCACTGGATCGACTACCCGAGCGCGGCCAAGGAGATCGAGATCGTCCTGGCCCGCGTGCCGGCCACGCCGGAGCGGCTCGCCGGGCAGGTCGTCGGCTTCGTCGGCCGCCTGCGGACGACCGACCTGACGAAGGTGCCCGGGATCGCGGAGACGCTCGACTGGGCCGCCGCCCTCCTGGCCCTCGGCGCCCGCGAGCTGGCCCCGGCGCTCGTCGACGAGACCCTCGGCGTCCTCCTCAAGTACGAGGAGGACGTCCGCCGGATCCGCGGAGCGACGGCTGCCGCCTACGTCGACGAGCTGGCGCCGGCGGGCGCCTGACGAGCCCGGTCCGTACGACGATGACCGGCACGCGCGCACTCGAACCCGACCCGCTCGCCGCCTTCGACGGGACCACGTTCCTCGCGAACGCCGTCCAGTTCACCCGCGTCCTCCGCTCGGCGGGGGTGCCCACCGACCTGCGGGGCGCCCTCGACTTCGCCCGGGCGCTCACCCTGGTGGAGATCGGCGACCGGACCCAGGTCCACGCCGCGGGCGCGACGATCTTCTGCCGCCGCCACGCGGACCTGCCCGTCTACGACGCCGTCTTCGACCAGTTCTGGCGTCGCCACGTGGCCCGGATCGCGCCCCTCGCCCCGACCGAGGGCGCCCGACGCAGGAAGGCGACGGATCCGAGCGCTGCCGCCGCGCCGGAGTCGACGGCGGAGCGGCGGAGCGAGCGGCGCACGGGCCGGCCGGAGCAGGCCGAGCCGGCGAGCGAGGGCGACGACGACCGCGAGATCGGGGAGGGGAGGGTCGCCAGCCCGCGGGCGTTCTCGACCGCGGAGGCGTTCGCCCACCGCGAGTTCGACCGGATGTCGGCGTCCGAGCTGCGCGACGCCGAGCGCCTGATCGACCTGCTCCGCCCGCGCCTCGAGACGCGCCTCACCCGCCGCTACGAGCACCACCCTCACGGGCGCCGGCTCGCGCCGCGGGCGATGTTCCGGCGGAACCTGGCCACCGGCGGCGACCCGGTCGACTGGGTCTGGCGGCGACGCGTGCGCCGGCCGCGCACGATCGTCGTCCTGTGCGACGTCTCGGGCTCGATGGAGCGCCATGCCCGGCTGCTGCTGCGGTTCGTGCAGGCGCTGACCCGGGCGCCGGGCGTCCGCACGGAGTCGTTCGTCTTCGGGACCCGCCTCACCCGAATCACCCACGAGCTGCGCGGGCGCGATCCGGACCTCGCCATCCGCCGCGTCAGCGAGGCCGTGACCGACTGGTCGGGCGGGACGCGGATCGGCGAGTCGCTGCGGACCTTCAACCTGCGCTGGGCCCGGCGGGTGCTGCGGACGAGCGGCGTGGTCATCCTCGTCTCGGATGGCTGGGACCGGGGCGACCCAGGGCTCGTGGGCGTGGAGACCGCGCGCCTCCAGCGCAACTGCCACCGCCTGGTCTGGCTCAACCCGCTGGCGGGCGCTGACGGCTACGCGCCGCTGGCGGCGGGGATGGCGGCCGCGTACCCGTTCGTCGACGACTTCCTGCCGATCCACAACCTGGCCTCGCTCGAGCGCCTCGGCGAGGTGCTCGGCGGGCTTGGCCTGGGCGCCACCGGCCGGCCACCACGGACCGGGGTGCCGCACGTCTACCGGATCGAGGCCGAGGGAAGCGGCCGGCGGGCGATCACGGCGGTGGCGCCCCGCGTCTACGGGCTGCCGTCGCGGGCCAGCGCGGCGGTCGTGGATCCAGCGGCGGCCCGGCCGCTGGCCAGGTGAGCCGAAGCGGGTCCACGTGAACGGAGGAGCATGACCGTGAAGGAGCTGCTCGACCAGGTCAGGGCCTGGCGCGCCGAAGGGGCGGAGCTGGGGCGGGCCGTGGTCGTCCGGACGTTCGGCTCGGCGCCCCGCCCGGAGGGGGCGAGCCTGGTGGCGACGTCGGACGGGCGCCTCGCCGGAAGCGTCTCGGGCGGCTGCGTCGAAGGCGCGGCCGTCGAGGAGATTGGGCGCGCCCGCGCGGACGGCCTGAGCCGGGTCGTCCGCTACGGCATCAGCAACGAGCAGGCCTGGGACGTTGGGCTCGCGTGCGGGGGGACGATCGACGTCCTGGTGGAGCCGCTCCTTCGGCCGGAGGTCGTGGCGGCCGCGGCGGGCCGGGGCGGCGAGGCGGTGGTCATCGCGCTTCCCTCGGGGCACGGGGAGGCGCCCGCGGCGCCGCTCACGATCGCTGCGGACGGGGCGCTGAACGGCACGACCGGCTCCGACGAGGCCGACGCGGCCATCGCCCTGGCGGCCCGTGACCTGCTCGCGCGAGGCGCGTCCGGGACGGTCGACGCGGCCGGGATCGCGTACTTCGTCGAGGCCTTCGCGCCGGTGCCGCGCCTGGTGATCGTCGGCGCCGTCCAGGTGGCGATGCCCCTGGTGCGCTTCGCCCGCGAGCTCGGGTACGCAACGGTCGTCGTCGACGGGCGGGCCTCGTTCGCCACGCGGGAGCGATTCCCGGACGCCGGCGCGCTCATCGTCGGCTGGCCGGACGAGGCCGCTGAGCAGATCGGCCTCGGGCCGGCGGACGCGGTCGCGGTCCTGACCCACGACGTGAAGTTCGACGAGCCGGCGATCGTCGCGGCCCTCGCCCGTGGCTGCCGCTACGTCGGGGCGATCGGCTCGCGCCGGACCCAGGCGGAGCGGCGGGCGCGACTCCGGGCGGCCGGCGTGGGGGAGGCCGACCTGGCCCGCCTCCGGGGACCGATCGGGCTCGACCTGGGCGGACGGGAGCCCGCCGAGACGGCGCTGGCGATCATGGCCGAGATCGTGGCCGAACGGCGCCGCGGCTCGGCGGCTCCGCTGAGCGCCGCGGAGCGCCCGTGAGGGACCCGGCGCGCGTCGCCGGCCTGGTCCTCGCCGCCGGATCGGGGAGCCGGTTCGGCGGGGGCAAGATGCGCGCCCGGCTCGAGGGCCGGCCGCTCGTTGCCCATGTCCTGGACGCAGCAAGAGCGGCCGGCCTCGGACGCCTGGTGCTCGTGCTGGGCCGCGATGCGGCCGACGTGCGAGCCGAGGTCCTTGCCGCGGAACCAGCCGCCCTCGCCGGGGTCCTCGTCGCCGTGAACGGGGCCCCGGAGCGAGGCCTCGCCACCTCCCTTCGGCTCGGCCTGGCGGCCGCCACCGCCGGCCCGCGTCCGGACGGGGTGCTCATCCTGCTGGGCGACCAGCCGCGGGTCCGGCCCGAGGTCATGACCGCCCTGCTCGCCGCAGCCGACTCGGCGCCGGGCAACGCGCTTGCCGTCCTCCCCGCGTACGCCGGCGACGGGACCCCGAATCCGGTCCTGCTGTTGCCGGCGGGGTGGGCCGTCGCGGCCGCCGCGGCCGGCGACCGGGGCCTGGGCCCGCTCCTCGCCGCGGACCCCGGGCGGGTCGTCCGGGTCCCGGTCGCGGGGACCAACCCCGATGTCGACACGCCGGCCGACCTGGCCGCCCTCGAAGGGAGCACACATGGGCGCTGACGATCGGGCCGCAGCGACCGCAGAGGCCGCCTGGGCCGCCCGCGTGCGGGCCCACCACGAGCAGACGGCTCGCGTCCGGGAGACGGCCGAGGGCGGCGACTTCTACGCGCCTGTCAGCCGCCTCTTCATCGCCGACCCGCGCCGCACGGACGACGACGTGCTGGACCGCCTCCTGCCGCTGGCTCGACCGGCGGACACGTGGCTCGACATCGGGGCCGGCGCGGGCCGCTACGCCCTGCCGCTGGCCCTGCGCGTCCGCGAGGTGATCGCGCTCGACCCGTCGCCGGGGATGCTGGACGCGCTCCGCGAGCAGGCGGCCGAGCACGGGATCGCCAACGTGCGGACGATCGAGGGCCGCTGGCCGGTCGACCCGGCCGCCGGCCCGCCGCCGACCGCCGACGTGGCCCTCATCGCGAACCTCGGCTACGACGTGGAGGCGATCGGCGTCTTCCTCGACGCGATGGAGGCCGCGGCCGGCCGCCTCTGCGTCGCCATCCTCGCGGACCGCCAGCCGTCGGCCCCGGCCCACGCCTTCTGGCCGCCCGTCCACGGCGAGGACCGGGCCGAGCTGCCGGCGCTCGACGCCTTCCTGGACCTGCTGCGCGCGCGGGGCCGGACGCCGCGCGCGCAACGCGTGCCGCGGCCGGTGCGCGGCTTCCCGACGCATGAGGAGCTCGCCCGCTGGCTCCGCTCGCAGCTCTTCCTGGAGCCGGGAAGCGCGAAGGACGCCAGGCTCGAGCGAGAGCTTGACGCGCGCCTGGTCGCGAACCCGGACGGCACCGTCGGGCTCGACAGCCAGGTCCCGATGGCGACCGGCCTCGTGACCTGGTCGCCCCGTTGACGTCTGCCGGCGCCGGCGCGCTGGCGCGCCGGTCCGCGGGGCCTGGCCGTGCGACACTCCCGACCATGGAGCTGGTGACTCGGGCCATCGGGCCGCTGCAGACGAACGTCCACCTCGTCGCCGACGCCCGCACGCGGGAGGCGATCGTCATCGACGCCGCGATCCCGGGCTTGCCGTGGATCGCCGGGGAGCTGACGGCACGCGGCTGGCGGCTGGCCCTGATCGTCTCCACGCACGGCCACTGGGACCACGCGGGTGAGAACGCGGCCCTCCAGGCGTGGTCGCGCGAGGCGGCACGCGCCGATCGACCGGCGGAGGCCGCCCCGTTGCCGTTCGCGGCAGGCTCCGGCCTCGCGGTGGTCGCCGCGGACGGCCGCGCCCGCCACCCCGACCCTTCCCTCGGCGCGGAGATCGCCGCCCACCCGGCCGACTGGTATCGGCTCCTCGACCCGCAGCCGCTCTTCGCCCCGTTCCCGATCCCACCCTGCGTCCCCGCGGCGGAGTTGGCCGAGGGCGGGGTGATCCGCTTCGGCGAGGTGCGCCTCGACGTCCTCCACACGCCGGGGCACACGGAGGGTTCGGTCTCCCTCGTCTCCCACGAGGCTGGGGTCCTCTTCTCGGGTGACACGCTCTTCGCGGGCGGCTGGGGCCGAGTCGACCTCCCCGGCGGCGACCCCGACGCGATGGTCGCGTCGCTCGGTCGCCTGGCCGCCCTCCCCGATGCCCTCCGCGTCCTCCCCGGCCACGGCGCGGCCACCACGATCGCCCGCGAGCGGCCGTGGCTCGAGCTCGTTGCCCGGGACCGTCGGCTGCCGTTCTGAGGCGGACCGGGAACGGTCAGCGGGCGCTCAGCGGCCCCATTCGCCGCGCTTCGCCTTCGAGCGCGCGGCGCCCGCCTTGCCGATGACGGCCCAGCGCCTCCGTTCCGCCCGGCGGGCGACGGCGTCCATCTCGACGGCCCGGAAGCGCTCCTCGCGGGCGAGCTTCCGCCAGCCTTCGAAGCGCTCTGCGCCGAGCGAGCCGTCGTCCAGGGCGGTCCGCACCGCGCAGCCCGGCTCGCTCGCGTGCCGGCAGTCGCTGAAGCGGCAGCCCTCGGCCGTCCGGACGACGTCCGCGAAGGCCAGGTCGAGGCCCGCGCCGTCGTCCCACAGGCCGAGCTCGCGGAGCCCGGGCGTGTCGAGGAGGAGGCCCTCGCCGTCGGGGAGGGCGACGAGCTGTCGTCCCACCGTCGTGTGCCGCCCGCGCGCGTCGTCCTCGCGGATCGCCCGGACGAGCAGCCGCTCCTCGCCGAGGAGCGCGTTCGCCAGCGTGCTCTTGCCGACGCCGGACGACCCGACCAGGGCAGCGGTCCGCCCCGCGCCGAGGAAGGCCCGCACCGCACCGAGGCCCTCGCCGCTGACCGCGCTCGTCGCCACGACCGGCACGCCGACCGCGACCTCCTCGAGCTGGGCCTCCGCGACGGCGACCTCGACGGGATCACGGGCGAGGTCCACCTTCGTGAGCGCGACCACCGGGCGCGCCCCGGACTCCCACGCCGTCGCGAGGTAGCGCTCGAGGCGGCGCGGGTTGAGCTCGCGGTTGAGCGACGTCGCGACCAGGACGACGTCCACGTTGGCGGCCAGGACCTGGAACGGCGCCCCGTAGTCCGCGGGCGCCTTGCGCCGGAGCTGCGTGCGCCGCGGGAGGACGGCGTGCACGGTGGCCGCCCGCTCGGCTGGGCGGGCCACGACAGCAACCCAGTCGCCGACCACGGGCAGCTCGGCCGGCCCGGCCTCGTGGCGGAGCCGGCCCGTCACGCGGCCCTCCAGGGGCGTGCCACCTGGCGCCGTGAGCACCTCGCAGGCGCCGCGATGCGCCGCCACGACGCGCGCGGGGAGGAGCCCCGTGCCCGGCGCGGCCGCCTGCCACGCCGCGGCCCAGCCTTCGTCCCAGCCGAGGGCGGGCAGACCGCTCATCGGGCCGCCCCCTCGGGGGCCGCGCCCTTAGCGGCTGGCCCCCCAACGGCCGTCCCGCCCGCGGACGGTTCGAGCGGCCCCCGCCACTCCGTCTCCTTCGAGACCTCGCGGAAGCCCAGCTTCTGGTAGAGCCGCAGGGCGCCCGTCTCGTTCTGGGCGTCGACGCCCAGCGCCGCCTCGGTCATCCCCCGGTCGCGCAGCGCCCGGAGCGCCCGGCAGATGAGCGCCGAGGCGACGCCGCGCCCGCGCCAGGCCGCCCGGGTCGAGATGTTCTCGCACCAGCCGCGCCGGTTGCCGAACCGCGCGTTCTCCTTCTCGTTGATGAACGGCCGGACCATGCCGACGATCTCGTCTCCAGCCCAGGCGACCTGCCAGAGGTCGGTCTGCGCGTTGAGCGGATCGGCAAGGAATTCCTGCCAGTACATCTCGGAGCGGTCGTCGGCTGTCGAGCCCCAGTGACCCGAGAACGCCTCGACCTCCGCCTCCCAGATCAGGCGCAGCTGGGCGTGCTCCACCGGTCGAACCGTGACACCCGCCGGAAGCGGGCTCGCCGGGATCTCGTCGAGTGACGGCCGGAGCATCTCGAAGCTGAACCGGACGGGGACGAAGCCTCGCCCCTCGAGCGCCTCGCGGGCGCCCTGCGGCTCGCCGAGCGTGGAGACGCTCACGACCCGCGCCCGATCGATCGGCCCCTGCGCGGCGGCGATCTCCGCGTTGCGGGTCATGATCCAGTCGAGCAGGGCTGTGAACGACCCGTCCGGGGCGTCGGGCGCCACGTACAGGGCGGAGCCGTGGACGCGCTCGCCCCGGTTCTCGTCATGCCACTCGACCCGAACGTAGCCGCACGGTCGGCCGTCCGCCTCCGCCAGCCGGAGGTCGTCGGCGAGGACGCTGTTCACGACATGGTCGTAGTAGTTGCGCATGACGTCGACGCTCATGAGGAACAGGCTCCCGCCGGCCAGGCGGGCTGCGTTGTTCACGTCGACGATGGCCTGCGCCTCCTCCGGCCAGCGGACCGGCCGGAGGAGGAGCCCGGGGACGGACGTCGTGGTCGCCCCGGCTGCGGTGGGCGTCTGCAGGATCGCGGTCATCGCCATCACCCGACCCGCTTGAGCTTGCCGGTGCGCTTCGCGTACCGCTCGGCGCGCCCGAAGAGCCAGAGCCCGGCCGGGATCAGGGCCACGCCCATCAGGGCGAGCGGCCAGATGTCCGGCCAGACGTCCGCGAGGCCGGCCCCGTCGAGGAGGCCGCGACGGACGCCGTCGAGGATGTAGGTCGCCGGCGAGAGCTTCGACAGCACCTGCATCCAGCCGGGCAGGACGTCCACCGAGTAGTAGACGCCGCTGACGACCAGGAGGCAGGACTGGATGACGAAGGTCATCTGCGCCCCGCGCTCCACGTAGAGGAGCGGCAGGATCGCCGCCATGACCCCGATCCCGATGACCGAGAACGAGCCGACGACCATGACCCCGGCCGCCGTCGCCAGGTTCGCCCGCGAGAGGTCGAGCTCGAAGAAGAGCGTCAGGACAACGAGGATCACGGTGGTGTGGATGAGCCCGTAGGCGATGGCGTAGGCCGTCGAGCCGAGGAGCTGCGAGGCGCGCCGGACCGGCGCCATCATCGTGTACTCGAGGGTCCCCTCCCAGCGCTCCCAGCTGATCGTCTCCGCGATGAAGGAGAAGACCGTCGAGAGGTAGTTCCAGAAGATGGCCCCGATGACGAGGCTGAAGATGAGCCGCTTGTCGGCCTGCTCGGCCCCGATGAACGAGATCGCGAGGGCGCCCGCGATCGCGTAGACGAGGAAGGCGAGCTCCCAGCCCCAATAGCGGCGGCTGAGGTTGAAGTTGCGCTCGATGAACGCGAACGACGCGCCGAGCTCGCGCGACGCCGCGTTCACCGGGCGGCGGAGGGTGGTCACTGGTCGGTCACTCCGGGTTGGGGAGGGAGGCCGGCCGGCCCCGGGTCACCGGGAGCCGGCCGGCTGGAGCCGCTCGCTCGGCGGATCGGCGGCGATGCGCGCGCCGACCTTGACGATGGAGCGGCCGATGGCCCGGCGGATGCGGCGCTCGGCGGCGCGGGACGCCCGGCGGGCGATCCGTGCCTGGCGCGCCTCGGCCTCGAACCGGGCGGCGCGGTCCGCGTGGACCGCCTGGATGATGCGGATGTCGTTCACGGCGCTCACCTCCCTTCGGTGGGCGGGGGGATGGCCTGGTCGGGGGCCGGCGCGGCCGGCCGGGTGGAGCGAGTCGGTGCGGGTCATTCGTCGTCCTCCGCAGCCGGCCCCTCGACGTCCTCGTCGAGAGAGCGGCCGGTGTAGGTCAGGAACACGTTGTCGAGGGTGGCCGGGAGGCCCGTCTCGCGGGCGACCCGGGCCTTGAGGCCGGCCGGGGTGTCCTCGGCGACGAGGCGCCCCTGGTCGAGGATGGCGATGCGGTCGCAGAGGCGGTCGGCCTCCGCCATGTCGTGCGTTGTCAGCAGGATCGTCGCGTCGTGCGTCGCCCGGAGGTCCTCGATGAACGACTGGACCTCGAGCTTCGAACGGGGGTCGAGCCCCGTCGTCGGCTCGTCGAGCAGGAGGAGCGTCGGCGAGGTCAGCAGGGCTCGCGCGATGGCGACCTTCTGCTGCATGCCCCGGCTCATCTGCTCGATCGGGCTCCCCATCCGCTTCTCGGAGATGCCGAGGCGGGCGAGGATGCGCACGGCCTCGGCGCGGGCCTCGCCGGCCGGGAGGCCGTAAAGGCGAGCGGCGAAGGCCAGGTTCTCGTAGGGCGAGAGCTTCTTGAAGAAGGCGGCGTCCACGCTCACCCGGTTGATGAGCCGCTTGACCGCCATCTCGTCGCGCTCCACGTCGTGGCCGAAGACCTCCGCGCGACCCCGGTCCAGGGTCAGGAGGGTCGACACGAGGCGGATGAGGGTGCTCTTGCCGCTCCCGTTGGCTCCCAGGACGCCGTAGATCTCGCCCCGCGCGACGCGGAGAGAGACGTCGGCGATGGCGACGACGGGCTTCCTTCTGCGTCCCACGACGAACGTCTTGGAGACGCCCTCCAGGTGGAGCGCAAGGGGCCCGGCGGGCGGGGTCGCCGCGGGTCGGGTCGTCTCGACCGGGTCCGGGATGTTCGTCCCGCGCGCCGAGACGGGCTTCCGGAGCGCGATCTTCGGTTCGGTGAGGGTGCTCACGGCTGTCTCCGTTCGTCTCGGTGGTCGGCGATCCCGCTGGAGGGGGCCGGCGCGGCCTTCGGTCGTCCGGAGACGAGAAGAGCCGCGGGGCCCGACGTCATCCCTGCGTCGTGGGCCCGCGGCTCCGGGTCGCCGCCCCGCGTGGCGCGGGGCAAAGAAAAAGCCGCTGGGCCCTGATCTGGCCCGCGGCTCCGGTCCTGCCTGGCGGCGCTACCGCCGCGTGACTAGGCCGAGCTGGGCACAGATCGCCCGCAGAGCGCGCCGACAGGGGCGGTGCAGGACCGCTCCCGGGCGCTCATGAGGTAGATCCGGTCGCTCATTCGGTGACTCACGCTCCGTGTGTCGTGGACGCGGGACTGCCGCGCCGCCGCGGACAGTACGCCCGCCGCCGGGGGCCTGTCAAGACGCGAATTCGCGATGTGTCCACGCGTCCGGGTGATTCGGTTCCGGCCCTCGCCAGCACCGCGGGGACCCGCCGAGGCGGGCCGGGCGCCGTCAGGCGAAGTCGATCCGGGCGACAACGCGGGGGACGCCCCCGCTCACCGACGCGGTCGCTGCTGCGATCCGGAAGCCCGCCCGCTCGAACATCGCCCGCGTGCCCACGTAGGCGCTCGTGTCGCGGACCCGGCCGCCCCCGGCGGCGGCCGGGTCGATCGGATAGCCCTCGATGGCCGCGGCGCCGGCCCCTCGGGCATGCTCGACGGCGGCCGCCAGCAGGGCGCCCGCGACGCCGCGCCCGCGGGCGTCGCTGGAGACGACGAAGCAGCTGATCGACCAGGGGACGGGGCCATCGACGCGCGGGATCACCCGCGAGTGCTCGATCCGCTCGTACGCGGGGCGGGGCGCCAGGCCCACCCAGCCGATCGCCCGGCCGTCCTCGAGCGCGATGAGGCCGGGCGGCGGCCCGTGCTCGACGAGGGCGCGGAGGCGCTCCCGGTTGACGGCCGTTGCCGAGAAGTCCTTCGAGCGGACGCGCCAGAACATGCACCAGCAGAAGCGCGTGTCGGGCCCGCCGCGGTGGGCGAGGAGATCGGCAAGCAGGGGCCAGGCGTCGGTGGTCGCGGGCCGGATCTCGAATGGCTGGATCATGCAGTCGCGCGCTTCCGCAGACAGCCGGGACCGGCGCGAGCGCATGGCCGACCGGAAAGGGTTTCGGCGGCGGCCGCTTCCTTGCCGCGCACGGCCAGCCCGCGCCGGCGCCCGGGGTTGTCGGCGCTAGCGACCGCGGATCCGGTCGACCAACCGGCCGAGCCAGCCGCGATCCTCGGTGGTGCCCGCGGGCGCCGTGACAGTTCGGGGCGGAGGTGCGGCCGAGACCGGCGACGCGGTCGGCGCCGAGACCGGCAACGCGGCCGGCGCCGAGGCGGGAGCGGGCTCGGGTGTGCCCTGAGGCGCCACCTCGGTCGCCGGCGCCGGAGCGCTCGGATCGCTCGCGGGGGCGTCGTCGTAGAACACGGCCCGAGGCAGGTCCTTCGCCTGGGCGACCCAGTCCGCGACCTCGCTGGCTGACGGGACCCGGTTGGCGAGGTTCTTGACCGCGTTGGTCTCGGCCATGGCGGTGGCAAGGTTCGCCGGGCTGCGCCTGGCGAGTTCGACGACGGTGTCCACCCCGGCCTCTTCGAGCAGGTCGGCGTACTGGCCCGCGACGCCGCGGATCCGGAACAGGTCCGCGTGGTTTACCCACTCTAGGATGAGCTTCTCCGAGATGCCGGTCTCCTCGGCGAGCGCGGCCCGGCCGGCCGGCCGAGCGCCCCGCGCGAGGAGGTCACCCGTGGTCGCGAGCCCATGCTCCGCGAGCGTTGCCGCGTGAGCCGAGCCCACACCCTCCACGTCGATCAGTCGATCACTCATGGTCTTGATCACCTCTGGCATTCCCAACGCGGACAACGGTACTCCCGGGACCCCCCGTTCGGACAGTCGTGCCGCGCCCGGCCGGCGGGCGCCGCCGGGCGCCGCTCGCCGCGATCACTCGGTCCGCTTCGAGCGCTCCTCGGCCAGCTGGCGCTGGACCTCGCGCTCCACGTCCTCGTCGCGCCGGTCCCTGGCGCGGCGACCGGACCAGAACCCGATCACCACCGGCCAGAAGAAGCTCACGACGGCGCCGATCACGGCGGCCGCGACATACCAGGGCATCGAGTCGGCCGGCTTCGCGATCGTGCTGAGCCAGAGGACCAGGAACGTCGCGAGCGCCCCGATCGAGACGCCGAGCAAGCGCTGGATCATGCGGTCCCTCCTTGCGGGCCATCTGCCCTCATGCTCAGTATCGCGCACGCCCGTCGCCGCCGCGGAACCTCCGGCTGTTTGACTCCCGGCCGGCGGCAGGGCTACGCTCGCCGGCCCCAGCCCTCCGGAGCGTGCCGTGCCGCGGACCCCAGCCTCGCCGTCAAACCTCCCGGACCTGGTCGCCGCCGGCGTTCTCGACGCCTCGACCGCCGCTCTCGCCTGGGTCCTGCTCGAGCGCGGCGTGCCGGTGCTCGTGGCGGGGCGCGAGCCGTCGGCCGTCGACGCGCTGCTCGACAGTCTCGTCGCGGCGCTGCCGTCCGAGCGGCGCCCGGATCCATCGGGCGAGGCCGGGGGCGGCCGGCTCGTCCGGGCCGCCGGGCGCCTGGAACCCGGCACGCCGCCGGGAATCCTGCGGGCGGCCCTGGCCGCGACCAGCAGCAGGAGCGGCCTCGCGGTCGCCGTCGACGCCGACGACCTTCCGGGCGTCCTGGCGGTGCTGCGGGGCCAGGGGCTGACCGACGAGGAGGCCGCGTTCCTCGGAGTCGTCCTCGTGCTGGGAGCGGCGGACGGCGCCGGACTTCGCCTGGTCGCCGCTCACTACCTGCGACCGGTGGTCCGGGATGCCGGCGGCCATCCCCGGCGGCTGCCGCCTGCCGTCCTGGCGACGTGGAACCAGGGGCTCGGCACCTGGGAGGACTTCGCCTGGGGGATCGTGCCGGACCTCGCCGAGCGGTGCCGGATGCGGGCCGGCGACCTCGAGGCGGAGCGCGAGCAGCGTGCGGCGCTGCTCTCCGAGCACGCGCAGGGTGGGCACGACCACGCCGGGCACGCGCACGGCGGGCACGCGCACGGTGGGCCGGTCCGCTAGGCTCGGGGGCCACCGAGTCGCTCCACCCGGAGGCTTCCCCAGCATGCCGGCTCCCGCCTCGCCCGTCCGCTCGCTCCCGATCGGCGAGCCGTCCCTCCGCCCGCTGTCGCCCGACGGCCTGGCCCGGCTGCACGGCGCGAGCCTCCGGATCCTGGCCGAGACGGGCGTGGCGGTGGGCTCGGCCGCGATCTGCGACCGCCTGGCCGCGGCAGGCGCGCGGGTCGATGGCGAGCGGGTCCGGCTCCCGGGTGTGCTCGTCGAGGCCGCCCTGGCAGCTGCCCCGCGGGCCTACACGCTCGCCGCCCGCGCGCCGGCCTGGGACCTGCCGCTCGACGGGGCCCACGGGTACCTGTCGGTGGACGGCAGCGCGGCCGAGATCGTGGATCTCGAGACCGGGCAACGCCGCCCGTCCACCGAGGCCGACCTGGCCCAGGTCACCCGGCTGGCCGACGCGCTTCCCGAGATCGCCTTCCTCTGGCAGGGCGTGGAGGCCGGCGACCGGCCGGTGCCGGTGCGGCCGCTCCACGAGCTGCGGACGCAGCTGGCGAACAGCGGGAAGCACGTCCAGCTCATGACGGCGGTCACGCCCCTCGCCGCGCGCGGCGCCGTCGAGCTGGCCCGGGCGGTGGCCGGAGGCGCCGAGGCGCTCCGCGCCCGCCCGATCCTCTCGTCGTTCCAGGTGAGCCTGAGCCCGCTCCAGTTCGAGGGGGACGCCCTCGAGGCGGCCCTCGTCTACGCCGACGCGGGCGTGCCCGCCGGCTTCGTCGTGATGGCGATTGGCTGTGCCACCGCGCCCGCCACGCCCGCCGGCGTCCTCGCCCAGTCGAACGCCGAGGTCCTCGCCGGCATCACGATGCTCGAAACCCTCGCTCCCGGCACGCCGACCTTCTACGGCGCCTGCTCGTCGTCGATGGACCTCCGGACCGGCCTCATCACCTGTGGCGGCCCCGAGGACCTCCTCTACCAGGCCGCCTTCGCCCAGCTGGCCCGCCACTACCGGCTGCCCTCGAGCGTCGGGACGTTCGCCCCGGGCGCCAAGTCGCCCGACTGGCAGGCCGGGCTGGAGAACGGGCTCTCAGGCCTCGTGAGCCTCCTCGCCGGCGCCGACATGCTGTCCGGGGCGGGGCTGCTCTTCGCGGCCCGGGTGTTCGCCCTCGAGGAGCTGGTCCTCGACGCGGAGATCTTCGGCCTCATCCGCCACCTCGCCGCCGGGATCGCCGTGGACGACGAGACGCTGGCGGTCGAGGTCATCGACGAGGTCGGCCCGGCCGGCAACTTCCTGGCCGAGGACCACACGATCGGCCACATGCGCGCCCTCTGGCAGCCACGGCTCTTCGACCGGGGCACCTGGGAGGACTGGGAGGCACGTGGCCGGCCGACGCCCCGCGAGAAGGCCCGGGAGCGCGCCCGCTCGCTCCTCGCCGCGCACGTTCCGCCGCCGCTCGCCGACGGGGTGGGGGACGAGCTGGACCGGATCGTGGCCGCCTTCTCGCGGGAGGCCGGCGTCGGCTGACGGCGCACCCCGGCGTCGCCGGGGGCCGCCCCGGCACCGTCCGCGCCACGCAACGCCGTTCCTTCGGCCCGCGGAGGAGGGGCCGCCCGGACGGGTGCCCCGACCGCCGGTGCGTCGTACCATGGGCCCGCCGCAGGTCCCCGGCGCGCGGCGCCGGCCGGGCCGGCGTGCCGCCCACCGCCAGCCGCGCGGCGCGGGCCCTCGCCCCGCCGCCCGCCACCGACAGGAGTCCGCGCCCATGGCCACCGTCGCCGCCTCCATCCCCGAGCTGATCGCGCTCCTCGAGGGGACCGCCCGCATCGAGGGCGACCGCGTCGTCGTCACCGACGAGGCGGCCTTCCGCGGGCGCACGATCGAGGATCTCGCCTGGACCCAGACGTTCTCCGGGGACGCGGCGACCGTCGATGTCGCCCGCTGGATCATCTGGGAGGCGAGCCAGGCCCTCGGCGCCCGGTCCGCGAGCATCCAGGATCTCTACGCGGCGCGCGCCCGCGGCGAGGTTCGCGGCTTCACCGTCCCCGCGATCAACATCCGGATCCAGGCGTTCGACATGGCGAAGACCATCTTCGCCACGGCTCGGGCGAAGGCCGTCGGGCCCGTGATCCTCGAGCTCGCCCGCTCCGAGCAGACGTACACCTGGCAGCGCGTCTTCGAGTACGCCCCCAACTGCCTCGCGGGGGCCATCGCGGCGGGCTGGGTCGGCCCGGTCTTCATCCAGGGCGACCACTACCAGTTCAACGCGAAGAAGTACGCCGCCGATCCCGAGGCGGTGACCGAGGAGATCCGGAAGGCCTGCCGAGACGCGGTGGCCGCCGGCTACCTCAACATCGACGTCGACAGCTCGACCCTGGTGGACCTCTCGCTGGCGACGGTCGACGAGCAGCAGCGCGTCAACTACACCCGGGCGGCGGAGATCACCGCGCTGATCCGTGATCTCGAGCCGGCCGGCGTGACGATCTCCGTCGGCGGGGAGATCGGCGAGGTCGGCAAGCAGAACTCCAACGAGGAGGAGCTGCGGGCCTACCTCGACGGCTACCGCCGCGAGCTGGACGCCCGGGCGCCGGGCGCGCTCGGCGTCAGCAAGGTGAGCGTCCAGACCGGGACGAGCCACGGCGGCGTGCCGTTGCCGGATGGCGGCGTGGCTGAAGTGAAGCTCGACTTCGACGTCCTGCGCGTCCTCGGCACCGTGGCCCGGACCTACGGCGCCGCGGGCGCCGTCCAGCACGGCGCGAGCACGCTGCCGGACAGCCTCTTCCACACCTTCCCCACGGTCGAGACGGCCGAGATCCACCTGGCCACGGGCTTCCAGAACGCCGTCTACGAGCACCCGGCTTTCCCGGCCGACCTCCACGCCGAGATTCATGCCTGGTGCTTCGCCAACGCGGCGGACGAGCGCAAGGACGGGATGACCGACAGCCAGTTTGTCTACACGACCCGGAAGAAGGCGATCGGCCCCTTCAAGCGCCAGCTCTGGAGCCTGGCGACGAAGGAGGAGATCCTCGCCAGCCAGGCCGTGAAGCTTGCCTTCCTCTTCGACCAGCTCAAGGTGAGCGGGACGGCGGACCTGCTGGCCCGCTACGTCCCGAACGGGCCGGTGTGGCACCGCCCGGCACCGCAGGCGCTGCGGGCCGCCACGGGCGGCTGATCCGGTGGTCGGCAGTCGCCCGGGCCGACGGATCCCGCCCCGGGCGACGGCGCTGATCGGCCTCGCGCTCGTCATCCTCGGCTGTGCCGGCGGGCCGTTGAGCGGCCCGACTGCCGGCCCGTCCGACGCGATCGCGTCGCCCGCATCGACGCCGTGGTCGAGCGCGTCTCCGGCGGCGAGCTACATCGAAGGTTCGGCCGTGCTCGTGGGGGCAGGCGACATCGCAGCGTGCGATGCCGAGGGCCGGGCCAGCCTCACCGCCCATCTCGTCGAGACGGCGGCGCCCGCCTCCGCCATCGTCTTCACGGCGGGCGACAACGCCTATCCGTCGGGACGGCCCGCCGATTTCCAGCGGTGCTACGCCCCGACCTGGGGTGCCGTTCGCGATCGGACGCGCCCATCAGCCGGGAACCACGACTGGAAGACGCCGGGAGCCGCCGGCTACCGAGGCTACTTCGGCGCCGCGGCCGGCTCGGCCGACGCCACGTGGTACGCGTACGACGCGGGCTCCTGGCGGGTCATCGTCCTCGATTCCGACTGCGCCGACGTCGGCGGCTGCGGCCCCGGGGACCCCCAGGGGCGCTGGCTGGCCGCCGAGCTTGCCGCCCACCCGGTCGCCTGCTCGGTGGCGATCTGGCACCACCCGCGGTTCAGCTCGGGTGAGCGGCACGGCAGCGACCCGGACGTTGCCCCGCTCTTCGAGGCCGTCGTTGCGGCGGGCGTCGACCTGGTCCTCAACGGGCACGAGCACAGCTATGAGCGCTTCGGTCGCCTCGCGGTCGACGGGAGCGAGGACGCCGGCGGGATCCGCGAGATCGTCGTCGGGACCGGGGGCGCCGAAGCCTATGGATTTCGCACGCCCCTGCCCGGCAGCGAGGCGAGAGTGACGGGCGTTCCCGCCATTCTCGTGCTGGAGCTGGACCCGGGGGCGTACCACTGGGCGCTCGTGGGCGGCTCCCGGGCCGAGACCCTCGATGCCGGCAGTGACACCTGCCGCGGATGACCGATCGCGCCGAGGCAGACCGCGCGCCCAGCGGATAGCATCGAGGTCATGACGATCCAGACCACCGAATTCGGTCCGACGTGGAGCGCCGCCTTCCGCCGCGCGCCCGAGGCCGACCTCGCCGCCTGGCTCTCGCTGGCGCTCGAGATGTGCAACGAGGCCGACCGCATCGCCCTCCGCTGGCACCGCCGCGAGGTGCCCACCACGCGCAAGGCCGATCGCACGTTCGTGACGGAGGCCGACCAGGCGATCGAGCGCCTCATCCGCGAGCGGATCCGGGCGATCCACCCGGACCACGGCTTCGTCGGCGAGGAGTACGGCGACGAGGAGGGTGCGGCCGGCGTCCGCTGGTACATCGACCCGATCGACGGGACGCACAACTTCATCCGGGGCGTGCCCCTCTTCGGGACCCTGCTCGGGGTCGAGGTCGAGGGCGAGATGCAGGTCGGCGTGATGTCCGCCCCCGCCATGGGCGAGCGGTGGTACGCCGCCCGGGGCCGCGGCTCGTGGGCCATCGGCCGGGACGGGCAGCGGCGACGGATCCGGGTCAGCGAAGTGGCTGCCCTGGAGGACGCCCAGCTGATCTACGGGAGTCGCCGCGAGAATCTCCGGTCGGGGCTCATGCCCGGCTTCGACGCCCTCATCGACGCCTGCTGGCGGGAGCGCGGCTTCGGCGACTTCTGGGGCTATGCCCTCGTCGCCGAGGGCGCGGCGGAGGCGATGTTCGAGACGGGGATGCACAGCTGGGACGTGGCCGCCCCGCTGGTCATCATCGAGGAGGCCGGCGGCCGGGTGACCGACGTCACGGGCGCCCGGGACGTGACCGCCCCGAGCTTCGTCGGCAGCAACGGCATCCTGCACGAGGAGATCCTCGCCCGGCTCCGGGGCTGAGCCGCGACGCGCAGGATCCGCGGTGCTCAGCCCTGGCGGCCGGCGCCATAGCGTGCGGCGAGCGCTCGCACCGCCGCTGACGGCTCGATCCGCGGGTCCAGGTCGGCCGCCCGCTCCAGCGGACCCGCCGTGAGGCCAAGGGGGAGGACGCCGGCCCACGCCGGGAGCCCGAGGTCGGCCTCGTCGTCGACGGGACCGCCCGCACGCAGCTTGACCGAGGCCTCGCCGAGGTCGAGGCGAAGGACCGCCGTCGCCTTGAGCTCGCGATCGTCGGGCGGGCGGACCTCGTCCCAGCGCCCGGGCGTGACCCGCTCCATGAACGCCTCGAGGGCCCGGAGCTTCTCGCCGGGCTCCGTCACCTCGGCCGCGCGTCCCAGGACGACGGCCGAACGGTAGTTGACCGAGTGGTGGAAGGCGGACCGGGCGAGGACGAGCCCGTCGAGGTGGGTGACCGTCAGGCAGGCCGGGGCGCCCGCGGCGAGGGCGCGGATCGCCCGGCTGGCCGGCGAGCCGTGGACGTAGACAGCATCGCCGACCCGGGCGTGGAGGGTGGGGATCACATAGGGCTGCCCGTCCACGACGAAGCCCAGGTGGGCGACCACCCCCGCGTCGAGGACGGCGGCAACCGTGGCCGCATCGTAGGCCGCCCGCTTCGGGAGCCGCCGGACCCGGGTCCGCGGGCTCGGCCGCCCGGCGGCCGTCACGGCTGCGCCGCCGCGATCGCGTCGGCGAGGATGCCGACCGCCAGGTCCACCTCGGCGGCGGTCGTCACCAGCGGCGGGATGATCCGGATGACATTCGCGTAGGGGCCGGCCGAGAGGACGATGAGCTTCCGGTCGAGCGCCGCGGCGATCACGCGCCGGGCGAGGTCCGGGTCCGGGACCCGCCCGTCGCCCTCCTCCGGCTTCACGAGCTCCAGGGCGACCATGCAGCCCAGCCCGCGGACGTCGCCGACCGCGGCGTGCCGGGCCCCGACCTTCCGGAGCCCCGCCAGGAGCTGGGCGCCGCGCTCCCGCGCGTTCGCCACGAGCCCCTCCTCGGCGACGACGTCGAGGGTAGCGTTGGCCGCGGCGCAGGCGATGACGTTGCCGCCGTAGGTCCCGCCGTGCGCCCCCGGGCGCCACGCGGCGATGAGCTCCTCGCGGGCGATGATCCCCGAGAGGGGCAGGCCGGAGGCGATCCCCTTGGCGAAGACGAGGATGTCCGGCTCGACGTCCCAGTGGCGCACGGCGAAGAGCTCGCCGGTCCGCCCGACGCCCGTCTGGACCTCGTCGGCGACGAGGAGCATCCCGTGCCGGCGGGTGATCTCCCGGAGGCGCGGCAGGAAGCCGGGCGGGGGCACGATGTAGCCGCCCTCGCCGAGGACCGGCTCGACGATGATCGCGGCGACGTGCTCGGGGTAGGTCAGCGTGTGGAGCGTGTCCTCCAGCTGCTGCTCCCAGTCACAGGTGCACCCGGCGTCGGGGGCGTGGGGCCCGCCGGCCGCCCGGTAGCAGTACGGGAAGGCCGTGCTGTAGACGGAGCCCGGGAGCGGCTCGAAGTCGGCGCGGTAGACGTTCTTGGCGGTCGTGAGGGCCATCGTCTGGGCGGTGCGGCCGTGGTACCCGCCCCGGAAGGTGAGGATGACGGGGCGCCTGGTGGCCGCCCGGGCCAGCTTGACGGCGGCCTCGACGGCCTCCGCCCCCGAGTTGGAGAGGAACGCTTGCCACGGCCCGCCCGGCAGGATGGTCCGCAGCCGGTCGTAGAGCCGCAGCCCGGCCTCGTGGTAGACGATGTTCTGCTGCCCGTGGAGGAGCCGCGCCGCCTGCTCCTGGACGGCCGCCACGACGCGGGGATGGGCGTGGCCGGTGTTCGTGACACCGATCCCGGAGCTGTAGTCCAGGTAGCGCTCGCCCTCCGTCGTCACGAGCCAGCTGCCCTCGCCCCGGTCGACCGTGATGCTCGTCACCCGGCTCCAGACGGCGGGCACGACGGACCGGTCCGGGAGCGGTGCGCTGGAGCTGGACGGTCTGGCTGCGCTCTCGACCATGGCGGGCTCCTCCAGGGCTCAGGGCGGCGTGGTGGCTCCCCGGGACCGCGTGTCTCGCCGCCCGCCGGGGCCGACGAACCGCGGCCGCG
Organism: uncultured Chloroflexia bacterium; assembly: GCA_963762445.1. Lineage (GTDB taxonomy): Bacteria > Chloroflexota > Limnocylindria > Limnocylindrales > CSP1-4 > CTSoil-043. Next base: position 458,896 of record CAVXLA010000005.1, read on the forward strand.
GTCAGGCGGCCCGGTCGCGCCGCTGCAGGATCGTGCTCAGGACCACTGCCCCGACCGCCGTCAGGAAGATGATCGTCCCGATCACGTTCACCTGCACCGGCACGCCGACCCGGTATGAGCCGTAGATGTACATGGGGAACGTCACGGTCTGGCCTGCCGTGAAGTTCGTGATGACGAAGTCGTCGATCGAGAGGCTGAAGGCGAGCAGGGCGGCCGCCATGATCCCCGGGAAGATGAGCGGGAAGGTGACCTTCCAGAACGTGACCCACTCCGTGGCGCCCAGGTCCATCGCCGCCTCCTCGAGGTGACGGGGGAAGCCGGTGAGGCGGGCCCGGACGGTGACGACGACGTAGCTGATGTTGAACATGATGTGGGCGATCAGGATCGTGAGGAGGTTCCGCGGCTGGCCGATCGAGACGAACATCGTGAGGAGCGAGGCGCCGAGGACGATCTCCGGCGTCGCCATCGGCAGGAAGATGAAGAGGTTCGTGGCGCCGCGTCCCCGGAACGTGTAGCGGGTGAGGGCGAGGCCCACGAGCGTGCCCAGGACCGTCGCGACGATCGTGGAGGCGAAGGCAACCTCGAGGCTCGCCAGCACCGCGTCCTGGAGCCCCAGCGCGCCGAATGGATTGAGCCAGGCGTCGAGGCTGAACTGGACCCACGCGAAGTTGGACTTGCCGACCGGCTTGTTGAAGCTGAAGAGCACCATCACCGCGATCGGCAGCATCAGGTACGCGATCGCCAGCCCGGTGTAGACGTAGAGGCCGTAGCGCGAGAGCCAACGCCCGACGCGCTGCGCGATGCGGGGCCGGCCGGGAGCGGGGCGGGGCTCGACCGCGCTGGTGGTCATGGCTCAGACCGCCCCGCTCGTGAGCTCCTCGGTGCCGAGGAGCCGAGCGTAGACGGCGACGGCGAGGAGGATGCCGGCCATGAGGATGAACGAGAGGGCAGCCGCCGTCGGGTAGTCGTTGTTGGTCAGGAAGCGGCTCTGGATCACGTTCCCGATCATCCGCGTCGAGGGCGTCTGGCCCAGCAGCTCGGCATTCACGTAGTCGCCCATCGCGGGGATGAAGGTCAGGAGCGTCCCCGCGAAGATGCCGGGCAGGGCGAGGGGGAGGGTCACCTTGCGGAAGGTCATCAGCGGCGTCGCGTAGAGGTCCTGGCCCGCCTCCAGGAGGCGCCGGTCGATCTTCTCGAGGCTGACGTAGATCGGGAGGGTCATGAAGGGCAGGAAGTTGTAGGCGATGCCCGTGATCACCGCGAGCGGCGTTGCCAGGAGGCGGAAGTCTTCCGGGAAGAGGCCCACGCCCTTGAGCGGCCCGAGGAACAGGCCGTCGTCACCGAGGATCGTCCGCCAGCTGATGACCCGGAGGAGGAAGCTCGTGAAGAACGGGGCGATGACGAGGAAGAGGAGGAGGTTCTTGAAGCGGCCGCCGCGGAAGGCGATCGTGTAGGCGAGCGGGAAGCTGATCGCGAAGGTCAGGGCCGTCGCCAGGCCGGCGTAGAGGATCGAGCGGACGAACTGCTCCCTGTAGCGGTCGAGCGCGTCCGTGTAGTTGGTCCAGTTGGCGAACGAGAACGAGAACCCGTGGGAGATCGAGCCGCTCCAGAACGAGGCGATGAACATCTGGAACGCCGGGTAGACGTAATAGACGGTGAGCCAGAGGAGTCCCGGCGCGAGCAGCAGGTAGGGGACCGCGAACCGATAGCGGCGGAGCTGGGCTCCCACGTCCTCCCCCTCTCCAGCGTCGCCCGGTCAGTTCCCCATCACCGTCGAGAACTGGTCGTTCAGCGACTTCTCCTCATCCTCGCTGAGGGCCCGGAAGATGCTGAGCTTGGCGAGGGTCGCGTCGTCCGGGAACATGAGGGGGTTCGCAGCCAGGGCGGCCACGGCGGGGTCGCTGTTGGCCGCGAGCGCCTCCTTGGCGCCGCTGACCGGCGACACGTACTGGACGTACGCGGCAATCTGGGCGGCGATCGCCGGGTCGTACACCCAGTCGATCATCAGCTCCGCCGTGTACTTGTGCTGGGCGCCCTTGGGGATGAGCATGTTGTCGGTCCAGAGCGTCCCGCCCTCATCGGGAATCACGAAGCGCAGGGTGTCCTTCTCCAGCTGGGCCTGGATGATGTCGCCGGACCAGGCGGTGCCGAGGACGAGGTCGCCCTTGATGAGGCCCTCCTTGTAGTCGTTGCCGAGGAAGCTGCGGACGATCCCGGCATCGACCGCCTTCTGGATCTCGGCGATCGCCTGGGCGGCCTGGTCCATCGTGAAGTCCTCGGGCTTGAAGCCGAGCTTGAGAAGGGTCAGCCCGACCGTGTCGCGCATCTCGGTCAGCATCCAGACCCGGCCCTTCCAGCGGGCGTCGTCCTGCCACAGGCTGCCGATCGAGGTGAGCGCCCCGGTCACCGCCTCGTCGAAGCCGAGGCCGGCCATGCCGGACTGCCACGGCGCGCGGAGGTTGGTGTCAGGGTCCCAGGCGAGGCCCTTGTAGACGTCCTGCAGGTTGGCCACGAAGTTCGGCGTGTTGGCCGTGTCGATCGTCTCGACCCAGCCGAGCCGGATGATCCGGGAGGCCATCCAGTCGGTCAGGACGATGAGGTCCCAGCCGGTGTCCTGACCGGCCTGCAGCGGGGGCTGGATCGTGCCGAAGAACTGGTCGTTGTCGTTCACCGCCTCGGCGTAGTTGACCTTCGTGCCGTACTTCGCGGTGAACTGTTCGAGGGTCGGGCTCTTGGGCGGATTGCTGCTGTCCTGGTCAATGTAGAGCGGCCAGTTGGCGAAGTTCAGGACGGCGCTGGGCGTCGGCTTCTCGGTCGGGACCGCCGTTGCCCCGCTGGTCGGGGCGGCCGTCGACGCGGCCGAGGGAGCCGTCGAGGGCGCGGTGGAGGCGGCCGGCGCGCCACACGCCGCCAGGAACGCCCCGACACCGGCCAGGGCCGTCCCCTGGAGCATCGTGCGCCGCGTGATCATCCGGCCGAGGATCGGGTCGTGCTCGGGCATCGTCTCCTCCTGGGGCGCCGCGAGTCGCGGTCGCCGGGTCATTCCTCGGCCTCCGTCCCGCTCGTCAACGGGGCGACGCCGAACGAGTGGTCGGGGGACCACGCCACGTGGACGTCGTCGCCCGGCCGGTACAGGGACCCGTGGAGGGTCCGCTCGACGTTCTGCTCGTATACCGCGAGGCGGCCACCGCTCCGGGTCTCCACGACGTACTGGGTGCTGACGCCCAGGTACGAGGCGTCGCGGACGATCCCGGCCAGGACGTTCAGCCCGGCGGGTGTCTCCTGGTCGCTCGCGTACATGCGGATCTTCTCGGGCCGCACGCCGACCTCGATGGTCCCCGATCCGCTTGCCGCGCCGGCGGGGACGCGCACGACGACCCCGTCGTCGAGCCGCACGGCCGCATGCCGGTCGTCGCGCTCGACGACGGCGCCGCGGAGCAGGTTGGAGATGCCGAGGAAGCCCGCCACGAATCGCGTCGACGGGCGCTCGTAGAGCGTCTCCGGGTCGGCCAGCTGCTCGTAGTGGCCGCGGTTCATGACGGCGATGCGATCGGACATCGTCATCGCCTCCTCCTGGTCGTGGGTCACGTAGATGAACGTGATCCCGACCTCCTGCTGGATGCGCTTCAGCTCGAGCTGCATCTGCTTGCGCAGCTTGAGGTCGAGCGCGCCCAGGGGCTCGTCGAGGAGGAGCACGGAGGGACGGTTGATGAGCGCCCGGGCGAGGGCGATCCGCTGCGCCTGGCCGCCCGAGACCTGGGTGGGCTTGCGCTTCTCGAAGCCGGCGAGCTCCACGAGGGCCAGCATCTCACCGACCCGGCGCCGGATCTCGGCGTCGCCGACCTTCTTGCGACGCAGGCCGAAGGCGACGTTCTCGTAGATGGTGAGGTGTGGAAACAGGGCGTAGTTCTGGAAGACGGTGTTGACGTTCCGCCGGTACGGCGGCAGCCAGGTCACGTCCTGGCCGTGCAGCTCGATGAGGCCGGACGTCGGCTCCTCGAAGCCGCCGATCATGCGCAGCGTCGTGGTCTTGCCGCAGCCGGACGGTCCCAGGAGTGAGAAGAACTCGCCGTCGTGGACCTCGAGGTCGACGTGGTCGACCGCCACCACATCCCCGAACTTCTTCACGACGTCGACGAGCCGGACTTCGACGGCGTTCCCCACAGGCGTCTCGCTGCTCCTCTGGACGACGGAGGATCGCGGCGGCGGACCGCCCGGGGACGGGGCGGCCGATCGCGGGTCGGTGGTGCGTCTCCTCCCGCCCGCTCACCGACGCTGCCGCGCTGCGGTAGCGCCGGGATCGTACGGGCGCGCGGAAACCCGTGTCAACCCGGAACCGTGCCTGCGGGTTTCGTCGTCGCCCGGGTCCGTTCGCACGAATCACGCGCAGAAGCCGCGGCAACTCCCATGGAACCGGGGCCCCGGCGTCCCGGGCGCGCCCGCGCTACGATCTGGCTCCGGGCACCTCGCCCGCGGACCGCGTCCCGACCCAGCAGCCGAAGGATCCAGTCGCCTTATGAGCACGCTCACCGAGGGCGCCGTCTTCGACGCCCTGCGCACCGTCCAGGAGCCCGAGCTGGGCCGCGACATCGTGACCCTCAACATGGTCAAGGGGATCGCGATCGACGGCCCCCGGGTCGCCTTCACGATCGAGCTGACGACGCCCGCCTGCCCGCTGAAGGACGAGATCGAGCGGAACGCCCGGGCCGCCCTGGCCGGGATCGGCGCCACCGAGGTGGCGATCGCCTGGGGCGCGATGGTCCGGCGGGCCGCCCCGACGGCGGGGCCCCAGCTGCTGGAGGGCGTGAAGAACATCATCGCCGTCGCATCCGGCAAGGGCGGGGTCGGCAAGAGCACCGTCAGCACCAACCTGGCGGTCGCGCTGGCGCAGGCGGGCGCGGCCGTCGGCCTGCTCGACGCCGACATCACCGGCCCGAACATTCCCCTGATGATGGGCATCACGGGGGCCCCGACGGCCAGCGCCGACAACCGGATCCTGCCGCTCGAGCGCTACGGCGTGAAGGTGATCTCCATCGCGTTCTTCGTCCCGGACGGCCAGCCGATCGTCTGGCGCGGCCCCCTCGTGGGCGGGGCGATCCAGCAGTTCCTGCGCGACGTGGACTGGGGCGAGCTGGACTACCTGGTCGTCGACCTCCCCCCGGGCACCTCGGACGCCCAGCTCACGCTGGCCCAGGCCGTCCCGATCTCGGGCTCGATCCTGGTCAGCACGCCCCAGCAGGTGGCGATCTCGGACGTGGAGAAGGCCCTGGCGATGTTCCGCCGGATGAACGTCCCCGTGATCGGGATCGTCGAGAACATGAGTGCCTTCGTTTGCCCCCACTGCGGCGAGGCGACCGAGATCTTCGGCCGAGGCGGCGCCGAGCGCTTCGCCCGCGAGCACGACGTGGAGTTCCTCGGCGGCGTCCCGCTCGACGTCACCGTTCGCCAGGGCGGCGACGCGGGGATCCCGGCCGTGGCCCAGCGCGAGCCGGGCCCGGCCGCCGTGGCCCTGGCGGCGATCGCGGGCACGGTGGCCGCCCGGATGTCGGTCCGCGCCGCGCGCCAGCAGCCGGTCCTCACCATCAGCTGAGGCGCCGTCCGCACCCTCCCGGCCGGGTATCATCGACGCACACGACAGCTCGGCAGCGGAGGTGGCATCTGAGCCCGACCGATCCCGGCGGCAATCCGCAGGCACCGCCCGCCGGCCCTGAGCAGCCCGCCTCCCCCTCGACGGGGCTCGCCGACGCCGCGTCGCCCACGAGCGGCGCCGACGCCGCGTCGCCCACGGGCGGCGCGGACGACACGCCTCCGGCCGAGCCCCCGCCCGGGGGCCCCCCGCCCGCGGCTGAGCCCTCGCCACCCGCGGGACCGCCCCGGCCCGCGGGGCCCCCGCCCGGCATCCGCGAGCAGCTCGCGCGGACGATCGCCGCCGGACGGCGCCTGGCCGACGCGCACGTCGCGCTTGCGAAGGCCGAGCTCGCCGTCATCGTCGGCGAGGTCAAGCGGATCGCAGCGCTCGTCGGGATCGCCCTGGCGCTCCTCGTCTTCGTCGCGCTCCTCGTCCCCGTCGGCACGGCACTGTTCGTGGGCGAGTGGCTCTTCGGCTCGATGGGGTGGGGAATCCTGCACGGGATGCTCTTCTCGGTCGGGGCGGCTGTGGTGCTGATCCTCGGCGCCCTGGGTGTCTCGCGCCGCTACCTCGGCGGCACGCTCGTCGCCGCGATCATCTTCGGGATCGCCGTCGGGATCGTGCTGGGGCTCGCGCTCCCGAACCAGGCCTACGCCGCGATCGGCACGTCGGTGGCGAGCGGCCTCGAGGCGGGCAGCCGGCCGCTCTTCGTCGGCATGGCCCTCTGGGCCGTCGTTCTGGGCCTGCTGGGCGCGCTGCTGGGTGCCCGCGCCGGCGGTGCCGGCGGAGCGGTCGGCGGGCTCGTCGCCGGAGCCCTCCTGGGTGCGCTGGCCGGCGCCTTCACCGCGATCAGCTTCAACCGTCACGTGGGCGCCGCGCTCGGCGTCACGGCCGCCCTCGTCTCCTGGCCCATCCTCGCGGCCCTCGCCCTGCGCGGATTCGACCCGGCGGACATGAAGCGACGCTTCATGCCGCAGGCCTCGCTCGATGCCGCCCGGGTGACGAAGGACTTCGTGCAGGAGCGCCTGCCGCGCAGGAAGGATGACCGGGCATGACCGCCGGAAGCACGCCGCCGCCCGACCGCCCCACGGGCCGCATCGCCCCGGCGGCACTCGCCATCGACCCGGCCGCGACGGCCGCCGCGGCAGAGGTGGCGGCCGCCCGCGAGGCGCTGGCCGGCGAGCTGACGACCCTGCGGGCCAGCGCCCGGGCGGCGGTGGACGTGAAGGCCATCGTGCGCCGGAGCCCCGGCAAGGCGGCCGCGGCTGCCGGCGGGGCGGCGTTCCTCGCCGTCGGCGGGCCCCGCAGGATCTTCCGGAGGGTCAAGCGCCGCATCGTCGGGGAGCCGGAGCCCCTCCCGGCGAGCCTTCTGCCGGAGGAGGTCGAGAAGGCCGTCCGGGCGCTGGGCGACGACGGGGGAAAGGTCCGCGGGGCGCTGGAGCGGGGGTTCGCCGGCTGGCTGGACGCGACGGCCGGGGACCGCAAGGCGGAGGCCCGCCAGCGCTCCATCGTGAACCTGGCGATGAAGGTCGGGCTGCCGGTGGCCGCGCGCGCCGCGCGCGAGGCCGTGACCCGGGCGCTCCGCGAGACGGGCGCCGGCTGGCGACCTGGCAGGAGCTCGGGCGACCGGTCGGGCGGGGACACGCCGGGCGGCTGATATACCTCGCTGGGAGGTCGATGATGGCACCGACCTCCACGGGGAGACCGGCAAGAGGCTATCCGGCAGATGACCGTTGAGTCTATCGGCTATGAAGGTGCTGGCTCTCGCAGGTGGCGTAGGGTGCGCTCACCGGACGAGGGGCTTCGAGGGACACCATCGACGGGCAGGCCGGAACCCTAGTGGACGTTGGAGTCCGAGAGTCTATCTGGCCGCCCCTGCGACTTGACCGGTTGCGCCACTGGTGAGCGCGGATCCGTAGGTGTCGTGTCGCCCGAGCTGGTGTCAGCACCGCGAGGGAGCAGGCCATGCGCTACATCGGTCTCGACGTCGGCCGCGACTACGCTCACGTCGCGGCCGTCGAGGGGGGCGGGCCGGCCCGCCGGCTGCCCCGCCTCGTGATGGGCGACGAGTTCCGGGCCTTCGCGGCCACCCTCGGGCCCGACGATGCTGTGGCGCTCGAGGCCTCCACCAACACCTGGGCCCTGGCCGACCTGCTCGGCCGCCACGCGGGGTCGGTCGTCGTGTCCAACCCGCTGCGGACGAAGGCGATCGCCTCGGCCAAGCGCAAGACCGACGACATCGACGCGGCGACCCTGGCCGAGCTCCTCGCGGCCGACTACCTGCCGCCGGTCTGGCAGCCCGACGAGACGACCCGGCGGCTGCGCCGGCTCGTCTCGCACCGGGCCGGGCTCGTCCGTGAGCGGACGGCGGTCCGCAACCGGGTCGTCGCGGTCCTCTCGCGACAGCTGCTCCGTTCTCCCGCGACCGACCTGTTCGGGGTCCGGGGCCGGACCTGGCTGGCAGCGCTCGAGCTGCCGGTCGAGGAACGCCTGGCCCTCGACGCCGCGCTGCTGCTCGACGCCGTGCTCACCGGGCAGGTCCAGGCCGCCGAGCGGGCGATCGCGACCGCGGTCGTCGACGATCCCCGGGTCCGGCGGCTGCTCACGATCCCGGGCATCGGCCTCGTCGTCGCGGCGTCGATCCTCGCGGTCGTGGGTGACGTCTCCCGGTTCGACCGGCCGGCGAAGCTCGTCTCCTACCTGGGCCTCGATCCCCGGGTCCGCCAGTCCGGCGACCGACCGGCGATGCGCGGCCACATCAGCCGGGCAGGCCAGGCGCATGCCCGGGGCTTGCTGTGCGAGGCCGCCCACTCCGCCGTCCGCTCGCCGGGACCACTGGCCGGGTTCCATGCCCGCATCAAGGCGAGGCGCGGCGGCGGGGTGGCGATCGTGGCGACCGCCCGCAAGCTGGCGGTGCTCGTCTGGCACCTGCTCGCGAAGGAGGAGGACTGCCGCTTCTCGCCCCCGGCCCGGACCGCGTACAAGTTGCGGCAGCTCGACCGGCTCGCGGGACGGTCAGGGACGCGGCCGTCGCACCGGGGAGCGACTGGTTCGAGCCACGACCGAGGTCGGGCAAGGCTGCGCGGCGGGCATGATCCCCATGACCCCGCCCTTCGCCACGCGATCGACCGCGTCCACCCAGACGTTACATCGTCGTCCGGGACTTGACACTTTCATCCGTAGTGTCCGGCCCCCGTCCTCCGGCTGTGAACGGTGATCGGGATCCTGCGGCGCTGACCGGTGATCGGACCCATCAGCTGACGTCGACCGGGGGGAGCGGGCACCCCTGGGGTCCCGCGGAGGGAGCGCGCCCGGATGACGACGATCGGGATCGACATCGGGGGACGGATGCACGCCGTGGCTCGCTGCCGGGACGGCACGAGCCGCGCTGACCGGGAGATCCTCCGGGTCAGCCAGAGCCGGGCCGGTTTTGCCGCGCTCGACGCCTGGCTCGAGCGACAGGGAGAACCGGTGACGCTCGTGACGATGGAGTCGTCGGGCCACTACTGGATGCCGCTCGCCTCGCACCTGGGGCGCCGGGACATCCCGGTCGCCGTGGTCAACCCGCTCGCGGCGAAGTACTTTGCCAAGAGCCGGCTCGCCCGGACGAAGTCCGATCCGGCCGATGCCCGGAGCCTCGCCGAGATGGCCATGCGCGACACGCCCCCCGTCCGCGACCCGCTCGCCGGAGCCGAGCTGCGCCAGGCGGCCCGCTTCGCGATGACCCTCGTCGAAGAGCAGGCCAAGGTCTGCCAGCGCCTGGTCCGGCTCGTGGAGCTCGGCTTCCCGGAGCTCGGCGAGCTGTTCGACGACCCGACCTGCCGGACCGCCCGGGAGATCCTCAGGATCGCCCCCACTGCCCGGGCCGCCACCCGGCGGCGGACGTCGACCCTGGCCAACGCGAACGCCGGGCCGGGTCATCGTCGGCTGGGCCCGGCGAGGGCCGAGCGGCTCCAGGTCGCCGCGGCCGACTCGATCGCCGTGCCCGAGCTCGACGCCGAGGTCGCCTTCGAGGTCGGCTTGCTGCTCGACCAGTACGACCTGCTCGAGCGCCAGATCGAGGAGGCCGACCGGCGGGTCGCCGAGCTCCTCGACGGCGAGACCGCCCGGCGGCTCCAGACGATCCCGGGCGTCGGGCCCTCGACCGCCGCGACCCTCCTCGCCGAGATCGGCGACATCGAGCGGTTCACCGACTTCGACCAGCTCCTGGCGTACGCCGGGGTCCATCCCGCCGAGCGGAGCTCGGGCCGCAAGGGGGCCAACCCCGAGACCGCCTGGCACATGAGCAAGGCCGGCAACAGCCACCTGCGGGCGGCGGCCTACCGGATGGCCGTCGTCGGGGTCCAGCACAACCCGGTCATCGCCGCCCACTACGCTCGGAAGCGAGCCGCCGGCAAATCGAAGATGAACGCGCTCGGCCACTGCATGCGCAAGGCGCTCAGCATCGTCTGGGGCGTCTGGCGCAACGGGGCCGACTTCGACCCTGATTGGGGGTTCGGCACTTGACAAGACCCCATGGGATCTAGACTCCGCTCCAGGGCGAGTGGCGGAATGGCAGACGCGCCGGCCTTAGGAGCCGGTGCCGCGCAAGCGGCGTGTCGGTTCGACCCCGACCTCGCCCACCAGGCCGACGGCGACGCGGCGGTCTCCGCGGCGCCCCGCGACCCACCGGCAGCCCCGGCGACCGGCGGGCAGCTCTGCCGCGCTCGGGCGGCTCCCCGGAACGGCCCCTATACTTCCTCGGCCATGCATGTGACCACGACCCCCTCCGAGAAGAGCACCCTCGTCGTCGAGGTGGAGCTCCCCGTCGATCGCGTCGCGCGCGCCGTCGCCGACGCCACCCGCCGCCTGAGCCAGCGCACCCGCGTCGCCGGCTTCCGGCCTGGCAAGGCCCCGCGCGGCATGCTCGACCGCGTCCTCGGCGAGGGCGCCGTCTGGGACGAGGCCGTCGAGACGCTCGTCGACGTGAGCTACCGGGAGTGGGCGAAGGGCACGGCCGACGACCCCGCGATCGTCATCATCGGCCGCCCCGAGGTGGAGGTGGTCGAGGCCGAGGAGGGGAAGCCGCTCCGCTACAAGGCCACCGTGCCCGTCCGTCCCGAAGTCAAGCTCGGGGACTACGCCAACTTCCCGTTCAAGCCCGAGATCGCGCCGGTCGACGACGCCAAGGTCGACCGCGTCGTCGAGGAGATGCGCGACCAGCAGGCGACGCTCGGCCCGGTGGAGGCGCGCCCCGCTGCCAAGGGCGACTGGGCGGTCATCGGCTACAACGGGACGAGGGACGGCGTCGCCTTCGACGGGGGGACCGCGGACCGGATGCCGCTCGTGATCGGCGAGGAGCGCCTCATCCCGGGCCTCGAGGAGCACCTCGTCGGCCTGGAGCCGGGGGGCACGGCCGAGTTCGACATCACCTTCCCGGACGACTACCAGGACGAGGCGCTCCGCGGCGCCCGGGCCCACTTCAGCGTCGAGCTCAAGGAGCTGCGGGAGAAGATCGTGCCCGCCGCGGACGACGACTTCGCCCAGTCGATGGGCGACTTCGCCGACCTGGCGACCCTGCGCGCGGAGATCCGCACGCGGCTGGAGCGGAACGCCCTGGACCGGGCCCGCCACGGCTTTGCCGACCGGATCATCGACTACGCCGTGAAGAACGCAACGATCGCGATCCCCGACATCCTCGTCGACGAGGAGATCGAGGTGATGCACGACGAGATGAAGGGCGCGCTCGCCCGCCAGGGGATCACCGAGGCGGCCTACCTCTCGGCCACCGGGAAGACCGCCGAGGAGATCCACGCGGAGTTCCGGCCGGGCGCGGAGGAGCGGGCCAAGACCCTGCTCGTCCTCGGCGAGATCGCGACCCGCGAGGGGATCGACGTCCCCGACCGCGACATCATCGACGAGATCCTCCGGGCCAAGGCCCGCTACGCATCGGAGGCGAAGCTGGCCGCCTACTTCGACACGCCGCGGGCCCAGGCCGCGGTCCGCAGCTCGCTGCGGCGGGCACGGGTCGTCGAGACGATCATCGACCGCTGGCTGGCAGCCCACCCGGAGCACCCGGCGATCCCCCACGTCGAGCAGGCAGACGCGTCGTCGTCGGCGATCGCGGCGGCGGCGCACGACCACGACCACGACCACGCCGCGGAGATCGAGGCGTCGCCCGCGTGACGCCGCCCCTTCCCGATCGGCACCGCTTGCCGCGCGGACGCGCGGAAGGTATCGCGCCAGGAGGTCCCCAGATGCTCGTGCCGATGGTCATCGAGTCGTCGAGCCGCGGCGAGCGCGCCTACGACATCTACTCGCGCCTGCTCAAGGAACGGATCATCTTCCTCGGCGACGCGATCGAGGACACCCTCGCCAACCTCGTGATCGCGCAGCTCCTCTTCCTCGATTCCGAGGACCCGGAGAAGGACATCAACCTCTACATCAACTCGCCCGGCGGCGTGATCACCTCCGGCCTGGCCATCTACGACACGATGCAGCTGGTCCGCGCTCCGGTCAGCACGATCTGCGTCGGCATGGCCGCCAGCATGGCCGCCGTCCTCCTCGCGGCGGGGTACCCGGGCAAGCGCTACGCCCTGCCCCACAGCCGGATCATGATCCACCAGGGCTCGGGCGGGTTCCGCGGCAACACCCCCGACGTCTTCATCCAGGTCAAGGAGATGGAGACTCTGGTCAACGCGAATCACGAGCTCCTCTCGCGCCACACCGGCCAGACGATCGAGAAGATCGTCAAGGACACGGAGCGGGACTACTTCATGAGCCCCGAGGCGGCGAAGTCATATGGCATCATCGATGCCGTCTACACGCCGCCGGAGAAGGCCGGGGCGCTGGCACCGGGTCTGCCGACCGCCAGCAACCCGGCCGCCGCGGTGCCGTCGTCCGCCGACGGCGGTCCGGCCCCGGCCGGCGGGTAGGCCCGTCGCTTCGCCGGCGGCGACCGCAGAGGGGGTGAGAGAACCGTGACCACCGGCAAGACGCCCAAGGTCCCGTATCGCTGCTCGTTCTGCGGCAAGAGCCAGGAGCAGGTCCGCAAGCTGATCGCCGGGCAGGGCGTCTACATCTGCGACGAGTGCATCAACCTCTGCCAGGAGATCATCGAGGAGGAGATGCTGGAGCAGCCGCGCCAGAAGTCGGCGGCGGCCCGGCTCCCCGCACCGCGCCAGATCAAGAGCTCCCTCGACGACTACGTGATCAGCCAGGAGAAGCCCAAGAAGGTCCTCTCCGTGGCCGTCTACAACCACTACAAGCGGATCAACGCCGGGAATGCCACGGACGACGTGGAGCTCCAGAAGTCGAACGTCCTCCTCGTGGGGCCGACGGGCTCGGGCAAGACGCTCCTGGCCCAGACCCTCGCGCGCGTGCTCGACGTGCCGTTCTGCATCGCCGACGCAACCTCGCTCACGGAGGCCGGCTACGTGGGCGAGGACGTCGAGAACATCCTCCTGCGCCTCATCCAGGCGGCCGACTTCGACGTCGCCCGGGCCCAGCGCGGGATCATCTACATCGACGAGATCGACAAGATCGCGCGCAAGGCCGACAACCCCTCGATCACCCGCGACGTCTCCGGGGAGGGCGTGCAGCAGGCGCTCCTCAAGATCCTGGAGGGGACCGTCGCCAACGTGCCGCCGCAGGGCGGCCGCAAGCACCCCCACCAGGACTTCATCCAGATCGACACGACGAACATCCTGTTCATCTGCGGCGGGGCCTTCGACGGCCTGGAGAAGATCATCGAGGAGCGGGTGGGGAAGCGGTCGCTCGGCTTCGGCCAGGGTGAGAACGGGACGAAGGCCGAGCGCCAGAAGGTCTTCGAGCGCCTGATGCCGGAGGACCTCCTGAAGTTCGGGCTGATCCCCGAGTTCGTCGGTCGGCTGCCGGTGGTCGTCACCCTCGCCGCCCTCACCGCCGACGACCTGGTCCGCGTCCTGACCGAGCCGAAGAACGCGATCACGCGCCAGTTCCAGCGCTTCCTCGGCCTCGACCGGGTGGAGCTGGTGTTCACGGACGGGGCCCTTCGGGCGACGGCCGACGCGGCCCTCGCGCGCAAGACGGGGGCGCGCGCGCTGCGCACGATCGTCGAGGAGGCGCTCCTCGAGGTGATGTACGACATCCCGGAACGGACCGAGGTCCGCAAATGCATCATCACCGAGGAGACGATCCGCGACGGCCGCCCGCCGCTCCTCCTCACCGAGGCGGAGGTGCAGAAGGGCCTCGACGAGCCCGGCGACGCCGAGATCGTGGCCGCCCGCGGGGAGAGCGCGTAGGACGCCGCCCGCGACCAGCGCGGGCGGCCGTGGGCGCCGTGCTACACTCCCGGCCTCACGGCGGTGACCGAGAGGAGTAACGTCGGCAGGGGCCACAGCGAGCGCGGGACGGTGCGAGCCGCGCGGCAGACCCCGGCGCGAACGTCGCCCGCGAGCCGTGCGGCCGGCGCCCGATAGCGCGCCGCGAGGGGCACCGGAGTCCGCGCCCGCGATGAGTGGTGACGCGCCGGCGCCCGAACCAGCAGGTGGTACCACGACCCCGTTCGTCCGCTGGACGAGCGGGGTCGTTTGCATGTCGAGAGGGAGTGGTGGCGATGGCGGACGGAGCGGGGCGCGTGGGCATCCACGGCCCCGGGGGGCTGGCGAAGGCCTACCGGCCGAGCGACTTCGAAGGGTCCATCTACGAGCGCTGGCTCGCCGCCGACGTCTTCGCGCCCGACGGGGCGGGCTCCCGCGCGGATGCCGGCAAGCCTCCGTTCGTCATCATCCAGCCGCCGACCAACGTGACGGGGAGCCTCCACCTGGGCCACGCGCAGCGGAGCGCGGTCGAGGACCTCATGGTCCGCCACGCCCGGATGCAGGGGCGCCCGACGCTCTTCCTGCCGGGCCTCGACCACGCCAGCATCGCCGCCCAGTTCGTCCTCGACCGGATCATCGCCGCCGACGGCGAGACGCGGGCAAGCCTCGGGCGCGACCGGTATCTCGAGCGGATGTGGCGCTTCATCAACGAGACGCGGGACGTCATCCTCGGCCAGCAGCGGCGCCTGGGTGTCTCCATGGACTGGGATCGCCTCCGCTTCACGATGGACGACGTCTCGAGCCGTGCCGTGCGCGAGGCCTTCCACCGCCTCTACCGCGACGGCCTCGCCTACCGCCACGAGACGCTGATCAACTGGTGCCCCGGCTGCCGGACCAGCATCTCGGACCTGGAGGTGATCGCCACGCCCGAGAAGGGCACGCTCTGGACGGTCCGCTACCACCTCGTCGACGAGGTGACCGGAGCCGACGCACCGGGCGCGTTCATCACGGTGGCCACGACCCGGCCCGAGACGATCCTCGGCGACACCGGGGTCGCGGTCCACCCCGACGACGCGCGCTACGCCGACCTGGTCGGCCGCCGAGCGCGCATTCCCTTCGTCGACCGCCTGGTCCCGATCGTCGCCGACCAGGTGGTCGACCCGGCGTTCGGCACCGGCGCCGTCAAGATCACGCCGGCGCACGACCACGACGACTACGCCACCGGCCAGCGGCACGACCTGCCGTTCGTCGACGTGATGCGCGACGACGGCCACATCTCGGCGGCCGGGGGGCGCTACGCCGGCCTGGAGCGCTACGCCGCCCGCCAGCGGATCCTGGCCGACCTGGAAGCCGCCGGCGACCTGGTCGGCAGCCGGCCCCACGAGATGATCATCGGGCGCTGCCAGCGTAGCCACGATGTCGTCGAGCCGCGCCTCAAGACGCAGTGGTTCGTGCGGACCCGGCCCCTCGCGGAGGCCGCCCTGGCGGCAACCCGGACCGGGCGGACGGTCATCCTGCCCGAGCGCTTCGTGAAGGTCTGGGAGCACTGGCTGACCGAGATCCGCGACTGGAACGTCAGCCGCCAGCTGTGGTGGGGCCACCGCATCCCGGCCTGGTACTGCCCGGACGGCCACGTGACCGTCACCGCGGCGCCCGAGGGGCCGACCGCCTGCGAGGCCTGCGGCCGGCCGGCGGCCGAGCTGACCCACGACCCGGACATCTTCGACACCTGGTTCAGCTCGGGGCTCTGGCCCTTCTCCACCCTCGGCTGGCCGGAGGCGACGCCCGACCTCGCCCGCTTCTACCCGGGCACGGTGATGGAGACCGCCTACGACATCATCTTCTTCTGGGTTGCCCGGATGATGATGCTGGGCATCCACCTGGTCGGCGACGCGCCCTTCGACGTGGTCTACCTGTCGGGCCTCGTGCGCGACCCCTACGGCCAGAAGATGTCGAAGACGAAGGGCAACGTCGTCGACCCCCTCGAGGCGATCGACGAGTCGGGGGCCGACGCGCTCCGCTTCGCCCTGATCCACGGGGCGGCGCCGGGCAACGACCAGAAGTTCAGCGCCGAGAAGCTGGACAACGCCCGCAACTTCGCCAACAAGCTCTGGAACGCGGCGCGCTTCGTCCTGGGCGCCCGCCCGGCCACGATCCCGGCCGGCGCCCCGCGGCATGCGCCCGACCCGGCCCGGCTCGGTCCCGCCGAGCGCTGGCTCCGCAGCCGGGTCGCGGCCACCGTGGCTGCCGCCGACCGCGCCCTGGCCGACTATGCCTTCGGCCAGCTGACCGCGATCCTCTACGACGCGATCTGGGGGGAGTACTGCGACTGGGCGCTGGAGCTGGCGAAGGTTCGCCTGGCGGACGAACGCCTGCCTGCCGCCGAGCGGGAGGCGACGTGGTGGACGCTCGTCGAGGCCCTGGACACCTACCTGCGGCTCCTCCATCCGGTGATGCCCTTCGTGACCGAGGTGATCTGGGGCCAGCTGCCCGCGGCCCCTGCTGACCCGCACCTGCTCGTCGTTGCCGATTGGCCCGCAGCGGCGGGCGGGGCCGGCGCCGCCGGGTCGGCCGACGCCGGGACCAGCGAGCTTCTCGATCTCGTGCGCGCCATCCGGAACGCGCGGGCGGAGGCCGGGGTCGAGCCCGGCGCCTGGCTCGCGGTCGACGTGGCTGTCTCGGCAGCCGCGACGCCCGCGTTCGACGCCCTCCGGCCCGCGCTCGAGCGCCTGGCCCGGGCACGGCCGCTCGCCCGTGTCGCCGATCGCGGGGTCCTCCACGCGGACCCTCGCGGCGGTCTCGCCGTCGTCGCCGGCGGCCTGGAGGCCGTCGTCCGTCCGCCTGCCGTCGAGGCGGGGACGGCCGCCCGGGACCGTCTCCGGCTGGAGAAGGAGCTTGCCGACGCCGAGGCGCAGCTCGCCTCGGCCCGCGCCCGCCTCGCCGACGACCGCTTCACCACGAAGGCGCCGCCGCAGGTCGTCGAGGGGGCGCGGGCGCGGGAGGCGGAGCTGGCGGACCGCGCGGCGCGGCTGCGGGCCCGCCTTGGCGGCAGCGACGGGGCCGGGTGAGCCTGGAACGGATGCCGTCCCCCCGCTGCTAGGATTACCGTCACCGATCGATGGAGGTTCCGTGCCGCTCGAGTTCCTGAAGCGCAAGGGCCGCGACGGCGTGGCACCGGCCCCGGCGCCGATCGTGCCCGAGGACGCGCCCGCCCAGGAGTACATCCTCAAGCTCTACTACGCGGGCAAGAGCAGCGCGGGCGTCCGCCTGAAGGCCGGCCCGCGCGCCCTGGCCGAGCTGCCGTCGATGCTGGCCGGGCACGCCCAGGGCGAGATCGAGGTGGTCGAGCCCCTGCCGATCGAGTTCGGCGCGGCGTCGCCTTCGATCGTCCGGCCGTCCGAGGCGATGCAGTGGGTGAACGCCCACCACGCGCACGGCCCCATCACCCGCCACGCGATCTACGTGCTCGAGTCGATCGACGCCATCGACCTCGCCTTCGACACGCTGGCGGTCGCCCTCCTCGACGGTGAGCTGGACACCTCCGGCTATCCGGCCTACAGCGCCGTCGTCGGCGGGGTGGCGTCGCACTGGGACGAGGGCACGGGCGACATGCTGGTGCGGGCGGTCGTCGGCTGGGGTGGGCCCGGCGTGCGCGGCGACACCGACCGGATCGCTGCCCGCAACCTCTCCGGCATCTTCCAGAACATCCTCGCCAACCAGCACGCGATGGGCGTCGCGCCCGCGGACCGACCCGTCCCCGCGGCGGGCCGCGGCGGCCTGGTCTGCGCCCACTGCGGCTTCGCCTCGGCGCACGAGCGGGCCTTCTACTGCCCGAAGTGCGGCATGCGGCTCCTGCGCGGCTGAGGGGGGTGAGCGCGACCGCGATGCCCGTCTACGACTACGTCTGCACCGCGTGCCGCCACCGGTTCGAGGTCTTTCGCGGCCTCAACGAGGCGGGCCCGCACCAGTGTCCGCTCTGCGAGGGTCCGGTCCTGCGCGCGTTCGCCCCGCCGACGATCGTCTTCAAGGGGAGCGGCTGGGCCAAGAAGGACAGGCGATCGACCGCGGCGCCCACCAGGAAGACGGCCGCCGGAGCGCCGACATCCGGCGAGTCGCCGTCGCGCGAGTCGGAATCCGGCGAATCGAGGTCGAGCGAATCGAAGCCCGGCGAATCGAAGTCCGGCGAGCTGGCGTCGAGCGCATCGACATCGCGCGAGTCGAGATCCGGTGATTCGCCGCCGGCTGCGCCCGCGAAGACATCGTCGGGCTCGGGCGGCTGAGGAGGATCCGGTGAGCCGCGTTGCCTCGGACTGGATCAGCCTCGCCGAGGCGGTCGAGATCCTCTCGGCCGCCAACATCCACCTGCGGGCGGAGACGCTGGGCCGCTGGGCGCGCGACGGGCGGCTCCAGACGCTGAAGCTGGGTGGCCGTCGCTACGTGCGGCGCGTCGAGGTCCGCGCCCTCCTGCGGCCCCGTCGGCGGGTGGCGGCGGAGGCGCTCCAGCCGGGTCTCTTCGAGGAGATCTGAGGGTGTCGGTGCCGGGGCCGGCGTACGAGCCTCCCGGCCGCCCGACCCCGCCAAAGCGACCAGCGCTGATCCCGCGCGCGGTCGCCGGGATCGCGGCGGCGGTCGAACCCATCGCCGCCCGCGCGCTCGGCCTGCCGCGGATCGCGATGGCCCACGCCGTCGTTCGCCGCTACTCGACGGCAGGCGGCCCGGTCCTCGCGCGCGGCCTGGCCTTCGTCGCCCTCTTCGCGCTCGTGCCCGCGGTCCTCGTCATCCTGGCGATCGTCGGCGCGTTCGTCGCCGACCCGGTCGTCCGGGCGGAGATCGAGGACGTGCTGGCCGCCCAGCTGCCGCCGCTCGCGCCGGTCCTCGCCGAGGGCCTGGCTGGCTTCGCCGGGCTTGCGCCGGCGACCGGGCTCGTGGGCGCCCTCCTGCTGACCTGGTCTGCCAGCTCGCTCGTGCGCGCCCTCGACGAGGCATTCCGCGTGGTCTTCGCGGACGACCGCGAGGGGCGCTCACCCATCCGCGGCGCGGTGGCCGTCGTCGCGGTGGCGTGTGGGACGCTCGCCGTGGCGGTGGTGCTGGTGCTCCTGACGCTCCCCGCCACCGTGGGCCTGGCCATCGGCGTGCCGGGGTCGCTGGCCCGCGGCGCGGGCTCGCTCGCCGGCGTCACGGGCCTGGTCGCACTCTCCTACCGCTTCGTTCCCCGGCCGCGACCCGCCTGGCAGGTCGTGTGGTCGCCCGCAGTCGCGACCGGGGTCGCGATCTTTCTCCTGACGGCGCTGTTCGGGATCCTCGGGCCGCTCCTGTTCGGCTGGGCCCAGCTCTACGGGGCGTTCGGGGCGCTGTTCCTGGGGCTCGTCTGGCTGGGCAGCGCCACCCAGGTCCTCCTGCTAGGCGCCGCGTGGGTCGCCGAGCGCGACCGCCGGGTGCACGGAGCCGAGCCTGGCCAGCGCGAAGGCGCACCGGGGCGCTGACCCGGGCGATCGAACCGCCCGGCGATTCAGGCCTGGCGCGTCCCGCAGCGCCGACAGAAGCGGGCGCTGGCCGACAGGGCGAGGCCGCAGCTGACGCAGGCCTGGACCGCCGGCTTTGACCCGCGTGCGACCGTGCCGGGCACCGCCAGGACCTCCTGGGTCGATGCCGCCCAGACGCCCGCCGGCTCCGCGCGCCCGTCGGCGACGCGAGCGGCCCAGGGCGCTGCGGCCGCGCGCGGCGGCTGGCCGCTCGCGCGGGCTCGCCCCGCGTCGGGGGCGGGCCAGCCGGGCGTGGCGGGCCACTCGCGTGGCGAGGCCTCCTCGCCGGCGGAGGCGGCCACGCGCCAGGTCGGCTGCTCGACGGTGTCGCCGTGCGGAGCACCGGCCGCCGCTCCGAGCTCGGGTTCTGACTCGGCCGCAGCCGCAGGTTCCGGCTCGTCGGCGGGCGCCGGCTCCTGCGCGGCGGCTACGGGCTCGGGCAGCGCCTCCGGCTCGGCGGCGGCGGCGGGCGCGGGCGCCGGCTCTGGCGCGGCGGCGGCGGGCTCGGGCAGCGGCTCCGGCTCGGCGGCGGGCGCGGGAACCTGGTCCGCAGCGACCGCCACGGGAAGTGGCTCCTGCTCGACGGCCACGGGCTCGGGCAGCGGCTCGATCGCCGGGGGCGCCGCGGGCTCGATCGCCGGGGGCGCCGCGGGCTCGATCGCCGGGGGCGCCGCGGGCTCGATCGCCGCCCGGAGGGACGCCAGGGCGGCCTCGATCTCGGTGAGCTCGGCCGCGGTCAGCTCCTGGTCGCCGGTCCCGGGCTCCGTGGCCGCGACGGCGTCGAGCGCGGGCTCCTCGACGGGGGCGGGCTCCTCGACGGGCGGAATGACCTCGGGAGTCGCCGCCGGACCCGCCGGCGGCGAGGCGGCGCCGCGCCCGGCCTTCCGCGCGAGATCCGCCGTCGGCCAGGCTTCGGCCACGACGACGCCCTCGTCCCGGCGCGTGTCCTCGGCCGGGACGGGACCGGCCGCCGGGAGGTCGGGTCCGAGTCCGGCGGGCTCCTCGCGCGCGGGGTCCGGCGCGCACGTGAGGCACTTGCTCGCCTCGTCATTCCAGCAGCTCGAGCAGGTGTACTGGCGGCAGGAGATGCAGAAGTTGAAGGTCTCCTGGAACGCGGCGAGCTGGCGCAGGATCGGCTCCTGCTCCTCGTCGCTGCGGGCCGCGGCCAGGGCCGTGTCCATCCGCATGCCGTCGTACGCGACGTAGTTCTTCAGGCCCTTCGTGAGGACGCGGACGATCCCGCCGCGGCGTCGCTTCTCGGTCTGCCCGAGGGCGTACCGCGTGCCGCAGCGTTCGCAGAACGACTCGGTGATCGTGTCCGTCATCGGCCCCCCCGGGAAAGACGAGGCAGCCACGGGTCGCGGGGACCCGTCGGCGTGGCCGAGCGTATACCGTAGGAGGTCGCAGCGCCCGGGAACCGAGGTACTCCCTGGCGCTTCCGATCGTCCCTGGCCGCGTCCCCGGACGCGCCCGCACGGAGGCTGGCACCTGTCGATGCGCCCCCTGGCCGCGCTCGAGCGCTTCCTGGAGCGACTCTTCGAGCGCCCGACTGCCCGTCTCCTCGGCGCCCGCCTGGAGCCGGTCACCCTGGCGCGACGGCTGGAGCGGGCCATGGACGAGGAGCGGCGCGTGGAGGCCGACGGCCTGCTGGCGCCGACCCGGTTCTCGGTCCGCGTCGCGCCGGCGGACGCCGCCGCCCTGGCGAACCTGCCGACGCTCGAGGCGGATCTCGCCGCCGCCGCCCTCGACCACGCCCGGCGGCGCGGCTACCGGATCCCGGAGCGCCCGACCGTAGCGCTCCTGGGAGCCAATGACCTCGCCCGGGGTGACGTCCGCGTGATCGCGGGCTTCGCCCGGGGGCGGCCGGCGTCCCTCCAGCCGGACGCGCGGCCGGAGATGACCCTCGTGCACGTCCTGCCGAGCGCCGTCCCGGCGGGTGCCGTCCTGAGGGTCACCGGGCCGGGACGTCCCGCCTGGGACCTGGCCCTCGACGGCCGGCCGTTGACCATCGGGCGCGCGCCGGACGTGGAGCTGGTGCTGGCGGACCCTCTCGCCTCGCGGCGGCACGCGCGCCTCTCGACCCGGGGCGGCCGGCTCGTCCTGGCCGACCTCGGGAGCACGAATGGGACCCGGGTCAACGGGGAGGCGGTCCGCGAGGCGGTCGTCGGCCCCGGGGACCGCATCGAGGTCGGCGCGACGCGGCTGGAGATCGTCGTGCCCGGCGCGCCGGCGGAGGCGTCATGGACGCCGGGCTGACCCTCGCCCTGTGGGTCCTGCGCCTCGCCTTCCTCGCCCTCATCTGGCTCGCCCTTGCCCTGATGGCCCGGGCCCTCCTGCGCGACGTCCGGGCCGCGTCCGGCGCCGCGGCGGGGTCGCTGGGTCGCCTCGTCGTCGTCGCGTCGCCCGGACAGCCGTCGCCCGGCGCCGTCCTCGCCCTCGACGCCGTGACCACGCTCGGGCGCGACCTCGGCTGCAGCGTGGTGGTGGACGATCCGTACGCGTCGGCCCGGCATGCCGTCCTGACGTTCCGCGGCCGGGCGTGGTACGTCGAGGACCTGCACAGCACGAACGGGACGCAGGTGAACGGCGCCCAGGTCGCGGGCGTGACCGCGCTCGCCTACGGTGACGAGATCCAGGTCGGCGCCGTGCGCCTTCGCCTCGAGCGCGGCCGCGGATGACGGGGCTGGCTGCAGGCGCCAGCGCGCCCGCCCTGCCGGGGTTCGTCCGCCCGACGGCGCGGCCCCGCGAGCTGGCGCTCCTGGCCGCGGTCGTGCTCGCGATCGCCGTCGGCAGCCTCTCGCTCGGCCTTGCCCGGACCGGGCGCCTGGAGCCCGCGGATCCGGCGGCCCTCGCCGCGTTCGCCGGCGGCCTCCTTGCCGCCCACGCGGCGCTTGTCCTGGCCGGCCGGCGCGTGGACGAGGTGCTCCTCCCGGCGGCGGCCCTCCTGGGCGGGATCGGGCTCCTCGTGATGGAGCGCCTCCCGCAGGACCTCGTCGTCCAGGCGATCGGCCCGTGGACGCTCGGCCTCGGGACGCTCCAGCTCGCCTGGCTGGGGGTCGCGCTGGCGGTGGCAACCACGATCGCCGTGGTCATGCGGTCCGGCCGTGGGCTGCGCCTCTACAAGTACACCTGGGCGGCGGGCGGGCTCGTGCTGCTCGCGCTGACCTTCCTCTTCGGATCGGAGGTCAACGGCTCCCGGCTGACCCTCGACGTCGGGCCTGTCAGCGGGCAGCCGTCGGAGCTCCTGAAGGTCATCCTTGTCGTCTTCTTCGCGGCCTACCTGGCCGAGAACCGGGCCCTGCTCGCGGACGCCCGCGTCCGGCTGGCGGGCCCGATCACGGTGCCCCCCCTCCCGTACCTCGCCCCGATCGGCGCGATGCTGACGCTCGCGCTCGGCATGGTCGTGATCGAGCGCGACCTGGGCGCGGCGCTCCTCTTCTACGCGGTCTTTCTGGGCCTCCTCTTCCTGGCGACCGGCCACAGGACGGACGTGGTGCTGGGCCTCCTGCTCTTCGCGGCCGGCTTCGCGCTGCTGGCCGTCCTCTTCCCCCACGTCCAGCAGCGGATCGAGGCCTGGCTGGATCCCTGGGCCGACCCCCTTGGCGCCGGCTACCAGTCGATCCAGGCGCTCCATGCCTTCGCCCGGGGCGGCCTGGTCGGCACCGGCCTGGGCGGCGGGCTGCCCGAGGTCGGGGGACGGCTCCCGATCCCGGCCGTGCACACGGACTTCCCTCTCGCCGCCATCGGCGAGGAGCTGGGGATGACCGGCGTCGCCGCCGTCCTTGCCGCCTATCTCGTGATCGTCGAGCGCGGGCTGCGGATCGCGGCCGCTGCCCGCGACGACTTCCGGTCGTTCCTGGCGGCCGGCCTCGCGCTCGTCGTCGGGGTCCAGGCGGCGATCATTTCCGGCGGCAACCTGAAGCTGATCCCCCTGACGGGGATCACCCTCCCCTTCGTCAGCTACGGGGGGTCCTCCCTGCTCGCCAACGCGATCGTGATCGGGATGCTCCTGGCCCTCTCGGACCGCGGGGCGTCGCCGCTCGCACCGCCGCGCCCCCCGCGCCTGGCCCGCCTGCGCCGTGCGCCCGGAGGCGCGGCGTGACCCCGGGTCGACGTCCGGCCGAGCGGGTGCCCGCCCTCGCCGTCGTCCTGGTGCTCGCCTTCGGCGTCCTCGCCGCCGGGGCGTCGTACTGGCAGGTGATCCGGGCCGACGAGCTCGCCTCCTCCCCGACGGATGCGGCCGTCCTCGCCGCCGCCCGGAGCGTCGTCCGGGGCCGGATCCTCGACCGGGACGGGCGGACGCTGGCCAGCAGCCGGCGCACCGAGTCCGGCACGCCGTATCGCCTCTACGCCGACCCGGCGGTGAGCCACCCCGTCGGCTACGCGTCTGCGCTCTACGGGTCGGACGGCCTGGAGCGGGCCTACACCGCCGAGCTGACGGGCGCCCGCGGCGGCGGCGCCGTCTCGCGGCTGTTCGCCGGGTTCGTGCCTCCGGCCGACCGCCGCAGCGACCTCCAGACCGCGCTCTCGCTGCCGCTCCAGCGGCTCGCCGTCTCGCTCCTCGGCGCCGATCGCGGCGCTGTCGTCATGCTCGACCCGCGGAATGGCGAGGTCCTCGTCCTGGCGTCGACGCCCGTCTTCGACGCCTCGGGGATCGCGGATCCCGCGACGGCCGGCGCGACGTTCGACGCCCTTCGCGTGGACGCTGCCTCCCCGCTCCTGGACCGGGCGACCCTGGGCCGCTACGTGCCGGGATCGGCCTTCAAGATCGTGACCGCCATCGCGGGGCTCGGCAGCGGCTCGATCGCGCGCGAGACCGTCTTCGCCGGGCAACCCGCGGGCGAGAAGGCCGGTCTGGTCGTCTCGGGCTACCGGGTGCGGGACGGCCACCACCCGTTCACGGGCACGACCGCGCTCGACCTCGTCGGCGCCACCGAGGTCTCCTGCAACATCTGGTACGCGCTGGCCGGCCTGCGGACCGGCGGGGCGAACCTCGACGCCTTTGCCCGGCGCCTGGGGTTCGGCTCGGCCCTGCCGTTCGACCTCCCCACCGCGGCATCGCAGCTGACCAACGGCGGCGGGCCCCTCCCGGGCGGCTTCCTCGATGACGTCGAGCTGGCGAACGCGGCCTACGGGCAGGGCGAGGTGCTGGCCACGCCACTGCAGATGGCCCTCGTCGCGGCCACCGTGGCCAACGGCGGGGTGCTGATGGAGCCGCGCCTGGTGACCGCGCTCGTCGATCGCGACGGCGGCCGGACGGCGCTCGGCCCGCGGTCGATGGGGCGGATCCTCGACACGTCGGCGAACGCGGTGCTCGTCGAGGCGATGACCCGGGCGGTCGAGGGGGCCTACGGGCGGCTCTTCACCGACGGCGCCCAGGTCCCCGGGATCCCGACGGCCGGCAAGTCGGGGACGGCCCAGCTCGGCGGGCGGGGCGAGCCCCACTCGTGGTTCATCGGCTTCGCGCCGGCCGACGCGCCGACGGTGGCTATCGCGGTCGTGGTCGAGAACGGCGGCCGCGGCGGCGAGCGGGCCGCGCCACTGGCCGGTCGGATGCTCCGGTCCTACTTCGCGGGGCAGCCATGACCGCCGGGACAGCCGGGAGGTGGATCGGCTCGCCCTCCGCGGCTGACGGCGCCCGCCAACCGGGCCGGCTCCTCGCGGAACCAATTCAGGGCGCCCGGCGTACTATCTCCGGACCCCGAGTCCGCTACCACCCCACGTCGAGCGGGCGCCCCCGGCAGCGGGGCGCTCGGCCCGTCGCCGGCGCTGCACCGCGAGGAGCCCGATGACGAAGATCCAGGAGTCCGGCGACCGGGTCGTCGCGAACGTCGAGCGCGTGATCGTCGGCAAGCACCACGAGGTCCAGCTCGCGCTCGTCGCGCTCCTCTGCCGCGGCCACCTCCTGATCGAGGATGTCCCCGGGACCGGCAAGACCGTCCTGGCGAAGGCGATCGCGCGCAGCCTCGGCTGCACCTTCCGGCGGATCCAGTTCACCCCGGACCTCCTGCCGTCCGACGTGACGGGCCTCTCGATCTACAACCAGAAGACCCAGGAGTTCGAGTTCCGGCCGGGCCCGATCATGAGCCAGGTCGTCCTCTCGGACGAGATCAACCGGGCCACCCCGAAGACGCAGTCGGCGCTCCTCGAGTGCATGGAGGAGCGGCAGGCGACGATCGACGGGATCAGCCACCCGATGCCCGACCCGTTCCTCGTCATCGCCACCCAGAACCCGATCGAGTACGAGGGCACCTTCGCGCTGCCGGAGGCGCAGCTCGACCGCTTCATGCTCCGGCTCCGGCTGGGGTACCCCACGCCAACCGAGGAGATCGTCATCCTCGACGAGCAGAAGCGGGTCCACCCCCTCGACGACCTGGGCGAGGTCCTCCCGGTCGCGGAGCTCCGCGAGATGCAGATGGCCGTGCGGGAGGTCTACGTGGACGCCAGCGTCTCCGAGTACATCGTGCGCCTGGTGAACGCGACGCGGACTCACCCCGACGTCTACCTCGGCGCCTCCCCGCGGGGGAGCATCGCCCTGTACCGCTCCGGCCAGGCCCGGTCGGCGCTTCTCGGCCGGGACTACGTGCTGCCCGACGACGTCAAGGCGCTGGCCGGTCCTGCGCTGGCCCACCGCCTCATCATCAAGACGAGCTCGTCCATCCGCGAGGTCGACGCGGAGACGGTCGTCCGGGAGCTGCTGGAGACCGTGCCCGTGGACGCCCCGGGCCGTTCGGGCGGCCCGCGCCGGCTCGCGGCCGAGGAGCCTCGGTCGCGCTAGGCGCGCCGGCCGAGCCGCGCGGAGGGGTGGTCGTGGTCCTGCTTCGACGCCTGCCGTTCTTCATCATCGCGACCGTCCTCGTCGTGGCGGCCTTCAGCACGGGTGCCCCGTTCCTCTTCTTCCTGGTCTACCTGGGTCTGGCCGTGCTCGGCGGGAGCTACCTCGTGACCCGCTTCGGCCTCACCGACCTGGAGGCCGGGTATGCCGTGAACCAGCTGCAGGCGCACGTCGGCGAGGTGCTGCGGGCGACCTACACGTTGCGCAGCGCGAGCCGGATCCCGAAGCTCTGGCTCGAGGTCCACAACCCATCGACCTTGCCCGTCCCGCTCCCGGGTCGCGCCATCTCGCTGGGCCCGCGTGCCGAGCGCTCGTGGATTGCCAAGGTCCCCCTCGGCCGGCGCGGCCACTTCCGGGTTGACCCGCTCCAGATCCGGACCGGCGACCCCTTTGGCTTCTTCGAGGCGAGCGCGTCCGTCGGGCACGGCCTGACCCTCGTCGTCTATCCGCGCCTGGAGCCCATCCCGCGCTGGCGCCTGCAGGCGGTGAGTCTCGAGGGGAGCCGCTCGACGCCGGTCCGGACCCAGCAGACGACCCCGCTCGCGACGTCGATCCGGCCGTACGCGCCGGGCGACGGCTTCAACCGGATCCACTGGCCATCGACGGCCCGCACCGGCGAGATCCAGGTCAAGGAGTTCGACCTCGAGCAGACCGCCGACGCCTGGATCATCCTCGACCTCCAGCGCGCCGCGCAGGTCGGGGAGGGCGACGACAGCACCGTCGAGGTCGGCGTCCGGGTGGCGGCCGCCATCGCGGAACGGGCGATCGAGGAGAACCGCGCGGTCGCCCTGACGACGTCCGCGAGCCGGGTGACCGTCCTCCCGCCCGACCGCGGCCCGCGCCAGCGCCAGAAGATCCTGCAGCTGCTCGCCGCCGTCGACGGCGACGGGACCACGCCGCTCGTCGAGACCCTGGTGGCGGGGCTGCCGCTCCTGCGGCGGGGCATGTCGGCGATCGTCGTGACGTCCTCGACGGAGCCCGGCTGGGTCCGACCGCTGGCGACGCTCCGGCCGCGGGGGATCGGCTGCCAGCTGATCTGGCTGGACCCGGCCGTCTTCGCCCGGCGGGCCGCGGCGCTCGACGGCACGATCGCCGAGCCCGACGTCGCGGCGGCGATCGCCGAGCGCGAGACCGCCGCCCGGAACATGCGCCACCAGGTCGCGGAGTTCGACATCCGGACCCACGCGGTGCCGCCGGGCGTGCCCCTCGGGGAGGTCCTCGTCGGATGACCGCCGCCCGCACGCCGTTCGACATCGGGGCGAAGTACGCCGCCTCCCGGCCAGCGGGACGCCGGCTGGCGTGGGCCCCCGCCGAGGGATGGACGAGCGTCCTCCTGCTCATCCTGATGGGCGCCCTCGTCGGCTGGGTGATCGACGACGCCCGATGGGTCCTGGGGAACCAGTCGAACACCGACTTCCTGCCCCTGGCCGGCGCCCTCGGCGTGGCCTGGGGCTTCGCGGCTGCCAAGCTCGGGCGCGGGCGCCTCGTCGCCCACGGCGTCGGGGCGCTGCTGGCCAGCGCCTTCCTCATCTTTGCCGTGGGGCGCAACCTGGCGCCGACGGCGGACCTCGGGGGCCTGGTCCGGATCACGGCCGAGGGGGTGTGGGGCGCCTACGAGGACCTCGTCGTGCGCGGTCGCGCCACGACGACCGAGATCGCCCACTACCTCCTCATCCTGGGCGGGCTCACCTGGGCGACCGGGCAGTTCGCCGGGTATGCCGCCTACGCCCATCGCCGGCCGCTCGCGGCGGTCGCGCTGCCCGGGACGATCCTGGTCGCCAACGTCTCCATCACGGTGCTCGACCAGTTCCCGGCCCTCGTCGTGTTCACCATCGCCGCCCTGCTCTTCCTCGTCCGCTTCCACGTCGCGGACGAGCTGCAGACCTGGGCTCGCCACCGGATCGCCGACGTCGGGAGCGCCGTCGAGCTCTCCCTGCGTGCCGGGCTCGCGTTCGTCGGCGTCGCGCTCCTCGGAAGCCTGGTCCTCACGAACATCGCCTCCTCGGCACCGCTCGCGGGCTGGTGGCGCGGGCTCGACCAGCGCCTCATCGACATCGGCGCCGAGCTCTCCCGCTACTTCCCCTCCGGGGGCCCCGGGACGAGCTTCGGGGGGGCGTCCTTCGGGGCCGCGGTCACCGTCGAGGGCGTCTGGACGTCGGACGACACGCCCGTGCTCTCCATCACGGGCAGCCCCGACGCGCCCCACCTCAAGTGGCGGGCGGTCACCTATGACCGCCTCGTGGGCAACCAGTGGAGCCGGAGCGACACGGTCGATGTCGAGATCCCCGCCCGACAGGACCTGCTGGCGGGAACCGGGGACGCCCCCGTGGAGAAGGTTGCGGCCCGGGAGGTCAAGTACGTCGTCCAGAGCGCCTCGGGCGCGCTCGGCGTGCTCGTCGCCCCGAGCGGCGCGATCACGGTCGACCGGGGCGCCCGGCTGACCCTCGTCCGGAAGGGAGGCGAGACGTGGTTCGCGGCGGCCCGGGTGGACGGCGCCGGGCCTTACGGCGAGGTCGCCCGGGTTCCCGTCGTCTCCGACGGCGTCGCCGACGCCCTGACGGAGAACCGCCTGCGGGCGGCCGGGTCCGACTACTCGGCCGACCTCCGCGCCGTCTACCTCGACCTGCAGCCGGACACGGCCGGGGCCGACATCCGCGCGCTCCTGGCGAGAATCCTCGAGGAGGCCAGGCCGGGCAACGCCTACGACACGGCGCGGGCGATCGAGGCGTACCTCGCCGGCTCCGGCCAGTTCACGTATGACACCAACGTCCTCGACATCGAGTGCGGGGGACGCGGCGTCGCGGACTGCTTCGCCTTCAGCCACCACGGGTACTGCGAGCACTTCGCCACCGCCATGGTCGTGATGCTCCGGCTCCAGGGCATCCCGGCCCGGCTCGTGGAGGGCTACCTCCCCGGCGACCGCGACTCGGCCGGCGAGGAGACGATCCGCCGCTCGCGGGCGCACGCGTGGGTGGAAGCCTGGTTCCCCGGCTTCGGCTGGATCGACTTTGACCCGACCGCCGGGGTGGGTGAGCCCCTGGCGATCGACCCCGGCCCTGCGGTCGCGACGCCCACGCCTGGCCCCGGCAGCAGCGCCGGCCCGACGCCACGGCCGTCGGGCCGGAACGGGGTCGACGAGCCCACCGGGGCGACCGGAGGCGGCGGGCCCGTGGCCGGCCGGCCGGGGATCGGGCCGGCGATCCTGCTGGTGATCCCCGCGGTCGTCGCCCTCCTCGTCCTTGCCGTCGTGTGGATCCGGCGCCGCCTGGGACGGCCGGTCCAGCCGGAGGTCGTCTACCGGACCGTCGCCGGGATGGCCGGGCGCCTGGGGCACCCGCGGCGCCCGACGCAGACGGTGTACGAGTACTTCGGGAGCCTGTCCGACGCGGTCCCGGCGGCCCGCCCGGAGCTCCACCTGGTGGCCCACTCGACCGTGGAGACGACCTACGGGCGCCGCCGCCTGCCGCCCGACCGGCTGGCGGCGCTCGGCGCGGCGCAGCGCCGCCTTCGTGTTGCCCTGCTGCGCCTCGCCTTCCGGCGGGGCCTCCGGCGGTAGGGCGGGTCTTCGGCGGGAGGGAGCGCCCTCGGCCGGCGAGCGGCGCCCTACAGCGCGCCGGAGCGCGCCCGCTCGGCCGCTGCTTCCTCCTCGGCACGGGTCGCCGCGGCGGCCTCGCGCTCCAGCGGGGCGAGGTGCTCGGTGCGATTCCAGGCGCGGAGGATCGTCCTGCCGTTGCGGATGTCGAGGACGGCAATGCCCGTCGTGGCCTGGGTGAAGGTCCAGAACCGGTCGAGCGGCAGGCCGAGGAGCGCGAGGAGCGCCACCTTGAAGGCTCCGTCGTGGCCGACGAGCACGGCCCAGGGTCCCGAGTGCGGGTCGTAGTAGGACGGCGTGCCGGCGGGCCCCGGGCCCGCGGCCGCACCGAGCTCGGCGAGCACGCGGGCGACGGCGGCACGGACCCGGGCGTCCACCTCGTCGAGCGATTCGCCGCCCGGCGCGTGGACACCCACCGGGTCGCGCCGCCAGCCGGCGATCTCGACCGGGTAGCGCTCCTCGACCTCGCGCTGGAAGAGGCCTTCCCACGCGCCCTGCGCGATCTCGGCCAGGCCGGGATCGGGCCGCAGGAGCGGCACCGGGCGGCCGACGGCGGCGAACGCGGCGGCCACCGCCTCCGCGGTCTCGCGCGTGCGGGCGAGCGGCGAATGGACGATCGCGACGGGCTCGCCCGCCGGGACGGGGAGGCGGGGTGGAGCGTCGGGGGCGGCGAGGCGCGCGCCCGCGAGCGTGGCCTGGCGCCGCCCGAGCGGCGAGAGGGGCGTGTCGGCGCGCCCCTGGAAGCGACCTTCGGCGAGCCATTCAGACTGCCCGTGGCGCAGGAGGACGAGCGTCGCGGCGAGGTCGTCCGCCACGGCCAGCGGAGGCGGCGCGGCCGTCCCCGCGCCGCGCGGCGCATGCGCGCCGGCGGCCGCCTGCGGCCGGCCGTTCGCAGCCCCGGGCCCGCCGGTCATCCGGGCGGCTCGAGGTCGATCACCCACTGGTCGAGGACCCCGTCGATCGCCCGGATCGCCGCGGCTGTCTCGGCCGGGACCGGGTCGTCGAGGCCCAGGAACATCACCGCGTCGCTGCGCGGCGCCGAGCGGCCGAGGTGCATGGCGCAGATGTTCACGTCCGCCGCGCCGAGCACGCTTCCAACCCGCCCGATCATCCCCGGCCGGTCCGTGTGGGTCGAGATGAGCATCCATGGCGCGGGCGCGACATCGCACCAGTAGTCGTCGAGGCGGACGAAGCGGGGCTCGCCGTTCGCCAGGGTCCCGGCGACGGTGCGCGTCGCCCCGTCGGCCGCAGCCCCGGAGATCGTCACGAGGGTCGCGAACGCCCCGGCGTCCGGGGTCCGCCGGTCGACGATCGTGATCCCGCGGCGCTTCGCGAGCGTGGCCGCGTTGACCAGGTTGACCCGCTCGTTCGTGGCGTCCTGGAGGAACCCCCGCAGGACGGCGGCCTGGAGCGGCGTCACATCGTGGCCGGCCAGCTCGCCGGCCACCTCGAGCGTGAGAGTCTGGACGCCCCCACGCGAGTACTGGGCGAAGAAGCGCCCGAGCGTCTCGGCCAGGGGCAGGTAGGGAGCGATCGCGCGGGCCGTCTCGGGGGTGAGGAGGGGGGCGTTGACGGCGTAGCGGGCCGGCCGCCCGTCAAGGATCTCGAGGACCTGCTGCGAGGCCTCCTCGGCCACCGCCACCTGGGCCTCGGCGGTCGACGCGCCCAGGTGCGGCGTCAGGACCGTGTTCGGAGCGGTGAGCAGCGGGTTGTCCGGCGCCGGGGGCTCGGTCGCGAAGACGTCGATGGCCGCCCCGGCGATGGAGCCCGCGGCGAGCGCCGCCGCGAGGGCGGCCTCGTCGACGATGCCGCCGCGGGCGACATTGAGGAGGAACGCGGTCGGCTTCATGCGCGCGAGCTGGGCCGCGCCGATCATCCCGGCGGTCGCCTTCGTGCGCGGGACGTGGAGGGTGACCACGTCGCTGCGCTCCAGCAGCTCGTCGAGGGAGACGAGCTCGATGCCGTGGTTGGACGCGGCCTCGGCCGTCACGTAGGGGTCGCTGCCGAGGATGGTCATCTCGAGGGCTCGGGCCCGGTCGGCGATGGCGCCGCCGATCTTGCCGAGCCCGACGATCCCCAGCGTCTTGCCCTGCAGCTCGGTGCCGGTGAAGGCGCTCCGCCGCCACTCGCCGCGCCGGACCGACGCGTCGGCCGCGGCCACCTTGCGGGCGAGCGCCAGCAGGAGGGCGATCGTGTGCTCGGCGGCGGCGATCGTGTTGCCGGTGGGGGCGTTGACGACCGTGATTCCCGCGTGCGTGGCGGCGTCGAGATCGACGTTGTCCACGCCGACGCCCGCCCGGCCGATGACCGTGAGCCGCGTGCCCGCCGCGATCATCGCCGCGTCCACCTTGACCTGGCTGCGCACGAGCAGCGCGTCGTACTCCGGCAGGATCGCCCGGTACTCCTCGGGCGAGAGGCCGATCCGCTCGTCGACCTCGTGGTGGCGGCGCAGGAGCTCGACGCCGGACGGGGCGAGCGCCTCGGCGACCAGGATCTTCATGCCGGCGCCGCGGCCGTCGCGACCGCGTCCTCGCCTGCCGCCCCGAGCGCTTCGAGGGCCGCCCGCTGAGCGGCCGCGACGGCCGCCCCGGGCTCGACCGCGCGGCCGACGCGGATGGAGGCCTCCTCCAGCACGGCGATCGCGCCGAGGATGTCCTCCACCTCGACGGAGCCCAGGTGGCCGACCCGGAAGATCCGGCCCTTCAGCCTCCCCTGGCCGCCGGCCACGACGAGGCCGCGCCGCTTGAGCTCGGCGTTGAAGGCCTTCCAGTCGAGGTCGTCGGGAACCCAGGCGGCGGTGACCGTCTGCGAGGCGTCGGCCGGGTCGGCGAGGAGCGCGAAGCCCAGGGCCCGAAGGCCGGCGCGGGTGGCGGCGGCGCACGCCGCGTGGCGGGCGAAGACGCCGGCCGGCGTCTCCTCCTCCATGAGGCGAAGGCCCTCGTCGACCTGGTAGGCCACCGCGACCGCGGGCGTCCAGGGCGTCTGGTTGGTGAGCGCGCTCTCGCGGGCGCGCCGCAGGTCGAAGTAGAAGCGCGGCATGCGCGCCGTCTCCATCGCGGTCCAGGCCCGTTCCGCAACGGCCGCGAAGGCCATGCCGGGGGCGGCCATCCAGGCCTTCTGGGAGCCGGTGACGACCAGGTCGAGGTCCCACGCGTCCATCGTGAAGGGGACGGCGCCGAGCGCGCTGATCGCGTCGACGAGGATCAGCGCATCCGGGGCGACCTCCCGGACCGCGGCGGCGAGGTCGGGAATCGGGTTGGCGACCCCCGTCGAGGTCTCGTTGTGGGTCAGGAGGACGGCCTTCACGCTCGGCTCTTCGACGAGCGCGGCGCGGACGGCGGCCGGCGTGGCGGCGCGGCCCCACTCCACCTCCAGGCGGCGGACGTCCGCGCCGTACACCTCGGCGACCTTCGCGAAGCGGTCCCCGAAGGCGCCGACGGTGACGGCCAGGACCCGGTCGCCGGGCGACAGGACGTTGACGACGGCCGCCTCGAGGGCGCCGGTGCCCGCGGCGGTGAGCAGGACGATGTCCGCCGTGGTGCCGAAGAACGGCCGCATCCGGCGGACGATCCGCTCCACGAGGGCGGCGAACTCGGGGCCGCGATGGTTGACCATCTGGCGGCCCCCGGCGGCCATGACCGTCGGCGGGAGGGCGGTCGGCCCGGGGATGCGGAGGTTCTGCGCGAAACGGGGCACGGCTCTCGGCCTCCAGGGTCGGGTGTGTGGCGCTGGGTCGGGTTCGGGCAGGGTAGGGGAGGCGCCGCCCCGCCGTCCAGTGTGGTATATATGACAGCATATGACGAACCTCAGGCGCACCACGATCCTGGCCGACCCCGACCTGCTCGACCGCGTGGATCGGTACGCGCGCCGCGCCCGCCTGACCAAGACCGCGGTGATCGCGGCCGCCCTGGAGGCCTACCTCGAGGCGCACGCCGCACCGCCGGGCCTGCCCTTCGTCGGGATCGGCCGGAGCGCCCACGGGCGGCTCTCGCTCGACGCCCGGCGCATTGCGGGGCGGGAGCTCGGAGCGCGCCGGCGCACCGACGATCCGGGGTAGGTCGGGCGATGGCGATCCTCCTCGACGCGTCGGCCATCGTCGCGGCCGCGGACACCGCCGACCTCAACCACGCCGCGGCCCGCGCCTGGTTCGCGGCGGCGGACGAGCCGCTCCTCGTGGGGGCCCTCACGCTGGCCGAGGCCGACCATGTCCTGCAGCGCGAGCTGGGCGCGGAGGCCTCGCTGGCCCTGGTCGAGGCGTGCACGTCGGGCGCCGTCCGGGTCGTCGCCCCGACGGAGGGCGACCTCGAGCGGGCGGCCGTCCTGCTGCGCGCCTCCGCCGAGCATCAGCCGCGCCTCTCCGACGCGCTCCTCGTGGCCGCCGCCGAGCGGCTGGGCGTCCGCCGGGTTGCGACCTTCGATCGCCGGCCGCTGGCGGTCCTCGTACCGCGCGGCCCACGCGGCGAGCGCGCCATCGAGCTCGAGCCGTAGCGGCCGCCGCGCCGCCGCGGCGCGCCCCGCGTACCATCGGGTCGTGCCCGCGCGACGCCCGGCCGGCCGGGCCCCCGATCCGCTCTTCGCGCCCCCGGCCGCGCTGACGCCCCTCGCCGCCCGCATGCGGCCGGCCGCGCTCGACGACGTCGTCGGCCAGGCGCACCTGCTGGGACCAGGCGCGCCACTGCGCCGGCTCGTGAAGGGCGGCCGCCTGCCCTCGATGCTCCTCTGGGGCCCGCCGGGCTCGGGCAAGACGACGATCGGGCGGCTCCTCGCCGCGTCTGTCGGCGCCCGTTTCGAGGCGCTCAACACCACGATGGACGGCGTGGCGGCTTTGCGCGACGTCGTCGCCGCGGCGCGCGACGAGGCTGCCCTCCATGGCGCCACCACCGTTGTCTTCCTGGACGAGGTGCACCGCTATTCGAAGGCGCAGCAGGACGCCCTCCTGCCCCACGTCGAGGCGGGCACCATCGTCCTCGTCGGCGCGACCACCGAGCCCCCGTTCGGTGGCGGGATCATCCAGCCGCTCCTGTCGCGCCTCCGTGTCTTCCGCCTCGAGCCGCTCGGGGAGCCCGAGCTCTACACGATCGCCGGGCGTGCGCTCGGCGACCCGGACCGCGGGCTCGGCGCGCGGGTGACGCTCGACGAGGTCGCCCTCCGCCAGCTCGTCGGGTACGCCTCGGGCGACGCGCGACGGCTGCTGGGGATCCTCGAGGCCGCGGTCGCGATGGCCGGCGCCGACGGCCGCACCGCGATCGAGCCCGCGGACGTCGCCCGGGCCGCCCAGACGGCGACGCTCGACTACGACCGCTCGGGCGTCGTGAGCGCCTTCATCAAGAGCATCCGGGGAAGCGACCCCGACGCCGCCCTGTACTGGCTGGCCACCGCCCTGGAGGCCGGCGAGGATCCCCGCTACCTGGCGC
This sequence comes from uncultured Chloroflexia bacterium, assembly GCA_963762445.1. GTDB lineage: Bacteria > Chloroflexota > Limnocylindria > Limnocylindrales > CSP1-4 > CTSoil-043. The sequence continues at coordinate 494,167 of CAVXLA010000005.1, forward strand.
GCCGGCTGGTGGTGAGCGCGAGCGAGGACGTCGGCGCCGGGGAGCCCGGTGCCCTCCCGCTGGCCCTCGCCGCCCTCGAGGCCGTGGAGAAGATCGGGGCGGAGACGAACGACGAGGGGCTCTACGCGGTGGCCCAGGCGACGGTCTTCCTCGCCCGGGCGCCCAAGGACGCCTCGGCGGGCCGCGCCTTCTTCGCCGCGCGCGACGCGGTGCGAGCCGAGGGGTCACGACCGGTGCCGCCGCACCTGCGCCCGGCCGCGAAGACGTACCGCAACCCGCACGACGACCCGCGGGGCGCGGCCGGGCAGCGCTACCTGCCGCGCGGGCTGGAGGGGCGCCGGTTCCTGTCGCGACCCGACGACGCCGGAGAGTAGCCCCGGCGCGAAGCGCGGGCTGCGGCCCGGCGAGACGGGCCGGGCGGGGTGGTCAGAACCTGGCGGCGCCGACCAGGAGCCAGGCGGCGAGCAGCAGGCCGAAGATGCCCGCGAAGACGACGGCGATCCGCCGCAGGTCGCGCATGACGTAGCGGTACTCGTCCGCGGCGACCACGGCAAGGGAGCCCGCTGCCCGGTTCCGTGCCGCCGGCATCGCCTCGGACCCGGTCCGCCGCCGATCGCGGCCGCGGCCCAGGGCCGAGACCGCCGCGCGCTCCTCCGAGACGATCTGTGCCTCGAGCTCGGCCGCGCGGTCCAGCTCGTCGGGGCTGAGCCCCCCCGGGCGAGCGGCGACGGCCGGCCTGGCGGCCGGCGCCGGGGCGGACGGGCCGCGCTGGAGGGGGGCACGCTGGCCGGGTCGCGCGCCACCGCGCTGCCGCTTCGCCATGGGTCGGGTGTTCTCCTGGTCTCGGGCGGGAGCGATCCCGCGGTGGCCCGGGGTTGCGCCACCGCGCGGAAGGATACGCCATCGCCCGGCGCGAGGTCCGCCGGTGATGCCGGCCCGTGGGCGTCGCGAGGCACCGGAGGCGGAGCTGTGCCACCGCCGTGAAGTCCCGGGCGAGCGGCCCCTGATAGACTCGCGACACCCCAGCGGAGGACCCGTGAGCGACCTCAACGCGCTCGTGACCCAGAACGCAGCCATCGTCGTGGGCGGGCTCGTGCTCGTCGTCGCCGTGCTCGCGCTCGCGCTCGCGCTGGTCGCCCGTCGCGGCCGCCGGTCGGAAGAGCGCCTGGAGGCCCTCACCCGCGGCGAGGACGGCCTCGACCTCGCGGGCGCGCTCGACGCCCACCTCGCCCGGGTGCTCGCCGTCGCGCGCCGCCAGGACGAGCTCGACGCCCGCGTCCTGGCGCTCGATTCGCAAGCCGGGCGGTCGGTCCAGGGCATCGGGTTCGTCCGCTTCAACAACTTCGAGGACACGGGCGGCAACCAGAGCTTCGCCCTCGCGCTCCTCGATCCGGCAGGCGACGGCGTGGTCGTCGACTGCCTCCATGCGCGCAACCAGACCCGCCTCTACGCCAAGGCCGTGCGGGCGGGCGCCACCGAGGGCGCGCTTTCCGACGAGGAAGCCGAGGCGATCCGCCTGGCGACCGCGCGCGCCCACGGGCGCTGAGCGGGCGCCCGCCGCGATGACGCGGCCGGGAAGCGGACGCCGGAGGCGCGACGATCCCGCCGGCCTCGAGCAGATCCCCGTCTGGGGAGAGCAGGCCACCGGCCGCGGCGAGCCGGAGAAGACCGCGGTACCGGCCGGCGTCGAGGAGCTGCTCGCGGGCCTGAACGTCGAGCAGCGGCGCGCGGTCACCCACGGCGACGGCCCGCTCCTCGTCGTGGCCGGTCCCGGCACGGGGAAGACGCAGGTCGTCACGCGACGGATCGCCTGGCTGATCGCCACCCGCCGCGCGCGGCCCTCGGAGATCCTCGCCCTCACCTTCACCGACAAGGCCGCCGAGGAGATGCAGGCCCGGGTCGATCGGCTCGTCCCGTACGGCTACACGGACACGGTCATCTCGACCTTCCATGCCTTCGGCGACCGGGTGATCCGCGAGCACGCCCTGGAGCTCGGCCTCCCCTCGGAGCCGCGGGTCCTGTCGCGCCCGGAGACCGTCATCTTCCTTGCCGAGCGGCTCTTCCGCTTCGACCTCGACGCGTACCGCCCGCTCGGCAGCCCGACCCGCTTCCTCGACGCCCTCGCGACGCTCTTCTCGCGCCTCAAGGACGAGGACGTGTCGCCGGGCGCGTTCGCCGCTCACGCGGCCCGGCTTGCAGCCGAGGTGGAGGCCGCCGCGGTCGACGGTCCCGCCCGCGAGGCGCTCCGCGAGACGGCCCACCGCCAGCGGGAGCTGGCCGGCGCCTATGCCCGCTACCAGGAGCTGCTCGGAGAAGCCGGCGCCATCGACTTCGGCGACCAGGTGGCCCTGGCCCTGCGCCTCCTCCGCGAGCACCCGGCGGCGCGGGCGGAGCTCCAGGCGCGCTTCCGCTACGTGCTCGTCGACGAGTTCCAGGACGTGAACCGGGCCCAGGCCGAGCTCGTCGCGCTCGTGGCCCAGCCCCGCCGCAACATCGCCGTGGTCGGCGACGACGACCAGTCGATCTACCGCTTCCGCGGCGCCGCGACCGGGGCCATCGTCGACTTCATCGACCGCTTCCGCGGCGCCCGGACGATCGTCCTGCGCCGCAACTACCGCTCGCTGGCGCCTATCCTCGACGCCGCCCACCGCCTCGTCGCCTTCAACGACCCGGATCGGCTGGAGGTCCAGCGGGGGATCACGAAGCGGCTCGTCGCCGTGCGTCGCGGACCCGGCGGGCGGCGGGCGAAGGGTGTCGCGCCCGTGCGGCAGCTCCCCTTCGCGACGGGCTCCGAGGAGGCCGACTGGGTGGCCGCCGAGATCGCGACGCGGATTGCCGCCGGCGCGGCGCCGCGCGACCACGCGATCCTCGTCCGGGCGAACGCCGACGCCGACGCCGTGCTCCGCAGCCTCAACCTCGCCGGCGTCCCCTGGCGCTTCTCCGGCATCTCGGGCCTGTACGCCCGGCCGGAGATCCGGGTCCTCCTGTCGTTCCTCCGGGCGGTGGGCGAGCCGGGCAGCTCGGTCGACGTCTACGGCCTCGCCGCATCCGACGTGTACGGCCTCGGCGGCGACGACCTCTCGTCCCTGGCGAGCCGGGCGCGCCGGACGAACCGCTCCCTGTGGGAGACGCTGGTCGAGGTCGACGGCCAGCCGGACCTCCTCCGCCTTCGTCCCGAAACGCGGACGGCGCTGGCGCGGCTCGTGGCCGACCTGCGTCGCTACAGCGAGCTGGGCCACCGGCGCCCGGCTGGCGAGGTCCTATACGACTTCCTGCGGTCCTCCGGTTCACTGGCCCGGCTCATGGAGGCGGAGACCGCGGCCGCCGCGGAGGCGCTCTCCAACATCGCCCGCTTCTTCGAGATCATCCGGGCTCAGTCCGACCTGCTCGCCGACGACCGCGCCGTCTTCCTGGCGCCCCACCTGCAGACGCTGATCGAGGCGGGGGACGACCCGGCGACGGCCGACCTTGACCCCGAGGCGGACGCCGTCGCCGTGGCGACCCTCCACAAGGCGAAGGGGCTCGAGTGGCGGGTCGTCTTCCTGGTGGGGCTGGTGGACGGCCGCTTCCCGGCCCGCGGGCGGCGCGACCAGCTGGCCGTCCCGGATGCGCTCCTGCGCGGCGTCTTCCCGAGCGGCGACGCCCATCTGCAGGAGGAGCGGCGTCTCTTCTACGTCGGCATGACCCGGGCACGCGACGAGCTCCTGCTCACCCACGCCCTCGACTACGGCGGCAAGCGGACCCGGCGCGTCTCGCCGTTCGTCCTCGAGGCGCTCGACCTGCCGGCGGGGACGGGCCCCGCGGTGCGCGCCTCCAGCCCGGTCGAGCGGCTCTCTGCCTTCCAGGAGGCGGCGGTCGGGGCGCCGGCGCCCGAGCGCCCGGAGGTGCTCCCGCCGCTCGAGCCGGGCGAGCCGCTCGTGCTCTCCTTCTACCAGGTCGACGCCTACCTGACCTGCCCGCTCAAGTACCGCTACAACCACGTCCTCCGCGTCCCCGTCCCGCCGCACCACGCCCTCGTCTACGGCGCCGCCCTGCACGCCGCAGTGCAGGAGTTCCACCGCCGCCACGCCCGCGGCGAGGTGATGACCGATGAGGGGCTGATCGCGGCCTTCGAGGCGGCCTGGTCGAACGAGGGCTTCGTCTCCCGCGAGCATGAGGAGGCGCGCCTCGAAGCGGGTCGGGCGGCCCTGCGCCGGTTCCGCCTCGAGCAGCTCGCGCCGGGTGCCATCGTGCCGGCGTACGTCGAACGCGAGTTCGCCTTCACCCTCGACGGCGACCGGATCCGGGGGCGGATGGACCGCGTCGACATCGTGCCGCTGGCCGGCGGGGACGTCGTCGCGCCGGCCGGCGGGCGCGCGCGGGCGGTCGAAGGGGTGGCCGGCGCGGTCGCGGACGTCGTGGAGCCGGACCTCGCCCTCCTGCCCGAGCGCGTCGTCATCACCGACTACAAGAGCTCCGACGTCCGCGACCCGGCGCGGGCCCGGGAGCGAGCGAAGGAGTCGCTCCAGCTGACGATCTACGCGATGGCCTGGCAGGCCCAGACGGGGCGCTTCCCCGACGCCGTCGCCCTCCACTTCCTCGAGTCGGGCCTGGTGGGGACGGCGGACGTGGACGGCGCCCGGGTCGAGCGGGGGATCGCCGACATCCGCGCTGCGGCCGCCGGGATCCGGGCCCGCCGCTTCGAGGCCACGCCGTCGTACCTCGCCTGCTCCTGGTGCGCCTTCCGCGAGATCTGCCCGGCGAGCGTCGCCCGGTGACCGACGTGGAGCCACGACCGCGCCTGGCGGCCATCACGTTCGACTTCGGGAACACGCTCGTGCCGGTGGATCGCACGTCGCTGGAGGCCGTCGTCGGCGCCCTGGCCGACGCAGCGGCCGCCCGGTTCGGCGTCAGGCGGGCGGCCTTCCTCGCGGCCTGGGCCGAGGAGCGGGCGCGGCAGTTCCGCGAGGAGGTGCCGCGCTTCCGCGAGACCGACCTGGCGGTGCGCCTGCGTCGCGTGCTGGCCCGCCTCCGGGGCATGGCCGCGCCCGACCCCGACGGTGCCTGGGACGATGAGGCCGCCGCGGGCTGGTCGACGGCGTCCGAGGTCGATCGCGGCATCGACGTCTACAGCCAGGCCTTCGTCGCCGGCCTCCCGCCCGACCCGGCGATCGAGGCGCTCCTGGCGCGCCTGGCGCCGCGGTACCGGCTGGGGATCCTCTCCAACTGGCCGCTCGCGGCGACGATCGACCGCTACGCCGAGGCCGCCGGCTGGACCCGGCACCTGGCGGCGATCGTCGTCTCGGAGCGGGTCGGGACGATCAAGCCCCACCCGGCCATCTTCCGGGCGGCCGAGGCGGCGCTGGCCGCGGCGGGGGCGCGGCCGCAGGTGCCCGGCGCCATCCTCCACGTCGGCGATGACTGGGCGGCCGACGTCGTCGGCGCGAAAGGCGCCGGCTGGCGGGTCGCCTACCTGCGGAGGCGCCCGGCCGACTCGCCGCTCCCCGGGAGCGATCCCGGCGGCGACGCCGTCCCGGACCTCGTGCTGGATCGCCTGGCTGACCTCGAGCGCGGCCTCGAAGCCCTCGACCCCTGAGCGCGCCCGCCCGGCCCCGACCGGTGGGCCCCGCTATCCTCCCCTCGTGGAGACGCGCGACCGGCTGGCGAACCTCGCGGTCCTCGGCGCGGGACTCGTGGCGTGGGCAGTCGTGGCCCTGGTCGTGCTGAGCCGCGACCCGCGGGAGGACCCGGTCGCCGGGCTCCTCGGCGCCATCTCGATGGGGACGGCCGTCGGCCTGACGGCAACGCCGCTCTTCTGGCTGGCCGTCTTCGCCCGCCACGCCAGGATCGCCTATCGCGGCGACTGGCTGCGGGCCGGCCGGCGCGGCCTGTGGGTCGGGCTCGTGGCCGGCCTCCTGGTCGAGCTGCGCGTCCTCGGCGTCTTCAGCGTCCCGATCGCCCTCTTCATCGTCGTCCTCGTCGTCTTCGCCGAGCTCACGCTCAGCTTCGAGCGCTGAGCCGGACGCCACCGGGAGGTCCCGCCATGCCCGCCGCCCGCGAGCTCAAGGCCCGCGCCGCCGCCGCCGTCGAGGCCGCCCGGCCCGAGATCCTCGGGCTCTCCGCCCGGATCCACGCCAACCCCGAGCCGGCCTTCGAGGAGCACCGGGCGGCCGCCTGGTGCGCCGAGGCGATCGCCCGCCACGGGTTCGCGGTGGAGCACCCCGCGGGACGGCTGGCGACGGCGGTCCGGGGCCGCCTCGCGGGCGGCCGGGGAACGGCCGGGCCGCGGATCGGCGTCCTCGCCGAGTACGACGCGCTGCCGGGCCTCGGGCACGGCTGCGGCCACAACACGATGGCGGCCTCCGGCGTGGGCGCGGCGATCGCCCTGGCGTCCGTCCGCGACGCCTTCGCCGGGGAGGTCGTCTTCCTGGGGACGCCGGCCGAGGAGCGGGGGAGCGGCAAGCAGTTCATGCTCGACGACGGGCTCCTGGCCGGGCTCGACGCGGCGCTCCTCTTCCACCCGGGCGACCGCGACATGGTCGGCTGCATGCTCCTCGCCAGCGAGGACGTCGACGTGACGTTCAGCGGCAAGGCGGCCCACGCGGCCGGCGAGCCCTGGGAGGGAAAGAACGCGCTGGACGCGGCGGTGCTCCTCTTCCAGGCGATCGGCCTGTGGCGCCAGCAGCTCCCCCAGCACGCCCGGGTCCACGGGATCGTGCTGGAGGGCGGGACGGCGGCCAACATCATCCCGGACCGGGCGACGGCCCGGTTCATGATTCGCAGCACGGACCAGGCCTACTTCGAGTCGATGCGCACGCGCTTCCGGGCGCTCGTCGACGGCGCGGCCCTCATGGCTGACGTCCGGGGCGAGGTCGTCTTCTCCGGCGGCTCGACGACGATGAAGGACAACGAGACCCTCGGCGGGCTGTGGCGATCGAACCTCGAGGCGGCCGGCCGCCGCGACGAGGGCGTCGACCCGGAGCACATCGGCAGCTCGGACATGGGCAACGTCTCGCTCGTCCTGCCCGCCATCCACCCGACGCTCGCGATCTGCGACCACGGGGTCCCCTGGCACTCCATCGAGTCGCGCGACGCGGCGGCGACTCCGCGCGCCGGCGAGACGACGCTCCTCGCGGCCACGCTCGTCGCCCAGACGGCGCTGGACCTGCTGGCGGACCCAGCCCTCGTCGACGCCGCGTGGCGGGAGTTCCGCGGGGAGGGGTAGGGGGGCGGCGCTCCGCCTGCGGCACCCTCGGTGCCCGACGCGCAGGTCCACTCCCGCGCGGGTCGCGCTATCATCCGCGGGCGCCCCGCCGGACGGCGGACACGAACCGGCGGCGCCCGCACCGGCGGTCGACGCATCCCGCGATTCCCGGGCCCGCGCCCGGTCCGTCGCCCGGCCGCCAGGAGGTTGCGCGTGACCGACATGCACGGCCACGATCCCGCCGCAGGGGGATCCGGGGGCTGGCGCGCTCCCGACGCGTTCCCCGATCTCGACTTCGGCCATCTCAACGGGTGGGACCGCGACTTCGAGGCCTTCTCCGACTTCGACCTGCCGACCTACGTCGGGCCGTCGACGTTCTCGAAGCTTCCCTGGGTGACCGACCCGGCCGAGATCCGCCGCCGCGGCGTGGACGTGGCGATCGTCGGGGCTCCCTTCGACGATGCCGTCAGCCATCGGCCCGGCGCCCGCTTCGGCCCGCGGGCGATCCGCGAGGCCAACTACTCGACCGGCTCGCTCAACTCGCTCCAGCTGGGCCACGTGGAGCTCTTCGAGGTGCTCACCGTCGTTGACGCCGGCGACGCGAACGTCATCCCGGCCTGGACCGAGCGCGGCCACGCCTTCATCTACCGCAAGGTCCGCGAGGTTGCCGCGACCGGCGCGATCCCGATCGTCCTCGGGGGCGACCACTCGATCACCTGGCCGTCGGCCACCGCCATCGCCGAGGTGCGGCGGCCGGGAAGCATCGGGATCGTCCATTTCGACGCCCACGCCGACACCGCGCCGGAGGACTGGGGGGTCCTGGCGGGGCACGGCACGCCGATGCGGCGGCTCATCGAGAGCGGCGCCGTCAAGGGCCGGAACTTCGTGCAGGTGGGCCTGCGGGGCTACTGGCCGCCGGTGGACGTCTTCGCCTGGATGAAGGACCAGGGGATGCGCTGGCACCTGATGCGCGAGATCGAGGAGCGGGGCGTGGAGGCCGTCATCGACGACGCGATCGCGGAGGCGCTCGACGGGCCGGACGCGGTCTACCTCTCCATCGACATCGACGTCATCGACCCCGGCATGGCGCCGGGCACGGGAACCCCGGAGCCGGGCGGCATGATGACCCGGGAGCTCCTGCGGGCGATCCGCCGCGTCGTCGGGGCCGTGGAGCTGGCCGGGATGGACATCGTGGAGGTCTCGCCGCCCTACGACCATGCCGAGGTCACCGCGTCCGCGGCAAACCGCTGCGCGCTCGAGGCGATCTCCGCCCTTGCCATCAAGAAGGCGGCCGGCCGCGAGGTGCGGTTCCGGCCGGCGTAGGGCGGCCGGGGGCGCGCGATCCGTGGCGGCGGCGCCGCGGCAGCGGCACGGCGGCGTACGATCAGCCCATGAGCACGACCCCCGGCGGCGAGACGGCCGAGACCCCCGCGGAGGCGCTGGCGCGCCTGTACGACCTCGACCTCCTCGACGACCCCGGCGACCTCGACCTCTGGACCGCCCTCGCAGCCGGCGCGCACGGTCCCGTTCTCGAGCTCATGGCCGGCAGCGGCCGGATCGCCATCCCGCTGGCGGAGGAAGGCCACGAGGTGACCGCGGTCGACCTCGACGCGGCGATGCTCGCCCGCGCCCGGCGGCGGGCGGAGCGGGCCGGCCCGGAGGTAGCCGCCCGGGTCAGCCTGGTGGCCGGCGACGCGACGAGGCCGGACCTCGGGCTGGGGCGCCGCTTCGGATTGGCCTTCATCGCCCTCAACTCGATCCTCCTCCTCGGCAGCCGCACGGCCCAGCGCGCCGCGTGGGAGGCCCTCGCCGCCCACCTCGCGCCGGGCGGGGTGGCCGCTGTCGACACGTGGCTCCCCGACGCCCACGACCTCGCCCGCTACGACGGCCGCCTCCACCTGGAATACCACCGGCCCGACCCCGACACCGGGCGGTGGGTGACGAAGACCGCGGCCGCCCAGCACGACGCGGCGACCCAGACCGTCGCGCTCACGACGATCTACGAGGAGGGCGACCAGGGGGAGCCGGCCAGCCGCTGGGTCAGGCGGGAGGTCGTCCGCCTCGTGACGGCCGACGAGCTGCGGGCGATGGCCGAGGCGGCGGGCCTGGAGGTGGAGCTGATCGCCGGCGGCTACGACCTCGAGCCCCTGGGACCCCATGACGATCGGGCAGTCGTTATCGCCCGAATGCCGGGCTCCGGTGGGCACGATTGAGCGTGGTATCGTCGGCTTCATGGCCGCCGGCAACAGCCCGATCCGCCTCCTGCTCGTCGAGGACGTCCCCCAGGTCGCCCAGTACGTGCGCGGCCTGCTGAGCGCGCAGGCCCAGATCCGGCTCGTCGACGTGGTGAGCGACGGCGGTCGCGCCGCGGCCCAGGCCCGACAGCTGCGCCCCGACGTGATCATCGTGGACTGGCTGCTCCAGGGACGAACGAAGGGCGGCCGGGTCGTCGCCGAGCTCCGCGAGAGCGGCCTGGGCATCCCGGTCGTGGCCCTGACGGTCCCCCAGAGCCCGCTTTCACGAGATCCGGCCGCCGGGATCGACGCCGTCCTCGGGATGCCGTTCTCCGGCTTCGAGCTGGTCCAGGTCGTCGCCTCCCTGCACCAGGCGGCGCTCGCGGCGAACGACACGATCCGCTCGACGATGGTCGCCGTCTACGCGCCGAAGGGCGGCGTCGGGAAGACGACGGTCGCCTTCAACCTCGCCGTCGCCCTTGGCCAGGCCGGGACGCGGACGGCCCTCGTCGACGGCAGCCTCCAGTTCGGCGACCTGCGCTCGCTGCTCCGGGTGCCCGCCGACGCCCCGTCGATCCTGGACCTCCCGACGGACCGGATCGGCGAGAGCGACCTCCAGGAGGTCCTCTGGCGCGACCCGTCGGGTATCGACATCCTCCTTGCTCCGCCGCGCATCGAGATGGCGGAGATGGTGAGCGTCCGCGATATCGACAAGGCGCTCTCCCTCCTGCGCCGCATCTACGCCGCGGTCGTCGTCGACATGCCGTCGGCGCTCGGCGACATTCCGCTGGCCCTCCTCGACGCGGCCGACATCATCCTCGAGATCGTGACCTACGACTCGACGACGATCCGCAACACGCTCGCCATCGCGGACGTGTTCCGCTCGATCGGCTACCCGGCGTCGAAGGTGCGCTACGTGGTGAACCGGGCCGATTCGACCGGCGGCATCGCGGTCGAGGACCTGGCCCGGGCCGTGGGGCGCGTCCCCGAGTACACGATCGTCTCCGACGGCAGGCTGGTCGTCCAGGCGAACAACGAGGGAATCCCGTTCGTCCTCGCCAGCCCCGACGCCCCCATCAGCCGCGACATCGCGAAGATCGCGTCCGAGCTGATCGGCGCTCCCCTCGCCGTGGCCGGGCGGCGCTGACGCGGTGGCCGACCCGCGCCCCATCGGGGTCTTCGACTCGGGGGTCGGCGGCCTCACCGTCCTCCGAGAGATCCTCCGCCGCCTGCCCGCCGAATCGACCGTCTACCTCGGCGACAACGCGCGGGCGCCGTACGGGACCCGGTCCGACGACGAGGTGCGCCGGTTCAGCACAGAGGCGCTTGACCGGCTCGTCCGGGAGGACGTGAAGGCCCTCGTGGTCGCCTGCAACACCTCCACCGCGGTGGCGCTCGGCGAGTATCGCCGCCGCTACGACACGCCGGTCCTCGGCGTGATTCGCCCGGGAGCCCAGGCCGCCGCCCTCGCGACGCGGACCCGGCGGGTGGGCGTGATCGCGACGCCGGCCACCATCCGCTCCCACGCCTACTTCGACGCGATCAAGGAGGAGAACCCGGCGGTCGAGGTCTACGAGCACGCGACCCCGGCGTTCGTCCCGCTGGTGGAGGCCGGGGAGCTCAGTGGCCCGGTGATCGACGCGGCCGTCGCCGAGGCCCTGGCGCCGCTCCTCGGCCGGCGCGACGAGAACGGCGAGTTCATCCACCCGCTGCCGCCGTCGGCCCGGATCGACACCCTGCTCCTGGGATGCACCCACTACCCGCTCCTGCGGCCGGTTCTCCAGGCCGCGACGGGGGAGGGCGTCGCGATCGTCGATTCGGCGACGGCGACCGCGGGCGCGCTGGCGGAGCTGCTCTCGGTGAACGGGCTCGAGGTCCCGGGCTCGACGCGGGGGACGGCGGCGGACGCCGGCCGCGAGGGCCATCACCCGGCCGCCGTGCGGGCCGCCCCGCCCGCCCACCGGGTCCTGACCACCGGGGACGTGCACGCGTTCGAGCGGATCGCGGCGCGGATGTTCGGCGACGCCTTCCCGGTCGTGGAGGCGATCGCCCTCGAGCCGGTCGCCCGGTGAGCGGCCCGCGACGGGCCGGCCGCCCGCCGTCCGGGGCGACCTGGCAGGCCGGCTTCCTCGTCGGCGCCGCGCTGGGCGCGGCAGTGACGGTCCTCGGTCGGCGGGCGGAGGCCGAGGCCCGGACCGGGCTCGTCGACTGGGGCGCCGTGGAGCGGCTCGCCGAGGGTCGCCTGCGCCACGCGGCGGGGCACCTCTCGCCGGAAGAGATCGCCGGGGCGAGTGCTGCCTACGAGGCGGCGATGCGACGCGTCGTCCCCGCCCTCGAGGCGGCCCTGGAGACGCCGCTGCCCGGGATCGTGGAGCGCGTGGCCGTCGTCGACCGGGCCGCCTGGGTCCGGGCCAACGTCACCGCGTTCGCCGCGCTGTTCGGCCGGCTGGAGGGCCAGCTCCTCGACCAGGTCGTGCCGCCGGGGGCCGGGCTCGCGAAGGCCTCGCTGGCCCTCGCCAACCGCTGGGTCACGACCCGCCAGCTCGGGCTCCTCCTGGGCTTCATGGGCCAGCGCGTCCTGGGCCAGTACGACCTCGCCCTCCTGTCCGCGGAGGCCGCCCCGGGGCAGCTCCTGTTCGTGGAGGAGAACGTCCGCGAGGTCGCCAGGGCGCTCGGCGTGCCCCTCGATCCGTTCCGCACCTGGATCGCCCTCCACGAGACGACCCACGCCTTCGAGTTCGAGGCCCACCCCTGGCTCCGCCCGTACCTCGCGGACCGCCTCGAGCGGCAGCTCGGCGGGCTCTCCCGGAGCGCCTCGGACCTCGGCCGCGACGCGACGCGCGCGCTGGGACGCGCGTTGCGCGGCGGGGACGGGCACTGGCTGGAGCGGCTGATGTCCGACGAGCAGCGCCGCCTCTTCCGCGAGACCCAGACCGTGATGAGCCTGCTCGAGGGCTTCTCCGACCACGTGATGGACGAGGTCGGCCGCGACCTGGTGCCCGGCGTCGCGACCATCAGCGCCCGCTTCCACGCGCGCCGCGCGACCCGCACTCCGATGGAGCGGGCGATCCTGCGCATCACCGGGCTCGACCTCAAGCTCGAGCAGTACGCCCGCGGCCAGCAGTTCGTCGCGGCCGTGGACCGGGCGGCGGGCCCGGCCGGCCTGCGCCGCCTGTGGGAGGGGCCGGAGACGCTGCCGCGCGACGGCGAGCTGGAGCGGCCGGAGCGATGGCTGCGCCGGGTCGTCGGCACGGGCGCCGGCCGCGGTGCGACGGGCGGCGGCGCCGGCGTCGCGGGGGCGGGGGCATGACCGGGCCGGGCAGCGGGCCGGGCGGCGTCCCGCGCGCGATCGCCCTCACGCCGGTGCTCTCGGCCCGCTACCGCGCGGAGGACCTGGCGGTCATCCGGGCCGCCGCTCCCGGGTCGCGGCTCGTGACCCTGTCGCGGGAAGGGCTGGCCGACGGGCCCCTCGACGACGTCGAGGTCCTCCTCCACGGCTGGCTGGCCGCGGATGCGTTCGACCGGCTCATCGCCCGGGCGCCGAACCTGCGCTGGGTCCACTCGGCGGCCGCCGGGGTCGAGCGTCTCCTGGTGCCGGCCCGCCGGGTCCGCGGGCTGACGATCACGAACGGACGCGGCGTCTTCAGCCGGCCGATCGCCGAGTACGCCCTGATGATGGTCCTCGCCGTGAACCGTCGCCTGCCCCAGCTCCTGGAGCTGGCCGCGGAGCGGACCTGGCAGCCGCTGGAGGGGCGCGAGCTGCGGGACACGACCCTGGGCATCATCGGCTTCGGCAGCATCGGGCGGGCCATCGCCGAGGTGGCGGCCCCGTTCGGGCCGCGGATCCTGGCCCTGCGTCGGTCGGGCGGCCCGCGCCCCGGCGAGCCGCCGCTCCCGACCGGGGTGGAGCTCGGCGGCCCGGAGACCTTCGGCGACGTCCTGGCCGCCTCCGACTTCGTGATCCTCGCCCTCCCGCTCACGCCGGAGACGGAGGACCTCATCGACGACCGGGTCCTGGCCCTGATGAAGCGGAGCGCCTGGCTGGTCAACGTCGCCAGGGGCCGGCTCATCGTGGAGCGCGCCCTCCTCCGGGCCCTCCACGAGGGGACGATCGGCGGGGCGGTCCTCGACGCGTTCCGCGAGGAGCCGCTCGGGCCCGATTCGCCCTTCTACGGGCTGCCCAACGTGATCGTCACGCCCCACACCTCGTGGTCCAGCGGTCGCGTCGCGACCGCGACCATGGAGCTCTTCGCCGAGAACCTGCGCCGCTACGCCGCCGGCGAGCCGCTGCTCAACACGGTGGACGCCGGCGCCGGATACTGACGGCATGCAGATCGCGATCGTGGGGCTGGCCGGGGCCGGCAAGACCACCGTCTTCAACACGCTCACCCGCGGCAACGTGCAGACGGGCGGCTTCGGCGGACTGGAGCTCCACGTCGGGGTCGTGAAGGTCCCCGACCCGCGGCTCGACCGCCTCGCCGCGATCTTCCATCCGAAGAAGGTCGTCCACGCCGACGTCACCTACGTCGACCTGCCGGCGCCGCCCGCCTCGTCCGAGGGCCACGTTGGCACCGAGGAGCTGCCGGCCGAGCACCTGGGCCGGCTCCGCGACGCCGAAGCGCTCCTGCACGTCGTCCGGGCCTGGGACGACCCCCACCATCCGCACCCGGTCGGCGCCGTGGACCCCTGGCGGGACCTCGAGCAGCTGGACCTGGAGTTCGTCCTGGCCGACCTGGCGATGGTCGACCGGCGCCTCGAGCGGCTGCACGGGGCGGGCCGCCACGGCACGCCCGCCGAGCGCGAGGCGAACGAGCGGGAGGGGGCGATCCTTGAGCGGATCCGGGTCAGCCTCGCCGACGGCCACCCGATCCGCGACGGCGGACTCGACCCGGACGAGGAGAAGGCCCTGCGCGGCTTCCGCTTCCTCACCCAGAAGCCGGTCCTCGTCCTCCTGAACGTCGGCGAGGCCGACCTCGCCCGGTCCGCCGAGCTCGTGACCTCGGTCGCCGCCCGCTACGACCACCGGCACGCGCTCGTGGACGCGCTTTCCGCCCGGATCGAGATGGAGCTCGGCCAGCTCGACGCGGAGGAGGCCGCGGTCTTCGGCGCCGAGCTCGGCATCACCGAGAGCAGCCTGGACCGCGTCATCGCCCTCTCGTACCGGCTCCTCGGGCTCGTCAGCTTCCTGACGGCCGGGCCCGACGAGGTCCGCGCCTGGCCCATCCCCGACGGGGCGACGGCCGTCGACGCGGCCGGGGCGATCCACACCGACCTGGCGCGGGGATTCATCCGGGCGGAGACGGTGCCCTACGAGGACCTCGTCGCGCTCGGCTCCACCGCCGAGGCGCGGCGGCACGGCAAGCTGCGCTCGGAAGGGAAGACCTACCGGGTCCGCGACGGCGACGTCCTGGAGATCCTCTTCTCGAAGTAGCCGGGCTGCCTTGCCGGATCAGTCGTTGCGGTCCTCGTCCACGTACTCCGCGAAGACCCCGCGGTAGTCGGCGCCGCTGCCGACCGCCTCGAGCTCGTCCTCGCTCGTGGCGATCAGGAAGTCCTCGTCCTCGTCGGTGGAGACGTTGACGGCCGCCGTGAGGCGATCGTCGGAGACGTAGACGAACCCGTGGCTGCGCTCCAGCTCGACGGCGATCGCCTCGATGAGGGTATCTTCGCCGATGTCGTCCGCGACCCGGCGGCGGACCGCCTGGACGAGATCGAAGAAGTCCTCCGGCGCGATCTCCTCGTCGCGTGCCAGCAGCACGTCGGCGTACAGGTCGTCGTCGCCCTCGTGGAGCTCGTAGAAGAACACGTGGCCTCCTCGTCTGCAGAGCCGGCCCAGCCAGTATACGGACCGCCCGCCGCCCTCCCGGTGGCGGCGACCTCCGCGCGCGCCGGGCAGGGGGGGCCGGGAGCGGCCGCTCCCGTCGCGGAGCCGGGCGTCGCGGAGCCGCGGCGGACCGCTGCCGACGGCCCGGCCCCGACCGTCGTCGTGGTGGGTTCGGCCTCGCGCGACGTCGACCTGTCCGACCCGCGCGGCTGGCGATTGGGCGGGGGCGCGACCTACGGCGCCCTTGCCCTCGCCCGGCTCGGGCTCCGGGTCGGCGTCGTCCTGGGGGTCGACCCGCCGGCCGCCGCCGCCCGCGAACTCGACCTGCTCCGCGAGGCCGGCGCCGTGCTGCACCTCGTCCGCCTCCCGGCCGGGCCGGTGTTCCATCTCGCCGAGACCGCCTCCGGGCGCTCGCTCCGTTGCGAGCACCCCGGCGGGCCGCTGCCCGTGGCCGCCCTGCCGCCGGCCTGGCGGGCCGCGCCGGCCTGGTGCCTCTCGCCCATTGCCGACGAGCTGCCCGACGGTTGGGCCGCCATCCCGCCCGGGGCGATCGTCGCGCTGGGCTGGCAGGGGATCCTCCGTTCCCTGGAGGAGGGCGCGCCGGTCCGTCCACGGCCCGCCGCGCCGCGCGCGATCCTTCGGCGCGCGGACATCGTCACGGTCAGCACCGAGGACCTCGATCCGGGCGCCGACCTGCGGGGTCTCCTGCGCCTGCTGCGGGCGGGGACCCTCTGCACGCTGACCCACGGCGGCCGGGGCGGGATCGCCATCGCCGTCCGCCCGGGGGCGCCCCGGATGCGTCGGTACCCCGCCGTGCCGGCGCCGGCGGTCGTCGACACGACGGGGGCCGGCGACGTCTTCCTTGCCGCGCTCCTGGCGGCCCGGACCGTCCCCGCCCTCGCCGGCCGTGTGCCGCATCTCCCCGCCGCGCTGCGGTTCGCCTCGACGATGGCGGCCCTCCACGTCGGCGCGCCCGGCCTCGCCGGCGTGCCGAGCTGGGCGGCCATCGTCGAGGCCCTCAGGAGGGCCGGGCCGGCCTGACCCCCTGCTCGAGTCGCCGCCGCAGGCGCCGCAGCCGCGTCGCGAGGGCGGCCTCGAAGTCCGGGTCGCCGTCCCACCGGAGGCGGGCCCGCTCGGTCGCGCCAGCCGCGGCCTCGGCGGCCCGGAGGGCGCCGGCCGGGTCGCGGAGGGCGTGCTCGCGAACCTTGGCCGCCTCCACCCAGGCCCGCGGCGCCATCGTTCCCCCGGCGGCGGCAAGCGCCTCCCACGTGGCCAGCGCCTCGTCCGTCCTCCCAAGCCGTCGCAGCGTCCGGGCGCGCTCGGCCCGGATCCGGCTGCGCGAGAGCAGAGCCGGCGACGGTGCCTGTACCCCGAACGGCCAGGCGGCCGAGCCGAGGGTCGCGGGCCTCCATGCGGCATCGGCCCGATCGAGGCAGTCGAGAGCCTCGCGGTGACGGCGGTCGCGGGTGAACGCGCGGGCGAGCGCCACCAGGTCCCCGGCCGGCGCCAGCGTGCGGGCGGCCGGGTCCGCGTAGCACGCGTCGAGGTGGGCGAGGAGGCGGGCAAGCGAGACGACGTCGTCCGCGTTGTGCGCAAGCACGGCCGCCAGGGGGCGGGCGGGCCCGCCGCGGACGAAGTCGAGGTAGCGGCGCGGGATCTCCCAGCCGGCGAGGTCGCCCTCGCGGCGCACGCCAAGCACGTCGCGCTCGACCGTGCCGAGCCGGGCGTCGTCGAGGCGGTGGCGGAACAGGCGCCGCACGTGAGGGAGCAGGTCGAGGTGCCCCCCGAGGGCGGGCGCGTCGCGCCGGTCCAGGCGGTATCGGGTCACGAGCAGCGGCCAGTCGAACGTGCGCCCGTTGTACGTGACGAGCCACGCGTCGGGCGGCAGCGCGTCGGCCAGGGCGTCAAGCAGCGCCGGCTCGTCGGCGTGGTCGGGGATGAGCAGCTGGAGCTGCTCGAAGCGCGATCCCCGCCACCACCCGAGGCCGACGAGGAAGGCGAGGGTGCCCGCCGCCGTGCCGAGGCCGGTCGTCTCCGTGTCGAGGCAGACGAGCGGCACCTCGGGCGGCGGCTGGCCCGGGAGGCCGGCCAGGCGGTCGCGGTCGACAGGCACGCTGACCGGCGCCGGTTCCACGCGGACCACCGCGCCCCTCGCGCCTCGGACCAGCTCGCCGTCCACCGAGCGGGCGAGGCGATCCGCGAGCTCGCGCGACGGGATCCGGGCTCCGGTCGGGGCGGCGACGGTTCCCGGATGGCTGGCCCGGTAGAGCGCCAGGCGACGTCCGAGCGCAGCCGGCAAGGTCACGCCGCGGACCCGGCCGGCTCGCCCCACCGACGCGCCGCACGCCGCGATCCGGATGGGCGCGCGACCACGCCCGGAGGAGCGGCACGGTCCGGCCGTGCCCCGAGCTCGACGAGGAGGCGCAGGGCGAGGCTGCGCGCGTCGAGGTGGACCTCGCCGCCGGCCGGTCGCGGCCCGGTGCAGGACGGGCACCCCTGCTCGCAGTCGCATGACGCGACCAGCTCCGCCGCCCCGTCGATCAGCTCGTCGTGGCGCTGCCACAGCCGCTCCGCCATGCCGACCCCGCCCGGCACGGTCTCGTACAGGTAGACCGTCGGCACCTCGGAGTGCGGCGAACGCACCTGGCTGACGAGGCCCAGGTCGCGCGGGTCGACCATGAGGAGGACGCTCGCGACGGTCTGCATCGCGCGCCCGGCGCCGAGCAGGGCCACGTCAAGCTCGTGGCGGCGCCACCGCTCCGACAGGCCGTCGGCCGCGGCCCAGTACGCGGTCGTCTGGAGCTCGAGCTCCGGCAGGTCGATGGGGCCCCACCCGACGTTCTCGTCGGTCCCGAACTTGAGCTTCTTGTAGAACGTGACGAGGCTGGCCACCATCACCTCGCCGTGCTCGCGCCGGCCCGCCGGCGCCGGCGCGCTCGCGTGGATGTCGAGCGTCTTGAGCGTCACCGCCCGGTTGGCGTACGTGTAGTGGTCGGCGTCGATCCGGTGGACGTAGGCCTTGCGCTCGCCCCACTCGAGCCGGTCGACGTGGTACTGGACCGACTCGTGCATGTAGATAGCGTGCTGGTGGACGAGCACCTGGGCCGAGAACAGGTCGACTTCGCCGAGCACGCGCGGACGGTCCGGCGTCGTGTCGATGATGACCACGTTCTCCGGGGCCGCCGTCCGCAGGGAGATCTCCGAGGCGGGGAAGTTCTCGGAGCTCCAGTACCACCGGTCGTCCTCGCCTGCGTGGACGTGGCCCATCTCGGCGAGGAACGCGAGGAGGTCGTCGACCGGGTTCGGCCCGAACGCGTCGCCGGGCGAGAACGGCAGCTCGAACGTCGCCGCCTTCAGGTGGGCCAGGAGGATATGGAGGTTGTCGGGATCGATGCGGGCCTCCTCGGGCGCATGCTCGAGCAGGAAGCCGGGGTGGTGGACGACGTACTGGTCCACGGGCGACGCGGACGCAATCAGGACCGCGACACTCGTGCCGAGTCGGCGGCCGGCGCGCCCGGCCTGCTGCCAGGTGCCCGCCACGGAGCCGGGGTAGCCGGCGAGCACCGCGACGTCGAGGGCACCGATGTCGACGCCGAGCTCGAGGGCGTTCGTGCTCACGACCCCGAGGACTTCGCCGTCGCGGAGCCCGGCCTCGATCGCCCGCCGCTCGGTCGGGAGGTATCCGCCGCGGTAGCCCCGGACACGCGTGCGAGGCCCGAAGCTCTCGCGCAGCGATTCCCGGAGCCCGCTGAGGATCACCTCGACGCCGGTCCGGGAGGGCCCGAAGACGATCGTCTGTCGCCCGGCCCGGATGAACGGGAGCGCCCAGCGCTGGGCGAGCCCGAGCGCGGAGCCGCGGGCCCCGGAGGCGGCGTCGATCACCGGCGGGTCCACGAACAGGAGGTGGCGCTCGCCGTTCGGGGCGCCGTTGCGGTCGACGACGAGGGGCTGGCGCCCCGTCAGCAGGCCCGCCAGCTCGCCCGGGTTGGCGATCGTCGCCGAGCAGGTGACGATGACCGGCTTCGAGCCGTAGTGGGCGCAGATGCGGAGGAGGCGCCGGAGCACGTTGGCGGCGTGGCTGCCGAACAGCCCCCGGTACGTGTGCAGCTCGTCGATGACGATCACTCGGACCTGCTCGAAGAGCTGGAACCATTTCGTGTGGTGGGGGAGGATCGCCGCGTGGAGCATGTCGGGGTTCGTGACCACGACCTGGCCGGCCGTCCGGATCGTGGACCGGATCGGCGCAGGCGTGTCGCCGTCGTACGTGGAGGCCGACACCGGCAGGGCCGCCGCTTGGGCGAGCTCGCGGAACGAGACCGCCTGGTCCTCGCCCAGCGCCTTCGTCGGGAAGAGCCAGAGGGCGCGGGCCGACGGGTCCTCGGCCAGCGCCTGGAGGACCGGCAGCTCGTAGCAGAGGCTCTTCCCGGAGGCTGTCGGCGTGACGACGCAGACGTCGCGGCCCTCGCGGACGGCGGCCAGCGCCTCCCCCTGGTGGGTGTAGAGGGCGTCGATCCCGCGCTGCTCGAGGGCCGCGGCGATGCGGGGGTCGAGCCAGGCGGGGAAGGGCACGGTCGCGGCCTCGCGGGCAGGTTGGACGGCATGGTGCAGGACGCCGCGGGCGAGGGAGGGCTCGTCGAGGATCCGGGCGAGCACCGAGGCGACGTCGGCGGGAGCGTACGTGCGCATCGCGGCGACCTCCTAAATCGAACAGGCGTGCGAAATCGAGCTGAGTCTAGCACCGGCTCCCGACCCGGGCCGGGCGCACGATGACCGCGGTCCGTGCCAGCTCGTCCGGCACGGCGCGCGGTTTGACACTCCCTGAGTGCGCAGCTACCCTGCGGGCATGCCGCGGTACCCGAGTTCCGCACCCCGCGCGCCGGTCGCCGCCCCGGGCGGCCGCGAGGGGCAGGCGACCGACCCCCCGACGGCGCCCGAGCCCGCCCCGGCGGGCGCTCCGTCGCTGGCCGGGCTGGGGTTCGCCGGGGTCTCCCGGCGCCGGGTCGCCTGGATCGGGCTCACCCTTGCCGCCGCGTTCGTCGTCGTCGGCTTCGCGGGCCAGGCGGCCGACGCCGCCCGCGCCACGACCCGCGTCGTCGACGAGCGGGCCCGCAACGCGGAGGTGGCCTCCCGGACGGAGGCGCTCCGGCAGGAGCTCCAGCTCGTCACCGAGAAGCGGTGGGTCCTGCAGCAGGCACGGGCGTACCGGCTCGGCTCCCGCGCCGAGCGGCCCTTCGCGCTCGCCCCCGGCGCCCCCGCGCTCGCCGACGATGCCCCGGGCTCTCCGACCCGTCGCCTCGGCGCGGACCCGACGCCGCCGTCGCCAATCGAGGGCTGGCTCGAGGTCCTCTTCGGCCCCGGAGGCTAGGCGCCGCCGACCGAACGTCCGTCGCCCGCCGCGCGGAGGCTGCGGTAGAATGCGAGCACGGCGGAGTAGCTCAGTGGTAGAGCAGGGGACTCATAAGCCCTTGGTCGGTGGTTCAAATCCGCCCTCCGCTACCACCGTCAATTCGCGCCGGCCGGCCCACGCGGCCGGCCGCTTCATGTCCGGGGCGGGCCTGACGGCGATCGCCCCCGCTGCCTCGCCGCCGCCGCCGCCGGCCGGCCCTTCTCCAGGACGACCTCGAAGAAGTCCTTGCTGAGCTCCCAGCGGGGATAGCGGCCGAGGACGTCGTGGAACCGCCCGTAGAACGCCTCGTCGAGGGGTGTCTCGCGGAAGCGGAGGGCGAGGACGCGGAACCCGATCTCCCGGAAGTAGTCCTCGTAGTGGGACCACGTCAGCCGGTTGACCCAGGCCGACCCGTCGACGTCGACGCCCCGGCGCGCCAGCGCCTCCGAGATGACGTCGTCACTGAAGAGCAGGTGGGGGAACGGGAAGGCGATGTGCCGATAGAGGTGCGACGCCTGGGGGCCGCGGTGGAGGTTCGCCTTCATCCAGAAGAGGCCGCCCGGGCGCAGGACGTGGTGGGTCTCCACGAGCAGGTGATACGGGTGGAGCACGTGCTCCCAGACTGTGAAGGACATCGCCCGGTCGAAGGAGTCCGGGGCGAACGGGTTCCGGGTGGCCAGGTCGGCCACCTGCAGGTGGACCCGGTCGCCGGCCAGCGCCGGCCATGACCGCCGCTCGACGACGTCCACGCCCCAGGCGTCGGCGCCGAGGGCGTGGGCGGCAAACCACAGCTCGTAGCCGCCGCCGCAGCCGACCTCCAGCACCTTCCGGCCGGCCAGGTCGATTGCCCGGTGGACGCCCCGGAGGCGGCCCACGGCCGACTCGATCATGGCCTCGTGGTCGTAGCGGCGCGGCGCGGGCACGAGCGGCCGGTCGGCGTACTCGGCGTTGAGCTGCTCGAACAGCGCGACGTCGTAGCGGACACGCGGCCGCTCCGGCGCGCCCGGGCCGACGGGCTCCATCGGCAGCTCGACGGCGGGGGGGACCGGCAGCTCGGCAGCGAGCGGCACGGGCGCGGGCCGCGGCCGGTGGACCGCCGGCAGCGAGCTCCAGGAGCTCGCCTGCGGAGCGGCGGCAGGGCGGCCCCCGGGATCGAGCCGGGTCCCCGCCCGGACCAGGCCGCCCGCGACGCGGCGCCGCGCGCCCCGGGCTGCCCGGACGGCGGGCCGCAGGAGGGGGGCGAGCGGGGACGATCGGAGACGACGACGGAGGCCTAGCATCGGCGGGCGTCGAGCGGCGGTCCGTGGGGGGCGGGCGGCACGCCCGCATCCTAGCGTGCCGGCGGCCCGGAGGGGGCCTCGGGCGCACCGCTCTATACTCGACGGCGAGGCCGGCCCTCTGGCGCCGGCTCCACTGACCCGGAGGCCAGATTGAACGGCAAGTTCCTGCGCAACGGCATCGTGATGCTCGTCCTCGTGGTGGGCACGGTGGCGCTGCTCTACACGTTTCTCATCTCGTCGCCGAGCGATCAGACGGTGGCCTACTCCCAGTTCCTGGCCAACGTCGGCGGGGGCAAGGTCACGAAGGTCGAGCAGCAGGACCTGCGTCTCACGGTGACCGGCACCTCGGCGGACAGCACCTACGTCGTCATCGTGCCCGGGGTCGGCTTCACCGACGTCCTGGCCGACGTGCAGGCCGCGGCCAAGAGCGGCGGGGTCGATCCCGCCTCGATCACCTTCTCCGGCAAGGAGGCCTCGCAGAGCGGGCAATGGATCAGCCTGCTCGTCGGCGCCCTGCTGCCGGTGTTGCTCATCGGCGGCTTCCTCTTCTTCATGATGCGCCAGGCCCAGGGCACGAACAACCAGGCGATGAGCTTCGGCAAGAGCCGCGCTCGGATGTTCCTGGGCAACAAGACCGTGGTGACCTTCGCCGACGTGGCGGGCGTCGACGAGGCGAAGATGGAGCTCCAGGAGGTCGTGGAGTTCCTCAAGTACCCCGAGAAGTTCAACTCGCTCGGCGCGCGGATCCCGCGCGGCGTGCTCCTGATCGGCCCGCCGGGAACCGGCAAGACGCTGATGGCCCGGGCCGTCGCCGGCGAGGCTGGCGTTCCCTTCTTCAGCATCTCGGGGTCCGAGTTCGTGGAGATGTTCGTGGGCGTCGGCGCCAGCCGCGTCCGGGACCTCTTCGACCAGGCCAAGCGCAACGCGCCCTGCATCGTCTTCGTGGACGAGATCGACGCCGTCGGCCGCCAGCGCGGCGCGGGCCTCGGTGGCAGCCACGACGAGCGCGAGCAGACGCTTAACCAGATCCTCGTCGAGATGGACGGCTTCGACACGAACACGAACGTGATCGTGGTCGCGGCCACGAACCGGCCCGACGTCCTGGATCCCGCCCTCCTGCGGCCGGGCCGCTTCGATCGCCAGGTGATCCTGGACCGTCCCGACATGAAGGGCCGCATCGAGATCCTGCGGGTCCACACGCGGGGCAAGCCGCTCGACAAGTCGATCGCCATCGAGGACGTCGCCAAGCAGTCGCCCGGGTTCTCGGGGGCCGACCTCGCCAACCTGGTCAACGAGTCGGCGATCCTCGCCGCCCGCCGCAACAAGAAGCTCATCGGGATGTCCGAGTTCCAGGAGGCGCTCGAGCGGATCGTGGCCGGCCCGGAGCGCAAGAGCCGGGTCATCTCCGACGCCGAGAAGCTGATCATCGCCTACCACGAGGGCGGCCACGCCGTCGTGCAGCGGATCCTCCCCAAGTGCGACCCGGTCAGCAAGGTGACGATCATCAGCCGGGGCATGGCCCTCGGCTACACGATGGCCCTGCCGCAGGAGGATCGCTACCTCCAGAGCAAGACGGAGTTCGAGGACAAGATCGCCGGCATGCTCGGCGGCAACGCGGCCGAGCGGATCGTCTTCGGGGACACCACGACGGGGGCCTCGAACGACATCGAGAAGGCGACCGGCCTCGCCCGCCGCATGGTCACCGAGTTCGGCATGAGCGACCGCCTGGGCCCGCGGGCCTTCGGCAAGCGCGAAGAGCTCGTCTTCCTCGGCCGCGACATCGGGGAGCAGCGCAACTACTCGGACGACGTCGCCAAGCAGATCGACGAGGAGGTCCGCAGCCTCATCGAGACCGCCTACACGCGCGCGACCGAGGTGCTCACGGAGCACCGCGCCAGGCTCGACCGGCTCGCCGAGGCCCTCGTCGAGAAAGAGACGCTCGACGCCGAGGCCTTCGAGGCGCTGTTCACGGACATGCCGCCGAAGCTGCCGCTGCACGGCGTCCCGAAGCTGGCCGAGGCCGGCGCCGGGGCTGCCCCCCAGCCCGCCTGACGGCGGCGGCCGGCGGGCGCGACACCGCGGCGCGCCCCCCGGCGGACGATCCCGCGGCTCTCCTCGTGACGCATCGAACCGCCGGAGGCCTTCCGTGACCACGCCCAGCAGCGATCTCGAGACCTACCTCGTCGCGACGGCCGAGCGTCGCCTGGAGCGGTACCTCGACTTCCTGCGCATCCCCAGCGTCGGCGGCATCCCGGAGCACGCGGCCGACACGCGCCGCGCCGCCGAGACGCTCGCCGCCGAGCTGCGCGAGGGCGGGATGGAGCACGTGGAGGTCGCCGAGACCGGGGGCCACCCGGTGGTCTACGCGGACTGGCTCCATGCCGGCGCCGCGGCCCCCACGGTCCTCGTCTACGCCCACTACGACGTGCAGCCGGGCGACCCGCTGGAGCTCTGGGAGACCGCCCCCTTCGAGCCGGTCGTCCGCGACGGCCGGGTCCTGGGCCGCGGCGCGGCCGACGACAAGTCCCACGTCCAGATGCTGGCGCGCGTGGCGGAGGCCCTCCTCGCGGTGCGGGGCGGCTTCCCGGTCAACGTGCGGTACCTCTTCGAGGGCGAGGAGGAGAGCTCGTCGGTCCATCTCGACGCCTGGCTGGCGGCCAACCGCGAGCGCCTGGCGGGCGACCTCGCGATGGTCTGCGACACCGGCTTCTTCGAGGGGAACGTGCCGGCCCTCTGCGTCGGCCTGCGGGGGATCGTGTACGTCCAGGTCGACGTGGAGGGGCCGACGGTGGACCTCCACTCCGGGACGTTCGGGGGCGCCGTGGTCAACCCGGCGACCGCGCTGGTGGAGATGCTGGCGACGCTGAAGGGGCCGGACGGGCGGGTGCGCGTCGGCGGCTTCTACGACGACGTCCTCCCGCTCACGGAGGAGGACCGCGCTGCGTTCGCCGCGCTGCCCTTCGACGAGGCCGCCTGGATGGCCGAGATCGGCGTCGACGCGCTGGCCGGCGAGGCGGGTTACACGACGCTCGAGCGCAAGAGCGCCCGCCCGACCCTCGACGTGAACGGGATCTGGGGCGGCTTCACGGGCGACGGCCCCAAGACGATCATCCCGGCCCACGCGCACGCCAAGGTCAGCTGCCGCCTCGTCGCCGACCAGGACCCGGCGCGGATCGCCGCCCAGCTCCGCGACCACCTGCTGGCGGTCGCACCGCCGGGCGTCCGCGTCGCCGTCCGCCACCTCGGCATGGGGCGCGGCACGCTGACGCCGATCGACCATCCGGCCACCCGGGCGGCCGCGCGGGCGATCGAGGCCACCTTCGGCGACGCGCCGCTCTACTTCCGCGAGGGCGGGTCGATCCCGGTCGCCGCCAGCATCGAGCGGATCCTCGGCCAGCCGGTCGTCCTCCTCGGGTTCATGAACCCCGATGCGCGGGCGCACGCGCCGAACGAGAACATGATCCTGGCGAACTTCGAGACGGGCCTCCGAACGCTCGTCCGCATGTTCGACGAGCTGTCGTCCTACCCGGCCTGATCCGCGCAGGGGGCCGCCGATGGTACTCCGGTAGGGTGTCCACGAGGGGGGCGGGTGCTACGATGCTGGCACGGGGTCCCGCCCCGCCGTCCGCAACGCCAGGGGAGCGAGTGCACGCGT
This sequence comes from uncultured Chloroflexia bacterium, assembly GCA_963762445.1. Taxonomy (GTDB): domain Bacteria; phylum Chloroflexota; class Limnocylindria; order Limnocylindrales; family CSP1-4; genus CTSoil-043. The sequence continues at coordinate 519,729 of CAVXLA010000005.1, forward strand.
GAGCGCCGAGATCGAGCCGCCCGCCGCCCGCCGGCCGAAGCCGCCGTGGCGGGTTGACGCTGCCACCGGGAGCCTGGCACCTCAGTCCGCCCTCGACGTCCTCGTGGACCTGAACGACCGGATCACGTCCGGCAACCTGGCCGAGTACCAGCCCATCCCGCTCGGCTTCACGCCCCTCGACAAGACGATCGGCTCGGGCCTGCGCCCGGGCGAGCTGTTCCTGATCGGCGGCGCCCAGGGAACCGGCAAGACGACGATGGCGCTCCAGATGGCCCGCAACGTTGCGTCGGGGGGCCAGGCGAACGTCCTCTACATCTGCTTCGAGCACGAGGAGCAGTACCTCCTCAACCGGCTCATCGCGATGGAGTCGGCGCTGGCCCACCTGCCGCACAAGACCGGGGCGATCAAGATCCAGGACGTGCGCCGCGAGATCCTTGGCTCGTGGATCGCCGAGGGGCTGACCGGGGCCGAGCCGCAGCTCGCCGCGAACCCGCGCCTGCGCCCGAGCCTCGACCGGATCGGCCGCTACGGCCAGAACCTCTTCCTGATGCGGGGGACGCAGACCGCCAGCACGGTCGACAACATCCGGACCCTGGTCCAGCAGCACAAGGAGCTCTCGGGCGGCCGCCAGCTCGTCGTGATGGTCGACTACCTCCAGAAGGTGCCGCTCCACCCCGAGCCGGCCACCGAGACCGAGAAGGTCACGATCGTCGTCAACGGCCTCAAGGACATCGCCCTCTCCGAGCAGGTCGGCATGATCGCCATCGTCGCCGCGGACAAGGAGGGCCTCAAGGCCGCCCGCCTGCGCAACCACCACCTGCGCGGCTCGTCGGCCATCAACTACGAGGCCGACGTCATCGTCATCCTCAACGAGAAGTACCACATCGTCGCCAAGGTGAACATCGAGTTCAACCCGTACCAGGCGCAGCGCTTCCGCGACTGGATCGTCCTCTCGGTGGAGAAGAACCGGGGCGGCCAGGACAACGTCGACCTCGAGTACGAGAAGCACTTCGAGTTCTCTTGCTTCGACCCGAACGGCCGGACGGTGCAGGAGAAGCTGATCGAGGAGCGCCTCTACAACGAGTGACCGGCGGCTCATGTGCCGCCATCGCGGCGTTGTCGCCTCCGCTCCTCGCTCACGCACCTCGGGGTGCGCTCGCTCCGGTGCTCGGCTCCGCCTTGCGCTGATGCCACCTGAGCCGCCGGTCGTGAGCAGGCTTTCGCGCCGCCAGGCGGGCGGCCGCCATCGCGCGACGTGCCTGCGGCGCGCGTGACGTATCGTGCAGCCCATGACCGCCAAGCACGCAGCCGCCTTCCCGGACATCGTCGAGATCGTCGTGGAGATCCCGCGGGGCAGCCGCAACAAGTACGAGTTCGACGAGGAGGCCGGCGTCTTCCGTCTCGACCGGATCCTGTCGTCGGCCGTCTTCTACAACTTCGACTACGGCTTCATCGAGGGGACGCGGGCCGACGACGGCGACCACACGGACGCCCTCCTGATCGTCGACGAGCCGACCTTCACCGGCTGCCACGTCTGGGCGCGCCCCATCGGCGGGCTCGAGATGCGCGACGAGATGGGCTTCGACTTCAAGGTCCTGTGCGTCGCGATCGGCGACCCCCACCAGGCCCACATCGAGCGCCTGGAGCAGGTCCGGCCCCATCGCCTGGTGGAGATCGAGCACTTCTTCCAGACCTACAAGATGCTCGAGAACAAGGCGACGGACGTCGTCGGCTGGCGCGACCGCGATCGAGCGCGCGACGTGCTGCGCGCGGACCGCGCGGCCTGGCAGCGGGAGCGGGGCGACGGGCGCTGACCGGCGCGGCTGGCGCCGCTGGCATCCGGAGGAAGGGCCCGACGACCTCCGGGTCTTCGTCGCGGTCCCGCTGGACGACGCCGCGCGGGCTGCGGTGCGGGCCCTCGTCGACGGAGTCGTCGGCGATCCGGGCCTCCCCGAGGCGGCCCGCGTCCGCTGGGCCGTCTCGGAGAATCTGCACCTGACCATCCGGTTCCTCGGGGCGACGGCCGGCGATCGCGTGCCGGACGTCGCCGCCGCGGCGGAAGCGGCCGCCCGGGCGGCCGCGCCCTTCCGGGCCCGGCTCGCCGGCGCCGGCGCGTTCCCCGCGCGGGACCGGCCGCGGGTCGTCTGGCTCGGGATCGTCGAGGGCGCCTCCGAGCTGGCTGCCCTGGCGGGGGCGCTCTCGGACGAGATGGCGAGCCGCGGCTGGGAGCCCGACGAGCGGCCGTTCCAGGCCCACCTGACGCTGGGTCGCGCCGACGGCGTCCCCGGCGCCGGTCGCGCCGTCGCGGCGCTCGCCGACGCGGCGGCCTCGCTCGACGCCGCCTGGACGGTCGATCGGCTCGTTGTCTACCGGAGCGAGCTCGGGCGGGGCCCGGCGCGCTACGTGCCCCTCGCGACGGCGCTTCTCGGGGGCACCTTGCCCGGGCAGGCCCTGCTGCGGTAGTCTCGCGTCCCCAGTCCGTCTCCCGCGGGCCCATCTCCATCCCGACGTCCCAAGGAGGCCCTCCGTGCCGACCGACCGCACGAAGTTCGTGCTCGACGAGGATCGCATCCCGCGGTCCTGGTACAACATCGTCGCGGACCTCCCGATGCCCCCGGCCCCGGTCCTCCACCCGGGCACGGGCCAGCCGATCGGCCCCGCGGACCTGGCGCCGCTCTTCCCGATGGCGATCATCGGCCAGGAGGTCAGCGCCGAGCGCGCGATCGAGATCCCCGACCCGGTCCGCGACGCCTATCGCCTCTACCGGCCGAGCCCGCTCTACCGCGCCCACCGGCTGGAGAAGGCGCTCGATACGCCGGCCCACATCTACTACAAGTACGAGGGCGTCAGCCCCGGCGGGAGCCACAAGCCCAACACGGCGATCGCCCAGGCCTTCTACAACAAGCAGGAGGGCGTGAAGCGCCTCGCGACCGAGACCGGCGCCGGCCAGTGGGGCACCGCCCTGGCTATCGCCGGGGCGCTCTTCGGGCTCGAGGTCAAGGTCTACATGGTCCGGGCGAGCTACGACCAGAAGCCGTATCGCCGGATGCTCATGGAGACCTACGGCGCCGAGGTGGTCGCGAGCCCGTCGCCGACCACGGCCTACGGGCGGGCCGTCCTCGCGGCGACGCCGGACAACCCCGGCTCGCTCGGCCTCGCGATCAGCGAGGCGGTGGAGGACGCCGTGACCCGCGACGACACGAAGTACTCCCTCGGGTCGGTCCTCAACCACGTCCTGCTCCACCAGACGGTGGTCGGCCAGGAGGCGATCCTCCAGATGGAGATGGCCGGCGAGCGACCGGACATCCTGATCGCGTGCACCGGCGGTGGGTCGAACTTCGCGGGGCTCACCTTCCCGTTCCTCGGCCAGAAGCTGCGCGGCGAGGCGGACTACCGGGTGATCGCGGTCGAGCCCGAGGCCTCGCCGTCACTGACCCGGGGCGTCTACGCCTACGACTTCGGCGACACCGCCAAGCTGACCCCGATGGTCAAGATGCACACCCTTGGCCACGACTTCATCCCCGAGCCGATCCATGCGGGCGGGCTGCGCTACCACGGCATGGCGCCCCTCGTGAGCCTGCTGCGGGAGAACGGGTACATCGAGGCCCGGGCGGTGCACCAGAACCCGACCTTCGCCGCCGGCGTCCAGCTCGCACGGACCGAGGGGATCCTCCCGGCGCCCGAGTCGAACCACGCGATCCGGGCCGCGATCGACGAGGCCCTCGTGGCGAAGGCGGAGGGGAAGGCCCGGGTCATCCTCTTCAACCTGAGCGGCCACGGCCACTTCGACCTGTCGGCCTACGAGCGGTACCTGGCGGGCGCCCTCGTGGACTACGAGTACCCGGCCGAGAAGGTCGCGGCTGCCCTGGCGGGCCTGCCCGTGGTGGGCTGAGCGCTGGCTGCCGGAGGTACCCGCGGCGGTGGATGCGCCCATGCCCCGCCTCGCCTGCTGGAGCTGCGGCCGCCAGAGCTTCGCGACCCCACCGCTGGAGTCGCTCTTCGGCGACGAGCGCCGCTGCCCGCGCTGCGGCATGCCGATGAACCTCGAGCGGCGGGCCGCCGAGCGGCGCGCGCTGGCGCGCCGCCGCGATCCGGGCGTCGACCCCGGCCCGCCCGCTGGGGTTGACGAGCGGCGCCGAACGGAACGGCGCCTCGGCCCGGGTCGCCGCGTGCCCTGACGTGCGGCTCGCCCTCCTCGGTCTCGGCCTCATCGGCGGGTCGGTCGCCCGCGCGGCCCATGCGGCCGGCTGGCGCGTCGCGGCCTGGACGCCGTCGGGGGCCGGGCCGCGGATCGCCCTCGCTGCCGGGGCGATCGACGACGCCGCCGGTACGCTCCGGGCGGCGGTGGCCGACGCCGACCTGGTGGTCCTGGCGGCGCCCCCGACGGCATGCCTGGAGCTTCTCGTGGAGCTGGCGGGCGCCAGCCGGGACGCCCTGCCGGGCGACGCCGTCGTCAGCGACGTGGCGAGCACGAAGGCGCTCCTCGCGGAGCGCGCCGCGGCGCTGGGCCTGCGGTACGTCGGCGGCCACCCGATGGCAGGTCGCGAGACGAGCGGCTTCGCGGCCGGGTCCGCCGACCTCTTCCGCGACCGGCCCTGGGTCGTCGTGCCGCCGCCCGCGGGCGACGAGGCGGCCGTGGCCCGGGTGGAGGAGCTCGCCCGCGCCTGCGGTGCCCGGCCGCTCCGGATGACGGCGGCGGAACACGACGCCGCGGTGGCGGCGATCAGCCACCTTCCCCTGGTGGTCGCCGCAGCGCTCGTCGAGGCGGTGGCGGGCGGGCCGGGCGACCCGATCGCGCCGGGCTGGCCCGCGGCGGCCGCTCTCGCCGCGAGCGGCTGGGCCACCGCCACGCGCCTGGCCCGCGGCGACCCGACGATGGGAGCCGGCATCGCCGTCACGAACGTGGGTCCGCTCGCCGCGGGCGTCCGGGCGATCCGGGAGCGGCTCGGCGAATGGCTCGTGCTGCTCGAGGCGGGCCCGGACGGGGGCGCCCCGGACGAGGCCGCGCTGCGCGATCGGCTCGCGGCCGCCCGCGACCGGCTCGAGGGCCGCGGGTGACCGAGGAGCGGGTCCTCGTCGTCCCGCGCGACCGGGTCATCGATGGGGCCGGCTGGCGCGGCATCCTGGAGGCCGGGGCGGCGCCCCTGCTGGCCGTGATCGCCGCCGAGGGTCGCTTCGAACCGCGTGCCGCCATGGAGCGCGATCCACGGTTCAAGCAGGTGATCCCGTATCTCGTCCTGCGCGATCGCGGTCGCTTCTTCCTCATGCGGCGGACCCGCGCGGGCGGCGACGCCCGCCTCCACGGCAGGTACTCGATCGGCCTCGGCGGCCACCTCAACCCCGGCGACGTCGACCTCGCCGGCGGCCTCGCCCGCGAGTGGGCGGAGGAGGTCGCGGCCGCGTTCGTCCCCGAGTTCCGCTTCCTGGGGCTCCTCAACGACGACGAGACCGAGGTCGGGCGGGTTCACCTCGGCGCGGTCTACCTCGCCGAGGCCGCCGGGCGAGCCGTCCGCATCCGCGAGACCGACAAGCTGGAGGGCGCGTTCGCCGAGCCGGCCGCGGTCCGCGCCGTCTATCGACCGGCTGGAGTCGTGGAGCCAGCTCGTCGTTGACGCGATCGGCGACGGGTCGCCGGGGACGGGCGCCGGCCGCGCCGGCGGCGGCCCCGGGCCCGATCGCGTGAGCTGACGGCCGGCACTTCCGGGCCCGCCCGGCGCGGGTGCCATACTGGGCGCAGGAGACTCGACCGTGCGCCGCATCGCCCGCCTTCGTCGCATCGCCCGCCTCGTCCCGCTCGTGCCCCTCGGGCTCGGGGCGATCGGGCTCGCGCTCGGGGTCGCGGCCCCGACGCGGGCCGCCGACGGTGCTCCCGAGGCCTGGGTCCTGCCCGCCACCGGCGTCGTCGACGGCGTCCTCGCCGGCTACCTCACCGACGGGCTTGCCAAGGCGGAGCGCGAGGGCGCCGCGGTCGTCGTCGTGAAGCTCAACACGCCGGGCGGCAGCCTGGACGCCACGCAGCGGATCACGGGTGCGCTTCTCGAGTCGCCCCTGCCGGTCATCATCTGGGTGGCGCCGGCGGGCGGCCGGGCCGCGAGCGCCGGGACGTTCATCACCCTTGCCGCCAACCTCTCGTGGATGGCTCCGGGGACCAACATCGGCGCCGCCAGCCCGATCTCGAGCAGCGGCGAGGACATCGGGGGGACGCTCGGCGAGAAGGTCAAGAACGACGCCATCGCGAACATCACCTCGATCGCCCAGGCCCGCGGTCGCCCGGTCGACTGGGCCGTCTCCACGGTGAGCGAGGCGAAGAGCTACTCGGCGCAGGAGGCGGTGGCGGCCGGCGCGGTCGACGGGATCGCCTCCACGATCGAGGAGGTCCTCCAGGCGGCGGACGGCCGCACGGTCACGCTGGCCGGCGGGCGGGCGGTGATCCTGGCCACGGCCGGCGCGGTCCCGGTCGACGTCCCGATGAACCCGCTCCAGGGGCTCCTGCATCTCCTCTCCGACCCCAACATCGCCTTCATCCTCTTCACGGTCGGCTTCTACGGCCTCATCTTCGAGGTCCAGAACCCGAACGTGGCCACCGGGGTCGTGGGGGCGATCTGCCTGCTCCTCGCCTTCGTCGGCTTCGGCAGCCTGCCGCTGAACGTGGCGGGGCTCCTGCTCCTCTCGCTGGGCCTCCTGCTGGTGGTCCTGGAAACGCAGATCACGAGCCACGGCCTGCTCGCGGCGGGGGCCATCGTCTGCGTCGCGCTGGGGGCCGCGGCGCTCTACACGGAGCCCGGCACCCCGACCGCCCCCGACGTGACCGTGGCCCTCCCCGTCATCGTCGTGGTCGTGGGCATGACCGCGGCCTTCGCCGCCCTCATCACCTTCGTCGCCATCCGCACGCGGCACGCCCTGCAGAGCCCCATCCTGGTCGGCTCGCTGCAGGTCGTCGGGCTCGACGGGAAGGTCGCCCGCCCCGTCGATCCCGTCGGCTCCGTCCTCGCCGCCGGAGAGGAGTGGACCGCGCGCAGCGCCGACGGCCGCCCGATCCCGCGCGGCGCCGCCGTCCGCGTCGTCCGCCAGGACGGCCTCACCCTCTACGTCGAACCGGCCGGCGCCGTGCCCGCCGCCTGACCAGCCCAGCCGTCGCAGGAGTCGAAAGGAGCCCGCCCGTGGAGCTCGGCATCACGATCGCCGTCGTCGTGGCGATCCTCGTCCTCGCCCTGATCTTCCTCTACCTGTCGGTCCGGGTGGTCCAGCAGTACGAGAAGATGGTGGTCTTCCGGCTGGGCCAGACCAACGAGCGCCTCGTGCGCGATCCGGGTCTGCGCTTCCTCATCCCGATCATCGACCGGCCGGTGAAGGTGGACGTCCGGGAGCAGTTCATCGAGGTCCCGAGCCAGACGACGATCACCCGCGACAACGCCCCGATCAACGTCGACTTCCTTATCTACTGGCGGATCGTCGACCCCCTCAAGAGCATCGTGAACGTCGCCTACTTCGCCGGCGCCCTGCAGGGCGTGGCCACGACGACGCTGCGCGCGGTCATCGGCGACATCCTCCTCGACGAGGTCCTCTCCCGCCGCGAGCAGATCAACGAGGTCCTGCGGACGAAGCTCGACGAGGTCACCGAGCGCTGGGGCGGCAAGGTGACGACGGTCGAGATCCGCGAGATCACGCCGCCGCGCGACGTCCAGGAGGCGATGAACCGGCAGCTCTCCGCCGAGCGGACGCGGCGCGCGGTCATCACCGAGTCGGAGGGGCGCCGGCAGTCGGAGATCAACATCGCCGAAGGCGCCAAGCAGGCCGCCATCCTCACCGCCGAGGGCGAGCGCCAGTCGCAGATCCTCCGCGCCGAGGGCGCCCGCCAGTCGCAGATCCTCAACGCCGAGGGCTTCGGCCAGGCGCTGACCCGGATCTACGAGTCGGCCTCCGCCATCGACCAGAAGACGATGCTCCTGCAGTACCTCGAGGCCCTCAAGTCCATCGGCCAGGGTGCCTCCACGAAGTACATCATCCCGGCCGAGTTCACCCAGCTGGTCGGGCCGCTGGCGGCGGGCCTCGGCACCGCGATCGGGACCGGCGGGGTGAAGCCCCCGGAGGGGTGAGCCGCAGCCGCTTCGGCGGCGCGGCGCTGGTACCACCGGGCGGGGGTCGGGGAGGACCCGCGTCCGCTACTATCGTTCGCGTCCGGGGCGCGGCGCGCGATCCCGGCTGAGCAACGAGGTCCGGATGGCCGCCAAGATCCTCGTCGTCGACGACGACGCCAGCGTCCAGCGCCTGCTGGGCTACACGCTCAAGCAAGAGGGCTACGAGGTCGTCGTCGCGGCGGACGGCGCCGAGGGGCTCCGCCTGTGGGGCGTTGAGCGGCCGGCCCTGATCCTGCTCGACGTCGTGCTCCCCAAGCTCGACGGCTACCAGGTCGCGGCCAAGGTCCGGGCCGAGGAGGCCGGCTCGCACGTTCCCATCATCATGCTGACGGCCGAGGCCGACGTCGAGCAGAAGATCCGGGGCCTCCGCGCCGGGGCCGACGACTACCTCGTCAAGCCCTTCCACCCGGCCGAGCTGCTGGCCCGCATCAAGAGCCTCCTTGCCCGCTTCGCCCCCCGGGACCTCGCCGGCCGGCCGCCCCTCGGGCGCGTCCTCGCCTTCTACGGCGCCAAGGGCGGCGTCGGGACGACCACGATCGCGATCAACGTGGCGATCGCCCTCCAGCGCGAGCTGGGCCGGCGCGTCTGCCTGGTGGACGCCAACCTCCAGTTCGGCGACCACCGGGTCTTCATGGACCTCGGCCTCGACCGGCGCAGCATCGTCGACGCGGTCAACGCGCCCTCGATCGACGCCGACCTGCTCCGCGGCGTGCTCGTCGAGCACGATTCGAAGATCGACCTTCTCCTCGCCCCGCCGACGCCGGAGCAGGCGGACCTGGTCACGAAGGACCACCTGACCCAGATCATCGACGTCCTCCGGGGCATGTACGACTACGTCGTCGTCGACGTCGACAAGCGGCTCGACGACATGAACCTGGGCGTCTTCGACGCCGCCGAGCACCTCTTCGTGGTGCTGACCGCCGACCTCTCGTGCCTCAAGAACGTGCGCCTCGTCCTGGAGACGCTGGGCCACATCGGCTACGAGGCCGACCGGGTCAAGCTCGTCCTGAACCGCTCGAACGCGTTCACGGGCATCAACGCGAAGACGGCCGAGGGTGCCCTGCGGCATCCCATCGACCTCCAGGTGCTCAACGAGTACCGCGGCGCGATCAGCGCCCTGAACTCCGGCGCGCCGGTCATGTTCACGAAGGCCGACTCGCCGCTGGGGCGCTCCCTTCACGACCTGGCCCGGGCGATCGACCGGGGCAAGGCGCCCGGCCCGGCTCCCGCCGCGGTGCCGGCCCGCTGAGCCGGCGCCGGGTCCCGGAGGGCCCGACAGGGAGCCGGCCGATAAGCGGCCGGTAATCGGCGGGTGAGCGGCGGTCGCTACCGTGCGACCCATGCTCGCAAGCGTCCTCGCCGCCACGCTCCACGGCCTCGACGGCCGCGCCATCCGCGTCGAGGCCGACGTCGCACCGGGGCTGCCGGGCTTCACGATCGTCGGCCTCGCCGACGCGGCCCTGCGCGAGGCGCGGGAGCGCGTGCGCGGCGCCCTGCGGAACAGCGGGTTCGTCCATCCGCCGCGCCGCATCACGGTCAACCTCGCCCCTGCCGACGTGCCGAAGGCCGGCTCGGCCCTCGACCTCGGGATCGCCATCGCCATCCTCGTCGGCTCGGAGCAGGTGCGCCCTCGCGGGCCCTGGGCGCTGCTCGGCGAGCTGGGCCTGGGCGGCGAGGTCCGTCCGGTGCCCGGCGTCCTGCCGATGGTCGCGGCCCTCGCCCGGCGGGGCGCCGGCCGCGCGATCGTGCCCGCGGGCTCCCTGGCCGAGGCGCGTCTCGTGCCGGGCATCGAGGTCGTCGGGGCCGCCTCGCTGGCGGAGGCCGCCGACGTGCTGCGGGGGCGCCGCGTCGGCGGGCACCGGCCCGGGCTCCGCGCCGAGCTCGTCCCGGACGAGGTCCCGCGGACGGCGGTCGACGCGGCGGCCGATCTCGCTGCGGACCTCCCGGACCTCGCCGACGTGCGCGGCCTGCTCGAGGCGCGGCGGGCCCTCGAGATCGCCCTCGCCGGGGCCCACGGCCTCGTCCTCGTGGGCCCGCCGGGGTCCGGCAAGACCATGCTCGCCTCGACGATTCCCGGCGTCCTCCCGCCACTCGACGACGAGGAGGCCCGCGAGGCCACGATCATCGCATCGGTTGTGGGGGCCACCCCCGTCCTGGGCCTCGTCCGGCGCCGGCCCTTCCGGGCGCCGCATCACACGGCGTCGTACGCCGCGCTGGTGGGAGGCGGGCCGCGCCTGGCGCCGGGCGAAGCCACGCGGGCCCACCTGGGCACGCTGTTCCTGGACGAGCTCCCGGAGTTCGATCGCTCGTCGCTCGAGGCGCTCCGGCAACCGCTCGAGGAAGGCCGGGTGAGCGTGGCCCGGGTGGGCCGGGCGGTCGTCTTCCCCGCGCGGTTCCAGCTCGTCGCGGCGATGAACCCGTGCCCGTGCGGCTGGGACGGGGACGCCAGCGGCCGCTGCACCTGCCCGAGCGGCGTTCCCGAGCGCTACCGGGGGCGGATCTCAGGGCCGTTGCGTGACCGCATCGACCTCTGGGTCGGTGTCCCGCGAGTGGCCCCGCGCGAGCTCCTGCGCGCGGCGGACCCGGAGTCGTCGGCGGTCGTCCGGGACCGCGTCACCGCCTGTCGCGCCCGGCAGGTGGCGGCGCGGGCGGTGCTGAACGGGAGGCTGCGCGGCCGCGCGCTGCGAGCTGCCGCGGCGCTCGACGCCCGCGCGGAACGCCGGGCGATCGCCCTCGCCGACGCGGCCGGGATGACCGCTCGCGCCACCGAGCGGCTCGTGCGGGTCGCCCGCACGATCGCCGACCTCGAGGGGGCCGACGGTGTCGCCGTCGAGCATCTCGAGGAGGCGGCCCGCTTCCGTCCCCCGGCGGAGCGACGGGTCGGCCTCGCCCGCGGGGCGGCCTGACAGTGCTGGGGATCGGACGCGGCGGCCCGCTGGGGACGGCGCAGGCGGGGCGCGCCGGCGAGGGCGGGCCCGCTCCACGCGCCGTCCCGGCAGGCCCGGAGGCGGGGCGGCGTGACCCGCCGCGTACGCGTCCGGCCGGGCTCTCCGAGCGCGAGGCCTGGATCGTCCTCGGGGCCGTCGAGGAAATCGGCCCGGTCACGTTCGGCGCGCTCCTGCGGGCGTTCGGCAGCGGCCGGCGGGCGCTCGACGCCGCCGCCGGGCCCGCCGGCCCGGCCCGCCTGGCGGCGGCGGTCGCCACCGAGGGCCTCACCATGGATCCCGGCCTCGCCGCCCGGATCGGCCCGGCCAGGGCGGAGGCGGGCGCGCTCTTCGCCCGGCTGGCGGAGCTCGGGATCGAGGCGGTCACGGCCGAGGACGCGGGGTACCCTCGCCGCCTCCAGGCGATCGAGCTGACGCCCCCGGTCCTCTTCGTGACGGGCGATGCCGCCACGCTCGAATCGGCGCGGATCGTCGCGGTCGTGGGAACCAGACGCCCGACCGACGACGGGCGGCGGACGGCGGCGCGGATCGGCGGCGTCCTGGCCGCCGTCGGAGCCACGGTCGTCTCGGGGCTCGCGGTGGGCATCGACGGGTCGGCCCACGCCGGGGCGCTGCTCGCCCGCGGGATCACGGTGGCGGTCCTGGGCAGCGGCCACGCGCGGCTCTACCCGTCGGCGCACGAGGCCCTCGCCCGCGAGATCGTCCGCACCGGCGGGGCCGTGGTCGCCGAGCTGCCCCCGGACGCCACGCCGCGGGCGGCCGCGTTCCCGCGCCGCAACCGGATCATCGCCGGACTCTCGGATGCGACGGTCGTCGTCGAGGCGGGAGCGCGGAGCGGCGCCCTCATCACCGCGAGCTGGGCGATGGAGCAGGGTCGCACGGTGTTCGCGGTCCCGGGGCCGCTCGACCGCGAGCAGGCCGTCGGCTGCAACCGCCTGTTGCGCGAGCACGCGGGCGAGGCCCGCCTCGTCGCCGGGACCGACGAGCTCATCGAGGACCTCGGGTACGCCACGCCTCTCGAGGTGCGGCGGCTCCGCCGGGCGCGGAGCGAATCGCCGCAGCCGGACGCCGGCGCCATCCTCGCCCGCCTGGGACCTGCGGAGGCAGCCGTCGTGCGGCTGCTCGTGCGCGGGCCGGCGACCGCGGACACCCTCGTCGATGGGACCGACCTCGCCGGCGCGACGATCCTGGCCGTGCTCACCCGGCTCGAGGAGGAGGGGCTGGTGGCGGGCGTCTTCGGCCGCTACCGGCTCGCCGGACCGCTCGACGGCGTGCGCCCGGTCGCGCGAGCGCGGGGCTCCCCGCCGCGTGCGCGCCGGGGCGCGGCGGCGGAGCCGCCAGGCGCCGGATCGCCGGAGCCCGGTGCTAGACTCCCGGCGCCATGAGTCGAAACCTCGTGATCGTCGAGTCGCCCGCCAAGGCCAGGACGATCGAACGCTATCTCGGGCCCGGCTACGCCGTGCTCGCCTCGTACGGCCACGTGCGCGACCTGCCGGAGAATCCCGGCAAGGGGAAGCTCGGCGTCGACGTGGAGCACGACTTCGCGCCCGAGTACGTCATCCCCGACGAGCGGTCGCGGCGGCACGTCGGGGCGATCGAGCGGGCCGGGCGAACGGCCGAGCGGATCTTCCTCGCCACCGACCTCGATCGCGAGGGCGAGGCGATCGCCTGGCACGTCGCGGAGGCGGCGGCCCTGGCCCCCGAGAAGCTGGCGCGGGTCACCTTCAGCGAGATCACCGAGTCGGCGATCCGGGCCGCGTTCGCCCATCCCCGCGGGATCAACCACGACCTCGTCGACGCCCAGCAGGCCCGCCGGATCGTCGACCGCCTCGTCGGCTACACCCTCAGCCCCCTCATCTCGCGGAAGGTGCGCTCGGGCCTCTCGGCCGGGCGCGTCCAGTCGGTCGCCGTGCGCCTCGTCGTCGAGCGCGAGCGGGAGATCCGGGGCTTCACCGCCCGCGAGTACTGGACGATCGTTGCTCGCCTCCTCGCTCCCGATGCCACCCCGTTCGACGCCGACCTCGTCCGGATCGACGGGGCCAGGCCGGAGATCGCGGACGGGGTCACGGCCGACGCCCACGTCCGGGCCCTGCAGGCGAGCCGGCCCCTGGTCACCGGCGTCGGGACGAAGAAGAGCAAGCGGAGCCCGGCACCGCCGTTCACGACCTCGACCCTCCAGCAGGAAGCCAGCCGCAAGCTCGGCTTCAGCCCGAGGCGGACCATGGGCATCGCCCAGACGCTGTACGAGGGCGTCGACACCCCGGACGGCCACGTCGGCCTCATCACCTACATGCGGACCGACTCGGTGGCGATGGCCGGCCAGGCCTTGGGCCAGGCCCGCGAGGTCATCGCGACGCGCTTCGGGGATGCCTACACGATGCCCCGGGGACGTGTCTACCGGACGAAGTCGAAGGGCGCCCAGGAAGCGCACGAGGCGATCCGCCCGACCTCCTTCGCCCGTGACCCCGAGGCGATGGCTGCCCGTCTCAAGCCCGAGGAGGCCCGCCTCTACCGCCTGATCTGGCAGCGCGCCCTCGCGAGCCAGATGAAGGAGAAGGAGCTCGAGACGACGACCGTCGACCTGGCGGCCGGCCCGTACGGGCTCCGGGCGACCGCCACCCGGACGCACTTCGACGGCTTCGCCGCGGTCTACACGGAAGGGCGCGACGACGGCGAGGACGAGGCAGAGCGGACCCTCCCCCCGCTCGCCGTCGACGACGAGACGCGGGTCGCGGCGGTGGTCCCGACCCAGCACTTCACGGAGCCGCCGCCGCGCTACACGGAGGCCAGCCTCGTCAAGGCCCTCGAGGAGAACGGGATCGGCCGCCCCTCGACGTACGCCGCGACCATCTCCACGATCGTCGATCGCGGCTACGTGGTCGTCCGCGAGCGACGGCTCCACCCGGAGCCGGTGGCCGAGGTGGTCACGGACCTTCTCGTCGGCCATTTCGGGGAGTACGTCGATCTCGCGTTCACCGCCCGCATGGAGGAGGAGCTGGACGAAGTCGCCCGCGGCGAGCGCGCCTGGGTGCCGCTCCTGGCGGCGTTCTATGGGCCGCTCCGCGCCCGCGTGGACGAGAAGCGCCGCGAGCTCCGGCGGGCGGACTTCACCACCGAGCCGACGGACGAGGTCTGCTCGCAGGGCCATCCCATGGTGATCCGGCTGGGCCGCAAAGGCCGCTTCCTCGCCTGCTCGCTGTTCCCGGAGCACCGCGAATCACGGCCGCTCCCGGGGGAGGAGCCCGAGGTCCCCACGCTCGCGGGCAGCGGCGAGGCGTGTCCCACCTGCGGGGCGGCGGACGGCGGCGTGCTCGTCACGAAGCTTGGCCGATTCGGCCCCTTCGTCGGCTGCGACCGCTACCCGGACTGCGCCTACATCAGGCGGGACGGCCCACCCCCGCCCGAGCAGCTCTCCTTCGAGGTGACCTGCCCCTCGTGCCACGAGGGGCGGCTGGTGGCGCGGCGCGCCCGTCGGACGAGATCCGTCTTCTGGGGCTGCTCGCGCTATCCCCGCTGCCGCTTCACGACGTCGCGCGAGCCGCTCGGCCCGGTTCACGAGCCCGACGGCGGGCCGCTGGTCCGGGCCGACGACGAGGGAGCGCTCTGCCTCGGCTGCGGCGCCACGGTGCCGCTCGCCGGCGAGGCCCTGGAGCCGGGACGCCGCATCGCCGGCGGGACGCCGGACCCGGCCGCGCTCCGGCGCCCGGCCCGCGGCGCGCGTGGGGGAGCGAAGGGGCGCCCGTCCGGCCCGCCGGGCCGCCCGCGAAGGACGGGGGCCGCACGGCCCCGGGCGGCGCGCCCGGCGTGAACGGCGAGGAGGCCCTCGAGCGTTACCTCGCGAGCCTCGCCGCCCGCGACGCGTCGCCGCACACCCGGAGGTCCTACGCGACGGCGCTCGCGGCCTACCTCGCCTGGCTCGACGCCGCCGGCCTCGACTGGCGGGCTCCCGATCGCGGGGCCCTTCGACGCTACCTCGCCGAGCTCACAGAGGGGCGGGCCAGGAGCACCGTGGCCCAGCGTCTCGCCGCGATCCGCTCGCTCTACCGCTGGGCGCGCCGGACGGGCCTCCTGGCCGCGGACCCCTGGGCGGCCCTGGCGACGCCCCGCCGACGGCGCCGGCTGCCGGCTGTCCTCTCGATCGAGGACGTCGAGCGGCTCCTGGATGCCGTCGGGGACGAAGCGGCCGCCGCGCCCGAAGCCAAACGGGCTTCGCCGCCCGAGGCCGGCCCCGGGTCACCGCCTGGCTCAACGCCCGGGGCCGCGTCGCTCCGCCACGCCCTGGCCCTGCGCGACGTCGCCCTGGTGGAGACCGCCTACGCGGCGGGGTTGCGGATCTCGGAGCTGGCTGGCGCGCGCCTCGGCGGCCTCGACCTCGCCCGCGGCGAGATCCGGGTGGCGGGCAAGGGCCGCAAGGAGCGCGTCGGCCTCCTGGGCCGGCCCGCTCGCTCGGCGCTGGGGGCCTACCTCGCGGACGCGCGCCCGGTCCTCGTCGCCCGCGGCCCGGCGGGGTCGCGGCGCCCGGACGCGCTCTTCGTCAACCATCGCGGCGCGCCGCTCGGCGTGCGCGGGATCCGCTATCGCCTGCACCAGGCCGCGGTCCGGGCCGGCCTGCCGGAGGACGCGACGCCGCACACCCTTCGCCACTCGTTCGCCACGCACCTCCTCGATGGGGGCGCGGACCTGCGGGTCGTGCAGGAGCTCCTGGGGCACGCCGACCTGGCGACGACGCAGGTGTACACCCATGTCGCCCCGGCCCGCCTGCGCAGCGTCTACCGCCGCGCCCATCCGCGGGCCGGCGAAGCCGGGTCGCGATGAGCGTCGCCGCGCGCGACCTCGCCCGGGCGGGGCTGGTCGTCACCGGAGCCCTCTTCGTCTCGCGGCTCCTCGGCTGGGTGCGGGTGGCGGTGATCGCGGCGAGCCTGGGGATCAGCCGGGAGCTCGACATCTACGTGGCGGCCTTCCGGATCCCGGACTTCCTGTTCCAGCTCGTGGCGGCCGGGGCCCTCGCCTCGGCCGTGATCCCGACGATCGCCACCCTCGTCGCCGCCGGTGACCGCGACCGGGCCTGGCGGGTGGTCTCCACGATCGCGAACCTGCTCATGCTCGTGCTGGCGGCCCTCCTGCTCGTGATGTTCGTCGCCGCGCCGGTCATCGCGCCCCTCATCGCGCCGGGGTTCGGCGACGCCGACCTCCCGCGTCTCGTGGACCTGACGCGGATCCTCCTCCTCAGCCCGATCTTCCTGGCCCTCTCGGCCGTGGCGACCAGCGTCCTGAACTCGGCGGGCCGCTTCGCGGCCTCGGTGCTGGCGCCGATCGTCTACAACGTGGTGATCATCGGCGCCGCCGTGACCCTCGTCCCGACGTTCGGCCTCGCCGGCCTGGCATGGGGCACGGTCGCCGGCGCCGCGGCCACGATCCTCGTCCAGGTCGTGCCGGTCCTCCGCGGCGTCGGCTTCCACTACACCCGGACCGTGGACCTCCGCGACGAGGAGGCGCGGCGGACGCTTGTGCTGCTCGGCCCGCGAGCCATCGGCCTCGCCGGGGCCCAGCTGACCCTCGTGCTCTTGACCACCCTCGGCTCGACGCTCGCCGTCGGCGCCGTCGGCGCCTTCGCCCTCGCCTTCACGATCTTCCAGATCCCGATCGGGACCATCGCGTACCCTCTCGGCATCGTCGCGCTCCCTGCGCTCTCCCAGCGTGTCGCAGCCGGCGAGATCGACGAGTACGTGGCGCTCGTGACGCGCGCCCTGCGCCTCCTGGGCTTCGCGATGCTGCCCGTGGCCTGCATCGCGGCGGGCCTCGCGGTCCAGGTCGTCGACCTCGTCGTCCACTTCGGGCGCGTCGACGACGCGGGGATCGCCCTGACCGGGGCTGCCTTCCTCGGGTTCCTGGCGGCGCTCCCGACCGAGGCCGCCATCATCGTCCTGTCGCGCGCGTTCTTCGCCGCCCGCAACACGTGGATTCCCGTGGGGGCCGCGCTCGTCTCGGTGGCGGTCGCGGTGGGCACCGCGACGCTCCTCGCGGGCCGGGTTGGCATCCTGGGCCTCGCCCTCGGCGTCACCGTCGCCTCGTGGGTGGAGGCGGCGCTCCTCGTCGCCGCCTTCCGCTTGCGCCACGCCGGCTTCGGCCTGCTGCGACTGGGCCGCGCCCATCTCTGGTACCTGGCGGCGGCCATTGCCGCCGGGCTGGCGAGCGACCGCGCCTACGACCTCCTCGGCGGCTCGCTCGGGACCGACCCGGGGATCGCGCGGTCGGCGCTCGCCCTGGGAGGCGTCGGGCTGCTCGGGCTTGCTGTCTACGTGGGCCTCGCGGCCCTGCTGCGCGTCCCGGAGCTGAGTACCTCGATCCGCCTGGTCCGATCCGGCCTGCGCAGGAGCGCGGCATGACCGGGGCCGTCGACCTGGCCCGCGATCCCGCCGCGTGGGACGCGTTCGTCGAGCGGACCGAGCACGGCTCGTACCTCCAGCTCGACGGCTGGGCGCGCGTCAAGGCCGCGAACGGGTGGGCGGCGCGACGGGTCGTGGCCGGCGCTCCCGGCGCCCGGATCGGGATGCAGGTCCTCCTGCGCCGCCCCCGGCCGCTCCCCTGGGCCTTCGCCTACGCGCCCCGCGGCCCCGTCGCCGAGTCGTGGACCGCGGCGGCCGTGGGGGAGCTCACCGCGGCGATCCGCACCGCCGGGGCGGACCTCGGCCGCGTCTCGCACCTGCGGATCGACCCCGAGGTCGAGGCGGACGGGCCGCACGACCCCGACGGGGCGCTGCGGTCCGGGCTGGCCGCCGCGGGCTGGAGGGCGGCGCCTTCCGTGCAGCCGCCGACGAGCCGGGTCATCGACCTCGCCGCCGACGAGGACGCGCTCTGGGCGGACCTGCGCAAGAAATGGCGCCAGTACGTGAACCGGGCCCGCGCCGGCGGGGTGACCGTCGTCGAGCTGCCGCGCGACCCGATCGGGCCCTTCTACGCGATCTACCGTGAGACGGCGGCGCGGGCCGGCTTCCTGATCCGCGTCGAGCAGGCCTATCGCGACGTCTACGAGGCCTTCCGGCCGGCGGGTCGCGCCCGCGTCCTCTTCGCCGTCGGGCCGGACGGCGCGCCCCTGGCGAGCCTGTTCCTGGTCCGCTGCGGGCGCCGGGTCGTCGAGCCGTACGGCGGGATGACGGCGTCGGGCGCGGACCTGCGCGCCAACTACCTCCTCAAGTGGGAGGCGATCCGTCGCTCCCGCGAGGACGGCGCGGCGACCTACGACCTGTGGGGGCTCGCGCACCCGGGGATCGCCCACTTCAAGGCCGGCTTCGGCGGCCGGGAGGTCCGCTACGTCGGGGGCTGGGACCTGGTGCTCGACCCGCTCGGCCGGCGCGTCTACGAGGCCGCCCAGCGGACGCGCGTCCGCTGGGCCCGGTCGCGCGCGGGCCTGGCCCGTGGATCGAGCGCCGACGCCGGGGGAGCTGCCGCCGGGGGAGCTGCCGCCGGCGACGGCGCTGAGGCCGGCTGATGGCTGCGACAACGCGACGGGGGGCCGCGATCCCTGTCCTGCGCGTGGTCCGCGAGGCCGCCCCGGCAGAGCTTCCCGCCTGGGACGGCCGGGTCGTGGACGGGCCGGGCGGCAACGTCCAGCAGTCGCTGGCGTGGGGGCGGCATCGCGAGCGGATGGGCGCCGAGGCCCACCACCTGGTGCTGGACGACGGGTCGTGCGCGCTCGTCCTCGGCCGGCGCCGGCGCCTCCTCGGCGGCGGCCGTGCCTACGTGCCGCGCGGCCCCGTGGCCGCCGGGGCCGGGCCGGAGGTGGTGGCCGGCCGCCTGGCGGCCATCGCCGACTGGGCCCGCGGCGCCGGGTTCGACGTCGTGGTTGCCGACCCCGAGGTCCCGGTCGCCACGGGCTTCCCGGCGCTCCTGGCCGGGCTGGGGTTCCGCCAGGTCGAGGAGATCGTCCCGTCGCGCCACCGGCTCGGGGTCTCGATCGCCCCCGGCGCGGACGACACGACGCTCCTCGCCGGGATCGCCCCGAAGACCCGCCAGCAGCTCCTGGCGGCCGAGCGCCGGGGGCTGCGCGTCCATCGCTACGACCGCCTCGCGGGCGCCGATCCGGGCGCCGGCCTCGACGCGCCGTCCCCCGACCGCCTCCTCGAGGCCGCCGCGGTGGCCTTCGCCCGGTTCCACGGCCTGCTGGTCGCGACGGGCGATCGCCGCGGGTTCAGCGCCGGCAGCCGGCCCGCGGCCCTGGCCTGGTGGCGCGCGGCCCTCGACGCGGGCCATCTCCTGCTGCTCGAGGCGCGCGACCCCGCGGACGGTCTCGTCGGCGCCGCGGTCTTCTACCGCCACGGCGGCCGCCTCACCTACGGCCACTCCGGGGACGTGGCCGCCCTCCGCCCCGCCCATCCGGGGGCGATGGGCCTGATCCTGTGGCGCGCCCTGCAGCTGGCCGCCCGCGAGGGTCGCGACGAGCTGGACCTCGGCGGTGTCGACGTCCGCGGGGCGCGCCGCGAGCCGCTCCCCGGCGAGCCGACGTACGGGCTCCTCCGCTTCAAGCAGTCCTTCGGCGGGCGGTGGATCGAGCTCTCCGGGGCGCACGAGCTCGTCCTGCGAGGGCCGCGCCACGCGCTCGCCGGCGGCGTGCAGCGCGCGGCCCGGGCCGTGCGCGGGGCGCCGGGCGCCATCCGGCAGGCGGCCGGGCGGGCGAAGGGGCCGGCCGCATGACGCACCCGGCGGCGGGACAGGACGACGCCGCGCTGCGGGCGGCGCTCGCGGCCGCCGAGCCGCGCGGGCCGCGCCCGCTGGGCGAGCTCCTCCTGCGCCTGGCCGCCGCCGGGCGGCTGCGCGGCGACGTCACGCCCGGGGCGCGCCGGGGCGTGGTGCGCGGAATCGCCTACGACTCGCGGCGGGTCGTGCCCGGCGGCCTCTTCGTGGCCGTTCCCGGGGCCCACGTCGACGGCCACGCGTTCGTCGGCGAGGCCGTGGCCCGGGGCGCGGCGGCCGTCGTCGTCGAGCGCGCCGTCGAGGATGCAGGCGCGGCGACCGTGCTGCTCGTCGACCGCAGCCAGCTCGCCCTGGCGGTGGTGGCGGCCTGGTGGTACGACGACCCGGGACGGCGCCTCGGCGTCATCGGCATCACCGGGACGGACGGGAAGACGACGACGGCGGCGATGGCCGTCGCGGCGCTCGAGTCGGCGGGCGTCCCCACCGGGCTCGTCAGCACGGCGGAGCAGAAGATCGGCCCCCTGCGGGCGGCCACGGCGGCCCACGTCACGACCCCGGAGGCACCCGAGCTGCAGGGCGCCCTTCGCGCGATGGTCGGGGCCGGCGAGGCGGCCGCGGTCGTGGAGTCGACCTCGCACGGCCTGGCCCTGGAGCGGGTGGGGGAGATCCCCTACGACGTCGCCATCCTCACCAACCTGACCCACGAGCACCTCGAGCTCCACGGGACGTTCGAGGCCTACCGCGCCGCCAAGCGCTCGCTGTTCGAGCGCCTGGCGGCGCCGCCCGGGCGGCCCCCGAAGCCGCTCTCGCTGCCCGGCGGCCGGCGGTGGCCCCGGGGCGGCATCGTGAACCTCGACGACCCCAGCGCGGGCGTCTTCGCCGCCGCGACGCGGGCAGCCGGCGCCACGCTGCTGACGTACGGGACCGCCGCCGGCGCCGACGTGCGCGCCACCGCGATCGTCGAGGCGCCCGACGGGATCCGGGCGAGGGTGGCCACGCCGCGGGGCGAGGGCACCCTCGTGCTGCCCCTCGTGGGCCGGTTCAACGCCCACAACGCCCTCGCCGTCGTCGCCCTCGGTGAGCTCCTCGGTCTCGATCCCGGGGCCGTCCGCGGCGGGCTCGGCGGCTTCCGCGGCGTCCGGGGCCGCATGGAGCGCGTCGATCGCGGGCAGCCGTTCCTGGTCGTGGTGGACTACGCCCACACCCCGGCATCGCTGGCCACGGCGCTCGATGCCCTCGCCCCGCTGGCGGGCCCCGGGGGCGGGCTCATCGCGGTCTTCGGGTCGGCGGGCGAGCGCGACGTCGCGAAGCGCGCGATCCAGGGCCGCATCGCCGGCGAGCGGTGCCGCCTCGTGATCGCGACCGACGAGGACCCCCGCGGTGAGGACCCGGGCGCGATCCTCGACCAGATTGCCGAGGGCGCCGAGGCGGCCGGCCGGCGCCGCGGCGACGACCTCTTCCTGGTCGCCGACCGCGAGGAGGCGATCCGGGCCGCCTTCGCCCGGGCCCGCCCCGGGGACGTCGTGCTCCTCGCCGGGAAGGGCCACGAGCGGACGATCCTCTACGCCGACCACGAGCTGGCGTGGGACGAGCGGGCCGTCGCGGAACGGATCCTCGCCGAGCGCGGCTTCGCCGGAGGGCCCGGCCCGGCGTCGGCCTGATCCTCCGCCGGCGCGGGCGGTCGCGGGGCCCCACCGGGGCCGGGCGCGACGGCCCTGCTATCCTCGCCGGACCGATGTCGCTCGAGCAGCTCCCCGCAGCCGCCACGTCGCCGGCCCCGCCCCCGGCGGAGAAGCGCCGGCGCGCGCCCGCCGGGCGCCGCGGGCGCGGCGACGACCGGCCCCTGCCGGTCCTGCGGCGCGAGCTCCTCGACGCGGTGGCGCTCCACTCCCCGGGCGCCGACCGCGAGGTGATCGGACGCGCCCTGGACTTCGCCACCCTCGCCCACGAGGGCCAGCGGCGGGCGACCGGCGAGGCCTACGTGAGCCATCCGATCGCGGCGGCCCTGACGCTCGCCGAGCTCGGCCTCGACACGTCGGCCATCGCCGCGGCGCTCCTCCACGACGTGCCCGAGGACACGGAATACGGCCTCGCGGACGTCGAGGAGCGCTTCGGCCCGGAGGTCGCCCTGCTCGTCGACGGCGTCACCAAGCTCTCGAAGTTCTCCACCCACTCGCACGAGGAGCGCCAGGCGGAGAACATCCGCAAGATGCTCCTGGCGATGGCCCAGGACATCCGGGTCGTCCTCATCAAGCTCGCCGACCGCCTCCACAACATGCGGACGCTCGGCGGGCTGCCGCCCGAGAAGCAGCAGCGCATCGCCCGCCAGACGATGGAGATCTACGCGCCGCTCGCCGAGCGGCTCGGGATCTGGCAGGTCAAGTGGGAGCTCGAGGACCTTGCCTTCAAGGCGCTCGACCCCGAGCGCTACCGGGAGCTCGCGGCGAGCCTCGACACCCGGCGCCAGCACCGGGAGAGCTACGTCGACCGGGCGATCGCGATCCTGACCCCGGAGCTCGAGAAGGCGGGCATCGTCGCCGACCTCAACGGCCGCCCCAAGCACCTCTACAGCATCTGGAAGAAGATGCAGCGCAAGGCCGCCGCCTTCGGCGAGATCTACGACGTCTACGCGATCCGCCTCCTGGTCGACGAGGTGCGCGACTGCTACGCCGCCCTCGGCGTCGTCCACAGCCTCTGGAAGCCGATCCCCGGCCAGTTCGACGACTACATCGCGGTCCCGAAGCCGAATGGCTACCAGAGCCTCCACACGGCGGTGATCGCCCTCGACGGCAAGCCCCTCGAGATCCAGATCCGGACCCACGCGATGCACGCCGTGAGCGAGGTGGGGATCGCGGCCCACTGGCGCTACAAGGAGGGCTCGCGCGCCGAGCGCGACTACGACGCGAAGCTCGCCTGGCTGCGCCAGCTCATGGACTGGCAGCGCGAGGTCTCCGACGCCCAGGAGTTCGTCGAGGGGATCAGGCTCGACATCTTCCAGGACCAGGTCTTCGTCTTCACCCCGAAGGGCGACATCAAGGACCTGCCGGCGGGCGCCACGCCGCTCGACTTCGCCTACCGGATCCACACCGACATCGGCCACCGGACGATCGGCTCGAAGGTCAACAACCGCCTCGTGCCGCTGGATTACCGGCTGCGGAACGGCGACATCGTGGAGATCGTCACGACGAAGGCCGAGCACGGCCCGTCGCGCGACTGGCTCTCGATCGTCCGCACCTCCCACGCCCGGGAGAAGATCCGCCAGTGGTTCAAGAAGAAGGACCGCGACGAGAACATCGTCCACGGCAAGGAGGCGCTCGAGCGCGAGCTCAAGCGCCTCGCCCGGACGACGCCCGCCGCGATCGGCCACGACCGCCTCCTCGAGGCAGCCCGACACCAGGGCCAGGAGTCGCTCGACGACTTCTACGCGGCCATCGGCTACGGGGCGATCTCGGCCCAGTCGGTCGTCATGCGGCTCGGCGTCGTCGATGACGGCCAGCTCGCCCTGCCCGCCACCGCCCCGACCCAGGCCCGCACCGGCGGCGTCCGGGTCAAGGGCGTGGGCGACCTCCTCGTCCGCTTCGGGAAGTGCTGCCATCCGATCCCCGGCGACCCGATCGTCGGCTTCATCACCCGGGGCAAGGGCGTCACCGTTCACCTCAACCGCTGCCCGACGGTCGTGAACGAGCGCGAGGTGGCCCGCCTCATCGACGTCGAGTGGGAGGCCGCGCCGGCGCAGACCTACCCGATCGCGATCCGGGTCGAGGCCCACGACCGGACCGGGCTGCTGAACGACATCGCGGGCGCCGTCGCCGAGAGCAAGGTCAACATCGTGGCGGCGAACGTCTCGGTCACCCAGGACCACACGGCGATCGTGGCGGCGACGCTCCAGGTGGCCTCGGTCACCCAGCTCGCGCGGGTGATGGGCCGCCTCGAGCAGGTCAAGGACGTCCTCTCGGTCCAACGCGACCTGGGCTGAGGCGCGGCCGGGCCGGGCCGGCATGGCCGCGGCGCTGGGCTGCGCCGGACAACCCGTGCCGGGTGCCCGCTAGACTGGGACCGATGTCCACCTTCCGCGCCCCCCGGGGCACCCGCGACCTCCTCCCGGCCGATCGCGCGCCGTTCGCCCGCCTCGAGCGGATCGCCCGCGACCTCGCCGCGCGCTACGGCTACCGCGAGATGGAGATCCCGCTCTTCGAGCGGGGGGAGGTCTTCGAGCGGGGGATCGGCGAGGCCACCGACGTCGTGGAGAAGGAGCTCTTCCGGGTCTCGCCGAGTCGCGGCGAGGAGCGCGAGCGCTGGGCGCTGCGGCCCGAGGCGACGGCCGGGATCTGCCGGGCCTACGTCGAGCACGGCATGCAGACCTGGCCGCAGCCCGTGAAGGTGACCCTGCTGGGCCCGATGTTCCGCTACGACCGGCCCCAGGCCGGCCGCTACCGGCAGTTCTGGCAGTGGGACGTCGAGGCGATCGGCGACGCGGGGCCGGCCGTCGATGCCGAGATCGTCGAGCTGGGCGCGCGCTTCTACCGCGAGGCCGGCCTGGCCGACGTCGAGGTGCTCCTCAACTCCATCGGCGACCCGGCCTGTCGCCCGGCCTACGTCGCCGAGCTGGCGGCGTACTTCCGCCGCCACGCCGACGCCCTGCCGGAGCTCGAGCGGCGGCGCCTCGAGACCAACCCGCTGCGCCTCCTCGATTCGAAGGAGCCCGCGATGGCGGCCCTGGTCGCGGCGGCGCCGCTCATCACCGAACGCCTGTGCGACCCGTGCGTGGCCCACTTCGCGGCCGTCCGCGCGCACCTCGAGGCGGTCGGCGTCGGCTACCGCATCGAGCCGGCCCTCGTCCGCGGGCTCGACTACTACACGCGGACCACCTTCGAGTACTACCGGCGGGGAGCCGAGGGGCAGCAGCAGGCGCTCGGCGGGGGCGGCCGCTACGACGGCCTGGTGGAGCTCCTCGGGGGGAAGCCGACCCCGGGCATCGGCTTCGCGCTGGGTCTCGACCGGGTCGTGCTGACCCTCGCGAGCGCGGGCGCGACCCAGGCGGACGAGCCCGCGCCGATCGCGGTCGTCGTCGGCGCCGACCACCTCGACACCGCTGGACGCCTGGCGGTCGCAACCCGTCTCCGCGACGCCGGCCTCGCCGTGCGGGCCGACCTCTCGCAGCGGAGGCTTGGGCGCCAGCTCGAGGCGGCCGTGAAGGAGGGTGCCCACTTCGCGGTGATCCTCGGGGACGAGCTCGCGGCCGGCGACGTCGGCCTGCGGGACCTCGACGCGGGGTCGCAGAAGCTCGTGCCGCTCGCCGACCTGGCGGCCCTCCTGCGCCGCAAGACCGCCGGCGCCTGACCCGGCGGCGGGCCCGCGGGTCGGGGATCGAGCCCCGCCGCGCGCCCGGCCGGGCCCCCTGTTGACGGCATCGTCCACAATCCGCACATCACGGGCCGCGTCCCCGTCGGCCCGCCCGGAGGCGCGCACGCATGCAGATCCCCAGCCCGTTCCCGGCCAGCGTCATCCGCGCGCCGTCGCCCACGGCGGAATGCACCTGCGAGCATTGGGTGCACTGCGACCACGCCTGCCACGGGCTCCGCTGCGACCCGATCGACAACGCCTGCGACGCCATCTACCTTCCGGACGAGGGCGGCCTGACCCGCTGGGGCTGCGCCGACTGCACGCCCGGCGAAGAGGCGCCCCACTACCTCGGCTGCGAGCTCATCGGCTGGCACGTCCCGGCGCGGCGGCCGATCGCCGGCTGAGGGACCCTTCGGGCCCCGGCTCAGCGGCGGAGGGCCGATGGGGCGGCTACCATACGCCCCGATGATCAACCCGGCCCCGAGCCTCGCCACTCCGTATCGGACCCACACCTGCGGCGCCCTGCGCGGCGCCGATGCGGGCCGCACCGCCCGCCTGGCAGGCTGGGTCCACCGCCGCCGCGACCACGGCCAGCTCGTCTTCCTCGACGTGCGCGACCGCCACGGCATCACCCAGGTCGTGGTGGACGCGGCCGACGCGCCCGGTCGCGCACGAGGCGGCAGTGCGCTGCCGCACCGAGTTCGTGGTGACGGTCGAGGGAGAGGTCGCCCGCCGCCAGCAGGGCTCCGAGAATGCCCGCCTGGCCACGGGCGAGATCGAGCTCCAGGCCCGCGAGCTGACGATCCTGGCCGAGGCGAAGACGCCGCCCTTCTACATCAATGAGCCCGACGCGCCGGTCGACGAGGCGGTCCGCCTCCAGTACCGCTATCTCGACATCCGGCGCGAGCCGATGCTCCGCCGCCTCCTCCTGCGCTCGAAGCTCGTGTCGGAGATCCGGCGCGTCCACGAGGCGCACGGCTTCGTCGAGATCGAGACGCCGATCCTGATCAAGAGCACGCCGGAGGGCGCCCGCGACTTCATCGTCCCCTCGCGTCTCCAGCCGGGGACGGTCTACGCCCTGCCCCAGAGCCCGCAGCAGCTCAAGCAGCTCCTGATGGTGGCGGGGATGGATCGCTACTTCCAGATCGCCCGCTGCTTCCGCGACGAGGACCTCCGCGGCGACCGCCAGCCCGAGTTCACCCAGCTCGACCTGGAGATGAGCTTCGTGGCCGAGGGGACCGTGATGGACTTCGTGGAGACGATGGCGATCGCCGTCTCGCGCGCCGTCAGCCCGGAGCGGCCCCTCCAGGACGTCCCCTTCCCGCGCTTCACCTACGGGGAAGCCCTCGAGCGCTTCGGGTCCGACAAGCCCGACCTCCGCTTCGGGATGGAGCTCGTCGACCTCGCCCCGGTCCTCCGCGCCGCCGACGGCACGCCGGCCTCTGGCTTCCGCGTCTTCGACGAGGTCCTCGCCTCGGGCGGGCGGGTCAAGGCCATCGCGGTCCCGGGCCTCGGCAGCGCCAGCCGGAGCCAGGTCGACGAGCTGACCGAGATGGCGAAGCGCTTCGGAGCCCGGGGGCTCGTGCACCTGGCCGTCGCCGCCGACGGGATCCACGGGCCCACCGTGAAGTTCCTCGGCGAGGAGCGTGCCCGGGCCATGGCGGATCTCGCCGCTGCGGGGGAGGGCGACCTGCTCCTCGTGGTGGCAGACGCTCCCCACGTCGTCGCGGACGTCCTGGGCCGCCTGCGCGCCGAGCTGGGCCTGCGCCTGGGCCTCGCGAATCCGGACGCGCTCGCCTATTGCTGGATCTACCGCTTCCCGATGTACGAGTGGGACGAGGACCGGAACGGCTGGCACGCCACACACAACCCGTTCTCGGGCGTCGTCCCGGAGGACGAGCCGCTGCTCGTGACGGCCTCGGGAGACTCGTACCGCCCCACCCGCGACGACCCGGCCGGCCGGGCCCGCGCCATGCAGTACGACCTGGCCCTCAACGGCTGGGAGCTTGGCGGCGGCTCGGTCCGGATCCACCGCCGCGACCTCCTCGAGCGCAGCTTCGCGCTCCAGGGGCACTCGCTCGAGGCGATGCACGAGAAGTTCGGCGGGATGCTCGAGGCGTTCGACTTCGGCGCCCCGCCGCACGGCGGGATCGCGCTCGGGATCGACCGCTGGGCGGCCCTCCTGGCCCAGCAGGTCAACATCCGCGAGGTGATGGCATTCCCGAAGACGACGTCGGGGGGCGACCTCATGCTCGACGCGCCGTCGGCGCCCGAGCCCGGCCAGTACGCCGAGCTCGGCCTCCAGTTCGTCGGCCTGCCCGCGAAGGGGTAGGGACGGGGCGCGCCCCGGCACGCGTCCGGGGACGCGCGTCCTGCGTTCTTCGGCGCCTGCTAGAAGTCGGCGTTGCCCGGCGTGCGCGGGAACGGGATGACGTCGCGGATGTTCGCCATCCCGGTGGCGTAGACCACCGAGCGGTCGAACCCGAGCCCGAACCCGGCGTGCGGCACCGTGCCGTACCGGCGCAGATCGCGGTACCACCAGTAGATCGCGGGATCGAATCCCAGCTCGCCCATGCGCGCGTCCAGCACGTCGAGGCGCTCCTCGCGCTGGCTGCCGCCGACGATCTCGCCGATGCCGGGGGCGAGCACGTCCATGGCCGCCACGGTGCGCTCGTCGTCGTTCAGGCGCATGTAGAACGCCTTGATCTCCTTCGGGTAGTTCAGGACCACCACCGGGCGCCTGGCGTGCTCCTCGCAGAGATACCGCTCGTGCTCGGCCTGCAGGGCGAGCCCCCACTCCACCGGGAACTCGAAAGAACGGCCGGATCGCTTCAGGATCTCCACGGCCTCCGTGTACTCCATCCGCGCGAAGCTGGACGTGACGAAGTCCTCGAGCCGCGAGACCGCCTGCTTGTCGATCCGCTCGGCGAAGAACGCCATGTCGTCGGCTCGCTCGTCCAGCACGGCGCGGAAGATGTACCGGAGGAGCTCCTCGGCCAGGTCGGCATTGTCCGCGAGGTCGGCGAAGGCGATCTCGGGCTCGACCATCCAGAACTCGGAGAGATGGCGGCTGGTGTTGGAGTTCTCCGCGCGAAAGGTGGGCCCGAACGTGTAGACGCGCGTGAGCGCCAGGCAGTAGCTCTCGACGTTGAGCTGGCCGGAGACGGTGAGGTAGGCCGGCCGGCCGAAGAAGTCCTGGGAGAAGTCGATCGTACCCTCGGGCGTGCGGGGGAGGTTGGCCAGGTCGAGCGTCGAGACGCGGAACATCTCCCCGGCGCCTTCGGCATCGCTGGCGGTCACG
Organism: uncultured Chloroflexia bacterium; assembly: GCA_963762445.1. Lineage (GTDB taxonomy): Bacteria > Chloroflexota > Limnocylindria > Limnocylindrales > CSP1-4 > CTSoil-043. The sequence goes on from CAVXLA010000005.1 coordinate 548,147, forward strand.
ATCGGGGTGTGCACCCAGAAGAAGCCGCGCTCGTGGAAGTAGCGATGGATGGCCATGGCCAGGCAATGCCGGACCCGGGCCACGGCGCCGAGGGTGTTGGTCCGCACCCGCAGGTGCGCCACCTCGCGGAGGTACTCGAAGGTGTGCCGCTTCGGCGTGATCGGGTAGCTCTCCGGGTCGTCCACCCAGCCGACCACGACGACGGACTCGGCGAGCAGCTCGACCGCCTGCCCCTGGCCCTGCGAGGGAGCGAGGGTGCCGGTGACGGTGACGGCGCAGCCGGCGGTCAGGCGCAGGATCTCGTCCTGGTAGTTGCCGAGCGTGGCGGGGGCAACCACCTGCAGGGCGTCGAAGCAGGACCCGTCGTGAAGATGCAGGAAGGAGAGCCCGGCCTTCGAATCGCGACGGGTACGGATCCAGCCCTGGACCGTGACGCGCGCGCCGGCCGACCTCCGGCCCGCGAGGAGATCGGCGATTCGGTCGGCCTGCGGCATGGAGTCCTCCTTCGACTCGGAGGGTAGCGCGAACGGTGCGGGGAGTGCGGCCGCACGCGGCGCCCGGCCGACACCGGGTCGGTCGCGACACCGGCCGCCGGTGGATGCCCGTGGGACAATGGAGACGCGTCCCGCGGCGCATCCCGCGTCCCCGCAGTGGAGGCAGCCAGATGACCACCCAGTTCGTCGTCCAGCTGGAGAACCGTCCGGGCTCCTTCGCCGGGCTCACCCGGGCCCTCGCCGAGCGCGGCGTCGACATCCGCGAGATCTCGGGCGGCGGAACGGGCGAGCACGCCTACGCCATCCTCACGTGCGACGACGACGAGGCGACACGCGGGGTCCTCCGCTCGGGAGGCTACCCGTACGTCGAAGGCGAGTCCCTGATCGTGGAGGTCGAGGATCGGCCGGGCGGCCTCGCCGCCGTGGCCGAGAGGCTGGCCGCGGCCGGCGTCGACATCCGGGGCTGCCTCTTCGTGTCGCGCTCGGAGGGGAAGGTGGAGACCGCCTTCTCGGTCGACGACGTCGGCCGCGCCCGGCGCGCGCTCGGCCTCTCCTGAGCCCGCCCGTGGGGCTCGTCGGGATCAGCCGACGGTGTGCGGCGGGTCCGGTGGCTCGTCAGGCCCCATGGCAGCCGGCGAGCCCCATTCGTGCTGCCGCGAGGCGGGGGGCGGGGGAGGTCCCTCGAAGGGCGGCAGGCTCTCGCGCGGCGTCTCGAGGTCCAGCACCGTCCCCGGGTCGCCGAGTTCGAGGACCCGCAGCGGCGCCTCGCCGGCGAAGCGGGCGGCCAGCTCGTCCGGCATGAGATCGGCGGGCAGCGCCCGGAACGCCTCCAGGTGGGCGAGGGGCAGCAGGATTGGCCAGCCCTCGACGCCGCGGTAGGCGGGCCGGAGGACGTCGGACCGGTTCGCGCCATGGGCCTCGATCAGCGACGTCACGGTCTCTGCGTCGACCCACCCGAGCCGCGCCGGCCAGACGAGCGCCGCGTCGGTCCCCTCGACCTCGGCGTGGGCCAGGTCGATCGCCCGCGCGATCTGGCCGACGGGTCCGCTCGCGACCGGCGCCGGGGCGCCGACGATGGCCGGCGAGCCGGCGAGGGCGGCGGCCACGCGTCCGTCCGGATCGGGAGCCACGACCACGACCGGCAGGGCACCGCCCGCCCAGGCCAGGTCGGCGAGGCGCCGCACGTTCGGGGTGCCCTCGACGTCGCGGAGCGCGGACTCCGGCGAGGCGGCGAGGATGCAGGCAGCGACGGTCACCGGACGATGCTAGCAGGGCGATTCCGGCGCGGCGAGCACCTGCCCCGGCGCGTCGCGGCCCGCGATGTGCGACGATCCATCCGCCCATGACCGACCAGGAGCCCCGCCCCGCCGTGCCCACCGCCGCCCCGCTCGCCCCGCCAGCCCCTCCCGCGACGACGACCCCCGCGGACGCGCCCGCCGTCCGCCGGGACCTCCGGAACGTCGCCATCGTCGCCCACGTCGACCACGGGAAGACCACCCTCGTCGACGGGATCCTGCGCCAGACCGGCGCCTTCCGGGCCAACCAGGCCGTCGTCGAGCGGGTCATGGACTCGGGCGACCTCGAGCGCGAGAAAGGCATCACGATCCTCGCCAAGCAGACGACGGTCGACTACGCCGGGATCCGGATCAACATCGTGGACACGCCAGGCCACGCGGACTTCGGCGGCGAGGTGGAGCGCAGCCTGAACCTCGTCGACGCCGTCCTCCTCCTCGTCGACGCCGCGGAGGGCCCGCTGCCGCAGACGCGCTACGTCCTCCAGAAGGCGATGGCCCGCCGGCTCCCCGTCGTCGTCGCCCTCAACAAGATCGACCGCGGCGACGCCCGCCCGGCCGAGGTCCTCGACGACGTCTACGAGCTCTTCATGGACCTGGGCGCCGACGAGCACCAGATCGAGTTCCAGGTCGTCTACACGAACGCCAAGGCCGCCACGGCCACGCGCGACCTCGCCACGCCGGGCACCGACCTCCGCCCCCTCCTCGACCTGCTCGTCGAGGTCACGCCGCCGCCGTCGTACACCCCCGACCATCCGCTCCAGCTCCTCGTCACCAACCTGTCCGCCAACGACTACGTCGGGCGCATGGCGGTGGGGCGCGTGGTCAACGGGGCGATTCGCGTCGGCCAGCGGATCGCCGTCGTCCGGGAGGAGCCCGACGACACCTCCGGCGCGGTCGAGCCCGGGCGCACCGTCACCCTCTCCGGCACGGTCACCAGCCTCCAGACCGCCCACGGGATCGAGCGCGTCGACATCGACGAGGCCGGCCCGGGCGACATCGTCTCGGTCGCGGGGCTCCCCGAGGTCACGATCGGCGACACGCTCACCGACCCCTCCGACCCGCGGCCGCTGCCCCGCATCGAGGTCGACGAGCCGACCCTGCGGATGACGTTCGGCGTCAACACCTCGCCGCTCTCGGGGCGCGAGGGCCGCTACCTGACCAGCCGCCAGCTGCGGGCGCGCCTGGAGAAGGAGATCCTGGGCAACGTCGCCATCCAGTTCCTGCCGACCGAGACCGGCGACACGTTCGAGGTCCGGGGCCGGGGCGAGCTCCAGCTCGCCGTCCTCGTGGAGCAGATGCGCCGCGAGGGGTACGAGCTCCAGGTGAGCCGCCCGGAGGTGATCCTGCACACGGTGGCCGGGGAGGTCCACGAGCCCTACGAGCGGATCACGATCGACATCCCACCCGACTACATCGGCGAGATCCAGACCGCCCTCGCCGGGCGCAAGGGCCGCCTGGAGCAGATGTCGACCGACGCCGACGGGCGGGTCCGGATGGAGTTCGTCCTGCCGGTCCGCGGGCTCATCGGCTACCGCGGGCAGCTCCTCACCGAGACCCGCGGCACGGCGCTGCTCCACCAGATCGGCGAGGGCTACGGGCCCTGGGCCGGCGAGGTGACCCACCGCACGAACGGCGTGCTCGTCGCCGACCGGGCCGGGACCTCGAACGCCTACGCCCTGTTCAGCCTCCAGGAGCGCTCCGAGCTCTTCGTGGGCGCCGGCGTCGACGTCTACGAGGGGATGGTGGTGGGCGAGAACGCCCGCTCCGGCGACATGGACGTGAACGTCACGAAGGAGAAGAAGCTCACCAACATCCGGACCCACGCCCACGACGAGGCCCTGCGCCTGACGCCGCCGCGGCCGATGACCCTGGAGTCCTCGATCGAGTTCATCGGCGAGGACGAGCTGGTCGAGGTCACCCCGGGCTCGATCCGCCTCCGCAAGCGGCTGCTCTCCATGCACGACCGCCGCCGCCAGGCGGGCCAGCGGGAGGACGCCCGGCGGGCTGAGGGGCGGTAGGGGCTCCGTCGCGGCATCGCGGCGACCGCGCGGGGCCGCCGCGCGACTACCATCAAGCCATGGAGCGGTTCACGTCGAGATCGGTGCGCCGCGTGGCCGGGGCGGCGGCGGCGATGATCGCGGCACTGGTCCTCACCACGGTCGCGGTGGGTCTGCTCGAAGACCGCCTGCGCATCCCGGATGCGTCCGCGACGTACCTGCTGGCCGTGGTCGCGATCGCCGTGACGTTCGGCATCGTGGCCGCGGTGACCACGGCCGTCGGGGCGTTCCTGGTCTACGACTTCGTGTTCGTCTCGCCGACGGGCGCCCTGGTCGTGGCGGACCCCCAGGAGTGGCTGAACCTCGTGCTGCTGCTCGCGCTCGGCGTCGTGGTCGGGCAGCTCGCGGGCATGCAGCGCTCCAGGGCCGAGACGGCCGCCCTGCGCGAGGGGCAGGCTCGGACCCAGTACCGGGTCGGCCGCGAGCTGGCCGGCGCCACGACGACCCGCGCCGCGCTTCCCGCCCTCGTGGAGACGCTGCGGGCGGACGTCGGGGCCGAGCGTGTCTGGGTCGGGCTGGGGCCGGAGGTCGCGCAGGAGCGCGTTGCGGCCGACACCGACCCCACCGGCGGTCCGGTCGTACCCCCAGCCTACGAGCTCCTTCAGCGACGCCCGGGTGACGAGAGGACCGTCTGGGTGCGGGTCCATGACGCCCGTCGATCCACGACCGAACCGCGCGATCCCAGCGTCACCTGCTTCCGGATCCCGGTCACGGCCGCCGGCCTCTCCCTCGGCTCGATCTGGGTCATCCGCCCGCGCAGCGACGGGGCGCCGGGTCGCGGCCACCGGCGGGTCCTCGCCGCGGCGGCCGACCAGATCGCGCGGGCACTGGAACGCGATCGCCTGGGAGAGGAGGCGACGAGTGCCGAGGTCGCCCGACGGAGCGAGGCGACGAAGACCGCCCTGCTCGACTCCGTCTCGCACGACCTGCGTACGCCGCTCGCCTCGATCCGCGCCGCCGCCGGAAGCCTCATGGATCCGGGCCTGCCGCTCGACGAGGACGCCCGCCGTGAACGCGCGGTGTCGATCGACCGCGAGGCTGAGCGCCTCAACCGGCTGGTGACGAACCTCCTCGACATGAGCCGGATCGAAGCCGGCGACCTGCATGCCCGGCTCGAGGTCTTTCCCCTCGAAGACCTCGTGCGGGCCACTGCAGAGCGCATGGCGGGTCAGCTGGATGGCCGGACGGTGTCGATCGCGATGCCGCCGGACCTTCCCCCGGTCGCTGTGGACGCAGTCTTCCTCGACCAGGTGGTGACCAACGTCCTCGAGAATGCGACGCGCCACACTCCGGCCGGGGCTCCGATCAGGATCCTCGGAGCGCCGCTGCCGGCCGGGACCGTCCGCCTGTGCGTGGAGGATGGCGGACCGGGCGTGCCGGAGGCCGTGCTCGAGCGCGTGTTCGACAAGTTCTACCGGGTGCCGGGGGTGCACGAGCGTTCGCGACGCGGGAGCGGGCTCGGGCTCGCGGTCGTCCGCGGGCTGGTCGAGGCGATGGGCGGCCGCGTCACGGCGCGCGCCAGCGAGCTCGGCGGGCTCGCCATCGAGATCGAGCTCCAGGCAGCCGGCGGCCCGCCGGCCGCGTCCGCGTGGAGCCTGCCGTCAGGGCGGGAGGGACCGTGACACCCACGCCGCCGCCGGGCGCCGCCATCCTGCTCGTCGAGGACGACCAGGCCACGAGGCGCGAGGTCGCCGCGTTCCTGCGAGGTCATCGGTTCCGGGTCAGCGAGGCCGTCGATGCGGCCGCCGCCTGGGATCGCTGGGCCGCCCAGCGTCCCGACCTCGTCGTGCTCGACCTTGGCCTTCCGGACGCCGACGGGTCCGTCCTGATCCGGCGCATGCGGAGGGAGGCAACGACGCCGATCCTCGTCCTCTCGGCCCGCGACCGGGAGGTCGACAAGGTCGCCGCGCTGGAGGCCGGCGCCGACGACTACGTGACGAAGCCCTTCGGGGCCGCCGAGCTGCTGGCGCGCGTGCACGCAGTCCTTCGCCGGGCGGCCGGGCCCGCGGCGGAGCCGACGGGCGAGGTCCTCGCCGGCGATCTCCGGATGGACCTCGCCCGCCACGAGGTGGCCGTGGCCGGCCGGCCGGTCCGGTTGACGCCTCGCGAGTTCGAGGTGCTCAAGGTGCTCCTCGGGTCCGGCAGCCGCCTCGTCACCCATGGTCGGCTGCTCCGGGCGGTGTGGGGAACCGCCTACTCGGAGGAGGCCCACTACATCCACGTCTACGTCAGCCAGATCCGGCGCAAGATTGCCGCCGCTGATCCGTCCGGACACCTCGCCGGGCTCATCGTGGCGGAACCGGGCGTCGGATACCGGGTCCACGTCCCGGACGCCGGATCGATCCTGAGCGATCCTTGAGCGGCGCGGCGGCGCCGGGTGGTGGCCGCCTCTTGGAGCCTGCTGCCATGGTGGTGGCATGGACCCCGTGCTGCGTCGCCCCTCGTCACGCCCGGCGCGTGCCACAGGCCGGCCCAGCGCTCGCCGCCACGGGTCGGCGTGGAACCCGGAGATCGAGATCGCAGCGGCGATCTCGATGGTTGCCCGCGACCCGCGCTACCGCGTCGTGCTCTGCGCTCGTGACCTCAGCGGTCGCCTGCTCGCGGAGTTCGACGAGGAGGCCGCGCTCGCAGGTGTCGTCCTCGAGCGCCGGATCCGGAAAGGCGGCGGCTGGGACGTCATGGTCCGGGCTGCGTGAGGCTTCCCGCGGCGCGCCCCGAGCAGGACCTCATTCGCGGCCGCAAGCCCGGCGATCGACGCGTCCGCGTCGCGCGTCCCGAGGCGCGCTACTTCCGCTACGCCGGGCCGGGAGTCGTCGTCGCCCGCCCCTCGGCGCTCGAGCCACGGACCCGTCTCGCGCGCGCCACGTTCGCCGCCCGGCACGTCCTGTTCGGACATCCCCTCGCGACGGCCCAGGAGATCGACCAGCGGCTCCCGAAGTGGAAGGCGCTGGCCGTCTTCTCGAGCGACGTGCTCTCCTCGGTTGCCTATGCGACCGAGGCGAGCATGTTCACCCTCCTCGCCGTCGGCGCGGTCGCCTTCGCGTACCTGATGCCGATCGCGGTGCTCATCGTCGCGCTCCTGTTCCTCGTCACGTTCTCCTACCGCCAGACCATCCGGGCGTATCCCGGCGGGGGCGGGAGCTACATCGTGGCGCACGCCAACCTGGGCGCGCTGCCCGGGCTCGTCGCCGCCGCCGCGCTGCTCACGGACTACGTGCTGACCGTCGCGGTGAGCGTGTCGAGCGGCGTCTTCAACCTCGCCTCGGCCTTCCCGGTGCTCCATGACGTGACCGTCCCCCTCATCGTCGTGGCGATCCTCCTCGTCATGGTCGTCAACCTACGGGGGATCCGGGAGAGCGGCACCATCTTCGCCCTCCCGACCTACGTGTTCATGGGCAGCGTCATCCTGCTCGTCGTGGTCGGCATGGTCCGGACCGCCCTCGGAGACGTGCCCCAGGTCACGGACGTCGTGCCGATCACCGTGCAGGCCGAGACCATGAGCCTCCTCCTGCTCATGCGAGCGTTCGCCGACGGCTGCAGCGCGATGACCGGCACGGAGGCCATCTCGAACGGAACCCCGGCGTTCAAGCCGCCGGAGTGGAAGAACGCGCAGCGGACGATGGTGGCCATGGCCACGATCCTCGGCTTCGTCTTCCTCGGCATCTCCTTCCTGGCGCGCACGTCGGGGGCGGTCCCGTCCCCGACGGAATCCGTCCTCTCGCAGGTCGGCCGGGCGACGTTCGGCGCGGGGCCCATCTGGTACGTCCTGCTGATCTCGACGATGGGGATCCTCGTCCTGGCGGCGCAGACGAGCTTCGCCGACTTCCCGCGCCTCGCCTCCATCCTCGCCCGCGACGGGTTCATGCCCCGCGGCTTCGCCTACCGCGGCGAGCGGCTCGCCTTCAACGCCGGCATCGTCGCCCTGGCGGTCCTCGCGATCTTCGTCGCGGTGGCGTTCGGTGGCCGCGTCGAGGCGCTCATCCCGCTCTACGCGATCGGGGTCTTCACTGCCTTCACGCTGTCCCAGGCGGGGATGGTGCGCCACTGGTTCGTCGAGAAGGGCCCGGGCTGGCGCCGGAGCGCCGTGATCAACGGCGTCGGGGCGACGGCGACGGCCGTCGTCGCCGTCGTGTTCGCGGTGGCGAAGTTCGCGCTCGGGGCTTGGGTGATCCTCGTCGTGGTCCCGATCCTCGTCCTGCTCATGCTCGGGATCCGCCGGGAGTACGCCCGCGGCTCGTCGGAGCTGGCCGTCGCCCCCGACCTCGTGTGGGGCCAGCCGATTCACCGCCGGCGGGTCGTCGTCCCCGTGTCGGACGTCCAGTGGGACGTCATCCAGGCGGTCCGCTTCGGTCGGTCGATGACGGACGACATCACGGCCGTCCACGTGACCGACGACGTCGCCGCCGGGGAGCGCCTGCGAGAGCGGTTCGAGCGGCAGCTGCCCGGCCTCGGCTTCGTGATCGTGGAGTCGCCGTATCGGAACCTCGTCGATCCGCTCGTTCGCTACCTGGAGGTAACCACCGAGCGGGAGGTCGGGAGCGTCACGGTGGTCCTCCTCCCCGAGCGCATGGCGCGCCATTGGTGGGAGCGGATCCTGTTCAACCAGAATGCCCATCGGATCCGCGCAGCCCTGACCGGCCGGCCCGACATCCTGGTCGCCGACGTCCCGTTCCGGGCGTTCGAAGCACCGCCGGGCGGGCCTCCCCGCGCTGCCGCGTGAGCCCTGAGTCCGCGACAGAGGCCCCTGCCCTTCAGATCGGGAGGTCGCCCTCGTCGGGGCCGGCGTACGGGTCCAGCGTCTCGGTGAAGAGGCGGCCGTAGAAGTTCGTGAAGTGGGCGCCGTGGGCGCGGAGGACCGCCCGCTCGCTCTTCCGCCGGGCCGGGTCGGTCTCGCGCACGGCGATGACGGGGTGGCCCCGCCGCGCCTCGCGCTCGTAGCGCCGGAAGTCGGGCGCCTGGTCCATCTGCGTGAACTGGAGCAGGCGGTAGAGGCGGGCGACGACCCCGTGGTGCGTGCCGCGCCCGTCGATCCGGAGCGCGGCCTCCTCGCCCACGAGGACGCGGATGGCGCCGGGGTCGACGCCGGCGCGTTGCAGCTCCGCGATCGCGGCGTCGGCCGCGGCGGGGGAGGGGAGGATGCCCATGAGGTGGTCCGTCGGGTAGCCGAGCAGCCAGCCCTTCGGGCGCGCCGTGACGGGGGCGGCGGGGGGCGGAGCCGCGGTCGGAGCCTCGTCGGTCACGAGAGGAGAGGATACCGGCGCGGGGCCCGGACCGGCGCCGGCCGTACAATCGCCGCCTGATGCCGATCTATCTCGACCACGCGGCGACGACGCCGCTGCGTCCCGAGGCCCTCGAGGCCATGCTGCCGTACCTCGGCGGCGCCTTCGGGAACCCCTCCTCCGCGCACGCCCTGGGGCGCGCCGCTCGCAATGCGCTTGACGAAGCCCGCGAGCAGCTGGCCGCCGACCTCGGCGGGGCCGCCCGCGAGGTGGTCTTCACGTCCGGCGGCACCGAGGCGAACAACCTGGCCGTCAAGGGCGCGGCCTGGGCCGGCAAGGCACGCGGCAACCGCGTGGTCGTGAGCGCGGTCGAGCACCACGCGGTCGGCCACACGGCGGAGCACCTGGCGAACTGGGGGTTCGAGGTCGCCTGGGCGCCGGTCGACGCGGCCGGGCGGGTCGACCCGGACGCCCTCGAGGCGCTGCTCGACGAGCGGACCGTCGTCGTCGCCGTGATGCTCGCCAACAACGAGGTCGGGACGATCCAGCCGATCCGCGAGGTCGTCGAGCGCGTCCGGTCGCGTCGCGGCATCCACCTCCACGTCGACGCGGTGCAGGGCGCGCCCTATCTCGACCTCGACGTGGGCACCCTGGGGGCCGACACGGTCGCGGTCTCGGCCCACAAGTTCGAGGGGCCGAAGGGTGTCGGGGCGCTCTGGGTCCGACGCGGCACGCCACTGCTCGCCCAGCTGCATGGCGGGAGCCAGGAGCGCCACCGCCGGGCCGGGACCGAGAACGTCGCCGGGGCGGTCGGGATGGCGGCGGCCTACGGGCTCGCCTGCCGGGCGAAGCCCGGGACGCGGGCCAGGCTGCTCGACCTTCGCGGTCGCCTCCAGGCCGCCTGCCTGGGCGTGGAGGGCGTCGAGCTGACGGGCCACCCGACGGAGCGGCTGCCGGGCCTCCTCTCCCTCCTCGTCCGCGGGGCGGACGGCGCCGCCGCCGCGGTGGCCCTGGACCTGGCGGGGATCGCCTGCTCGACGGGCTCGGCCTGCGCCACGGGCTCGCCGGAGCCGTCGCACGTCCTCACGGCCATGGGCATCCCCGATGCCGCCGCGATGGGGGCGCTGCGCCTCTCGCTCGGGCGGGGGACGACGGTCGCCGATGTCGAGGCGGCCGTCGCGGCCGTGCCGCCGATCCTGGCGGAGATCCGCGACGGGTCCGCCGCGCTCGCCGCCGATCCGCTCGGCAGCCGGATCGCCTGAGGCGACCTCGTGCGCGTGCTCGTGGCGATGTCCGGGGGCGTGGACTCGTCGGTCGCGGCCGCCCTCCTCGCCGAGGCCGGCCACGACGTCGTCGGGGTCTGGATGCGCGTCCACGACGGCGCCGACGCGTACTCGGAGGTCAGGAAGAGCTGCTGCAGCGCCGATGCCGCCGAGGACGCCCGCCGGGTCGCGGCCCAGCTCGGGATCCCGTTCTATGTCCTCAACCTGGAGCGCGAGTTCGACGCCGGCGTGATCCGCCCGTTCCTTGCTGCCTACCTCGCCGGGGAGACGCCGAGCCCATGCGTCGACTGCAACAGCTACGTGAAGTTCGGGGCCCTGCTGGGGCGGGCCCGCCACCTCTACGAGTGCGACGCCGTGGCGACCGGCCACTACGCCCGGACGGACGTCGTGGAGGGCGCGGGCGGGCAGGCGCACCGGCTCCTCCGCGGCCTGGACCGGGCGAAGGACCAGGCCTACTTCCTCTATGGCCTCCGCCAGGACCAGGTCGCCCGGGCGCTGTTCCCGCTCGGCGGGCTGGCCAAGGACGAGGTCCGCGTCATGGCCCGCGCCCGGGGGCTGGTGACCGCCGACAAGCCCGAGAGCATGGAGATCTGCTTCGTGCCCGACGGGGACATCCGGGCGGCCCTCCAGCTCCGCGCCGGCTGGCGGCCGTCGCCGGGACCGGCGGTCGACGCCGCCGGAGCACGGGTCGTGGGCGAGCACGGCGGGGCGGCGGCGTTCACCGTCGGCCAGCGGCGCGGCGTGGGGGTCGCGATCGGTGAGCCACGCTACGTCAGCCGCGTGGACCCGGCCTCGAACACGATCGTGCTGGCTCGCCGCTCCGACCTCGACACGCGGACGTTCACGATCCACGAGGCCACGTTCGTCGCCGGGTCGCCGCCGGGCGCCGCGTCGTTCCGGGCCCTGGCCCAGGTCCGCCACCGGGCGACGCCCGTGCCGGCGACCGTGCGCCGGAGGGCGGGGGGCGACGGCGCCTGGGCCGTCGAGACCGACACGCCCGTCTGGGCCGCAGCGCCGGGCCAGGCCTGCGTCCTCTTCGACCCCGCCGAGCCGGATGTCGTCCTGGGCGGCGGCCGGATCGCCCGGCCCGGCCCCGAGGCCTGAGGAGTGGCGCTCATCGGCCCGTCCCTCGTGCTGGCCGTCCTGGTGGGTGTCTTCTGGACCGCGTTCGCCGTCCTCGTGACCGGAGTCGCCGGGGCGCGGCTCCCGTTCGTGCTGCTGCTGGCCGTGCTGGGCGCCTGGGCGGGCGACGCGCTCGGCGCCCGGCTCGGGATCGACCTGCTCCGGATCGGCGACTTCCGGCTCGTCGCCGCTTCGCTCGGGGCCTGGGCCGGCATCGTCCTCGTGGTCGTGGTCTCGATCCTGGGCCCGTCGCGGACGGCCGGCCCCGGGGGCTCGGCGGGGAGCGGCCGGTGAGCGGCCGGGGCCGGCTGATGAGCGACGCGGCGCCGTCGTCCGCGCCGCGCCCCCGGGTCGCGGCTCCCGACGATCGCCTCGCGGTCTTCCTCCGCGGCCTCGTCGTCGGCGCGCTCGTGGGGGCGATCCTGGCCGGCTCCGCTGCCCTGCGCCGGGCGGCCCGCCGCTGAGGCAGTCGCGGCCGGAGCGCGGCACCCGCGCCCCGGCCCGTGAGCCGGCCGCCGTTCGCTACCATTAGCCGGATGTCGACCCCGGAGACCCGCCCTGCGCCGCTGCCCGCCGCCGAGGTCCGCCGGCGCTTCCTCGAGTTCTTCGCCGAGCGCGGTCACACGGTGGTCCCCAGCGCCAGCCTGATCCCGGCCGGCGACCAGACCCTCCTCTTCACGAACTCGGGGATGGTCCAGTTCAAGGAGGTCTTCACCGGCGCCGAGACGCGGAGCTACACCCGGGCCGTCGACGTGCAGCGCTGCCTGCGGGTGGCCGGCAAGCACAACGACTTCGAGGAGGTCGGGCGCACCCCGCGCCACCACACGCTCTTCGAGATGATGGGCAACTGGAGCTTCGGCGACTACTTCAAGCGCGAGGCGATCCACTGGGCCTGGGAGTTCCTCACCCGCGAGATGGGCATCCCCGCCGAGCGCCTCGCCGCGACGACGTACGCCGACGACGAGGTGGCCTGGGCGATCTGGCGCGACGAGATCGGCCTGCCGCCCGAGCGGATGGCCCGCTGGGGCGACGTGGACGCGGGCGACGACAAGAACTTCTGGCGGATGGCCGACACGGGACCCTGCGGGCCGTGCAGCGAGATCCACTACGACCGGGGCGCCCACCTCTCGGAGGGGCCCGACTGCATCCCGGATCACTCCGAGCAGTGCCCGCGCTGGCTGGAGATCTGGAACCTCGTCTTCATGGAGTTCGACCAGCGGCCCGACGGCCCGCGCGTCCCGCTGCCGTTCCCCAGCGTGGACACGGGCCTGGGCCTGGAGCGGCTCTCCAGCGTCCTGCAGGGTGTCCTCTCCAACTACGACACGGACCTCTTCACTCCGATCCACCAGACGCTCCGCCGGCTCCTCGGGCACGACCCCGAGTCCTTCGAGGCCGAGCGCTTCAGCTACCAGGTGATCGCCGACCACAGCCGGGCGGTCACCTTCCTCATCGCCGACGGCGTCCTGCCGTCCAACGAGGGCCGGGGCTACGTCCTGCGGCGCATCGTGCGGCGGGCTGTCCGCCACGGCCGCCTCCTGGGGAAGCGCGAGCCGTTCCTCGCCGAGACCGTCGGCACCGTCATCGAGGTGATGGGGGACGCGTACCCGCTGATCCGCGACGAGCGCGAGCGCATCCTCGCCGCCGTCGCCCGGGAGGAGGCCCAGTTCGCCCGGACCCTCGACGCCGGCACGAAGCTGCTCGACGAAGCCCTGCTCCGCCTGAAGCAGGCACTGGCTCCGATCCCGGGCATGGCCGTGGTGGCGCCGAAGCATGACCGCGTCGTGGGCCGGCGTCCCGAGGACGTCCCCGCCGACGCCCCCGCCCTCCACGGCGCGTTCGCCTTCAAGCTCCACGACACGTACGGCTTCCCGATCGACCTGACGATCGAGCTCGCCGCCGAGCACGGCGTCCGGGTCGACCGCGCCGGCTTCGACGCCGCCCTCGCCGAGCAGCGCCAGCGCAGCCGCGGCGGTCGCAAGGCCGAGCTGGCCCGCCATGCCGAGGTGACGGCCCTCTACGAGTCGATCGTGCGCCGGGCCGGAGACACGGCCTTCGTCGGCTACGACACGACGGCGGCCGAGGCGACGGTCATCGCGATCATCCGCGACGGCGTCGCCTACGACGAGTTGACCGGCCACGGCGAGGCCGATGTGGTCCTGGACCGGACGCCGTTCTACGCCGAGGGCGGGGGGCAGGTGGGCGACCGGGGGGAGCTGGCCGAGCCGGGCGGCGGCTCGCCGCTCTTCACCGTGACCGACACCCAGAAGCCGTCGGCCGGGCTCGTCGTCCACCGCGGCACGCTGCATGGCCGCCTGCGGGTGGGAGCGACGGTCGGGGCGGCGGTCGACGCCGAGCGGCGGGCCTGCACGATGCGCAACCACACCGCCACGCACCTCCTCCACCGCGCGCTGCGCAACGTCGTCGGGCCGGCCGCCCGGCAGGCCGGCTCGCTCGTCGCGCCGGACTACCTCCGCTTCGACTACCCGTTCGACCGCGCCCTGGCCGACGACGAGAGGCGGCGCATCGAGGACGAGGTCCGCCGCATCGTCCGCGAGGATCGCCCGGTGAGCGTCGCCCACCTCTCGATGGCCGAGGCGATCGAGGCCGGCGCCGACGCCTTCTTCGACGAGAAGTACGGCGAGACCGTCCGCACGGTCCGCGTCGCGGACTACAGCTTCGAGCTGTGCGGCGGCACGCACTGCCGGGCGTCGGGCCAGGTGGGGAGCTTCGTCATCACCGGCGAGCGGAGCATCGGCTCCGGGATGCGCCGGATCGAGGCCCTCACGGGCGACGGCGCCGACGCCCACCTGCGCGAGCGGGCGCTCCTGCTCGAGGCGGTCGCGGACCGGCTGGGCGCCGCTTCGACCGATGCCGTCCTGGACCGGATCGCCGCGCTCGAGGCGGAGGTCCGCGAGGCGAAGCGGCGGCTGCGCGAGGGCGGCGGCGGGGCGCCGCGACCCGCCGAGCTCGCTGGCCGGGCCGAGGAGGCCGCGCCCGGCATCGCGCTCGTCGCGGCGGCCGGCGCCTGGGAGTCGATCGACGCGGTCAAGAGCACCGCGAAGGAGGTCCGGGCCCTGCTCGGCCCGGGCGTCGTCGCCCTGGTCCAGGATGCCGACGAGCCGCAGGTCTTCGTCACGGTCTCGGACGGCCTGGTGGCCCGCGGCGTGGCCGCCGGCGACCTCGTCCGGGCTGCGATGGCGTCGCTCGAGGGAAAGGGTGGCGGGCGCCCCGAGATGGCCCAGGGGAAGGGGAGCCGCCGCGACGGGATCCCCGCAGCGCTCGCGGCGATCCGCGCGGCCCTCGCCGCCGCCGGCGGGTAGGGCAGGGGAGCCGGCATGGCCTTCCTGCGGCGCTTCTGGCAGCGCGACGGCGGCGACCAGCTGGCCGCCTGCACGGCTCTCGACATCGGGACGGAGTTCGCCAAGGCGCTCGTCTTCGAGATCGACGAGCGGAGGCACGGCACGGTGCGCGGCGTCGGGCGCAAGCGCCAGGGCCTTGCCCACATGCAGTCGGGCACCGTCGCCGACATCGGGGCGGTCGTCGACAACTGCGGGGTCGCCCTCCAGGAGGCCGAGGAGATGGCCGGCTTCCGCCCGACCCAGGTGATCATCGGGATCGCCGGCGAGCTCGTGAAGGGCTTCACGACAGCGCACGCCCAGGAGCGGAAGAAGCCCGACGTCCCTATCAACGACGCCGAGCTCCAGCGGCTGATCGACGGCGTGCAGCGCGAGGCGCTCGAGGCGGCCGAGCGGGCGATCACCTGGGAGACCGGCCTCCCGAACGTCGACGTGCGCCTGGTCCACGCCGCCGTGACCTCGGCCAGCATCGACGGCTACGCGGTGACGAACCCGGTCGGCTTCCAGGGCCGCCACGTGAAGATCGGGATCTTCAACGCGTTCGCTCCACTGGTCCACCTCGGCGCCCTCGAGAGCGTGGCCTCCGAGCTGGACCTCGAGCTGCTGGAGATCGTCGCCGAGCCCTACGCGGTGGCCCGCGTCATCGGCTCGGAGCAGGTGCGGCAGGCCGGCGCGCTCTTTGTCGACATCGGCGGCGGGACGACCGACGTCGCGCTCGTGCGCGCGGGCGGGATCGAGGGGACGCGGATGTTCGCCCTCGCCGGGCGGGCCTTCACGAAGTCCCTCGCCGATCGCCTGGACCTGCCCTTCCCGCGGGCGGAGGCGCTCAAGGTGGACTACGCCCGCGGCCTGCCCCTGGCCGAGCGGGAGCAGATCGCCGGCATCGTGGCGGACGACGTGGCGGTCTGGGCGGCCGGGATGGAGCTGGTCCTCGACGAGCTGGGCGGGGGCGACATGCTCCCCTCGCGCATCTACCTCTGCGGCGGCGGATCGAGGCTGCCGGAGACCGCCGCCGCCCTCCGCGCCGAGTCGTTCTGGTCCCGCCTCCCGTTCAGCCGGCCGCCCGAGGTCACGGTGATGGCGCCCGAGATGGTCGAGTCGCTGGACGACGCCACGCAGCTCCTCGTGGACCAGCAGGACGTGACGCCCCTGGGGCTCGCCAACCAGGCGATCGAGCTCCAGGCGGAGCAGGACCCGCTGGACGCCGCGCTGCGCCGCGTCCTGCGGGCGATGAAGCTGTAGGCGCCGCCATGTCCATCGTCTACCTCGACGTCGACGACGAGATCACCTCCGCCGCGGCCCGGATCCGGACCGCCGCCGACGTGGAGATCGCCCTCGTCCTGCCCGCCGGATCGCGGATCGCGACGAGCCGGATCAACTTCCGCCTCCTCGCCCGCGAGGCGTCGTCGCGGAGCCGGCGCCTCGCGATCGTGGCCCCCGAGGCGTCCACGCGGGCGCTCGCGGCCTCGGCTGGCCTGCCCGCGTTCGCCTCCGTCATGGAGTACGGCGAGGCGCGGAGCACGGCAGACGCCGAGCCCGCCGTCGCTCCCGCGTCGACGGCGCCGCACACGCCAGCGCCGAGCGCTGCCGCGACCCCGGGCTCGCGGAGCTCCCCCACGGCCGCGGCCGGGCCGCCGCCGCCTCCGCGGCGGCCGGAGGTCGCCGCGTCCGCCGGGCGCGCCGGGATCCCGCCGCGGGCACCCATCGGCGCCTCGACCGGCCTCGCCGGCGGACGGTCGGTCGCCCCGCCCCCGCGACGGCGCTGGCCGCTGGTCGCCGCCCTCGTGCTGGCCGTCCTCCTGGTGGCGGGAACCGGCGCGGCCGTGGGTTACGTCCTCCTCCCGACCGCCACGGTCACCCTCCACCTCGCGGCCGAGGCCGTCGGACCGGTCGTCTTCACGGGCACGGCGGACCCCGAGGCCGTCGTCGCCGACACGGCGACGGCGATCATTCCCGCGGCCCGCGTGACCCTGCCCCTCTCTGCCGCCGGGACGTTCCCCGCCACGGGCACGCGCATCGAATCCGCGAAGGCGACTGGCGAGGTCCGGTGGAGGAACTGCGATCCCACGCGGGCGTACACCATCCCTGCCGGAACTGTGGTCAGGACGCCCTCCGGAATCGGCTTCGCGACCGCAGAGGCGGTCTTCCTTCCGGTGGCGCCCCCGACCTCGACGCCTGGCACGTACCTATGCCAGAACCGGACCATCGGGATCGTTGCTGTGCTCGACGGCCCAGCCGGGAACGTCGGCGCCGGGACGATCACTGTGATTCCCGGGCAATACAACAATGTGGTCATCAAGGTCACCAACCTCGCCCCGACGAGCGGCGGCGTCCACGACGAGTTCCCGAAGGTCGAGGAGAAGGACGTGACCGCCGCCGTGGCGGCCCTGACCGCCCGCCTCGACGAGGAGCTCGCCGCCACCGCGGTGGCGCCGCCCGGCATGGCGGCCGGGGCGACGGCCTACCCGGAGACGGCACGCCGCGGCGAGTTCGCGCCGTCGGAGCCCCTGGCCGGCATCGCCGGCCGCGAGGCCGCCACGTTCGACCTCGCCCTCACGGCCGAGGGGTCGGTGGTCACGGCCGATCCGGCGCCGCTGGAGGCGATCGGGGCGGCCCGCATCGCGGCGGCCGTGCCGGAGGGGATGACGACCCGCGAGGGGTCCGTGCAGGTCACCGTGGGGCCCGGCGTCGTCTCCGGCCAGGCGATCCGCTTCGCGGTCGAGGCGCGGGCCGAGGCCGTCCGCGACGTCCCGGCCGACACGGTCCGGGGTCTGGTGCGCGGGAAGTCGCCGGCCGACGTGCGCGAGCTCCTCGCCGACTACGGGACCGTGGACATCGTGGTCTGGCCGGACTGGGCCTCCACGATCACGACCATCGACGCCCGGCTCGACGTCAGGGTGGAGGGCGTCCCGCCGGCCGGGCCGACCCCCGCGCCCTCGCCGACGGCCGCGCCGTGACGCGGCTCCTGGGGATCGACCTCGGGACGCGCCGGGTCGGGCTCGCCGTCGCCGAGGCCGGCGACGAGCGGGCGCGTCCCCTGGCCACCGTGCCGCGCCGCCGCACGGCGGCCGCCGACGCGCAGGCCATCGCCCGGATCGCGGCGTCGAACGGGATCGACGAGGTGATCGTGGGCCTGCCCCTCGACATGAGCGGCGGCGAGGGCGCGATGGCCGCCGCCGCGCGACAATGGGCGACCGCGCTCGCCGCGGAGACCGGCCTGCCGGTTCGCCTGCGCGACGAGCGGCTCTCGAGCCACGTCGCCGAATCGCGGGTCGGCGCGCCCGGCCGCGGCCGGGCCGGCGGGCCGCCCGGCCCGGTCCGGCGCGCGGCGCACCGGGCCCGGGTCGACCGGGCGGCGGCGGCCGTTATCCTCGAGGACGAGCTCGAGGCCCGCCGGCGGGAGATGCCCGGCGAACGCGTCGGGCCGCCGGGGGACGGCACTGGACAGGAGGACGCATGACGATCCGCGGCGGGGCCGGCCCTCGCGACGGGAGGGAGCCCGGGAACGGGCGGCCCCGCATGGCGCGCCCCTTCGCCGACGCCGGCCCGGCCGGCGACGCCCGGCGTGACCCGGCCGGCAGGGCCGGGACGGTCTCGGCCTACGACCTCGCCCGCGGGCGCCGGCGCGGCGGAAAGCGCGGCCTCGTCGGCCTCCTCGTCTTCCTCGTCGTCGCCGGGGCCGTCGTGCTCATCGCCCTCGGGACGGTGCTCCGCCCTCTGACCCGGAGCCTGGTCGTCGGGCTCGCGGGTGCCAACCCCGGGGCCCTCGAGCTGCCCTTCGTGGCCGAGTTCGTGCGCGAGGACCTCGGGGCGACGATGACCGAGCCGGCCAGTGGCGACGCGACGCAGGTCGAGTTCACGGTCGCGGCCGGGGAGACGGCCGCGGGGATCGCGGGTCGCCTCGTCGATCAGGGTCTGCTGCGTGACCGGCGGGCCTTCCTGCTCATCGCGATCGAGCGGGGCGTGACCGGCCAGCTGGACGTCGGGACCTTCCTGCTCCGCCGCAACCTGACCCCCGACCAGCTCGTCGCGACCCTGCTCGAGGCGAAGGACCCGTCCTTCCTCATCCAGTTCCGGGCCGGCCTTCGCCTCGAGCAGATGGCCGCCTACATCGAGGCTCGCCCGGACGAGATCGCGACCCTCCAGATGCGCGCGGCGGACTTCCTGGCGCTGGTGCGGAAGCCGCCCCAGGAGCTCCTCGACGCCTATCCGTGGCTCGACCTCCCGAAGGGTGCCACGCTCGAGGGGTACCTCGCGGCCGGCGCCTACCGGATCCTCCCCGACACCACCCCCGAGGAGCTCGTCCGCAAGATGCTCGACCGCTTCGTCGAGAACGTCGGGGCCGAGCGGATCGCCGCGGCGGAGGACGCCGGCCGCACCTTCCACGAGGTCGTGACCCTGGCCTCGCTGGTCGAGCGCGAGACCAGCCGCGACGACGAGAAGGCCCTCGTCGCCGGCGTCTACGAGAACCGGCTGAAGCACGAGATGCTGCTCAACGCCGACCCGAGCGTGATCTGGGGCGTCGATTTCCTCGCCCTCCGAAAGCTCGACCTCGCGGCGTGGCCCCAGTACTCGTTCTGGAACGTCCCCGCCGAGCCGCTCGCCTCGATCGAATTCCCCGAGGCGATCGCCGGCTACCAGACCTACCGCGTCACCGGGCTGTTCCCGGGTCCGATCTGCACGCCGACCGCGGCGTCCATCGACGCCGCCCTGGCCCCCGACACGACGAAGGGGTACCTCTACTTCGTGGCGATCCCCGGAAGTGACGGCGCCCACGACTTCTCGAAGACCTACGAGGAACACCTCGCCAAGCTCCGCGAATACGGGTACATCCCGTGAGCCGGGCACGCCTGCGCGGGCTCCCGGTGCCGGCCGACTTCGCCGCTCCGCCGACCGCTCGCCGCCTGCGGGACTGGGGGGACGCCGACGCGGCCGCCCGCCCCGCCCGGCTGGGCCGGCTCCGCGCGCGCCTCGCCGCGGCCGGCATCGACGCCTACTTCGGCCTCCGCCGCGAGGAGATCCGCTACCTCACCGGCGTCGTCCTGGGCGACGGCGAGGAGAAGGTCGCCGGTCAGTCCGGCCGATTCCTGGCGACGGCCGACGAGGTCGTCGTCCTCGCCGACTCGCGCTACACGCTCCAGGCGCGCCACGAGGCCCCCGGGGCCCGGGTGGAGGACGTCACGTACGACCTCGCGGCCCGCTGGCCGGTCCTCCTCGCCTCGGTGGGCGCGCGCCGCGTGGCCGTCCCCGCCGGCGACCTGCCCCATGCCCTGTGGGAGGCCCTCCGGGCCGCCGCCCCGGACGTCGAGCTCGTGGCGGCCGGGCCCTGGATCGACGACGACCGGGCGGTGAAGGAGCCGTCCGAGGTGGAGCGGATCGCCGCCGCCGCGGCCGTGGCGGATCGGGCGCTCGCCGCCCTGCTGCCGGAGATCCGGTCGGGGGTCACGGAGGCGGCGCTGGCCTGGCGCCTCGAGGTCCTGCTGCGCGAGGGCGGGGCCGAGGCCCTCGCCTTCGACGTCGCGGCCCTGGCCGGCCCGCAGGCCGCCCTGCCGCACGGTTCGCCGGGACGCCGTCGCATCCGCGCCGGCCGGGTCCTCCTCCTCGACTTCGGGGCGCAGGTGGACGGGTACCGGAGCGACATGACGCGGACGCTGTTCGTGGGCCCGCCGAGCGAGCGTGACCTCGCCGTCTACGAGCTCGTGGCGAGCGCCCAGGGGGCGGCGATCGACCTCCTGGCGCGGGCGGTGGCGGCTGGCGGCCCGCTCCCCTCCGGGCGGGCGATGGATGCGGCGGCGCGCGACCGGATCGCGGCGGCCGGCCACGGAGCCCACTTCGGCCACGGGACCGGCCACGGGATCGGGCTCGCGACGCACGAGCGTCCGAGCCTGTCGCGCGTCGCCACGGACGACCCGCTCCCGAGCCCGACGGTGTTCTCGGTGGAGCCCGGCGTCTACCTCGGGGGGAGGACCGGAGTGCGGATCGAGGACCTCGTCCTCCTCGATGCGGCCCGCGGCCGCCTGGAGCACCTGACCCGCTTCCCGCGGGAGCCGCTCGTCCTGCCCGGCTGACCGGCGCCCGGGCGGCCACGGGTCCTCCACGGCCGACGGCTGCCGGGTCGCCGGCCGGCGCGGTTGCCGCCGATCGCGGGGCGGTGGTACGGTAGCCGCGATCATGCCCCAGCAGATCGGCCTCGCCCCATCCGAGCGCCCGGGAGTCGACGAGGAGCCCCGTTGTCGGTTCGCCGCGCGCTAGCTGTTCTCCTCGCGTTGCCCGTCATCGCGACCGTCTACCTGGCGGTCGCGCTTCAGCGCGGGCACGCGACGCGGATCGCGCTCGCATTCGGCATCGGCGGCGTGGTCCTCGCCGCCGCCGTCGCCGTGCCCGCCGGCACGGTGGGCGTCCCCGCGGCCACCCAGGCGCCGCTGGCCGCGAGCGCGCTCGGGCCCGCCGTCGCGACCGGGCGCGGGCTGACCTCGCCGCTCGTGGTGGACTTCGATGCCCCGATGGACGCTGGCTCGGTGGCGGACGCCGTCGGCGTGGACCCCGCGGCCGACGTGCAGCTCACCTGGTCCGCGGACGGGCGGCGCCTTTTCGTGGCCCCGCTGGGAAGCTGGCAGCCGGCCACGTTCTACACCGTGACCGTCGGCACCGGGGCCCAGGATCGCGACGGGCGCCGACTGGCGGCCCCGCTGCGGGCCGGCTTCCTCACCCGCGACGCGACAGCCGGCAGGCTGCTGGCGACCGATCAGCTTCCCAGCGGCGTCGCCCTCGACAGCTCGATCGTGGTCTCGTTCGACCGGCCCGTGGCGGTCGCAGCTGTCCGCGCCGCCTTCCGGATCGCGCCGGAGGTCACGGGGCAGCTCTTCGTGGCAATGGATGGCCCCGACGGGCCCGACCCGGCGGTCGCCGACAACTTCGTCTGGGAGCCAGAGGCGGGGCTCGCGGCGAAGACCCGGTACACGGTCGAGCTGGCGGCGGGCGTGCTGGACGACGAGGGTGCGGCCGTCGCCTCCCCGGATCCGCTCGTCTTCACGACGACCGAGGCGCCGTCGGTCGTCCGCTTCCGGCCGCGGGCGGGCACCGAGGAGGTGAGCCGCGCGGTGCCGGTCTCCGTCCGCTTCACGATGCCCATGGACCGCGGCGCGACGGAGAAGGCGTTCAGCGTCGAGGTCGATGGGAAGGACGTCGCCGGCAGCGTCTCGTTCGCCGAGGATGACACGGTGCTCGTCTTCGACCCGGCGGCGAGCTTCCCCTACGAGGCCACGGTGATCATGCGGGTGGCGGCGACGGCCACCGCCGCCGACGGAACCCCTGTCGATCGGGGCCGCTCGTCCCGGTTCACGGTCGTCGCGAAGCCGACGCCCGAGCCGACCCCGGCGCCGACCCCGAAGCCGGCCGCGGTGAAGCCGAAGCCGGAGCCGGCTCCCACCCCGAAGCCCGTCGCGGTGGCGCGCCCGACGTCGAGCAGCTGGCTCGCCGCCGAGAAGTACCTCCTCTCGCTGCTCAACTGCACGCGGGGCGGCGGGTGGGTCCTGGCCGACGGGTCGTGCTCGAGCCCCGGGGGCAGCGGGATGGCGGCCCTCAAGTACGACGCCGGGATCAGCGACGAGGTGAGCCGGCCGTACGCGAAGAAGCTGGCCACCAACGGCGCCTGCTCGCACTTCTACAGCGGCGACCCCGGCGACCGCCTCCGCGCCGCGGGCTACGCCAGCTACGAGTGGGCCGAGAACCTGAGCTGCCACTACTACGCGGACCCGCTTGAGGCGGCCGTCAACCTTGTCCGGTTCTTCCAGAGCGAGAAGTACTGGAGCCCGGTCGGCGGGCACTGGGTGAACATGATGAACCCGGCCTACGACCGGGCCGGCATCGGCCTCTGGGTCTCGGGCGGCAACCTCAACTTCGTCGTCAACTTCTACCGCCCCTAGGCGGCCGGGACGCCGAGCGCCTCCTACGTCGTCGCCTGGTCGTCGCCCGGGGCCCGGCCCAGCCCGTCTGCTACGATCCTCGGACATCCCGAATCCCCACGCGCCGGCCGTCCGCGACCGCCGGCCCCGCACGGAGCGCCCGACCCCATGATCTCCACCGGTGAGCTGCGCAAGGGCGTCGTCATCGAGCTCGACGGCGACCTCTGGCAGATCCTCGACTACCACCACATCAAGATGGGCCGCGGCTCCGCGCAGGTGCGGATCAAGCTCCGCAACGTGAAGAAGGGGAGCACGGTCGAGAAGAGCTTCCAGGCCGGCGAGAAGTGGCCCCGGGCCCAGCTCGACCGGCGGTCGATCCAGTTCCTGTACCGCGACGGCGACGACTTCCACTTCATGGAGATGGAGTCGTACGACCAGTTCCACCTCGGCGCGGGCCAGCTCGACGAGGTGATCCCGTACCTCAAGGACGGCATGGTCCTGGACCGGATCAGCTACGAGGGCGACACGCTCGGCGTGGAGCTCCCGATCACGGTCGACCTGGTGGTCGCCGAGACGGAGCCCGGGTTCGCCGGTGACACGGCGACCGGCGCCCGGAAGGCCGCCACGATGGAGACCGGCCTCGTCGTCCAGGTGCCCCTCTTCGTCACCGAGGGCGACACCCTGCGGATCGACACCCGCACCGGCGAGTACCAGACCCGGGTCTGATCGCGACCGATGGGCGACCACGATCCGCCCGCCTGGGCGCTTCCGTCGTGGGACGCCCTGGAGCCCGACCCGGGCCGGTCCGCGGCGGGGCGCGACGCACCTCGCATCCTCGGCGTCTCCGACGTCACCCGCGCCGTCCGCGACGCGCTGCGGGGTGACCCACGGCTCGCGGACGTCTGGGTCGAGGGCGAGGTCGGGCGGGTCACGGTCAGCTCCGCGGGGCACGCCTACTTCACCCTGAAGGACGCCCGCAGCCAGCTCGCCTGCGTCTGGTTCCGCGACGACCGGATCCGCAGCCCCTTCGACGCGCGGGCCGGGCTCCACGTCGTCGTCCATGGCCGGATCGACGTCTTCGACGCCCAGGGCGTCTACCAGTGCTACGTGGCGGCGGTCCAGCCGGCCGGGCTCGGCGACCTGGCGCTCCGCTTCGAGGCGACGAAGGCGCGCCTGGCCGCCGAGGGGCTCTTCGACGCCGGCCGCAAGCGCTCCCTCCCGGCGCGCCCGGCCACCGTCGGGGTCGTCACCAGCCTCTCCGGCGCTGTCCTCCACGACGTGCGTCGCGTCCTCGAGCGACGCTGGCCGCTGGCCCGCCTGGTCGTCAGCGCCTGCCGCGTGCAGGGTGAGGGAGCGGCCGAGACGATCGTGGCGGCCCTCGACCGCCTGGCACGCTTCGAGGCCGCCTGCCGCGCGGACGGCCGCCCCCTCGACGGGCCGGCAGTCGTGATCGTGGCCCGCGGCGGCGGATCCCTGGAGGACCTGTGGGCCTTCAACGACGAGCGCGTCGTGCGCGCGGTGGCGGCGCACCCGGTCCCGGTCGTGACGGGGATCGGCCACGAGACGGACGTGACCCTCGTCGACTTCGCGGCAGACCTGCGGGCCCCCACGCCGTCGGCCGCGGCCGAGCTCGTCGTCCCCGAGCGGCTGGAGGTGATCGCCGGCCTCCGGGCCCAGCGGGCTCGGGCCGACGGCGCACTCGGGGCCGCGATGGCCGAGCTGGGCCGGCGGGTGGCCGGCGAGCGGCGTGCCCTCGAGGGCCTGCGCCCCGAAGCGCGCCTGGCGGCCGCGCGCGAGCGGGCCGGGCACCTGCTCGACCGCGCCACGGGCGCCGTGGCGGGCCGCCTGGCCACGGATCGACGGGCGGCCGAGATGGCGGCCGGCCACCTGCACCCGCTCGTCGCGACGCGGCTGGCGGCGGCCCGGGCCCGCCTCGACGCCACCCGCGGGTCACTGGCCGCGCTCGATCCGGGGGCGACGCTCGCCCGCGGCTATGCCATCGTTCGGCGGGCGGCGGACGGCGCGATCGTCCGCGACCCGCGCGAGGCCCCGGTCGGGACGGCGTTGCGCCTCCGGGTGGCCCGGGGCGAGATCGCCGCCCGGGCCGAGGACCCGGCCTGACGATGGAGGGCCTCCTGTTCGCGCTGCTCCTGGCGGCCGTGGTCGTCGTCGGCCTCGGGCTCGGGCTGGCGGTCGCGCCGCGCCTGGCCCGCTGGGACGAGCGGCGCAGCCGGGGCGAAGAAGATGGTCTCGTCGACAGGAGGGAAGGGGATGGACGTGGCTGAGCCGGCACGGGGCGCGATCGACGAGCTGGCCTTCGATGCGGCCCTCGCCGAGCTGGAGCGGACGGTCGCCGAGCTGGAGGCGGGGGGCCTGGCCCTCGAGAAGACGCTGGCTCTCTACGAGCGCGGCGTTGCCCTGCAGCAGCGCTGCGAGCGGCTTCTGGGCGACGCGGAGCTGCGGGTGCGCCGCCTGGTCGAGGGCGCGCGCGGGGCGCTGGCCGAGGCCGAGCTGCGCGACGACGAAGCGGGCTGATCGCGCCTTGGGCGCGGCGGCGTCGCGCGGCCGGGCGGGGTAGACTCGCCGGGTCCACGACTCCGGCGCCCCATCGAGGGTCAATCCTTGGTCATCCTCCCCGGCATCCGGGGCCCCGGCGACATCCGGGCCCTCTCCGAGCGCGACCTCTTCGTGCTCGCCGAGGAGATCCGCGAGACGATCATCGCCACGGTGGCGAAGACGGGGGGCCATCTCGGCTCGTCGCTGGGGGTGGTGGAGATCACCCTCGCCCTCCACCGCCTGCTCGAGTCGCCGCGCGAGCCGATCGTCTGGGACACGGGGCACCAGGCCTACCCGCACAAGCTGGTCACGGGGCGGTACGAGCGGTTCGGGACGCTCCGCCAGCTCGGCGGCATCAGCGGGTTCCCGCGCCGCTCGGAGAGCGAGCACGACGTCTTCGACGGCGGCCACGCCGGGACCGGCCTCTCGATCGCCGCCGGTCTGGCGACGGCCCGCGACACCCGCCACGGCCTGGACCGGATCGCCGTCGTGGTCGGCGACGCGGCCCTGATGAGCGGCCTGTCGCTCGAGGCCCTCAACGACCTCGGCCACCGCCGGACGCAGGTCCTGATCGTGCTCAACGACAACGCGATGTCGATCAGCCAGTCGGTCGGCGCGCTTTCCAAGTACCTGTCCGAGATCAAGCTCTCCAGCGCCTGGAAGCAGTCGAGGAGCGCCTACGACCGCACAGTGGAGCGAGTCCCGGTTGTCGGCCCCACCGCCCTTGAGCTGTCGCGCCGGTTCCGGAAGTCGATCGTCAGCTTCGCCCAGCCCGGCCAGCTCTTCGAGGACCTCGGCATCACCTACGTCGGCGTGGTCCCGGGCCACGACCTGCGCGCCCTGGAGCACACCTTCCGCAGCGCCCTCGACCTGGGCGGCCCGGTCCTGGTCCACGTGCGGACCCAGAAGGGGCGTGGCTACCACCCGGCGGAGCGCGACCAGGTCGGGTTCCACGGCGCCGCCCTGCCGCCGATGGCCGACACGTACCAGGCCCGGCGGCGCATCGCCGGCAGCCCGCTGGGGGCCGGCGAGATCTCGGCGACCCCGACGTCCGGGGGCGGCTCGGACGGGAACGGCGACGCGACCGTGCCCGCGGCGGCGGCGGCGCCCCGCACCCCCAACTACACCCACTACTTCGCCCAGGAGGTGATCGCGGCCGCCCGCGAGGACCGCCGGATCGTGGCGATCACGGCGGGGATGCCGACCGGGACCGGCCTCGACCGGTTCGAGGACGAGTTCCCGGATCGCTTCGTCGACGTGGGGATCGCCGAGCAGCACGCGGTCGCCCTGGCGACGGGGATCGCGATGGGCGGCGGCCGGCCGGTTGTCGCCATCTACGCCACCTTCCTGCAGCGGGCCTTCGACCAGATCGTCCACGACGTCTGCCAGAACGACCAGCCGGTGCTGATCGGCGTGGACCGGGCCGGCCTCGTGGGCGAGGACGGGACCAGCCACCAGGGGATGTTCTCCTTCCCGGCCCACCGCCAGATCCCCAACCTCGTGGTCGCCGCGCCGAAGGACGAGCAGGAGCTGCGCTCGATGGTCCGGACGGCCCTCGCCCAGGACCACCCCTTCGCCCTCAACTACCCGCGCGACAGCGGCTTCGGTGTGCCCGAGCGGGCGCCCGAGATCCTGCCGATCGGCCGCGGCGAGGTCCTCCGGGAGGGCACGGACATCCTCATCGTGGGCTTCGGGCCGATCGTCCGGCGCGGCGAGGACGCCGCGGACGCCCTGGCCGCGGACGGCTGGTCGGTCGGCGTCATCAACGCCCGCTTCGCCAAGCCGCTCGACCGCCAGCTGATCCTCGACCAGGCCCGCGGCCGGCAGCTCGTGGTCACCCTCGAGGAGAGCACGACGACGGGCGGCTTCGGCTCCGGCGTCCTCGAGGCGCTCGAGGAGGCCCGCCTCGTGGACCCGGCCTTCCGCGACGTCGCGCTGCGGATCATCGGGATCCCCGGCGACCGCTTCGTCGACCACGGCTCGGCGGCCGACCTGCGCGCCCTCATCCGGCTGGACACGGCGGGGATC
Organism: uncultured Chloroflexia bacterium; assembly: GCA_963762445.1. Taxonomy (GTDB): domain Bacteria; phylum Chloroflexota; class Limnocylindria; order Limnocylindrales; family CSP1-4; genus CTSoil-043. Next base: position 575,461 of record CAVXLA010000005.1, read on the forward strand.
GCGGAGCAGATCCGCGAGACGCTCGCGACCCTTCGGGCGGCGCCGGGGCACGCCCGACGCCGGCGTGGCCAGGCCGCCAGCGCCTGACGCCGCCGGGGATCGCCCGCCGGCGCCCGGCCCGGCCTGCACGCGTCGATGAGCCGCGGTGCAACGGCGCGTGGCATGATCGTGGCGTGACCCGCACGACGGCGCCGCCCCGCGCACCCCGCGTCCGCCTCGACCAGCTGCTCGTCGAGCGCGGCCTCGTCGAGACGCGGGCGCGCGCCCAGGCGCTCCTCATGGCCGGCCGGGTCAAGGTGGGCGCGGGCGACGGGGCGCGGGCCGACCGCAAGGCGGGGGACCTCGTCGAGCCCTCGATCCCGGTCGCGGTCGAGGCGCCACTGCCCTACGTCTCGCGCGGCGGCGAGAAGCTCGCGGGCGCCCTCGACGCGTTCGGGGTGGATCCGGCGGGCCTCGTCTGCCTCGACGTCGGGGCCTCCACGGGCGGCTTCACCGACGTGCTCCTCCAGCGCGGCGCCAGCCGCGTCCATGCAGTCGACGTGGGCCGCGGGCAGCTGGCGGAGGTGCTCCGCCGCGACCCGCGCGTCGTCGCCCGCGAGCAGGTCAACGCCCGGGGGCTCTCGCCGGCGTTGCTCGGGGAGCCCGTCGCGCTGGCGGTGATCGACGTCAGCTTCATCTCCCTGCGCCTCGTCCTCCCGGCCGTGGCCGCCTGCCTCGCGCCGGGGGGTCGCGTGGTCGCGCTCGTGAAGCCGCAGTTCGAAGCCGGCCGCGGCAGCGCGCCCCGCGGCGTCGTCCGCGACCCCGCCGTCCACCGCGCGGTGCTCGCCGGCGCCCTCGACCACGCCCGCGCCGCGGGGCTGGCGCCGCTCGCTCTCGCCGAATCACCGTTGCGCGGTCCCGCCGGCAACCGCGAGTTCTTCCTGCTGGCGGGCAGCCTGCCGGCGGCCGCCGCGCCCGGCCCGGCCGCCGCGCCCGGCCCGGCCGAGCCAGGCGAGTGGGCGCCGCTGATCGCCGCGCTGGTGCCGGGGTGAGCGGCCCGCGGCGGATCGGGTTCGCCTACAACCCGACCAAGGACGACGCGGTCGAGCTCGCGGCCCGGGCGAGCGGCTGGTGCGCCGTGCGGGGCGTCGAGACGTGGTCCGTGGCGTCCGGCGACACGGCGGCCCTCGTGGCCGCCCTGCCGGGCGTGGACGTCCTCGTCGTCCTCGGCGGCGACGGGACCTTCCTGCGGGCCGCCCGGGCGGTGGCCGAGACCCGGGTCCCGATCGTCGGCGTCAACCTGGGCAAGATCGGGTTCCTCTCGAAGGCCGAGGCGCACGAGCTCGAGGGCCTGCTCGCGAAGATCGTCGAGGGGCGCTACCGGCTCGAGGACCGGATGGCCCTGCGGGGCACGATCCACGGCGAGCGCGGTGGGGCGGCGCGACACTCGTTCATCGCCCTCAACGACGTCGTCGTCGCCCGCGGCGCGCTGGCGCGGGTGGTCCACCTGGACGTCGAGATCGGGCCGTCGCACCTCGCGACCTTTGTCGCGGACGGGCTGGTCGTCGCGAGCCCCACCGGGTCCACCGGCTACAGCTTCTCGGCCGGGGGCCCGATCCTGGATCCCGTGAGCCGCAACCTCATCGTCACGCCGATCGCCGCCTACCTGTCGGCCCTCGGCTCGGTCGTCGTGAGCCCGGACCAGGTAGTCCGCTGCCGCGTGCTCGAAGCGCTCGAGGCGCTGGTCTCCGTCGACGGCCGCGAGGACTTCCCGATCGGGGTGGGGGACGCGGTGACGGTCGCCGCGCTCGAGCAGCCGATCCGCTTCCTCGAGCCGGAAGGGGCGCTGCCGTTCTGGGACCTGCTGCGGCAGAAGGCCCAGCTGCTTCCTTCGTGACCCGGCCGTGAGCGAGCACGAGCCTGCCGGGCCCGCCGCGGGCCGGCTCCTGGAGCTGACCGTGACGGACCTCGCCCTGCTCGAGCGCGTCCGCATCGCCTTCGCCGACGGGCTCAACGTGATCACCGGCGAGACGGGCGCCGGCAAGAGCCTCCTGATCGACGCCCTCGGCCTCGCCCTCGGCGCCCGGGCCGACCCGGGGCTCGTCCGGCACGACGCGGAGGCAGCCCGCGTGGAGGCGCTCTTCGATCGGCTCCCGGAGCCGCTCGTCTGCGTGCGCGAGGTCTCCGCCTCGGGCCGGTCCGTGGCCCGGATCGACGACGAGACGGTGACGGCAGCCCGGCTCGCCGCGACCAGCGGCCCGCTCGTCGAGATCCACGGCCAGCACGAGCAGGCCCGGCTGCTCGACGAGCGCTGGCAGCGGGACCTGCTCGACGCCTTCGGTGGCCACGCGGCGGAGCGGGCCGCCATGGCGGCGGCCGTCGGGGCCTGGCGTGAGAACGAGGCGGCGCGGGCGGCGCTCGCCGTGGAGCCGCGCGAGCTGGAGCGGCGGATCGCCCTCGTCGAGCACGAGGCGGCGGAGATCGCGACGGCCCGGATCCGGCGTGGCGAGGTCGCCGAGATCCGCTCGCGGCTCGCGGCCTCGCGGCACGGCGAGGCGATCGCCCGCGGGGCCGGGGCGATCGTCGCGCTGCTGGCCGGGGACGAGGCAGAGGCGACGCCGCCCGGCGCCCGCGAGCAGACGGCACGGGCGGCGGCGGAGGCGTCCGCCCTCGGTCGGCTCGACGCCCGCTACGAGCCCCTCGCGCGGCGGCTCGCCGGGCTCGCCGCGGAGCTGGAGGACGCCGCCTTCGAGACGAGGGCGATGGCGGACGGCGTTGAGCACGATCCCGCGGCGCTCGCCGCGATGGAGGAGCGGCTCTCCTTCCTCTTCACCCTGGAGCGCAAGTACGGGACCGACACCGAGGGCCTCCTCGAACGGGCCGAGCAGGCGGCCGGCGAGGTCGAGCGCCTGCGGGGCCTCGACGCCGAGCGGATCCGCCGGGCCGCCGAGGCGACGAAGCTGCTCGAGGCGATCGCCGGCGCCGCGCAGGCGCTCTCGGCCCGGCGCCGGGCCACCGCCGCCGACCTCGGCGCCCGGATCGAGCGGGCCCTCGGCGACCTCGGCCTCGGCGGGACCGGGGTGGAGATCGCGGTGGGGCGCCGCCCGGCCGGCCGGGACGAGCCGGCCGTGGAGGTCGGCGGCGACGCCGTCGCGTTCGACGCCGCGGGCGTCGATGTGGTCGTCTATCGCATCGCCCCGAACCCCGGCGAGCCGGCCCGGCCGCTGGCGAAGATCGCGTCCGGCGGCGAGCTGTCGCGCATCGCCCTCGCCATCGAGGAGGTCCTCGTCGACGCCGACGCCACGCCGACCCTCGTCTTCGACGAGATCGACGCGGGGATCGGCGGACGCAGCGCCGACCCGGTCGGGCGGACCCTGTGGGTCCTCGGTGGCCGCCACCAGGTGCTCTGCGTCACCCACCTGCCGCAGATCGCCGCCCACGCGGACGCCCACTTCGCGATCCACAAGGTCGCCCGTGACGGGCGGACGGTGACCGAAGTGCGCCGCCTCGACGACGAGGGCCGCGTGGGCGAGCTGGCGGCGATGATCGGCGGGGCAGGGGGCGGGCCCGCGGCGTCGGCGTCGGCGCGCGAGCTCCTGGAGCGGGCGGCCCGGTTCCGGCGGAGCCGCGGCGTCCTCCCGCCCGGCCCATGACGACGGTGTCCGGCCCGCGGGCTCGCCGTCCGCGCCGCCCGGCGGAGGTGGGGCCGGCCCCGGCGGACTTCGCCGCCGCGATGGACGCCTTCCTCGTCCACCTTCGCGTCGAGCGCGGCCTGTCGCCGGCCACGATCGCGGGCTACGGCGCCGACCTGCGCGACTTCGGCTCGTCGCCGGAGGCCGCGAAGGGGTGGGGGAGCTCCCCGCAGGCGGCGATTGACTACCTGGCCCGGCTGGCGGGAGCGACCGGCCGGTCGGGGCGCGTCCTGCGGGCGACGAGCCTCCGGCGCCGGACTGCCGCGCTTCGGTCCTACTTCCGCTTCGCGCTTGCCGAGGACCTCGTCGCGGTCGACGTCGCCAGCCATCTCGACCTGCCGCGGGAGCCCCGGATCCTGCCGGACCCGCTCACCGTGGACGAGGTGGATCGCCTCCTCGCCGCGGTGGACCCCGACCGCGCCGCCGGCGCGGGCGCTCCGCGCGGCCGTCGCGGTGCCGCCGCAGCTGCCGCCCTCGCGGCCATGCGCGACCGCGCCCTCCTCGAGCTCCTCTACGCCGCCGGCCTCCGCGTCAGCGAGGCGCTCCGCCTCGACGGGGACGACCTGGACCTCGATGGCGGGAGCGTGCGCGTCGTCGGCAAGGGGGACCGCGAGCGGGTCGTCCCGGTCGGCGACGTCGCGGTCGCCTGGCTCCGGCGGTACCTCGCGGCGGAGCGCCCGGTGCCGGCCACCGCCGACCGCGTCCGCGCGTCCCGCGGCGGCCCGGTCTTCCTCTCCGATCGCGGGCGACGCCTGGGGCGGAGCTACGCCTGGCTCGCGGTGAAGCGTGCCGCCGCCGCCGCCGGCGTGGGCGACCGGGTCTCGCCGCACACCCTGCGCCACTCCTACGCGACGCACCTCCTGGAGGGTGGAGCCGACCTGCGCGTCGTACAGGAGCTGCTCGGTCATGCCAGTATCTCGACGACGCAGATCTACACGCACCTGACCGGCGAGCGGATCCGCGAGGTCTATGCCCGGGCTCATCCCCGGGCCTGACCGGAAGCACCAGGAGGGACCCCCAATGGCCTACGCGGACTCGCTGCTCGCCGAGGGAGAGCACGTCGTCTATCGAACGCGGCAGCACCCCCTCGGACGCCTCGTCGCGTCGAGGTGGGGGATCGTGCTGGCCGGGATCGGGCTCGCCCTGCTCGTCGTCCTCGCCTTCTTCGGGATCGGGGCCGGGCTCTTCCGCGATCTGCTGGGCTGGGCGACCCTGGCCTGCCTGCTGGTCGGCGCGGCGCTGATCGCCTGGAACTACGTGGCCTGGTACCAGGAGGATTACGTCATCACGAACCGGCGGGTGATGAAGGTCGGCGGGATCCTCAACAAGAAGTCGATGGACAGCTCGCTGGAGAAGATCAACGACGCGATCCTCGAGCAGTCGCTCTTCGGCCGGATGTTCGACTGGGGCAACCTCCGCATCCTGACCGCCGCGGAGGAGATCGCCGACGACTTCCACATGCTCCACCACGCCCCCGAGTTCAAGAAGGTCATGGTCACGACGAAGAACGACCTCGAGGAGGGGGGCGACATCCGCCGGGCGCGCTACGCCGACGTGCCGGCCGCCGCTCCCGCCCCGCCGCCTCCTCCCGCCCCCACGCCAGTCCCAGCCCCGGTCGCCCCGCCGCCTCCTCCTCCGCCCTCGGCCGAGGAGAAGCTGCGCAGCCTGGCCAAGCTGCGCGACGACGGCCTGATCACGCCCGAGGACTACGAGGCGAAGAAGGCGGACCTGCTCGACCAGATGTGACGGCCGCCGGCGGAGCACGGGACGTCTCGGGCGCCCGCTCCCGCCGACGCGGCTGACCGCTCGCCGGGCCGGCCGGGCCGGGCGCGGTACCATACGCCGGTCCCCTCCCGGAACTGGAGCTCCGCCGCAGCGTGGCCTTCGACGAGCGCACCCTGTCCGCCCTCGTGGCGGTCGCTATCTTCCTGGTCGTCGGGTTCCCCGTGCACGAGTGCGCCCACGCCCTCGCGGCCTACCGCCTCGGCGACGGGACGGCGAAGCTCTTCGGCCGGCTGACCCTCAACCCGCTGGTCCACCTGGACCCCCTCGGCACGGCGCTCCTCGCCATCTCCGCGCTCGCGCCGGGCGGCTTCTTCATCGGGTGGGCGAAGCCGACGCCGGTCAATCCTTCGATGCTGCGCGGCGGCCATCGCGGGGAGGCCATCGTGGCGGCGGCGGGTCCGCTTTCCAACCTCGCCCTCGCGATCCTCGCCGCGGTCGTCATCCGCCTCTTCATCGCCCTCCAGCTCGAGCCGTCGCCGGCCCTCGACTTCGTCGGCCTCGTGATCACCTGGTTCCTCGTCATCAACATCTCGCTCTTCATCTTCAACCTGCTCCCGCTGCCGCCCCTCGACGGGTCCAAGGTCCTCTTCGCGTTCCTCCCGCCGCGGACCGTCTGGCAGGTCCGCCCGGTCCTCGAGCAGTGGGGTTTCGTGGTCCTCCTGGCAGTCATGTTCCTTCCCCCCGGGGGCTCTATCGGCGCGCGGATCCTCGGCCCGGTCTTCGATGCGATCTTCCATCTCCTGGTGGGCGCGTAAGGCGCGCCAGCTCGGCCGGCACGCGGCGGCGCGGGTTCGGCCCGTGGAGCGGGCCGCGCTGGCCGAGTGGCTCACCTCGGCCCAGCTCGCCCTCTTCGACGCGATGCCCGTGGTCGACCGGCGGCACGGGCTCGACGTCGTCGCCGCGCTGCGGGCCGCGGGCGTCACCGACGGGGACCTCCACCTCGCGGGCCTCTTCCACGACGCCGGCAAGGGCCGCTCGATCCGGCTCTGGCATCGCGTCGCCTGGTCGCTCGGCGAGCTCCTCGGGCCCTGGGTCCACCGCTCCGCGGCCCGCCTGCCCGGCGGCAGGGACGCGATGGCACGGCTGCGCGATCACGCCGAGCGCTCCGCCGAGCTGGCGGCCGCCGTCGGCTGCCCGCCCCGCGCCGTGGCTTTGATCCGGGGCGAGGTCGGCGCGGACGGCGGCGCATCGCTGGCCGCGCTCCACGCCGCCGACGAGGCGAGCTGATGACGCCGGAACCCGCCGCGCCGACGGCCGGCGGGATGCCCGGCATCGCCTTCAGCGACCGACGCCGGCCGGAGGACGCGACGCGCGTCCGGCTCGCCGCCTGGGAGGGCCCGCTCGGGCTGCTGCTCGCGCTCGTGGAGGCCCGCCGTCTCGACGTGATGACGGTCCCGCTCGGAGCGCTCGCTGAGGCCTACCTCGATGCGATCGCGGGCCTCGAGGACGATCGCCTGGGCAACCTCTCGGCGTTCGTCGCCGTGGCCAGCCAGCTCATCCTCATCAAGAGCCGGGAGCTCCTCCCGCGCCCGCCCGCGCCGGCGATCCCCCTCGACGACGAGGCTGACGCCGAGGCCGCGCTCCGGGCGCGGCTGGTCGCCTACCGGGCCTTCCGCGACGCCGCCGACCGGCTCGCGGCCCCGGCGGCCGCCGGCCGGCAGGCCGTTCGGCGGGAGCCCTCGACCGCGGTTGCCGCGGCCCGGGCCGGCGCAGTGGAGCCGCTCCCGCCGCGTCTCGACCCGGCGCTCCTCGTCGCCGTCCTCGATCGCCTGGCGGCCGTCGCCCCGGCCGCGGTGCCGCCGCCCGAGACGATCCCGCGCACGATCACGCTCGACGAGCGCGCGGCGCTGATTCGGGCGTCGCTCGCGGGCGCGGGCTGGATCGTGCTGCAGGACCTCCTGGCCCACGTCCGCGACCGGGTCGTGATGGCCGTCACCTTCCTCGCGATGCTGGAGCTCGTGAAGCGACGGGAGATCTCCGTCGAGCAGGACGCGCCCTGGGGCCCCATCATCGTCCGGGCGGTCCCCGGGGCCATGCCCGGCGCCCGGGCCGGCGGAGCCGGGCAACCGGGCGAGGAGGACGAGTGACGGACGTGCAGCGCGGTGGGCCGGCCGCGGACGTGGAGCGCGGTGGGCCGGCGACCGCGGACGTGAACGAGGCGTCGGCGGAGCCGGCGACCGCCGACCTGCCCGGTGAGGCGCTCACGGAGTCGCTGCTCGAGGCGCTCCTCTTCGTTGCCGAGCGCCCGCTTCGCCGGCGCGAGCTGGCGACCCTGACCGGGGCCTCGCCCGAGACGATCGACGCGCGCCTGGGGGACCTGGAGGTTGCTCTGGCCGGCCGCGGGATCCGGCTCCTCGTCGACGGCGACCGGGTGGCGCTGGCGACGGCGCCGGAGGCCGGATTCATGATCGGCCGCTACGTCGGGCGGGAGCCGACGCGCCTCTCTGCCGCGACGCTGGAGACGCTGGCGATCGTGGCCTACCGCCAGCCGGTCACGAAGGCCGGCATCGAGCGCGTCCGGGGCGTGGACGCCGAGTACGCCCTCCGGAGCCTCCTGCACCGACGCCTGGTGGTTGAGCTCGGCCGGGCGGACGCGCCGGGCCGACCGATCCTCTACGGCACGTCGGTCGACTTCCTCGAGCGCTTCGGCCTCCTGAGCCTGGACGACCTGCCGCTCCTCGACGCCGCCGTGGCCGAGCGCCTGGTGGCGGCCGAGCCGGCCGGCCCCGCGCCGGACGCGGACCTGGATCCGTTCGCGATGCCGGGGCCCGCCGGCTCGCCGCGCCCGGCCGGGGCGCCCTGATGCCGGAGGAGCGGCTCGGCAAGGTGCTGGCGGGGGCCGGCGTGGCCAGCCGCCGGGCCGCCGACGCCCTGGTGGCTGCCGGCCGCGTCACCGTGGACGGCCGGACGGCGCAGCTCGGCGAGAAGGCCGACCCGGCCCGCCAGGTCGTGGCCGTCGACGGGCGCCAGGTCGGGGCCGTCGCCGTTGCCGCGGTCTACGTGGCGCTGCACAAGCCGGCCGGCGTGATCTCGACGGCGGCGGACCGCCACGCGGCCCGGACCGTGCTCGACCTCGTCCCGCCGGGCCTCGTCCCGGCGGGAACCCGCCTCTACCCGGTCGGCCGCCTCGACCAGGATTTGGAGGGCCTGCTCCTGCTCACCAACGACGGCGCCTGGACGGAGCGGATCCTCCACCCGCGCCACGAGGTCGAGCGGGAGTACGCGGTCGCGGTGGCCGCGCCCCTCGCCGGCGAGCAGCGCGCGGCACTCGCCGCCGGCATCCCGCTCGAGGAGGGGATCGCCCGCCTCGTCGCCCTGCGGCCGGCGACGCGGACGGAGACGGCGCTGCTCGCGGCGCTCCTGGACCCGCCCCCCGCCCCGGGGCTGGCCTGGTACCGGGTGGTCCTCGCCCACGGCTGGAAGCGGCAGGTCCGGAGGATGCTGGCGACCGTCGGCGCGCCCGTGGTGCGCCTGGTGCGCGTCCGCGTCGGCACCCTGCGCCTCGACCTGCCTGCCGGGCAGGCGCGCCTCCTGACGCCCGCCGAGGCGCGCCGGCTGGCAGCGCCACCGCCGCCCGACCGCCCGCCGCGGTCGCCCGAGCGGCGGTGGTCGTCGAAGGGCGGGACGGCGTGAGGCGCGATCGCGGCCCGGTCGTCGCCCTCGACGGGCCCGGCTCGTCCGGCAAGAGCAGCGTTGGCGCGGCCGTGGCCGCCGCCCTCGGGGCCCGCTTCCTCGACACCGGGCTTCTCTACCGGGCGCTCACGTGGCTGAGCCTCGACCGCGGCCTGGCGCCGGAGGACGGACCGGCCATCGCCCGGCTCGCCGCCGAGATCGACCTCGAGGCGGACGCAGCCGGGTGCCTGACCCGCGTCATCGTCGACGGGCGGGACGTGGCCGGCCGGATCCGCACGCCGCGCGTCGACCGGGCCGTGTCGGCGGTCTCGCGCCAGCCGGAGGTCCGGGCGGCGCTCCTGGGGCGCCAGCGGGCGCTGGCCGCGGCCGGCGCGATCGTCGTCGCCGGGCGCGACATCGGACGGGTCGTCCTGCCCGGCGCCGACGTGAAGATCTGGCTCGACGCGTCAACGCAGGAACGGGCCGCGCGACGTGCGCGCGAGCGGGGGATCGACCCGGCCTCGCCGGCCGGCGAGGCGATCCTCGACGACCTTCGGCGCCGCGACCTCGACGACGGATCGCGCGACGTGTCGCCGGCCCGCGCGGCGGACGACGCGGTCCACGTCCGGACGGACGGCAACTCGTTCGAGGCGACGGTGGCGGCCGTCCTCGCCGTCGTGCAGGCCGCCCTCGACCCGACCGCCCTCGGACGGGACGGAGGCCCGCGGTGACGAGCGCGACGCCGCGCCGGCGAGGCGCGCGCCACGAGGCATCGCTCTTCACGCTGCCGGCCGACCGCCTGCCGTGGTTCATGCGGGCGAGCCAGCTCTTCGGGCGCACGCTCATCCGCTGCTTCACCCGCGTCTCGGTCGAGGGGCTCGAGCACGTCCCGCGGAGCGGGGCGCTCATCCTGGCCGGTAACCACATCAGCAACGCCGACCCGCCGCTGGTCGCCGGGTGGCTGACGCCGATCCTGGGTCGGCCGATCCACTGGATGGCCAAGGCCGAGGCCCTCGAGTGGCCGCTGGCAGGCTGGTTCATGCGCCAGAACGGGGCTTTCGGGGTCCACCGAGGCGCCGCCGACGCCGAGGCCTTCCGGGTGGCCCGGGCCGTCCTCGAGGACGGCCGGGTCCTGGGCACCTTCCCGGAGGGCACCCGCAGCCCGACCGCCGCGCTTCAGCCGGCCAGGGACGGCGTGACGCTCCTTGCCCTCCGGACCGGGGCCCCGGTCCTGCCGATCGGGGTGATCGACACGGACCGCTTCTGGCCGCGCGGCCGGCTTCTCTGGCGATTCGGGGGGCGGGTCTCGCTGCGCATCGGCGAGCCGTTCGTGGTGGAACGGCGCGTCGCGCCGGACGGCACGAAGGAGTCCCTCGAGGACGTCACGACGCGCCTGATGCTCCACGTCGCCGAGCTCCTCCCGGAGCGCCACCGGGGCGTCTACGGGCCGCTCCTCGCGCCCGGCGGCGCCCCCGTCCCCGGGGTTTTGCCGGGACGCGTGCAATAATCCGGCCATGGGCATGGTCAGGGACGTCAGGATCGCGAAGCGCACCGGCTTCTGCTACGGCGTCCGCGAAGCGGTCGACAAGGCGAAGGAATCGGCCGACGCGGGCAGGATGACCCACACCCTCGGCCAGGTCGTGCACAACGAGGGCGTGGTGGCCAGCCTCCACGCGCGCGGCGTCCAGCCGATCCAGGCGCTCGAGGAGGCCCTCGACGGGTCCACGGTCGTCATCCGCGCCCACGGCGTGACGCCGGGCGTGCGGCAGGCGGCGGCCGATCGGGGCCTGGACGTCATCGACGGCACGTGCTCCTGGGTCATCGCCGAGCAGAAGCAGCTCCAGGCCCTCGTCGAGGAGGGCTACACGATCGTCCTCCTCGGCACCCCGAACCACCCCGAGGTCGTGGGGCTCCTGGGGTTCGCCCCCGACGCGATCGTTGTCGACGAGGAGGGCGACTGGGACCGGATCCCGCACCGGAAGCGGATGGCCCTCATCACCCAGTCGACCCAGCCGCCCTGGAAGTTCGAGCGCCTGGCGGCGCGGATGGTCCACCTCGCCCACGAGCTCAAGATCGTCAACACCGTCTGCCCGGTCACGATCCACCGCCAGGAGGACACCGTGGACACGGCCCGCGACGTCGACTTCATGGTCGTCGTCGGCGGCCGGAGCAGCGCCAACACGAAGGAGCTGACGCGCCTCTGCGAGATCGAGGGGACGCCCGTCGTGCAGATCGAGCACGCCCGCGACCTCGTCGACCCGGACCTCTTCGGCAGCGCGACGGTCGTCGGGATCACGGGCGGCACGTCGACGCCGATCGAGGACCTCCAGCTCGTGGCCGAGCGGATCCTGGAGCTGGCCGGGAGCGCCGACGTGCGGCCCCGGGCCCGCGAGATCGCCTTCGCGGCGCTCGACGCGGCGGCCACGCCCGCCGGCCGCACGAGCTCGCTGCCGCGGGACGTCGGCCTCGCCGCCGCGGCCGCCCGGTGACCGGGAGCGGCCTCCTCCCCGTCGTCGCGATCGTCGGGCGCCCCAACGTCGGCAAGAGCACGCTCTTCAACCGCGTGGTCGGGGACAGCCGCGCCGCGATCGTCGAGGACCGCGCCCGGACCACCCGCGACCGGATCTACGGCGAGGGTGAGTGGAACGGCCGGCGCTTCCTCGTCGTCGACACGGGCGGCCTCGAGGCGGCCCCGGGCGACGACATCGAGGCGCGCGTCCAGGAGCAGGCGCGCCTGGCCATCGCCGAGGCCGACGTCATCGTCTTCGTCGTCGAGGCGACCGCAGGCCTCACGCCGGCCGACCAGGAGGCAGCCGAGACGCTCCGGCGGGCGACGGCGCCGGTCCTCGTCGCCGTGAACAAGGCCGACAACGCGAAGCGGGAGCTGGACGCCGCGGAGTTCTGGGCGCTCGGCTGGGACGCGACGTGGCCGATCAGCGCTGCCCACGGGCGCGGTGTCGCCGACCTCCTCGACGAGGTCGTGCTCGCCCTCCCGCCGGAGAGCGAGGCCGAGCAGGTCCGCAGGTCACGCGACGCCGAGACCGATCGCGAGGCCGACCTGATCGCCGACGAGCTCGCCGAGGGCCTCGAGCCGGACGAGCTCGACTTCGACGACGGGGCGCTGCCCGGGCCGGTGACGATCGCGCTCGTCGGGCGGCCGAACGTGGGGAAGTCGAGCCTCCTCAACGCCCTCCTCGGCGAGGAGCGGGCGATCGTGTCGGAGATCCCCGGGACCACCCGCGACGCCTTCGACACGCGGCTGGCCTACGGCCAGGGCGAGGTCGTCCTCGTCGACACCGCGGGGATGCGGCGGCGGGGCAAGGTCGCCTCGGGCCCGGCGGCGGAGCGCTACTCCGCGCTGCGGGCCCTCAAGGCGATCGACCGCGCAGACGTCACCGTCCTCGTCATCGACGCGGTGGAGGGCCTGACCGCGCAGGACGCCCACGTGGCCGGGTACACGATCGACGCCGGCAAGGGCCTCGTCATCGCCGTCAACAAGTGGGACCTCGTCGAGGGCAAGACGGATCGCACCTTCGACCAGTTCGTGGCCTGGATCCGCCGCGACGCCCCCTTCCTCGAGTTCGCGCCCGTCGTCTCGATCAGCGCGAAGACGGGCCAGCGGGTGGACCGGGTGCTCGAGATGGCCGTGGACGTCTGGGGGGAGCGGCGGAAGCGGATCGGCACGGGCGAGCTGAACCGGCTGCTGGCCGAGGCGACGGCTCGCCAGGTCCCGCCGGCGGCGAAGAACCGCCGGCCCAGGCTCTTCTACGCGACCCAGGCGGCCATCGAGCCGCCGACGTTCATCTTCTTCGCCAACGACGCGGAGCTGATCCATTTCAGCTACCGGCGCTACCTGGAGAACCGGATCCGCGACGTGCTCGGCTTCCATGGGGCGCCGATCCGGCTCGTCTTCCGCAACCGCGGCACCGAGCGTCCCCCGCGGAAGCGGTCCGCCCCGCGGGGCGGGGGAGCGCGGGCGGGGAGCGTCCGCCGCCGCTGAGCCCTCGGCAACGACGGGGGCCCAACCGGCGGCCGGGCCCCTCGGGCGGCGTCGCGGGGACGCGATGGCCCCGTCAGAGCTCGCGCTCCAGCAGCACGGGCAGCGGGATCGTCGGCTGGGCCGCCGGGGAGTACGACGGGTGATGCGTCAGGTCGACGCTCGCCACGCCCCACCCCTGCTTGCCCAGCTCGGTGAGGCGGTCGACCAGCTCGGCGAGGTGCTCCTCGGGATGCTCCTGGATCGGGATCCGCTCGATCCGGTACTCGTACCTCCGGCTCCCGACCGTCTCCTTCTCCAGGAGGATCGGCAGCGGGACCGCCGGCTGGGCCGCCGGCGAGTACGACGGGTGATGCGTCAGGTCGACGCTGACGACGCGCCAGCCCTGCTTGCCCAGCTCGGTGAGCCGATCGAGCACCTCCCCGAGGTGAGCCTCGGGGTGCTCGCGGATCGGCAGCCGCTCGATGCGATAGTCGACCGCGTGGGCCGATGCCATGACCTTGTCCGTGACGACCATGTGCGTTCCTGGCCTTCTGTCGTCGGATGGCGGTCCCGCCGCGTCTCCGACCACGGTGTCAGGATGCGCCAGCCCAGCCCAGACGTCGGTGACACAGGTGTCGCGCCGGCGTGACCGCGGTCACGCATACCCGAGAGTTCCACCCATCCGGCTCTTGGGCTCGGCCGCCTCCCGGCGTAAGGTTGTCTCGGATCCAGGAGACGGCCGCCGCGGCGGCCGGCACGGTGGACAGACCGATGGCTGCGCTCGATGAGCTGGCCCGCGTGGGGCTCGAGGGCGGCTTCCTGTTCGCGATCCCGCGTGACGCCGCCGAGCGCCTCCTGGCCGAAGCGATCCGGGTCAACCTGCCGGCGGGGGCCCTCGTCTACCGCGACGAGGAGAGCCCGCGCCTGATCGTGGTCGTCCGGGGGCTCCTGCGGGTGTTCCTCACCTCCGCCGACGGGCGGCAGGTGACTGTCCGCTACGCCCGCAGCGGCGACGTGGCAGGGCTCGCGCTGGTGGTGGGCGGCCCGGCTCCCATGAGCATCGAGGCCGTGACGAGCGCGCTGGTCGTGGCCCTCCGGGTCGAGGCGCTGCGCGCGCTGCTGGCGACCGATCCCGGCGTCGCGCGCGCCTGCGCCGAGGAGCTGACCCAGCAGCTCTACCGCGCCCTGAGCGACATCTCCGAGCAGGCCTTCCTCACGGTCCGCCAGCGCCTGGCCCGCCAGCTGCTGCTCCTGGCGACGGCCGGTCCCGGCCACGAGCTCGTCGTGCACGCCAGCCAGCAGGAGCTCGCCGACGCAATCGGGTCGGTGCGCGAGGTCGTGACCCGCAACCTCCACCAGCTTCACGAGGACGGGCTCATCGACATCTCGCGCGACGAGGTCGCCATTCGCGACCCTGTGGCGCTCACCCTGCTGGCCGGCGAGCAATCCCGTGGGAGCGGTTGACGGCGACGGGGGGCCCTAGCGACGGAGGGCCTGCCGGGGCGTCTGCTATCCTTCGTGCCGTCGGGGTGTGGCGCAGCTTGGTAGCGCACCTGAATGGGGTTCAGGAGGTCCCGCGTTCGAATCGCGGCACCCCGACCATCGGTCTGAGCACGCGAGAGCCCCTCGGCGCGTCCGAGGGGCTCTCGTCTTGTCTCGGATGGGGACGGATCTGCCCGTCGGCGCAGCAGGCGTAAGATCCGCGGTCACGGAGCAGCGCGTCCTCGGCCGTCGATCCACGGCGCGTGCCATCCGGAAGGGAGGGGCGGATGCACGGGAGTTCCTGGCGCCGTATCGGCGCGATCGGCGCCGTTGGCGTCGCGGTCATGATCCTCGTGGCGGCCTGCGGTGGAGGGGGCGCCTCGGCGACGCCGACGCCCGCGCCGACCCCCACCGCGGCGCCGACGGCCGCGTCCACGCCCACCGCGGCACCGGCTGCGGCGAGTGCCAGCCCCACGGTCGCGCCCGGCGGCGTGGCCACGCTCGACGCGCCGGCCACGGTCGCGGCGGGTGCCGCCATCTCGGTCACGTGGACCGGGCCCAACACCCAGGGCGACTACGTCGCGATCATGGCGAGCGGGGCCGGCAAGTGGACGAACGAGCCGTACTTCTACACGAACAGCGCCAGCCCGGCAACGCTCGTCGCGCCGACGGCGGCGGGGGACTACGAGCTCCGCTACATCGCCAAGGACGAGACCGTCCTCGCCCGCCGGCCGATCACCGTGACCGCGTTCGTGGGGACGCTGGATGCGGTCGACAGCGTCGCCGCGGGCACCACCTTCGAGGTGACCTGGACCGGCTCGAACGGGCC
Organism: uncultured Chloroflexia bacterium; assembly: GCA_963762445.1. Lineage (GTDB taxonomy): Bacteria > Chloroflexota > Limnocylindria > Limnocylindrales > CSP1-4 > CTSoil-043. The sequence continues at coordinate 590,819 of CAVXLA010000005.1, forward strand.
GAAGGACTACGTCACCATCATGCCAACGGGCGCCGCGAACTGGTCGGGCGAGCCGTACTTCTACACGGCCGACGCCAACCCGGGCAAGCTCGTCGCACCGATGACCGCGGGCGCCTTCGAGCTCCGCTACATCGCCGGCGCGGACAGCAAGACGATGGTGAGCCGTCCGATCGCGGTCACGCCGCTCCAGATCGCCCTCGAGGCGCCGCCCGCTGTGGACAAGGACAGCACGTTCGCCGTGAAGTGGACCGGGCCGAACGGGCCGGGCGACTACGTCACGATCGTCCCGGCGGGGTCGCCCGCGGGGACGTACGCGTCGTACGCCTACACGGCGAACGGGAGCCCGGCGACGCTGACGGCGCCGGGAACCGCGGGACCCTACGAGATCTGGTACGCCTCCGACCGGGCGCCCGGCATCTTCAAGAGCATCCCGATCATCGTTCGGTAGGTGTGGCCGCCCCCGAGCGCGGTCGACGCGGCCGTCGCCCGTGGGCCCGGCGCGGGGCCCTGCGCCGCGACCCCTCGGGCCGCCCCCGCCGGGCTCCACGGGCCCTACACTCGGCGCATGACCGACGAAGCCCCAGAGGGCCTCTGGGCCGGCCCGTATCCCGACGTGTTCGCGCGCCTCGACGAGGCGCAGGCGAGCGGCTTGGGCGACATGGACCCGGAACGGTTCCGGGCTGCCGCTCACGCGGTCGTCGACGCGATGGCCGACTACCTCGCGGGCATCGAGGAGCGGGCAGTCCTGCCCGCCATCGAGCCCGGCTCGATCCGGCCGGCCTTCCCGGCGACGCCGCCCGACGAGCCCGAGCCGCTCGGCGCGATCCTCGCCGACGTCGAACGGCTCGTCGTCCCGAACGCGACGCACTGGCAGCACCCGGGGTTCCTGGCCTACTTCGCGACCACGGCCTCCGCCCCCGGTATCCTCGGCGAGATGTGGACGGCCGCGCTCGGCCAGAACCCGATGCTCTGGCGGACGTCGCCGATCGGGACGGAGCTCGAGCAGGTCGTCGTGGGCTGGCTGCGCGCCGCGCTGGGGCTGCCCGCCGCCTTCGACGGGCTCCTGACCGACACCGCCTCGACGTCGACCCTCATCGCCCTCGCCGCGGCCCGTGAGGCGGCGGGCCTGCGGGCGTCGACGGACGGCCTGGCCGCCCGCACGGCCGGGGGGATGCCCGTCGTCTACGCCTCGACCGAAGCGCACAGCAGCGTCGAGAAGGCCTGCATGACCCTCGGGCTCGGCCGGGCCGGGTTGCGGCGGATCCCCGTTGACGCCGACTACCGCATGCGCGTCGACCGGCTCGAGGCGGCCATCGCCGAGGACCGCGCGGCCGGCCGGGTGCCGGTCGCCATCGTGGCCACGATCGGGACGACCTCGTCGACCTCGGTGGATCCGGTGCCCGCGATCGCGGACGTGGCCGCGCGCGAGGGCGCCTGGCTGCACGTCGACGCCGCCTACGCCGGCGCCGTCGCCCTCGTGCCGGCGCGCCGCGGCCCGTTCGTCGGCTGGGAGCGCGCGGACTCAATGGTCGTCAACCCCCACAAGTGGCTCTTCACCCCGCTCGACGCGTCGCTCCTGCTCTCCCGCCGGATGGACGCCGTCCGCGCCGCCTTCAGCCTCGTCCCGGAGTACCTGCGGACGCTCGACCGCGAGCGCCCCGTCCACGACTTCACGGAATACCAGCCACAGCTCGGGCGCCGGATGCGGGCCCTCAAGCTGTGGATGCTCATCCGCTACTTCGGCATCGCCGGCCTCGGCCGCCGGATCGACGCCCACTGTCGCCTCGCCGAGGAGCTGGCCGCCGCCGTCGACGCGGAGCCCGACTTCGAGCGGCTCGCCCCGGCGCAGTTCTCCACCGTCTGCCTGCGCTGGCGACCAGGCGCCCTGCGCGGGACGGAGGACGAGCTGGAGGTCCGGGCGCGGCTGGACGCCGCCAACGAGCGCTTGATGGCGGCGGTCAACGCGACGGGGGAGGTCTTCCTGTCCCACACGCGGCTGCACGACCGCTTCGCCATCCGGGTGGCGATCGGGAACCTGCGGACCGAGCGTCGGCACGTCGACCGGGCATGGGAGCTGCTCCGCCGGGAGGCGCGGGCGCTGGAGGCCTGAGTCCGCCGGGATCGTCCGGCCGCGGTGGACCGTACAATGGCGGCCGCCACGTCCCCGGAGAAGGAGCCCGCCGCCGTGCCGTCGATCACCGAGCTGACGCGGATCGAGCCGATCCACCTCGAGCGCCTGGCGCGCCAGGGCGTCTTCACCACGGGGCTGCTCCTGGAGGTCTCCGAGACCACCGCCCGCCGCCAGACGCTCGCGGACCAGACCGTCGCGACCACCAACGACGTGCTGGCCTGGCGGGACGAAGCCCTGCTGCTCAACCTGGCCGGCTTCGGCGCTGCCGAGCACCACCTGTTCCGGTTCGCGGGCTTCGGCGGGCTCGGATCCCTCCTCGCGATCGACCTCGACACCTTCCGCGCCGCGCTGGCCCGCGCCGCCCGGCAGCTCCAGGTCGAGCCGCCGAGCGACCTGATGATCGAGACCTGGTGGGAGCAGGCTCGAACGCTCGAGGACGAGTGAGCGCCGCGGCGACGGAGGGCGGGTCGGGGCCCGCACGGCGCCTCGCGGGGGCGGTCGTCGCGGTCGCCACCGCGCTCGTCATCACGGGGGTGACGATCGCCCTCTTCCTCAACCCGGCCTGGGTCACGTTCGCTCAGGGCCGCGCGAATGCAGCCGCCTTCACGAGTTGGACGCCCGCGCAGGTCGAGGCGGTGACCCGCGACGTCGTGCTGGAGGTCTGGCTCGGACCGGGGACGTTCGCCCAGCGGGTCGGCGGCGAGCCGGTGTTCAACGAGCGGGAGCGCGCGCACATGGTCGACGTCCGGGGCGTGGTGCGTGCCTTCTACGCCAGCGCGCTTGGTGCCCTGGCCGTGCTCGGCGCGGCCGCGCTCGCGACGCGCGGATCGCGCTGGCTCCGGCGCGCGGTGGCGCTGGGTGCCGGCGCCCTCGCGGTCGGCGCCGTGGTCATCGGCGGCGCCTTCCTCCTCTTCTTCGACACCGCCTTCACCCTGTTCCACGAGCTGTTCTTCGCGGCCGGCACGTGGACCTTCGACCCCGCGACCGACCGCCTGGTCCAGCTCTTCCCGTACCAGTTCTGGACGGAGACGTCGGTGGCGATTGCTGTCGTGGGCCTGGGCCTGACGCTCGGGGTGTGGGCCGCGGCCCGGCGGTCCTCGCGTCCCCGCCCGGGACCGGTCGCGCAGGAGCGGGCGCCGGCCCGGGCCGAGCCGTGACCGTGGACCCGCGCCTCCGCCACCTCGGAGCCATGGCGCTCGTGCCGGCCCTGCTCGTCGCCGGCCTCGTCCTGGTCGTCCTCGGCGATGCCCTCGGCGGCGTCGCCCTGCTCACCCTGGGCTGGTTCGCCCACCTCGCGATGCGCGCGCGGCGGCGGCGCGACCAGCTCGCCCGGCTCATCGTCGGCCTGACCGTCGGCGACGTCATGGAGACGACGCCCTTCGTCGTGGTGCCGCAGGCGACGCTGGACACGTTCGCGCCCGCCCTCGAAGACACGGACGAGGCGACGGTCGCCCGCGTCGTGCGGGACGGCGAGCTGATCGGCCTCGTGGGGCCCCGGGAGATCGGGCGCGTGCCGCGGGCCCGCTGGGCCGAGGTGCACGCCATCGAGGCGATGGCTGCCGCCGATGGCCTGCCGGTGCTGGATCCCGGCGACGCGCTTGGGCCGGCGGCGGATCGCCTCGGCGCGTCGGCCGCGCCGGGCCTGCCGGTGGTCAGCGAGGGCCGGCTGGCGGGCATCCTCACCCGGCTGGCGGTCGGGCGCACGGTGCACGAGCGGGCGATGGCGGCCGCCGGCCGCGGCGGGCCCGGCGCGTGAGGTCGGGGCTGTCGGCCGCCGCGGTCCTCGCCCGCGTGCCAGAATCGGCGGCGACGACCTGCCGCCACGCCCCGGAGGAGCCATGGACGACCGCTCGCAGCCGCGCACCGAGCGCCGCCGCCTGACGCACGTCGACCGCCGCGGCCGGCCGCGCATGGTGGACGTGTCCGCGAAGCCCCCGACCGCCCGTCGGGCGGTGGCCGAAGCGGAAGTCGCCTGCTCCCAGGAGACCCTGACGCTCGTCATCGACGGGGGCGGCCCCAAGGGCGACGTCCTGACCGTGGCCGAGCTGGCCGGGGTCATGGCGGCCAAGCGCACGGCCGAGCTGATCCCGCTCTGCCACCCCCTGCCCCTGACCGACATCGTCGTCCGGGTGACGCCCGACCGCGGCGCGTCCGCCTTCCGGATCCACGCGGAGGCCGCGACCACGGCGCCCACCGGCGTCGAGATGGAGGCGCTGACGGCGGCGAGCGTCGCTGCCCTCACGATCTACGACATGGTCAAGGGCGTCGAGCGGGGCGTCGAGATCCGGTCCATCCGCCTCGTGGCCAAGAGCGGCGGGGCCTCGGGCGACTGGCACCGGACGACGGAGCCGGCCGAGACGGTCGGGCCGCGCGCCGCAAAGCCACGGGCCGTCCGGGGTCCGGCCCGGGCGGGGGGGATCCGGCGCCCGGCGAACCGTCCCGGAGGCTGAGCGCGTGGCCGGGCGTCCCACCGCCGTCGTCCTGACCGTCTCGGACCGCGGCGCGGCCGGGGAGCGGGAGGACGCGACGGGAGTTGCGGTCGCGGCGCGCCTGGCGGACCTCGGCTTCGACGTCGAGCGGTCGGTCGTTGCGGACGAGCGGCCGCTCATCGAGGCAGCCCTCGCCGCCGCCGCCGACCGCCACCCCCTCGTCGTCACGGCCGGCGGAACCGGCCTGACGCCGCGCGACGTGACGCCCCAGGCGACCCTGGCGGTCATCGACTACGAGGTGCCCGGCTTCGCCGAGACGATGCGCGCCGACGGCCGGGCCGCGACGCCCATGGCGATCCTCTCGCGGGCCGTCGTCGGGGTGCGGGGGCGGACGCTGATCGTCAACCTGCCGGGGAGCCCCCGGGGAGCGATGGAGTCGCTGGCGGCGATCGAGCCCGTCCTCTCGCACGCCCTCGACACCCTCGCCGGGCCCTTCGAGCACGACGGCGGCTCCTTCGATCACGACGGCCGGCCCGCCGGCAGAGGCTGAGGCGTGACCGAATCGCTGGCCCGCGTCCCGTGGTATCCGCTCGTCTTCCCGCTCTTCTACGGCGCGCTCGCGGTCTTCGCCCTCCTCATGGTGCGCCATCTCCGCGTCTTCGCGGCGGCCCGCCCCGCCCGCCCGTTCGCCGACGTTCCGCGCCGGACCGCGGCGCTCGTCCGCTACGCCCTCGTCCAGACCCGGATGTTCCGCGACGCCCGGGCCGGCGTCATGCACTACGCGATCTTCGCGGCCTTCGTCCTTCTTTCCCTCGGCGTGGCGAGCGCCGCCAGCGGTGGTCTCGTCGAGGCGGTCCTGGCGGCGCCCTTCGACGGGGCGATCTGGGCAGCGGTCCTCCTGGGTCGCAACCTGGCCGCGGTCGCCGCCCTCGGCGCCGTGGCCTACGCGCTGGTCCGGCGCCTGGTCGTCCGGCCGGCGCGCCTGACCCTGAGCCGCTCGGGGATCGCGATCCTGCTGCTCATCGGCGGCATCGTCGCGGCGGAGCTGGGGGCGCTCTCCTACGAGGCGGCGCGGTACGGGCCGCTCCCCGGCGCCCTGGTCACGAACGCCCTCGGGTCGGGGCTCGCGGGCACGGACCCGGGGCTGCTCGAGGCGCTCTTCGCCATCCACTGGTGGGCCCACGTCGCCCTCGTCGCGACGTTCCTCGCCTGGCTGCCCACGACGAAGCATCTCCACGTCGTCACGAGCTTCGCCAACGTCTATCTGCGGAAGCTCGAGCCCCGCGGGGCGCTGCCGGCGATGGACCTCGAGGCGGAGGGCGCGACGTACGGCCTGCGGACCCTGGCCGACCTGGCCTGGAAGGACGTCCTCGACGGCTTCACCTGTACCGAGTGCGGCCGCTGCCAGGACGCCTGCCCGGCCCATTTCACGGGCAAGCCGCTCAATCCCAAGGAGCTCGTGATGGGGATCCGCCACCTGGCCGACGCGGCCGAGCGCGGACTGCCCCTGATCCCGAACTCCCCCGACGTCCGGGCCCGCGGCGGGCCGCTCGACGACCGCCTGGCGCCGGCGACGATGGCGATCCCGCTGATCCCGGGCGCGATCTCGGAGGAAGCCGTCTGGGACTGCGTGACCTGCGGGGCGTGCGTCGAGGCCTGCCCGGTCCTCATCGAGCACGTCGACAAGATCGTCGGGCTGCGCCGCAACCTGGTCCTCGAGGAGAGCCGCTTCCCGGCCGAGCTGGCCCCCGCCTTCCGGGCCATGGAATCGGCCCAGAACCCGTGGGGGCAGCCGAAGGGCGCCCGCCTGGACTGGACCCGCGGGCTGCCGTTCGAGGTGCCGACCGCGGCCGCGATCGCCGCCGCCGGCCAGATCGACAGCCTGGAGGTGCTCTACTGGGTCGGCTGCGCGGCCGCCTTCGACGAGCGGAACCGGCGGGTTGCGCGGGCCTTCGCGACGTGCCTCCACGCCGCCGGCGTCCGCTTCGCCGTGCTGGGGCAGGAGGAGGCCTGCAGCGGCGACCCGGCCCGCCGGATGGGGAACGAGTACGTCTTCCAGCTGCTGGCGGCGCAGAACGTGGAGACGCTGCGGCGCTACGGCCCGCCGCGGATCGTGACCGCCTGCCCGCACTGCTTCAACACGATCGCCCACGAGTACGGCCAGCTGGGCGGTGCGTTCGAGGTGATCCACCACTCGGCGTTCCTGGCGCGCCTCCTCGACGAGGGGCGCCTGGCCACGCTCGTGGGTCCCGGCGGTCCCGACGCGCGACGCATCACCTTCCACGACGCCTGCTACCTCGCCCGCTACAACGGGGTCGTCGCGGCCCCGCGCGACGTCCTCCGTGCCGTGCCGGGGCTGGAGCTCGCGGAGATGGACCGCCACGGCCGCGAGTCGTTCTGCTGCGGCGCGGGCGGCGGGCGGATGTGGATGGAGGAGAGCCGAGGGACGCGGATCAATGCCGAGCGGGCCCGCCAGGCGCTCGCCACGGGCGCCAAGGCGGTGGCCGTCGGCTGCCCCTTCTGCATGACGATGCTGGGCGACGGCCTGGCCGGGGATCCCGCGAACGCGTCCGGCGTCACCACCCTCGACCTCGCCGAGATCCTGGCCCCGGTGGCCGTAGCGGGCCCGGGCGCCCGGCGCTCCGGGCGGGAGCTGCCGATCCTGCAGTAGGCGCCCGGCGTGCCCGGTCGCCTGCCCGGGCCCGGACCGGATCGCCGCCGCCCCGATCGCGGGGCTCGTGCGGCGCCTACCAGGCGCGCGGCCGATCCTCGGGCAGCTGGCGGCCGCAGCCGACGCAGCGCGTGTCGGTGGCGAGGTTCGCCGTCGCGCACGACGGGCAGAGCTTCTGGCCCTCGGACGACATCGCGATGGGGCTCTCGCGCGTTGCCTCGGTCCGCTGGCGTCGTTCCCGCCTCAGGTGGAGGAGGAGCGCCAAGATGGCCACCGCGCAGGCCCCCAGGAGGGCGAGCAGGAGGGACTGCTGATCCATCGGCCGTTCCCGGTTCGCGGCCGGCCCGCCGGCTCCCGGGCGGGTCACCCGCGGTCCAGCCGTCGTGAGCGTACACCCGGTCCCGTCCGGCGGGACGGCCCGGCCGCCTCCTTCCAGCATTCGCTGTGTACACTCGGCACCGCCGGGGCGGAGCACGGTGCCCGCCCGCGCCAGTGGAGGCAGGGTGCCCGTGCGGATTGCCGTGCTCGTCAAGCCCGTCCCCGACGCCACCGGACAGGAGCGGCTGCGCCCCGACGGCCGCCTGGATCGGTCGGCCGCCCCTCCGGTGCTCAACGGCAACGACGAGTATACGCTGGAAGCCGCTCTCCGCCTCGTCGACGCCCACGGCGGCGACGTGACGCTGGTCGCGATGGCGCCGCCGGAGGCGCGCGACGCGCTGCGCAAGGGCCTCGCGATGGGTGCCGCCCGGGCGGTCCTCGTCACGGACGACCTCCTGGCCGGCTCGTGCGCTCTGACGACGATGCAGGTCCTGGCCGCCGCCCTGCGGACCATCGAGTTCGACCTCGTCCTCGCCGGAGCCGACAGCGCGGACGGCGGCGGCGGCGTCGTGGGGGCGGGCGTCGCCACGCTCCTGGACCTGCCCCTCGTCTCCGGCGCGGCGGCGATCGAGGCTGCGGGCGAGGGAGCCGTCGAGGTCCGGCGGATCGCTGGAACCGGGACCGAGACCGTCGAGGTCACCCTGCCCGCGTTCGTCGTCGGCACCCAGCTGCTCGGCGAGCCGCGCTACCCCACGCTCAAGGGGATCATGGGGGCGCGGGCCAAGGAGGTCGCGGTCCGCTCGCTCGCGGACCTGGGCCTCGCCGGCGCCGCGGTCGGCGGGGGGTCGGCGACCACGGTCGTGGTGGCCCAACGGCCGCCCGCCGCGCGGGCGTCGGCCCGCATCGTCCGCGAGGCGCCCGCCGTGGCGGCCCGGGAGATCGTCGACTTCCTGGTGGAGCGGAGGGCGGTCCGGTGAGCGGCGCCACATGGGCCGTCGCCGAGCTGGGCCTCGACGGACACCCGACCCGCCTGTCGCTCGAGGCGGCCACCGCCGCGCGCACGCTCGCCGCCGCGGGCGGCACGTCCTCCGGGGCGGTGGTGGCGGCGGCCGAACCCGATGCCGCCGCGGCCGTCCTCGCGGCCTACGTCGACCGGGTCGTCGTCATCCGGCTCCCCGCGGAGGCGGCCGGGTCGACGGTCGCCGCGGCCGGCGCCATCGCCGCCGCCGCCGCGCGGGACGAGCCGTGGATCCTCGTCGTTGGCGCCACCCCCGACGGTCGCGAGACGGCCGGCATCATCGCGGCGCGCCTGGGCCGCGGCGTCCTGGGTAACGCCACCGCGCTGGCCTGGGGCGGGGGAGGGGACGGCGCGCCGCCCGGCCCGCGGGTCGAGATGAGCGTGCTGGGCGGGCGGGCGCTGACCTCGTCGGCCTTCGCCGACGGGCGCGGGATCGTCACCCTCCGCCCCAACGCCGTCACTGCGACGCCGGCCGACGCGGCCGGGTCGGTGGACGTCGTCGAGGTCGCCGTCGCGGCCCCCGGCCGCGTCCGCGTCGTCGGTCGCGCCGACGCGCTCACGCGCAGCGCGAGCATCGAGGAGGCGCCCATCGTCGTGGCCGGGGGGCGTGGACTGGGAGGTCCCGACGGCGTCGCCCTCCTCGAGGAGCTCGCCGTTGCCCTCGGCGGCGCGGTCGCCGCCACGCGAGCCGCGGTCGACGCGGGCTGGCTGCCGTTCGCCGTGCAGGTCGGCCAGACCGGCAAGACGGTGCGCCCATCGGTCTACGTCGGGATCGGTGTCTCCGGCGCGATCCAGCATCGTGTCGGCATGCAGGACGCGGAGACGATCGTGGCGATCAACCGCGACCCCGAGGCCCCGCTCGTCGAGCACGCCGACCTGTACGTCGTCGGCGACCTGTTCGAAGTCGTGCCGGCCGTGGTCGCGGCGCTCCGCGCCCGGGCCACCTGAGGGCGCGATGAGCGTGCTGCAGGTCGTGGCGATCGCCTCGCTCGTCCTCTTCGTCCTGCTCGTGGTCGCGTTCGCGACGGTGCTCCGGCGAGCGGCGCGCCTTGTCGCCACCACCCGAGCGGACGAGGGGTTCCGCCGTGACGGCGCCGCCCTTGCCGAGCGTGCCGCCGCCGCGATCTCGCCCGGTGCGGAGCGCATCGACCGCGTCCGCCGCCGGACCGACGCCCCCGCGGCGCTGGACGACGTGCTTCCCCGTCTCCTCGAGACGCTTGGTGCCCTCCGCGGGGAGGCGGGCGCGCTCGTCCCGCCCGCCGCGCTCGCGGGCCCCGGCGCGCGCATCGCGGAGGAGATCGACCGGGCGGCGCGGGCCATCGAGATGGTCGAGCACGGTTGCGTCCTCCTCGGCGTCGGGACCGGCCGGCCGCGCGAGCTCGAGGGCGAGACGTCGATCAAGCGCGGCTACCTGAACCTGCTGCACGCCCGCGAGGCGCTGACCTCGCTCGCCTCCGGCCTGCGATCCGGCCGCACGGAGGCCGGGGGGCGGCCGAACGACCGGTCGCGCGGCGGCTGAGTCCAGCGTCACGTTCGAGGCGGCCGAGCGGACCGGCGTCACGTCCAGGGCCACAGGCCGGCAACCGCGGCCCGCGCCGCAGGGCACGTACCGGGACCACCGTATGTCGTGGTATCGTCCGCCCAGCCCACAAGATGTTGTGGTGTCCGCGGCGGAGGTCGGGATGCGCTGTCCCACGTGCGAGGAGCGCGACACGCGGGTGGTGGACTCGCGGGACCTCGAGGACGCCGCCACGATCCGACGCCGCCGGGAGTGCGTCCGGTGCGGCGCCCGGTTCACGACCTACGAGCGCATGGAGGCCGCCCGGCTGGTGGTCGTCAAGCGCGACGGCGCCCGCCAGGAGTTCGACCGCGACAAGCTCGCGGCGGGCATCCGCAAGGCGCTGACTCGCCGTCCGGTCGCCGAGGGGGCCGCGGAGCGCGCCGCCGACGAGATCGAGGCGACCCTCCGGTCGGCCGGCGCGTCCGAGGTGGAGTCTTCGCGGATCGGCGAGCTCGCCATGGAGCGGCTGCGCGCCCTCGACCAGATCGCCTACATCCGCTTCGCCAGCGTCTACCAGTCGTTCGAGGACCTCGAGACGCTCAAGCGCGAGGTGGACTCGCTCTACGCCGAGCGCGAGCCCGCGACGGGGGCTGGCTGGCCGTGAGCGTCCTCGCCGACCGCGACATCCGGGCCGCGCTCGAGGCGGGCCGGATCCGGATCGAGCCCTACGACCCGGCGGACCTCCAGCCCTCGTCGGTGGACCTCCACCTCGACCGCAGCTTCCGCGTCTTCCGCAACAATCGCTACGCCTTTATCGACCCCCGGGAGGCCCAGCCCGACCTGACGGAGCTGCTGGGCGTCCGCGACGACGAGCCGTTCATCCTGCACCCGGGCGAGTTCGTCCTCGGCCAAACGATCGAGTGGGTCGAGCTGCCGACCGACCTCGTGGCCAGGCTCGAGGGGAAGTCGAGTTTAGGCCGTCTCGGCCTGCTGATCCATTCCACGGCCGGCTACGTGGACCCGGGCTGGAAGGGGACCCTGACCCTCGAGCTCTCCAACGTCGCGAACCTGCCGATCGCCCTGTACGCCGGCATGCGGATCGGGCAGATCAGCTTCTTCCAGATGTCGAGCCCGGTGGAGCGCCCCTACGGCACCTCCGAGCTCGGCTCCAAGTACCAGGGGCAGAGCCAGCCGACGGCCTCGGCGTTCCACCGCGACTTCGACGCCCGCCGGAAGCTCCCGGAGAAGGGCTGACCGGCGGTGGCCCTGAACGATGCCGTCGCCTGGGCGGCGGACCTCGGGCGGGGCACCCGCGTCGCGCTCGTGCAGGCCGGGACGTTCCGCTCCGACGCAGGCGCCCTCTTCGGCCCGGCGCCCCGCGTCCTCTGGGGGAAGCTCGTCGCCGACGAGCTGGACGACCAGCACCGCCTCCTGCAGGCGCTGAACTGCCTGCTGGTCGAGACGCCCGCCGGCCGGGTCCTGGTGGAGACTGGCATCGGGGAGCGGCTCGACGAGCGCGGGCGCGCCTGGCGAGGCCTCGGTGGCGAGCCGATCGTCCCGACCCTCGAGCGGGCCGGCTTCGATCCTGCCAGCGTCGACATCGTGGCCATGAGCCACCTCCACTACGACCACGCCGGCGGCCTTCTGCGCGGGGACGGCTCGCGCGCGTTCCCGCGGGCGCGGATCGTCGCCCAGCGGGCGGAGTGGGAGATCGCCCTCTCGGAGAACCCGCGGATCGTCGCCTCCTACGACCAGCCGGAGCTGCGCCTCGTCCGCGCCTGGGGCGACGAGGGCGCCGCCGACGGCGAGGTGGAGCTGGTCCCGGGCGTGACCGTCGTTCCCACCGGCGGCCACACCGCGGGTCACCAGGCGGTCGTCGTGCGGGCGCCGGGCGAGACGCTCGCCTTCTTCGGCGACATCGCGATGCGCCCGTGGTCGGCCAACCCGCGCTGGATCCCGTCGTTCGACGACTTCCCGCTCGACTCGGTGGCCCGCAAGGCGACCCTCTTCGCGCGGGCCGCCGAGGAGCGCTGGACGGTGGTCCTCTCCCACGAGCTGCGCCACCCGGTCGGCCGCCTCGTCGCCGAGCGCGACCGGTTCGCCTGGGAGCCGCTCACGTAGTGGTCGCTCGCCCGGCTGAGGCTCCGCGCGGCTGACGGTTGCGCGATGTCGCCGCCCGCCCCTAGGATCGCGGAATGACGACTGCACCGATTGTCCTGGTTCCCGGGTTCTGGCTCGGCGCGTGGGCCTGGGACGAGGTCGCCGCCGCGTTGCGCGCCGACGGCCACGACGTCACCGCGATGACGCTGCCCGGTCTCGAGTCAGTCGATGCCGACCGATCCGCGATCACGCTGTCGGACCACGTCGACGCGATCTGCGACGCGGTCAGGGCGGCGGGAGCCCCCGTCGTGCTCGCCGTGCACAGCGGGACCGGGTTCTCCGGCTACGCCGCGAGCGACCGCGTCCCGGAGCGGATCGCGGCGATGGTCTACGTCGACACCGCGCCCGGCAAGGGCGCCCTGGACCCCGATCTCGAGGGCGTTGAGAAGCCCCTCGACTGGAAGGCGATCGAAGAGGAGGAGAACCTCGACGGGCTCAGCGAGAAGCAGAAGGAGACGTTCCGGCGGCGGGCGGTGCCGGAGCCGGGCGGCGTCCTGCGTGAGGGGGCCGACCTCGCCAACGACGCGCGCCGCGACATCCCGAGCACGATCATCTGCACGGGCTTCCCGTCGGACCAGGTCAAGGCCTACGCAAAGGAGCACAACTGGGCGTGGCTCGCCGGTGTCGCCGAGCTGCGCGACGTCACCTGGGTGGACCTGCCGACGAGCCACTGGCCGATGTGGTCGCGCCCCCGGGAGCTCGCCGGGATCATCGGCGACGTCGCCAAGAATCACGCCCCCGGCGCCTAGCCGTACTCGGCGAGGACGCCGCCACACCGGTATCGCCGGACAGTCCCCGATCAGCCGAGTGTCACCAACCTGGAGGCCCGGCACACCTGACTAGGGAGCGCTGGAGGGCGGCGGAGTCGGGCTGCCGCCCGGCGCCGAAAGGCCCAGCAGGGCCAGGTTCGAGGCCGCGCTCTCGGGCGTCACGGGACCCTGGACGATCGAGCGGATGACGCCGTCCCGGTCGAGGAAGAACTGGGTGGGCAGGCCGAAGACGCGGTAGCGGCGGAAGACGTCGCCGGCCAGGTCGGCCGCGATCGTGTGGCGGAGGCCGTATTTCGCCGCATAGGCCCGGACGTCGTCCTCGGTCGCCTCCTGGACGCTGATCCCCACGACCGCGAGACCCAGGGGGGCGTAGGCCGCGGCGAGGTCGCGGATCGTCGGCGTCTCGGCCTGGCAGGGCGGGCACCAGCTGGCCCAGAACGTGATCCAGACCGGGCGTCCGCGCAGGTCGGCCAGGCGGACCGGGGCCCCGCCGAGGTCGCGGAGCGGGGCCGGGCTGCCGTCGGGCCCGGCGACCTCGAGCTCCGGGGCGCGGTCCCCCACGCGGAGGCCCTCCCCCCCGGAGCCCACGAGGTACTGGGTGGCCCGCGGATCCAGGGGCGGCGGCGTGGCCCCGGGCGCCGCGAGCGGCTGGGTGGCGACGACCAGCACCAGCGCCACCGCCAGGACCACGCCGAGGGCCGTCGCGAGCTGGCGGCCCGTGAACGGGCCGACCAGGCCGCGCCGCGTCTCGGGCGCGTCGAGGTGGGGGAGGCTCATCCGGGCGTCAGATGCCGGGGGCGAGGCGGGCGAGCAGGCTCAGCCAGTCCATGATCATGAAGACGCCGATGGTCGAGACGAGGAGCCCGCCGACGAGGCTCACGGCCCGGCCGTGCCGCACGAGCGGTCGCACGAGGGCCGGGGCCCGGTCGTAGATGGCGCCGAGCACGACGAACGGCACGCCGAGGCCGAAGGTGTAGGCCAGGAGGAGCAGGCCTCCCTGGAGCGTCGTCCCCGACGACGCCGCGACGGTGAGGATGCCGCCGAGGATGATCCCGATGCACGGGCTCCAGCCGACGGCGAAGACGACGCCGAGCCCGAACGAGGCGAGGACGCCGCCCCGCCCGCCCACGAGACGGCCGCCCAGCCGCTGGCCCAGCCCGGGGCCGTCCGCCGCTTCGGGCGAGGCGAAGGCCACGGTGCCACCCTGTGCGGCCAGCGCCCCGGCCGCGCCCGCCTCGAGAGGCCGCCAGGTCCGGTCGAGGGCCGGGATGCGCAGGATTCCCGCCAGGTTGAGGCCCAGCACGACGAGGACGACCCCGCCGATCGTCCGCAGCGCCGGCAGGTAGTCGGCCAGCGGGCCGCCGACGAAGGTCGCGGTGACGCCGAGGATCGTGAAGACGGCGCCGAACCCCAGCACGTAGGCCACCGCGTGGCGGAGGGCCAGCCAGCGCGAGGGCGTCTCGTTCGCCCGCCCAACCACGGCCACGACCGTCAGCTGACCGATGTAGGCCGGGACGAGCGGCAGGACGCAGGGCGACAGGAAGCTGATGACCCCGCCGGCGAAGGCGACGGCGAGCGAGAGGTCGGTGCCGCTCACCAGCCGTACGCCTCGTCGAGGAATGCCCGGACGAGCCCGAAGCGGACGGCAAGCGGGTGGCGCCTTCCCTCGACCTCGAGCACGGGGATCTGCTCGAAGAGGGCCCGCTCGATCGCGGGGTCCTCCGCGATCCGCCGCGGGACGAGCCGGGGAACCGGCTGCCCGGCGGCGGCGCGCCCGGACAGGAGCTCCGTGACGAACTCTTCGGTCTCCTCGCAGAGGTGGCAACGGTCCGAGCGCCACAGCACGAGGTCGGGGAGGGAAGTGGCGGCCGCGTCCATCGCCGGGGATTGTACGGCGGAGGCAGCCCGAGGCCGCCCGCGCGTCGGAACGCGCCCCCCGCCGGATGGCGCCGCCGCAGGGACGCCCAGAACGCCGCCGGAGCGTGCTCGCCGCGTGGAGTACGATCGAGGTCCGCGCCCCCGTAGCTCAGTGGATAGAGCGAGGCCGTCCTAAGGCCTGCGTCGGCGGTTCGAGTCCGTCCGGGGGCGCCAGTTTCATCCCCGTGGCATCCTTGGTGCGTGGGCAGGACGAGGGTCTCGGCGTTGGCGCTCGTGTTGCTGACACTTGCAGCATGCGGCCCGGGCGGGCCGAGCTACAAGGAGCTGGCTGCGAACCCGATCTTCGCGAGGCCGATGCCCGGTGCGACTGCCGGTGGCTCGTACGGCGACGACCCAAGGAACGGCATCGAGGGCGCGACATACGGCTACGCGACTCAGGTGTACGGCATCGACGCGGATGCGCCGGCCGTGCTGGAGTGGCACCGCGCGACCTATGAATCCGACGGGTGGACACCGACCGACGAGCGGCCGATCGCGATGCAAGACGGCTACTTCCCGAGTAACGCATGGCGGCGCGGCGACCTCATCGTCGGAGTCGGCATCTTGAGACGCGACGCCGTTGGGGGCGATCCAGTCGGGTCCCTCCGCGGCAAGACGGTCTACGAGGTGTTCATCACGTTCAAGCCGGCAAGTTAGCCAAGAGAAACCGTTCCTCGGCGAGGGGTCTGAGGCGCACGACACGGCGGTCGCGAGGGGAGCCGGGAGAGGGCATGTCCCGCTACACCACGTGGGCCCAGAGAGAGCACAGCGAGGCCACGAGGATCGCGATCACGCTCCTTGCAGGCCCCGTCTTCCTGGGCCTGCTCCCACTCCTCGTGGCCGGGGTCGGCCCACGCCTCGACCGCCGGCTCGGTCTGCCCTCCCTCAGGATCGGACGAGTGAACCGCATCCTCGGCGGGCTTCTGACGGTCCTCGGATTCTCTCTCGGTTTCTGGTCGGTCAACGCCCAGCTGACTCGAGGCCGGGGTACGCCACTGCCCGTGATGCCCACCCAGGAGCTGCTGACCGAGGGTCCGTTCCGCTACTGCCGCAATCCGATGACGCTGGGAGCCATCCTGGCCTACCTGGGCATGGCGGTCGCCAAGGGGACGATCGCGGGCACGGTCCTCGTCCTCTCCCTGGCCGCCTCCCTGCTGGTCTATCTCAAGCGCCTCGAGGAGGGGGAGCTGGCCGAGAGGTTCGGCGAGGCCTACCTGGCGTACAAGCGAGAGACGCCCTTCATCATCCCGCGGCTTCCGAGACGGCGCTGACCACGACGCTGGAGACCGCACTGCCCCACACGGGCCCCCGAGCAGCGACCCTGGCCGAGGGTGCGGGTGCGTGGTGACCGCCGGCGCAGCGCATGCGGCCACCACCGGGGACCGGTGCCACGTGCGCTGCGACCGTGGCGAGGGCGGCTTCGTCTTGCACGTCGCCGGCTGAACCGAGAGTCGGGCTCGCTCGCCGGAGCGCGCGAGCGAGCCCGACTCATCCGGGATCACGGAGACTCAGGCTGCCGCCGCCAGCCTGCGCTCCTCGTCGACCACGCGGCCGTCGCGCATTCGGATGATCCGGTCGCACGCGGCACCCACCTCGGGGTCGTGGGTCACGATGACAAACGTCTGGCGGCGAGTCCGGTTGAGGTCTCGCAGCAGGCCCAGGATCTCCGCGGTCCGCGCGGAGTCCAGGTTGCCCGTGGGCTCGTCGGCGAACACGACGGCAGGCTGGTTCACGAGCGCACGGGCGATCGCCACCCGCTGCTGCTCGCCGCCGGAGAGCTCGGACGGCAGATGGTCCGTGCGCGCGCTCAGCCCGACGAGCGCGAGGGCCTCGGCGGCCGCCTGGCGCGCCCTGCGACCGGGCACGCCGGCGTACTCCGCGGCCAGCGCGACGTTCTCCAGCGCAGTCAGCACCGGCACCAGGTTGAACGCCTGAAAGACGAACCCCATCTCGCGGGCCCGGGCGCGGGTCCGCTCGGCGTCCGACGCGTGACCGAGATCGCGGCCCGCGAACCGGACTTCGGGGGCGGGGCCGTCCTGGGCGTCGGGCAGGTGCAGGAGGCCGAGCAGGTGCATCAGGGTGGACTTGCCGGACCCGGACGGGCCCATGATCGCGACCATCTCGCCTGCGTCGATCCGGATGTCCACGCCCCGGAGGGCCTCGACCCGGTTGGTCTTGGAGAGGCGGTACGACTTGCGGAGGTTGTGCGCGTCGATGAGCGGCATTGCGGTGATCTCCAGGCTGCAGGTGGCGGACGGAGTGAGGGGTGCGGCCACGGTGTTCATTCGTGGCGCAGCGCGGCGACGGGGTCGAGCCGGGCCGCAGTCCAGGCAGGGACCAGGCCCGCCGCCATCCCGAGGATCGCGGCGAAGCCGACGGAGAAGGCGGCCGTGCCGGGAGTCAGCTCGAACAGGATCGTGCCGCTGGCGCGGCCGGCCTCGTTGGCGAGCAGGACGACGACGGTCCCCAGGCCCAGGCCCAGGAGCCCGCCGATCAGGCCGATCAGGCCGGCCTCGGTCACGACCTCGCGGACGATCCGCAGGCGCCGGGCGCCGATGGCGCGCCGGATCCCGATCTCGCGGGTCCGCTCGGCGACGGCCATCGCCATCGTGTTGACGATCGACAGGCCGCCGACCACGAGGCTGATCAGCCCGATCCCGATGACGATCGCGTTGAACACGCCGATCGACGCCCCGACGGTCGCGTCGAACTCGGCGCCGGTCATGGCGGTGGTGTGCTCGACCGTGGTCTCGATTCGCCGCGCGAGCGCCTCGACGTCCGCGCCGGGCGTCGGATAGACGACGAACTGGCTGACGAGCTCGCCGGCCGCGACCTGGTCGCGGACGATCGGGGGCAGGCCGTCGTGGAGGAGCCGCTGGGCGGTGGAGAACGGCACGCTGATCGTCGTGTCGGGAGCGGTCAGCGTCGGCTCGCGCACGCCGACGACGATGAACCCCCGTCCGCGCAGCTCGATCGTGTCGCCGACACCGAGGCCGCGCTTGTGGGCGATGTCGGCGCCGATGACGGCGACGTCCGCACCCTCGTCGGCGGCCTCCAGCTCGCGTCCCGCGGTGAGGCGGACCTGGAGCTGCTCGCGGCCCTGGTCGGCGCCGGCCGGCGTGCCAAGGATCTGGTCGGCGTTGCCGAGGTTGACAGCCCCCCCGGTCGCCCCGGCCAGGAGCGACACCGTGGGCACCACGGCGTCCACCCCGTCCAGGGCGGCGATCTCGTCGCCCGCCCCGAGGCGCATCGGGAGGCCGAAGCTGGACACGGTGCCGTCGCTGACGAGCACCTTGTCGGCATAGTAGCGGGAGCCGCCGTCGACGAGGGCGTCGATCTTGTTGGCCATGGCGGAGAACACGACCAGGGCCCAGATGCCGATCGTGATCCCGGCGATGGTGAGACCCGTCCGCAGCTTGCGGCGGGAGAGATTACGGAGCAGGCGCATGGCTGGGGGTCCTCGCAGATCCGGTGTTCGCCGGGCCGCTTCACAGGCGACCCGATGGCTGCAAGGCTGCGGCAGGACGGTCGTCCCGGCGTCCGCCCGGAGGGCGATTCGGCGTCGTCTTCGGGGAGGAGCGCGGCGCTCAGCGACCGGCGCCGTCGTCCTCCCCAGGGCCGAGGCGGCCTTCCCCCTGGCGGACGATGCCTGTCTCGTAGGCGAGCACCACGGCCTGCACCCGGTCGCGGAGCTCGAGCTTCGAGAACACCCGCGACACGTGGGTCTTCACCGTCGTCTCGCCGAGCACCAGCTGGTCGGCGATCTCCTGGTTCGACAGGCCCCGCCCGACAAGGGTGAACACCTCGAGCTCGCGCTCCGTGAGGTCCGCGAACCCGGCCGGCCGCCGGGCCTCGCCCGGGACCGTGAACGTGGACGCGAAGCGGTCCAGGAGCCGCCGCGTGATCGAGGGGGCGAGCAGCGCGTCACCGGCGGCGACCACCCGGATCGCAGCGGCCAGCTCCTCGGGCGGCACGTCCTTGAGCAGGAAGCCCGACGGCTCCCGCCCGCAGCGCCTGCACGATGTACTCGTCGAGGTCGAACGTGGTCAGGATCAGGACCCGCGGCCCGGACCCGGACGCCGGCGCGGGCGCCGACGTGATGCGGCGCGTCGCTTCGACCCCGTCCATCACCGGCATCCGGATGTCCATCAGGACCACGTCGGGCTGGAGCCGGCGGGTCAGCGCGACGGCTTCCTCCCCGTTGCCGGCCTCGCCGACCACCGCCATGTCCCGCTCGGCTTCCAGGATCATCCGGAACCCGGTCCGCAGCAGCGGCTGGTCGTCCGCGATGACGAGCCTGATCCGGTCCGTCACAGCTGCCGTCCCAGCGGCAGGCGGGCCCGGACCACGAAACCGCCGCTCGGACCCGGCTCCGCGACGATCTCGCCGCCCGCCATCGCGACCCGCTCGCGCATGCCGATCAGCCCGTAGCCCCGGTGCGGCGGCTCCAGGATCCGCGCCGCCGCGCCTCGGCCGTCGTCCGTGACCTCGACGTCGAGCACGTCCGGCGCGTAGCTGCAGCCGGACGCGCGCGGACGCCGCGCGGGCGTGCTTGAGCGTGTTCGTCAGCGCCTCCTGGACGACCCGGTACGCGGACAGGTCGACGCTCCGCGGGACGGACCGCGTCTCCCCCTCGACCACGAGCTCGACCGGCAGGCCGGCCTCGCGGACGGTGGTGAGCAGCCGGTCCAGCTCGGCCAGCGAGGGCTGGGGCTCGTAGGGCTCGCCGCCCGCCGGCCGAAGCGTGCCGACCACCCGCCGCATCTCGCCCAGCGTGTCGCGCCCGGTTGCCTCGATGGCCGCCAGCGCGCCGCGGGCGCCGCTCTGCGGCGACCTCCCCGCCGGGCTCCGCCGTCTCGAGGGCCCGCCGTGCGGCGCCTGCCTGGACCACCATCACGCTCAGGCTGTGGGCGACGGCGTCGTGCAGCTCGCGCGCGATCCGCGCGCGCTCGTCGGCGACCGCCAGCCGCGCGTTCTCCTCGCGCTCCGCCTCGAGCTCCGCGTTGCGCAGCCGCAGCTCCTCGACGGCCTCGCCCCGGCTTCGGACGAGGTCGCCGAGCAGCCAGACGGCACCGCCGATGATCCCGACGACGACCAGCCCGACGGGGTAGATCGCGGGCGAGGGGCCGGGTTCGCTGGACGCGAGGACGAGGATGACCACGACGGCGATCGCGACCATGGTCAACGTCAGCGCCGCCAGCGACCGGCGCCGATCCACGTGCGCCGCGACCGAGTACATCGCGATCAGCACGCCGAGGCCGACGCCGGACGTTGGTCCCGTGAGCGTGGCGAGGATCGTCGCGAACACGGTGGTGGCGAGCACCGGCACCGGCCACCGCCTCCGGAACGCGATCGGGAGGGTCGTCGCCAGCGCGAGGGTGTTGGCCAGGACGTCCGGGTCGCGGCCACCGGCCGAGGCGGGCACGAGCCACAGGGGGAGCAGGGTGACGACCGCGAGGACCACGGCCAGCGCCACGTCAAGGCGTGCCTGGTCCACCCGCCGCAGCCGATCGATGACGGACTCGGCGATCATCCTCCTACGGTAGCGGGTCGTCCGTGCCGCGGCGTCCCTCCCCGGTATGACGGGTCGTCATCCCGCGGTGGGAATCGACGCCAGCCTCAAGGACCGCTGCGGGGTGTCGTCTGGCTCTTGTGACGCGACAGTGAGACTCGTCAACCTCACCGCGGGCCGGAGCGCTGGCCGGCGCCCTCGTGCCCGAAGCCGCCGTGGAGAGCGCCGCGAGATGTCTCCGAGAGCAGGGCTGCCGTCCCAGCTGCCGAAGGCCCGCAAGCTGCGGATCGCCGCTGGCTACTACGCCACCTACGTGCTGCTGGGCCTCATGCTCACCTGCATCGGGCCGAGCCTGGACGCCCTGCAGGCACAGAGCCGGTCCTCAACCCAGACGATCGCCCTCTTGTTCACCGCCAATTCGCTGGGCTATATCGCAGGCTCGCTGCTGGCCGGGCGCTTGTATGCACGGATCGCCGGCAACCGGGTCTTGCTTACCGCCCTGCTGATCCTGGCGCCGCTGACCCTCACCGTGCCCTGGTTGGGATCACCGGGGCTGCTGATGCTGGTCTTCGCGCTGATCGGGGTCGCCTTGGGAGTGATGGACGTCGGGGGCAACACACTCATCGTGTGGCTGTACCGGGCCGATGTTCCCCCCTACATGAATGCTCTGCACCTCTCCTTCGCGGTGGGCGCCTTCATCGGCCCCCTGGTCTTTGACCGCTTCGCCGTGGCCACGGGGAATGCGGCGACCACGTACTGGCTGCTTGCCGCGCTCATGGTCCCGGTCGCCTTCTGGCTGGCCAGGCTGCCCAGCCCGGACAGCCCCGGTGCCGCTCAACCCACCCCCGATGGACAGGGCGTCCTCCGCCGCCACGCCTGGTTGATCGGGCTGATCGCGTTGTTCTTCCTCATGCACATGGGAGCCGAGCTGGCCTTCGGCGGCTGGATCTACACGTACGCGGATGAGGTCACCGGCTCGGGGACCACCGCTCGAGTGATCAACTCGGCGTTCTGGGGCGGGTTGGTGCTCGGGCGGCTCGTCGCCATCCCCCTGGCAGTGCGCCTCTCTCCGCAAGCCATGCTGCAGCTCGACCTGCTCGGCGCGGTGTTGAGCCTGGCCCTCCTGATCATGCTTCCCGACTCGATCCCGGCTCTCTGGATCGGCACCATCGGGTTCGGCTTCTCCATCGCCTCGATGATCGCCAGCAGCTTCAACCTCGCCGAGAGGCGGATGCCCATCACCAGCCAGGTCAGCGCGACGTTCCTGGTCGGAGGCAGCCTCGGTTCGATGACCCTGCCCTGGCTTGTCGGCCAGCTCCTCGTGCCGTATGGACGTCTTTCGGTCATGTACGTGACCGGAGCCGCCATGCTCGGGGCCTGGTTCCTGTTCGGGCTCATCGTCAGGCAGAAGCGCCGGCCCGGCGAGAGCGGAGTGGCTCAGGGGCAGGCGCCGTCCGCGTAGGGCACGGCGGCGCGAGCGAGCGCGTCCACGTTTCTCATCGCCGGGTCAATGGCCAGTGGGCGCCACCGACGCGGCCAGCGCCTGCCAGTCCCGCTCCATGGCGGTCGACAGCACGTCGAGGTCGGGGAACCGGTCCGCGTCCGCCCGCGCGGTGAGCGTGAGGCGCCCGGCGTAGGAGAGCGCCACGAACGAGAGGCCCAGGTTGCCGGCCAGGGGAGCGATCGGGAGCAGGTCGAGGACGGGGGCGCCGAGGATGTCAATGGGGGTGGGCGGGCCCGGCAGGTAGGTCTCGTGGAGGTTGACGAGCCGCTGGCTGGCCATCGAGCGCCGAACCACCCCGAAGCGCCCGAGAAACGCCCGGACGGCCGGTTCGGCGGCCGCCACCTGGGTACGCTTCGCCGCGGCTGTCTCGGCGGCGATCAGGCGAAGCCGGGCGACGGGGTCGGGCTCTCCGATCGGGAGCGGCACGAGGAGCGTGCCGATGTCGTTGCCGGCCGCCTGTTCGCGGCCCTGGGTGAACATCGCCACCGCGATGCCGGCGCGCGGTCGCAGCGTCTGGACGGGCTCTCCGCGAGCGTCGAGCAGCGCGCGCACGCCGCCCGCGACGAGACTCAGGACGACGTCGTTGACGCCGCAGCCGCGGGCGTGCGCAACCCGCCTGGCGGTGGCCCGGTCGAGCCGCAGGGTCGCCAGGCGGCGGCGGGGCCCGACCGGACCGTTGAGGGAAGTCACGGGGGCGCGTCGGCCGAGGGAGTAGGCACGCCAGCCGGACCGCGCGACCCCGGCAGCGAACCGCCAGGTGGCGGGACGGGCGAGCCGGAGCACCGACGCGACCAGGCTCCGGATGTTGTCGCGCACGAGCACGCGCCAGGGCGGTGGCCCAGCCGGTGACCCAGCCGCGACGTGAGCTCCCGGGGTAGTGTCGGGCGCCATCGGCCCCTCGAGCAGCGAGCGGACCATGCGCATCGCGGTCAGGCCGTCGGCGAGCGCGTGGTGGACGACCACGAGCACGCCGACCCGGCCGTCTTCCAGGCCGGTCGCGAACCACATCCGCCACAGCGGGTGGGAGCGATCCAGCGGCGGGGCCACGAGCTGTTCGATGAGCGCCATCAGCACGGCCTCGTCGCCGGGCGGCGGCAGCGCTACCTCGTCGACGTGCCGGTCGATCCGGAACGTGGGATCGTCGATCCACAGCGGACGGCCGGCGAGCCTCCCGGGGCGGTAGACCATGCGACGCAGCTCCGGGACACCGGCGAGCCGGGCCTCGATCGCGCGGCGGATCTCCGCGAGGCGCAGCCGCCCCGCAGGATCGAGCAGCGTCCGGCCGTCGAGCACCGCCAGGATCCCGACCTGCATGGGCCGCGCCGCCGTCTCGGCCCTGAGGCAGTGCAGGTCGTACGGGCGCAGGCGCAGGAGCCGCGGCCGGCCGCTCGCCTGCTGCCTGCCGCCCGCTTGCTGCGTCTCCCGCACGATCAGAGGACCCCGTCCCAGAGCCCCCGCTCGAATGACCGCGGATCATCCACGACCCGCGAAACCGAATCGAAGCGCATCGTGGCCCGCCGATCGAGGTCGTACCTCGGCCAGCCGGGGTCGCCGGTGGTCGCGAAGGCGACCCAGGCTCCGTGCATGGCGCCGGCCAGGGCCTGTGGCGCCCCGGCGAGCAGCGCTCCCAGCATCTGGTTCGGGCCGAGGTCCAGGGTGTCGAAGACGAAGCCGATCTCGAGGGCGTGGCAGGCGCCCAGCGGACCGCCCAGCGGCGGCTGCCAGGCGAACTCGTACATGTACGTGGCCGCGGAGGCCGGGGCGTGGGCGTCGGCCAGGCGGATGGCCGGGATGCGGCACCACCAGTCGGTCTGGATGGCCCCGAGCAGCTGGCCGGGCGTGGCGCCCGGATAGGCCGCGCGGTAGGCGCCGAGCCGCTCGCCTGACACGCCGTAGGCGGCCGCCGCAGCGAACCCATGGTCGACCACGGCGCCCGCCAGGACGTCGTCGCCGATCCCGTCGAGGCCGTTGGCGCCCACGAAGAGGTACCAATCCTCGGTGTTCGAGCCGACCATCACGTCGACGCCGGCACCCGCCCCGGCGGCGATGCGATCGATCGGGCGCTCCGGGACGAGGTAGCCGTCGACAACCGGCTGCCAGGGCAGCGCGCTGGCCACGACCTCGAGGCTCCAGCGCTCGGGGTCGGGATGGGCCATCAGCTCGGCCTTGAGCTCCGCCGCGGCGACCAGCAGGCGATCGGGGGGCACCGTCGCGACCGCCTCGCGGGTAGCCGGGACGCCGAGCCGGTCGGCGAGATATTGGCCGATCCGCAGCGCCGTCGCGGCCGGGATGACGCGGTGAGCCGCCCCGCTCTGGCCGATGGCCCGCCGGAACAGGCCCTCCGCCCGCGGGACGGCCAGCTGCGTGCCGACGCTCATCGCGCCGGCCGACTCGCCGAAGACCGTGACGGTGGCGGGATCGCCGCCGAACGCCGCGATGTTGTCGCGCACCCACTCAAGGGCGGCGACCTGGTCGAGCAGGGCGAGGTTCGCGTCGCCATCGGCCAGGTAGAGGAAGCCCTCGGCGCCAACCCGGTAGTTGATCGTGACGCAGACGATGCCGTCGCGGGCGAAGCGGCTGCCGTCGTAGGTCGCCCCCGAGCAGACCTCGAACATCCCACCCGGGATCCAGACCATGACCGGCAGGCCGCCCGCCGCCGGGTCCGGCGTCCAGACGTTGAGGTTGAGGCAATCCTCGCCCGGCGTGGCCGGATCCCAGATCATGGCCTCTGCCGCCATGTCGGGGGGCATGCGCAGCTGGTGCGGCTCCGCGCCGAATTCCAGGGCCTCGCGCACGCCGCTCCAGGGCGCGACGGGCTGCGGCGGCCGGAGCCGGTTGACGCCAAACGGTGGGGCCGCGTAGGGGACGCCAAGGAAGCGGTGCACGCCCCTGGCGAGGCTGCCCCGCAGCTGGCCGTTGCCGGTCCTCACGACTGTCGTCGTCATGGTGCCGCACCTCCCTCGGGCGTCGGGCGTCGCTCACCGCCTGCCCGGTTGATCCTTGTGACGGTCTCGCGCGGCGCGCCAGAGCCGGACGTCCCTTCGTCGACATCCGGTTGTGAAGAGCGAGGCGGGCCGGGTCCGGCCTCCGTCACGCCGAGCCGCGCCTCGATCCGTCGCCGTCAGCGAAGGGCGAACCAGCCGGTGGCGCCCGAGGGGAACGGCTGGAAGTACATCACGAGGCTCGACGCGTCCGCGGCGCTGATCTCCCAGCACGCGGCGTTCCCGCTCACGACTCCTCCGGTGAAGACCTCGGGATCGTGGGTGTACAGGTTCGGGTCGGGCAGGACCCCGCACGAGTTGCCGAAGGTGGTGTACGCGACGTTGCTCGCGCCGATCCCCCGCATCCCCAGCCCGGCGTCGAGGCGCGCCGCGGTCGTGCCGAGGTACGTCGCCGACACGGCGACCATGTAGAACTGCTTCCCTTGGGCGGGAGGGTCATTGAACATGTTCGCGGCCTGGATCATCGACCAGGCGTCCGGGTAGACGGCGGTGACGGTGATCGCCCAGTCACCCGCGCGGCCCGCCTGGCCGAGCGGGATGGGGTTGGCGCGGGTGGAGCTGGGGAGCGGCGTCGGCGTCGGGGCCCCGGGTGGCGGGGTCGGGGTGGGGGTGGGGGCCGGGGGCAGAGCGGCCAGTGCCAGGTACGCGGCCGGGTCGAGCCCGGCCTTCACGAACAGGTTCCGGATGAGGATGAGCTCGGCGCCGCTCGGCCCGGATCCGAACCCGAACGTCCCCAGGTGGACGTAGCCGCCCCCGGGCGGGTTGTCGGTGATCGTCCAGATCGCGAACTGCCGGACGCGGAACGTCTGGCTGGAGAAGTCGGGAACCTTCAGGAGCGCCACGAGGGCGCTCGAGCTCGTCGCGGCCTCCAGCGCGAACTGGTCGCTGGAGCCGGGCTGGTCGAGGTGCATCGAGGCGCAGGCGACGTCCAGGGTGAGCGTCCTGCTCTCCATGGCGGCGAGGGTGACGACCTGCGACGCGAGGGTTGCCATCGGCTGGGTCTCGGCGGCGCCCGGCCGGAAGACCGTCGCCGGCTCGATGACCAGGCGGAGCTCCGCGGCGACGCGCGACGTCAGGGTGACCTCGAGCCGCTGCAGGTTGATCCCTCGTCCGCTGACGGCCACCTTGCCGGCGTCGACGGCGGCCCGGAGCTCGAGCGGCGGCGGCGGGACGACCGGTGCCTTGAAGCTTCCGCAACGCGTGCCCACCCGGATCGACATCGGCAGCTTGACGAGCCGGGCCTGGCTGGCCGTGAGGGCGAAGGACGTGGTGATCCTGCCGTAGCTCGACGTGGTGAGGCGCTTCGAGACGACCAGGGCGCCCACCGTCGAGCAGCTGCCGCGCCGGAGCGAGACCGTGTAGGCGGTCCTGGTGCCCAGGTTCTTCGCGGCGATGCTCAGGCGTGTCGAGGTCCCGACGACGAGTTTGGCCTCGCCGTAGGCGGATCCGATCCGAGCGGTCCCGATCGTCGCCGCCTCGACCGGCGGAGCCACCAACGCCGCAGCCAGGCACGCGATCACGGCCGCCACGATCGCCATCGACTTCATCGAGCTCACCTCTTCGCCGACCGTCTTCGTGGGACGCGACGTCGCGCAGGCCGAACGAGACCCGGTCGTCCAGTTCGGTGTGCCCGTCCCGGACGCAGCCGGCGTCCACGCCCTGTGCGATCGGTCACCGTACGGCGCGGCCGGGCAGCTGGCGAGAGGCAAACGGCCTGCCGAGGGCGTGCGCCGGCGCGGCCGAGCACGTGGGCCCTGGCCAGCCAGCCCCAGGGCGCTGCATCGTCCGGGCTGACCGCGTCCGAGGAGGGTGCATCCGAATGACAGCACCCCGACGAGTCGACCCGCCGGATCGGGAGGCCGCACGCGCCCCGTCAACGATCCCGGCGCCGCCGGCTGGGGACTGGCTGCTCGGCCATCAGCCCGCCCACGCCGCCGACCCCCTGGGGACGTTCCGCCGATGGTCGGCCGAGCATGGCGCTGCCGTGCGCCTGCGCTTCGGGCCGATCCGCGTCCTCCTGCTCACGAGCGCGGAGGCCGTGGAGGACGTGCTCGTGCGCGAGGCGGCGTCGTTCCGCAAGGCACCGGTCATTCGCCGCGTGGCTCGCTCCGTCATCGGCGACTCGGTCTTCACGGCCGAGGGCGAGAGCTGGTCGCGCCAGCGGGCCGTCCTGGAGCCGTTCTTCGGCCCGGAGCGCTCCGCGGCGCATGTTGCGGTGATCGTCGGGGAGACGACGGCGACCATCGCGCGCTGGGCGCCGGGCAGCGTGATCGACACGCTCGACGAGACGATGCGGCTGTCGCAGCGAATTGGCGGACGCCTCATCTTCGGGGCAGACGTTGCTGACGCCGACGTCGAACGGGTGGCACGCGCCCTCGCGGTGACGGACGCGGACTTCCAGGAGCGGGTGGACTCGCTCCGCCTGTTCCTCGTGCCCGACTGGCTGCCGACGCGCCGCGCCCGGCGGCGGCGGTTGGCGGTCGGGTCGATCGATGAGCTGGTCTACCGCCTGATGGACGCCCGTCGTCAGCGTCCGCTGGGCGGTCCTGACCTCCTCGGCGAGCTGATCTCGCGGGAACCGGAGCTCCCCTGGCTCACCGATCGCCTCGTGCGCGACAACTTGGTGACGCTGCTCGTCGATAGTCGCGAGAACCCCGGAATCCTCCTGACCTGGGCACTCCACCTGCTCGCCCGTCATCCCGAGGTCGCGCGGCAGGTCGCGATGGAGGTGGACGCGGTGCTCGGCGACCGTGATCCGACGGCCGCTGACCTTCCCCGCCTGGCCGCCGTGGGAGACGTCCTCCGCGAGACTCTGCGCCTCTACCCGCTCCTCTACAGCACCGGGCGCGAGGCGACGCGTGATTGCACGGTCGCCGGGATCGCGGTGCGGCGGGGCACCGTCTTCCTGCTCAGTCAGTTGGTCATGCATCGGGACGCGGCTCGGTTCCCGGACCCGGATGCGTTCCGGCCGGACCGGTGGCGGGACGCCCCCAGCGAGTCGCTCCCGAAGGGCGCCTGTGCCCCGTTCGGCATCGGCCGCCGAACCTGCCTCGGGGAGCACCTCGCCTGGATGATCGCGGTCATTGGCCTCGCGCTCTTCCTTCGCTCCCGCGAGTTCCTCCCGGCCGACTCCGCGCCGGTGGAACCGAGGGTCCTCCTGAGCCTCCGACCCTCGCGTGCCGTGATGCTTCGGGTCGGCGCTCGTCCGCGTTGACGGCGGGCCCGACGCCTGGTGAGTCAGCGTCCGCTGCGACCGGGGGTCGCCTCGGGGCCGAGCCCCTCGAGCCGGTAGACCTCCCGCGTGAAGTCGTCGAGGAGGACGCGCCCGCGGGCCAGGGCCTCCTCGACGCCAGCCCGACCCGGGGCGCCAAAGAAGTCGCGCTCGACGAGGCGGGCGAACCAGCGCTGGAGCTTCTCCCAGTCGGTCTCGCTCTCCTCGAGCTCGGCGAACCGGAACCGCTTCTTGCGCGACTCGCGGCGGATCTCGTCCTCGAAGCGCTCGACGCTGTCGACGACCTCCTCGTACTCGGCGTCGCGCGCGGCGTTGAAGCGGGCGACGAGCTCCGCCTCCCAGCTCCCGCTCGGCGAGACGGTCTCGAGGAGGGACGCCTCGCCGCCGCCGCTCCGGATCCGCTGGCCGAGCCGGTCGAGCTCGGCCCTCAGCTCGGGCCGGTCGGGCAGGACCGCGGCCGCCTGCTGGAGGTAGACGGCGCCGAGCTGGCGCAACTGCCGCCAGACGTAGGTCCGGCGGCCGGACGACTCGGCCTTGATCCGGTAGACGAGGAGCAGCCAGCGCCGCGCGCCTCCCGGTCGATCCTCCACGGCGTGCTCCTCCTTCATCCGCCGATGTCGCGCCGGGCCATCCCCCAGGCGCCGATGACGAGCCCGCCGATCGCGATCGCGACGCAGGCCGTAACCCCGACCGGATCCCAGGCGCCGACCATCGGCTCCCCGAGATGGGCCGTGAGCGCGAGCTGCTCGACCCAGTCTGGCAGGCGGAGGGCGGGCGCAAGGAGGTCGACGAGGAACGTACCGATCGCGAAGGCCACCGCGACCGGCGCGGCGAGCGACGGACGGGTCACCCCGGCGACGGCCACGCCGATGCCCACGAGGGCGGCGCCGTACAGCGCAAGGACGAGCGTGCCCAGGGCCGGCGCGACGGGGTCCTCGCCGACCGCCGCGACGCCGACGGCGATCGCTGCGCCGAGCAGGACGGTGAACACGGCGATCGCCAGCCAGGCGGCCACGGTGCTCGCGACCGCCCACCGCGCCCTGGTGAGCGGCGTCGCGAGCTGGAGCTCCAGGCGGCCCAGCGTCTCGTCGGAGGAGCGGCTGGCGACGAGCGTGGCCGCGGCGAGCCCGACGAGGATGAACCCGATCTCCGCGAAGGCGAGCTGGAGATACCCGGCCGTGGTCGTCATGTCGATCCCGGGAACCATGGCCCTGACGGTCGCGGCAAGGCCCTCGGAGGACGTGATTGCGTCTGCCATCGCCCGCGAGCTGGCGGCCATGACCAGGCCGTAGATGCCCGAGGCCGATTCCCCAGGCCAGAGGGCGGTCGGCAGGAGGTCGCCGAACGAGCGGCCGAGCGGCCCCCGCACGCCGAGGAGCGCACGGGGCATGGAGGGCGCCGGGACCGCGATCGTGACCCCGACATCCCTGCGCGCGAACGCCTCGATGCCCAGGGCGAGCAGGGCGGCGGAGACGAGGGCGATGAGGGCGACCGCCGGCCAGTCGGTCTGGCCGGCCAGCGGCAGGTGGCCCGCGCTCCACGAGAACCAGCTGGCGCCGGCGGCCGCGTCGAACGCCGGCACCACGGACCGGTAGCTCTGGATGACGTAGCTCGCGAGCATGAACGCCCCGGCGAGGCCGGCCGCGGCACCGCGCCCCAGGAGAGGCGCCAGGGCGAACGCGATCGCGCCGGCGATCAGCGCCTTCAGCCCCAGCCCGACCGCGAACGCGATCGCCGCCTCCGGCGCGATCGAGTCGCCGGGCATCCGACCGAAGGCGGCGCCGGTCGCCCAGGTGGCGACGGCGAGGATCGCCATCGCGATGGCGAGGGCCGCGACGTGGCCGGCCACCTTCTCGAGGGCGATGGACCGGCGGGCGCGGGGCGTCGCGACCGTGAAGTCGAGGCTCCCGCGACGCGCCTCGCCGGCGAGGGTCGAGGAAAGGGCGAGGATCGACCAGAGCCCGGCGAGCAGCGCGAAGTAGGCACCGTAGTGCCACGAGAGGAAGCCGCCGAGCGTGTCCACGTTGACGGGGTTGCCGTAGAGGCCCGTCAGGATGGGCGGCATGCTCTGCGACAGCATGGCCAGCTCCAGCCTGGTCTCGGGCGTCCCGTACGTCGTGGCCATCGTCGCGCCGCCCACGACGACGATGGTGCCCAGGAGCGCCACCACGACGAGCGCGCCGACGCGCGCGTCACGCAGCGTCTTGCCGAAGACGCTGCCCAGGCCGTAGACGCGGCTGGCGATTGGAACGTGGGGAGCGGGGGCGATCACCGCCAGGCCCCGGGTCTCAGCGGCCATGGTTGGCCACCTCGACGGCCTCGCGGCCGTACTGGGCGAGGAAGGTCTGCTCGAGGCTCGGCTCCCGGCTCTCGAAGTCGACGAGGTCCAGGCGGGCCGCGGCCCGGACGACGGGCGCCATGGAGCCGGTCACCCGCATCTGGAGCCCGTGGTCGGTTGCGACGACGTCGGTGACGCCCGGGATCGAGGTGAACTCCGCGGCGGCGACGGGCGTTGCGAACCGGATCTCGACCTGGTGGTGGGCCAGGTCGCGGAGCGCCTCGACCCGGTCGACGGTGACGATCCGGCCGTCGCGGATGATGGCGACCCGGTCGCACGTCTTCTCGACCTCGCCGAGGATGTGCGACGAGAGGAAGGCGGTGCGGCCCTCCGCGACGGTGTCGCGAAGCAGCTCGAAGAACGTCTGCTGCACGAGCGGGTCGAGCCCGGACGTCGGCTCGTCGAGGACGAGCAGGTCGGGCCGGTGCTGGAGGGCGATGACCAGGCCCACCTTCTGCTTGTTGCCCTTCGAGTACTCCTTGAAGCGCCGCGACGGGTCGAGGTCGAAGCGGGCGACGAGGTCGGCCTGGTAGAGCCGGTCGACGCCGCCGCGGAGGTTCGCGAAGTAGTCGATCGTCTGGCCGCCGGTGAGCCGGTCGAAGAGCGCGAACTCGCCGGGGAGGTACCCGATCCGCCGGTGGATGGCCACCGGGTCGACGCTCGGCTCGATCCCGAAGACGAGGGCCCGCCCGGAGGTGGGGCGGAGGAGGTCGAGAAGGAGCCGGATCGTCGTCGTCTTGCCGGCGCCGTTGGGCCCGAGGAAGCCGTAGATCTCGCCCTGCTCGACGGCGAGGTCCACGTCGACGATCCCGCGGTGGGGTCCGTAGAACTTGGTGAGCTTCTCGGTCTCGATGACGGCCATCGCGCTGCCCTCCCTGCCGGGCTGCGGATCCCCGGACGAGCCTCCTCGCAGGCGCATCGCGTCCCTGGCTCGATCTCACGGTTCGCCCCAAGTAGGCGCGCGCGAGCGGGACGGGGACAGAGGCGCAAGGGACCGTTGCATGTGACGAATGTCACATGCTGCTTGCGTCACAGCCGGCGAGCGGCGGACGAACTCCGCGCGCGGTGTGCCAGCTGGCACCGGAAGAGTCGAACCGCACTGGACAACGGGGGGTCGCCGGGAGTACCCCTCGACCATCCGCGGGAGGCGATGACGCGCGGCCCACACCCTGGTCGCCGGGGCCGCGCCGAGCCACTGGCGAGACCGACCCGCCCGACGCGTCCCGGAGAGGCGTGGCTGATGTTCGGTGAGACGCGCCGTCGGGGCGGGCCGGCCGCCCGGCGCATGACTGGCCGGTGGTTCACGGTCGCGGCAGCGGCCGTGCTGCTGACGGCAACGATGCTGATGGAGACCACGGACACCTCCGCCGCGACGGTCGTCCAGGCGTGGCAGACGCGGGTCGGGACCCAGCTGACCGACAGCTCGACGCTCACGGTCTACGACACCGGCAGCGGCATGCTCCGCATTCGGGCGACCAAGATGCGCTCGAGTGCGACGTTCGGGGTGACCGTCTACAAGGGCAGCTGCGGGTGGATCTTCTCCGCCCTCGGGCCGGCCCTGTTCACCCTCCCGTCGGTGACGTCGAGCTCGACGGGGGCGATCACGCGGACCCTGGCCGTCACCTCGGCCCGGGTCAGGCAGGTCCGCGCCACGTGGAACGCCGGGGCGGGCGTTGCGCTCGTGCTCCGGCGCGGCTCGAACCGCTGGTGCGGCAACTTCGGCGCCCTCGGCCGGCTGGGCCACACGGCCCGGCTCGAGAACCTCCAGTACCAGGTCGTGTCGCGCGCCGAGCGGTGGGCCGGCGGCGGCCGGGCCACGCCGGAGGCGGGGTCGGTCTATGTCACGGCCTACGTGCGGGTCAAGGCCCTGAAGAAGACCAGCTACAACGATCGCACGTTCACGTTCCGGGACGCCACGGGCACGGACTGGAAGCAGCCCATCGTGATGTGGGAGGAGCGGTCACCGGCCCTCGGGTCCGGCGATCTCGTGGCGGGCGAGACCGTTGAGGGATGGGTCACGTCGATCGTCCCGGCGAAGCAGCTGGGCTCCCTGACCCTCGTCTACTGGATGCACTCCTCGGGGTTCATCATGTCGCACGAGAGCCCGACGCTCTTCGTGCCCCTGGGCTCGCTGGCGCTGCCGACCCCCACCCCGACGCCCACCCCGACGTTCTCGGTGGGCCCGACGCCCGTGCCCGAGCCGACGCCGGGCCTCGAGCCGACGCCGACGCCGGGCGTCTGACGCGGGCTCTCGCGCCGCCGGGGCACGGGAGGCGCTCCGGCGAGGCACGCGCACGGGGGATGGCCCATCATGGCCGTGCCCGGTCCCCCGACCGGCACGCCCACGCCGCCCCGGGATTCGCTCGTGACGATCGCCGCGACCGATGCGCCGACCCTGACCGCGTCGGCGTCGGGGTCCACGCCAGCGAGACGGTCGAGACGGCCGAGGGCTTCGTCGGATCCGCGGTGAACATCGCCGCCCGCGCCCGGTTCGTGACCGATGCACCTACCCAGGGGTCGACATCGTGCGCATCGTGCGTACGCCACGGGGGGCGATGACGCGCGGCCCACATCCGAGCCGCCGGGACCGCGCCGAGCCACTGGCGAGACCGACCCGCGGAAGCGTCCCGGAGAGGACTGTCATGAGGGCGTGGGTCATCGTGGTGCTGGCGATCGTCGTGGGCGTCGTCGGCGCGTGGATCGGGTACTGGGTGGGCCATGCCCTCGGCTGGACCAGCGGCGCCGAGTGGCCGCTCAAGATCGGCGGCGGCGACCGCGCGATCCTGCTCTCGATCCTCTCCTCGTTCGGGAGCGTCATGGCGGCGGCGGGGTGGCTCGTCGCGCGGCCGCTGCAGCGCGAGCGGCGGCTCCTCGCGAGCGGGCGGCCCGCGCACGCGACGGTCCTCAAGGTCTGGCGGACCGGCCTGACCGCGCGCAGGACCGATGGGATCACCCGCAAGCAGCTCGCCTTCGACCTGGAGGTGCATCGCGACGGCGGGGCCCCGTTCACGGCGCACGCCACCGGCGAGGTGCCCTCGACCGAGGTGGGCGCCTTCGTGCCGGGGATCGAGGTCAACGTGCGGTACGACCCGGCGAAGCCGACGAACGTCGTGGTCGAGAGCCTGGCCGCACCGTCGCCCGCCTGAGCGCGGGGCGGGGGCGCCTTCGGTTCGCGCCCGCGGGGCACGGTCTCACACCGACAGGAGCGACCCCGCCGCCATCAGGATCATCGCGAGGAGAGCCAGCGCCAGGATCGCGGGGCTGCCCCAGCGGCCCAGCGTCCAGTCGGGGACGGCGACGGCGCCGATGCGCTGCGCAGCGCGGTACATCGGGATCGTGATGAGGGCGACCACGATCGCCGTGGCGCCGCCGGCGAGGCGCAGCCACTCCAGGAACTGCCAGGCGCCGAGCCACAGGACGAGGAGCGAAGGCAGCGTCGCGAGCAGCCAGGCGAGCCGGACGGGAATGGCCGTTCGCTCGCGGAGGATGTCGGCCAGCGCCAGGGAGACCGACCAGTAGCTCGTCACGAGCGCGGCCACGATGAAGAGCGAGCCCACGACCCCCGCCCAGTCGCCGAGGCGATCGGCGATCCCGATGATCGCCACCTCGGTGACCTCGATCGAGACGCCGAGGGCGACGACGGCGACGACGGCGGTGAGGACGCCGTTGATGGCCAGCCCCAGCAGGATCGCCCGGACCGCGCCCCGGTGGTCGGGGCCCATCCCGGCCACCACCTGGGGCACGCTGTAGAAGGTCCAGTAGGCGTACATGACCATGCCGTAGAGGGCGAGCCACTCGCTCGGCGTGCCCGAGGGGCCCGCGACCGGCTCGAGCGGGATCCCGGCCGTCCCGACGACGATCGCGGCGAGCAGGCCGACGAGGGCGAGGGCGCCGAAGCGCTCCGCGACGCCCACCGCCCGCAGCCCGAAGAAGACGACGCCGGCCGAGACCGCGTAGACGGCGAGCTCGGCGGCCCTTCGGTCGATCTCCGCCAGGTCGGCCACGATCTCGCCCGCGCCCGACACGTACGCCGCGAGGTTCGCCAGGAAGGCCACGCTGAGGAGCGCGAAGACCGCCCACAGGATCCAGCGGCCGGCCCGGCCGCGGAGGACGTAGAGCGCATGAGCTCCACGACCTGGAGGTCGCGCCCGGTCCGGAAGAGGACCTCGGCGAGCATCAGGTGGACGAGGGCGCTCGCCGCCCACGCCACGGGCAGGATCACGGCGAGCCCGACGAGCCCGACGCGCTCGGCGAGGTAGGGGACTGCCATGATCCCCGCGCCCACCCCGGCGCCGACCATCAGCGAGGTCGCCTCCCAGGAGCCGAACCGACGGTCGGTCATGCGCTGGTCCTCCCGCGCACCCTGGCGGCGGCCCGCCGGGTGGATCAGAGCGTGGCGATCTCGATGTAGGGGATCCGCCCGTCCGGCACCGGCACGTGCGCTCCGTCCCAGGCGAGGGTGAACAGGTCGCTGCGGTAGGTCACGTGGAGCCAGCGTCGCGCCGACGGGGAGCAGCGGGTCGCCGTCGGCAAGGCCCAGCATCAGGAACGCCTTGCCGCGCCCGCGCGCCCGTTCGGCGCAGGCAGCGAGGAGCCCGCGCAGCACGGCCGGGTCATCGCCGTCGACGGCCGTGCAGGCCGCGAAGGAGAGGGGGATCGTCGCGCCGGGTCGCGTGAGCGGCCGCGCGCCGAGCACCCGGGCGAGCACGTCGTACGCGGGACGGAGCCGGCGCAGCGCGGGCCGTACGAGGCCACGACGTCCTGCTTGTAGGCGGACTGGTCCCAGGCGGCCATGACCCCCACGATCCTCCCGCCCCGCCGGGCCACGGCCACGTCCTCCGGGGCCAGGCCCCGGAGGGTCCGGCCGCCGGTGAAGTCCTCGACCGTGTAGGCGGGGAAGAGCTGGCGTCGCGATCCCACCTCCCGCAGGAATGCGACGATCTCGGGGATGCTCCCGGTCGAGCCCGGCTCGACCTCGACGCCGGGCGATCCGCGGCGGGCGGCGGGGACGGAGAAGGATCGCGCAGGTGGTCAGCCCGGCGAGTCGCGCTGCGCACCGGCGCGCCGGGAGCGCGGCGCCCGACCAGCAGCTCGCGGGCCCGCGGGTTCTCCCGGGCGACGACCCCGCAGTAGAGGAGGTCGGCGTGCCCGCTCGCCCGCAGCCAGGCCATCGCCCGCTGGACGAGCCACCGACCGCGGTAGCCGTCCGCGGCGCGGATCTGGCCGATGTAGCCGATCCGCTCCTCCCGGCCGTTCACGAACGCCCGGCGCTCGGCCCGGCAGCCGATCCCCGCGAGCCGCCCCGTCAGGCGCTCGCGGACGACGACCACGTCGCAGGGATCGCCCATGATCGAGGTGCCGAGGAAGTAGTCGGGCTCGCGGGCGAAGCGGACCGCCACCGCTCCCGGCATCGCGGTCGCGCCGACGAGGGCCCGGATCTCGGGCTCGTCGGCCGGGGTGGCCAGGCGGACCTCGAAGCGCGTCCGGCGCCGGCGCTCGTCCTTGCGCTCATCGGAGCCCCAGGCGCAGGCCCTGGCGCTTGAGCGCCTCCCGGCGGTAGAGCGGGTTGTAGGCGCAGTAGAGCGCGAAACGGAAGGGCGAGCCCATGTTCGTCCGGCGGTCGAGCGCCCGCCGCACGATCGAGGCCGGGCTGCTCCACCGGCGGCGGCACGCCCAGGTCGCCTCGGTCAGCTCGTCGGCCGTCATGCGGGCCGGCCGGAAGGCGGCGCCGTTGAAGCGGTAGTCGGGGTGGAGCCACCAGCGGCCGTCGTACAGGAGCCGGCCCTCGGCCTTCAGCCGCTCGTAGAGCGGCGTCGACGGGTAGGGCATGAGGACGTTGAAGGCCGCGAACGTGAAGCGGTTGTCGATCGCCCACTCGGCCGTGGCCCGGATCGATTCCGGCGTGTCGTGGTCGTAGCCGAGGGCGAAGGCCGCCCACGTCTGGAGCCCGTGGCCGCGCAGGGTCGCCACCGCGCCGGCGTACCGGTCGAAGCCGGCCAGGTTCGGGCCCTTGCGCATCTGGCGAAGGTTCTCGGGGTCCAGGCTCTCGAACCCGATGACGTTCCCCAGGCAGCCGCTCTCCACGAACAGCCGCATGAGCTCGGGGTCGCGGACCTGGTCGATGCTCGCCTGGGAGACCCAGCGGATCCGCAGCGGGACCAGCGCGCGGAGGAGCTCCTTGGCCGCCTCGGGATCGGCGATGAGGTTGTCGTCGACGAAGAAGAGGTTGCGTCGTGGCTGGGCCCGGATCTCGGCCACCACCTCGGCCACCGGCCGCGTGTGCTCGTGATGGTCGAAGTACGCGCCGACCGCGCAGAACTCGCAGCGGTAGCGACAGCCGCGGCCGAACTGGAGGAGGGTGAGCGGCAGGTAGCCCTTGCCGGCGAAGAGGTCGCGCCGGGGGAGCACGCCGGTTTGCGGGATCCCGACGGGTCCGTCGTACCGGGGGCGCAGCCGCCCGTCGTGGGCGTCGGCGACGACCTGCGCCCAGCCGTCTCGGCGTCGCCCGTGAAGACGGCGTCGGCGTGCTCGGCGACCTCGTCGGGGATCAGCGTCGCGTGCATGCCGCCCATCACGACCGGGACGCCGCGGGCCCGGAACTCGGCGGAGATCTCGTACGCCCGCCGCGCCGTGAACGCCTCCACGGTGATCGCCACGAGGTCGGTCGGCTCGTCGTAGTCGATGCGGTCGACCCGGTCGTCGAGCAGCTCGACGTCGACGCCGGGCGGCGTGAGGCCGGCCAGGACCCCGAGCTGGAGCGGCTCCATCCGGGCGTCGTCGACGAACGGTGCGCCGTCGGCGAGGCGCCCCATCGTCGGCTTGACGAACGTGACCCGCACGCGCCCGCCTCCCGCGACCGGCCGCGGACGCGACGGCTCGCCGCTGCGACGGCGCGTCTGCCGGATGCCTTGACGATGGGCGCCCCGCGCCGCCGCGGGCAAGGGCCGCAGGACCCGTCCTGATGGCGGGTCAGCCGCCGGCGTTCTCCAGGAGGCGGTGCCAGACAGCGTCGGCGTGCGCGGCGTCCGCGGCGGCCAGCAGGGCCCGCTGCTGCTCGCGCCAGGCGGCGCGCGCGTCGACCGCGTCCTGCGGGGCGAGCGGCAGCGGGTCGCCGGGGCGGAGCTGGCCGAGGCGGGGCAGCTCGGCGCGCGGGACGACGCCGACCACGGGGTAGCCGCCGATCGTCGGGCCGTCCACGAGGATGACGAGGGGACGGCCGTCGCCCGGCAGCTGGATCGCTCCGGGGACGAGCGGGTGCGAGAGGATCTCGCTCCCCGCGGCCAGCGCCGGGCCCTCGAGGCGCAGGCCCATCCGGTCGCTCGCCCGCCCGACCCGCCAGGCGACCCCGGCGAGCGCGTCGGCCGTGCCCGCCGGCAGGTGGCGGAGGTCCGGCCCGGGCACGAAGCGCACGGGGTCCGAGCGAGTCGCGGGATGGGGCGCCGCGCCGGCCGGCCAGGCGCGGCCCACGGCACCGAGGTCGCCGGGGCGCACGCGGGGCCAGGAGGTCCCCGGGGCGGAGCGCACGCCCGTCGATGCCGCCGAGCGCGCCCTGGACGCACGTCGAGGCCGATCCGAGGACGAACGACGCCGCGATGCCGCCGGCGAGCCCGAGGTAGGCGCGCATCCCGGTGGACGACCCCGCGAACCGGATCCGCGACCCGGCCGGCAGGCGGTGGACGGCTCCGGGCCGCAAGGCGTGTCCGTCGTCGCGCTCGGCGCCCAGGTCCGCCCCGGCAAGGGAGACCGCGCACGTCTCGACGGCGCGGAGCTCCGCCCCGCCCAGGGTGACCTCGGCGGCGACGCCGTCCGGCGGGCCCCCGGCGAGGAGGTTGGCAACCGCGAGGCCCCACGGGTCGCAGGCCCCCGACGGGGGAATCCCCAGGTGGGCAAACCCCGGCCGCCCGCGATCCTGGAGCGTGAGCAGGAGGCCCGGATCGACGACCTCGAGCACGGCTCAGCCCGGCACGAAGCGGACGCGGTCGCCGGGCGCGAGGAGCGCGGGCGGGTCGCGGCGCGGGATCCCAGAGGGGCGCCTCCGTGTGCCCGAGGAGGTGCCACCCGCCGGGCGTGGCGAACGGGTAGATGCCGCACTGGCGGCCGGCGATGGCGACGCTGCCCGCCGGCACCCGCACCCGCGGCGTGGCACGCCGGGGGAGATCGAGGCGCTCCGGCACGGTCCCGAGGTAGGGAAAGCCGGGCACGAAGCCGAGCACGAGGACCCGGTAGTCGACGCCGGCGTGGAGCCGGACGACCTCGGCCTCGGAGAGCCCCGTCCGCGACGCCACCTCCGGCAGGTCGGGGCCGTCGGCGCCCCCGTAGCTCACCCCGATCTCGTGGAGGCGCCCCTCGCTGGCGTCGCGAGGCTCGGCCGTCTCGTCCGCGACGGTCACGAGGATCGACCGCAGCGTCTCCTCGGCGCAGGCGTCGGGGTCGAACGACGCGAGCACGCCGGCGTGGCCCGGCACCGCTGCCCCGAGGCCCGGGACGGAGGCGCGGCGGATCGCCAGCGCGGCGGTCACGCGGTGGGCCCAGGCGTTCACCTCCAGGTCGAGGGAATCGCCGAGCGACAGGAGCAGGGCGGCGTCGCCCATCCGGTCCACGCGCGGTCCTCGCCGCCGGGCGGCGGGGTCAGGCATCCGGGGCCCGCACCTCGATGCCGGCTTCTGCGAGGGCGCGGCGGACCGCGGTGGCCATCGCGACGGCGCCGGGCGTGTCGCCGTGGATGCAGAGAGTGTCGGCCCGGAGGGCGAGCAGCGAGCCGTCGCTCGTGGTCACCTGCCCGTCGCGCGCGATCGCGACGGCCTGCGCGGCGGCCACGGCCGGGTCGCCGTGGAGGCCGCCGGGCAGGCCGCGCGCCCGGAGGCGCCCGTCCGGCTCGTAGCCGCGGTCTGCGAAGGCCTCGACGATGCACCGGAGGCCGAGGTCCGACGCGGCGGCGATGATGGCCGCCCCCGGCGATGTCACCAGGCGGAGGTCGGGATCGAAGCGGGCGACCGCGGTGGCGACGGCCGTCGCGGCGGCCGGATCGGCCGCGACATGGTGGTACAGGGCCCCGTGGGGCTTCACGTGGGCGAGCCGGCCGCCTTCCGCGCGGACGATCCCGGCAAGCGCGGCGACCTGGTAGAGGACGGCTGCCTCGAGGTCGGCGGGCGCCATCGCCATCGCCCGGCGCCCGAACCCCACCAGGTCGGGGTAGCCCGGATGGGCACCGACGGCGACGCCGGCGTCGAGCGCGAGCCGGACCGTGCGACGCATCGTGAGGGGGTCGCCCGCGTGGAACCCGCAGGCGACGTTCGCTGACGTCACGAGGGGGAGGAGCGCGGCGTCGGCGCCCATGGGCCACGGCCCCAGGCTCTCGCCCACGTCGGCGTTGAGATCGATCCGCGCGGCCACGGCGCCATCGTACCGCTAGGATCACCGCGTGGACCATCGCGGCGACGACTACGCGCTGCTCGATGCCGGCGACGGCCGGCGGCTGGAGCGGTTCGGGGCGTTCGTGCTCGACCGGCCGGCCCCGGCCGCGGACGGCATGCCCCGGCGTCGGCCCGCGGCCTGGGGCGCGGCCGTCGCGCGGTACGAGCGCGGCGTCGGTGTCCGTGGCGGCGGCTGGGTTCCTACCGGGGCGTTGCCGGAGCGCTGGACCGTCACGATCGATGAGGTGACGATGGAGCTGCGGCCGACGCCGGCCGGGCAGGTCGGCCTCTTCCCCGAGCACGCGGCGGTCGCCGCCTGGGCCGCGGGCCAAGCGGCCGTGGTCGCCGAAGCCAGCGGACGACCTGCCGTGGTGCTGAACCTGTTCGCCTACACGGGCCTCGTGAGCCTCGCCGTCGCCCGCGCCGGAGCCCGGGTCGTCCACGTGGACGCCTCGCGACCCGCGGTTGCCTGGGCCCGTCAGAACGCCGCCGTGGCCGGCCTGGCCGATCGCCCGGTCCGCTGGCTGGTCGAGGACGCGGCGCGCTTCGTGGCCCGCGAGACGCGGCGCGCCCACCACTACGACGGCGTCGTCCTGGATCCGCCGACGTACGGCCACGGCCCGGGTGGGGGAGCGTGGCACCTCGCCGAGGGCCTCCAGCCACTCCTCGAGTCGATCCGGCCCCTGCTCGATCCGCACCACTGGTTCGTCGCCTGCACCGCGCACGCGACGGGGATGCCGCCCGGCCTCCTCGCCGAGGCGGTCGGTGCCGCGCTGGGGCCGGCAGCCGGCCTGCCGCGCCTCCTCGACCTCGCCCTGGTCGCGGAGAGCGGCGCCCGCCTGGCGGCCGGCTGGGCGGTTCTCGTGACCTCCGCCCCCGGATCTGCCGGACGATGACGGCCAACGATCCGGGGTCCACCGTGATCACCAGCGCGGCGAACCCCCGCGTCCGGGCGGCGCTCGCCCTGCGCGAGCGGCGGGGCCGCGCCGACGCCGGCCGGCTCCTGGTGGACGGCCCACGGGAGGTGCTGCAGGCGATCGAGGCGGGCCTGACGGTCCGCGAGGCGTTCGTCGCCGCCGATCTCGGCCAGGCGGAGGCGGCGGCCGTCGTCGCCCGGTTGGCCGCAGCCGGCGTGCCCCTCGTCGGGGTGGCCGGCGCGGCGTGGTCCCGCCTCGCCTACGGCGAGCGCGGCAGCGAGATCGTCGCCGTCGTCGACGCCCCGCCCACCGACCTCGCCAGCGTCGAGAGGCTGATGGCGGCCCGGGGCGAGCCGCTCCTGGTCGTGGTGGAGGACGCCGAGAAGCCGGGGAACCTCGGGGCGATCGCCAGGAGCGCGGACGGCGCCGGCGCGACGGCGCTCCTCGTCGCGGCCCACGCCCGGCCCGCGGCCGACCCCTGGAACCCGAACGCGGTCCGGGCCAGCCTGGGCACAGTGCTGAGCCTGCCGATCGGGATCGCCCCGTCGCGCGTCCTCGTGCCGTGGCTGCGCGAGCGCGCCGTCCGGATCGTCGCGGCCC
Organism: uncultured Chloroflexia bacterium; assembly: GCA_963762445.1. Lineage (GTDB taxonomy): Bacteria > Chloroflexota > Limnocylindria > Limnocylindrales > CSP1-4 > CTSoil-043. The sequence goes on from CAVXLA010000005.1 coordinate 632,252, forward strand.
GGGTGCAGGCGGCCCTGGACTACCGCGAGGCCGACCTGCGGGGACCGGTGGCCATCGCGCTCGGCAGCGAGGCGGCCGGCCTGGGCCCGGAGTGGCTCGCCGAGGACATCGTGGGCGTGCGCCTGCCGATGCTCGGGCGGGCGGACTCGCTCAACGTGGCGGCGGCCGCCGCCATCCTCCTCTACGAGGCCCGCCGCCAGCGCGATCGCGGGGGCATGGCGACGCCCTGACAGAGAGTGACGCGCCCGGCGCGTCATCGCGCGCGTCGGTCCGGCGCCGCGCATCGCCGGCGCCCGGCCGCTCCCCGGGGCCGACCTATACTCCGGCCATGGTTCCCCGCGTCCGCCCGCGCCTCTCGCCGCGCCCGGGGCGACGCCTGGTGGTGCTGGCCGCGGCCCTCGCCGGCGTGGTTGCCACCATGGCCCTCGTGGCCGCTCCGCGCGTCGTTGCCGAGCGGTCCGCCCGGATCCTGGCGGGCGCGCCCGCCACCCTGGACCCGGCGGCCGCCGGCGACGCCGACAGCGCAGCCGTCATCGCCCAGCTGTTCGAGGGGCTCACCGCCCTCGACCCCAGCCGCACCCCGCGCCCGGCCCTGGCGGAGCGCTGGGAGCTGCGCGACGGCGGGCGGACGGTGGCCTTCACGATGCGCGACGGGCTCCAGTTCTCCGACGGGACGCCGCTCGGCGCCGACGACGTGCGGCGCAGCTGGCTGCGGGTGATCGACCCGCGGGCGCCGTCGCCCCTCGCCTCGCTGCTCTTCGACGTCGTGGGTGCGCGCGACTACGCCGCCGGGCGCGCCGACGCCGGCACGGTCGGGATCACGGCCGCGGGGTCGACCGTGGAGGTGCGCCTGACACGCCCGGGCGGTGACTTCCCGGCGATCGCGGCGAGCCCGACGCTCGCCGTCGTGCCGCCGCGGGTCGGCGGCGACCCCGCGGGCCTGGAGCCCGGCCCGACGTTCGTGGGCTCGGGCGCCTACCTGCTGGCCGCCACCGCGCCCGACGGCATGACGCTGCGCGCCAACCCTCGCTACTGGGCCGGGCCGGCGGCGATCGGCGCGATCACGCTCGTCTCCGACATCGGCGGGCGCAGCCCCGTCGACGTCTTCGCCGCGGGCGAGCTGGACTGGGCGCCGGTCGCCGCGTACGACGCCTCGTGGCTCGCCTACGACCCGGAGCTCGGGGCAAGCCTGCGCACCTGGTCCGACCTGGCGGTGGTCTACTACGGCTTCGAGACGCGGCGACCCCCGTTCGACGACGCCCGCGTGCGGCGGGCGTTCGCGTCGGCCGTGAACTGGGACCGCATCGTCAGGCTGGCCGACGGCCCGGCGGCCCTGCCGGCGACCTCCATGGTGCCGCCCGGGATCCCCGGTCGGAGCGACCGGTCGTTCGTGCCTGCCTACGATCCGGCGGGGGCGCGCCGACTTCTCGCCGAGGCGGGCTACGCCGACCCCGCCGCGTTCCCCGCGGTGACCCTGGTCGGCGGCAGCGGCTACGACCGGGCAATCCTCGCCCAGCTCGAGGAGAACCTCGGGGTCACCGTCCGCTACGAGGCGCTCGACTTCGCCACCCTCATCGAGCGCCTCGGGAGCCAGGACTCGCCGGACATCTGGGTCAGCTCGTGGATCGCCGACTACCCGTCGCCGAACGACTTCCTGGGGATCCTGTTGGGCAGCGGCGAGGCCAACAACTACGGCGGCTGGTCGAACGCCGCCTTCGACGCGGCGATCGCGGAGGCCGTCGGGACCGACGACCCCGTGAAGGCGCGCGCCGGCTACGACGCCGCCGAGTCCATCCTCCGCGACCAGGTGCCGACGATCCCGGTGAGCTACGACTCCTCTGCCGCGCTGGCCCGCGAGGGGCTCCTGGGGGCGAGCTCGAACGGGCTCGGATTCCTGCGGCTCGCGGGCCTGGCCTGGGCGAACCCGTGAGCCGCGCTGGACGGGCGCTCGCGGCGGCGCTCCTGCTGGCGCTCGCGGTCGCCGCGCCGGCGTCCGCCGCCACGCCCACCTTCGAGCAGCCCACGGCCACGTCGACCTTCGGCGAGGAGATCGTCTTCTCCCAGGCGTTCGACAGCCCGGTCGACCTCGCCCGGGTCGAGCTGCTCCTCGAGTATCCCGGCGCCATCGGCCCGGTCGTGGTCCAGGTCGCGGGGCTGACCCTGGCCGGCCGCCGGGAGCAGGTTCACCGGCTTTCCCTCGCGGCCGGCGGCCACCTGTTTCCGAACACCTCGATCACGGCCCGCTGGCGCCTGGTCCCGGCCGATCGGTCGGTCGCGCCTGCCGTCGGCCCGCCGGTGACCGTCCTCTACGCGGACACGCGGTTCGCCTGGAAGACGCTGGAGGGCAGCCTCGTCCGACTGCACTGGTACGAGGGTTCCGCCGCGTTCGGGCGGCGGGCGCTCGAGATCGGGGAGAACGGGGTGCGGGACGCCGCGACCTTCCTGGGCGTCACCGAGCGCGATCTCGTGGACTTCTACGTCTACGCGGACGAACCCGCCTTCTACGATGCGCTCGGCCCCGACACGCGGGAGAACGTCGTCGGGACGGCCGTGGCAAGCATCCGGACCATGTTCGCGCTGATCGCGCCGAGCGACGTGGGCGGCTCGGAGGTTCGCCGGGTCATCCCCCACGAGCTGACCCACCTCGTCTTCGACACCGCCGTCCGCAACCCGTACCACTCCCCGCCGCGCTGGCTCGACGAGGGCGTCGCCGTCTACCTCTCCGTGGGGTTCGACGCGGGGGACCGGGCCACGGTCGAGGCTGCCGTCGGCGAGGGGCGGTTGATGCCGCTCACGGCGCTCGGCGGCGAGTTCCCGACGTCCTGGGAGCGCGCCGACCTCGCCTACGCCGAGAGCGTCTCCGCCGTGGACTACCTCGTCCGGGAGAAGGGGACGGCCGCCCTCGTCCGCCTCATCCGGGGCTACGCGGGCGGGGTCACCGACGACGAGGCGTTCACGGCGGCGACGGGCGTCGACGTCGCGGCGTTCGAGGCCGGCTGGCTGGCGGACCTCGGGGCGGAGCCGCCGACCCGCTACGGGCCGCAGCCGGCGCCGGCCGGCAAGCTCCCGCCGGGATGGGAGGAGGGGTCGAGCCAGGGATCGCCAGCCGCGTCGCCCGTGCCTGCGGGATCGCCCGCCGGCTCGCCGACACCCGCGGGATCACCCGCCGCGTCGCCCGCGCCTGCCTCGTCGCCGGGCAGCTCGCCGGTCGTGCTCGTCGTGGCCGCGCTTGGCGGCCTGGTCGTGGGTGGGGCGCTCGCCTACGTCCGTCGGCGACGATCCGGTCACGACACGGGTCGCGCGGGAGACGCCGGCGGCGCGGACGCAGCAGGGGGAGCGGGCCCGGTGGACGGAGGCGCGCCGTGACGGCGCTGTTCGCCCGCCTGCGCCTGGTCCAGTCGTGGCAGGTCGCGCTCTTCGGCGCCCTGATCGCGCTCGGCTTCCTGATCACCGCGCAGGCCCGCAGCGAGGCTCCGCGTGTCCGGTACACGACCCAGGAGCGCGCCCCGCTCGTCGAGACGGTCGTGGCGCTGCAGGCGCAGCAGGAGTCGCTCAAGGACCGCATCCTGGAGCTCCGGGCGAAGGTCACCGCGGCCGAGCAGGGTGCCGCAGGCAGCAGCGTCCTCGTGGGCGACCTCAACAGGGCCCTGGGCGCCGCGCGCGCCGCCGCGGGGCTTGTCGCGCTCGAGGGCCCCGGCATCTACCTCCAGCTGGAGGACTCGCAGGCGCCGGTCGCGCCCGGCGAGGCCGTCGCGGACTACCGCGTCGGGGCGAACGACCTGCGGCTCGCGGTGGAGGAGCTCTGGCTGGCCGGCGCCGAGGCCGTCTCGGTGAACGGCGAGCGGGTCGTCCCGGCGACGGCGTTCGTCGACATCGGCGGCAGCCTGCTCGTGAACTCGGCGTACCTGGCGCCCCCGTACCAGGTCGCGGCAATCGGGCCGACCGACCTCTACGACGTCCTGGTGAAGCAGCCCGGGTTCATCGAGCTCGTCCAGGCGCGTGCCGACCGGTTCGGGATCCGCATCGCGTTCGCCGTGCCCGACCACGTCACCGTCCCGGCGTACGCGGGCACGGTCACGCTGCGCTACGCCCGGCCGCCCGCGCCGAGCCCCGCGCCGAGCCCGGCGCCAAGCCCCGCGGCGGAGCCCTGATCGATGCGCCAGTTGCGCAGCCAGGTCGTCCTCACCGCCATCGCGCTTCTGCTGGGCCTCCTCCTCGTGGTGCAGCTGCGCGCGCAGCAGGCGGGCACCGGCCTCGAGACGCAGTCGTCGCAGGACCTGACGCTCCTCATCGCGAACCTGACCACCCGCAACGACCTGCTTCGGGGCGAGGTGGCCGACATCGAGCGCCAGCTGGACACCATCACGGCCGCCAACGCCCGCGGCGAGACGTCGGTGGGCCAGCTCCGCGGCGACCTCCAGCGCGTCCGGATCTGGTCCGGCGAGGACGCGGCGACGGGGCCGGGCATCCGCGTGATCCTGTACGGGGGCGTGCCCGCGGAGGGGATCTCGGAGCTCGTCAACGAGCTCCGGAACGCGGGCGCAGAGGCGATCGCGGTGGCCGGGGTGCGGGTCGTCGCCCGGACGGTCGCGACCGGGCCTCCGGGGGATCTCGCCATCGAGACCACGGCGCTGGGGCCGCGGATCGAGGTCCTCGCGATCGGGAACTCGGCCGCGCTGACGGGGGGGCTGACGCGCACCGGGGGCCTCGTCGCCCAGCTCCAGGCCCGCTACGAGGACGTGGCCGTCGAGGTGACGCCCCTCGACAGCGTCGCAGTACCGGCGGCGGACCGCTCGCTCGCCCCGGTCCGGGGAGTCCCCCGTCCGTAGCGACGGGCAGCCCCACGGCCCGGCCCCGGATGCTACCCTCGGCGCCGATGCAGCCTTCCGCCTGCGCATGACCCCGCCCGTTCCCTTCCGGATCGGCGACCGCCTGGAGCTGCGCCGCCCGCACCCCTGCGGCGGCCGCACCTGGGTGATCGACCGGCTCGGCGCCGACCTCGGCCTTCGCTGCGTCACCTGCGATCGCCACGTCCTGCTCGAGCGACGGGCGGTCGAGCGCCGCCTCGTCGCCTTCGTGGCGCGGGGCCCCGAGGCCGGGACGCCGTGAGGCTCGGCACGGTGTCGCCGCCGGCGCCCGAAGCGAGCGACGCGGCGGTCTTCCGCAACCGGGCGTTCCTGCTGCTCTGGCTGTCGCAGCTGGCCACCCAGGTCGGCGGGAACATGGTCCTCTACGGGCTGACGATCCTGGTCCGCGACCTGACGCGCTCCAACAGCGCGGTCGCCCTCCTGATCCTCACCTTCCTCGCGCCGGCCGTGATCTTCAGCGCCCTTGCCGGCGTCTACGTGGACCGCTTCGACCGCCGGGTCGTGCTCGTCGTGACGAACCTCCTGCGCGCCGTCTTCTTCATCGCGCTGGCCCTGCTCGACACGAACATCGCGGTCGTCTTTGCCCTGAACATGGCCGTCTCGATCTCGACGACGTTCTTCGCTCCCGCCGAGCTCTCCATGATCCCCCTCGTCGTGCCGCCCGGCCAGCTCACGGTGGCCAACGGGATCTTCACCCTCACCCTGAACGCGGCGTTCGCGATCGGCTTCACCGTGCTCGGCCCGCTGGTGGTGACGATCGCCAACCCCACCATCCTGATCGCGATCGTCGCCGTGCTGTACCTCGTCGCGGCGGCGTTCTGCTGGACCCTGCCGGCGGCGCCGCCGGGGAAGATGCCGCACGAAGGCGCGCTGCAGGAGACCGAGGAGGCGGTCGGCTCGGTCGTGAAGCAATTCCGCGAGGGGATCGCCTACGTGCGGGCCCACCCGCCGGTGCGCTGGGCGCTCCTCTACCTCGGCGTCGCCGCCTCGATCGTGGGCATCCTGGGCGTGCTCGGACCGGGGTTCGCCGCGGACGTGCTGGGCCTGCGCACGAAGGACTTCGTGGTGGTGGTCCTCCCGCTCGGGATGGGCGTCGTGGTCGGGGCGGTCGGGGTCAACGCGCTGCAGTCCCTCGTCTCGCGCCGCCGCCTCATCGAGGTCGGGATGATCGTGCTCGGCATCTGCCTCGGGCTCATCTCCGTCGCGGGCCCCATCGCCCAGCTTGTCCGCGACGTCGACGACGCCGTCCCCGGGCCCGACATCGCCGCGTTCGTGAGCGTGCTGACCGTCGTCGTCGTCATCGCCTTCCTGGCCGGCTTCGGCTACGCGGCCACGGCGATCCCGGCGCAGACGGAGCTCCAGGCCGAGATCCCGCAGGCGGTCCGCGGCCGCGTGTTCGGCATCCTCAACATGCTCGTCTCGGTCGGCAGCCTCCTGCCGATCATCGTGGTCGGTCCCATCTCCGACGTGGTGGGCACGATGCCAGTCGTCCTGGTCGCCGCGGCGATCACCCTGTTCGTCGGCCTGGTGTCGCTCGTCCGGCGCCACGACGGGCGGATGCCGGTCGCGCCTGAAGGGATGGTGTCAGCCGGGATCGGGGTGGTCGCGTCCGCGGCCCCGGCCGCGACGATGACGGCTCCCGTGACCGTGGCCTCCCCGTCGAGCGTGGCGTCTCCCGCATCCACGGTCGGCGCATCCGAGGAGGAGCCATGAACCGCCTGCCGCGGGTCGCCGCGATCTTCACCGGTGGCACGATCAGCATGACCGTCGACACGGGGGCCGGCGGTGCCGTGCCCACCCTCGCCGGCAGCGACCTGCTGGCCACCGTGCCCGGGCTCGCCCGGCGGGCCGAGGTGGTCCCCATCGACCTCGGCCGGGTCCCGGCCAGCCACTTCTCCTTCGCCGACGTCCTCCGGATCCGCGGCGTCATCGATCGCGCCCTCGACGACCCGGCCGTCCGCGGGGTGGTGGTGGTGCAGGGAACCGACACGCTGGAGGAGACCGCCTTCGCCTGGGACCTCTGCCACTCCGATCCGCGCCCGATCGTCGTGACGGGCGCCATGCGCAACGCCAGCCAGCCAGGCTGGGACGGACCGGCCAACCTGCTGGGCGCCGTGCGGGTCGCGGCCGCCGAGGCGGCCCGGGGGGCGGGGGTGCTCGTCGCGCTCGCGGGACGGGTCCACGCGGCCGATGCCGTCGCCAAGCGGCACGCCTCGGCGGTGGACGCGTTCGCGACCCGCGAGGGGCCGCCGCTCGGTCGGGTGGGGGAGGGTGGCGTCCGGCTCCGGCCCCGCGGGCCCCGGCGGCGGCTGCCCGTCGTCCCGGCTGCGGCGGCGATGCCCGTGCCGATCATCGTGGCGGCCCTCGAGACGACCGGCGCCGCCCTCGACGCCGCCGTCCGGGACGGGGCGCGCGGCGTGGTCGTGGCCGCAACCGGCTCGGGGAACACGCACCCGGACCTCCTCCGCGCGGCCGTCGACGCTCGCGCGGCAGGCGTCGCCGTCGTCCTGGCCTCGCGCACGGGGGCCGGGGCGGTCGGCACGACCTATGCCTTCCCGGGAGGCGGGGCGACGTGGGCGCGGGCCGGGATCCCCCTCGCCGGCGGCCTGACCCCCGTGCAGGCGCGTGTCGCGCTGGCGCTGGCCCTCGGCGCAGGGATGGGCGGCGCCGAGCTGGCCGAGCTCATGCGGGGCCCGGCAGGGTCCTGAGCCCCGCTATCCTTCGCTCACTCGCCCGCCACGGAGGATCGCCCCGATGCAGTTTCCCGAGGACGCCCGCAAGCAGGACCTGAACCGTCGGCTTGAAACGGTCGGCTGGGGCCTCTTCCTCATCATGCTCGGCGGCTTCGCGCTGGTGAAGGGTGTCCCCGAGGGAACATGGCTCATCGGGGCGGGGCTGATCATGCTCGGCCTCAACGCCGTGCGCCTGCTCCTCGGCATCCGGGCGAGCTGGTTCACGATCATCGTCGGCACGATCGCCCTGCTCTCCGGGCTCGGGAGCGTCTACGGCGTCGACATCCCGGTCGGCCCCGTCCTCATCATCCTCATCGGCCTGGCCATCGTCGTCCGCGCCCTCCAGCCGCGCTGGTAGGGCCGCCTGCGTCGCTGGGGCATGAGCTGCGCGGAGACGACGAGGAGGCAGCGTGAATCTCGTCCTGGTTCATGGCTCCTACTTCGGTCCGTGGTGCTGGAACCTCGTCGCGCCTGAGCTCGAGCGGCTCGGCCACCGCGTGACGGCGGTCGACCTGCCGATCAGCGAGCGGGGGGTCGGGGCTTCGGGCTATGCCGATGCCGTTGTCGCGGCCACCGACTGGAGCGAGCCGCCGGTTCTCGTGGCGCACTCGATGGCCGGCCTGGTGGCGCCTGTCGTCGCGGCACGGATGCCGGTGCGCCGGATCATCTTCATCGCGGCGTTCCTCCCGAAGCCCGGGATGAGCGGGCTCGACCAGCGGGCCGCCGAGCCCATCGACCCGCCGACCCCGGCGACCATGCGCGAGTGGACCGACCTCGGCGACGGGCTCTGGTCGGTCGGCCCGAACACCGCTCGCGAGATGTTCATGCACGATGCGAGCGACGACGTCGTCAACTGGGCCCTGCCCCAGCTGCGCCCCCAGTTCTACGGCGTGATGGGCGAGATCACGCCACTCGTCGCATGGCCGAACGTCGAGAGCGCCTACATCGTGTGCACGGAGGACCGGGCAGCCAATCCTGACTGGGGCCGTCAGGCTGCCCGTGACCGCCTCGGGATCGCGCCGACCGAGATCGGCGGCGGCCACTCGCCCATGCTGTCCCGCCCGCGGGAGCTGGCCGAGGTCATCAACGCCGCGGCACGGAGATAGACGAAGGTCGCACGGGCCGTTGCCGGATCCCGCCGAAGAGGAGCGGAGCGCCCGGTGCGGAGCCGGGATGGCCTGCCTACTTCACCTTCTGAGTCGAGACCGACGTGGCGTACGTATTGATCGCATCGACGCTCGGGTAGTCGCCGTTGTACTTCCAGGGCGGGGGACCGGAGGCGGGGATTGAGAGAGATGCCGCGCATGTCGGGATGCTTCCGGCGAGGGTCTTGTACTGAAGGTCCTTGCCGGTCCGGGCAACGACCACCCGTACCTTCTGCGTGTACTTGTACCGGATGATCTGGCCCACCGCGCCGTCGCTTGCCCGCGTGTAGCTCCCACACGAGCCGACCTTCACGGACTTGGCGTCGTCAACGCAGACGACGAGCTGAATGGGACTGACCCAGAGATCATCGATCCACTTGACGTTGATGTCGTAGCCACCATCCCCGTAGCTGACGCTCGGCTCGCGGTACCATTGACCGCGGCCCACGATGGCGAGCGGGTGCACGGTGCCGGCGTATTTGGCCGCATGGGGAATGGGCGTCCCCGTGCACGCTGCCATGAGGTCGTCCTCGGTGACGCGAACCGCCAGCGTCGGCTGCGGCGTGGGTTTGGGCGTGGGCGTCGGGACCGGTGTCGGGACCGGCGTCGGCGTCGCAGTCGGCATCCACGCAGTGACGTAACCGTGACGCAGTGTCCCGTCACCTGCGGGCTCGACACAGGTCACGATCTCGCCGTCGAGCGTCAGAGTCAGTTCGTCGGGGATTCCGCCGGGCTCGGGACGGTCGCAGTCGTCCAGGTACGCGAAACCCTGGGGTACCCCGCCCCTGCTCACCAGCAGCACTCCGCCATCGATCTCGCAGCCAACGTTGGACGCAAAGGAATCCAATCCAAACCCACCCGCCCAGTGAGGCGGCTTGTCGACCTGGACCAGCCCGTAGCAGGGCGGACCGACGGGGCGTGGCGTGGCTGGCGTCGTGGCCGTCTGAGGGCTCGCTGTGGCGAGGGTGGGCGTCCCCGTGGCAGAGCCCGGCGTCGCTGTGGCTCCATCGCCCCCGCCGCAGGCCGACGCGAGCAGAACGGAGACGAGCCCTAGCATCCCTCGACGCATCGCCATCCTCCCGGGACGCCTCACGGGTCGGTCTCGCCATTGGCTCGGCGCGGTCCCGGCGGCCGGGGCGTGGGCCGCGTGTCAAAGCCTCCCGCTGGCTGGCACGGTGGACGTTGGCCGACGCAGCGTCAACGGCCGAAGGTCACGGCCCCCGGACGCCCCAGGAGGTGGCGAGCGTGCCCGGATCGTCGGTTTCGGTAGAATGTGCCGCGCTGGCGGGGCCAGTCGTCATCATCAGGGCGGTTAGCTCAGTTGGTTAGAGCGCATGCTTGACATGCATGAGGCCAGAGGTTCAAGTCCTCTACCGCCCACCAGATCGCGAACGCGTCGAACGGGATGCGCCGCGCCGGCAGCGGAGCACCAGAGAGCAGCGGGCATCGGCTGAGACCCGCCGCGGCAACCGACGGCAGGCACCACCCGCGAGCGGCCGGCGAACCGGCCCGGGATCCGCCCGTTAGCGCGGCCACGAGAGCGCCCGCCGGCTCCAGCCGGTTGCGGCGAAGGCGGGTGGAACCGCGGGAGGCATCGGCCCCTCGTCCTGCACGGACGAGGGGCTTTGTGCTTCCGAAGGAGAAGAGCGATGGGCGACGAGCAGGTGGTCGAGGTCCAGGAGGCGCTCGAGGCGCCGGCGCGCGGCTCCGCCGACGAGCTGCTCGACGCGGGCGCGCACGCCCCGATCGACGCGATGCGCCACTCGGCGTCGCACGTTATGGCCGAGGCCGTGCTCGCGCTCTTCCCCGGGGCGAAGCTCGGCATCGGGCCGGCGATCGAGAACGGCTTCTACTACGACTTCGACCTGCCGCGCACGCTGGCGCCCGAGGACCTCGCGGCCGTCGAGGAGCGGATGACGGCCAGCGTCGCGGCCGCCCACCCCTTCGTCCGCAGGGAGCTCTCGTTCGACGAGGCGCGCGCCGCCGCCGTCGCGGCGGGCCAGGCCTTCAAGGTGGAGATCCTCGACGACCTCGCCGCTCGCGCCCGGGCGGCCGGCGAGCCGCTCCCCGTGACGAGCTTCTACGAGCACGGGCCGTTCAGCGACCTGTGCAAGGGCCCCCACGTCGAGACCACGGCGGCGATCGGCCCCTTCAAGCTCCTCAGCGTGGCCGGCGCCTACTGGCGCGGCGACGAGAAGCGGCCGATGCTCCAGCGGATCTACGGGACGGTCTGGGCGTCGCAGGGGGAGCTGGACCAGTTCCTCTGGCGGCGGGAAGAGGCCAGGAAGCGCGACCACCGCAAGCTCGGCGTGCGGCTCGACCTGTTCAGCTTCCACGACGTGAGCCCGGGCGCGGCCTTCTGGCATCCCAAGGGCTGGCGGCTCTACCAGACGCTCCGCGACGCGATGCGGGAGATCCAGGAACGGCGCGGCTACGACGAGGTCTACACGCCGCCGCTCGTCCACCAGAAGCTCTGGGAGCAGTCCGGCCACTGGGACCACTACCGGGACAACATGTTCCTGGTCGAGGCGGAGGAGCAGACCTTCAGCCTCAAGCCGATGAACTGCCCGGAATCCACCTTCATCTACCGCAGCCGGCTGCGCTCCTACCGGGACCTGCCGCTCCGCCTCGCGGAGTACGGGGTCCTCCACCGCAACGAGCTCTCGGGGGTCCTGTCGGGCCTCACCAGGGTTCGCCACTTCGTCACCGACGACGCCCACATCTTCGTCCGCCCCGACCAGATCGCGGCCGAGATCGAGGGGCTCATGGGCGAGATCCGGGAGGCCTACTCCTGGTTCGGGCTGACCCCGACGCTCACGTTCGGGACACGCCCCGACAAGGCCCTCGGAGACGTCGCCGTCTGGGACGAGACCGAGGCCATCATGCGGGCCGAGCTGGAGCGCTCCGGCCTCGAGTACCGGGTGAAGCCGAAGGACGGCGCCTTCTACGCGCCGAAGATCGACATCCAGATCACGGACGCCCTCGGGCGGGAGTGGCAGACGGCCACGATCCAGGTCGACCGGGTCATGCTCCCGGAGCGGTTCGACCTCTGGTACATCGACGAGACGGGTCGCCAGCAGCGCCCGGTCGCGATCCACCGGGCGATCTACGGATCGCTCGAACGGTTCATCGGCGTCCTCACGGAGCACTTTGCCGGGGCGTTCCCGCTCTGGTGCGCCCCGGTCCAGGCGGTCGTGATCCCGATCGCAGACCGCCACCTCGAGCCCGCCCGGGAGCTGGCCGCGGTCCTGCGGGCGCGGCGCCTGCGCGTCGAGGTCGACGACTCCGACGGGCGGATGCAGAACAAGATCCGCGTCGCCCAGGAGCAGAAGGTGCCCTACATGCTCGTCCTCGGCGATCGCGAGGCGGAGGCGCGGACGGCCGCCCCGCGGACGCGCGCCGGGGAGCAGCAGCCAGCGGAGGGGTGGGAGGCGCTGGCCGAGCGTCTCGCCGCCGAGGCGGCCGCCCGCCGGCCCGGCTGAACACGCCTCGCCACGGTCGCGTCGCCGAGCACGGTTGTGCTATCCTCCGCCGGCGATCCGCGCCCGGCTCGCGCGTGCGCTTGCACGCCGTCCCCGGGCGCTCGGAGATCTCGATAGCGCGAAGGGGCCGACCATAAGCCGAGAGCTGCGTGTCAACCAGATGATCCGGATCCCACAGGTCCGGGTGATCGACGAGGATGGGAACCAGATGGGCGTCATGCCCACGCTGGACGCCCTCCGCCTGGCACAGGAGCGCGGCTACGACCTCGTCGAGGTGGCTCCGACGGCCTCGCCGCCCGTGACCCGACTTCTCGACTACGGCCAGTACAAGTACGAGCTGGCCAAGCGCGACAAGGAGGCGAAGCGGAAGTCCCGGTCCGTCGAGTTCAAGGAGATCCGCCTGAAGCCGAAGATCGGCCAGGGCGACTTCGACACCAAGGTGCGTCGGGCCATCGAGTTCCTCGAGGAAGGCGACCGGATCAAGGTCGCCGTCCAGTTTCGCGGTCGCGAGCTGACGCACCCGCACCTCGGGCGGGAGCTCCTCAGCAGGTTCGCCGACCAGGTGAAAGACCACGGCGCCCTCGAACGAGCACCGCTTCTCGAGGGCAAGTCGATGCATATCACGATCGCGTCGACCCACAAGCCGAAGCAGCGCGAGGCCGTCGCGGGGGAGAGGCCCCCGGCGACCCAGGCCCCGGCAGGCGAGGCGACGGGTGCCGCTCCGGCGGTCGCGGTCGACGCTGCGGGCCCGCTGCCCGCGATCACGGGAGAGTGAGGCCGGCGTGCCGAAGCTGAAGTCACACAAGGGCAGCCAGAAGCGGATCGGGGTCACCGGGAGCGGCAAGCCGATCCGCGTGAAGTCCTGGCGGGGCCACCACCTGGAGCTGAAGTCGTCGCGGCGCACCCGCCGCTACGCCGGCAAGACCCTCATCGGAAGCGAGCACGCCGACCAGGTCGCGCGCCTCCTCCCGTACCTGCGGAAGGGCTGACCCCATGGCACGCGTCAAGCGGGGCGTGACCGCCCACCGCCGCCACAAGCGGCTCCTCAACGCGTCGGAGGGGCGGAAGGGAACCCGCAGCCGGCTTGTCAAGCCGGCCCGCGAGGCGCTGCTCCACGCGCTCGCCTACGCCACGCGCGACCGCAAGGTCCGCAAGCGCGAGCTGCGCGAGCTGTGGATCGTCCGCATCAATGCCGCCTCGCGCGCCCACGGGCTCCCGTACGGCCATCTCATCAGCGGCCTCAAGGGAGCCCAGGTCGCGCTCGACCGGAAGATCCTCGCCGACATCGCCGTCCGCGATGACGCGACGTTCGGACGGATCGTCGAGGTCGCCCGCGGCGCCTGACGGCGGGGCCGGGCCCGCGCCCGGCCAACGACCATCGCAGCGGGACCCTCGCGGGCGCCGGCGCCGCGAGGGTCCGTGATTCCCGGGCCGGCAGATGGAGGCTCTGCTCCCGACCGTGGACCTCGCCACCCTCACGGCGCAGCTTGGTGCCCTTCGTGACGAGGCCCTGCCCCGGATCGCGGCGGCGCCCGACCTGGCCACGCTCGAGGAGCTGGACCTGCAGTACCTCGGGCGCAAGGGCGGTGCGCTCTCGGCGCTGATGCGCGGCATCGGATCGCTCCCCGCCGGAGATCGGCCGCGCGTGGGCCTCGTCGTCAACGAGGTCCGAGAGGCCGTCGATTCGGCCCTCGCGGGCGCCCGGGCGCGGGCCGGAGCCAGCGCGCTCGCGGCCCGTCTCGCCACCGAGGCCGTCGATGTCACCGCGCCGGCCCGCGCGGTCCCGCGCGGAACGCTCCACCCGATCGTGGAGACGATCGAGCGCATCACGGCGGTCTTCGGCCAGTTCGGGTTCGTGACCTACGAGGGCCCGGAGGTCGAGACCGACCTGACGAACTTCCAGATGCTCAACATCCCGCCCGACCATCCCGCCCGCGACCTCTGGGACACGATGTACCTCGACCTCGAGGGGGCGCTCCTGCGGACGCATACCTCGCCCGGCCAGATCCGGGTCATGCAGGCCGAGAAGCCGCCGATCCGGGCTCTCCTGCCGGGCCGCTGCTTCCGCTACGAGGCCACCGATGCCTCGCACGCCTCGGAGTTCTTCCAGGTCGAAGGGCTGATGGTCGACGAGGCGACGAACCTCGCCGACCTCAAGGGGCAGCTCGTGGAGTTCGCCCATGCGCTGTTCGGGGAGGGGACGGCCACCCGGTTCCGGCCGGGCTACTACCCGTTCACCGAGCCATCGGTCGCCTTCGACATCGGCTGCCTCGTCTGCGGCGGGCCGGGCTGCCCGGCGTGTGGACGGACCGGCTGGATGACGATCCTCGGGGCGGGCATGGTCCACCCGGTCGTCCTGCGCCACGGCGGCATCGATCCCGAGCGCTACCAGGGCTTCGCCTTCGGGATGGGCGTGGAGCGGATCGCGATGCTGCGCCACGGGATCACGGACATCCGGGTCTTCCTCGACGACGACCTGCGCTTCCTGGAGCAGTTCCGATGAGGGTCCCGCTCTCCTGGCTCCGCGACTACGTGGACGTCGACCTCACGCCGGAGCAGCTGGCCGACCGGCTGACGCTCCTCGGCATGGAGATCAAGGGTCTCGAGCGCTGGGGCGCCGACTGGCAGAACGTCGTCACCGGCGAGCTCCTCGAGGTGGCGCGGCACCCGCGCGCCGACCGGCTCTCGCTCACCCGCGTCAGGGTGGGCGACCAGGTCCTCGAGATCGTCTGCGGGGCCACGAACATCGCCGCCGGGCAGCGCGTCCCGGTCGCGCTCCCGGGCGCGGTCCTGCCGGGCGGCCGGGCCATCGAGCGGACCGAGAAGATGGGCGTCGTGAGCAATGGGATGCTCTGCTCGGGCGACGAGCTGCGCCTCACCGGCGACGCCGAGGGGATCCTCATCCTCCCGGCGGACACCCCCCTCGGCGTCCCGCTCGCCGACCTGTATGGCGACGTCGTGCTCGACGTCGACGTCAAGCCGAACCGCGGCGACGCCCTCTGCCTCGTCGGCCTGGCCCGCGAGGTGGCGGCCGTGACCGGCGCGCCGGTGCGCTTCCCCGAGGTCCACCTGGCGGAGGCAGACGGCCCGGCCGCCGCGGACCTGCTGGCGGTCGCCGTCGCGGATCCGGCGCTCTGCCCCCGCTTCGTCGGCCGCTGGGTGAGCGGCGTGACCGTGGGGCCGTCCCCGGATCGCATCCAGATGCGGCTCCTCGCCGGCGGCCTCCGCCCGGTGAGCAACGTCGTCGACGCCACGAACTACGCCATGCTCGAGCTCGGCAAGCCGACCCACGCCTTCGATGCGGCAGCCGTCGCCCGCGACTCCGCCGGGCGGGCCGGGATCGTCGTGCGCCCGGCGACGGCCGGCGAGCGCCTCGAGACCCTCGATCACGTCGAGCGCGAGCTCGAGCCCGACGCCCTCGTCATCGCGGACGCCGCGGGCCCGCTCGCGATCGCCGGCGTCATGGGCGGCGCCAGCTCGGAGGTGTCGGCGTCCACCCGCGACGTGATCATCGAATCCGCGATCTTCGACCCGGTCAGCATCCGGCGGACCGCGTTCCGCCACGCCCTCCGGTCGGAGGCCAGCCTCCGCTTCGAGAAGGGCCAGGAGGGACGGCTTGCCCCCCTCGGCGCCGACCGCGTGGCCGGGCTCGTCGTGGCCTGGGCCGGCGGCGCCGTCGCCTCCGGGCGCATCGACACGGCCCCGGACGAGCCCGCCCCAGGGCGCGTGCCGTTCCGGCCGGCCCGCGTGAACCGCTTGCTCGGGACCGCGTACAGCGCGGCCGAGCAGGTCGAGCTGCTGGGCCGCGTGGGGATCGACGTCGAGGTGCCGCCCGCCGCCGCGGATGCCGGCGAGCACCTCGTGGCCCGGGTCCCGACGTGGCGCCGGGACCTCCACATCGAGGCCGACGTGGCCGAGGAGGTCGCCCGCGTCGGCGGCTACGACGCCGTCCCGACCAAGACGCCCGACACGCCGATGCCGCGCTTCCGACCCGACCCCCTGGAACGCCGCGACGCGGTCCGCCGGGCCCTCGCCGGGGCGGGCCTGACCGAGGTCGTGACGCCCGCCCTGGTCCCGGAATGGCAGGCGGCCCGCCTCGCCTGGCCCGTCGCGGCGTCCGCCGGCATCCCCGGCGAGGAGGCGGTGGCGGGCAGCTCGATCCGGGTCCGCAACCCGCTCTCGGAGCGCCATGCCGTCCTGCGGGGCGGCCTGGTCGGGAGCCTGCTCGACGTTCTGGCGGCCAACGAGCGGCACGGCCGCGACGACGTCGCGATCTTCGAGATCGGCAAGGGCTATGCCGCCGGCCCCGATGGCAGCCCCGCCGAGTGGTGGCGCCTCGCCTTCCTGCTGGCGGGCGCGGCCGTGCCCGCCTCCTGGAACCTCGTCGGGCGCTCATGGGAGATCGAGGACGGCAAGGCGCTGGTCGCCCTCCTGGCCCGCACCATCGGCGCGGCTGCGCCCATCTTCGGGCCCCACCGGGACGGGGCGCCCCTCCACCCGGGCCGCTCGGCCGAGGCCCGTTCGGCGCGCGGCGTGGCCGGCGTCGTGGGCGGCGTGGCCGGCGTCGTGGGCGAGATCCACCCCGCGACGCTCGGAGCCTGGGACCTGCGGGCCGGGCGGGTCGTGGCCGCCGAGCTCGCCATCGCCGGGCTCGGCGCCGGGCAGCTGCCCGCCGTCCGGGTGGCCCCGGTGGGCCGCCACCCGGGGGTCGAGCGCGACCTCGCCCTGGTCGTGGCCGAGGTCGTGGAGGCCGGCGCCGTGGCGGCGACTCTCCAGGCGGCCGGAGGCGCGCTCGTCCGCGCCGTGACCCTGTTCGACATCTACCGCGGGGCGCCGCTCGGGCCGTCGGAGAAGAGCCTCGCCTGGCGCCTCGCGGTCCGCGCGGACGATCGCGCGCTCGACGACGGCGAGGTCGACGCGCTCGTGGGCCGGCTGCTGGCGGCCGTCGCGGCCGCGCACGGGGGCCGGCTGCGCTCCTGAGCGGGGCCGCCCGCGGTGCGCTGATGCGCCGGTTGCGGTTGCGGCGACCGGAAGCGGAAGCGTAGAGTGACAGATGGTTGCCGTGGGATGCGGCGAGACGGACGAGAAGACGCGCGGGCGTCGTGAGCCGGAGGGTGTGTGGACGTCGTCGGGTTCATCGAGGGGCTCAACCTCTTCGACATCCTGGCCGCCTTCTTCGTCGCCGCCTTCTTCGTGGTCGGCTACATCCAGGGAGCCCTGCGCCGGGTGCTCGGGCTCGGCATCACTCTCCTCTCCCTGCTGGTGGCCCTCAACCTCCGCGACCCCCTGGGCTCGTGGCTGGCCCAGTACTGGAACCACCTGCCGCGCGCCTACGTGTACATGCTGGCGTTCGGCGGCAGCGCGCTCACGATCTTCGTCGCCGGTTCGATCACGGCCCAGGTCTTCTACCGGAAGACGACCCTGTTCACGAAGGCGACGGTCGTCGACGAGCTCGTGGGCGGCGTCCTCGGCGCCCTGCAGGCGCTCCTGCTGGTGGGAGCGCTGATCCTCGTCTTCGACTCGTACTACGCCCGCCCGGTAAGCGCGCCCGACCCTGGCGAGATCGGGTTCCTGCGCGACATCTACAACTTCTACGCCCCCTCCCAAATGGCGGAGCTCTTCCGGGCCTCGCTGATCCCGCTCTTCTTCGGCCTCTTCGGCTGGATCGTCCCGGCGGAGCTTCGCGAGTTCTACCCCTGAGGCTCGGCGGCGACCTTGCCCGTCTCCTCGCGGGACCCGTGGTCGAGGCCGCTCCCGGGCTCCTCGGCGCGCTGCTCGTCCGCGAGCGGGACGGGGTCCGCCGGGTCGGGCGGGTCGTCGAGGTGGAGGCGTACGCGGGACCCGAGGACCGGGCCTCCCACGCCCGGTTCGGGCCCCGATCGCGGGCGGCCACGATGTTCGGCGCGCCGGGCCGGGCCTACGTGTACGGTGTCTACGGCATGCACACCTGCCTGAACGTCGTCGCGGGCCCTCCCGGCGAGGGCGCGGCGATCCTGATCCGCGCCGTCGAGCCGCTCGAGGGGGTCCCCGCGATGCGGGCGGCGCGCCTCGCGCGGGCCGTGGCGGCGCGACGGGCAGCCGCCGCCGACCCCGCCGCCGAGGCAGCCCGTATCGCCCAGCTGCCCGTTGCCCGCCTGGCCGCGGGCCCAGCGAACCTCGCGGCGGCTTTCGAGGTCGAGCGCTCCGACGACGGCCTCGACCTGCTGGATCCCGCCGGAAGCCTCCGCCTCGAGGCGGCCGGGACCTCCGGGGGCGAGGTGGTCGCCAGCGCCCGGGTGGGCGTCGGCCACGCCGGGCCGGGCTGGGCCGATCGTCCCTGGCGGTTCGTCCTTGCCCGCGGCGCCGCGGGCGGGCGGCCGTGATGGACGCGAAGTCGATCGCGCTCCTCGAGTTCCCCCTGGTCCGGGAGCGCCTCGCCGCCGCCACGGGGTTCCCGCCCGGGAGGCGCCTGGCCGAGGCGCTCGCGCCGTCGTCCGATCCCGTGCTCGTCTCGATCGGCCTCGAGGAGACGTCGCAGGCACGGGCCCTCCTGGCCGACCGTCCCAGCGCGGGGATCGGGGGGGCCCACGACGTCGGCCCGGCCGTCGATCGCGCGGCGCGCGGCGGGCGGCTGGACGCCGTCCAGTTCGCGGCCGTCGCCCAGACGCTCGAGGCCGGGGCGCGCCTCCGCGACATCCTGGCCGACGACCGCCGGCCGCTCCTCCACGAGCTGGCGCGGAGCCTCCACCCGCTCCCCGGCCTGCGCTCGACGCTCGAGCGGAGCTTCGACCCGGCGGGGGAGCTCCTCGACACGGCGTCGCCGCGCCTCGGCTCGCTGCGGCGCGCGACCCGCGGGGCGTACGAGCGGCTGCGGACGCGCCTGGAGCAGCTCGTCCACTCCAGCGAGATCGGGGCGGCCCTGCAGGACCCGATCGTGACCCTCCGCAACGGGCGCTACGTGGTGCCGGTCCGGGCGGAGGCCCGGGGCCGGGTCAAGGGGATCGTCCACGACGCGTCGGGCAGCGGGCAGACGCTGTTCATCGAGCCGCTCGTGGCGGTCGAGCTCGGCAACGCCTGGCGCGAGGCCCAGCTCGCCGAGGCCGCGGAGGTCGAGCGCATCCTCGACGAGCTGTCTGCGCTCGTCGGCAGCCAGGCCGGCCCGCTCGGGGAGACGCTCGCGGCCCTTGCCCGCTTCGACTTCTGGAGCGCAAAGGCGCGCCTGGCGGAGGAGATGGACGCCGTCCGCGCCGACCCGGCGACGCGCACGGAGATCGTGCTCAAGGGCGCGCGCCACCCGGGGCTGCAGGGGCGCGTCGTCCCGATCGACGTCGAGCTGGGGACCGAGTTCCGGGCCCTCGTCGTGACCGGTCCCAACACGGGCGGGAAGACCGTCACCCTGCGGACCATCGGCCTGCTCGTCCTCATGCACCAGGCGGGGCTGCACATCCCCGCCGACCCCGGCAGCCGGCTCCCCGTGCTGGCCGACCTGTTCGCCGACATCGGCGACGAGCAGAGCGTCGCCCAGAGCCTCTCGACGTTCTCGGGCCACATGCGCTCCATCGTCCGGATCGCCGCCGCCGCCGGCCCCGCGACGCTCGTCCTCCTCGACGAGCTGGGCGCGGGGACCGACCCGACGGAGGGCTCGGCCCTGGCCCAGGCCCTGCTCGACCACTTCCTGCGAACGGGCGCGCTCGTCGCCGCCACCACCCATTACGCGGAGCTCAAGGTCTACGCGCACACCACCCCGGACGCCCGGAACGCCTCTGTCGAGTTCGACCTCGAGACGCTCTCGCCGACCTACCACCTCCGGATCGGCCTGCCGGGCGGCAGCCAGGCCTTCGCGATCGCCGAGCGGCTCGGGCTGCCGCCGGCGATCGTCGACGACGCGCGCTCGCGCCTGAGCGAGGGCCAGCAGGCGTTCGAGGAGACGCTGGCCTCGATTCGCGCCGCCGACCTGGCCACGCGCGAGTCGCTCGACCGCGCCCGGGCCGCCGAGCAGCGGGCCGCCGAGGCGCAACGGGTCGCGGACGAGGAGCGCCGGCGGGCCCGCCGCGAGCGCGACGAGGCCGTCGCCTCGGCACGCGCCGACGCGGAGCGGATCGTGGAGGACCTTCGCACGGAGGTCCGCGGCGCCCGCCGCCGGCTGGAGCGCGAGACGGTCACCGCCCCGGCGCTCGACGAGGTGGTCGAGCGGGCGGAGGCGCGCCTCGGGCAGCTGCCGGCGGCGGCGCCGGCTCCGCCCCCCGCCGCGCCGGCGACGCCCGTGGCCTGGCGGGTCGGCGCGCGCGCCCGTAGCCGCACGCGCGGCTGGGAGGGCCGGATCGTGGCTCTCGAACGCGGGGGCCGGCGGGCGTCGCTCGAGGTGGGGGGCATGCGCGTCACGGCGCCAACCGAGGATCTCGAGCCCGCGACGACTCCGGGCGACGCGCCCCGCGGGCCACGGCTCGACGGCGCAGGCACGGAGGCGGCCTCGGGGATCAGCCGGCTGCGCCTGGAGCGCGCGCGGACCGTCGCGT
Source organism: uncultured Chloroflexia bacterium (assembly GCA_963762445.1). Taxonomy (GTDB): domain Bacteria; phylum Chloroflexota; class Limnocylindria; order Limnocylindrales; family CSP1-4; genus CTSoil-043. Next base: position 652,974 of record CAVXLA010000005.1, read on the forward strand.
CGTCCCTGGACGTCCGCGGGGCCCGGGTCGAGGAGGCGCTCGAGGTGGTCGACCGCTACCTCCAGGACGCGTCCCTGGCCGGTCTCGAGCGGGCGACGATCATCCACGGCCTGGGCACCGGGGCCCTGCGCGACGCCGTGCGGGCGGCCGCCTCGACGCACCCGCTGGTGCGCTCCGTGCGCGCCGGCGAGCGGGGCGAGGGCGGCGACGGGGCGACGGTGGTCGCCCTCTAGGGTGCCGGCGTGGGCAGGGGGACGGGCGTCTCGAAGGGGAACGGGGTTTCGAAGGGGAACGGGGTCTCGCCGGGGAAGGGCGTCTCGCCGGGGAACGGGGTCTCGAACTCGATCGGCGTCGGCGAGGGCATGACGATCGGGCAGGTCTCGGTCGGCGGGAAGGGTGCGCCCCAGGTCTCGCCGTAGGGGTTCCAGACGCCGGTCTCGTAGAAGTACGTCGTCTTCGTCTTCTCGGGGCCGCCGGCGACGCCGGACCCCTGCGCGGCCCGCGCCAGCCAGTCGCTGTTGAACGGCCCCCACGACGGGAACTCGGATTCGACCGCCCCCAGGTTCAGGAAGCCCTTGATCTCCTTGGGGCCGGCGCATCCCTCCTGCCAGAGGAGGCCCGTGGCCGAGTCCACCTCGAGGCCCACCTTCGTGGTGTCGATCTCGGCCGGCACGGCATCCTCGATGAACCACTCGTCGACGGTGTTCGTCGTGAAGGGGCCCGGCCGCATGCCGCTCTGGGCGTCGACCGTCGCCTGGACGAGGCCCGGCGGGCGCAGGAACGTGGCGATCGGGGTGCCCTTGCTGGCCTGGGTCAGGAAGGACTGCCAGAGCGACGCCGCCGACTCGAGGGCGACGACGCTCTTCTTCGGCTGCGAGTTGTCGCTGTTCCCCATCCAGGCGCCGACGACGAGCGCCGGGGCCTGCGGGTCCTTCGGCGGGGCGAGGTAGCCGACCGCCGTGAGGTCGATGGTGTTGTCCGTGGTCCCGGTCTTCAGGGCGGCCGGGCGGCGCTTCGTCCCGTCGACGATCGCGCGCTTGCTCCAGAACGGATTCTGGGCCGGGTCGGTGTTGGAGGCGAGGATGTCCGTGATGATGTAGGCGGCCTGGGCGGTCACGACCCGCTTGCCGGTGGTCGCGGCGCCCTCCAGCGGCCAGATCTTCTCGCCCTGCGCGTTGCGCACCTCGAGGATCGTGGTCCGGGGCACCAGCACGCCGCCGTTGGCGATGGCGCCGTAGGCGCTGATGAGGTCGATCATGTGGACCTCGAGCGTGCCGATGGCGATCGCGGCGCCGGCCGGGTTCGACTGGTCCTGGTAGCGGATCCCGAAGTCCTGGGCGCGCTCGAAGACGCGGTCGGGCCCGATCCGGATCGCCGCCTTGATCGCCGGGATGTTGAGCGAGACCTGGATCGCCTGGCGCAGCCGGAGCGGCCCCCGCTCCAGCCGGTCGGCGTCGACCGGCGTCCAGCCCCCGCCGAAGTCCGTGACGACGTCCATGAACATGGTCGACGCGGTCAGGGTCCGATCGTCGATGCCGACGACGTAGCTGATCGGCTTAAAGGCAGAGCCGGGCTGGCGCCAGCCGTCCTCGAGCACGTCGAACTGGGGCTGGAACTGCTTGTTGCCCTTGAGGTAGAAGCCGGCGCTCCCGGTATAGGCGTACACCTGGCCGGTCCGGTAGTCGACCGCGGCGAGGGCGCCGTCCTGGACGCCCCGCCCCACCATGTTCTTGATCCACTTGTCGTAGGGGATGCCGAGCGTCTTGAGGTAGGCGGCGGTGTCCTTCGCGTTCGGCGCCCGCGCTCCGGCCTCGGTCCACTTCTCCGCCAGGCGCTGGAGGCGCCAGTCGAGGGTCGTCGTGACCGTGTACCCACCCGCGTCGACCTGGGGGCAGTTGTTCGCCGCATCGGGGCCGCAGAGGATCGCGCCCAGCTCGTTGCGCGCCTGGAGCACGAACTGGGGGGCCAGGATCCGCCGGTTGGCCGGTGGGGTCAGGACGACCGGCTCGGCCATCGCGTTGTCGTAGTCCTCGGTGGTGAACTCGCCGACGGTCAGGACCGAGCGGGTCTTCATCAGCTCGAGGATCCGGTTGCGCCGCAAGACGACGGCGGAATCGGCCGGCACGACGAGCCGGGTCGTGCCATCCGGCTGCTCCTCGTTGACGGCGTTGCGCACGAGGTCGTAGGTCGAGGGCGATTGGAGGAGCCCGGCGAGGATCGCCGCCTGGGCCAGGGTGAGCTTGTCGAGGCTGACGCCCCAGTAGCCGCGCGCGGCGGCCGCGATCCCGTAGCTGCTGTTGCCGAAGAAGTTGTCGTTCAGGTAGGCGGCGATGATCTTCTTCTTGCCGTCCTCGCCGGGGAAGGCCTGGGTGAGGCGGATCGACTGGATGATCTCGCGGATCTTCCGCTCGTAGGTGCTGGTGAAGGCCGACGCCGGAAGAAGCCGGTTGCGGACCAGCTGCTGGGTGATCGTGGAGGCGCCGCGCGCGTTGCCCGAGATCGTGTCGACCGCCGCCGAGACGATGCCGATCGGGTCGAAGCCGGCGTTGTCCCAGAAGGTCCGGTCTTCGATCGTGGTCACCGCGTCGATGACGACCGGGGGGATCTCCTCGAAGGTGACGACGTCGCGGCGCTCGCGGGCGAAGGTGGCCAGGAGCACCTTGCCGGTGCGGTCGTAGACGCGGGTCTCCTCGTCGAAGGTGATGTTCCCGAAGACCTCCTTCGGGTCGGGGAGGCCCTGGCTGTAGTAGGAGAACGCCGTGACGGCACCGGCAAACCCGACGACGCCGGCCACCACGAACGAGGCGAACAGGAAGAGGGGGATGGCGATCGCGACGCCGGCGACGGCGCGCCTTCCGGAGGATGGCCGCGGGCCGGAGCCGTTCCGGCGGCGGCGCTGCCGCCGCGCGAGGCTGGTCTGCATGGCGTCGGTCACGATAGCATAGCGGTCATGGATCCCCGAGCTGCCGCCCCGGCCTGCTTCGACGCGCGCGGTCCGCGTCGTGTGACGACGTGAGCGCGACCCGCCTGGCGACGCTCCTGCCCGACCTGCGCTGGCGCGGCCTCGTCCACGACCTCACCGAGGGCCTCGAGGCGCGCCTCGCCACCAACGAGCCGATCCGGGCCTACAACGGCTTCGACCCGACGTTCCGCTCGCTCCACGTGGGCCACCTCGTGCCCGTCTACGGCCTGGTGCGGCTCCAGCGCGCGGGCGGCCGGCCGGTCGCCGTCGTGGGCGGGGCGACCGGGCTGATCGGGGACCCCTCGGGCCGCTCGAGCGAGCGGCCCCTCCTCGACCGCTCCGCCGTCCAGGCCAACGTCCACGCGATCCGCGACCAGCTCGCCCGCTACCTCGACTTCGCCCCGGGGCCCACCCAGGCCCTGGTCGTCAACAACCTCGACTGGCTCGGCGAGGCGCGCCTGCTCGACTTCCTGCGCGACGTCGGCAAGCACTTCACGGTGCCCTACATGCTGGACAAGGATTCCGTCCAGGCCCGGCTGGGCAAGGGGCTCTCGTTCACCGAGTTCAGCTACATGCTCCTGCAGGCGGCCGACTTCGCCCACCTGCAGCGCTCCCACGGGGTCGAGCTGCAGTGCGGCGGCGCCGACCAGTGGGGGAACATCACGGCCGGCCTCGAGCTGATCCGGCGCACGGCACGGCCGGGGGCGGCCGGCCGCGAGCCGGCGCACGGCCTGGCCTACCCGCTCCTCCTCTCGGCGTCCGGCGCCAAGTTCGGCAAGAGCGAGAGCGGCGAATCGATCTGGCTGGACGCCTCGCTGACCTCGCCGTACCGCTTCTACCAGTACTGGGTCGACGCCGACGATCGCGACGTCGGCGTCTACCTGCGCTGGTTCACCCTCTTCGAGCGGGGCCGGATCGAGGAGCTCGAGGCGGAGCACGCGGCCGCTCCCGAGCGGCGCATCGCCCAGCGCGCCCTGGCCCGCGACGTCACCGAGCTGACCCACGGGCGCGGGGCGGCCGACCGGGTCGCCCGCGTGAGCGAGATCCTGTTCGGGGGCGACCCGGCGCAGGCCGACGCGCAGACGCTGGCTGACCTGGCGGCCGAGATCCCGGCGTCCCCGTGGCCGGAGGACGGCACGCCGCTGGGCGTCGTGGCGATCCTCGTCGCGACCGGCGCCGCCGGCTCCCGCGCCGAAGGGCGGCGCCTGGTCGAGCAGGGCGGCGTGCACGTCAACGGCGTGCCGGTCCGCGACGCCGCCGCCACGTTCGGGCCCGACGACCTGCTGGCCGGGCGCTACCTGCTCGTCCGGCGCGGCAAGCGCGACCAGCGGATCCTGGTGCGGGGGCTGGGGCGAGGATGAGGGCGTCGACCCGCGGGCACGTCCAGGTCATCTCGGGCTGCATGTTCAGCGGCAAGACCGACGAGCTGCTGCGTCTCCTGCGGCGCGCCGAGATCGCCCGCCGCCGCATCCTCCTCGTGCGGCCCGTGATCGACGACCGGACCGAGCTCGAGGTCGTGCGCAGCCGCTCCGGCGCCGTCTTCCAGTCGAAGGCTGTCGGCGATCCCTCGGAGATCGAGACGCTGGCCAAGGACGCCTGGGCCGACGTCATCGCGATCGAGGAGGCGCAGTTCTTCCCGGAGGGCCTCGTCGACGTCGTCGAGCGCCTCGCGGCCGCCGGCCGGACCGTCGTCTGCTGCGGCCTCAACACGGACTTCCGCGGCCGCCCGTTCGGGCCGATGCCCAGGCTCCTGGCCATCGCCGACGACGTCCGGTCGCTGTCGGCGATCTGCACGGTCTGCGGCGAGGAGGCGACGCGGACGCAGCGGCTGATCGACGGCCGGCCGGCGGGCGCCGAGGAGCCGGTCGTGGTGATCGGCGGCCTTGCCGCGGAGACGCCCACGCCGCGCCGGGAGACGTACGAGGCGCGCTGCCGCGCCCACCACGAGCTGCCGTAGCCCGGAGGCCGTGGCCCTTGTCCCGGCCGTCAGCGTGCGGCCGCGGGCGTGCGGTCGTCAGCGTGGAGCGTGCGCGTGCGGTCGTCAGCGCGCGTGGCGGGCGCGCAGGCGCGCGAGCACGTCCGCCGGGGGGACGCCGCGCTCCGCGAGGAGCACCAGGGCGTGGTACAGAAGGTCGGCCGCCTCGCCCGTGAGGGCGTCGCGCGTCGCGCTCCGGTCGCCGGCGCCCGCCTCGACCGCGGCGTCGTCCTTGGCCGCCATCAGGACCTCGGTCGCCTCCTCGGCGACCTTGCGGGCCGGGCCGTCGACACCCGTCGCGAGCAGCCGGGCCGTGTACGAGCTCTCCGGCCGCCGCGCGGCCCGGTCGGCGATCGTCGACCAGAGGGTCTCGAGCCAGGCGAACCCCTGGGGCGCGGCGGGTTGAATGGCCGGGACGCCCGTGGACTCGTCCCGCGCGGTGGCCGGGGCGCCCGTGGCAGCGGTGTCCGCCGATCCCGCGGGGGCGGTGCCGGCGTCATCGGCCGCGAACCCGTCCGGGTCGAAGCAGCTCCGCTCGCCGCGGTGGCAGGTCGGCCCGGCCGGGATGACGCGGACGAGGAGCGCGTCGCCGTCGCAGTCGAGGGCGAGGTCGACGAGCCGCAGCACGTGTCCGCTCGTCTCGCCCTTGCGCCAGAGGGCCCGGCGCGAGCGGGAGAAGAAGTGGACGTCCCCCGTCGAGAGGGTGGCCGCCACCGCCTCGGCGTTCGCCCAGGCGAGCATGAGGACGCGGCCGTCGCCCGCGTCCTGGACGACGACCGGCACGAGGCCCATGGCGTCGTAGCGGACCTCGCCGGGATCGCGCAACTCCCCCGCGGGGGAGGGGAGCCCGGGGGGGCTCACGCGGCGACCCCCGGGACGGGGCGCACCGGGATGCCCGCCGCGGCCATCGCCGCCTTCACCGACGCGATGGAGTGCTGCCGGCGGTGGAAGATCGAGGCCGCGAGCACGGCCGAGGCGCCGCCCTCGAGCACCGCGGCCACGAAGTCGGCGGGCCCGGCGGCGCCGCCGGAGGCGACCACCGGCACCGGGACGCGATCCGCGATCGCCCGCAGGAGCCCCGTGTCGTACCCGGCCTGCGTCCCGTCGCGATCGATCGACGTGACCAGGAGCTCGCCGGCGCCGAGGGCGACCGCGCGCTCCGCCCAGGCGACCGCGTCGAGCCCCGTCGCGTCGCGGCCGCCGCGCACCACGACCTCCCAGGCCGGCGGCTCCCCGGCGGGCGCGCCGCGCTCCCCGGCGCGCGCGCTGCGCGGCCCCCCGGCGGCGGCCGCTGACTCCGCTGCACGCCCGCGGACCCGCCGGGCGTCGATCGCGACGACGACGGCCTGGGACCCGAAGCGGCGGGCGCAGCGCCGGACGAGGTCGGGATCCGCGACCGCGGCCGTGTTCAGGGAGACCTTGTCGGCACCGGCCCGGAGGACGTCGCGCATCTCCGACGTCGTGCGGACGCCGCCGCCCACCGTCAGGGGCACGAACGCGCGGCGGGCCGTCCGCTCGACAATGGCGCGCAGCGTCGCCCGGCCCTCGGGCGCGGCCGTGATGTCCAGGAACACGATCTCGTCCGCTCCCTCGCCGGCGTAGCGTTCGGCCAGCTCCGGGGGATCGCCCTCGTCGACCAGGTCGACGAAGCGGGTTCCCTTCACGACGCGACCGCCGGCGACGTCCAGGCAGGGGATGACGCGCACGGCGAGCATCAGGCGGCCCGCCCCGCGAGGGAGGCGAAGTTGGCCAGCAGGCGCAGCCCGTCGCGCCCGCTCCGCTCGGGGTGGAACTGGACGCCGGCAAGGCGGCCGCGGGCGACGGCGCTGACGAAGTCGGGCCCGTGGTCGGTGACCGCGAGGGCGATGTCCGCCGCCTTCGGGCCCGAGGGCCGCGGCGCGTACGAGTGGACGAAATAGAAGGGCGCGTCGGCGGCCACGCCGGCGAAGAGCGGGTGCGGTCGCTTGCGGCGCACGGCGTTCCAGCCGATGTGGGGGAGGCGCGGTGCGCCGACCAGGCGGACCGTCCGCCCGGCGAGCACGCCCAGCGTCCGGGCGCCGTCCTCGTCGCTCCCGTCGAAGAGGAGCTGCATCCCGAGGCAGATGCCGAGGAACGGCCGGTCGGCCGCGATCCAGCGGCGGATCGGCGCGACGAGGGCGCGCCGGCGCAGCCGGTCCATCGCCGGGCCGGCGGCGCCGACGCCGGGGACGATCAGCCCGTCGGCTCCGTCGAGATCGGCCTCGGTGCGGGCGATGACGACGTCGGTCCCGGCGACGCGCAGGGCCTGGTCGATGCTCACGAGGTTGCCGGCGCCGTAGTCGACGACGGCGATCCGGGTCACCCGAGGCTCCCCTTGGTCGAGGCGACGCCTCGGCGACGCGGATCGGCCGCCACGGCCGCCCGGAGCGCCCGCGCGAGCGCCTTGAAAGCGGCCTCGGCCAGGTGGTGATCGTTGCGGCCGGTCGCCCGCAGGTGGAGTGTCAGCCCCGAGGTCCGGACGAGCGCCTCGAGCGCATGCTCGACGAGCTGGGTGGGCAGGGCCCCGATCCGCTCGCCGCGGAACGGGAGGTCGAGAACCGCGTAGGGCCGCCCGCCGACGTCGACGACGGCCGTCGCCAGCGCCTCGTCCATCGGCACGGATGCCTCCCCGAAGCGGGCGATCGCGGCCCGGTCGCCGATCGCCGCGGCCAGCGCGCCGCCCAGGACGAGCGCCACGTCCTCGACCGTGTGGTGCTCGTCGACCTCGAGGTCGCCGGTCACCTGGATGGTGAGGTCGAAGAGCCCGTGGTGGGCGAACGACCCCAGGAGGTGGTCGTAGAAGCCGACGCCGGTCTGCACGTCGGCCGCCCCGGTACCGTCGAGGTCGAGGGTGAGGGTGATGTCCGTCTCGCGGGTGCGCCGGCTGACGGTCACGCGGCGCCCCTCGCGGGCCTCGACGCTGAGGCCGCCGAGCGGGGTCGTCATGGCGCGGTCTCCTCGGGCTTGGGGGTGGCGGGGGTGGCGGGACTGGCGCCGCGCGCCTGGCCGACGCGGGCGGCGCGGCGCGCCCGGGGGGCGATCTCGGCGAACGCGGCGATCAGCCGGTCGTCCTCCGCCTCGTCGCGGACGGTGAAGCGGAGGTGTCCTGCCAGCGGGTGGTCGGACCCGAACGTGCGGGGGACGAGGCCCCTGGACAGCAGCCCGTGGGCCATCGCCCGGGCGGCGGGCAGAGCCCCGAACGCGACGAGCAGGAAGTTGGTGACGGACGGGCCGGCCGGGTACCCGGCCGCGGCGAAGGCAGCCGCCAGGCGGGCCCGTTCGCGCGCGACGCGGGCGACGTTGACGGCGACGATGTCGGGGTCGCGGAGGGCGGCGGCGACGACAGCCACCGAGGGGATCGCGACAGAGCCGGGCGGACGGTAGGGCGCGACCTCCGCGATCAGGTCCGGGTGGGCGATCGCGAAGCCGACCCGGAGCCCGGCGAGGGCGTACGCCTTGGAGGCCGTCCGCACCAGGACCAGGCGCGGGTAGGCGTCGCGGAGGGCGACATGCGACCGGCCCACGAACTCGGCGTAGGCCTCGTCGAGGACGACCACGGGGGCGGGGCGTCCGTTGGCCCGGGCGTCGGCGCCCAGGCCCGCGAGCAGGTCGGCGATCGCCCCGTCCGGCTCCGGCTGCCCGGTCGGGTTGTTCGGGTCGCAGACCCAGACGAGGGCGGCGTCACGGGCGGCGGCCCGGACGGCTGCGACGTCGAGGGCGTAGCCGCGGGACGCCGGCCGGCGGGGCACGAGCGCCGCCCGCGCCGGCCGCTGCTCCGTGAGGACCTGGTACATGGAGTAGGTGGGCGTCGGGATCACGGCGACTGCGCCCGGCGCGAGGAACGCCTTGGCCAGCAGGTCGAGGATCTCGTCCGCGCCGGCCCCCACGAGCAGCTCGCGTCCGCCCACGCCGTAGCGCGCGGCTGCCGCGGCGACGAGCTCGCGGTAGTCGGACGGCGGGTACTCGGAGATCGCCCGCCCGTACTGGCCGGCTCGCAGCAGGCGCAGGGCAAGGTCCGGGGGCGCCGGCGACGTGTTCAGGTCGAACCGGACGATCCGCTCGAGCGGGACGCCGTAGCGCCCGGCGACCTGCTCGTCGGTCGCCTCCCAGGCGTAGGCGGACGGGCGGGTCGGGCTGGCCATCGTCACCGGCGTCGGGCTCATGCGATGAGCTTCTCGATCGGCAGGACGAGGATCCCCGACGCGCCGGCGCGCTTCAGCCGGGGCAGGAGGTCCCAGACGTCGTCGGCACCGACGACCGCGTGGATCGCGATCATGCCGGCGTGGGCCAGGGGGATCACGGACGGGCCGGCGAGGCCGGGCAGGAGCTTCTCCAGCTCGCCGAGGCGCTCGGCCGGTGCGTTCATCATCACGTACTTGCGGCGGCGGCCCTCGAGGACGGCGCCCAGCATCGTATCCAGCCGGTCGATCGCGGGACCACGCGCGCCGAGGGCGGCCGGGCTCCCGACGAGGATTGCCTCGGACGGCAGGAGGTCGCCGATCGCGCGCAGCCCGTTCGTGGCCAGCGTGGCCCCGGTGGAGACAAGGTCGACGATCGCCTCGGCCAGGCCGAGGCGCGGCGCCACCTCGACCGCGCCGGAGAGGGGGATCACCTCGACCGGGATGGCTCGCTCACGGAACCAGCGGTCGGTCGCGCGGGGATGCGCCGTGGCCACCCGGAGCCCGGCGAGGTCCTCGACGCGCTGCGGTGCTGCCTCGCGCGGCACCGCCGCGGTCAGCCTGCAGCGGCCGTAGCCAAGCGAGCGGATGACCGGCAGGTCGATGCCGGATTCCGCGAGGAGGTCGGCCCCCGTGATGCCCAGGTCGGCGACGGCGTCGCGCACGAACTCGACGACGTCGTTCGTGCGGACGAACAGGATGTCGAGATCGACGTTCTCGACCGGGCTCACGAGGCTCCGATCGCGCTCCTCGAAGACCAGGCCCGCGTCGTGGAGCAGGTGGAGCGTGGGTTCGACCAGCCGTCCCTTGTTCGGGACGGCGAGGGTCATCCGCCGACCGCTCATGGCCGCGGGGCCGCCGCGTGGACCGGGGCCTCCGGGTAGGTCGTCCCGCGGGCACGCGCCTTCGCCAGGGCCGCCCGGTAGCCACCCTCGCCGTGACGCAGCCACGAGGCGATGCGGGTGACCGTCGCCGTGCTGGCGCCGGTCCGCCGGGAGATCTCGGCGTAGTGCAGCCCGCCGTCGAGCAGGCGGGCGACGGCCCAGCGCTGGGCCAGGTCGCGGAGCTCGCCGAGGGTGCAGAGGTCGCGCAGGAAGGCAGCCGCCTCGGTGGCGTCCTCCAGGCCGAGGAGGGCGTCGACCAGGGCGTCCATGTCCGGGCTGCGCCAGTCGTCGGGGCGGGGCTGCATGGCTGTCTTGCCTCGTGATGGTGTGGTGGCGTAGTAGCGTGCTAATACGCTATCATGTCGCCATGGCATCTGACAACCCGCTCGTGAACAGGTCGTTTGACGTCCTCGCCGCGATCGACCTCCGCGGGGGGCACGTCGTGCGGCTGCTCCGGGGCGACTTCGACCGAGAGAGCGTCTACGGCGCCGACGCGGTGGCGGTCGCGCGGCGCTTCGTCGACGGCGGGGCGCGGTGGCTGCACGTCGTGGACCTTGACGGGGCGCGCGATCCCGCCGCCCGCCAGGCGGAGCTGGTGCGGACGATCGTTCGCGGAGTGGGGGAGTCGGCGCGGGTCGAGGTGGCCGGCGGGCTGCGGGACGAGGACGGTGTCGCGGCGATGCTCGCTGCCGGCGCCGCCCGCGTCGTCGTCGGGACGGCGGCCCTGGGCGAACCGCAGCTCGCGCGTCGCCTCGTGGAGCGCCACGGGCCGGACCGGGTGGCGATCGCCCTCGACGTCCGCCAGGGACATGCCGTCGGCCACGGCTGGGTGCCGGCAGGGTCGGGACTCCCGCTCGAGGGAATGCCCGTCGAGGAAGCCGTGGCAGCCTTCGCCGACGCCGGCGTCGCAACCTTCGAGGTGACCGCCATTGACCGCGACGGCACGCTCGCCGGCCCGGACCTCGTCCTGCTCGAGCGCGTCCTCGCCCTTGGCCGCGGCGCCGTCATCGCGTCCGCCGGGATCGCCACGACGAGCGACCTGCGCGCCGTGCGCCAGCTGGGCTGCACGGGAGCCATCGTTGGCCGCGCCCTCTACGAGGGGCGGCTCACGATCGCGGAGGCGCTCACGGCCACGGCAGGCTGACGGCCAGCCGAACGTCGTCAACGGCCTTCACGGAGCCGGCCCTGCAGCGCGGTGAGTTCCCGCCTTGCGGCGCGCCTCGGGGGAGCTCCATTCACATTTCGGGCGCTGCCAACGCGACAAGGACACCCCCGACCCGAGCGTCCGGGGCGGTAGCCGCCCGGGACGAGCCGGCTGCACGGGATCGAGCCGGAATCGTGCGCGTCGCCGGGTCGGTCCGCGCGTCAGACCGGGCGGACAGGCGCCGAGGGTGCCAGTCCGGCGGCCGTCCGCGGTCACAGACCCGGCTTGAGGCCCCTCATGCCGCCGGAATGTGAATGAGGATCACGCGGCCGCACCGGGGACGGCAAACCGGGGCCCGCGCCGCAGAAGCCCGGGAACGGGGCCCCGGCCGCCGAAGCCCGGGAACGGGGCCCCGGCCGCCCCCCCGGCCGCTCCGGGTCCCGCAGACCCGGGCCCGCGCCGCACAGAACCCCGCCCGGCCTCCGCCGTCAGTGGTTGGCGGCCTCGAGATCCTTCTTGTGGGCCTCGATCACCTTCTCCGCCAGGTGGGCCGGCACGTCCTCGTAGTGGTCGAGCGTCGAGGTGAACGTGCCCCGCCCGCCGGTCAGCGAGCGCAGCTCCGTGGCGTAGCTGAACAGCTCCGCCTGGGGAACCTGGGCGGTGATCACCTGCATGCCGTCGCCGACCACGTCCATCCCCAGCACGCGGCCCCGGCGGCCGTTCAGGTCGCGGTTGACGTCGCCCATGAACCGCTCGGGAACGCGGATCGCCACGGTCATGATCGGCTCCTGGAGGACCGGCTTGCACTCCATGGCGCCCTTCTTGAGGGCCATGGACGCCGCCAGCTGGAAGGAGAGGTCGTTGGAGTCGACCGTGTGGAAGGAGCCGTCGTAGAGCGTCGCCTTGAAGTCGATGAGCGGGTAGCCGGCGAGGATCCCCTCGGCTGCCGCCGCGCGAACGCCCTTCTCCACGCCGGGGAAGAAGTTCTTGGGCACGGTGCCGCCGACGACATGCTCGGCGAAGGCGACGCCGCCGTCCGGGTTCGGCTCGATCTCGAGCCAGACGTGGCCGAACATGCCGTGGCCGCCCGTCTGCTTCTTGTACCTCCCCTCGACCTGCGTCCTGCCCCGGATCGTCTCCCGGTACGGGATCCGCGGGGTGTGGGTCGCGATCGCCGAGCCGAACTTCCGCTTCAGGCGCTCCGTGATGACCGCGATCTGGGTCTCGCCCATCGTGACGAGCAGCTGCTCGCCGGTGGGGCTCCGCTCGACCCGGACCGACGGCTCTTCCTCGAGCATCCGCTGGAGGGCGCCGCCCATCTTGTCGAGGTCCGCCTTCGTCTGCGGCTCGATCGCCACGACGAGGGTCGGCACCGGGTAGGCCGGGCGGTCGAGGACGAAGGGCCGTTCCTTCGTCGAGAGGGTGTCGCCGGTGGCCGTCGCGGAGAGCTTCGCGACGGCCCCGATCTCGCCGGCCTTGAGCTCGCCGACCGGCTCCTGCTCCTTGCCGTGGAGGCGGAGCAGCTGGCCGATTCGCTCGTCCTCGCCCTTCTCGGCGTTCCAGGCGTGGCCCTGGCTGCGCAGCGTGCCGGAGAGGACGCGGAGGTAGGTGAGCCGGCCGACGAAGGGGTCCGCGGTCGTCTTGAAGACGCGGACGAGCAGCGGGCCGGCGGCGTCGGGCGGGACCTCGAGCGGGTCGCCGGACTTCGGCTCGCGGGCGATGACCGGCGGCTCCTCGGCGGGCGTCGGGAGGTAGCGGACGATGGCGTCGAGGAGGCCCCGCAGCCCGATCCCCCTGGTGGCGCTGGCGACGAGGACTGGGGCCAGGATCGAGTCCCGGACGCCGCGATGCAGGCAGGCGTCGAGCTCGGCGTCGGTGATCTCCTCGCCCTCGAGGTACTTCGCCAGGACGTCGTCGTCGGCCTCCGCGGCGGCCTCGAGGAGCTGCTCGCGACGGGTCGCGACCTCGGCCGCCATCTCGGCCGGGATGGGGACCTCGACCTCCTGCTTGCCGTCCCAGTGGTAGGCCTTGCGGTGGACGAGGTCCACGTAGCCGTTGAAGGTCTCGGCCCTTCCGATCGCCAGCTGGAGCGGCGCGATCTTGTCCCCGAAGGCCTCGCGGAGGGCGTCGAGCACCGCCGTCGGGTCGGCGTTCTCGCGATCGCACTTGTTGACGACGAAGAGGGCAGCGGTCCGGTTCTGCCGGCCCAGGGCGACGGCGTTCTCCGTGCCGGCCTCGACCCCGCCGGTCGCGTCGACGCAGACCAGGGCGGAGTCCACGGCCTGGAACCCCGAGACGACCTCGGCCGCGAAGTCGGGGTAGCCGGGCGTGTCGACGATCGTGACGAGGTTGCCCTCGTCGTCGAGCGAGGCGACGCCGAGCGAGAGCGAGATGTGCCGCTTCTGCTCCTCCGGCTCGAAGCCGAGCGTGGTCGTGCCGTCCTCGACACGACCCTGCCGCGAGATCGTCCCCGTTCGGTACAGGAGCGCCTCGGCGAGCGTCGTCTTGCCGGCGCCGGCGTGACCGGCCAGGACGACGCTGCGGAGGTGAGGGGTGTCGACGCTCTTCGTGGTCATCGGTGCGATGGAACCTCGTGGGGCGGGCGGTGCGCCCGCGGCGGACGTCGTGGAACGGGGTCCCATGGCGCGTGCGACCAGCCGGGCCCGCCGTTCCGAGCATGATAGTCCGCTATACTCCGGCCCGATGTCCGGTCACTCGAAATGGTCCCAGATCAAGCGCCAGAAGGGCGTCAACGACGTCAGGCGCGGCGCGGTCTTCACGAAGATGGGGCGCGAGATCGCGGTCGCGGCGCGGGCCGGCGGCGGCGATCCGGACGGCAACTTCCGCCTCCGCCTGGCCATCGAGAAGGCGCGGGCCGCCAACATGCCGCTCGACACGATCAAGCGCGCCATCGAGAAGGCGACCGGGGCCGGCGAGGGCGTCCAGTACGAGGAGATTGTCTACGAGGGCTACGGCCCCGGGGGCGTGGCGCTCCTCGTCGAGGTGGCCACCGACAACCGGAACCGGACGGTCGCCGAGATCCGCTCCATCTTCACCAAGGCGGGCGGCCAGCTGGCCAGCTCGGGTGCGGTCGCCTGGCAGTTCGAGCAGCGCGGCGTGATCTCCGTGGCGCGCGCGGGTTCCGACGCGGACGAGATCGCGCTCGTCGCCATCGACGCCGGGGCGAGCGACGTCGAGACCTCCACCGACCCCCTCGAGATCTACACGGAGCCCGGCGACCTCGAGGCGGTCCAGGCCGCGCTGGCGGGCGCCGGCGTCGCCATCGAATCGGCCGACGCGGCCATGATCGCCAAGCAGACCATGGCCGTGGACGCCGCGCGGGCCCGCCAGAACCTGCGGCTCGTCGAGCACCTCGAGGACCTCGAGGACGTCCAGCGCGTGACGAGCAACCTCGAGCTGACCGACGAGATCCTGGCCGAGGTCGCCGGGTGATCGTCCTCGGGATCGACCCGGGAACCGCCTCGCTGGGGTATGGACTCGTCGACCGGACCGGCAGCCGCCTCCGGGCGATCGACTTCGGCGCCTTCCACACCGGCCCGGACCTGCCGCTCCCCGAGCGCCTGCTCGCCATCCACGGCTTCCTGTGCGACCTCATCGAGCTCCACCGCCCGAACCTGCTCGGGGTGGAGCGCGTCTTCCATTCGCGCAACGTGCAGACCGCGCTCGCCGTGGGCCACGCCCGCGGCGTCGTCCTCCTGGCGGCGGCCTCCCAGGGCCTCGAAGTCCGCGAGGCGACGCCGTCGGAGGTGAAGCTCGCGGTCACCGGCTACGGCGCCGCCGACAAGGCGCAGGTCGGGCGGATGGTCCAGGTGATCCTGGGGCTCCCGGAGCCGCCGCTGCCCGACGACGCGGCGGACGCGCTCGCCATCGCGATCTGGACCGCCAACCGCGAGCGAGCCGGCGAGCGCATCAACGCCGGCATCCTCGACCGGGCGGCCGCGGCACCCCGCAGCTCGGGCGAGACGCCCTACGAGCGCGCCGTCCGCGACGCCCTCGCCCGCGAGGAGCGCATGCTCGAGGAGTGGGACGGCACCGCCTGGAGCACGGGTGCCGTCCGGAACGCGCGCCCCGCCGCCCGGCGCTCCCGGACCGCGGTCCGCCCCGACCGGGCCGGATGATCGCCTCGGTCGACGGGCTGGTCGCGGCCGTGGCCGCCGACAGCCTCGTCCTGGAGGTCGGCGGCATCGGCTACCGCGTGTTCGTGTCCCCGGCCGTCCTGGCCGCCGCGGAACCCGGGAAGCGGCTCAAGCTCCACACCCACCATCTCGTCCGGGAGGACCTGCAGGCGTTGTACGGGTTCCGCACGGCCGACGAGCTGGGCTTCTTCGGGCTCCTCCTCACGGTGACCGGAGTGGGGCCGAAGGTGGCGCTCGGGATCGTCGGCAGCCGGCCCGTCCCCGACCTGCAGCTCGCGATCCTGGCCGGCGACGAGGCCGTCCTCACCTCCATCAGCGGCGTCGGGAAGCGCCTGGCCGGGCGGATCGTCCTCGAGCTCCGGGAGAAGGTCGCCGCGGCCGGCACCGCGGCGGCGGTCGTCGCCGGGGGGCCGCGCGGTGCGCACGGGCCGACGGAGGGCGAGGTCGTGGCCGCCCTGCAGGCGCTCGGCTACACCCTCGCCGAGGCCCGCGAGGCGGCGCGGGCGGCGACTGCGGCGGCGCCGGGGGCCAGCCTCGAGGACCGCGTCAAGGCCGCCCTGCGGGCGATCTCGGGGGGCGCCGCCTGAGGCAGCGAGACGCATGAGGGGGCCGGATCGCGTTCGAACATGCGTGCGAAACTGGTCGGTCCCGTGCTAGACTCCCGGCGATGACCGACGCGTCCAAGTTCCTCGCGGCTGACCTCGTCGACGAGACCGAGGTGGCGGTCGAGCGCTCGCTGCGGCCGCGGAGCATGGACGAGTACCTCGGCCAGCGCGAGGTGAAGGCCGGCCTCTCGGTGCTGCTCACGGCGGCCCGCCAGCGCGCGGAGGCCGCCGACCACGTCCTCCTGCACGGCCCGCCGGGCCTGGGCAAGACGACGCTCGCCACCATCATCGCCCGCGAGCTGGGCGTGAACATCCGCTATACGTCGGGCCCGGCGATCGAGCGGGCGGGGGACCTGGCCGCGATCCTGACCTCGCTCGACGAGCGCGACGTCCTCTTCATCGACGAGATCCACCGCCTCAACCGGGCCGTGGAGGAGATCCTCTACCCGGCGATGGAGGACTACGCCCTCGACGTGATGATCGGCAAGGGACCCTCCGCGCGCTCGCTCCGGCTCACCCTCCGTCCGTTCACGATCGTCGGGGCCACGACGCGCGCCGGCCGGATCAGCGGGCCGCTGCGCGACCGGTTCGGGGCCGTCTACCGCCTCGACTTCTACGCCGACGAGGACCTGGTGGCGATCGTCCGGCGCTCGGCACGGATCCTCGGGATCGAGATCTCCGACGAGGCGGCCGTGGCGATCGCCGGGCGGGCCCGGGCGACGCCCCGCATCGTCAACCGCCTCCTGCGCCGGGTGCGCGACCACGCCGAGGTCCACGGGGACGGCCGCGTCAGCCTGGCGGCGGTCGAGGAGGCGATGCAGGTCCTGGAGATCGACCCGATTGGCCTCGACGCCACCGACCGACGGCTCCTGGCCTCGATCTTCCAGAAGTTCGGCGGCGGGCCGGTGGGCGTCGCGGCGCTCGGCGCCGTCCTCGCCGAGGAGATCGAGACGGTGGAGGACGTCTACGAGCCGTTCCTGCTGCGGATCGGGTTCCTCGACCGGACGCCGCAGGGCCGGGTCGCGACGGACCGGGCCCGCGCCCACCTCGCCGCCCTCGGCTACGACCTGCCGGCCCGGCGGGCCGAGCGCGAGCCCTCCATCTGGGAAGCCCAGGCGCGGGACGGCGCGGCCGGCGGAGGGCCGGTCCGTGACGACGGCGCCGGCTCGGTCGGCGGCCCGCCCGCCGTCCCGGAGGCCTGAGCCCGCCTGTGCCGGGCGCCGCCCGCTTCGAGGTCCTCGTCCCACCGCCCGTCGACGGCTCCACCCGGGCCCGCCTCGGGCGCCTGGAGCTGCCGCACGGGATCGTGGAGACGCCCACGTTCATGCCGGTCGGCACGAACGCCACCGTGAAGGCGCTCCATCCCGACGACCTCGAGGACGCCGGGGCCGCGATCATCCTGGCCAACACGTACCACCTCTACCTGCGCCCGGGCCACGAGCGGATCGCGCGGCTCGGCGGGCTCCACCGGTTCATGGGCTGGGACCACCCGCTCCTCACCGATTCGGGCGGCTTCCAGGTCGTCTCGCTCGACGACCTCAACCTCATCGACGACGACGGGGTCACCTTTCGCAGCCACCACGACGGCTCGTCCCACCGCTTCACGCCGGAATCGTCGGTCGCGATCCAGGAGGCGCTCGGGGCCGACGTCGCCGTCGCCTTCGACCAGCCGGTCCCGCCCGCGTCGGCCGATCCCCGCGACGTCGCCATCGCCACCGAGCGGACGCACCGCTGGGCGGAGCGATCGCTGGCGGCGCATCGCCGCGACGACCAGGCCCTCTTCGGCGTCATCCAGGGCGGCCTCGACCCGGACCTGCGGCGCCGCTCGACCGCGTTCATCGCCGGGCTCCCCTTCGACGGGCTCAACATCGGGGGCCTGGCCGGGGACGAGACGGCGGAGCAGCGCGAGGCCGTGCTCGACGTCGTGGTGGCGGCCCTCGACGGGGATCCGCGGGTGCGCTACCTGATGGGCCTCGGCTCCCCGGCCGACATGCTCGAAGCCGTCCACCGGGGCGTCGACCTCTTCGATTCCGTGCTCCCGGCGCGGGTGGCGCGCAATGGTCAGCTGTGGGTCCCCGGCGGCCGCCTCAACCTGCGCAACGAGCGCTTCCGCGACGATCCCCGCCCGATCCAGGAGGGCTGCCGCTGCCTGGCCTGCCGCCGCTTCTCGCGGGCGTACCTGGCCCACCTCTTCCGGGCCGGCGAGCTCCTCGCCTACCGCCTCGCGACTTGTCACAACCTGACCTTCACCCTAGACTTCATGGCCGGGATCCGGAGCGCGCTGCGGACCGGAACCTTTCCCCGGAGCCTTCCGGAGCTGCGCTCGCTGGCGAGCCTGCCCAGCCGCGGTGAAGCGGCGATGCAGTCCCGGTGAAGGCCGTGCCAGTACCCTCGAGTTGCGCGGAGGCGTTCGACGATGGGCTCTCGAGACCGTCCTCATCGCGAAGCGAAGAAGAAGGCCAAGGCGGCCGATCCGAAGCCGACGCTGTCGCCGTTTCTCGAACCGCCACAGAGCGTCGAGATCATCAAGCCGAAGCGGAAGCCGCGGACGGTCGAGGAGGCCGGCGAGAGCTGAGATCCGGGGCGGGCGTGGCGTCGTCCGATCCGCCGGGGCCGTGGGCACGGACAGGAGCGTGACGAGATGGCGTTGACGAGCGACCGGCGGGTCGAGCAGGGGGCCGGGGCGAGCAGCGGCGAGCGGGCGAAGGCGGTCGAGGCCGCCATCCTCGCGATCGAGAAGCAGTTTGGGCGGGGCTCGATCATGCGGCTCGGGTCCGCGGAGCGGCAGCAGGTCGACGTGATCCCGTCGGGATCGATCGCCCTCGACCTGGCGCTCGGCGTCGGGGGCATCCCGCGCGGCCGGGTCACGGAGGTGTTCGGCCCGGAGTCGTCGGGCAAGACCACGCTCTGCCAGCACGTCATCGCGGAGGCGCAGCGGCGCGGTGGCGTTGCCGCCTTCATCGACGTGGAGCATGCCCTCGACCCGGGCTATGCCCGCGCCTGCGGCGTCAACGTCGACGAGCTCCTCGTCAGCCAGCCGGACACCGGCGAGCAGGCCCTCGAGATCACGGAGACGCTCATCCGTTCCGGCGGGATCGACATCGTCGTGGTCGACTCGGTCGCGGCGCTCGTTCCGCGGGCCGAGATCGAGGGCGAGATGGGCGACTCGTTCGTCGGCATCCAGGCCCGCCTCATGAGCCAGGCCCTCCGCAAGCTGGCTGGCGCGGTCAGCCGCTCCAACACCTCGCTCGTCTTCACGAACCAGCTCCGGGAGAAGATCGGGGTCATGTTCGGGAACCCGGAGGTCACACCCGGCGGCCGGGCGCTCAAGTTCTATGCCACGGTGCGGCTCGACATCCGGCGCGTCGAGACGATCAAGAGCGGCACCGACTCGATCGGCAACCGGGTCCGCGTCAAGGTCGTGAAGAACAAGGTCGCGCCGCCGTTCCGGGTGGCCGAGTTCGACATCATGTACGGCGAGGGGATCAGCCGCGAGGGCGGTCTCCTCGATGTCGGCGTGGCCATGGACGTCGTCACCAAGACCGGCGCCTGGTTCACGTTCGGCGAGACGCGCCTCGGGCAGGGACGCGAGGCGGCCAAGGGGTTCCTGCGCGAGAACCCGCCGATCAGCGCCGAGATCGAGGGCCGGATCCGGAGCGGCATGTCCACGGCCGCGATCCCGGTCGAGGGGATCGAAGAGGCCGAGTAGGCGCCGTGACGCGCCGCCGGGAGTCGCCCGCCGAGGGGCGCGCGCGCCGCGCCGCGATCGACGATCCCGCGACCGTGCTGGACGCCGCCGCCCGGTTCCTCGAGGTCCGGCCGCGCTCCGTGGCCGAGGTCCGTCGGCGCCTGCGCGATGCCGGCTATCGGGCCGAGCTCGTGGAGGCCGCGATCGGCCGCCTTGCGGACCTGGGGATGCTCGACGACGCGGCGTTCGCCCGGGCCTGGGTGGAATCGCGCGACCGTGCTCGACCCCGCGGCGAGCGCGCGCTGCGGTCCGAGCTGCGCCGCAAGGGCATCGCCGACGAGCTCGTGGCGGCCGTCCTGGAGGACCGGGCGGCGCTCCACCTCGACGGCGGGGTGGACGCCGGGTCGCCGGTCGGCGGCGCGGTGGCGTTCGCCGGCGGGGCGGACGAGGCGGACGAGGCGGCCGCGCTGCGGCTTCTCGAACGCCGGGGCGGGCCCGTGCTGCGCGAGCCCGACCCGCGGAAGCGCCGCTCGAAGGCGTACGCGTTGCTCGCCCGCAACGGCTTTGCCCCCGACGTCTGCGCCGCCGTCGCGACGGCATGGCTGGCGAGGGGGGCAGCCAACCCGGAGGAGTAGGGCGGCGCCGCGCGAGGGCCCGCGCCGGGCGCCGGCGTTTGACCCTCCCGGCCTCCGGCCGTACCCTGTGCGCAACCCGATCGCTCGCGATCGGCAGCGAAGCACCTTCCAACCGGCGAGCCCACGCCGGCACCCGGTCCGCAATCGCCGTGATCGCGCTCCGGCCGACCCGGCACTCGCCGATTCCGCGACAGAACCGACAGCCGCGCCCCGGCTGGACGGGAGGCGAGAGCACATCATGGACAACCCCGTCGTCGTGGCGGTGGCCCTCCTTGCGGCCATCGCCGGGGGCCTCGCGATCGGATTCCTCGCCCGCGGCCGCTGGGCGAGCCAGTCGATGCGGGCCGCCCAAGAGAAGGCCGGCCGGATCGTGGCCGAGGCCCGGACCCAGCAGAAGGAGCTGATCCTCGAGGCCAAGGACGAGAAGCTCCGCCTGCAGCGGGAGGCCGAGGACGAGGCCCGCCAGAAGCGCACCGAGCTCTCGTCGCTGGAGCGCCGGCTCCTCACCCGGGACGAGCAGCTCGACCAGCGGACCGACATGCTCGAGCAGCGCGATCGCAAGCTCCTCGACAAGGAGCGCGAGCTCGACCGGGCCCGGGAGGAGCTCGCCCAGGCCCGCGTCGAGCAGGTCGCGGCCCTCGAGAAGATCTCCGGGATGACCTCCGAGGAGGCGAAGGGGCAGCTCCTCGACGCCGTCCGCGCCGAGGCGGAGAACGACGCCGTCCGGCTGACCCGCTCGATCGAGCGCAAGACGCGCGACGAGGCACAGGAAAAGGCCCGGGAGGTCATCGTCACCGCGATCCAGCGGGTGGCCGCCGACCACACCGCCGAGCACACCGTCTCGGTCGTCCACCTGCCCTCGGACGAGATGAAGGGCCGCATCATCGGCCGCGAGGGGCGCAACATCCGCGCCCTGGAGCAGGCGACGGGGATCGACCTGATCATCGACGACACGCCCGAGACCGTCGTCCTGTCCGGCTTCGACCCGGTGCGCCGCGAGGTGGCCCGGATCGCCCTCACGAAGCTGATGGCCGACGGCCGGATCCACCCGGGCCGCATCGAGGAGGTGGTCGCCAAGGCCCGGGCGGAGGTCGAGCTCGTGATCCGCCAGGCGGGCGAGACGGCGGCCTACGACGCCGGCGTGCCGGGCCTCCCGACCGAGATCCTGCGGCTCCTGGGACGGCTCAAGTTCCGCACGAGCTACGGCCAGAACGTCCTCAACCACGCCCTCGAGACGAGCCGCCTCGCGGCCGTCATCGCGGCCGAGCTCGGCGCCGATCTCCAGTCGGCGAAGACGGGTGGCCTCCTCCACGACATCGGCAAGGCGATCGACCACGAGGTCGAGGGACCGCACGCCGCCATCGGGGCCCAGATCGCCCAGCGCCACAACCTCTCGTTCAAGGTGGTGAACGCGATCGCGGCCCACCACCAGGAGGTGGAGTACGCCTGCGTCGAGGCGCCGATCGTCCAGGCGGCCGACGCCATCAGCGCCTCGCGCCCGGGCGCGCGCGGCGAGTCCGTCGAGATGTACGTCAAGCGCCTCGAGGACCTCCAGGCGATCGCGAACAGCTTCCCCGGCGTCGACCGCACCTTCGCCGTCCAGGCCGGGCGCGAGGTCCGGATCCTGGTCCGGCCCGACGAGATCGACGATCTCTCCGCGACTCGCCTCGCCCGCGACATCGTGCGCAAGATCGAGGAGACGCTTTCCTACCCGGGACAGATCAAGGTGACGGTCATCCGCGAGACGCGGTCCGTCGAGTACGCGAAGTAGGGGAGGGGTGACCCCGCCCCGCCCGTCGCGGGCGTGCCGGATCCTGATGATCGGCGACGTCATCGGGAAGCCCGGGCGCGAGACGATCGAGCGAATCCTGCCGGACCTGCGAGCGGCCGACGGCATCGACTTCGTGACCGCCAACGGGGAGAACCTCGCCGGGGGGATGGGCCTCACGACCGGGACGGCGGCGGGCCTCTTCGCGGCCGGGGTGGACGTCATCACCTCGGGCAACCACGTCTGGGACAAGCGCGAGGTCTACCCGGCCCTCGAGGCCGACGAGCGGATCCTGCGGCCCCACAACTACGGGACCGACGGCGTGCCCGGCCGCGGCTGGGGCGTCTTCGAGGCGGCCGACGGAACGGACGTGGCGGTCATGAACTTCCAGGGCCGGACCTACATGATCCCGATCGAGAACCCCTTCACGGAGGCCGACCGGCTGCTCGACGAGGGCGCCGACACGCTGCCCCCGGTGCGGCTCGTCGACTTCCACTGCGAGGTCACGAGCGAGAAGAACGCCTTCGGGATCTACCTCGACGGCCGCGTGAGCGCGGTGGTCGGCACCCACACCCACGTGCCGACCGCCGACGAAGGGATCCTGCCCAAGGGAACGGCCTACCAGAGCGACCTCGGGATGACCGGCCCGCTGCACTCGGTCATCGGGTTCGACCCCTCGACCGTCATCCCCCGCTTCAAGAACGGCCTGCCGACCCGCTTCGAGGTGGGCGGCTGGCCGGTCGTATTCAACGCCCTGCGGATCGACGTGGACCCCGCGACCGGGCGTGCCCTCGCCGTGGAGCGCCTGCGCCGGATCGTGGAGCACGCCTGATGCCGCGCGGTCGCCGCGCCCCGGCCACGGGCCGGCTGGTGCCGCCGACCCCGTCGCGGGCGGACTTCCACGCCCACACCGCGCGCTCGGACGGGCTGCTCGAGCCGGGAGATCTCGTCGCGGCCGCGGCGGCGGCCGGGGTGCGCCTGTTGGCCCTCACCGATCACGACACGCTGGCCGGCTACCGCGAGCTCGTCGCGCCCGGCGCCCCCGCGCTCCCGCCGGGGTTCGAGCTGGTCCCGGGCATCGAGATCAACGCCGTCCTCCCCGAGGAGGTCGACGTGCCGGACGGCGAGCTGCACCTCGTCGGCCTCGGCGTGGACCCCGCGGCCGAGGCGCTCGAAGCCGTCCTCGACCGCCAGCGCGCCGCCCGCCGCCGGCGCTTCGAACGGATGCTGGCGAAGCTGCGCGAGGCCGGGGCGCCGGTGGACGCGGAGCTCGATGGGCTCGACCGCTCCGACGACGAGTCGCTGGGCCGTCCGATGATCGCCCGGGCGCTCGTGCGCGCCCGCCACGCCGCCGACGTCGGCGACGCGTTCGCCCGCTGGGTCGGCCACGGCCAGCCCGGCTATGTCCGGCGCGAGGCGCTGGGCCCGGCCGACGCGATCGCCGCCATCCGGGCCGCCGGCGGGCTCGCGGTGCTGGCCCACTTCGCGTCGGCGGCGGAGCGACCGGAGCTCGTCCGCGAGCTCGTCGACGCGGGCCTGGGCGGGATCGAGGTTCACCACCGCACCTTCGACGCCGCGACTGTCGAGCGGATGCGCGCGGTGGCGGCGGCCCACCGGCTCGTCGCCTCCGGCGGCACCGACTTCCACGGCGACGACGACACGTACGCCGAGGCGATCGCCGAGACGTGGATCCCCGACGAGGTGGTCGACGGGATCCGGGCAGCCCTGGCAGGCACCCGGACAGCCGTCGAGCGAGCCGACGGCGCCCGGGCGCGCCGCCGCGAGGCGGTGCGACGATGAGCGCTCGCGAGCTGCCCGTCCTCGAGATCCTGCCGCCGGCGGCCTCGGACGGCGCCGGGCGCGCGGCCCTGGGTCCCGTCGATGGGCGGGTGGCCGAGTTCCGGCCCGAGGACCAGGCCCTGCCCCGCTTCTGGGTCTGGACGCTCGGCTGCCAGATGAACCGGAGCGACTCCGAGGAGATGGCAGGGCGCTTGCTGGCCGCCGGCTGCGCCGAGGCCTCGTCGATGCAGTCCGCCGACCTCGTCGTGATCAACACCTGCGCGATCCGCGAGGCGGCCGAGGCCAAGGTGATCGGCCGCCAGGGCGTCCTGCGGGCGCTCAAGGCGTCGAACCCGGGGATGCGCGTGGTCCTGACCGGTTGCGCCGTGCGCGAGCGGGACCGGGGCGGCCTGGCCCGGCGCTTCCCGGCTGTCGACCTCTTCCTGCGCCCCGACGAGGAGCCCGAGCTCGTGGAGCGCCTCGGGCTGGCCTCCGCGCAGGGGCCGGTGGGGCTGGCAGCGGCCGGCGCGCAGGTCGGGCTGCTCCCACCCCCGGTGCCGGTCGGGCTTCGCCCGGCCACCGCCGCCACGACCGTCGTGAAGGGCGTGGCAGTCTCCGCGGCGGACCACCTGGCGGGATCGCGTGCGGCCGCCGTCGTGGCCGGCGCGGTCCGGCGGGATTCGCCCGTCGCCGCCTGGCTGCCGATCATCTACGGCTGCGACAAGACCTGCACGTACTGCATCGTGCCCTTCAGCCGCGGCCCCGAGCGGAGCCGGCCGTTCGACGAGATCCTGGCCGAGGCCCGGGCGCTCGCCGCGGACGGCTATCGCGAGGTCACGCTGCTCGGCCAGAACGTCAACAGCTACGGCCACGACCTGCCGGCCGAGGCCCGGTTCGCCGACGCCGGCGAGGAGCGCTGGGCGGGCCGGCGGCTCGACCGCCGGGGTCGGCCGGACCTGGCAGCGCTGATCCGGGCCATCGACGCGATCCGCGACGCCGCCGGGGAGCCGGCCATCCCGCGCCTCCGCTTCGTGACCTCGCACCCGTGGGACCTTTCCGACCGACTCGTGGCCGCCATGGCCGAATGCCCGTCGGTCTGCGAGGCGCTCCACCTGCCGGTCCAGTCCGGCCACGACGCGGTCCTGCACCGGATGGGGCGCCAGTACACGATCGCCCACTACCGGGAACGGCTCGAGCGGATCCGGGCGGCCGTGCCGGGGATCGCGGTCAGCACGGACGTCATCGTCGGCTTCTGCGGCGAGACCGATGGGCAGTTCCAGGCGACCCTCGATCTGCTCCGGGCGGTCCGCTACGAGCAGGTCTTCGCCGCGGCGTACTCGCCCCGCCCGGGGACGCCGGCGACGCGCCTCGCCGACGATGTGCCCCCCGCCGTGAAGCGCAAGCGGCTCAACGCCCTGCTCGCGGTCCAGGAGGCCATCGGCTTCGAGCGGAACCGGGAACGGATCGGCAGCCGGGCCTCGGTCCTCGTCGACGCCGTGGCGAGGCCGCGAGCGCACGACCACGATGACGATGCTCCCGACGAGCGCGCGGCGGCCCCCCTCGCGCTGGCGGGCGAGGACCCCTTCGCCGGGCCGCTGCCCGCCGGCCACGTGCGCCTGTTCGGCCGCTCGCGCGAGAACAAGCTCGTCCACCTGGCGGGGCCGGTGGAGCTCGTGGGCCGGATCGTCGACGCGCGCGTCGTCGGCGCCGGCCCGTACAGCCTCCGCGGCGTCCTCGCGTAGGGCGGGGGAGGGGAGCGCCACGGCCGCCACGCCCGGAGACCCGCCCGCGCGGGCGCAGCCGCCTCTCGTCATCGTCGCCGGCCCCACGGCGACGGGCAAGACCGCCCTCGCGATCGAGATCGCCCTGGCGCTCATCGCAGGCGGTCGTCCCGCGGCGGTCATCTCGGCGGACTCCCGCCAGGTGTACCGGGGCATGGACGTCGGAACGGCCAAGCCCACCCTCGAGGAGCGCCGGGGCGTGCCGCACCACGGCCTCGACCTCGTGGACCCCGACGAGCCCTTCTCCGTGGCCGACTTCGCCGCCCACGCGGCGGGCGTGCTGGCCGGGCTCGCGGCCGACAGGGGGGTCGGCGTCCTCGCCGGCGGCACGGGCTTCTGGGTCGCCGCGGTGGCGGGCGGCCTCCCGGTCGAGCAGCTCCCGTGGGATCCCGCGCTGCGCGCCGCGCTCGAGGCGGACCTGGCACGGGACGGCCTGCCGGCGCTCGCGTCGCGCCTCCGGGAGCTCGCCCCGGCGCGGGCCGGGCGGATCGACCTCCGCAACCCGCGGCGCGTGGTGCGGGCGCTCGAGATCGCCAGCCTCACCGGGAACGCCCCCCTGCCGCAGCCGCGCGGCTACCCGGGGAGGGTCCTGCAGATCGGCCTCGACGTCGCCGACCACGCCCTGCACCGGGCCTGGATCGCCCACCGGGCCGCCGCCCAGCTCGACGGCGGGATCCTCCCCGAGGCCGAGGCCCTCCGCCGCCGCTTCGACCCGGGTCTGCCCGCCTTCTCGGCGATCGGCTACGCCGAGGCGTGGGACCTGCTCGACGGCCGCCTCGACCGGGGCGGCTACCTGGCGGTCAACGTCCGCCGCAACGTGGTCTTCGCCCGCCGCCAGCGGACCTGGTTCCGCCGCGAGGCGGTGGATCTCGCCCTCGACGCCGCCGACCCCGGCGCGACGCGGCGGGCGGTCGCTACGGCCCTGGCCTTCGCGAGCGCCGGCTGACCACAGCGGGCGCACCGCGCGGCGCGGGTGGTGCGAGAATCGGCGCGGCGCCCGCGGTCCGAGCCCGCTGTTCGCGGCTGCCGACCGCTGGGCGGATGTCACGCCAGGAGGTCCGCACCATGCCCGCGTTCGAGCTCCAGGAGCGGGTGCCCCAGCCAGCCTTCGCGATCCGCCTCCATTCGCCGGTCGCGGAGATCCCGGCAGATGCTCGCGGTGGCCCTGCCAGAGGTGTGGAAGGCGGCCGAGGCGATCGGCCTGGCTCCCGCCGGGCCGCCCTACACCCGCTACCTCAGCGAGCTCGGCGAGAGTCGCCCGCGACCTCGACTACGAGGCCGGCGTCCCGCTGCTGGCGCCCGCGGCGGCGGGCCTCGGGCGGGCCGAGCCGGTCGAGCTGCCCGGGGGAACGCTCGCGGTCGGCTGGCACGTGGGACCGTACGAGACGCTCGGCGAGACGTACGGCGCGCTCATGGGCTGGATCGCCGGGCAGGGCCGCACGGTCGCCGGGCCGATGTGGGAGGTCTACTGGACCGATCCCGAGACGGAGCCCGACCCGGGCCGGTGGCGGACCGAGGTGCTCGTCCCCGTGACGTGACGGCGCCGCTCCCGCGCGGGCATCCTGGCTCGACGGGCCGGACCTCTCGCGCCGCCCGTCGGCTATGCTCGGCCGATGCCCAGGCCGTCCACCATCGACCTCGCCCCGCCCATCGAGAAGGCCTTCCTCGTCGCCGTCGACACCGGCGACGACCCCGGCTGGCAGGCCGAGGACAGCCTCGCCGAGCTCGCCTCGCTCGCCGGAGACGGCCGGCGCCGAGGTGGTGGGCGCCGAATGGCAGAACCGCCGCCACGTCGACCCCAACTGGTACGTCGGCAAGGGCAAGGCCGAGGAGCTCCTCGCGGCGAAGGCGGAGACCGGGTTCGGGCTGCTCGTCGCCGACGACGAGCTCTCGCCCGGCCAGCAGCGCGCGCTCGAGGAGCTGCTCAAGGTCAAGGTGATCGACCGGAGCCGGCTGATCCTCGACATCTTCGCCCAGCACGCCCGGACGCACGAGGGGCGCCTGCAGGTGGAGCTGGCCCAGCTGGAGTACCAGCTGCCGCGCCTGACCCGGCTGTGGACGCACCTCTCGCGGACCGGCGGCGGGATCGGCACCCGGGGGCCCGGCGAGACCCAGCTGGAGACGGACCGCCGGCTCATCCGCGAGCGGATCAAGAAGATGAAGGAGCGGGTCGACGACGTCCGCCAGCAGCGGGCGACCGCCGCCCGGGGTCGCGACCGGCGGCTCGTGCCGACCGTCTCCATCGTGGGCTACACGAACGCCGGCAAGTCGACCCTCCTCAACGCCCTCGTGGGGAGCGAGGTGGCGCTCGCCGAGGACCGCCTGTTCGCCACGCTCGACCCGACGAGCCGCCAGGTCAGGCTCGGCGAGGGCCAGACGGCCATCGTGACCGACACGGTGGGCTTCATCCACAAGCTGCCCCACCAGCTCGTCGACGCCTTCCGGGCGACGCTCGAGGAGGTCACGCGGGCCGACGTCCTCGTCGAGATCGTCGACGCCGCCGATAGCCACTTCGCGGAGCACCGGACCACCGTCCAGACGGTCCTCGACGAGCTCGGCGCCGGATCGAAGCCCCGCCTCGTCGCCTTCAACAAGGCCGACCTCCTCGGCGCCGACGGCGGCGACCCGGCCCACGCCCCGATCGTCGCCGGGAGCGTCCTCATCTCGGCCCGCACCGGCTTCGGGCTCGATGCCCTGCGCGTCGAGCTGGCCGACGGTCCTCGCCTCGCTGGGCGTCGATGTCGACGTCGCCGTGCCCTACGCCGCCGGCGAGCTCCTGGCGCGGGTGCGCGAGCGGGGCGCGATCGAGCTCGAGTACCGGGACCGCGACGTCCGCGTGCGGGGACGCGTCGGGCCCGCCCTCGCGGGGGAGCTGGGCGCGGTCGCCGCGCGCTGGGAAGAGACGCTCCGCGAGGCTTCGGCCTCGTGACCTGCCGGCCGGGCACGCTTGACCTCCGCCTCCCTGGTCCGTTCCGGCCGCTGGCCGTCCCGCGCCGCGTCGTCGTCGTGAAGCGCAAGCACGGCGAGCGGACGGATCGCTGGCAGTGGGACGGCGACCTCGTCGGCACGGCCGGTCGCGGCTGGCGCGTCGTGCGCCACGTCCGGGGGCGCGACGAGCGGCGCCTCTTCGTCGCCGGCGACGCCGAGCCCGTGTCGACCTTCACCTTCCGCTGGCTGGGCGTCCACGCGCCCGCCACGATCCTCCTCAAGCTCGACGAGGCCGGGCAGCTGCTCGAGGTGAAGGTCGACGCGGCCCTGCCGGTGGCCTTCCGGCGCGGCCGGTTCGTCTTCGTCGACCTCGACGTCGACGTGATGCGCGATCCCGACGGCACCGTCATCGTCCGCGACTGGGACGTCTTCGAGAGCCGGGTCGAGCTCCTCGGCTACACCGACGCCTCGCGGGCCGTCGCCGGGGCAGGGGAGCGGTTCGGCCGGGAGCTCCTGGCCGTCTGGGAGCCGAGGCTGGCGGCGGACGCCGCGGCGATCCTCGCGGCGACGGGGACGCTCCTGGGCCCGACGGCGCCCCGAGCGTGACCGAGGAGCAACCTCCGCTCGACCGGCTGGGTGGAACACGCCTCGGGCTCATGATGGTTGGGCAAGCGAATGTTGTAGCATGCTACAATCATTGGTGGCGCCACACGCCGAACCCGGGGAGGGGAGCATGCCACTGACCGTGCCCGAGGCCGCACGCCGCATTGGTCGAAACCCTGAGACCGTGCGTCGCTGGATCCGCGAGGGCAAGCTGACATCGAAGAAGGTCGGCACCCAGCATCTGATCGAGGAACAGGACCTGGACGCCGTCGTCGCGCCGGACGCGGACCGGCTCCCGGTGCCACCGGCGTGGCGCACCACGTTCTGGGGCGACCCGATGCCGGATGTCGTCGCTGCCCTCCGTAGATCGCGCCACGGCCACTGATCGATGCGCGTGGTCGTCGACGCAAGCGTCCTGATCGAGGTCGCTCTGGCCGGCGGGCGCCTCGGACCGCTGGCAGGCCATGACCTCGTGGCCCCACCCCTCGCCCTGTCGGAAGTGACTTCGACGATCAGCGAGATGGCCTGGCGCGGCGAGCTGCCCCGCGACCACGTCTCCGCCGCCCTGGCGCATCTTCGGGCGACCCCGTTGACGATCACCCGACCTGACGACCTCCCAGAGCGCGCCTGGAACGTTGCCTCGTCACTCGGCTGGGCGAAGACCTACGACGCCGAGTACGTCGCCCTCGCGCGAGCTCCTCGACGTTCCGCTCCTCACGATCGACGCTAGGCTCGCGCGCGGGGTGGGGCATCGCGTCACCGTCGTCGGGCCGGCCGATCTGGGCCTCTGATGCTTATGCCGTTATCTCAGCTGCGGGAGCCAATCGCCGCGAATCGAGGTGCAAGCGTGAAGAGGCGTCGGCTTGCGGCCTGCGTCGCGATCTGCGCGACACTCTTCGTCTCGGGCTGCGCCAACGGGACCGCGACCATCACCGGGACACTCGTGGGCGCCGACGGCGGCTGTCTCTACGTCCGTGGGCCGGATGCCAACGGCACTGATCTCTACTGGCTTCGGCATCTGCCGTCCGACTACGTTGCGGACGGCGACGGCCTTGGCGAACCTGACGGGAGCCACATCAGGATCGGGGACTCGCTCACCGTCTCCGGGGCTCTGTCCTGGGTGCCATTCGAGAGGCAATGCGCTGGCGTCCACACGCTCGACGCGACGGCGATCAAATAGGCATCCGGTCTCTAGGCTTCGAGGTCGAGGCGCATCAGCCAGCGCGGGAGCCGGTCGGCATGGCTTGCGGTCTCGAGGACGCGGCGGAAGCCGGCCGCCTCGAACATGCTCGTGAAGCCCGTGTAAGAGAAGGCCGCGTCGCGGCGCGTGCCCGCCGGATCGGTGGGGTAGGCCTCCAGGGTCGCCGCCCCCTGGGCCTTCGCGTACTCGATCGCGCCGGCAAGGAGCGCCCCGGCGACCCCCTGCCGGCGATACCCGGGCCGGACGTTGAAGCAGACGATCGACCAGACCGGCAGGTCGTCGACCAGCGGGATGGTCCGGCTGCGCGCCAGACGGCGCATCGAGCTGCGCGGCCCGAAGCCGCACCAGCCCACGGGCAGGTCGCCGAGGTAGGCGACGACGCCGGGGACCGGCTCCGCCTCGCATTGCTCGCGCAGCGCCGCCCGGTGCGCCCCGGCCGAGCTCCGGCCGTACTCGGTGGCCGTCTGACGCCACCATTGGCACCAGCAGGCTTGGTTGACCACGGGCTCGATGTCGTCGAACCGCTCGATCGTCGCCGGTCGGACGACGATCGACGCTGTGACTGCCTCGCTGGCTGCGCGCCCCTTCACGACCCGCTCAGCGCCTGTGTATGAAACCCGAGAGCGGTCGGGCTCACGGTGTAGCCTTCCGGACCAGCACAGGTCCGCGGTCGTGACGTCTGGCGGAGCGTTGGGCAGGGTGCCCAGGCCAACCTGCGAGGGGAGCACCAATGGAGCAAGCTCGACTGATCGTGGTCCGGCCAGATGAGGGGGCCCCGCCAGCCGGGCCACCCACGCCCGGTATGGACCGCCGACAGCTCTGGGACCATGAGGATTGCTGGGTGGGCTGGGTGCGGAGCGACGCCGGACTCGCGGGCGGCTGGCACCACCATGGAGCGCGCGATTCCTACATCTACGTTCTCCGCGGCAGGGTGACGATCGAATACGGTCCCACCGGGCGCGAGCAGGTGACGGCGGTGGCCGGGGACTTCATCTTCAATCCCGCCCGGTTGGTGCATCGCGAGATCACCGCCCCCGACGATCCGGCAGAGTTCTTCGTCGTCCGCGTTGGGACCGGCCCGCAGAACGTCAACGTCGACGGCCCCGATGCCGATCCGGACGGCAGATGACGCCCTCAGTCTGGCAAACCCGCTCCGTGTGCGCCGGGGAAGCGGTCGAGGCGTGGACAACTACTTCCGATAATACTAGTTATGTCTATCCACTCGCAAACGTCGCAGCCTCCCGGGCGACGGCAGTCCGCGGCGGAGGCGTCATCTCGAGGACGCGCAGGGCAGGTGACCAGGTCCGCCCGTGGAGGTGGCGGCGTCCGCGTCTCGCGTCGTCCTCAGCGAACCTCTCGACGGAGCTCGCGCGATTATGTCGCGACGGTATTGCGTTGGGTTCTTCGCATCAACCCAGAGTCGAATCGCGGCCTCCGCGATCGCGCCGGGTGTCGCGTGCAACAACAGGAGGGTGCGATCCTTTAGGGGGAGTGCCGTGTTCAAGACGCGCTTCACACCGTTCACCTCCCATACGAGGGGGGAGCCGCTCCGGAGGGCGTCCACCGATGCGGGTACCGTCGGGGTAGCGACTGGGCAGACCCGTAGCCTCGGCCACCCCACTTGGAGGCGGAAATTGGAGAGTCCGGTTCGGATGAACGTACCGCTTACGTGGCCAACACCACGGTTGTTTCGGAGCTCGTAGAGCGCAATGAGCATCCGAGGGATGGTTAGTCGTATCGATGGCGCAAACGCCGTTGCTTTCTCGAGGTCGCGGCACAACTGGGGAAAGTTCGCAACGGGCAACGTTGTGGCGGGCTCGATCCGTTGATGGCCCCTCACGATCAATACACGACTTGCCACTGGCGACCGCCGTCCAACTCCGATGGTTTCCAGCGACCCTCTCGATAGTTCCGCTCGACGCCATTCAACTCGGCGATTAGTTCCGCTCGAAGAGTTGCTGGCAGCGTCGCCAGGGCGGTGATGTCGGATGGCGTTGCCACCACGGCCGCTGCCGCGGCAACGGGCGTAGTCCCGGCCTTCGCCCTACGTTTCGTTGCCATTCGCAGGCGCGCCGCTCAGCATGGCCCTAACGGCGGCGATCCCAGCAACGGACAGCTTGAAGGTTCTGCGCGCTTGCTTTGTGTTGCCAGCCTTGTTGTGTCTGACGGCTTGCCGTCGTCGTTAATAGCAAGAGTGACGGTGCCCGCACCACCGCCCCCCATGTTGCGGAGGGCAATGTCGATGCCTTTGAGTTCGCCGGCCGTTTCTCCGACCAGGAATGACTCTGCGACCTGGTACGTCGCCGGGGGGTTTCCATAGGGCGGAGTCGTCGCTGATCGCGACCCGCCGGAATACACCTCAAATGCCGGGCCGAAGGAGTCCGTTACTACTGCCAGCCCTTGACGTGCCAGAGCGCCGTGCTCTTCGATCTTAGCGAGGCTCCAATCGATCGCCTCGATCGAGCTCCGAGGCAGTGAATCGGCTGGACGGGTCGTCGAGCACCGTGCGCCAAATCAGCAATGAGATGTAGTGGCGTGCATGGACGTCACCAATAGCCAATGTGGCTGGGTCAAAGCGCTCGCAAATATCAATCGACGCGATGCCGTAATCCAATAGAGCACTTTGCCGAGACTGTAGATATCGCTGGCGGGAGTGGCCGCGTCGATACTCCCTGGCTCGCACTCAGGCGGTGCAAACGCCCGGTTGCCGAACCCCTCAGCCGTCGTGGTGAGCACCACGCCCGCAGAGCTATCCGCGCAGATCCCGAAGTCCACTAGGTACGCCACGCCGTCTTCGATCACGATGTTGTCTGGCTTGACGTCCCGGTGAACAATGCCCGCGCCATGAGCGTCCCTTGCGGCGGATGCGATCTGGCGAAGCAGCCCGAGGGCGCCTGCTGCATCCGTCGGGAGGTCCGCCGAGCGCGAGAGGTCGATTCCGACGTAGGGACTCACCATGTAGGCGGGGCCTGACTCGAATTGGTAGTCGACAACTCTCGGGATGTTGGCCGACTCAATGGTTGACAGAGCCTCGATCTCCCGCCTGAAGCGCTCCACGCGCTTCAGGTTCTTGAGCCTCTTCAGCACCCAACCTTCAGAACGATCGTTCAGGTCACGCACCAAGAACGTGTGCGCCTGTCCGCCCTCATACAGCGGTTTGATGATCTCCCACCGGCCGCCGAGGACCTTGCCCCCACTCCGGCGCCGCCTGGTTGGCGTCCGACGCGCTGGCGATCCAATGAACAGGGGTGTCTGACCAACGGTCTCAGGCGCCGAGGGCTCCGCGGCAAACCTGGCGAGGGGCCGCGTCATCCGGCTCAGGTCTCTGATCCGGGCTTGGTCAACGCGCAGCTGTCGGACGGTCTCGGCGGTGCGCCTCTTCCGCTCGGCCTCCTCGGCGCGCTCAAGACCGCGCTGAGCATCCGACAGAGACCGCCGCTTGGTGGCCATCTGCGCCGAATACTGTGCTGCCTGGCGATCGTGAACGACCGCTTGCTGTTCGTGTCTCAGGGCGTCGCCGCGTTTGCTGTTCGCCGTCGTCACGCTGGTCGATCCTGTGATCTATTCGGTGGCTCGAAGAGCCTGGGATCGCTCCGTTGCTGACCGATCGCGCTCGTTGGCTACCTTTCTCTCCAACTGCGCGAGCTCCGTCATCAGACGATCGACTTGTGCGCGATAGGGATTGATCGACATCCAGATGTCTACTCTGCGACACGTTCGCGGTGCAATCTGAATAGGCGCTCAGGGACTTCCGTGCCGGCGAGGCCGCTGGGCCAGCCACAGGCGGCGACGACGGGGGCGTTGAGGTCCGGGTGGGCGATGGCGAGCCAGGTGGGGCGCTGGCTGTCGAGGTTGGTGAGCGTGCGCTTCCCGAGGTCGGCGGGGTCGAGGCCGGGCGGGTTTGGCCAGCCGTCGCGGAGTTCGACGAGGCGGCGGGCGGCCTCCCCTACCCTGTCGCGCTGCTCAGGGCTGGGGCCGGGAGAGAGGTCAGCGTCAACCCGCGTCTGGACGATCGTCACGCGGCCGAGAGTCAGGAAGTCCGGGCCACTCCTCCGCTCGATGATGGTCGCGCCCACGATGTCTACTCCCACTATCGTGTGTGTCACATGCTACGCGACCGAGTACCTGTGCTGCGGGACGTGATGCGCCCCGGGGCTGCGGCGGTGAGGGTAACGAAGTCGCTGACCGCTCTTGGGGGGTTACAGGTCTGGCCGCCGTTCGCAGCGCAACGCGACCCACGTTTGACAATCGCGCCGCGTTGCGGATGCTGTGTCGATCCGGCAGCAGCCATCGGGGGGAAGATTCGCGACCATGCCTCTCTATCTCGACACCCATCACAAGATTCCGGGCCTGACCGCGGCGGGCGTCGCCGAGGCGCATGCGGCCGACCTGCGCGTCCAGGGGAAGCACGGCGTCAGCTACGTGCGCTACTGGTACGACGAGGCGACCGGCAAGGTCTTCTGCCTCGCCGAGGCCCCGAGCGCGGAAGCGGCGATCGCCGTCCACCGGGAGGCGCACGGCCTCCTCGCCGACGAGATCACCGAGGTCAGAGAGGGAGCGTAGCGAGGGCCTCGTTGGGGGTCATCGCGCGCCCCTCGCGCTGGGCCGCCTCGAAGCGATCGGTCCCGAGGCGCGCCTCGAGGTCGGCCAGGTTCTGGTCGTGGGCCGCGGCCGCCTGGGGCGGGACCATGGCCCGGATCGCCTCGCGGAGGGACTGGGCGGCGCCGTCGATGCGGGCGGCGGTCTCGGCATCGTCGGTCGCGACCGCGCGGGCCAGGTTCTCCATGGCGCTGGCCAGCCCCGGCATGTCGCCGAGCTCCTGGCGGATCGCCATGCTCTGGCGGAAGAGCCCGCGCGCCCGGGCGGTATCGCCGGCGGACAGGGCGAGGTCGGCGAGCTGGGTCAGCACCCGGGCGACGCCGCGGCGGTCCCCGATCTCCTCGAGGATCGCCAGCGCCTCGATGTGGAGCGAGCGGGCCGCCTCCCGGTCGCCCGCCCGGCTCGTGGCGCGGGCGAACGTGTCGATCGCGAACGCCTCCATCCAGCGATCGCCCAGCCCCCGGATCAAGCCGAGGACCTCGGCCTCCAGGTCCCGGGCGACCTCGACGTCGCCTTCGCGGGCAGCCACGTCGGCCAGGTTGATCGACCCGAACGCCACGCCGCGAACGTCACCCAGCTCCCGGGCGATCCCGAGCGACTCCTCGTAGAGCGACCGCGCCCGGGCGTGCTCGCCGAGCTGCATCGCGGTGTTGGCGAGGTTGTTCGCCGCGTAGGCGACACTCTGCCGGTCGCCGATCCGACGATGCAGCGCGAGGCTGGCCTCGTGGAACGTCGAGGCGGCTCGGAAGTCGCCCTGCATGAACGCCAGGTTGGCTGCGCCGGTGAGCGCGTTCGCGCGAAGCGCGGACTCCCCCTCCCCCACCGCCTCGAGCATGCGCGCCAGCCAGCCCCGGCCCTCGGTCAGGTGGCCGCGGATCTCCCAGTAGCGCCAGAGCCCGGCCGCGATGTGGAGGCCGGAGCCGCCCTCATCGGGCTGGTCGAGGCACCACTGCAGGGCCGCCCGCAGGTCGTCGTGCTCGCGGTCGAGGCGCGCCAGCCACTCGGCCGGCTCCGGCCCGCGGAAGAACGCCCCCGAGGCCTCGTCGACGAGGTCGAGATACCAGTCCCGGTGCCGGCGCAGCGTCGCGTCGCCCTCGCCCGCCTCGACCAGGCGCCCGCGGGCATACTCGCGGACGGTCTCGAGCAGGCGGAAGCGGGCCTCGGAGGACGCCGGATCGGTGAAGACGAGCGACTTCTCGACGAGACGGCCGAGCACGTCGAGGATCTCGAAGCCCTCTACCAGTTCGCCCGCGCAGACGGCCTCCGCCGCCTCGAGCGTCGCCCCGCCGGCGAAGACGGACAGCCGGCGGAGGACCGCGCGCTCCGGCTCGGCCAGCGAGTCGTAGCTCCAGTCGATCGTCGCCCGCAGCGTCTGGTGGCGGGCGACGGTGGCCCGGCTGCCGCCCGTCAGCAGCCGGAACCGGTCGTCCAGGCGAGCGGCGATCTGCTCCACGGGGAGCGCCCGGACCCGGGCGGCCGCGAGCTCGATGGCGAGCGGGATGCCGTCCAGCCGCCGGCAGAGCTGGGCGACCGCGCGCCCGTTCTGCTCGGTCAGCTCGAAGGCGGGCTGGACAGCCCTGGCCCGCTCGATGAAGAGCCGGCAGGCGTCGACGGCCTCGAGGTCGCGAACGCTCACGGCCGGGCCGGCCTCGGGCGTCCCCAGGGAGGCGATCGGCAGGATGGCCTCGCCGGGCACGCCGAGCGCCTCGCGGCTGGTCACCACGATCCGGACCGCCGCGCAGGACTGGACGAGGGCCCCCGCCAGCCGGGCGCATTCGGCCAGGACCGGGTCGCAGTCGTCGAGGATCAGGAGGAGCCGCTTGCCCTTCAGGTGGTCGACGATGGACGCCAGGAGGGACCGCCCGGCCGGTTCGGTCAGGCCGATGGCGCTGACGACCGACGGGAGCACGAAGGCGGGGTCCGTGAGGCTCCCGCATTCGATGATCCAGGCCCCGTCCTCGAACCGGTCGAGCAGCAGCCTGGCCAGCCGGCGGCCCACCCGGGTCTTCCCCACCCCGCCGGGGCCGGTCAGGGTCAGCAGCGACGACTGCTCCAGCATCCGGGATGCCTGCTCGATCTCGCGCTCGCGCCCGATGAAGCTCGTCACCTCGATCGCCAGGTTGTTCCGCGGCGCCTCGGTGGTCCGGGGCGGCGGGAAGTCGCGAGCGAGGCCCGGGCCGGTGACCTGGAAGAGCCGCTGCGGCGTGTCCAGCGAGCGCAGGCGGTGGACGCCCAGGTCCACGGCGCCCATCGGCGGGGCCAGGTCGTCGGCGACGAGCTCGCGGGTGGCCTGCGAGATGAGGATCTGCCCGCCGTGACCCGCGGCGCAGATCCGGGCGGCGCGGTGGACGTCGAGCCCGACGTAGCCCTCGGCCGCCGTCCAGGGCTCGCCCGTGTGGAGGCCCATCCGGTCGCGGATGGCGACCCCGTCCGGCCAGGGGTGGCCGGCGATCGCGAGCTGCCCGTCGATGGCCGCCTGGACCGCGGCCCGGGCCGCGGGGAAGACGAAGTAGAGCCCGTCGCCCGCCGACCCGCGCTCGGTCGCGCCGTGGCGGGCGAACGCCTCGCGGACCAGCCGATGATGATCGGCCAGGATCTCCGGGTAGCGGTCGCCGAGGGCCTGGAGAAGGCTCGTGGAGCCTTCGATGTCCGTGAAGACCAGGGTGACCGTCCCGGCCGCGTAGCCCGCGCCTGCCGCCTGGCCCGCCCCGGCCGCCTGGCCCACGCCGGCCGCATGGGCCGACCCCCCGTATTCCTGCGACGCCACGCTCGGCCCCCCACCTCGACGAGTGGGCCGCAGCCTATCGCGCCTCCGGCGGCGAGGCAAACGGCGAGGCTCGCGCTGAGCGGCGAGCGTCGGCTGCGAGGCCACGCCGGGCCTCACGCGCGCGGATAATGGCCGCATGGACGCGGTCCGCGAGGACGCTCTCCGGCATCCGAGCAGGCGGTTTGTCCTGCCGGCGCTGGCCGTGGCGGCGGCGGGAGCGGCCATGGTCGTGCTGGCGACCCAGGCGAACGCCACGATGCTCGATTACGAGGTGGGCACGGTTCCCGCCGTCGTGCCGTGGCTGGCGGCGTGCCTGTCGGTCGCGGTGGCGGCCGTGGGACTGAGCGAGCGGCGCGCCTCGTCAGCCGCCGGGTCGCTGCTCATGGGCGTCCTCGTGGTCGCGACCGCCTGGTCGCTCGCCATGCTCCCCTTCGACGCGCTCCGCATTGTGCGGCTCGTCCCGCTGCCGTTGAGCGGCTGGGGACTCCTCCTCCGCCTGCTCCTGCTCGTCGCCGGCGGCTGGGGCGCTGGTCCCGGTCCTGCGTGCCCGACGAGCCCACCAGGGGCGCTGCCCGGCGTGTCGACGCGTCCTGCCGGGCAAGCTCGACACCCTGCCGCGGTGGCCGGTCGTCTTCGCCGTGGTCTTCGCGCTCCCGTACCCCGTCCTGCGGGTGGTGTGGCTGCTGGGTGGGACCTTCGGCACGACCGGCGGCCCCTCCGACGTCGACCCTGTCGTCGCGTCGGGGCTCGCCATTGTCGGAGCGACGCTGGTGGCCTTCGCCGCCGTGCTGCTCGTCGGCAGGGGCCCGCTGTGGGCTCGGGCGCTGCTCGGTCTCGGTGGCGTCGTGCTGGGGCTGGCGATGACGGTCATCGGAGGACTCGCGGCGACCCTCGCCGTGACCATGCTCGCAACCGAAGGACCCCAGTCGTCCCCGGGCGCTGGCCTCACGACGTCGACGTTCCTGCTCGTGTACGGCTCGTGGTTCGTGGCCGGCCTGGGCGTCATGGTCGGGAGCTGGCGGTACTGGGCCCGCCGCCGGATCGACTGTTCAGCGTGCCGAACCCTCCTGGGCTCGTGACGGCGAGGGCGTTCCGCTAGCTGTTGTCCCCCAAGACGTTGGTGACAGCGTCAGGCGGCCAGCTTGACCGCGAGGCGCTGACGAGGCGTCTGCCCGTCGATGCCCAGGTGAGGGCGCACGTCGTTGTAGTAGCCGACGAAGCGGGCGAGCGCAAGCTCCCGCTCGGCCGAGCTGGCGAAGGACCTCGACGTAGAGCGACTCGGTGAGCACGGTCCGGATCCAGCGCTCGACCTTGCCGTTGGTCTGGGGCCGGTAGGGCCGGGTGAAGGTGTGGCGCCCGATCGCCCGCCGCACGGTCCGCCGGAAGAGGCGGCTCCGGTAGGCCGAGCCGTTGTCGGTCAGCAGGCGGCGGACGACCACGCCCTGGGCCCGGAACCAGCGCACGGCCCGGACGAGGAAGCGGGCCGCGGTCCGGCCCTTCTCGTCGGGCAGGAGCTCGGCGTACACCAGGCGGGTGGCATCGTCGAGGGCGACGTGGAGGACCTCCCAGCCGGCACCCCGGTGCGTGTCCCGCCGGTCGCCGGTCGCCCGGTGACCCGGGCCGCCCACGATCCGGCCCAGCTTCTTGGTGTCGAGGTGGAGGAGGTCGCCCGCGTGCGCGTGCTCGTAGCGGACGATCGCCACGGGCTCCCGGTGGCGCTCGAGGAGGCCCAGCCGCCGGAGGACCCGGTGGACGGTCGAGGCCGGCAGCC
The DNA here is from genome assembly GCA_963762445.1 of uncultured Chloroflexia bacterium. Classification (GTDB taxonomy): domain Bacteria; phylum Chloroflexota; class Limnocylindria; order Limnocylindrales; family CSP1-4; genus CTSoil-043. Next base: position 692,417 of record CAVXLA010000005.1, read on the forward strand.
CGACCAGCGACGGCGATCCGGTCGGGTCCCCAGCCGAGTGCTCACCCGAAGTCCGGCGATGTGCTGCTCCTGGACGACCGACAGCCGCCGCGGGGAGGAGTGCGGCCGGCAGCTGCGGTCGACGAGGCCGGCTTCCCCCGCCGCCCGCCAGGCGCGGCAGCCAGCGGTAGTAGAAGCGGCGGCTCACCCGGGCCGCGATGCACGCGGCGGTGACGGTCATGCCCGCGTCGACGAGCCCGAAGACCTCGGCCCGACCGCGCGGTGTGCGCCGGGCGTTGGGGTGACAATGCATCGAGGAGCCCTCCCAGGTGATTGAGTGGTCAGCACCCTCAACCTACCCGGTGATGGGCTCCTCGTGTGTCACCAACGTCGTGGGAGAACAGAATTAGCGACTGGCGGCCAAGCGGCGTCCAGGTAGTTGTGCCCTTCTTGGTAGTGGTTCCGGCGCGGCAGCCGCCGCGGGTTCGCATACGACCGAGACTGGACCTCCGGCATCCGTGCGCCCTCGGTGGGCACGGTAGCCAGTCTCATCTTCACCGGGGAACTTCGTGGCCGGGCTCGCCTCCCCCCTGTTCGCGGCGGGCTCCGGAGACGGCAGCGGCCGGCTCTTCGTCGTCGAGCAGCGCGGACGCATTCGCGTGATCAGGAACGGGAAGCAGCTCGCCGCGCCGTTCCTCGATATTTCGGCGGAAGGATCCCCGCCGGCGGCGAGCGCGGGCTGCTCGGGCTCGCGTTCCATCCGGAGTACGCGAAGAACGGCTTCTTCTTCGTGAACTTCACGGACCGGAACGGCGACACGCACGTCGAGCGCTTCCGCGCGAGCACCGACCCCGATCGCGCCGATCCCGCGAGCGCGCAACTCGTCATCAAGGTCGAGCAGCCGTACTCGAACCACAACGGCGGCATGATCGCGTTCGCGCCCGACGGCAGGCTATGGATCGGCATGGGCGACGGCGGCTCGGGCGGCGACCCGCACGGCAACGGCCAGAACAAGCGCGCGTTGCTCGGCAAGATGCTGCGCCTCGACGTGGACCGTGCGACGCCCTACGCGATCCCGCCCGACAACCCGTTCGCCAACGGCCGCGACGGCCGGCCCGAGATTTGGGCCACCGGCGTTCGCAACCCGTGGCGCTACTCGTTCGACCGCGGCTCGCATCTCTGTTCATCGCCGACGTCGGCCAGGACACGATGGGAGGAGGTCGATCTTCGAGCCGTCGAGGATCCGGGCGGCCTCAACTACGGCTGGAAGGTGATGGAGGGTTCGCACTGCTTCAACCCGTCGAGCGGCTGCGATAGAGAAGGGCTCACGCTCCCGGTCGCCGAGTACGGCCACGACCTGGGCTGCGCGATCACGGGCGGCGTACGCCTACCGGGGGGCGGCGATCGCCGGCGCTCGCCGGCACGTACCTGTACGCGGACTCCTGCAGCGGCACGATCTGGGGCCTGGACGCGGCCGAGGAGCACCCGGCGCCCCGGGTGCTCCTGAGTCGGGCCTCGCCGTGGCCTCGTTCGGCGAAGACGAGGCGGCGAGCTCTCTGTCGTCGACCTCGCCGGCGGCCGCGTCTTCCGGGTCGTCGCGGCGCCCTGACGGCTCGCCGCGAAGGCCGGCGCCTACCCGATCAGGTAGACAGGACCGAGACCGAGACCGTGACGTCGGAGGTCCCGGGCAGGATCGGCGTGGCGGCGCCCGCGTCACGGGCTTCGGCGGCGTACGGGACCGGCCAGGGGGAGGGCGACGATCTGCTCGCTGATCGAGGCGACGCCGATGATCGAGACGCCCGCGGCGCTCGCGAGGGCGTCGGCCTTTGCCCGCGCGGCCTTCATCGCCTGGGTCCGGGCCTGCGCCTCGGCGCCGGTGGGTCGTCCACCCGGAAGGTGATCCCATCGAGCGTCGACCCGCCCGAGGTCAGCGCGCCGTCGACGGCGTCGGACAGGCGGTCGAGGTCGCGGATCGTGGCGACCACCCCGTTCCGCAGCTCGTAGCCGATGATCTTCGGGGCGACCCCGCTCTTGCTGTAGTCGTAGACGGGCTGAGCGCGAGCGTGGTGGTCTGGATGTCGCGCTCCGCGATGCCGGCCGCCCGCAGCGCCTTCACGACACCCGCCATGGCAACGGCCGCGTCGGCGCGGGCATCCTTGACCTTCGGCCGCTGGATGACGACGCCGACGTGGAGGTCGGCCACATCGGGAATGAGCGTCACGGTGCCCGTGCCGCCCACGCTGATCGTGCGGTCGGGCTCGGTGCCGGCCTCGCCGCGGGCGGCGCGCGGCGCGAGGGCGGGCCCAAGGACGACGGCCAGCGCGAGGCCGGCGACGACGCCGAGAGCGACCCAGGCGGGGCGCGAGCCGGCGGAGGCGAAGGGTGCGAGACGTGGACATGGCTGCAGCTCCCTGGTGGTTCCGTCTTGCGGG
>CAVXLA010000006.1:0-445071 GCA_963762445.1 uncultured Chloroflexia bacterium
TGGCAGGCGTTGCGATTCTGGGCGTAGCCGTCTGGCTGCTTGTTCAGGTCATGGGTGCGGCTCTCGGGCCGCACGTCACCGTCGGGCCGCGCGTCACCGCAACGGTCCACCTCGGCAGCTCCCCTTACGACGCTGCCGTTGATCAGACAGGCAACCTGTGGGTCGTCGGCCGGATGGATGGCTCGCTGCGGAGGATCGATCCAGCGACGAAAGGCGTCGCGGACGTCGTGCCGCTATCCGTGGAGGGCGGGGCGGACCCCGTGTCGATTGCCGTCGGCGAGGGGTCGCTGTGGGTCGGGGCGAACGCGCGCGACGAGACCGGGCAGTCCGCGTCCGGGTGGTTGCTGAGGATTGATCCGGGCTCGGGCAAGCAGCTCGCGGCCATCCCGCTCGGCGTTGTCCCAAGCGTCGCGCTCGCTGCCGGCGCGGTCTGGGTCACCTCCCTTGGAGACAACCCGCATGCGGGCAAGCACACCCTCGCGCGGATCGACCCGACGAGAAACCGCGTCGTGGCGACCATCCCCGTCGTGTGTCCGTGTCGGGTCGCGGCCGACGAGACCGCGGTCTGGGTGGCAGGCCCGGGCTCTGTCATGAGGATTGACCCGGCGACGAATTGCAAGGTCGCGGAGGTGGATCTCGGGCAGGAGGACAACATGCCTGAGGTGGCCATCGGGGCAGGCGCTGTCTGGGTGGCGTACTGCGGGCTGGATTTCGGGGCATATCGGCCAACGTGCCATCTCGTTCGCATCGATCCGGCGACGAACACGGTCGTGGCCGACATTCCGGTGGGTGGTGCAAATGGGCTCGCCGTCGGCGCTGACAGCGTCTGGATCACAACAGGCCAATCCCTTGCTCGCGTTGACGCCCGCGTCAACGCCGTCGTCGGCGAGGTCACCTTGTCGATGGCCGGTGGGGTTGACGGAGTGGCAGTGAGCGATCACACGGTCTGGGTCTGGAGCGCCCAAGGGTTCGACACGGTCTGGCGGATCGCCTACTGATCAGTTGCAGTTGGCGATTCCGCGCCGGGCGCTCCGCTCTGGGGATGGGACACGCACCGGGCGACCGGGGGGCCGTCCTATGCCCTATGTGCATACATTGCACAACCGATGCGGCGAGCGTCGACCGGAGACTAGCGAAGCCGGCTTATCGGCGGCTTATCTGCGGGCGCCGGCGTGCGCACCGGGCGACCGGGGGCCGTTCGCCTCTCGCCAGCGCCCATCGCTGGGCGGCACGTCCATGATGATGGTGGCGCCCGCCGACGGCTCGATTCTGGTCGCCACGACGGCCGGGCTCGCCCGCTTCGACGGCTCCTCGTGGACGGACCTCACCGCGGACGAGCCGCGGCTCGCCAACGTCGCCTCGGTCGCCAGGTGCTCGAGGGCACCGAGCGGAGCTGGAGGCGGATCGGCACCGGGTCGGCGGAGAGCCTGGCCGTCGACCGGGATGGCGTGGTGTGGGTGGCCGGGAGGCAGTCCTCGACCGATCCGCAACGCTGGGCCGTTCGCTCCTTCGGCTATGACGGTCGAGCCTGGAAGGAGCTGGCTGCCACTCGGTCGACCGACCTGATCGCGTGGCCCGCCAACCTGGTGATCGGTGGCGACGGGACCATCTGGGTCGGCAGCCCCGGCGCGTGGGGCATCAAGCCCGGCCTGGTCCGCTATGTCGATGGCAGGTGGGAGATGGTTCGTCCGCGCGGCGGCAGCGCTGAGATCGCCATCTGGGACCTTGCCGCAACTGCCAACGGCGAGGTATTGGTCGTCGGCCAGGACGTCAGCCCGGGTGGCGAGGCACCGCCCGGCGACCCCTGGCTGGCCCGCTTCGACGGGACGGCCTGGACGGTCTTCGACGAGGGCGTCGGGCCCTCGATGTCCTACGAGGGGAGCATCGCCGCCGCACCCGACGGGTCGATCTGGGCCGCGACCGACCACGGACTTGCCCGCTTCGACGGGACTGCCTGGACCGTGCGCTGCCCGGGCCCCTGGTTCTCCGGGATCTCGGTGGCGCCCGACGGGACGATCTGGGTGAGCAGCCCGGCCCGGATCGCGCGTCTCCGGCCATCAGCGACCTCCCCGTAGCGCCTCGCCGGGCGATCAGGAGGCCCGGTCGCGAGCAAGCCGCTCCGTTCCGAGGTCGATGCCGCTGTCGAGCCGCCGGGCGGCCCGATCGGCCATCCGGCCGATCGCTGCCGCGAGCCGGGCTGCCGCGACGCGCGCCCGCCCCGGCGCGTGCCGGCGTGCCGGCCGCCCGTTCTCGTCGTCGGCGATGCGCCAGCGGCGCTCGCGCTCGGCCTCGGCCCGCAGCTCGTCCATCCGCATGGCGTGGATCAGGTAATGGTGCTGCCACATCGGGCCGACCCTCCAGTGATCAGCGGCGGTGGTCGTCGCCGAGCCCGTCGCGGCTGTCGGCGCCGAAGAGGACGGCGGCCGCGTCGAAGATCGAGAGCGCCGCGAGGAGCGCGAGGAGCCAGGCGAGTGTCGTGATCATCGGTGGGTTCCCCCCTGCGACGCGCCACCGGCGATAACCGGTGACACGCTTCTGACTGGTTACCCGCATGGTACCCTCTTGCGCGTAACCCGTCAAGCCCCTAAAGTGGTTAGCAATGGCACACACGACACACCGGCCGATTGGCTTTGAGCACCGCCACGCCGCGACGCTCGACGAGACCTTCGACTTCCTGAACACCGCCGAGCTCGACGGATCCGGCACGCCCATCGAGCACCTGGCGTCCCTCTCGGACGCGACCGGCTGGCTCGAGGGGCACGGCCTCCTCCACCCGGCGAAGCGCCAACCCCTCGACGCGTCGTCCCGGATCCGGTCCGGTGAGCTGCTCGCCCACGTCCGCGCCGTCCGCTCCGGGCTCCGCGAGGTCGTCGAGGCGGTCGTGGCCGGGCGCCCGGTCGACACGCGGGCCCTCGCCACCGTGAACGACATCCTCCGCGCCCGGAGCGCCGTGGAGCTCGTGCCCGGCGAGGGCGGTGTCGCCCTCGCCCACCGTCACGTGGGCGATCCGCTCGACGACGCCCTGGCCGCCGTGGCGGAGCCGCTCGTGGCGGTCATCGCGGCCGGCGGGATCGACCGCCTCCGCGTCTGCGCGAACGACGGCTGCCGCTGGGTCTTCCACGACACCTCGCGGACGGGGCGGCGGCGCTGGTGCAGCATGGCCAGCTGCGGGAACCGGGCGAAGGCTGCCCGCCACCGGGCGCGGAAGCGTGCCGCTGCGAGCCCTGACGGCCCGGAGGCCGGGGTGACGCCCGGGGCGCTCCCGCTCCCGCCCGCGCCCGGGGCGCTCCCGCTCCCGCCCGCGCCGGGCGCGCCGGGCTGACGTTCAGGCCGGGAGCCGCTCCCAGTCGACCCAGCGCGCGCCGTCCCACCAGCGGTGCCACGCCGCGCCGTCGCGACCGCGGGCGAACACGTCGAGGCGCTCCGCGCCCCATGACGAGCACGCGGGCACGGCCGCCGGGTCGAGCTCGCCGCCCAGCGACTCCCATGGGTGCCAGCTGATCCCGTCCCAATAGCGGTTCCAGAGGTGGCCGTCCGGGAAGACGGCGAAGACCTCGGCCTGGTCCACCGCCCAGGCAACCACCGTTGGCGCCGAGGTCAGCGTCCCGCCCAGGTCCTCGTCGACCGTGAGCGTGCCGGCCACCCACGCCCGGTGGCGGAGCGTGCCCTCGGCCGTCGCCTCGAACAGGTCGAACCTGCCGGGCGCCCACGAGCATGCGGCCGCCCCTCGTCCGTCCATCAGCGCATCCCCTCCACCGTCGACATGGCCACGAGGGTACGCCATCCACGGACACCCGGCCCCCGGATGGGGGAGGGCCGGCCCCCGGATGGGGGATGGTCGGCTCTGCGCGGTTGCGCGCCGGCCGTGGCACGCTGCAGCGAGCCAACCGTGCCATCCCGCGTCCGCCGCCGGCGGGCGCCGCTCGAGGAGCCCCATCCCGTGCCCGACCTCGCCCCCGCCGACCTTCCTCCCGAAGCGCTCGCCTCGGCCCGCACGATGCGCGACCGCACCGCGGACGTGCTCGGCGTCACCCGCAACCCGCTCGAGAGCTTCTTCGCCCCGGCGTCGGTCGCGGTCATCGGCGCGACCGAGAAGGAGGGGAGCGTCGGGCGGACGGTCTTCTGGAACCTCATCAGCAGCCCGTTCGGCGGCACCGTCTACCCGGTCAACAAGTCGCGGCCGAGCATCCTCGGCGTCCGGGCGTACCCGAACCTCGCGGCGCTCCCCGAGGTCCCCGAGCTCGTCGTCATCGTGACCCCGGCTTCGACGATCCCGGCGACCGTCGAGGAATGCGCCGCCGCGGGCGTGAAGGCGGTCGTCATCATCTCGGCCGGCTTCAAGGAGATCGGCCCCGAAGGCGCCGAGCTGGAGGGCCGGATCCTGGCAACGGCTCGCGCGAACGGGATCCGGATCGTCGGCCCCAACTGCCTCGGCGTCATGCGTCCCACGACCGGCCTCAATGCCACGTTCGCAGCCGGCATCTCCGCCACCGGCACGGTCGGCTTCGTGAGCCAGAGCGGCGCGCTCCTCACCGCGGTGCTCGACTGGAGCAAGCGCGAGAAGGTCGGCTTCAGCGCCGTCGTCTCGCTCGGCTCGATGCTCGACGTCGGCTGGGGCGACGTCATCACCTACTTCGGCAACGACGCGGCGACGCAGAGCATCGTCATCTACATGGAGACGATCGGCGACGCCCGGGCCTTTCTCTCGGCCGCCCGCGAGGTTGCCCTCACGAAGCCGATCATCGTCATCAAGCCCGGCCGGACGGCGCAGGCGGCCAAGGCGGCCGCCTCGCACACGGGCTCGCTCACCGGGTCCGACGAGGTGCTCGCCGCCGCCTTCCGCCGGGTCGGCGTCCTGCGGGTCGACGAGATCTCCGAGATCTTCGACGTTCTCGAGGTCCTCGCCAAGCAGCCGCGCCCGGCCGGCAACCGGCTGACGATCGTGACGAACGCGGGCGGGCCGGGCGTCCTCGCGACGGATGCCCTCATCACCGGTGGCGGGGAGGTGAGCGAGATCTCCTCGGCCACGATGGAGGAGCTCAACGGGTTCCTGCCCGGGCCGTGGAGCCACAACAATCCCATCGACATCATCGGCGACGCGACGCCCGAGCGCTATGCTCGGGCCCTCCAGGTGGCGGCCAGCGACGAGGGGAGCGACGGCCTGCTCGTCATCCTCACCCCGCAGGCGATGACCGACCCGACGGCGACGGCCCGCGAGCTCGTCCCCTTCGCCCACATCGCGGGCAAGCCGGTGCTCGCGAGCTGGATGGGCGGCACCGACGTCCTCGAGGGTGCGGCGATCCTGCGCGAGGCTGGGATCCCCACGTTCGAGTATCCCGACCAGGCGGTCAAGATCTTCAACTTCACCTGGCGCCTGGCCCGGAACCTGCAGCAGATCTACGAGACGCCGACGCTGCCCTCGGACGAGGAGCACCCCGTCGACCGGGCCCGCGCCGAGGCGCTCATCGCCCGCGCCCGCGCCGAGGGCCGCACGCTGCTCACGGAGGACGAGTCGAAGGAGCTCCTCGCCGCCTACGGCATCCCGATCACCGAGACGGTGGTGGCTCCCACGGTCGACGACGCGGTCGCCGCCGCCGATCGGATCGGCTACCCGGTCGTCGTCAAGCTCTACTCGCACACGATCACCCACAAGACCGACGTGGGTGGCGTCCAGCTGAACCTGAAGAACGCCGACGCCGTGCGCCACGCGTACGACCTGATCCGCGACTCCGTGACCGAGAAGAAGGGGGCCGAGCACTTCGAGGGCGTGACGGTCCAGCCGATGGTCAACTGGACCGGCTACGAGCTCATCATCGGCAGCTCGATCGACCCCCAGTTCGGGCCGGTCCTCCTCTTCGGGATGGGTGGCCAGCTCGTCGAGGTCTTCAAGGATCGTGCGCTCGGCCTCCCGCCGCTGACGACGACGCTCGCCCGGCGGATGATGGAGAGCACGAAGATCTACGCGGCGCTCAAGGGTGTCCGGGGGCGCCGCGGCGTCGACCTCGACCAGCTCGAGCAGCTCCTCGTCCGGTTCAGCCAGCTCGCCGTGGAGCAGCGCTGGATCAGCGAGCTCGACATCAACCCGCTGCTCGCTTCGCCCGAGCGGCTCATCGCGCTCGACGCCCGGGTCGTCCTCCACGACCCGGCGACGGACCCGAAAGAGCTGCCGCGCCTCGCGATCCGCCCCTACCCGCGGAAGTACGTCAGCACGTGGACCTGCCCTGATGGCCATGAGCTGACGATCCGGCCGATCCGCCCCGAGGACGAGCCGCTCCTGGTGGACTTCCACCGCTCCCTCTCGCCGGAGACGGTCTTCAACCGCTATCTCCGGCACCTCGGGTTCGACGAGCGAACCCAGCACGAGCGCCTCGTCCGGATCTGCTTCCTCGACTACGACCGTGAGATCGCGCTCGTCGCCGAGTGCGAGCACCCCGATCCGACGACGCCGAAGATCGTCGCCGTCGGCCGCCTGTCCCGGAGCTTCGGGACCGACGACGCCGTCTTCGCCGTCCTCGTGACCGACAAGCGGCAGGGGATGGGGGTCGGGACCGAGCTCCTGCGCCGGCTGGTGGACGTTGCCCGGGCCGAGGGCGTCGCGACGCTCGGCGCCGACATGCGGGCCGACAACGCCGGCATGCGTCGCGCCGCCGAGAAGGTCGGGTTCACGATCGGCCCCGGCGCCCGCGAGGACGTCCTCCACGCGGAGATCAAGCTCGCCTGACCCGTCAGTCGCAGGACGGCAGCTCCACGGCCGCGCCGGGCGGCTGGGGCAGAGGCCCCGGGACGGGCGTGCCGGCCGTCATCGTCAGCGTCCCGCAGGCCAGGAAGACGGTCGAGGTGATCGCCTGCCCGACCCCCGGCGCGGCCGGCACCTGGAGGACGGCCAGCACCGTCCCGCTGGCAACGCGGCCCTCGGCCGTCCAGGGCGGCCCGCCGTGCCCCGCGGCGGGGACGACGGCGTCCGCGGCGCCGGCCGGGATCGTCCCGACCCAGTCCCCGTTGACGTAGACGAGGAGCGGGCGGTCGATCGCGCTGTCCACGTGGAGCGTGAGCTCCGGGGCCGTCGTCCAGCCGGCGCAGCCGGCAATCAGCAGCGCGGGCGCGACGAGGGCAGTGGCGATGGCGTGGGCGGCCAGCGCTGCCGGCAGCCTGCTCATCCCCGGACGACGATGCTCACGAGGCGGCCGCCGCCGGCGTGGATGATCCGCTCGGGGACGGCGCCGGCCAGCGCCGCGACCACCTTCGGGCGGGCGAGGACGATCGCCTCGATCTCGGCCTCGGAGAGCCCGACGGCCACCTCGACCCGATCGCGGACCTTGCCGTTGACCTGGACCGGCAGCTCGCGCGTCTCGACGGCCGCGGCCGCGGCGTCGACCTCGGGCCAGCGCGCGGCATGGATGGAGCTCCACGGCGTGCCCGCGGCCGCGAGCCGCCGCGACCAGAGCTCCTCGGCGACGTGCGGCGCCGCCGGCGCCAGCATCAGCAGCAGCAGGCGAACCGCCTCGTCCCACGCGGCGCCGCCGGCGACCTCGGTCCCGCGGTAGCGGAGGAGCAGGTTGGCCAGCTCCATCAGCCTGGCCACCATCGTGTTGAAGCGGAAGCCCTCGTAGTCGACTGTCACCGCCGCGAGGGTCCGGTGGGCCACCCCGCGGATCGACCTCTCCGCTGCCGCCGCGTCCTCGCCGGCCGGCAGCCGGCCGGCGCTCGCGTCGCTGGGCTCCGTCCCGTGCGGGTCCATGGCGATCGTCCAGGCCCGGCTGAGGAAGCGGGCCACGCCGCCGATGCCCGTCGGGCTCCACGGCCCCCCCTGGTCCCAGGGGCCCATGAACATGAGGAACAGCCGGACGGTGTCGGCGCCGTACTGGGCGACGAGCGCGTCGGGATCCTCGACGTTTCCCCGGGACTTGCTCATCCGCTCGCCGTCCGCGCCCAGGACCTGGCCCTGGTTGAAGAGCCGCAGGAACGGCTCGCGCTGGCCGACGAGCCCGCAGTCCGCCATCGCCTTCGTGAAAAAGCGGCTGTACAGCAGATGCATGACGGCGTGCTCGGCGCCGCCCGTGTACTGGTCGACGGGCGTCCAGCGGTCGACGCGTACGCGGTCGACCGGGGCGGCCTCGTTGCCGGGCGAGAGGTAGCGGAACCAGTACCAGGACGAATCCATGAAGGTGTCCATGGTGTCGGTCTCGCGCTGGGCCGGGCCGTCGCAGCGGGGGCAGGCGACGTTCACGAAGGCCGCATCGCGGCGGAGCGGGTTCTCGCCCGATCCCGCGTAGTCGACGGTCTCGGGCAGCAGGACGGGCAGGTCCTCGTCGGGGACGGGCACGATCCCGCAGCGATCGCAATGGACCACCGGGATCGGCGTGCCCCAGTAGCGCTGGCGGCTGACCAGCCAGTCGCGGATCCGGTAGCTGACGGCCGCCGTGCCCTCGCCGCGGGCCTCCAGGTCGGCGGTGATCGCCCGGATCGCCTCCGGCGCGCCCATCCCGTTGTACCGGCCCGAGTTCACGAGGACATCGTCGGCGGTCTTCGAGACGTAGGCGGCCTCGAGCTCGGCCTCGACGCCGACGCTGGCGGCCGGCCGGATGACCTCCCGGATCTCGAGGCCGAACTGGCGGGCGAAGGCGAAGTCGCGCTCGTCGTGGGCGGGGACGGCCATGATCGCCCCGGTCCCGTAGCCGGACAGGACGTAGTCGGCGATCCAGATCGGGATGCGCTCCCCGTTGACGGGGTTGATCGCGTCGGCGCCGAGCGGGACCCCGGTCTTGTCGCGCTCGGTGCTGAGCCGCTCGATCTCCGTCTCGGTGCGCGCCTGCTCGACGTACGCCTGCACCACGGACCGCTGCCCGGGCGACGCCAGGCGATCGACGAGCGGGTGCTCCGGGGCGAAGACCATGAAGGTGGCCCCGAAGAGCGTGTCGGGGCGCGTCGTGAAGACCCGGATCTCGTCGCCGCCGGGGATGTGGGTGTCGGGTGCGCTGCGGAAGACGACCTCGGCGCCCTCGCTCCGCCCGATCCAGTTCGTCTGCATGACGCGGACGGACTCCGGCCAGTCGATGCCGGAGAAGTCGAGGAGCTCGTCGGCGTACTTCGTGGTCCGCAGGAACCACTGGGCCAGGTCGCGCTTCTCGACCTTCGCCCCGCAGCGCCAGCAGTGGCGGTCGGCGCCCTCGACCTGCTCCCGGGCGAGCGTCCCGTCGTTGGGGCACCAGTCGACGGGCGCGGTCGTGCGATAGGCCAGCCCGGCCTCGAGGAAGCGGAGGAAGAGCCACTGGTTCCAGCGGTAGTAGGCCGGGTCGCAGGTGACGATCTCGGCGTCCCAGTCGAAGGCCGCGCCCATGCTGCGCAGCTGGCGGCGCATCTTCTCGATGTTGTGATAGGTCCAGGCGGCGGGGTGGATCCTGTTCTTGATCGCGGCGTTCTCGGCCGGCAGCCCGAAGGCGTCGAAGCCGACGGGGAAGAAGACGTTGTTGCCCTGCATCCGGCGGTAGCGGGCGATCGCGTCGGTGGGCGTCTTCACGTACCAGTGGCCCACGTGCAGGTCGCCCGACGGGTAGTCGTACATCGTCAGGAGGTAGTACTTCGGCCGCGCGGCGTCGTCGAGGTTCGTCCGGTACAGGCCGAGCTCGGCCCACCGCTCCTGCCAGCGCGGCTCGATGGCGGCGGGGTCGTAGCGCTCGATCCGGGTCCGGTCGGTGGTCACGATTCGGGGCCTCATATACGCGATGACCCCCCGCCGGTCGGGCGAGGGGTCGAATCGGCGGCGGCGTCAGGGGGATGGTGGAGCTACGGGGATTCGAACCCCGGACCTTCTGAATGCCATTCAGACGCTCTTCCAGCTGAGCTACAGCCCCATCGGTCCGGTTGCGGAGTATAGCCGAAGGAGGCGCCTGTGCGAGAATCCGCCGCGTGACTCGCGCCCCCGGCTCCCTCCCCCCGCGGACCCGGCTCGCCCTCGCCGCGGGCCGGGCGGCCGCCGCGGCGTCGCGCCGCCTGGGCCGTGGCCGGGGGGCCACGGTGGGCGGCGGCGTGGCCCTCCGGATCGATCCCGACGCCCTGCGGCGTCTCGCCGCCGGCCGGGCGGTGGCCCTCGTCTCGGCCACGAACGGCAAGAGCACGACGAGCTGGCTGCTTGCCGAGGCGCTGCGCACCGCCGGCGCCGTCGCCCACAACGCGACCGGGGCCAACATGGCAGAGGGGATGGTCACGACGCTCGACGCCGACCGCGCCGCCCCGTTCGCGGTGCTCGAGACCGACGAGGCGTACCTCGGCCCGATCGCGCAAGCGACGCGTCCCCGGGCAATCCTCCTCATGAACCTGAGCCGCGACTACCTGGAGCGCGGGGTGCGCAGCAAGTCGCTCGCCCGCCACTGGCACGGGGCGCTCGCCGGGCTGACCTGGCCGTGCGCGGTCGTCGCCAACGCCGACGACCCGCTGGTGGCCTGGGCCGTCCGCGACCATCGCGAGGTCGTCTGGGTGGCGGGCGGGATGTGGTGGGACGTCGACGGCGAGGTCTGCCGGACCTGCCGCGTCCGCCTGCGCCGCGACGGCGAGCACTGGTCGTGCGCGACGTGCGGGCTGGCCCGCCCGGAGCCGGCCTGGCACGTGACCGAGGGCCGCGTTCACGGGCCCGGCCTGGACCTCCCGCTCAGTCTCGGCCTCCCGGGCCGGACCTCGGCCTCGAACGCCCTCTTCGCCCTCGCCGGGGCGGCCTCCCTCGGCGCCGACCCGGCCCGGGCCCTCGCCGCGATCGCTCGCGTGGACGACGTCGACGGCCGCTGGCGACCGCGCTCGATCGACGGCCGGACGGTGCGCCTCCTGCTCTCGAAGAACCCCTCGTCGTGGAGCGAGATCGTCGAGCGCGCCGCGGCCGGCACGGACCCGCTCGTCGTCGTCATGGATGCCCGCGGCGGCTCCGGCAAGGACTGCGCGTTCCTGTGGGACGCGCCCTTCGAGCGGCTCGGCGGGCGAACGGTGGTGGCCTCCGGGTACCGGGCTGCCGACGTCGCGCTCCGAATGCATGTCGCCGGGCTCGACGTCCGGATCGAGCCGGACCCGGCCACGGCCATCCGCTCGCTCCCGCCCGGGCCGGTCGATGTCGCCGCCAACTACCCGGCCTTCATCGCCCTCGCGGCGACACTCGGCGGCTGAGCGATGGCCGGCCGCTCCTTCCTGCTCGCCGACGTCTACCCGGCGCTCTCCATGCCCCAGGCGGACGCCGGCAACTTCCGGGTCCTCGAGCAGCGCGCCGCGGCACGCGGGATCGCCATCCGCTCGGTGACGATCCAGCCCGGAGACAAGCTGCCGGTCGCCGACCTCTACCAGGTCGGCGGGGCCGCCGACGAGGACCTGCCCGAGCTCGCGCGCCGGCTGGCGGCCGAGGGAACGCTGGCGGCGGCCGTCGCCGGCGGCGCCCTCCTGCTCGCGATCGACGCGGGATTCCAGGTCGTCGGCCGGACCTTCCTCGACGGCGACGGCGGCGAGCACGACGGCCTCGGACTCCTCGACGTTCGCTCCTCGCTCGGCGCGTTCGCCGACGGGCCGGTGGTGGGGACGCCCATCTTCGCCCCCGGCCTCCCGGAGGTCGCCGGCTTCGAGTCCCACCGGGGCCGCTCGGTCGTCGGCCCGGGCGCGGTCCCGTTCGCCCGACTCGCGGTGGGGACCGGGAACGGCGGCGAGCCGGCCGCCGACGGCGCCGTGGCGGGCGGCGTCATCGGCACGTACATCCACGGGCCGCTCCTCGCCTGGAATCCCGCCCTGGCCGACCACGTCCTGGGCATGCTCCTCGGAGCGCCGCCCGACCCCCTCGCCAGCGAGCCCGACTTCGCCGCCACCGTCCGCGCCCGGCGGATGGCCGATGCCAGGCAGACGCTCGAGGCGCGCGGCCGCCGATGACGGGCGGCGGAAGGGGTGACCCCCGGCACGTCGAGACGCCGGGCGTCGCCCGCCTCGCGGGCGGCGAGCTGGTGTACACGCTGCGCCGCTCGGCGCGGGCCCGGCGGCTGCGGGTCACGATCGACCCGCGCCGCGGCGTGATCGCGACTGTGCCCGGGGTCCGGACGCGGGAGGCGGCGGCGCGCGGCCTCGTGGAGCCGTTCCTCGCCGAGCGCGAGTCGTGGATCCGGCGGCACCTCGCCCGGCACGCGGCCCGCGCTGGCGAGGCGGCAGCGGCCCGGGACCTGGGCGACGGGTCGCTGCTCCGGTACCGGGGCGAGCCGCACCGCGTGCGCGTCGTCGCCGGGCCGGCGGGGAGCCGCCGCTCCCACGTGGAGCGCGTGGGCGCCGACGACGAGGACGTCCTCCTCGTGACCGTCGCCCCTTCCGAGCGCCGACCGCTCGCTGCGGTCCTCGAGGCCTGGTTGCGCGTCCGCGCCCGCGCGGCGGTCGAGGAGGCGATCGCCCGCCACGCCGGAGCGCTGGGGGTGGCCCCCGCCGCGGTCGCCGTGCGCGACACGCGGAGCCGCTGGGGGAGCGCGTCCCGGGCGGGCCGGGTGATGCTCGCCTGGCGGCTCGTCCTGGCGCCGCCGGCGGTCCTCGAGACGGTCGTCGTTCACGAGCTCTGCCACCTGCGCGTCTTCGGCCACGGCCCGCGCTTCTGGGACCTCGTGGCGACGCGGATCCCGGACCACGCCGCGCACCGGCGCTGGCTGCGGGCGCACGCGGCGGAGCTGCACGCGGCGCTGGGCTCGCCGGGGGTCGAGCCGCCGGCGGCCGGCGGCGCCGGCCGGGTTCCGGGGGCCGATATCTTTGTGCCCGTGATCGAGAATCGCCGATGAGACGACAGCGCGTCGTTGCCCCCGACGCGGGGGATCAGAGGTTCCTCATCCCGGCCCAATGTCGGCGACGGCCGCGCCCCGGATTCTCGAGGCCATGCGGACCGTCGCCGGCGCCTCCACCGGAGACAACGTGAGCACGCAGCTGCCGGCCTCCTCCGCAGGCGTCGCTCCCGCGGTGTCCGACGAGCTTTCGCGCCGCGCCCGCCGACGGCCGCGGCGCCCGACGCTGCCCGGCGGGATTCGAACCCGCGTCCTCGTGTGGTACGTGGTGCTGCTCATGCTCTCCATCGCGATCACGGTCGTGGGGCTGCGCCAGATCCTGACGACGCAGCTCGCAGACGACATCGACGCGGCCCTGGCGCACGAGGTGGAGGAGGTCCGACGGCTCGCTGGCGGCGTGGACCCGGCCACCGGCCAGCCGTTCGGGGGCGACGCGGCTGCCATCTTCGACACCTTCTTCCTGCGCAGCGTGCCCGGCGCCTACGAGGGCCTGTACGCCATCGTCGACGGGCAGCCCTACAAGCGCACCGTGGCGCCGGTCTCGCTCTTCGACGATCCGGCGGTGCTCGCCACCTGGCAGGCGGCGACGGCACCCGTGTGGGGCCGGACCGAGACCGCCGCCGGACCAGTGCGCTGGCTGGCGGTTCCCCTCGGTGCCGGGGAGCGCCAGGCCGGCGTGTTCGCGGCGGCGTTCTACGAGGCTGTGCGGCGCGGCGAGATCGACCAGGCCGTGCAGGTGATGCTGGCCGTGTCGGCGGCCGTCATCCTGATCGCCTCCGCGCTGGCCTGGGGCGCCGCCGGCCGCGCGATCGCCCCGCTGCGGGCCCTGACCGCGACCGCCCGCGGCATCGGGGGGAGCGATGGGGGGAGCGATGGGGGGCGCGATCTCGGTGCGCGCATCCCGGTCGAGGGGACGGACGAGGTCGCCGAGTTGACCGCGACGCTCAACTCGATGCTCGAGCGGCTCGAGACCGCGTTCGCGTCGCAGCGCGAGTTCCTCAACGACGTCGGCCACGAGCTGCGCACGCCGCTCACGATCATCCGTGGTCACATGGAGCTGCTCGACGACGACCCCGTCGAGCGCAGGCAGACCGTCCAGCTCGTCCTGGGCGAGCTGGACCGCATGAGCCGCTACGTGGCCGACCTGCTGCTCATCGCCCGCGCGGAGCAGCCGGACTTCCTGCGCCGCGGGCCGCTCGAGCTGGCCGAGTTCGTCGAGTCGCTGGTGGCGCGTCTTCGGCCGCTCGGCGAGCGCGCCTGGACGGTCGTCCCGGTTCGGCCAGCGGTCATCTTCGCCGACGCCGACCGGCTCACCCAGGCGGTCGTCAACCTGGCCTCCAATGCCGTGCGCCACACTGCCGAGGGCGCCGTGATCGAGATCGGTGCCGCGGTCGAGGGCGCACATGCCCGCCTGTGGGTGCGCGACGAAGGGACGGGGATCGCGCCCGAGGAGCAGCAGCGCATCTTCGATCGCTTCGCTCGCGGACGCGACCGACTGACCGGGGCGAGCGAGGGGACCGGGCTGGGGCTCGCCATCGTCGACGCCATCGCCCTCGCCCACGGTGGTCGCACGGAGCTCGAGAGCGCCCCGGGCGAGGGGTCCACCTTCAGCCTCGTCATCCCGATCGAGCCACCGGAGGCAGCCGCGCCATGACCCGCATCCTGATCGCCGAGGACGAGGGGCACATCGTCGCGTTCCTCGAGAAGGGCCTGCGGGCCAGCGGGTTCGCGACGACGTCGGTGGCGGACGGGATCGAGGCCGCCGAGATGGCGCGCGACGCCGACTTCGAGCTGCTCATCCTGGACCTCGGCCTGCCCGGGCTCGACGGCCGCGAGGTCCTGCGCCGCGTCCGCGCCCGCGGCGATCGGCTGCCGATCATCATCCTGACCGCCCGCGACGGGGTCGACGACACCGTCGCGGGGTTCGAGGGCGGCGCCGACGACTACATGACGAAGCCCTTCCGGTTCGAGGAGCTGGTGGCCAGGATCCGCGCCCGGCTCCACGACGACGTCGCCGGCGAGGCGACCCTGCTGCGCGCCGGCGGCGTGTCGCTCGACCTGCGGACCCGCCGGGCGAAGGTCGGCGGGCGGTGGGTGGAGCTGACGGCCCGCGAGTTCGCCCTCGCCGAGACCTTCCTGCGCCACCCGGACCAGGTCCTCAGCCGGGAGCAGCTCCTCAGCCACGTCTGGGGCTACGACTTCGAGCCCGAGTCGAACGTCGTGGAGGTCTACATCCGCTACCTGCGGCGCAAGCTCGGGCCGGAGACGATCGAGACGGTGCGCGGGATGGGCTACCGGTTCCGCGCCCCCGACGAGTCCTGACGGGGTTCTTCTCTCCTTCTCATCCCCGCCTCATATCCGCGTGCTGAGATGGCCGCATGGCCATCAGCGATGAGCTCCTGCCTGCCCTGACCTGGCTGCTCAGAGCGGGCGCCCGGGATGTCGTCGGTGCCGCCGTGCGTGCGGCGGGCGGCGAGCTCGCGACGCTCGCCCGCCGCGAGGTCCTCTACCGGCCGGGCCGCCGGGCCTCGGTGCGCTACGCGGCGACCGTCCGCTGGGCCGGCGGGCCGGCGACCCCGGAGACGCTCGTCGCCATCGTCGACGTCGACGGACCGCCCGCGGGGACGCTCGTCGTCAGCGCGGGCGACCTGGCCGTCGGGATCCTCCGCTATCCGGCGGACTCGGCACTGCCCGGCCTTGCGGTGGCGGTCTCCGCCCCGGCGGTGGCGGCGCGCCTCGGCGTTCCCGGCGAGGCGGTGACCCTCGACGTCCGGTCCTACCGACCGGGGCGCCGCGCGGTCGTCCGAGTCCGCGTCGGCGAGCGCGGCCAGAACGCGGCAGCGTTCGAGCGGTACCTCAAGGTCGTGCCTCCCGACGAGCTGGGACCGCTCCTCGGCCGGCTGGCCGCGCTCGACGGGCATGTCCCGGTGCCCCAGGTGGTTGCGACCTGGCCGGATGACGGGATCGTCGTCCTTGCCGCGCTTGACGGACGGACGGCCCGCGAGGTGCTGCTCACCGGCGACCACGCCGCCGTCGATCGGCTTCCGGACGGCGACGCGCTCGTCGACCTCCTCGACCGCCTGCCGGCACCCGCCGGCTCGGCCGGGTCCGTCTCCCGCGGCCCGCTGGGGCGCGCCGCCGCCCATGCGGCCCTCCTGTCGGCCGTCATGCCGGGCGAGCAGGAGCGCCTCGAGGCACTGATCGGCCGGCTCGGCGGGCCGGCGGGCAGCGGTCCCGTCGTGACGACCCACGGCGACCTGCACGAGGCGCAGATGCTCGTCGAGGGGAGCCGGGTCGTCGGAGTCCTCGACGTCGACGGCGCCGGCCCCGGCCGGCGCGTGCACGACCTGGCGACCATGCTCGGCCATCTCGTGGCCCTCGGCGACGCCGTCCCGCGCCGGCGGGCCGCGATCGACCGCTGGCGCTGTCGTCTCCAGCCCGCGTTCGAGCGCGCCGTCGATCCGGCCGAGCTGCGGCGCACGACCTCGGCGGCGCTCGTCGGGCTGGCGACGGGGCCGTTCCGCGTCCAGGCGCCCGCCTGGCGACGCCAGGTCCGCCGGCGGATCGGATCGGCCGAGACGTGGGCGACGCTGGCCGGCGTCTGATGATGGCCCAGCCGTTCTGCACTTCGTCCTCTCAGCCCGGATGGCCGGGCGGGCGAACCGCGAGGGAGCGATCAGCGTGAAGGCTCCAGACTGGAAGATCACCGGGGCGCTGGGCCTCGTCGTCGGCCTGACGATCAGCGGGCTCGCCATGATGTCGCGGTCCGGCGGCGACATCGCGGTGCAGGCAATCGAGCTCCAGGGAGGCGCGCCGGCCGGGATCCCCGGTCCCGTGCTTGGTCCCCTCGATGACCTCGCCACGCCGACGCCCGGCGGCGTTCCCGCCTCCCCCGCTCCCTCCGTCGAGCCCACGCCGCGCGGCACGCCCGCCGTGGTTGCGCCGGCGGTCGTGCTGGAGCGACCCAAGGCAGCCCCGCGGCCGACCCCCAGGCCCGTCCCCGCCCCCACCGACGACGCGGACGACCCAGAGGACCCAGAGGACCCAGAGGACCCAGAGGACCCAGAGGACCCAGAGGACCCAGAGGACCCAGAGGACCCAGAGGACCCAGAGGACCCCGAGGACCCCGAAGACCCCGATTGATTAGTCCCGCTCGCAATGGAGCACGCCGCCCCCGGGTGCCCTGGCCCGGGGGCGGTGCTGTGCCAATCGTAGCTCGCCAGGGCCCGGCCGGGCGGCGGCGGATTCCCGCATGACGCCCGGGATCCGCGTCGCCCGGATCGCCCGATGCGCCTGAGAGGGTTCTCACGATCGCCTCACCGCGGCGTCAGGGGCCGCCGCGACCATGTAGCCAATCCGGTGACGCTCACCGGTGACAGAGCGAACGAACAGCGAACGAACGAACAGCGAAGGAGATCACGATGCGACACCCCAACTGGAGAGTGGCCGGAGCGGCCGGCCTGGCGGCCGGCCTGACCGTCGGCGGGTTCTCGATCGTCTCGGCGTCCAGCCTGGACCGCGCCGTCCAGGCGGTCGAGGCCCGGGAAGGCCGGGCCGCGCCTGCGGCCGACTCCGCCTTCCGACTCGTGGCCCTGGCCACGGCAGACCCCGAGGGCTCCCTCCACACCGCATCGCCGGACAAGCACACGGCCGCGCCGTCGCCGGTGGTCGCGGTCAATCCGGCTGCCACCCCGGCCGCCGCCCCGAAGGTCGCCGCGAAGGTCCTCCACAGTGATGACTGCTCCGACTGCGCCGACTGCGCCAACGGCGTGCCGTGCGCGGACAGCGTGAACAGCGTCGCCAGCGTGGCGAGCGTCGCCAGCGTGGCGAGCGTCGCCAGCGTGGCGAGCGTCGCCAGCGTGGCGAGCGTCGCGAGCGTGGCGAGCGTCGCCAGCGTGGCCAGCGTGGCGAGCGTGGCGAGCGTGGCGAGCGTGGCGAGCGTCGACTCGGACGACTAGACCGGTCCCCTCACCAATCAAGCACGTCGCCCCCCGGACCCAGGTCCGGGGGGCGACGCTGCGTCCCGGACAGGTCGCCCCGCTTCGGCCTCGGGCCCTCGTATCTCGGGCCGCCGCGTCCGCTATGCCGTCAGGGCTGCCCCGGCGCGTGGCGGCCTCGGGGGCCGAATCGAGCGGCGATCGGCACGTGGCAGGCCGGCAGCGACCGCGCCGGCGGTCCTCCGGGTCAGGCGCCGGTCATTCCCGCCAGCTCAGCCGCGATCTCGCGGGCCCAGGCCTCGATCTGCGCCCAGCTCCGGAAGTCGCCGATCCTGTGGGTCGCGAGCACGGACGGGTCCACGCCCGGCGTTCCCTCCAGGAGCCGGCCGCCGAAGGTGCGGTGGCCGCGCGCCCCGATGGGCGCGACGTCGGGAGCCACGTGGTCGGTGAGCGGGATGTCGCCGAGCTCCGCGGAATAGTCGAGGGGGCCGCTGCTGAAGAGCCACACGGGCCGTTGCCGGAGCCCGGCGAGATGGCGTTTCACGAAGCGATTGGCGTCGTGCTGCCAGTGGGCGGAGTAGAGGGCGCTTCCGAGAACGACGGCACCGAACGGCGCGAGGTTCGGCACATCGTGCGCGCTCCGGACCTGCACCTCGAGGCCGGCCTCGCGCAGCGTCTTGCCGATCGCCTCGGCGATCTCGCGCGTGGAGCCGTACTTGGTCGCGTAGGCGACGAGAACCTGCATGACCACGATCATGAAGTGGTGGAGATGAGGGGACTCGAACCCCTGACCCCCGCGATGCGAACGCGGTGCTCTCCCAGCTGAGCTACATCCCCACGCGCGGCCGATCCCACGCGCCGGGGCAGGAACGCCGGGCGGAAGTGTAGCACGGCCCCGGGTCCGTCCCGGACGCGGGCAGGGCTCACCCGCTGCGTCCCGGGACCCTACGCTGCCCTCCGATGCACGACATCGACGGGCTCCTGCTCGGCCTGACCGCGGCCCTGGCGTGGGGCCTGGCCGACACGGTCTCGACCGTGGCAAGCCGTCACGTCGGCAGCCTGCGCGCCGCCGCCGGGGCACAGCTGACCTCGGTTGTCGTGCTGGCGACCCTGCTGGTCGGCACGGCGACCCCTCTGCCCGGCGATCCGGCCCTCGTGGCGCTCTCTCTCGGCTGCGGAGTGGTCGCCGCGGTCGCCTACCTGGCGTTCTTCACGGCGCTCCGTCACGGCCCGATCTCGGTGGTGAGCCCGGTGGTCTCGACCTACGGCGGGCTCACGGTGGTCCTTTCCGTGCTCCTCCTCGGCGAGTCGCTCGCGGCGGGCCAGGCGCTCGGGGTGGCGGTCGCGACCGGCGGCGTGGTGCTCGCCTCGGTGTCATTCGAACGGGGCTTGCGCGGCGCGCGGCCGGTCGGGCCGGGCGTCGCCTACGCGATCGTGGCCCTCGTGGCCTTCGCGGCGGTCACGGTGGTCATGTCGGGCCCGATCCGGGTGGCGGGCTGGCTGCCGGTCCTGTTCCTCGCCCGGATCACGAACGCCGGATTCGTCTGGACGATCGTCGGCCTGAGGCGGCTCCGCCGGCTGACCCCGCCGGCCCCGACGGACGAGCAGAGGATCGATCGACGGGCGATCCACCTGGTCCTCGCGGCCGGGCTCCTCGACATCGGTGGCTTCATCGCCTTCGCGATCGGCATCGCGATCTCGCGGACGTGGCTGGTCGGGATCACGAGCTCGTTCGGCCCGGTCATCGCCGTCGCGGCCGGCGTCCTGCTGTTCGAGGAGCGGCCACGGCCGGCGCAGTGGCTGGGCCTGGGGCTCGTGGGGGCAGGCGTCCTCCTGATCGCCCTGGGGTAGGGAACCGTGTCAAGCGGGCGGTCCGGCGCGTCGGAGTTCGCCGCTGCGTGCCACCTCCACCGCCGGCACGGTGTCATCGATGGGGTCGATCGGATGCTCGTTGCCCGGGCGTGGATTCGCGCCAGTTCCGGGCTCCGGCGGTGGTTTCCGAGCGTCACGACCGACGGATCGTTCGATGGCATCGATCGCCTCGTTGGGTCGACGTCGGAGCTGGACGGGCCCGGAAAGCGACGCATGACTCTTCACAATGTAGAACAGATGTTCTAGTATTGGCGATCCGATGGACCGCCACGCCGACCGCGCTGCCGCCCTCGCGAGCCTCCGGGCCCGCTGGGGGGCGGCTGCGCCGCGGCCAGCGGTGGAGGTCTTCGGGGCGCTCGCGGCCGCTCCGCTCCCGGCGGAGGCCGGGGCGGCCCTCGCGCTCCCGGAGGTCACCCCCGGGATGCCCGGGATCCTGCCGGGTCCGGGCCGGCCGGCGCTGATCCCCCTGCCCGGTGGCGCCCATCCGGCGTCCGGCGGCGCCCGGCCGCTCCCCGCCGTGCTCCCGCCGACGGCCCGTCCGCTCCCCGGTGAGCCGGCAGGGGGCGTCGACCGCCGCGTCCCCACCGGCTTCCCGGAGCTCGACGCGCTGCTCGCGGCCGGCGGCCTGCCGCGGGCCGGGACGGTCGCCCTCCGGGGCAACGGATCCAGCGGCGCGACGACGCTCGCCCTGCGGACGGTCGCAGAGGCCCAGGCCGGCGGCGCCCTCGTCGCCTGGGTGGACCTCTCCCGGAGCCTCGACCCTGTGGAGGCGGTGGCCCGCGGCGTGCGCCTGGAGTGGCTCGCCATCCTCGTCCCGGGCTCCGTCGACGAGGCGCTCGCGATGGCGGGGTCGCTCCTCCAGGCGCGGGCGGCGGACCTCCTCGTCCTCGACCTCGCGGGGGCGCGGGACGCGCCCGCCGTCGCGAGCGCGGGACCGGGTGACCGTTCCGGCGGCCGTCCCGGCTCCCGCCCGCCCCGGCTCGCCGACCGGCTCGGCCGCTTGGTCGCGTTCGCCCGGCGCGCCGGCGCGCTCCTCCTCGTCCTCGAGCCCGCCGGGGTCTCCGCCTCGCTCCGGGTCGCCCTGGAGGAGGGCGCCGGGCTTCGGCTCGAGCTGCGGCACCGGGGCTGGATCCGCCTCGGCCGCGAGGTCGTTGGCCAGTGGACGGAGGTCCGCGTCGCGAAGGACCACCACGGGGCGCCGGACCGGCGGACGACCATCCGCCTCCTCTACGCGGAGGGCGGGCCGCGCGACCGCTGCCTCGCCCGCGACGACCTCCTCGCCGAGACCGTCGCGGGCGCCGGGCCGGCCGTGCCCGCCCCTCCCTTCGCCCCAGCCATGCCGTCGGAGCACCGGGGATCGAACGATGCGCCTCCTCCATCTCGCCTGGCCCCACCTCGCCCTCCGGCTCGCGCGGGAGCGCGACCCCGGCATCCCGGCCGTCGGGCCGCTGATCCTCGGCGGGCGGCCGTGGGATGACGGCGTCGTCCTCGACGCCAGCCCGGCCGCGCTCGCCCTCGGCGTCCGCCGGGGCATTCCCCTGGGCCGCGCCCACCGGCTCGCCCCGGAGGCCGTCTTCCTCCCGCCCGACCCGCTCGCCGACGCCGCGGCCGTCGAGGCGGCGCTCGACGCCCTGGCTGCCTTCAGCCCCGGGGTGGCCGGCCCGACCGATCCCGCCGACCGGGCCTTCGGCTCGCTGGAGGTCCACGTGGACGGCCTCGAGGCGCTGTGGGGTCCCGAGCCGGCCCTCGTCGGGAAGGTCCGGGCGGCGCTCGCCCCGCTGCTCCCGGGGACGCCGCGGGCGGGGATCGCCGGGACGCGCTTCGCGGCCGCGCTCGCCGCCGCCACCGGCCCCGGCCCGTCCGCCGTGCCGGCCGTCCTGGTCCCGCCGGGCGGCGACGCCGCCTTCCTCGCCCCGTTCCCCGCCGCGGCCCTCGCCCGCGACCCCGAGGTGCGCGGCCGTCTCGCGCGGTTCGGACTCGTCACGATCGGGGCGGTCGCCGCGCTCCCGCGCTCGTCGCTCGTCGCCCGCTTCGGGGTCGAGGAGGGCGGCCGCCTCCACGCCCGGGCGAACGGCTCGGAGACGGATCCCTTCCGCCCTCGCCGCACCCCCGAGCGGCTCGCCCTCGCGCTCGCCCTCGACGAGGCGGTGACCGGCCTCGACGCGCTCCGCTTCGTCCTGCATCGCCTCGCCGGCGCCCTCGCGGCGCAGCTCGACGCCCGGGGCGAGGCCGCCGGCCGGGCCCGGCTCGTCGCCACCCTGGACCCGACGTTCGCCCCCGGCCGCCTGCCGCGCCCGGGGGCCGGCGCCCCGACGGTGGTCGTCGCCCAGCGCCTTCCCGAGCCGACCGCCGACCCGGAGGCCCTGGAGCGGCTCCTCCTCGAGCGGCTGGAGCGGGAGCCGCCGCGGGCGCCGGTCGTCCGCCTGGAGCTGGAGCTCCTCGACGTCGTCCCGGCCGCGGGCCACCAGCTCACCCTGTTCGTCCCCCAGGCGAATGCCGCGTCGCGCCTCGGCTGGCAGCTGGCCCGGCTCGCCGTCCGCTTCGGGGAGGGGCGGGTGGGACGCGTCGCCCTGGCCGATCCCGAGGCGCCGCTCCCCGAGACCCGCTGGACGTGGCACCCCGTCTCCGCCGACGGGGTCGGGGCATTCGGGGTCGGGGCGCTCCCGGGGCCCGTCCCGTGACGCGCCTTCTCCGCGAGCACCCGGCCATCGGGGCCGAGCTCGACGCCGCCGGGCGCCTCGTGGCGATCAGCTGGGCCGGACGCCGGGAGCCGGTGGAGGTCTGCACGGGCTGGCGCGTCGAGGACGCCTGGTGGGGCCGCCCCATCGCCCGCGACTACTTCAAGGTCGTCGGCGCCCGCTGGCTCGCCCTCGTCTACCTCGACCGGGTCGACGGGACGTGGCACCTGGAGCGCCTCTACGACTGAGCCACCCCCGCGACCTCCACCGGCGGAGCGCGATCAGGCGCCGAGGAGTGCGCGAACGGCGGCCCGGGCCTCGTCGGCGGCGGGCAGAGCGGCCGCCACCAGGAGGACGACAAGAACCACCAGGACCAGGGTCAGCAGGCCGGCTCCCAGCCAGTCGCGCGGCGTCGCTCGCATCGTCGTCCCTCCCCTGCGCGCCGTCACGGCGCGTGCCGTCATCCCCCGGGGCAGGATGCCCCGTAGAGGACGGTGACCATCGTCGACGCGCCGAGCGGGCGGACCCGCACCTGGATCCGGCAGGCGGGATCGCGACCGACGGAATCGATGACGAGGCTGCCGTCCTCGAGCGGCCCGTTGAGTCCCTCCGCACTGTAGCCCGCCGCGGCGAGCCCGGCCCGCATCGACGCCGCGACGTCGGCGGGGGCGCCGTCGACGACGAAGGCGCCGCTGACCGGCCCGTCGGCCGGGTCGCCGGGGTTGGCGGGCGTGGCGCCGGCCGGCACCGGGAAGCCGGGCGGCAGGGCGTCCCGGGCAGCTCCCCAGGCCGTGTCGAAGATGCCCGCGGCCGGCGCCGGGGTGCGGCCGCCGCCCGCGACGTTCACTGATGCCGGGGACGTCGTGGGCGCGAGTGGCGTCGCGGTCCCGGGTCCGCCGCAGGCGGCCACGATGAGGGAGAGGCCGGCGGCCAGGAGGCGGGCGCGGGGGGCGGGTCGCATGCGGTGATGGTAGCCGGGAAGCTCGCGGGCCCCGTCGCAGCGCGGTGCGACGGGGCCCGGAGGAATTCGCCACCCCCGTCCCCAGTCGCGGGGGCAGCGCGGGTGATTCGGATCAGGCGACCGTCCTGCCGGCGGCCGCCAGGACCGCCGGCAGGACGGCGAGCACGAGCACGCCCGCGAGCAGGAGGAGGAGGAGCGTCGGGAGGAGGGACCGGGTGCGTTCGGCGAGCGTGCGCATCGCGTCTGTGACGACGGCGGCCCGCGGTTTGTTGCGCGCCACCAGGGGTTGACGATACAGAACAGGCGTTCTAGTCTTGCGGTGCCCCGCCGCCGCGACGGCCGCGCTGCCGTCCTCCCCGTCGTCCGGGTCGTCCCATGACCACGCCGGCCTATGCCGAGCTCCACGCCCACTCCAACTTTTCCTTCCTCGATGGCGCTTCCGCCCCGGCAGACCTCGTGGCGCGAGCCGTCGAGCTGGGCCTCTCGGCGCTCGCCGTCACCGACCGCGGGGGTCTCTACGGCGTCGTCCGGCTCGCCGCCACCGCCGAGGAGGCCGGGCTCCATCCCGTCGTCGGCGTCGAGGTGGAGCTGGTCGATGCGCTCGTCCCGGACCCGCACGAACTGGTGATCCCGGCCCGGCGCTTCCCTTCGCGGAGACGCCGTGGCGGGCCCGGGGCGGACGTTCCGCCGCCGGTCCCGCGCGGAGGGCTGCCCGCGCGGCCCCAGCCGGTCCGGGCCCGCCTCCCGGCCCACCGCGAGCCAGCCAGGGAGGACCACCGCGGCGTCGGGACGGCGGAGCGCGGGCCGCACCTCGTCCTGCTCGCCCGCGACGGGGACGGGTACCGGAGCCTCTGCCGGCTCGTGTCGCGGGCGAACCTCGCCGGGACGAAGGCGGCGCCCCGGCTCACGCAGGCGCTCCTCGCCGAGAACGCGGAGGGCCTCGTGGCGCTCTCCGGATGTCGCCACGGCGAGCTCGCCCGGCGGCTGCTCGCCGGCGACCGGGCGGGCGCCCGGGCGGTGGCGGAGGGCTACGCCCGGCTCTTCGCGGGGGCGGCGGGCGCAGGTGGGGCCGCCCGACGGGGCATGGCGGCCGCCGGCTTCGTGCTCGAGCTCTCCCATCACCTCCTGCCCGGCGACGACTGGCTCGTCGCGGAGACCGCCCGGCTCGCGGCCGAGGTCGGCCTCCCGGTCGTGGTGACGAACGACGTCCGCTATGCCCGCCCGGAGGACCGTGAGCTCCACGACGTCCTGGCCGCCATCCGCCACGGGCGCTCGGTCGAGACGCTCGCGGAGCTGCGCACCCCGAGCGGCGAGCACTACCTGAAGTCGGGCCCCGAGCTCGAGGCGATGCCGCCGGGGGATGCGGCAGCGGACCCCGCCACGGCGGCCGCCTGGCAGGCGGGGATCGCGAACGCCGGCGAGCTGGCGGCGGCCTGCCGGGTCGACCTCGGCTTCGAGCAGTACCGCTTCCCGGGCTTCCCGGTGCCGGCCGGTGAGACGGCCTTCTCGTACCTCGCCGAGCTCTGCCACGGCGGCGTCCGGCGACGCTATCACCCCGTCACGCCGCCGGTCGTGAAGCAGCTCGCCCACGAGCTCGACGTCATCGAGCGGACCGGCCTCGCCGAGTTCTTCCTCATCTGCTGGGACCTCATGCGCTTCGCGAAGGCGCGCCGGATCCCCGCCCAGGGCCGCGGCAGCGCCGCCGACTCGATCGTGGCCTACGTGCTCGGGATCACCCGCGTCGACCCGATCCGCCACAACCTCCTCTTCGAGCGCTTCATCAACGAGGGCCGGACGACCTACCCCGACGTCGACATCGACTTCAGCTCCGAGCGTCGCGAGGAGGTCATCCAGTACGTCTACGAGCGCTACGGCCCGGAGCACACCGGGATGGTCTGCAACCTGGTGACGTACCGGGCCCGGAGTGCCGTCCGCGAGGTCGGCTATGCCCTGGGGTTCCCGCGGCCCCTCGTCGACCGCGTGGCGAAGGCCCTCGAGACTTACGACTCGGTGATGGTCCGGCGCGATCTCGAGGCCGACGGCGGCTTCGCCGAGTTCTTCCGGCGCCCGGACGCGTCGCGGGCAGGGGAGCCGCCGACGGGGCACGCCGGCGAGACCGCGGCCGGCCCGCCGGTCGACGGCTGGGTGTTCGACGCCGGCAAGGTCGGCGCGGCGGTGGGCACCGGCAAGGCCGGCGCGACGTTCGACGGCTCCGCCGCGCTCGCGGAGCAGCGCGGGCTCGTCGACCGGATGGGCCAGCTGGACCATGCCCGGGGCGGCCGGATCCGGACGGGCGGAGCCGGCGAGATCGGCGAGGGCGGAGCCGGCGAGATCGGCGAGGGCGGGAATGGCCGCCGGCCGCGGCCCGATCGTGCCGCGCGTCCGCTTGTCGCCGGCTTGCGGCCCGCGGCCGAGGCGGTCACGATCGGGTCCGCGGCCCAACCCGTCGCAATATCACTCCCAGCAGTACGGAACGGCATCCGGGGGACATCCGCCGCCGATCCCGGGCCAGGGCTCAGCCCGGGGACTCCGGCCGACGCAGGTCAGGCGCCCGTCCGTGCTGCGCCACGCCTCGATGGGGCTGCCTACGGCGATGGGACCGGTGCGCCCGACCTGGCAGAGCCCCTGATCCGGGGCGCAACCGTGCCCGGTAATGATGGGAGTGATACGGCGACCGCCGGAGCCCCGGTGTCGGCGTCCCGGCCTCCGCTCCCCGAGGATGCCGCGCGTCGCGGGATCCTGCCTGGGACCGGCTCGGCTCCCGCAATCCGGCCAGGCGGGATCTCCGACGACAAGGGCGGCCCCGGCGACTCGCCGGCAAGCGTCGCCTGGCTGGTGCGGGGCGGGCCACCGACCGCATCGGCAACGGTGACCGCGGGCCACACCTTCGGGCCCGGGGCCGGGCGGCCCAGGGCTCCCGCGGGCTCGCCGGGCACCATCGACGGCCGGGCGCTCGACCCGGAGTCCGGGGCCCTCGCCCCGCCCGCCCGGGACGTCGACCGGCTCGGGCGGCCGCGACCCTGGGACCCGGCCCCGGCGCGGACGCCGGCACGGGAGCTGACCCGGTCCTCGTCCGTCGCCCGGCTCGCCCCGGAGCCGCCGCCCGCACCGCGCGGGGGAAGCACGGTCGGGATGTCGCCGTGGGAGCGCTGGCTGGAGCTGTGCGCCCGGATCGACGGCTTCCCCCGCCACCTCAGCATCCACTCCGGGGGGATGCTCGTGACGGCCGCCCCGCTCATCGACATCGCCCCGCTGGAGCGGGCCACGATGCCCGGGCGGGTCGTCGTCCAGTTCGACAAGCGCGACGTCGAGACCCTCAAGCTCATCAAGCTCGACCTGCTCGGCCTCGGGATGCTCGCCGCGATCGACGAGACGATCCAGCTGATCGAGCACGACTGCGCGGTCTGCGTCGACCTCGACCGGCTTCCCGAGGACGTCCCGGAGGTCTTCGCGATGCTCCAGGCGGCCGACACCGTGGGCGTCTTCCAGGTCGAGAGCCGGGCCCAGATGCAGACGCTCCCGAAGTCGCGGCCAGCCTGCCTCGACGACCTCGTCGTGGAGGTCGCGATCATCCGGCCCGGGCCCATCCAGGGCAACGCCGTCCACCCCTACCTGCGCCGCAAGCAGGGTCTCGAGCCGGTCGCCTACCTCCACCCGTCCCTGGAGCCGGTCCTGCGCGACTCGCTCGGCGTGATCCTGTACCAGGAGCAGGTCATGCGGATCGCGATCGAGGTGGCCGGCTTCACCCCGGCGGAGTCGGACGGGTTTCGGCGGGCGATGGGGACCTGGCGCTCGCCGGCCGAGATGGAGAAGCTCCACGGCCGTTTCGTCGAGGGCTGCGTGACGGTCCAGGGGATGCCGCGGGAGGATGCCGAGGAGCTCTACCGGCGGGTGGCCGGCTTCGCCAGCTTCGGGTTCGCCAAGAGCCACGCGGCCGCCTTCGCCCGCACCGCCTACGAGTCCTCGTTCCTGAAGCTCTTCTACCCGGCCCAGTTCCTCGTCGGGCTCGTCAACGCCCAGCCGATGGGCTTCTACCCGGTGGAGGTGCTCGTCAACGACGCCAAGCGCCACGGGGTGGCCGTCCTCCCGGTCGACGTGAACGCCTCCTCCTACCGCACGACGACCGAGTGGGCCGGCCGTCCCGGCTGGGCGCTCGCGGGCGCCGCCGGCGACGATGGTCGCCACGACCGCGACCCGGGCGAGCCGCTGGCGCCGGGGATCGGGATCGCCGCCCGTCCGCGCCCCGTCCGCTCGCCCGCCTGCGTGGTCCCGGCGCACGCCGCGCGCGAGCGCTGGATCCCGGAGAGCACCGTCGGCTGGGGCGTCCGGCTCGGGCTCCATCTCGTGAAGGGGATCGGCGAGGAGCACGCGGCGCACCTGGACGCGGAGCGGGCCCGCGGGCCGTACGCCTCCCTGGCGGACGTCGTGGACCGGACGGGGCTCCCGGAGGAGGTGATCGAGCGGCTGATCCGGGCCGGGGCGCTCGATTCGCTGGGTCGCCCGCGGCGCGAGCTCCTCTGGCAGCTCCGCGAGACGGCCCGGCCGGCGAAGGGCGCGCCGAGGGGCGGCGGGCGGGTGGCCGGCCGGCCGCTGGACCTGCGCCTCCCGGCGACCGCCGCGCCCGACCTGCCACCCCTGTCGGAGCTGGAGCGCCTGGGCGACGCCTACGCCATCCTCTCGCTCGACGCGCGACGCCAGGTGGTGACGCTCTTCCGGCCGGCCCTCGAGGTGCTGGGGGCCGTGACGAACGCGGCCCTGGCCGAGCGGCGGCCGGGGCCCGTCCGGATCGGCGGCCTCGTCGTCACCCGGCAGCACCCGATGACGGCGAAGGGGACGGTCTTCCTGGCCCTGGAGGACGAGACCGGGATGGTGAACGTCACGCTCTGGCCGGATGCCTGGGCTCGCCTGCGCGGGGTCGTGCGGCGGAACGCGCTCCTGGTGGTCGACGGGATGCTGCAGCGCGAGTCGAACGTGGTGAACGTCGTCGCCCGGGACGTCCGCCCGCTCGTGGACGAAGCCCGTCGGGTCGGGGGCCCGGACCGGCCGGCCGGCGTGCGGCAGCTCGGCCACGCCGGGATGCGCCGCTCGGGGTGACCGCAGTGTGCGACGCGTCCGGCCCGGGTGCGGGCCGGGAGACCCAGCGCCGCGGGGCGCCGACCGACCTGCGCCGGGATCAGCGCCGGCGCACGCCGGGCGTCAGCGCCGCTTGGCAGGCTGCCGCTGGGGGGCCGACATGTTCAGGAAGCGGCGGTAGAAGCCGGCGAAGGCGCCGACCACGATCCCGAAGGCCGGCGCGGTGATCAGGACATTCTGGGCATAGGCCAGCTTCTGATCGGCCGAGACGGCGTAGGTGAACCCCAGCGGAGTCATGAGCACGTCGGTGGTGGTCGTCACGACCGCGACGTAGGCGATGCCGGCCGCGAGGCCCGCGAGACCGCCCATGAGCCAGCCGGCGCGGGGCGCCAGCATGCCCGCGAGGAAGGCGATGATCATCGGGGGAGGCTGAAGGATCACGTTGCCGGCCAGCACGACGAGCTGGTTGGCCGCGAACGCCGGGGTCAGCAGCGCCACCGTGGTCACGAGGATCACCACGCCCGGGATCAGCGCTGCCTTCGAGCGCAGGAGCACGGTCGGAAGCGCGCGGAGGTCGCCCCGGATGTCTGCCGGCGCAGCCGCGGTCCGAAGCGACGCGAGGAAGCCCGGGCGCTGCGCGGGCGGAGCACCTTCGACGGTGCCCGACGGTCGCCGGTCGCGTCGCTCGCGCGGGAGCGCGGCCGCGGGGACGACGGGCGGGTCGACGGCCGAGTCGAGGTCCGGCACCGTCGAGGTCACGGCACGGTAGCGGCGACGGGCGTCGGCGCGCTCGGTCCTCTTGGCGCGGGCCACGGGTCCTCCTCGGGGCGATGCCCGGCGGTGGCGGCCCCGACCGGATTCCCGGCGGTGGCGCGGCACGAATGCTACCCCGGCCGCCCGGCGGCCGCGCGGCGTGTGCCGGGCGGTCGCCTCTCCGGTGAGCCGGCGGTGAGTGGGGGTTGAGCGACCCGTGGTACACACCGGGCGTCTCGCCCGCCGGCCAGGCCCGCCCGGAGGTCGTCCATGCGCGCGCCACGGAGCGCCGTCACCGGCGTGCTCGTCGTCCTGCTCGGAATCGCGTCCATGGGACGGGGCTCGCCGCCCCCGGCGCCCGTGCTCCCGATGGCCGCGACGTCGTCGGTCGGGTGGCCCGCCTCCCATGGCCTCCTCGTCGCGGAGATCGTGACCGGCGGCGCCTCCGCGTCGGACGAGTACATCGAGGTCGCGAACGCGGGGCCGGCCCCGCTGGACCTCGCGGGCCTCGAGATCGTGTACGCGAGCGCCTCCGGGGCCACGGTCACGCGCAAGGCGGCCTGGACCGGGTCGCTTCTCGTCGATCCAGGCCGCCACGTGCTGATCGCGAACGGCCTCGGCCTCCACGCCGGCGCCGCCGACGCGACGTACAGCGGCGGCCTGGCGGCCACGGGCGGCGCGGTCGTTCTCCGCCAGGTCGGCGGCCAGGTGATCGACGCCGTCGGCTGGGGTGACGCCACGAGCGCCTTCGTCGAGGGGGGCGCAGCGCCCGCACCACCGGCTGGGAGCTCGATCGAGCGCCGGCCGGGGGGCCTGGAGGGCAACATCGCGGACTCGAACGACAACGCCGCGGACTGGATCGTCCTGGCCCAGCCGATCCCGCAGCCGCTGGCCGCGCCCACCCGTTCCGGGACCGACGCCGACGCCTGTCCCGACGCCGTCACCGACCGCGCAGCCCACGCCGACCGCGACGCCGTCGCCCACGCCGACGCCGGACGCCAACCGCGGCATCCGACGCCGTCGCCGACGGCCGAGCCCACCCCCACACCATCATCGACGCCGTGCCCCGACGGACAGCCCGGCGCCGTCGCCCCGCCGCGCTCGTCACCCACGGCTGAGCCAAGTCCCACGCCGACCCCGACGCCCATCCCGACGCCGTCGCCGACGGCCGAGCCCACGCCCACGCCATCCTCGACGCCTGCCCCAACGAACAGCCCGGCGCCGACGCCGTCGCCCGGCCCCACGCCGTCGCCGACGCCGTCGCCCACGGCCACGCCGAGCCCCGAGCCCCTCCTCACGGTCGCGGCCGCGCGGGCGGCGGCCGACGGCACGCGGGTCGTGGTCGAGGGCGTCCTCACCGCGCCGCTGGGCAGCCTTGAGGACGGCCGCGGCGGGTTCCTGCAGGACTCCTCCGGCGGCATCGCGCTCCTCCTGCCCGCGGACCCCGTCGGGCTCGTGGCGGCAGGAACGCTCGTCCGCGCGTCCGGGACGGTCGACGACCGGTACGGCCAAAGGACGATCCGCCTCGACGGCGCGCCAGGCGAGGTGGGATCCGCACCCCTGCCTGCCCCACTCTCTATTGCCACCGGGGCGGCCGCCGAGGGCATCGAGGGCCGTGTCGTCGAGACCGGGGGCGCGGTCTCCGACACGCCCGCCCCACTCGCGAGCGGGATCTCGCTGCTTGTCGACGATGGCTCGGGCCAGCTGCGCGTGGTCCTCTCGTTCGCCGGCGCGTCGGCTCCGGCGCGCGGCGAGATCGTGCGCGTCACGGGACCCCTCGGCCAGCGCGACACCTCGGGCACGGGGAGCGGCGGCTATCGGGTCCTCGTGACCGAGCCGGGGGCGATCGTGATCGTCCCGGCGCCGACGCCGACGCCGACGCCGACGCCAGCCCCCACCCCAACCCCAACCCCCACGCCAGCCCCTTCGCCGACGCCCACGCCCACGCCCGACTCCAACTCCGACTCCGACACCGACAACGACGCCAATGGCGATTGCGGCCGCCCGGTCGCTGCAGCCCGGGGTCAAGGTGACCGTCGAAGGCGTTGTCACCGCCGAGGCAGGGCGGATCGGCCTGCCGCTCCAGGTCGCGATCCAGGACGCCACGGGCGCCATCGTCGTGAAGCTCACCGAGCGGGCCGCACGCCCGGCTCGCGGGACCGTGATCCGGGTGACCGGGAAGCTCGCCGCTCCGTTCGGCCAGCTCGAGGTGCGCCCCGCGTCCGCCTCATCCGTCTCGATCGTCGGCCCTGCAGCCCTTCCCGACCCGCTCCCCGGATCCGCGTCGACGCTCGGCGAGGCGACCGAGGCGCGGCTGGTCGTGATCGAGGGCAGGCTCGAGGCGCCGATCGCCCGCGAGGCGGGTGGCGACCTGGTCCTGCGACTCGTGGACGACGGCGGCGTCGCCTTCCGGGCGCGGGCCACGCGCGCGAGCGGGATCGAAGCCGCCGCGGCCCTGCCCGGCACTCGGCTGCGCCTCACGGGGACTGTCGGCCAGCGCGCCTCGCGGAAGGGGGCGCTCGACGGTTACCGGCTCTGGCTGCGCGATGCGGCCGACCTGGCCATCACGGCCCTGCCCTCGCCACCCGCGCCGAGCGCGTCACCCTCAAACCCGCCCGGCGCCGCCGTCCAGCCGATCGCCGCCGTCCTGCGTCTCGACCGTGGATCGGTGCGCGTCGACGGGATCGTGACGATCCCGGCCGCGCTCCTCGACGCGTCGGGGCGCCGCCTGATCGTGCAGGACGCCTCGGCGGCGATCGAGGTCCTCCTGCCGACGGGCTCGGCGGCACCGCGCCCCGGGACCCGCCTGCTGATCGACGGCGAGATCGGCACGGCCTACGGGGTGCCGCGCATCCGCGCCGTTGCCGTGCAACACCTCGGGACCGCGGCGATCCCCGCGCCGCACGCGCTCGCGGGCGAGCCGGGGTCCGCCGACGAGGGCGAGCTCGTCCGGATCGCAGGCCGGGTGCTCGACATCCGGCGCACCGGCGACCGCTGGCGGGCCGAGGTGGCGACGGCCGGCGGCACGATCGTCGTCGCCGGCCTCGCCGGCGCCCGGATCGCCGCGACTGCGGTCCCGGAGGGCGCCTCGGCGATCGTGGTCGGCGTCGTCCGTCGCCCGCATCCCGCCGCGACGGATCGCCGCTTCGCGGTCGTGCCCCGCGGACCGGGCGACATCCACGTGAGCGCCGCGCCCCTCGTCGCGGCAGGCGCGCCCCACGCCCGCGGCGGGTCCACGCCGCGGCCCGGCGCGCTCCCCGCCGGCTCGGCGCCCGTGTCCGCCGCGCCCGCGATCGACGCCGACCTGGCGAAGCTCGGCGATCTCGCGGGCGCGCGGGTGCGGGTGGGAGGCCTGGTCGCGGCCCTCGACGGCGACATCGTGGTCGTCGACGACGGGACGGCGACCGCCGGGCTGCGGTTGACCGGTGACGCGGCGGCCGCGCTGCCGCTCCTCGAGGCCGGCGATGCGGTCAGCGCCGTCGGACGCGTGGTGGTCTCCGCGACCCGGACGGTGGTCGAGGTCGACGACCCCGCGGGCCTGGCCCGGCTCGGCGACCTCGGGGAGACCCTGCCGCTCGATCCCCCCGAGCAGGTGCCCGCCGACGAGACGGATCCGGGTCCTGCAGCGTCGGACCCGCCGCCGGTGGGGATCGCGGGGCTACCCGGCGGCGCGCTCGACCGGGCCTCGACCGCCGAGGAGTCCGGCGACGGTCCCCTGCTGGCCGGCATGGGCCTCACCCTGCTGGCGTCCGGTGCCTGGGCATCGCTGGCCACCCTCCAGCGGCGACGAAGCCGGCGCCGGCTCGCCTCGCGGATCGCGGCCCGCCTGGCGGCCCTGGCCGCGCAGGGACCCGCGGCAGCACCACGGCCACGGGTCGCGGCCGTGGTGGCCCCGCGGACCCCGGGGAGGCCCCGCCCCGGGTCCGTCGCCCCGGCCGTCGGCCCGGCTCCCGCCCCGCCGCGACACGGCGGCGCGGACGAGCACGGACCGGACGAGCACGATCCGGCTTGACGCTCGTGTTCGTGCGTGCCTATGCTCGCGCGAGTTTCGGGCCGCCGAACGCGGGGCCGCCATTGCGGCGCCGATCCGGGCCGGCTGCGAGGCAACGTCGCTCGAAGGGATGAGCGCGGGGCTGCGGGCTCCGTGACGTCCACGCTGGTGAAGGGAGGCTCCTGTAGTGGCCGAGGCCTACTGCGTCAAGTGCAAGGCGAAGCGCGAAGTCAAGAACGCGCAGAACATCACGATGAAGAACGGCAAGCCGGCGCTCTCGGGCACGTGCCCGGTGTGCGGCACCAAGATGTTCAAGATCGGGGGCTGATCGCCCGCGCCTGACGCAGCCGCGAGCCCCCGCCGGCGACGGCGGGGGCTCGCTGATTCTCCGCTCCCCTGCGGTGGGGACGTTCGGACCGCGACCGCGTGCCGTGCGGCACGCCGGGTCGAGCGGGATCGCTTGCTAGAATGGCCGCGGTTCCCGACGCTATGACGAGGTCCAGTGTCCCCACGACTGCTTCGCGCCGCTGACCTCGGCGGGCCGCCGGCACGGGGCGGCGCGGCCCGTCCCCGCGGGATCCCCATTTCCCGGGACGCCCGCCAGCCTCCCGTCGCCGCACTCCCGTACGCCCGGGTCCCCCTCCACGACGTCCGTCCCGCGGCAGCCCGAACGGCTGCCGCTTCTACCTGACCAGTCAACCCGCACCGCGGAGGTTTCGATCCATGTCCGTTCGCGTCGGCATCAACGGGTTCGGCCGCATCGGCCGCCAGTCGCTCAAGGCGCTGATCGAGCGCACGCCGGACGCCGAGGTCGTCGCCGTCAACGACATCGTCGACGTCCCCACGAACGCGCTCCTGTTCAAGCACGACTCGACGTACGGTGTCTTCGCGGGAGAGGTCAGCTACACGGCCGACGCGATCGTCGTCGACGGCCGGGAGATCCGCGTCCTGCAGGTCGCCGACCCGTCGCAGCTCCCCTGGAAGGACCTCGGGGTCGACATCGTCATCGAGTCGACCGGCCGCTTCACCGATGCCGACAAGGCCCGGGCGCACCTCGACGCGGGCGCCAGGAAGGTCCTCATCAGCGCCCCGGCCAAGAAGGAGGACGTCACGATCGTCCTCGGCGTCAACGACGACGCCTACGACCCGGCCCGGCACCACATCGTCAGCAACGCCAGCTGCACCACGAACTGCCTGGCGCCGGCGGCCAAGGTCGTCCACGACGGCTGGACGATCAAGCGCGGCCTGATGAACACCATCCACTCGTACACGAACGACCAGCGGATCCTGGACGTCGCCCACAAGGACCCGCGGCGGGCCCGCTCGGCCGGCCAGAACATCATCCCGACGACGACCGGCGCCGCCAAGGCGCTGGCCCTCGTGATCCCGGACCTCAAGGGCAAGTTCGATGGCTTCAGCCTGCGCGTGCCGACCCCGACCGTCTCGGTCGTCGACTTCACGGCGGAGCTGGAGAAGGACGCCTCGGTCGAGGAGCTCAACGCCGCCTTCCGGGCCGCCGCCGCCGGCCCGATGAAGGGGATCCTCGGCGTCTCCGACGAGCCGCTCGTCTCGTCCGATTTCCGCGGCGACGACCGCAGCTCGATCATCGACGCGGCGTTGACGATGTCCCTCGGCGGCAACTTCGTGAAGGTCATCGCCTGGTACGACAACGAGTGGGGCTACAGCTGCCGCGTCGCCGACCTCGTGAAGTTCATGATCGAGAAGGGCCTTTAGCCCGACGATCGCCCCGACAGGAACGCCACCATGGACAAGCGCTCCATCCGCGAGCTGGACGCGTCGGGCAAGCGCGTCTTCGTCCGCGTCGACTTCAACGTGCCGCTCAAGGACGGGCAGGTCAAGGACGACACCCGGATCCGGGCGGCCATCCCCACGATTAGGCACCTCCTGGACCAGGGCGCGCGGGTGATCCTCGCCAGCCACCTCGGCCGGCCCGACGGCAAGGTCCAGGACGGCCTGCGGCTGCGTCCCGTCGCGGAGCGGCTCTCGGCGCTCCTCCGCCTCAGCGTCCCCTGCACGGGCGACGCCCTCGGCGCGGGCACCGAGGACGCGGTTCGCCGGCTCCGGCCCGGCGAGGCCCTGCTCCTCGAGAACCTGCGGTTCCACCCCCAGGAGGAGAAGAACGACCCGGCGTTCGCGAAGGCCCTGGCGGCGTACGCCGACGTCTATGTCAACGACGCGTTCGGGACCGCCCACCGCGCCCACGCCTCGACGTACGGGATCGCCGAGCTCCTGCCGGCCTACGCCGGCTTCCTCATGGAGCGCGAGATCAAGTACCTGAGCCAGCTCGTCGAGGATCCCGCCCGGCCCTACGCCGCGATCATCGGCGGCGCCAAGGTGTCGGACAAGATCAAGGTCCTCGAGAACCTCACCAACAAGGTCGACATCCTCGTCGTCGGCGGCGGCATGGCGAACACCTTCCTCCTGGCCCAGGGCAAGGCCGTCGGCAAGAGCCTTGCCGAGCCGGATCGCGTCGAGGATGCCCGCCGGATCATGGCCGCGGCCGCGGAGCGGGGCGTGCAGCTCATCCTCCCGACCGACGTCGTCATCGCCAAGGAGGTCACCCAGGGAGCGGAGTACAAGACGATCCCGGCCGAGAAGATCCCCGCCTCGTGGCACATCGTCGACGTGGGCAAGCAGTCGCTCGTCGCGATGGAGGCTGCCCTGGGCGGCGCCCGGACGGTGTTCTGGAACGGGCCGCTCGGCGTCTTCGAGATGCCCGCGTTCGGTGCCGGGACGCGCCAGATGGCGCGGTTCCTGGCCGAGCTTGCCGACGCCGGGGCGACCGTGGTGGTGGGCGGCGGGGACTCGGTCGCTGCCGTCACCCAGCAGGGGCTCGCCCCCCGGATGACCCACATCAGCACCGGCGGCGGCGCCTCCCTCGAGCTCATCGAGGGCCGGACCCTGCCGGGCATCGCGATCATCCCCGACGCCGAAGCCGGCGCCGGGGCCGCCGGAGGCGCCGCGTGAACACCGACATCGAGTACATCGACGCCCGCGAGATCCTCGACTCGCGGGGCAACCCGACGATCGAGGTCGACGTCGTCCTCGCCGACGGGTCCGTCGGGCGAGCCGGCGTCCCCTCCGGGGCGTCAACCGGCGTCCACGAGGCAGTCGAGCTGCGCGACGGTGACAAGGCCCGCTTCGGCGGCAAGGGCGTCCTGCAGGCCGTCGAGAACGTCCGCGAGACGATCGCCCCGGCGCTGCTGGGCGCCGACGCAGCCGACCAGCCCGACATCGACGCCGCCCTGATCGAGCTTGACGGGACCCCGAACAAGGGGAACCTGGGCGCCAACGCGATCCTCGGCGTCAGCCTCGCCTGCGCCCACGCCGCGGCGGCTGCCCACGACCTCCCGCTCTACCGCTACCTCGGCGGGGCGGGGGCGCGGATCCTGCCCGTACCCTTCTTCAACATCCTCAACGGCGGCAAGCACGCCGTGAACTCCACGGACTTCCAGGAGTTCATGGTGGCGCCGGTCGGCGCCGCCACGTTCGCCGACGCGCTGCGCGCCGGGGCGGAGGTCTTCCACGCCCTCAAGAAATCCTCCACGACGGCGGCTACTCGGTCGGCCAGGGCGACGAGGGCGGCTTCGCGCCGTCGCTGCCGTCGAACGAGGCGGCCGTCGAGGTCATCCTGCAGGCGATCGAGAAGGCCGGCTACCGGCCCGGCGAGGACGTGGCGATCGCCCTGGACCCGGCCGCGAGCTCGGTGCTCGTCGAGGGGACCGGCTCGGGCGACGTGCCCGGCCGCTACCTGCTCGAGCGCGAGGGACGCACCCTCGATTCCGGCGAGATGGTCGACCTGTGGGAGAGCTGGGCGGCCAAGTACCCGATCATCTCGCTCGAGGATGGCCTCGCCGAGGACGACTGGGCGGGCTGGCGGGAGCTCACGGCACGCCTCGGCGACCGCCTCCAGCTCGTCGGCGACGACATCCTGGTGACCAACCCGTCCTTCATCGCCCGCGGCATCGTCGAGAAGGCGATGAACTCCGTCCTGATCAAGCTCAACCAGATCGGCACCGTCACCGAGACGATGGCCGCGATCGAGATGGCCCGCCGGGCCGGCTGGACGGCGATGGTGAGCCATCGCTCCGGCGAGACGGAGGACACGACGATCGCCGACTTCGTCGTGGCCATGGGCACCGGCCAGATCAAGACCGGGGCCCCGTCCCGCTCCGAGCGCGTCGCCAAGTACAACCGGCTCCTCCGCATCGAGGAAGAGCTCGGCGTCGGTGCCGTCTACCTTGGCTCGGCCGCCCTCGCGGGCGCGAGGCCGTTCCTGCCGGACCGGCCGGCGTGACCTTCGCCCTCCTCGCGGCGCCGGCCGGACGATCGGCCGGCGTCGCGCCGTTCCCCGGGGCGATCACGGCGGCTCGCGCCGCCATCGCGGCGGGGGCCCGCCCGTGAAGCGCTGGGTCGACCGTGGCGCCATCAACGCCGGCTGGGTGGGCGTCGGGATGGGGGTCACGATCGCGGTCAGCTTCCTGCTCGTGATCCCGATCGAGCCGATCCTGTGGCTCCTGGCCCTGCCGGCCGGCCTGGTCATCGGCTACTACGCGGACGCCCGCTCGGGCCGCCAGGCCGGGCCCTGGAGCCGGATCCTGGTCAACGGGGCCTACGCGGGCCTGCTCACCGCCTTGACCCTGGCCCTGTGCTTCCTCCTGACGAAGTGGATCTTCTTCTCCGCCGACAACGGCTACCGCAACGCGGCGGGCGGCGGCCCGATCGCCGGCTGCGAGACCGGGGCCGGCTGC
This sequence comes from uncultured Chloroflexia bacterium, assembly GCA_963762445.1. GTDB lineage: Bacteria > Chloroflexota > Limnocylindria > Limnocylindrales > CSP1-4 > CTSoil-043. The sequence continues at coordinate 37,811 of CAVXLA010000006.1, forward strand.
GTCTACGCGCGCTACCTGGCGGAGGGCAAGGGCCCCGACCTCGAGGCCGCCGGGATCCGCGACGTCGACGAGTTCGCCGCCTTCTACTGGCGGGAGCAGCTCGGGACGGCCGGGACCGTCTTCGTGCTGGGCGTCCTCGGCGGGCTCGGTGGCGCTGCGGCCTTCGGGGTCGCCCGCCCGGGGCGAGCACCAGGGGCGCTGCCCGGGGGTTCGCCGCCCTCCTGATCGCGGCCGGATCGCGCCGTCAGCCGCCCGCGGCGAGGAGGATCGCCCCGGCCGCGACCGCCGCGGCGGCGGCCAGCCGCACGCCCGCCCGGTGCCGTTCGCCGAGGGCGATCACGCCCCAGGCCGCCGCGAGGATCGTGGTCGCCTCCCGGAGCGGCGCCACGCCGGCCAGGGGCGCGATCGTGAAGGCGAGCAGGATGAGCATGTAGGTCCCGATGATCAGGAGGCCCGCCGCGAGCGAGCGGCGAAGGCTGGCGCCCGGCACGGGGTCGGGATCGGCCCCGGCCGCGGCACGGCCGGGGCTCCGCGCCACCAGCCGGGCCGCGAGCGCGCGCCCGGCGATCAGCCCGACGGCGCACACGGTCCAGAGCGCCCAGGCGTAGAGCCACGGCGGTCCCGTCCGGACGCCCACCCGGTCGAGCGCTGAGTAGCCGGCGACGGCGCACCCCGCCAGGAGGGCGGGCGCGACGGTCGCCCGCGAGGCCGTGGCGAGCGCCGCGGTCAGCGTGCCGCCGAGCAGGAGCGCCACGCCCAGGTAGCCGGGCGGGTGGAGCCGCTCCCCGAGGATCACGACGCCGGCGACGACGCCGAGGAGGGCGCCCGAGCCGCGCGCCACGGGATAGACGGACGAGAGCGCGCCGCGCCGGTAGGCGGCCGAGAGCGGGACGAAATAGGCGGCCGACACGATCCCCGAGCCGACCGCGATCAGCCAGCCCTCGGGCGTCAGCATCGGGCGGCCGCCGGCGAGCCAGGCGACCGCGGCCAGCGGCGTCGCGGCCAGCACCCCGAGCCCCACGGCGCGCGTCGAGGTGGCGAGCGGGTCGCCCGACGTCTTGACGAGCGTGTTCCAGGCGACGTGGAAGACCGACGAGGCGAGGACCAGGGCGATCGCGGCGAGGGGCACGGCGCGCAGCATAGACGCGGCGCGACCGCCGCCGCCCGCAGGCGGGGCACGGCCGGGGACGCGAATGACCCCGGGTCGGGCGACCCGAGGTCGTGGTGCTGCGGGTGGAGCGGGCCGGCGTCCCCGGCCCGCGAGCCTACTCGGCCTTCTTGGCGGCCGGCTTCTTCGCGGGCGCCTTGGCCGCCGGCTTCTCGGCCGCCGGCTTCGCCGCTGCCTTGACCGCTGGCTTCTTCGCCGGGGCCTTGGCCGCCGCAGCCTTGGCCGCCGGCTTCTTGGCGGGCGCCTTGGCCGCCGGCTTCTCGGCTGGAGCTTCGGTCACTCTGGCCCGGGTGGGCCTGGCCTTCGGCGCCACGGCCTCCGCGACGACCGGAGCCGCGGTCGCCTTCGCGACATCGGCGTCCGTGCGCCCAGCGCGGGCGAGCGCCGCACGTGCCTTGCCGGCCGCGGTCTGCGCGCCCTTGGCCTTGGCGGCCTTGCCGGCCGCGATGCGGGCCTTGGCGGCCTTGGCGGCGGCGGCCGTGCCGGTGGTCTTCGTCGCCTTGGCGCCGGCCTGGACCGCGGCCCCGCCGAGGGCGGCCCCCACGTTGAGGGCGAGCCGCGACTTGCGCCGCGCGGCGGCGTTCGGGTGGATCGCGCCGGACTTGGCGGCCCGGTCGAGCGCCGAGAAGGCCTCGGCGAGCGAGACGGACGCGTCGCCCTCGAGCTGGCCGGTGGCGATCTTGATGGTCTTGGAGACGAGGGTCTTGGCCTTGGACGCGCGGGGGCCGTTGATGGCGGCGCGACGCTCGGCCTGGCGAACCCGCTTCTTCCCGGATGGCGTCCGCGCGCCGGTCCAGCCGCGGGGAGAGTGAGCCACGGTTCAGTCGGTCCTCTAGGTAGGTCGGAGGGGTGGACGGTCCTGGTGGTGGCGGCGCAGCGGGAGAGGACACCGCGGCGGCGCGACGGCGAATAGTAGCAGATCGGCCGGGTGGGCCGGCTCCGGCCGCCCGTCCCGTACAATCCCGGCTCGTGATCATCCCCCAGGATCGCCTGCGCAACTTCTCGATCATCGCCCACATCGATCACGGGAAGTCGACCCTCGCCGATCGCCTCCTCGAGTTCACCCACACGATCGATCCCCGGCAGATGACGAGCCAGGTCCTCGACTCGATGGACCTGGAACGCGAGAAGGGGATCACGATCAAGGCCCGGGCAGTCCGCCTCGAGCACACGGCGCAGGACGGCCTCGTCTACGGGCTCAACCTGATCGACACGCCGGGCCACGTCGACTTCAGCTACGAGGTCAGCCGCAGCCTGCAGGCCTGCGAGGGCGCGATCCTCGTCGTCGACGCCGCCCAGGGGATCGAGGCCCAGACGCTGGCCAACGTCCACCTGGCCCTGCGCCAGAACCTGGTGATCATCCCGGTCATCAACAAGATCGACCTCCCCTCGGCCCAGCCGGACGTGGTCATCGAGGAGCTGGAGAACGTCCTGGCCATCCCCCGCGAGGAGGTGCTGCTCGCCTCGGCGAAGGAGGGGATCGGCATCCTCGAGATCCTCGAGGCGATCGTCAGCCGGGTGCCGCCGCCGAAGGGGAAGCCCACCGAGCCGCTGCGGGGCCTCGTCTTCGACTCCCACTACGACCAGTACAAGGGCGTCGTGACCTACGTCCGGCTGGCAGCGGGGACGCTCCACGAGCACGAGCGGATCCGCCTCATGGGCTCGGGCGCCGAGGCCGACATCCTGGAGCTCGGGGTCTTCCGGCCCCAGCTGGTGCCGGTGAAGCTGCTCACGGCCGGCGAGGTCGGCTACATCGCGACGGGCCTCAAGAGCGTCCGCGACGCGCAGGTCGGCGACACGGTCACCAACGCGGGCGCCCCGGCGTCAGAGCCCCTGCCCGGGTATCAGGCCGCCAAGAGCCTGGTCTTCGCCGGGATCTACCCCATCTCGGGCGAGGACTACCCGCTCCTGCGCGACGCGATGGAGAAGCTGCACCTCAACGACGCGAGCTTCACCTTCGAGCCCGAATCGTCGATCGCCCTCGGCTTCGGCTTCCGCTGCGGCTTCCTGGGGCTCCTCCACATGGAGATCGTCCAGGAGCGCCTCGAGCGCGAGTTCAGCCTCGACCTCATCGCCTCGGCGCCGTCCGTGGAGTACCGGGTGACGCCCGAGCACGGCGCCACGATCGTCATCGACAATCCGGCGCTCATGCCGCCGGCCGGCGAGATCGCCTCGATCGAGGAGCCGTGGGTGAACCTGTCCGTCATCACCCCGACGGCCTACATCGGCTCGCTCATGGACCTGTCGACCACCCGGCGCGGCTCCTTCCAGACCATGGAGTACCTCGACCCCCAGCGCGTCCTCCTCTCCTTCGAGATGCCGCTCGCCGAGCTGATCGTGGACTACTTCGACCAGCTCAAGAGCCGCAGCCAGGGGTACGCCTCGATGGACTACGAGGAGGCCGGCTACCGCGAAGCGCGCCTGGTGAAGGTCGACGTCCTCGTCAACGGCGAGCCGGTCGACGCCCTCTCGCTGATCGTCCATCGCGACAAGGCGCCGGCGGTCGGGCGCGCGCTGACGGCCAAGCTCAAGGAGCTGATTCCGCGCCAGATGTTCGAGGTGCCGATCCAGGCCGCGGTCGGCGCGAACGTGATCGCCCGGGAGACGATCCGGGCGATGCGCAAGAACGTCCTCGCCAAGTGCTACGGTGGCGACATCACCCGCAAGCGCAAGCTCCTGGAGAAGCAGAAGGAGGGCAAGCAGCGGATGAAGCGCGTGGGCTCGGTCGAGATCCCGCAGGAGGCCTTCCTCGCGGTCCTCCGGATGGGCGAGGACGCCTGAGCCCATGGAGGAGACCCTCCGCGTCCTGGTCGCCCTCGCGATCGCGGTCTTCCTCGTGATCCTGCGCTTCGAGGCCGAGAAGTTCGGCGCGGCCGAGTACGACGAGCCCACGCGCGACGGACGCCGGGCGTCGGTGCTGCGGCGCCTCAGCTGGATCCTGCTCGGCTTCGCCTTCGTCGGGACGATGCTCGTCGTCCACCCGGATGCGGCCGGCGACCTCGGGATCTCGCTCGGCGACCGCGGCGAGGCGCTCCTCCTCGGCTTCGGGTTCGGCGTGCTGGGGACACTCCAGGCGGTCGCCTACGCCTACTTCCGGTACGGGATGATCCGCCTGCCGCCGCCCTGGACCTATCCCGGCGCGGTGCTCAACGGGTTCGGGACAGCGTTCCTCGACGAGGCCACCTTCCGCGGGGCGGTCCTCGGGTTCCTGCTCCTGGGCGGGGTCAACCCGGGCACCGCGGTGATCGTCCAGGCCCTCCTGTACGCCCTCGCGACGCGGACGGGAGCCCCCGGGCGCAGCCGCTACATGTTCCTCCTCACCCTCATCGGCGGGCTGGCGGCAGGCTGGCTGACGGCCACCACGGGCGCGATCGGGGCGGCCTTGCTGGCCCACGCCATCACCCGGATCGCCGTCTTCGTCTGCACCGGCCACGCGGGCCAGCCCGCGCTGCGGGGCGAGGAGATCGAGGAGACCTGGGAGTACCGCTCTGCGCCGCGGGGCTGGCGGCTCCTCGACCGCTCGGACGACGCGGGATCGTCCGAGCCGTGAACGCGGACGGCGCCGGAGCGGAGCTCGCCCAGGCGCCGGTCGCCCTGTACGTCCATGTTCCGTTCTGCCGCTCGCTCTGCCCGTACTGCGACTTCGTGGTCGTGGCCGGCGCCGCCGCGGTGGGCCGGCGCAGCCGGGTCGGGGCGTTCGTGCCGGCGCTGCTCCGCGAGATCGACCTGCGCTCCGCGGCGCTGGACGCGGCGCACGGCCCGCCGGGCTCCCCGCGCCGTGCGCCCCTCGACACGCTCTACGTCGGCGGCGGCACGCCCTCGATCCTCCCCGCCGACGCGGTCGCGGAGCTCGTCGACCGGGTCGGCGCCCGGTTCGGCCTGGCGGACGGCGCCGAGGTCACGCTCGAGGCGAACCCCGGCCCGGACGACCGGGGCGACCTTGCCGGGTTCGCCCGCGCCGGCGTGACGCGCCTCTCCCTGGGCGCCCAGAGCCTCGACGACGGGGAGCTGCGGGCGCTCGGGCGCCGCCATCGCGCCGGCGACGTGGCGCAGGCGGTCCTCGCGGCACGCGAGGCGGGGATCGGGCAGGTGAGCCTGGACCTCCTCTACGACGTGCCGGGCCAGCGCCTCGGGACCTGGGCGAGCACGGTCGAGGCGGCCCTGGAGCTGGCCCCGGACCACATCTCCTGCTACGCCCTCACCCTCGACGACCCGGACGCCGAGGGCCTCACCGGTCCGACCGGCGACCACCTGCCGACCACGCCGGGCGCGCGTCGCTGGCGCGAGCGGGCGCGCGGCCGCCAGGACGAGGACCGGGCGGCCGCCGCCTACGCGCTGGCGGACGCCGAGCTGGATGGCGCCGGGATGCCGTGGTACGAGCTCTCCAACTGGTCGCGCCCCGGGGCCGAGAGCCGCCACAACCTGGCCTACTGGGAGCGGTTGCCGTACGAAGCCGTCGGCCCCGGCGCCCACGCCTTCGACGGCGTCCGGCGGCGCTGGAACGCCGCGCCCCTCGACGCCTGGCTGGGGGCGCTGACGCCCGCCCGGGGTGGGCCGGGTGAGCTCCCGCCGGGCGGTGACGAGGTGATCGACGCCCCGACCGCCGCCGCCGAGGAGCTCATCCTCGGGCTGCGCACGGCACGTGGGGTGGTCCGCGCCCGCGCCCTCGCGCGAGCAGACGCGATTGCCTGGGCCCACGAGGCGGGCCTCGTGGAGGAGGTCCCCGGCGAGCGGGTTCGCCTGACGCTGCGTGGCCGCCTGCTCTCGAACGAGCTCTTCGCGCGGCTGATCTGAAGGCGCCGCCGGGCCCGCGGGGAGTCCACGGATCATTGACACTCGCGACCCCAGACTGCTAGGATTCGGGCGTTTCCACTGGCACTCACATCGGTAGAGTGCTAACGCAGCGACCGGGCGTTCCCGCCACCGCGGACCCGCCCAGCAGAGGAGCCGTGCCGTGGCGCGAGGAGTCCGCCGCAGCAGCGGACCGCTCGACGCCCGAGCCCAGGCGATCCTGCGGGCCGTCATCGAGGAATACATCACCACGGCCGCGCCGGTCGGCTCGCAGACGCTCGTCGAGCGCTATCCGTTCGGCGTGAGCGCCGCCACCGTCCGGAACGTCCTGGCCGAGCTCGAGACCGAGGGCTTCCTGGGCCACCCGCACACGTCGGCGGGGCGCGTCCCGACGGACGTCGGCTACCGCTTCTACGTGGAGTCGCTGGTCGGCGAGACGCCGTTGCCCCCCATCGAGCAGCTGATGATCCGCCACCAGTTCGGCCAGGTGGAGTTCGCCACCGACCAGTGGTTCCGCCTGGCGGCCACCACGCTCGCCTCGGCCACCCGGTCGGCCGGGCTGGCGACGCCGGCCAAGCCGCGGGCCGCCCGGATCCGCCGCCTGGAGCTGGTCAAGATCGGCGAGCGAATGGCGACCCTGATCGTCGCCCTCAACGAGGGCTCGCTCAAGCAGGCGCTCCTCACGATCGACCCCGGCACGTCGGACGACGAGCTCGCGGAGGCCACCGCCCGCCTCAACCGAAGCTGCGCCGGTCTCACCGCGGCGGACCTCGCGGAGCGGCTCCGCTGGTTCGAGGAAGCCCCCGCCGACGATCCCGTCTTCACCCTCGTCCGGCGCGCCGGCGAGCGCGTCCTGCGGATCCTCCGGGAGTTCGACGGGGCCTCGGTCGAGCAGCTCTTCAGCGACGGCCTCCTCCACGTGATGGCCGAGCCGGAGTTCGCGGCATCCGAGAAGCTGCGCCGCGTCTTCGCCGTGCTGGAGAACCGCCGGTACCTGGGCGAGCTCTTCGACGACGTCACCCGCGCCGGCGACCTGCGGGTCTTCATCGGGCAGGAGAACCGTCCCGAGGAGATGGCCGACGTGGCCCTTGTCCTCGCCCCCTACGGGCGCCCGGGAGCAGCCGTCGGCGTCGTCGGGATCCTGGGCCCGACGCGACTCCGCTATCCGCAGGCGATCGGGACCGTCCGCTTCGTGGCCGGCCTCATGAACGATCTCGTCGACCACCTCTACGCCCGCTGACGAGGGACCAGCCGATGCCCAGACACCCCGAGACGCCGCCCGAGCCGACGCCCGCCGAGCCCGCTCCCCCGGACGCCGCTCCCGCGCCCGCCGCGGTCGACGACCTCGGCGCCGAGCGCGACGCCGCGCTCGCCCTCGCCGCGGAGCACCTCGCCCTGGCCCAGCGCGTCAAGGCCGACTACGCGAACCTCAAGCGGCGGACCGACGAGGAGCGCGCCCTGATGCTCGGCCTCGCCAACGCGGTCCTCCTGGAGAAGGTCGTCGCCCTCGCCGACGACTTCGACCGGGCGATCGAGCACGTTCCCGCGGACGCGCGCGAGACGCCCTGGCTGGAGGGGATCGCCGCGATCGACCGGAAGCTCCGGGCGCTGCTCGAGAGCGAGGGGATCACCCCGATCGAGGCCCTCGGCCGGCAGTTCGACCCCGCCCTCCACGAGGCCCTCAGCCACGTTCCCGGCGGCGGCCGGCCGGAAGGCGAGATCGTGGCCGAGCTCCGGCGGGGCTACCGCCTCCGCGACCGCGTCCTGCGGGCCTCGCAGGTCGCCGTGAGCGACGGCACCGGGCCCGTGGAGCGCCCGAACTAGACACCGCCTCACCCACCGAACCCCAACCACCGACCCCGCGAGAGGAGCACCACGACCCATGGGCAAGATCATCGGCATCGACCTCGGCACCACGAACTCGGTCGTGGCCGTCATGGAGGGCGGCGAGCCCACCGTGATCGCCTCGGCCGAGGGCGGGCGCACCGTCCCCTCGGTCGTCGCCTTCACGAAGTCCGGCGAGCGCCTCGTCGGCCAGCTGGCGAAGCGGCAGGCGGTCACCAACCCCGCGAACACCGTCTACTCGATCAAGCGCTTCATGGGGCGCCGCTGGGACGACCCCGAGGTGAAGCACAGCCGCGCCCTCGTCCCGTACACGGTCGAGAAGGACCCCAAGTCCGACGGCATCAAGGTCCTGATGGGGGAGGGCCGCAGCTACACCCCGCCGGAGATCTCGGCGATGATCCTCCAGAAGCTCAAGGCGGATGCGGAGGCCTACCTCGGCGAGAAGGTGACCGAGGCCGTCATCACGGTCCCGGCCTACTTCGACGACACCCAGCGCCAGGCCACCAAGGACGCCGGCCGGATTGCCGGCCTCGACGTCAAGCGGATCATCAACGAGCCGACCGCCTCGTCCCTTGCCTACGGCCTCGACAAGAAGCACGACGAGAAGATCGCCGTCTACGACCTCGGCGGCGGCACCTTCGACATCTCGATCCTCGAGCTGGGCGAGGGCGTCTTCGAGGTCAAGTCCACGAACGGCGACACCCACCTCGGCGGCGACGACTTCGACATCCGGGTCATGGACTGGCTCCTCGCCGAGTTCAAGAAGGACCAGGGCCTCGACCTGCGCGGCGACCCGCAGGCCCTCTCGCGCGTCAAGGAGGCGGCCGAGAAGGCCAAGATCGAGCTCTCCTCGGCGATGTCGACCGAGATCAACCTGCCCTACATCACGGCCGATGCCGACCGGAACCCCAAGCACCTCGTGATGACCATCACCCGGGCCAAGCTCGAGGACCTGGTCGGCGACCTGATCCAGAAGACCGCCGAGCCCGTGGGCAAGGCCCTCAAGGACGCCGGTCTCGCGGCGTCGGAGATCGACGAGATCGTCCTCGTCGGCGGGATGACCCGCATGCCCGCGGTCATCGAGGCGGTCAAGGCCATGTTCGGCGGCAAGGAGCCGAACCGCGGCGTGAACCCGGACGAGGTCGTGGCCGTCGGGGCCGCGATCCAGGCCGGCGTCCTGGCCGGCGACGTGAAGGACGTCCTGCTCCTCGACGTCACGCCCCTGTCGCTCGGCATCGAGACGCTCGGCGGGGTGATGACCCGGCTCATCGAGCGGAACACGACCATCCCCACCAGCAAGTCGCAGGTCTTCTCCACCGCCTCGGACAACCAGCCGCAGGTGGAGATCCACGTCCTGCAGGGCGAGCGCGAGTTCGCGTCCGACAACAAGACGCTCGGCAAGTTCATCCTCGACGGGATCCCGTCGGCTCCCCGCGGCGTGCCCCAGATCGAGGTCTCCTTCGACATCGACGCGAACGGGATCGTCGAGGTCCGGGCCAAGGACCGGGCGACCTCCAAGGAGCAGAAGGTCACGATCACGGCATCCTCCATGCTCGACAAGAAGGACGTGGACCGGATGGTCCGCGAGGCCGGCGAGCATGCCGCCGAGGACCGCAAGCGGCGCGAGGAGGTGGAGGCCCGCAACCAGGCGGAGGCCCTCACCTTCCAGGCAGAGCGGACCCTCAAGGACCTGGGCGACAAGGTGTCGGCCGAGGACCGGGCCGCGGTCGAGGGCAAGGTGTCGGACGTCCGCAACGCCCTCAAGACCGAGGCGGTCGAGGTGGTCACGACGCGCGCGACCGAGCTGGCGGAGATCCTCCAACGGGTCGGCACGGCGGCCTACGCGGCCGCCGCGGCCGAGGGGGGCGCGCCCGGCGAGGGCGACGGCCACGAGGCCGGTCCCGATGCGGGCGAGGGCGCCCCCGCCGACGACGAGACGGTCGAGGGCGAGTTCAAGGAGGTCTGATCGAGCGCCCGGGCGGTACACTCCCCGTCCCATGGCGTCCCCGATCCCGCCCCTCATCCATGCCCGCGGCCTGACCAAGAAGTTCGGCGGCCTCACGGCCGTCGACGCCATCGATTTCGACGTCGCGCCGGGCGAGTCGTTCGGCTTCCTCGGCCCGAACGGGGCCGGGAAGACGAGCGCGATGCGGATGATCGCCTGCGTCTCGCCGCTGAGCGGCGGCACGCTCCGGGTGCTGGGGATGGACCCGCTGGCCGACGGGCCCCGGATCCGGGCCCGGATCGGCGTCGTCCCCCAGCAGGACACGCTGGACATGGAGCTGACCGTCCGGGAGAACCTCTCGATCTACGGCCGGTACTTCGGCCTGCCCCGCCCCGTCATCCGGCAGAGGGTCGACGACCTCCTCGACTTCGTGCAGCTGACCGAGCGGTCGGGCGACCAGGTGGAGCCCCTGTCGGGGGGCATGAAGCGGCGCCTGACGATCGCTCGCAGCCTGGTCAACGAGCCGGACCTGCTTCTCCTCGACGAGCCGACGACCGGTCTCGATCCGCAGGCCCGCCACCTGGTCTGGGACCGCCTCTACCGGCTGAAGCAGCGGGGCGTCACGCTCGTGCTGACGACGCACTACATGGACGAGGCAGAGCAGCTCTGCGACCGCCTCGTGGTGATGGACAAGGCGGCGATCGTGGCCGAGGGCTCGCCGCGCCAGCTGATCGAGCGGCACTCCTCGCGCGAAGTGCTGGAGATGCGCTTCCCGGTCGGCGTGCAGGAGACGCTCGACGGCCAGCTCGACGGCCTGGGCGAGCGGGTGGAGCGCCTCCCCGACCGGGTCCTGGTCTACACCGACGACGGCGACGCCGCCGCGGCGGTGGCCCACGAGCGCGGGTTGCGGCCCGAGATGGTCCTCGTCCGCCGCTCCTCGCTCGAGGACGTCTTCCTCCGGCTCACCGGCCGGAGCCTGGTCGAGTAGGGGAAGGCGGCGTGGCGGCGCCGGCGGTCCGCGTCCTGGAGCACGAGCTGCTCGTCTACCGCCGCGTCTGGCGGGGCAGCCTCTTCAGCTCCTTCCTCTCGCCGGTCCTCTTCCTGCTGGCGATGGGCGTGGGCCTCGGCAGCCTGGTCGACGCCGGCGGCGGGGCCGCTGCCGGGGCCGCGACCGGGGGCGCGGCCCGCGCCGGGCTGGCCGGCGCCTCCTACCTGGCCTTCCTGGCCCCCGGGCTGCTCGCCTCCACGGCGATGCAGGCGGCGGCCAGCGAATCGACCTTCCCGGTCATGGCCGGGCTCGTCTGGATGAAGAGCTTCCACGGGATGATCGCGACGCCCATCCGGCCCGCCGACGTCGTCGCCGGCAAGCTGGCCTACATCGGCTTGCGCCTCCTGCTCGTGGTCGGCGTCTTCTTCCTCGTGACGATCCTCTTCGGCGCCGTCAGCGGCCCCCTGGCCGTCCTCGCGGTCCCGGCCGCGATCCTGACGGGCCTCGCCTTCGCCGCCCCGATCGCGGCCTTCTCGGCGACCCAGCGGGACGCCAACGGCTTCAACGCCGTCTTCCGCTTCGGGGTGATCCCCCTCTTCCTCTTCTCGGGGACCTTCTTCCCGATCGAGCAGCTGCCGGCCATCCTGCAGCCGCTGGCCTACGTCACGCCGCTCTGGCACGGCGTGGACCTGTGCCGGACGCTGGCGCTGGGCACGGCCGAGCCGCTCCCGACGGTCATCCACCTCGCCTACCTCGGGGCGATGACGGCGCTCGGCGTGGTCGCCGCGCTCATCGCGTTCCGGCGCCGGCTCGTGAAGTGAGCCCGAGCCGATGACCCTCCTCGCCCGCGTTGCTCCCCCGATCCTCTTCGGCGGCCGCCGCGCGGGCCTCCTCATCGAGCGCAACCTGCTCGTCTACCGGCGCGGCTGGCTCGTCATCGTGTCGGGCTTCTTCGAGCCGCTCTTCTACCTCCTCTCGATCGGACTGGGGATCGGCGCCCTCGTCGGCGGGGTGGTCGTGGACGGCCGCGAGATCCCCTACACGGCGTTCGTGGCGCCGGCGCTCCTGGCCAGCTCGGCGATGAACGGGGCGATCTACGACTCGACCTTCAACGTCTTCTTCAAGCTGAACTACGCGAAGACCTACGACGCGATCCTCTCGACGCCGGTCGGCGTGGGGGACGTGGCCCTGGGCGAGATCGGCTGGGCGCTGATCCGGGGCGGCATCTACGCCGCGGCCTTCCTCGTCGTCATGGTCGGGCTGGGAATGGTCCTCTCGCCGTGGGCGCTGCTCGCCTTCCCGGCCGCGCTCCTGGTCGGCTTCGCCTTCGGCGCCGTGGGCATGGCGGCGACCAGCTTCATGCGGACCTGGCAGGACTTCGACCTGATCCAGCTGGTGATCCTGCCCCTCTTCCTCTTCTCGGCGACGTTCTACCCGCTCACGACCTACCCGGAGCCGGTCCGCATCCTGGTCGAGCTGACGCCGCTCTACCACGGCGTCGACCTGATCCGCGGCCTCTCGACCGGCGCCGTCGGGCCCGGGCTCCTGGTGCACGTCGCCTACCTGCTGGCGATGGGCCTGCTCGGCCTCGCGGTGACGTCGCGCCGCCTCGGGAAGCTGCTCCTGAAGTAGGGGGCGGCGCGGCGGTATCCTCCGCTCGTGAGCGAGCCCGCCGCGACCTCGATCGCCGCGCCGGCCCCTGCGACCCCGATCCCCGGGCCCGCCGGCTACCCCCGGGCGATCGGGATCGACGTCGGTGGGACCGGCGTCAAGGCCGCGGTCGTCGACCTGGCTACCGGCGAGCTGACCTCGCCCCGCGTCCGCGAGAAGACTCCCCAGCCGTCGACGCCGGAGGCGGTCATCGAGACGGCCGGCCGGATCGTCGACCGCCTCGCGGAGGGCGGGCACCTCGACCCGACGATGCCTGCCGGTGCCGGCCTGCCCGGGGTCGTGAAGCGCGGCCGGCTGCTGACCGCGGCGAACCTCGACAAGCGGTGGGTGGACTTCCCGGCCGGGGAGGCGCTGGAGGCGCGCCTCGGTCGCCCGGTCCGCCTCGTCAACGACGCCGACGCCGCGGGCCTCGCCGAGGCGGCCTTCGGCGCGGCAAAGGACGTGCCGGGGACCGTCCTGCTCCTCACGATCGGCACCGGGATCGGGAGCGCCATCCTGGTCGACGGCCGGCTCCTGGAATCGACCGAGTTCGGCCACATCCCGCACCGCGGCAAGTCCGCCGAGCTCTGGATCTCCGGCGCGGCCCGCGAGCGGCGGAGGATCGGCTGGCGACGCTGGGCGGGCGAGTTCAGCGCGTACCTCGCCGTCGTGGAGACGTGGTTCTGGCCCGATCTCATCATCCTGGGCGGCGGCGTGAGCAAGGAGTACGCCAGGTACGGGAAGTGGCTGAAGTCGCGGGCGCCGATCGTGCCGGGCCGCTTCCTGAACACGTCCGGGATCATCGGCGCCGCGCTCGCCGCTGGCGGCCACGAGGACGCCCCCGGCGCCTGACCGCCCGCGGGGCGGGCCGACGGCCGCCCGGCGGGCGGGCCGCGCCTGACCATCCGGGCCGCTCCCCGTAGACTTCGCCTCGCAGATGACCACCCAGCGCGACTACTACGACATCCTCGGCGTCGAGCGCGGCGCGACCGACGGCGACCTCAAGAAGGCGTTCCGCAAGCTCGCCCAGCAATGGCACCCGGACGTCAACCGCGACGAGGGCGCGGACGAGCGCTTCAAGGAGATCAACGAGGCCTACCAGGTCCTCTCGGATCCCCAGCGGCGCCAGGCCTACGACATGTTCGGCCGGGCCGGCGTCGGCGGCGGGTTCGATGCGGGTGCTCAGCCCGGCTTCGGCGGCTTCTCCGACCTCTTCGACGCCTTCTTCGGCGGGAGCGCCGCGGGCGGCGGCGTCCGGCGCGGGCGGCCGGCCGTCGGCTCGGACCTCCGCTACGACCTCCGGATCACCTTCGAGGAATCGATCCGGGGCACCGAAAAGGAGATCGAGTTCCCCGTCCTGGACCGCTGCGCGACGTGCTCGGGCAGCGGGGCGAAGAGCGGGACCACGACGCAGGTCTGTCCCCAGTGCGGTGGCCGCGGCGAGATCCGCCACACCCGCCAGACGATGCTGGGCCAGATGGTCAACGTCGTGGCCTGCCCGCGCTGCCGGGGCGAGGGCAAGGTCATCGAGGCGCCGTGCGAGGACTGCGGCGGCGACGGCCGGAAGCAGCGCACCAAGCGTCTGCGTGTGGCGGTCCCGGCCGGCATCGACGACGGCCACCAGATCCGGCTCTCGTCCGAGGGCGAAGTGGGTCCCCGCGGCGGCCCGGCGGGGAGCCTCTACGTCGCGATCCACGTCGCCGCTCACCCGCGGCTGCGGCGCGAGGGGACCGAGCTCTACCACGAGCTCGACCTCTCGATCGCCCAGGCCGCGCTCGGCGCGACGGTCCGCGTGCCGACGGCCGACGGCGACGAGGACCTCGAGATCAAGCCGGGCACCCAGCCGGGGACCGAGATCCGCCTGCGCGGCCGCGGCGCACCGCACCTGCGCCGGGCGGGTGCCCGCGGCGACCTGCACGTGCTCGTCGACGTGACGATCCCGACGAAGCTCTCGAAGGAGCAGCGCGAGGCGCTCGAAGCCTACGCGGCGGCCACGGGCGAGACGAACGTGGGCAGCGGCAGGAGCGGCGGCGTCTTCGAGCGGATCAAGGACGCCCTCGGGTGAGCCGCGGGCCGGGCCCGGCCCGCGGCGGGCTCGCCGGCGACGGCGCCTGGCTCGAGCTGGCGATCACCTGCGACCCCGAGGCGGTCGAGGCCGTCAGCGAGATCCTCACCCGGGTCGCCCCCGGCGGCGTGAGCGTCGAGCCCGGGTTCACGCTGGTCGACGAGGGCCTGGGCGCGGCCGTCGACCCGGCGGCGCCGGCGACCGTGCGGGCCTACCTGCCCGCGCGCGACGCGGGGGCCGCCCGGCTCGCCGCCGCCGAGGCCGAGCAGGCCCTCGGCCACCTCCAGGCGTTCGGGCTGCGGGAGATCGGGGAGCTCCGGACGCAGCTGGTCCACGAGGCGGACTGGGCCACGGCCTGGAAGCGCCACGTCGGTGTCCTGCGGATCGGGCGGCGGATCGTCATCCGGCCCACCTGGCGCCGCCACCGCCGGCGTCCCGGCGACGTGGTCATCGCCATGGATCCCGGGATGGCCTTCGGGACCGGGCTCCACCCCACGACCCGGCTGTGCCTGGCGGGGATCGAGCGCTGGGCGGACGAAGGGCTCGTCGGCGCGGCCCGCCTCCTCGACGTGGGCTGCGGATCGGGCGTCCTGGCCATCGCCGCCGGCCTGCTCGGCGCCGGGGCGCTCGTCGCCGTCGACACCGATCCGATCGCCATCGAGGCGACCCTCGCGAACGCGCGGCGGAATCACGTCGCGCGCCGGCTCCGGGCGTGGCGCGGCTCCGTGCCGTCGGGCGCCGGGCCCTTCGACCTCGTCGCCGCCAACCTCATCGCGTCGGTGCTGGTCGCGCTGGCCCCCGCCCTGGTGGCCGAGCTGCGGCCGGCCGGCCGGCTGCTGGCCTCCGGGATCTTCCTCGACCGCGAGGCCGACGTCCGGGCAGCCTTCGAGGGCGCCGGCCTGTGCGTCCTGCGCCGTGAGGCCGAGGGCGACTGGGTGGCCCTGGAAGCGGGCCGGCCGACCGGGCGGGCGGCCGGTGCCCGGCTCAGCCGAACTCGATCAGGCCGAGGATGAGCCCGAGGATCGGAACGGCGCCCAGGACGGCCCACGGGGTGAGCGGCCCGGCCACGTAGACGCCGAAGGTCAGGACGAGGAGGGCGAGGGCGATCCCCAGGATGAGCCCGGCCGCGAGGCCCCGGAGGGCATGGCGGCCCTTGAGCGACTTCAACAGCCCCAGCGCGCCGAGCGCCCCGAGGGCGAGGCCGGCGATCGCGCCGCCCGAGAAGAGCGGCTCGGCCGAGCCGGTGCGGACCCAGACCTCACCGGAGCAGGTGTTGCCGCCCCCCGACACGGTCCCGGACACGTTCCACATGATCGTGATCAGCTTGTCGAGGAAGGAGACCACGCCAAGGATGCTGCCGACGTCCGCCGTCCCGTGCGCGGACGTCACCCCGTCCTTGTTGTCGATGGGGCCCCCGAAGCCCGGGATGGGGATCCCGTTGAGGTTGACCTGGTAGGTTCCCGTCGGGATGAGCGGCGCCGTGCCCTCCCAGGCGACCTCGCCCGAGAACGTCACGTCGAGCGGGTTGCCCTGGCTCGCGGTGCCCGGCCCGATCGCGGAGTCGATGACGCCCCCGCTGTCGTCGAGCGAGGTGAGCCCGACGGTGCAGCCACCGGTGAGGGTCACGCCCGCGGGCTCCGCGGCGGCGGCGGGCCCCGCCGCGACGAGGAAGGCGAAGAGGACGGCCGCTCCGGCCGTCGCCCCGAGGCGGGTCCGCGCACGCAGGTTCACGGCCGAGTCCCTCTCGCCCGACGGCGCGACCTCCCCGGTCGCCGATGGCTCCGGCGGGCTGCTCGGGGCCACCCTACCGCCCGGGCGGGCGCATCCGGAACGGCCGTTCGGCACGGCTGCGCTACGATCTTCGGCCCGGGACCCGAGCCCCGACCCGGCGGCCGCCCCGCCGGCGGCCCGCACCTCCGACGTCATGCCGAACCTCGCCTCGCCGGTTCCGAACATCGCCGTCCGCGACGCCCCGCCCCGGCCCGTCCGCCGGGCGGCGATCACGAATCTCGGCTGCAAGGTGAACCAGGCCGAGATGGACGCCGTCGAGCGGCTCCTCCGGGCTCGCGGCGTCGAGATCGCCGCCGACGGTGCCGCGGTCGACCTCCACCTCGTCAACACCTGCACCGTGACCGCGGTCGCGGACGACAAGTCGCGCAAGGCCGTGCGGCGGGCCCGGCGGGCGAGCGCCGGGGCCACCGTGATCGTCACCGGCTGCTCCGTCGCGGTGGGCGGCGCGGCGCTGGCCGCGGTCGATCCGGCGGCCAGGCTCGTCGCGAACGAGGCGAAGGACGGCCTGCTGGCGGAGGTCGAACGGCTGCTCGGGGCGGCGGACCTTGACGGCGACGCGCCCGCCGCGCCGCAGGGCCCGCTCGACGCAGCGTTGCCGACCCTCGCCGGCGTGGAGATCGAGGGGCTCGCGGATGAGCGGGTCCGGATCGACCGCGCCCGGGCCTACGTCAAGGTCCAGGACGGATGCAGCTTCTTCTGCACCTACTGCATCATCCCCCGGGCCCGCGGCGCCGAGCGTTCGCTTGCCCCGGAGGCGGTGCTGGCCGACGTGCGCCGGGCCCTCGCCGCCGGTCACCGCGAGATCGTGCTCACGGGAATCAACGTCGGGACCTACGACGGCGGCTGGTCGGAGCGCGGCCCGCGCGGCGCCCACCGGCGGGCGGCGCTGACCCTGCCGGGCCTGGTGCGCCGGATCCTCGCCGAGACGCCCGTGGAGCGGATCCGGCTCTCCTCGATCGAGCTGCAGCACGTGGACGACGACCTGCTCGCCGCCTGGACGGGGGAGGGCGCGGGGCGCTGCCTCCCGCACCTCCACCTGCCGCTCCAATCGGGCGACGACGGGGTCCTGCGCCGGATGGGCCGTCGCTACACCACCGCCGAGTACGCCCGGGTCGTCGAGCGGGTGCGGGCGGCGATCCCGGGCGTCGCGATCCACGCCGACGTCATCGCCGGCTTCCCGGCCGAGGACGGGGCGGCCTTCGAGCGCACGCTGGCCTTCCTTCGGTCGCTCGACCCGGCTGGCCTCCACGTCTTCCGCTACTCGGCGCGCCCTGGGACGCCGGCGGCCCGGATGGCAGGGCAGGTGCCCGACGCGGTCCGCAGGGAGCGGGCGGCGGTGCTCCTGGGCCGGGCGGCCGCCTGCCGTCGCCGGTTCGCCGCCCGGGCGGCCGGCGGCCGGCGGACGGTCCTGTTCGAGGAACCGGCGGGCGGGCGCAACGCGGGCGCCGGCTGGGTCGGCCACGCAGAGGACTTCGTCGTCGTGCGGGCTGACGCGCCCGGGGGCCGCCCGCTCGCGGGAGAGATCGCGATCGTCAGGGTCGACGGGGCGGACCCGCTCGACCCTGAGCGGGTCGTCGGCCGGATCGAGCGCCTCGCCGATGCCCCCGGCCCCGGCCGGGCGCTCCCCGTCGTACGCTTGCCGGCATGAGCGCCTGCCTCTTCTGTCGCATCGTCGCCGGGGAGATCCCCGCCACCACGGTCCATGCCGACGACCTCGTCATCGCGGTCCGCGACGTCGCCCCCCGGGCGCCGACCCACCTCCTCCTCCTGCCCCGGGAGCACATCGCCTCCGCGGCCGACCTGACCGAGGCCCACGGCCCGCTGCTCGGGCGCCTCTTCGCGGTAGCCGCCGATCTCGCCCGTGCCGAGGGGATCGCAGAGCGAGGCTACCGCCTCACGACCAATGTCGGGGCCTGGGGCGGCCAGTCGGTGCCGCACCTGCACCTCCACCTCATGGGCGGGCGGGCGTTCGCCTGGCCGCCCGGGTGAGGCGCGACGCCCTCATCGCCCTCGCCGCCGCGGCCGCCCTGCTCCTCGCCGGCTGCGGCCCCGCCGCCACGCGTCCGCCGGAGCCCGACCCGACGCCCGGGCCCACGATCTCGCCGGCCGTCGGCGCCACGCAGGTGCAGCTCGACGGCGCCCTGCGGGCCCGCGGCCTCGTCCTGGAGGCGACCGAGCTGCTCGCCCGACCCGGCGAGCCGCCGTCGCTGGCGGCCGTTCCCCGTACCGCGTTTCGGGCCATCCTCCCCGACGACCCGGCGGGCGGCCTCATCGTGGTCTACGAGCTGCCCGACCTCGCCGCGGCCGAGACCGCCGCGGCCGAGCTGGCCGCCCACGTGACGAGCGGCCCGGGCCGCGTCCAGTACCCGCCCGACGTGCGCCACGTCATCCGCCAGGTGGGGGCCACGATCGTCTTCTTCTCGTGGTCGCCGGCGTCGTCGCCCGACCCGCGGACGGCCGACGTCGCGGCTGCGGTCGCCACCGTCGGCACGGAGGTGCCGCTCCCGCGCGGCTGACCGCCGGATCGGGCGGCTAGGCCTCGGTCACCGGGAGCGGGGCGGCCACGGCCGCCCAGGCGCGCACCTGGTTGCGCTTGACCTTGAAGGTCAGGGTCCGCGGGAAGTCCGCGTCCGGCCAGAACCGCCAGGCGGCGATGCGTGCGTGGGCGGCGAGCGTGGCATTGGCGGCCCGCACGGCGGCGTCGATGCTCGCCTGGAGCTCCTCCATCTCCGTCCCCTCGGGGAAGCTTGCCGCGGCCGGGGCGCCGACGCCTGCGACCGGGCCCGCCGGGGCGCCCGGCGCAAGGACGATCGCCTCGATCCGGCCGGGCTCGGTCTCCAGCACGACGGCGTCGTGGATCCCGGCCTCCCGCAGGGCGTTCTCGATGTCCTCGGGGAAGACGTTCAGGCCGTTGGCCAGGACGATGACGTCCCGCTTCCGGCCGTGCAGGACCAGGCGGCCCTTCGCGTCGAGGTGGCCGAGGTCGCCCGAACGGTAGAAGCCGTCCGCCGTGAACGCCGCCGCCGTGGCCGCCGGGTCCTGCCAGTAGCCGCCCGAGACCGAGGGGCCGCGGAACTGGATCTCGCCGTCCTCGGCGATCCGCATCTCGAGCCCGGGCATCGGCCAGCCGACGGTGCCGGTCGGGTGGTCACGCCAGGTCGTGCACGCCCCGGACGCGGTCTCCGTGGCGCCGTAGCCCTGCATGACCACGATCCCGAAGTCCTCCCACGTCTGCTGGAGCGCCGGGCGGAGGTAGGCGCCGGCCGACACGAGCAGGCGCAGCCCGCCCCCGAGGGCGGCGTGCACCGTGGAGCGGAAAAGGAGGCGCCGGGCCCACATCGGCAGGCGGCGGGCGATCGCGCGCAGGCGGCGGAAGAGGGCCGTCCTGCCTTGCCGCTCGACCTCCCGCTCGAGGCCCGCCGCGAAGATCTCGAGGACCTGGGGGACCACGATCATCGCCGTCACGCGCTGGCTGCGAAAGGCCTCGAAGAGGACACGCGGGTTCATGCTCCGGGCATAGAGGATGTCGGCGCCGAGGTCGAGCAGCAGGTAGAGCCCGATGTTCTGCTCGAAGAGGTGCGAGAGCGGGAGCAGCGAGACGATCCGGTACTCGATCTCCGGGACGATCACGTGGAACCCGTCGATGCCGGCGACGGTGTTGGCGTGGGTCAGGGTCACGCCCTTCGGCGCGCCGGTGGTGCCCGAGGTGTAGACGAGGAGGTAGGGGTCGTCCCGGCCCGGGCGCGGCCAGGCCGCCACGGCGGCCTCCCAGTCGGCCGGGAAGCCCGCCCCGGGCTCCGCACAGAGGTCGTCGGTCGTCGTGGTCGGGAAGTGGTCGAGGTCCGCGTCGGCCGGGTCCGGCGCGTCGCGACCCGTGCCGATCACGAGCTCGCGCGCGTCGGCGGTGGCCACGATCCGGCCGATGGCGTCCGGCGCCATGCGCATGTCGAGCGGCACGAGGACCAGGCCGGCCCGCGTCGCCCCGAGGTAGACGGCGGCGAGCTCGGGGCACGACGCCGACCAGGTCAGGAGGCGGTCGCCGGGCTGCAGGCCACGGGCGCGCAGGCGCCAGGCGACGAGCCGGCTGCGCCGTTCGAGCTCCCGGTAGCTCCAGGCCTGCTGCGACCCGTCGTCCCGGCGCACCCGGAGGGCGATCCGCTCGCCGTAGCGCGCCGCGGCCCCCTCCAACAGGTCCACCAGCGTGCGACCGGACGGTCGATAGGCGCTCACCGGTCCATCGTGGCCGACCGGCCCGGCCGACGCAACCGGGGAGCGGTCCATCGCGTACCGTGGGACGCGGAGGTGAGCCGCCATGTCCGACACCCTGTTCTTCGCCGACCTCGCCGCGGAGGCACCCCACGTGCCGCGGGGCATCCACAGCCAGACCCTGTACGACGGGCCCGACGTGCGCCTCGTCCTGTTCGCCTTCGCGCCCGGCGAGGAGCTCTCGGAGCACACCGCGGCCCGGCCCGCGGTCGTCCACGTCCTCGACGGGGACGGCGACGCCGTGGTCGGCGGCGATGCCCACCCGATCGCGGCCGGCTCGTGGTTCCGGATGCCGGCCCGGATGGCCCACTCGATCCGCGCCCGGACGCCGCTGCGGATGGCCGTCTACCTGCTCCCGGCCGAGGGCTGAGCGCCGGCGTCTCCACCGCGGGCCCCGGGACCTTCGGCGCGTTTGACCCCCCGGACGGAGCCGTCTATGCTCCGCCGGGCTCGCCGGCGCGCGACGGAACCGTGCGTCGGTGGGCGCTCGCGCCTGCCGACGTCGCCCGGCGGCCGGCGCCGGGATGTCAATCCAGGGCGGAGGAGGTGATCCCGGCATTGGCAGAGATCCGCGTTGGTGAGAACGAGACCTTCGAAAGCGCCCTGCGTCGCTTCAACAAGAAGATCCAGCAGTCGGGCATCCTCGCCGAGGCTCGCCGTCGCGAGCACTACGAGAAGCCGAGCGTGAAGCGCAAGCGCAAGGAAGCCAAGCGCAAGAAGGCCACCCGCCAGCAGGGTTAGCCGCCGGGACCGGCGCCAGCGGGCTCGCATCGCCCGCATCCGTCGCCGGTCCACCTGCTTCCCCGGCCCGTTCCCGGGCCCCGGAGGCCCATCGCAGCCGGCTCGCCGTCCCCCCGGCGAGCCCCGGCGGAGGAGCCAGCCCGGTGTCCCTGAGAGATCGACTCCACGAGGAGATGACGGCCGCCACGCGGTCGGGCGACGCGCTGCGCCGCGACACCCTGCGGATGGCCTGGAGCGCCGTCTACGCCGTCGAGAAGCGCGACCGCGCCACCCTGGGCGACGAGGGGACCCTGGCGGTCCTGGCCCGCGAGGTGAAGACCCGCCGCGAGTCGGTGGCCGCCTACCGGAACGGCGGCCGCGAGGACCTCGCGGCAAAGGAGGAGGCCGAGATCGCGATCATCGCCGGCTTCCTGCCCGCGGCCCTGACCGGGGCCGAGCTCGCCGCCCTCGTCGACGAGGCGATCGCGACGACCGGCGCCGCGTCCGCCCGTGACCTCGGGAAGGTCATGGGCTGGCTGAGCCAGCGCATTCGCGGCCGCGCCGACGGCAGGGTCGCCTCCGGGCTGGTGGCCGCGGCCCTTGCCCGCGCGGACCTCGCCGCGCACGACGGCGGCCCGCACGGAGGCGGCGGCCGGGGCTGAGGCCCCGCCGACCGGATCGCCCGTGCTGTCGCGTCGCCTGGACCGTGTCGCCGCCTTCACCCGGCGCGACGCCGTCCGCCTCGCCGTGGCGGCCGCGCTGCTCATCACGGGCCTGACCGCGGTCCTCTCGATCGACGACCTCCCGCGCGCCGTCGACCTGTCCCTGGGCGACCTCGCAAGCGCCGATGTCCGCGCTCCCCGCACCCTCGTCTTCACGAGCGAGACCGAGACGGCGGCGGCTCGCCAGGCGGCCCGCGACGCCGTCCCGCCGCAGTACGACTACAAGGCGGAGACGGCCGCGTCTCTCGCGCGCCGGCAGCTGGATCTTCTCGCCACCGAGCTCGCGCCCGTCGACGACGCCTTCACCGCCGACCTGGCGCCCCTGGCCCGGGCGGCGATCCTCGACGGGATCCTGCCGGGGCTCTCGACGAGAGGCCGGAAGACGCTGGAGGCGCTCGCCCCCGAGCGATGGGTCCTCGTCGCCGCCGAGGCGACCCGGGTTCTCGGCCTCGTCCAGCGCGACCCGCTCCGCGACGCGGAGCTGGAGGCGGCCAGGCGCAACCTCGGCGAGCGCTTCTCCGCCTCGCTCACGGACGACGAGCGTGGCCTTGCGACAGAGATCGTCGTGCCCCTCCTCGTCCCGAACGCCACCTACAGCGAGACGCTCACCACGGACGCTCGCGACGCCGCCGCGGCCGCCGTGATCCAGGTCGCCTACCCGATTCGCCAGGGCGAGGTCATCGTCGAGGCCGGCAAGCAGGTGACGGCCCTCGAGATCGCCAAGCTGCAGGCGTTCGGCCTGACGGAGGCGCGACTCGACGTCGCCCGCCTGGCCGGCTGGTTCCTGCTCGCCGCGCTCGTGGTGGTGATCCTGCTCGCCTGGACCTGGCGCTACCGGCAGGAGCTCTGGCACCGGGCTCGGGCGCTGGCCCTCCTCGGCCTCGTGCTCCTCGTCACGGCCTTCGCCTACAAGCTCACGGCCGGCCGCTCGATCATGCCCTTCTTCGTGCCCGGCGCCGGCGCCTCGATGCTCGTCGCGATCCTCCTCGGAGCCGGCCCGGCCACGATGATCACCGCCATGGTGGCGATCCTGGCCGGGGCCACGAACGGGCTCTCGCTGGAGATCGCGACCTACGTCTTCATCGGCGGCATGACCGGCGTCATCGCGGTCCGCCGCGGCGACCGGGTCGGCGTCTTCCTGCAGGCGGGGTTCGCGATCGTGGTCGCCGGCGTCGTCGTGGTCTCGATCTTCTCCCTGCTCGGGGCACGCGACCTGACCGGCATCCTCCAGCTGTGGGGCGCCTCGCTGGCGACCGGGGCCGGCTCGGCGATCGCCACGGTGGGGACCTTCCAGGCGGTCGGCAACCTGTTCGGGATCCTCACCGTCTTCCGGCTCCTCGAGCTCGCCAACCCCTCGCAGGCGCTCCTCCGCCGGCTCCTCCTCGAGACGCCGGGCACCTACCACCACTCGTTGATGGTCGGAAACCTGGCCGAGCGGGCCGCCGAGGCGATCGGCGCCGATCCCCTGCTGGCCCGGGTGGCCGCCTACTACCACGACGTGGGCAAGCTCGCGAACGCCGGTGCCTTCATCGAGAACCAGGCCGGGGCGGGCAACGTCCACGACGACATGGCGCCCGACGTGAGCGCCGGGGTCCTCAAGGCGCACGTCGCGGACGGGATCGACATCTCCTACCGAGCGCGGCTGCCGAAGCCGCTCATCGCCTTCATCCCCCAGCACCACGGCACGACCCGGATCGCCTACTTCTGGGCGAAGGCCCGCGAGCAGGCGGCGGCGCCGCTGGGCGGCCTCGAGACGGCGGCCGGCCGGGCCGCCGCGGAGGCGATCGACGAGCGGCGCTTCCGCCACAACGGCCCGCGGCCCCAGACTCGCGAGGCCGCCATCCTCATGCTCGCCGACGGGGTCGAGGCGTCGGTCCGATCGCTCTCGAGCCAGGACGAGCCGACGATCCGGGCGATGGTGGGCAGCATCATCGACGAGCGGCTCAACGACGGGCAGTTTGACGAATGCGACCTCACCCTGCGCGACCTCGAGCGGATCCGCGAGGCGTTCATCGCCCAGCTCCTGGGCATGTACCACCAGCGGATCGCTTATCCCGGGAACAAGGTGGTCGAGCTCGAGGCCCGGCGCACCGCCTCCGGCCCCGGCGCCTGATCGGCGCCGTGGCCGCCGGCCTTCGCTCGCTCTACCTGCCGCCGTTCAGGTTCGACCTGGAGGTGCGCTCGGGCGCGCCCCGGCTCGTCGCTGCCGCCGCGCTGGCCCGCGTCCTGCGGGCGGCCCTCCTCGCCGGCGGGGCCCCGGAGCCCGCGGCCGCCGGCCTCGTGCTCGCCGACGACGCGGAGCTGGCCCGCCTGAACGCGGCTCACATGGGCCGGCGCGGCCCGACCGACGTCCTCTCGTTCCCGCTCCTGCCGCCCGAGGCCTTCCCGCCGCACCCGGGCGGCCCGGCGCGGCTCGCTCCTCCCGCCCGTGGCACGCGGGCGGACGACGGGCCCGCGTTCCTCCTGCCGCCCGGCGCCCGCCTCCACCTCGGCGACATCGTCGTCTCGGTGGAGCGCGCCGTGGAGCAGGCCGAGGCAGGCCGCGGCGGCCAGACGGGCGACGTGCGCTGGTCGCCGGCGGACGAGCTGCGCCTCCTCGTCGTCCACGGCGGGCTCCACCTCTGCGGCTGGGACCACACCGAGGCGGCGGAGGAGGCCGCCATGCGCGCTCTCGAGAGGACGATCCTCGAGGCCGCGCGGTAGCTCGTCAGCGGCGATGCCGGGTGCCCGTCAGCGGAGGGTCACAAGGGTGGTCGGCGTGACCGCCACCAGGCCGGGCGACGCCACCTGGCGGGCGACCGCCGGCTGCCAGGCATAGGTGCCGGCCGTCACGACCCGGGCGAAGTGGACGAGCCGGAACGTCCCCGGCACCCGCGCGGGCTCGCGGCCGTACGGGTCCTCGGCGCCGAACGCCACCGTGAAGACGATCCGCTGTCCCTCGATGCGCGCGGGGGGCAGGTCGTACGGCTCGTTCTCATCCATCCACGCCGGCGGGCCGCCGAGCGGCGCCAGCCCTGACGGGAGGAGGTCGACGACCTCTACCTCGCCGGTCCGGGAGGGACCGCGGACGGCCAGCTCGAGGACGATCCGGACGAGCCCGTTGGCGGGTACGGGCGACGCCGGCGCCATGCTGCGCGTGAGCCCGAGGTCGGGATCCGGGGCGCCGAGGTCCGCCGCCGACGGGGACGGCTCGTCCCAGGTCGCGGTGACGGCGGCGCTGCCGGAGACCGGTTCGAGGCGGATGGTGGCTCGCTGCGCCGCGAGAACCTCGAGCGTGACCGCGCCACCGGCCGGGATCTCGACGGTGCGGCGGACGCCACCCTCGACGATGGCCACCGAGGCGGGCTCCGCCGCGAGGTGGCGGACGATGCGGCCGACGACGGTCACCTGGGCAAGCACGGCGAGGTCGTCGCGCGGCGGGTTGGCGACGACGTAGTCGAGCGCGTCGGCGGCGAGGGGGTCGTCGACGAGGGCGGCCAGCACCGCCAGCAGCTCGGTCGCCTCGCTGACGTCCTCGGCCGCGTCGCCGATGCGGAGGCGGACCTGGTCGCCGCGGCGCTCGCCCCAGCGGGCGAGCGCGTCGCGCTCGATGCCGGCCGCCCGCTGCCGGTCGCCGAGCAGGGCGAGACCGATGGCCGCCCAGAGGCGGCCCCTGCCGTCGATCGCCGGGTCGTCGAGCGTGGCATCGAGGGCCGCGAGCTCCGGGTCCCCGAGGGCGGCCAGGCCGACCGTGGCGAGGAGGCGGCGCTCGGCGACCTCGCCGGGCTCGCCGGCGATCTCCCGGAGCCACGCTCGGACGGAGTCGACCAGCAGCGCGTGGGGGTCGGCGACGAGGGCGCGCACCGTCAGCTCGAGGTCGGGGGACGCGTAGGGGAGGACCGCCAGGCCGCCCTCGGGCCCCTGGAAGGCGGCTCGAGCGAAGTCGACGCCGCCCGCCAGGTCGGCGGCCGGGACGCCGTAGGCATCGGTGAGCAGGGTCCGCGCCAGCGAGGCTGCCAGCCGCTCGTCGGCCCGCGCCCCGGCCGGCGCCGCGAGGCTCGCGAGCAGCCCGGCGAAGCGGGCGCGCCCGGCGTCGGCCAGGACGAGCCGGGTGAGCCCCGGCCCCCCCGGCGGCGCCACGGGAGCGGTGATCGCCACGGTCTCGCGGCGGCCCACCGCCAGCCGGCTCGGCAGCACGGTGAACGTGCGGACGAGGCGATCGGTGCCCGCCGACGACGCCGCCGCGATCGTGATTCGCTGGGCGCCCGCGAGGAGGGCGGGGAGGGGGACCAGGGTCTCGGCGAAGGCCGTGCCGGCGACCGTCAGCGGGGCCATGCCGAGCGTCGACGACGAGACCGTGAAGCGAACCGGCGTGCCGGCCTCGAGGGCGGATCCGAAGGCTCGCAGGCGGATCGCGACGCGATCGTCCACGAGGTACTCGGGCGCGATCGTCGCGTCGACGAAGAACGGCAGCCCCACGGGGAGGCCCATCGTCGCGAACCCCGCGCGCCGATCGGCCGTGAACGCCGTCGCGGCAACCGCCCAGCTGGTCACGTCGTCGGGGAGGTCGAAGGTGACGCTGGCCCGGCCATCGGCGTCCGAGGTGACCAGCCTGGGCTCGAGCGCGTCCGCGAGGTCCGCCCGCTCGTCCCCGGGGTCCCCGCCCCCGCCCGTCGAGCCCTGCCCGATCACGCCGTTCGGATCCCAGAAGGGATGGGCGGCCGCCAGCTCACCCGCGAGGCTCACGTCGAGGCGGCGGTAGAGCTGCTCGAGCGGATCCTCGAAGCCGGCCGCGCCCATCGCCACCAGCTTCTCGTCGACGCCGCGCAGGAGCACGGTCGCCGCGACGGGGCGGCCGGCGGCATCGGTCGTGCGGACCGTGACCGTGGCCGTCGAGCCCGGCTCGTAGCGCCCGCGATCCCGCTCGAGCGAAACGGCAAGTCGGCGGTCCTCTGTCCGGAGCCGGGCCTCGGCGGTGTTCAGGATGGCGTAGCCGCGACCGGTGAACCAGACCGCCTGGACCTCGAGACCGGGCTCGTCGCCGGACCCGAAGCGCGTCGTGACCGAGGCCGCGCGACCGACGACCGCGTCGAAGCGCGTCGGGCCCAGCAGCAGGAAGAGGTAGCGATTGGACCCCCCTGCGGGCATCGCGACCGGGCGATCGTCGCGCGTCCGCGCGATCCGCGCCGTCACGGCGTCGCCCACCGCGAAGTCGGCGTCGGCGTCGACGACCTCGAGATCGTATCGCGCCGTCGGTTGGGCGGCCGGCGACGCCACGTAGGCCCGCTCCTCGAGCCGGTGTCCGCCTGCGTCGGTGATCACGGCCGCGATCTCCCAGTCGCGGTCCCGCGAGGGCGCCGCGAGGCGCACCCGGTAGGTCCCGTCGGCGCGCGTGACGGTGGTATGGGTCGTGGTCGAGGACCGCGCGACCTCGTCCTCGTACTCGTAGGCGACCTGCTTCGCGATCGGGTCGTACCACTGTCCGCGGATGACGCGCCGCAGGACGTGCTCCGTCACCCGGAGCTCGACCCGCCGGCCGCCGACCGGCGACCCCCGCGGATCGATCTCCAACCAGCCGTCATCGCCGCCGCGGAGCGCAGCGTCCACGGCGGCGAAGTCGACCACGTGGACGGCCCCCGAGACGACGATCGCCTCGCCGTCGCGCACCGCCTCCGCGTCGACGAGCTCGGTGCCCCGGAAGACGCAGACCAAGGCCTCTTCGGTGGGGTCGCCCTCGACTGCGGCGTCGGCTTGGACGGTGACCGGCGACGGGCAGGCGGATTGCCCTTCCGTGTCGTCGCCGAAGGGCTGCGGGCGGAGGACGACGGACGCCCGGCCGGCCGTGCTCGTCTCCCCGCGAGCGACCGCGTCGTCCTCGTTCTCCGTGAAGGCGGTGATCGGGATCGCGGCGACCGGGGTGCCGTCGAAGAAGGTGGCGGTCACGGAGGTCGTGACGGGGTCCCCCGCCAGGAGCGCCCGGGGGGAAGCCGTGACCTCGAACCGGTACGGCGGCTTGCGGAGGTCGCTCACGTCGATCGAGGCCGTCTCGACCGGTGCGCCGTCGGCCGTGAGCTCCAGCACGTACTGGCCAAGCGGGAGGTCGCTGATCGGGATCTCGGCCAGGAAGGCTCCGGTGGGGGCCGTCGTCGGCGCGACGGCGACGATCGGGGCCTCGACGAGAGGGTCGCCGGCGTCGCGCCATAGCCGGAGCCGAACGGCGCCCGGGAGGCTCCCGTCGCGGCGCGACCGGAGGTAGCCCCAGGCCTGGACCGTATCGGTCGGCCGGTAGATCCGGCGATCGGTTGCAAGCGCCGTCCACCACTCCGCCGGGGCGGACCACCACTCCGCCCGGGACGACTCGGCCAGGGTCTCCGCCCCGGCCAGGTGGATGACGGCCCGGCGCCCGTCGCGAGCCGTGACCCTGACCAGGACGGGCGCCGCCGCCGCTGCCAGCCCGGCCGGCGTGGGGGCGACCAGCAGGCCCGTCGCGTCGGTGCGCCCCAGCCGGGCGACCCCGAGAACGTCGACGGTCGCGGCCGCGAGCGGGCCCCCGTTGTGCGCGTCGTTCGCCCAGGCGACGACTCGATCTGCGCGCACGCCGGCCAGGCCCATGACGTCGGTCGCCTGCAGGATCAGCTGGCTCGGCGCGTCCCGGCCGAGCTCCACCAGGTACCAGCCGACCCGTGCCTCGAACGGCAGCCGCAGGCCGGTCTCGTACGGGCCCGCGCGCACGAACGGCGCCGACCCGGCGTAGACGACCGGCAGGCCTGCCGTCGCCATCGGCGGCCGGGCGTCGGCCCAGCCGGGGAGGGCGAGGAAGCTGCGCAGGACCCGGACGGCCGCGGCCTCGCCGGGGAGGCGGTAGACGCGCACGGGCAGCGGGCTCGTCACCTCCTCGGAATCCCCGTCCGCCCCGACGCGCCAGGCCGTGGCGGCGACGAGCGGGCGCTCGCCGACGAGGCAAGTGACGAACGCCTTCTCCACGTCCACCCATCCCTCGCGGGTGGCCTCCGTCTCGACCTGGAAGGCGACGGTGACGGGGGTCGGCAGGCCCGCCCCGCGCACTCCACCGCCGGTTCCGGCCCGGACCGTGACCTGGTGGAGCCGGCCGGCGGCCAGCGGCCGCGCCGGGACGAAGACGGCGGTCCGACCGTGCATCTCGACGCGACCTTCCACGACCGCGCCGTCGGGCAGCACGCTCACCGCGACGTCGCCGGGCCCGGCCACGATGCCGTCGCGGTCGAAGGTGACCTCGATCCCGGTCGTGGCCGGGACGTCGGTCTCCTCGTCGCGCGGGATCGTGGCCACGACCTGGGCCGGGCCCGCCACCTGGAAGGCCCACCCCGTCAGGGGCGTGCCGGCAGGGTCGAGCAGCGTGAAGCGGTAGAACGCCCCGGGAGCGAGCCGGGTTGTCGGGCGCAGGACCGCGGTCGCAGCGTCCTCCAGGATCACGTCGCGGGTGAACCCCGGCTCGACGCGGAGGCGGGCCAAGACCGACGCGATGGGCAGGCCCCCCGTGGACCTGACGCGGAAGCCCGCGGCCGGGTCGGCCGCGTAGGCGTCGCCGGCGACCGCCGTAAGGGCGGCGTCGATCTGCGGCGCCGGGGCCAGGGCGACGGGCGCCCAGCCATCGCCGGGTGAAGGGCTCGGAACCGGGGCCGGGCCCGGCGTCCCGAGCGGACCCGTGGCCGGCGTGTCGATCGGGCTGGGTACGGGCAGCACGGTGGGCGGAACGGATGTGGGGGCAAGCGGCGAGCAGGCGACAAGCAGGACGGCGACCGACGCGACGGCCAGGCGAACGGTCTTCGAGCTCCCCACGAGGGCCACCCCCACATCGCCTCGCAATGCGCGCGGGACGCGATCGAGACGGATGCCGCGGGTCTGCAGGGCCGGTCGGGCCCCGACCCGCCGCTGGAACGGCGATGAGACGCGCCGGCCGGCGCCGGTGTGTCACCCCCGCGCGGCGCCAGCGTGATACCCGACAACCCGGCGGTCGAGTGCCGTTCGGACGCCCCCGCCCGGCTCGAGTGCCGGGTACCATCCGCGCAGGCCCGATCCGCGCCGGATCCGGGCCGTTCGGCGTGCCGCAGGGTGGCGCGCCCACGCAAGGAGGGCACGTGAAGGTCGTCGTCGGCCTCGGGAACCCGGGCGAGCAGTACGCGAAGACGCGCCACAACATCGGCTGGATGACGCTCGACCGCCTGGCCGACCGGGCCGGCTGGGCCGGGCGCGGGCGAACGCGCGACGCGAGCGCCGTGGTCGGGGGCCGCTACCGCGGCCTCGACCTGGTCCTGGCGAAGCCGCTGACGTTCATGAACGATTCGGGCATCGCCGTCCGCAAGCTGATCGCCCGCGAGCGGGCTCCGCTGCACGAGGTCCTCGTCGTCACCGACGACTTCAGCCTGCCGTTCGGGAAGATGCGCTTCCGCGAGGGCGGGAGCCACGGCGGCCACAACGGGCTCCGCTCGATCATCGACGAGCTGCACACGGAGGCGTTCCCTCGCCTGCGTGTCGGCATCGGGGAGCCGGGGCGCGACGCAGTGGATCACGTCCTCTCGGTCTTCCGGCCCGACGAGCGCCAGCGGCTCGACGAGCTCCTCGACGCCGCGGCCGACGCGGTCGAGTCCTGGGCCCGCGACGGCGTCAGCAAGGCCGCCAACCGGTTCAACGCCTTCCAGCTCCGCCCCCCGGACGAGGCCCGGACCGCGCCGGCCGGAACGGTGGACGGCCCGCCCGGACCGGACGGGGTACGCCGCACGCGGACGGGCTGGCGCCGGATCCGGCCGGCCGACGAGGAGCGGTGACGGCCCGTCCGGGTGGCGCCCGGCGACCCGCCGGGGAGCGCCTCGGCAGCGCCGCCGGCCACCGGATCCCCGACCTGGCGGCGCTGCCGCCGCTCCTGCACGCCACGGGCACGTTCCGCGACCTCGTCGGCCGCCTCGTCGGCCCCCTCGGCGTCCGCGGTCGCCACGCGGCGGTCACGGCCGTGCCCCACGGCGCGAAGTCGTTCCTCGTGGCGGCCCTGGCTCTGGCGGAGCGCGGCCAGGCCTGCTGGATCGCGCGCGACGCGGAGATCGGCGATCGGGTGGCGGACGAGCTGGTGGCGTGGCTCGGCGATCCGGACGCGGTGGCTGTCCTGGAGCCGCGCTCCGCCTTGGCCTACGAGCGGAGCGAGCTGATCCGCGACGAATCCGCGGCGCGCGTGGCCACGCTCGCCCGCTGGCGGAGCGGGCGAGTCCGGGTGCTCGTGACCTCCGTCCAGGCCCTCCTCCAGCCGACGATCGCGGCCGCCGACCTGCCGGCCCGGCCCCGGGTCCTGCGCCGCGGCGACCGGGTCCGCCAGGACGCTTTGCTGGCCGAGCTCCTGCGCCTCGGCTACGAGCCGGTCCTCGAGGTCGCGGGACGGGGCGAGATGGCCCGGCGCGGGGGCATCGTCGACCTCTTCCCGGCCGGCGCCGATCTCCCCGCCCGCATCGAGCTGTTCGGCGACGAGATCGACGCGATCCGGCTCTTCGATCCGACGGACCAGCGGACGGTCCGGCCCGTCGAGGCCGTGGAGCTCCTCCCGGCGAACGAGTTCCTCGTGCCGGCGGCCGGGATCGCGGAGATCCGCGCCCGGCTGGGGCCGCTCGCCGCCCGGCTGCCGGAGCGCTTGGCGGCGGACCTCGCCCGGCTGGAGGGCGCCGGCGAGGCCGGCGTCGCGGGTGAGGCGGGCGCCGCCCGCGCCCTCGACGTCGGGGACGCGGCGGAGGTGTGGTCGGCCGTCGTCTGCCCGGCGAGCGGCCTGGATCACCTGGGCCCGGAGACGCTCCTCGTCGTCGACGAGCCGGGCGAGGTGGCGGCCGCGGCCGAGTTCCTCTGGGAGCAGGCCGCCGAGCGCCGCCGCGACCTGGTGGCGGCCGGCGAGCTTCCCCGGGAGTGGCCGGCGGCCTACCTCGAGCCGCGCCGGTGGAAGGCCCGCCTCGTCGGCGCCCGGACCCTGGAGCTGACCTGGGAGCCCGGCCCGGTGGAGGCGATCGGCGGCGAGCCCGCCCTGGACGACCCCTTCGGCTGGCGCGAGCCCGTCCTGCCCCCCGGCCGGTCGGCGGGCCTCGTCCGGGCGATCGAGCGCTGGCGCGCCGCCGACCCGGTCCCGGGCATCGTGCTGGCCTCCGACCAGGCGGCCCGCCTGGCCGAGCTGCTCGGCGACGCGGGGATCCCCGCCGGTGTCACGATGGCCCCGGGCGCGCCGCCGCCGGGCGCGGTGGCGCTCGTGGGCCGGAGCCTGAACGCCGGCTTCGCGGGCGGCCCGGACGGCCTCGTCCTCGTTACCGACCGCGAGCTCTTCGGGACGGTCCGGGTCCGGCGGCCCAAGGCGCTCCGGCGGGTCGTCCCCCGCGACATCCTGGAGCGCCTCTCGCCTGGCGAGCTGGTCGTCCACATCGACCACGGCATCGCCCGCTACGAGCAGATGACGCGTCGGGGCGGCGCTGGCGAGGAGCGCGATTACCTCGAGCTGTCGTTCGCCGCCGGCGACCGTATCTACGTCCCCGTGGAGCAGATCGCCCGGGTGAC
Source organism: uncultured Chloroflexia bacterium (assembly GCA_963762445.1). Taxonomy (GTDB): domain Bacteria; phylum Chloroflexota; class Limnocylindria; order Limnocylindrales; family CSP1-4; genus CTSoil-043. The sequence continues at coordinate 70,295 of CAVXLA010000006.1, forward strand.
CCGCTACGCCGGCGCCGAGCGGCCGTCGCTCTCCCGCCTCGGCGGTGGGGAGTGGGCCCGGACCAAGGCCCGGGTCCGGAAGGCCGTCGCCGACCTGGCCGCCGACCTCCTTCGCCTCTACGCGGCGCGGGCCGCGGCCGAGGGCCACGCGTTCGCCTCGGACACGCCGTGGCAGCAGGAGCTGGAGGCCTCGTTCCCCTATGAGGAGACGGTCGACCAGCTGCGCGCGATCGACGAGGTCAAGGGGGACATGGAGGCGGCCCGCCCGATGGACCGGATCGTCGTCGGCGACGTCGGCTACGGCAAGACGGAGGTCGCCCTGCGGGCGGCGTTCAAGGCGATCCAGGACGGCCGGCAGGTGGCGGTCCTCGTGCCGACGACCGTCCTCGCCGACCAGCACGTGCGGACCTTCGACCAGCGCTACGCGGCCTTCCCGGCGACCGTCCGCCTCCTCTCCCGCGCCGTCCCGGCGAAAGAGCAGGCGGCGACCCTTGCCGGCCTCGCCGCCGGCTCGGTGGACGTGGTGGTGGGCACGCACCGCCTCCTCTCGAAGGACGTGCGCTTTCGCAACCTGGGGCTCCTCGTCGTCGACGAGGAGCAGCGCTTCGGGGTCGCCGCGAAGGAGCGCCTGAAGCAGCTTCGCACGGAGGTCGACGTCCTGACCCTCTCGGCGACGCCGATCCCGCGGACGCTCAACCTGGCCCTCGTCGGGGTCCGCGACCTGTCCGTGATCGAGACGCCGCCGGAGGACCGGCTGCCGATCCAGACCCGGGTGGCGGAGGCCTCGGCGGGCCTCGTGAAGGACGCCATCCTGCGCGAGCTGGACCGGGGCGGGCAGGCCTTCTTCGTCCACAACCGGGTGGAGACGATCGAGGCCCAGGCCGACCAGCTGCGCCGCCTCCTCCCCGCCGCCCGGATCGTCGTCGGCCACGGCCAGCTGACCGAGGGCGCCCTGGAGACGGTGATGCGGGCCTTCGCCACGGGCGAGGCCGACATCCTCGTCTGCACGACGATCATCGAGTCCGGGCTCGACATCCCCAACGCGAACACGATCATCATCGACCGCGCCGACACCCTGGGGCTGGCCCAGCTCTACCAGCTGCGGGGTCGGGTCGGGCGGAGCAGCCGGCGGGCCTACGCCTACCTCCTCTACCGCCGCCGCGACCGCCTCTCGGACGAGGCGCGCCGGCGCCTCCAGGCGATCTTCAACGCGTCCGAGCTCGGGGCGGGCTTCCAGATCGCCCTCGCCGACCTGGAGATCCGCGGCGCGGGCAACATCCTGGGCGGGGAGCAGTCCGGGCACATGGCGGACGTCGGCTTCGACCTCTACACCCGCCTGCTGGCCGAGGCCGTTGAAGAGCGCAAGGCCGCCTGGGAAGGTCGCGAGCCGGCCCGCGAGGCGCCCGGGGCGACGGTCGACCTCCCCGTGGACGCACACCTGCCCGATACCTACGTTCCCGACGAGGCCCAGAAGCTGGAGCTCTACCGCCGCCTCGCCCGGGCGCGCTCGGCCGGCGACCTGGCGGCCTTCCGGCAGGAGGTGGTCGACCGGTTCGGGCCGCTGCCGGCGCCGGTCCTGCGCCTCCTCGAGGTCGCCGAGCTGCGCCTCGCCGCCGAGTCGGCCGGCATCGCCTCGGTCTCGCGCGAGGAGGGCCTGCTCGTCGTCCGCTTCGGGGCCGGCCTCTCCCGCGGCGAGGCGATGCGCCTCCTGGCGGGCGCCCCGCTGCCCGGCATCCGGCCCGGCGACGTCACGTTCGCGGCTGCCCAGGTGCGGATCCGCGCGCCCCGCGATCCCGGTCGCGCGTGGCTGCTCACCCGGGCGCTCGTGGCCCGCGTCGCCGCCGCGCGGGAGGGGTTTCAGCCGCCCCCGCCGCCGTCGTCGGCCGAGAACCGGTAGCCCAGCCCGTACTCCGTCTCGATGAAGCGGCGGGCCGGGGCCGCGGCGACGAGCTTCGCCCGCAGGTTCCGGATCGCGACGCGCAGGAGATGGTGGTCGTCGCGGTAGCCGGGGCCCCAGACCGCAACGAGCAGGTCGGTGTGGGGCACGAGGACGCCGTCGCGCTCGGCCAGGTGGCGCAGGAGGCGGTACTCCGTCGGGGTGAGGTGGACCGGGGCGTCGGCCACGAGCACCTGGTGGGAGCGGCCGTCGATCCGCATCCCCGGCCGCTCGATCGTGGTGGCGGCGGTGGCCGCCGGGGCGAGGGCGCGGGCCCGCCGCAGCGCGGCGGCAACGCGCGCAACCAGCTCGGGGAAGCTGAGCGGCTTCGTCACGTAGTCGTCCGCCCCGGCGGCCAGGCCGCGCACCTTGTCCGCCTCCGCGCCGCGGGCCGTGACGACGATGATCGGGACGAGGCTCGTCTCGCGGACGCGCTCGATCACGTGCCACCCGTCGACGCGCGGGAGACCCAGGTCCAGGACGATGAGGTCGGGCAGGCGCTCGGCCACCGCGCGCAGGGCGTGCGCGCCGTCCGCCGCGATCTCGGGGCGCCAGCCGTGTCGCTCCAGCCAGAGCGCGATCAGCTCGGCGAACGCCGGCTCGTCCTCGACGACGAGGATCCGTTCGCCGTGGCCGGCGATCGGCCCGACCGGACGGCCCGTCACGCCGGCCGCTCCGCCGGCCCCGCGCCGCGCCCGGCGTCGGGGAGGGCGACCGGGAGCCCGAGCGAGACCGAGGTGCCGCGCGTCGTGGCGTCGAGGCGGATCCAGCCGCCGTGCGCCTCAACGATCAGGCGGCAGAGGTAGAGGCCGAGGCCGCTGCCCGGCACCTGCCCGTGGCGAGCCCGGCTGCCCCGGTAGAAGCGCTCGAAGACGTGGTCGCGGTCCTCGGGGTCGATCCCCCGCCCGCCGTCGAGGACCGTGAGGACGACGGTCGCCCGGTCGAGCCGGCGGGCCCGGACCTCGATCGGCGCGGCGCCGCCGGCATGTTTCTCGGCGTTCTGGACGAGGTTCGTGACCACCTGCCTGATGCGCGTGGCGTCGACGTCCATCCGGGGCAGGTCCGCCGGGATCACGAGGCTGACGGGGTGGGCGCGGAAGAGCTCGGACCGCTCCGCCAGGAAGGCGCGCAGGAGGCCGTCGAGGGCGACGGGCGAGCGGCGGAGCGCGAGGGCGTCGTTCTCCAGCTGGCCCACGTCCACGATGTCGTCGACGAGCGCCTTGAGGCGTTCCGTGGCGCCGGCGATCCGCTCGAGATGGCGCCGCGCGGTCGCCGGGTCGAGGTCGAGGTGGAGGAGGCTCTGGGTGTAGCCGTCGACGAGGGCGAGCGGGGTCCGCAGCTCGTGCGAGACGGCCGCCACGAAGCTGGTCTGCGCCTCGTCGAGGGAGCGCGAGGCCCGCAGGTCGCGCAGGACGCCCACGGCGCCGCCGTCGGGCACGGGCATGCTGGAGACGCTGGCCGCGACCGGGATCGTGGCGCCGTCGCGATGGCGCACGCCGATCTCGCGGCCGACGATCGGCCGGCCCGCCTCGAGGACCTCCTCGAAGGGGCAGCGCGCCCCGCACAGCAGGCCCGCCTCGGGCGACGGGGTCGGCGAGGTCCGGCCGCGCTCGCGGTCGGGGGGCGGCCCCGCGCAGCCGAGAAAGTCCGTGCAGCGTGCTCCCGTGCCGGCCCCGGGCGGCGATCCCACGAGCGCCGCGGCGGCCGCATTGAGCCGCACCACGCGCCGGCCGGCGTCGACGGCCACGATGGCATCGGTCGCGCCCTCCAGGATCGCGGCAAGGGTCGCCTGCTCGCGCGCGAGCGAGGCCCGGAGCTGGGCCGCGCGCAGCGTCACCGCCAGCTCCAGGCGCACCGTCGCGAGGTAACGGGCGTGGTCGGGCTCGAGTGGGGCGTTCCCGGCGCGGACAGCGACGAAGCCGACGGCTCCCGTCGGCACTCCGGCCGGCTCGTCACGGCCCACGGCCCGACCCTCGGGAAGCGTGACCCCGCTCCAGCCGCCCGCCGCGGCCCACTGCACAGCCGCCGCGGCGTCGGCGAAGCGCCGCGGCACGGCGGCCCAGCCGGGCCCGACCGGGCCCTCCGGATCGCCCGGGAAGGTCGCGACGAGCGCGAGCGAGGGAGCGCCGGGGCTTCCCAGCCAGAGCGCTGCGCCGGCCGCGCCCGAGGCCCGGGCGACCTCGGCCAGGACCGCCGCGGCGATCTCGTCGACGCGGCCGCCGGCAGCAAGCAGCTGGCTGAGCTGGTACTGGGCGAAGACCGCGTCGGCCTCCCGCTGGGCGTCCTCGAAGACGCGCCGGCGTTCCGCCTCGAGGTCTCGCACCCGGCCCTCGAGGCTGGCGATTCGCTCGGCCGCCCCGTCGCTCACGGGCTGCGCTCCTCGCCCACCGCTCGAGCCATCGCCGCCAGCAGGAGGAAGCACGACGTCGCGCCCGGGTCGCGGTGGCCCCGCGATCGCTCCCCCAGGCGGAGCGCCAGGCCGCGCCGGGCGACCAGGGGGATCGTCGCCCGCATGCCGCCCGCCGCGGCGCCCGCAGCGGCGGCCACGCAGGCGCCCAGGGGCCTCGACGCCTCGGCGCCCGCACGGAGCGCCCGAACGGCGGGGTCCAGGGCGTCGAGGATCGTCTTGTCGCCGACGGCGCACCGCCCGCGCCGGATCAGCCCTGCGCGGCCGGCCTCGAGCGCCGTCGCCAGGTCGGCCGGTCCCGCCGCGGCCCGCCCGGCGAGGACGAAGCCGGCCTCGATGAAGGCCGTGCCGTAGAGCGGGCCGCTCGCGCCGCCGACGCTCCCCACCAGGGAGTGGCCGAGGAGACGCAGGAGCTCGCCCACGTCGTCGGGGCGCTCGGCAAGCCCCGTTCGCGCGGCCGCGCCGGCGGCCGTGAAGCCGCCGGCCATGTTGCTGCCGTGATCGCCGTCGCCCAGCGCCGCGTCCAGCCGGTCGAGCAGCGCCTCGTGGCGCACGAGGGACGCGGCCGCGCGTTCCACGAACGCCAGCACGTCGGGTGCGGTGAGCATGCCGGCCCCCAGGCCTTTGGCGCGCACGCGGACTGCCGGGAACCCTATCCTCTGCATCGGACGCTTGAGTCTACGGCGGCGGGCGCGGCTGCGCGACCCGCTGCCGCGGCGGTGAAGGAGCTCCTGCAGCATGATCGCCCTCGCATTGGTGGGCCACAGCGACGAGCTCCTGCGCGCCCTCCGGGCGATGGTCGCCCAGGCGGCGCCCGCCGTCCCGGTCGTGATCGCGGGCGGGACGGTGTCCGGGACCCTCGGGACCAGCAGCCCCGGGATCCTGGACGCTCTTCGAGCGGGCCTGCGGGCGTCCGGCGGCGAGGGCGTCGTCGTCCTCTTCGACCTCGGCAGCGCCGTGCTCGCCCTCGAGGTCGCCCTCGAGGAGCTGGCTGCCCCGGACCGGGCCCGGATCGCCGTGAGTGACGGGCCTCTTGTCGAGGGAGCCGTGCGGGCCGCCGTGGAGGCCGGCGGCGGGGCGCCGCTGGCGCAGGTGTGCGCGGTGGCCGATGGCGAGCGGGCGGCGGCGAAGCTGCCACCGGACTGGCCGGATCGACCGGGCGGGCGAGCTGTGTCGCGGTGAGCGACGGTCTCCTGGTCCGCTGGCTGACGCTGGCCGGCGCCCGCGTCGCCGCCGCCCGCGAGCGCCTGACGGACCTCGACGCCGCCATCGGCGACGGCGACCACGGAATCAACCTGGACCGGGGTTTCCGCGAGCTCGTCCGGCGGCTCGAGTCGGGTCTCCTCGCGGGCGACCCGCCGGGCGCGGTCCTCGAGGGCGCCGGTCGCGCGCTCATCGGCACGGTCGGCGGGGCGAGCGGTGCGCTCTACGGGCGCGGCTTCCAGCGGGCCGGCGCCGCGCTGCTTGCCGCCGGGGACGCGCAGGCGCCGTCGCGCGACGGGAGATCCCGCGAGGAGCGCGCCGCGATCGCCTTCGCGGCCGCCGTCGACGCCATCGCCGCCCTGGGCCGGGCGACGACCGGGGAGAAGACGATGCTCGACGCGCTCGTCCCGGCGCGGGCCGCGTTCACGGCGGCCGCGGGCAGCGGGGCGGCCCTCGCGCTCGCCGCGGGCCGCGCGGCCGCGGCCGCCGAGGCGGGCGCCGCGGCCACGATCCCGCTCATCGCGACGAAGGGCCGCGCCAGCTACCTCGGGGAGCGGTCGATCGGCCACTTGGATCCGGGCGCGGCCTCGAGCGCGCTCCTCCTGCGGGCTCTCGCGGACGCCGCCGCCGAGGCGTGACCCGGGAGGAGCGGGTCGACACGGCCGGGTGAGCGTGGCGACGGTCCCGGTCCGGGCAATCCGGGCAATCTGGACATTGTTGTGACGATTCCGAGCCGTGCCGGGCCGTAACCTTCTCGCAACGGTGCCCGCGGACACCGTGCGCCGACCGCGCCCAGACGGTCGCGCGGCCAGAGGCCGTGGCCGCGACACGACGGGAGGGACGGACCCGAGCAGATCGAGCTGTGCCCTGCCCGGCGAGCCCGAACCGGGTGCTCGCTCGCCGGATCATCAGTCGATCGGCGTCGCGGCGTCGACCCTCGCGCGAATGGCGCGATTCCACCAATCCCAGAGGGAGAGAGCATGGCTGAGAAGTTCTTTGCCGAGGTTCTCGGGACGATGATCCTGATCCTCCTCGGCGACGGCGTGGTCGCAGGTGTCCTCTTGGCGAAGACCAAGGCGAACTCCAGCGGCTGGATCGTCATCACCATGGCGTGGGCCTTCGCGGTGTTCTCGGGCATCGCCGTTGCCGGTCAGTTCAGCGGCGCCCACATCAACCCGGCAGTGACGCTCGCGGTCTTTCTCGACAGCACTGTGAACTCGGGAAGCTTCGGCGTCGACTCCCTGCTCACCTACTGGGCCGGCCAGTTCGTGGGCGCCTTCATCGGCGCGTTCCTGGTCTTCCTCCACTACTACCCGCACTGGGCGGAGACCGAGGACAAGGGCCTGAAGCTGGCGGTCTTCTGCACGGCTCCAGCGATCCGCAACCCGCTCTGGAACCTGGTCTCGGAGATCATCGGCACCTTTGCCCTGGTCTTCGTTGGCTTCAGCCTCGCAGGCGGCGCCTCGCCGGCAATCGGGGGCGCGCTGGCCTGGGGCTTCCTCGTGCTCGTGATCGGCCTTGCCCTCGGCGGCACGACCGGATACGCGATCAACCCGGCCCGCGACCTGGGGCCGCGGATCATGCACGCGATCCTGCCGATCCCCGGCAAGGGAGGCTCCGACTGGGAGTACTCCTGGATCCCGGTCGTCGGCCCGTTGATCGGCGGCGCCCTCGGCTGGGTGGCCTTCAACTACCTGATCACCGGCTACGTCGCCAAGATCATCGCGTAATCGTTCAGACGCACGCATCGCGCGCCGGCGGCCTCACGGCCTCGCCGCCGGCGCGCACCCATCTCCCGCACGTTCCCGAGCACCCGGCGACATCGCACTGGAGGAACGGATGAAGAAGCTCATCAACGCCCCCGACACCGTCGTCGACGACGCCCTGGCGGGCGTGGTGGCGGCGCACGGGGCCCTCGTGCGCGTCATCGAGCCCAACGTGGTCGTGCGCGCCGACGCCCCCAAGGCCGGCAAGGTCGGCGTGCTCTCGGGCGGCGGCAGCGGCCACGAGCCGATGCACGGCGGCTTCGTCGGGATGGGCATGCTGGATGCAGCCTGCCCCGGCGCGGTCTTCACCTCGCCCGTGCCGGACCAGATGCTCGCCGCGACCAAGGCGGTCGACGGCGGCGCCGGCGTCCTGCACATCGTCAAGAACTACACCGGCGACATCATGAACTTCGAGCTCGCGGCCGAGATGGCCCGGGCCGAGGGGATCGAGGTCACCAGCGTCGTCATCGCGGACGACGTCGCGGTCAAGGATTCGCTCTACACGGCGGGTCGCCGCGGCGTGGGGGGAACCGTCCTCGCCGAGAAGATCGTCGGCGCGGCCGCGGAAGCGGGCGCCAACCTCGCGACGGTGACGGCGCTCTGCCAGAAGGTCCAGGACAACGTCCGCTCGATGGGGATGGCCCTCACGAGCTGCACCGTCCCGGCCGCCGGCAAGCCGACCTTCGAGCTTGGCGACGACGAGATGGAGATCGGCATCGGGATCCACGGCGAGCCGGGCCGGACGCGGATGAAGATCACTTCCGCGGCCGAGATCACCGCGATGCTCGCCAACCCGATCCTCGACGACCTCCCCTTCGTCGCGGGGGACAAGGTCCTCGCCTTCGTCAACGGCATGGGCGGCACGCCGCTCATCGAGCTCTACGTCGTCTTCGCGGAGCTCAAGAAGATCCTCGACGGGCGGGGGGTCACGATCGCCCGCAACCTGGTCGGCAACTACATCACCTCGCTGGACATGGCCGGCTGCTCGATCACCCTGCTCCGCCTGGACGACGAGCTGACGAAGTACTGGGATGCGCCGGTCCTGACGCCGGCCCTTCGCTGGGGCCTCTGACGCAGGCCGTCATCCCCCCTGACACGCCCGCAGAGCGGGCACGGAGCCGCCGATGATCTCGTACGACGACATCCTTGCCTGGGTCCGCCAGTTCGCCGCTGCCGTGAAGGAGAACAAGGCGTACCTGACGGACCTGGACTCGGCGATCGGCGACGCCGATCACGGGATCAACATGGACCGCGGCTTCACGGCCGTGGTCGAGAGGCTCGACGGCCTCGCCGGCCCCGACGTGGGGGCGGCCCTCAAGACCGTCGGCACCACCCTCGTCTCGAAGGTCGGGGGCGCGAGCGGCCCGCTCTACGGGATGTTCTTCATGCAGATGGGAGGCGCCGTCCTCGGGAAGGAAGCCCTCACGCTGGAGGAGTTCGCCACGGCCTTCGAAACCGGCCTGGGCGGGGTCCTCCGGATCGGGAAGGCGGAGCCCGGCGACAAGACGATGGTCGATGCCCTCATCCCCGCCCGCGACGCGCTCCGCGCCGCGATCGCCGACGGCGCGTCCGTCGGCGATGCCGTGGCCAGGATGGCCCGGGGGGCGGAGGAGGGGATGCTCGCCACGGTGCCGCTCGTCGCCCGCAAGGGGCGCGCGAGCTACCTGGGCGAGCGGTCTGCCGGCCACCAGGATCCCGGAGCGACGTCCACTCATCTCCTCCTGCGGTCCGCCGCAGAGGTCTTTGCCGGGCGCTAGCCCGGCAACCAGGTCAACCGTATCGGGAGACGCACATGACGAAGTACGTGGGGGCCCTCGACCAGGGGACCACGAGCACCCGTTTCATGATCTTCGACCACGCCGGCCAGGTGGTCGGGGTCGATCAGAAGGAGCACGAGCAGATCTACCCGAAGCCGGGCTGGGTCGAGCACGACCCCATGGAGATCTGGGCGCGCAGCCTCGATGTCATCAAGGGCGCCCTCGCCAAGGCCGGCATCACCGCCGCGGACCTCGCCGCGGTCGGCGTCACCAACCAGCGCGAGACGACGGTCGTCTGGGATCGCCGCACTGGCAAGCCCGTCTACAACGCGATCGTCTGGCAGGACACCCGGACCAAGGACATCTGCGACGCGCTCGAGAAGGACGGCGGTCCGGATCGCCTCCGCCCGAAGACCGGCCTCCCGCTGGCGACCTACTTCTCCGGCCCGAAGGTCAAGTGGATCCTCGACAACGTCCCCGGCGCGCGCGCCGAGGCCAACGCCGGGAACCTCCTCTTCGGCAACATCGACACCTGGTGCATCTGGAACCTGACCGGCGGCGTGTCCGGTGGCGTCCACGTGACGGACGTCTCCAACGCGAGCCGGACGCTCATGTTCAACTACACCACGCTCGACTGGGATCCCGAGATCACCGCCCTCCTGGGCGTGCCGCGGCCGATGCTCCCGAACGTCAAGGCGTCCTCCGCGGTCTATGGCAAGGCCGTCGGCGATCTCGCCGGCGTCCCCGTCGCCGGCGACCTCGGCGACCAGCAGGCCGCCCTCTTCGGCCAGACGTGCTTCTCGCCCGGCGAGGCGAAGAACACCTACGGCACGGGCTGCTTCATGCTCCTCAACACGGGCACGAAGGCGGTCCCGAGCAAGAGCGGCCTCCTCACCACCCTCGCGTACAAGATCGGCGACCAGCCGGCCGTGTACGCGCTCGAGGGCTCGATCGCCATCACCGGCGCCCTCGTCCAGTGGCTCCGCGACAACCTCGGGATGATCGAGAAGTCGTCCGACATCGAGGCACTCGCGGCCACCGTCGAGGACAACGGCGGCATCTACTTCGTCCCGGCGTTCAGCGGCCTCTTCGCGCCGTACTGGAAGAACGACGCGCGCGGCGTGATCGCGGGCATGACCCGGTACGTCACCAAGGGCCACATCGCCCGGGCCGCCCTCGAGGCGACCGCCTGGCAGACCCGCGAGGTCCTGGACGCGATGAACGCCGACTCCGGCGTTCCGCTGACGGCCCTCAAGGTCGATGGCGGCATGGTGTTCAACAACCTCCTCATGCAGTTCCAGTCCGACGTCCTGAAGGTCCCGGTCATCCGGCCGAAGGTCGCCGAGACGACGGCGCTCGGCGCCGCGTACGCCGCCGGCCTGGCGGTCGGGTTCTGGGCCGAGGTCGAGGACCTCCGGGCGAACTGGGCGAAGGACCACGAGTGGCATCCGACGATGGATCCCAAGACGGTCGACGCCGAGTACGCGGCCTGGAAGAAGGCCGTCACCCGCACGTTCGGCTGGGTCGACTAGACCCCTTCCCGCCCCCCGGGCCCCGTCGCGGGGCCCGGGGGGCCCGTTCCGGGCGTGGAGCGCAGCAGATGACAACGAGCCTTCCCCGGCAGCCCTTCCACGTGGCGATCGTGGGCGGCGGCGGAACCGGCGGTGCGCTCGCCCACGACCTCGTCCTCCGCGGCTTTCGCGTGACGCTCGTGGAGCGCGGCGAGGTCACCTCCGGCACGACCGGCCGCCATCACGGCCTCCTCCACTCCGGCGCCCGCTACGCGGTCAAGGATCGCGAGTCCGCCGTGGAGTGCATCGAGGAGCGCCAGATCCTCGGCCGGGTCTGCCCCGGCTCCTTCGAGGAGAACGACGGGCTCTTCGTGGCGATCACCGACGAGGACGCGGCCTACGAGCCGCTCTTCTTCGAGTCCTGCCTCGCCAGCGGCATCCCGGCCCGCCGGGTCTCGCGCGAGGAGGCCCTGCGCCTCGAGCCCAACCTCAATCCCGCGCTCAAGATGGCGGTCCAGGTTCCCGACGCGACGATGGACGCGATGCGGATGCCGCTCCGCTTCTTCGCCAGCGCGAAAGCGGGTGGCGCGATCATCCGCCCCTGGACGCTCGTGACGGAGCTCCTGGTTGCCGACCGCCTGGTCTCCGGGATCCGCGTCCGCGACCTGACGAGCGGCGCCGAGGACGAGATCCGGGCCGACCTGGTCGTGAACGCCACCGGTCCCTGGGCCGAGCAGCTCGCCGTCATGGCCGGCTGCGACGTGCCGATCCGGCCCTCGCCTGGCGTGCTGCTGGCCGTCCGCGGGCGCTGGTGCAACATGGTCGTCAACCGCCTCCACCCGTCGGGCGACGGTGACATCGTCGTCCCCCAGCGCGGCCTCTCGGTCGTGGGCACGAGCTCCTGGGTCGTGGAGGACCCGGACGATCTCGGGGTCCCCGAGGACCACGTGGAGCGGATGTACACCGAGGGCGCCCAGATGATCCCCGCCATCCGGACCGCAGAGCGGCGCGCGGCATGGTCGGCCGCCCGCCCGCTCATCGGGTCGAAGGACGCCGAGTCGGGGCGCGAGCTGAGCCGCACCTTCAAGTGTTTCGACCACCGCGAGACCGACGGGGTCGAGGGCTTCGTGACGATCTCCGGCGGCAAGGGGACCACCCTGCGGGCCATGGCCGAGGCGACCGCCGACGTGGTCTGCCGGAAGCTCGGCGTGGACGCCCCGTGCCAGACGCGGGAGGTCGTGACCCTCCCGCACACCGCGTACTACGCGGCGTAGGAGCGGAGCCATGATCGAGACCGTGACCGCCGCCCGCACGACCCGTCTGGTCGTCTCCCGCCGCAAGGAGGGCGACGAGGCCGGAGCGCTCCGCTACGACACCTTCGACGTGGCCGTGGGGCCGCGCACCACCATCCTCGACGCGCTCGTCGCGATCCGGCGCGAGCTGGACCCGACCCTCACGTTCCGCCACTCCTGCTTCCACGCCTCCTGCGGGACGTGCGGGATGCGGGTGGACGGCCGCGAGGGCCTCGCCTGCGTGACGCCCGTGCCCGCCGGGGACGAGGTGACCGTCGAGCCCCTCGGCAACCTGCCCGTCGTCTCCGACCTGGTCGTCGACATGGACGTCTTCTACGACGACTTCGACGACGCCGGACGGCCCCTCGTCCGCTCGTCCGAGATGATCCCGGGGGCCGCGACGGCCGAGGGGATCGACGCCCTGGAGCGCTACGAGGACTGCATCGAATGCGGGATCTGCCTGTCGGCCTGCCCCGTGGCCGGCAGCGACCCGCGCTACGTCGGGCCCGCCGCGCTCGCCGCGGCCTGGCGCGTCGTGGAGGAGCCGCGCGGCCTGGACTCGGGCCCCGTCGTGCGCCTCATGGACGACGAGCAGGCCGCCTGGCGCTGCCACCTGGCCTGGGAGTGCTCGGAGGCGTGCCCGTCCGGGGTCGACCCGGCCGCGGCGATCATGCGCCTCCGCCGCTCGGCCCTGGGCGCCCGCGCCCGACGTCTCTTCTCCTTCGGAGGGAACCGCTGATGGCGAGCATGACCGTCGGGCCGGGACGACCCGGCGCCGGACCGGCCCGCCGCCGGGGCATCGTCGGCTGGTTCGACCCGCGCGGCCGCCGCCTGGGCGGCCTTGCCTTCATCCTCAATCGGCTGACGGGGCTCGGCCTCCTCCTCTACCTCTACCTGCACCTCGTCGTCCTGTCGATGCTGATCCAGGGTCCCAACGCCTGGGACGACTTCGTGGACATCGCGACGAGCCCGCCGTTCCTGGCCCTCGACGTCCTGCTGCTCACGGGCATGCTCATCCACGGCCTGAACGGGATCCGGGTCGGCCTGGTCGGGCTGGGGTTCGTGGCCAGCCGCCAGAAGGCGCTCTTTGTCGCGGCCATGGTCATCGCGGCCTTCGTGGCGCTGGCGGGGGCGCTGCGGATCTTCAGCGAGACGTAGGAGCGGCAGATGACCACCGAATCCCGGCCGGTCGATCGCCCCGACACCGGCCCGCGCAACGCCCCGGTCTTCGTCTTCCAGGTGATCAGCGGCGCCGCGCTCCTGGTGCTGCTGGGCCTGCACATGGTCGCCCAGCACTTCATCGTCCCGACCGGCCTGCGCTTCTACGAGGACGTCATCGCCTGGCTGCGCAACCCCGTGATGGTCGTCGTGGAGGTGACGTTCCTCGTGGTCGTGACGTACCACGCCCTCGTCGGCCTCCGCGCGATCCTCTTCGACTTCGGCTTCTCGGAGCGCACCGAGCGGCGCATCACGCTACTCCTGTGGGTCGTCGGGATCGCCACCGTCGGGTACGGGGTGACGCTCTTCGCCGCCATCCTGAACGCCGCGCCGGCCTGACGCCGTGGAGCCGCTCGTCGGGATCGTCGTCGTCAGCCACTCCGCGCAGATCGCGGCGGGGACGGTCGAGCTGGCTCGCCAGATGGCGGGCGACGACCTGCGCATCGAGGCCGCCGGGGGGACCGCCGACGGGTCGCTGGGCACGGATGCCGCGGCGATCATGGCCGCGATCCAGGCGGCCGACGGCGGGGCCGGCGTCGTGGTGCTGATGGACCTGGGCAGCGCCGTCCTGGCCACGCAGACCGCGCTGGAGATGCTCGGCGAGAGCGTGGCGGCCGGCGTCCGGCTCTCGCGCGGGCCGCTGGTGGAGGGCGCTGTGGTGGCGGCTGTCCAGGCCAGCGTCGGCGACGACCTCGCCGCGGTCCTCGCGGCTGCGGAGGAGGCCGCCAGCCTGCCCAAGATTCCCGAGTGAGCGGGACCGCGGCGGCGGGCGTGCCCGGCGCACCGCGGCACGTGGCGGTGCTGGGAGCCGGTGCGGTCGGCACGCTCCTCGGCGGGCTTCTGGCGTCGACCGGCGTCGACGTTGTCCTCGTCGACCCGCGGGTGGCGCCCGACGCCGGCGACGAGATCGTCGTCCACGAACCCGACGGCCGCCGCGTCGTGGCCCGCATCGCCCGGGCGGTGGCCCCGGGGGCGCTCGCCGCTCCGCCCGACCTTGCCGTCCTGGCCGTCAAGACGTTCGACCTCGCGGCCGCCCTCGACGACCTCCGAGCGTGGCCCGCGACGCCGGTCCTCACGATCCAGAACGGCGTCGGCGCGGAGGACCTCGTGGCCGCGGCCCGGCCGGGCGTCGGGCACGTGGCGGGCTCGCTGACGGCCCCGGTGGAGCGAGAGGGGGTCGGCGAGGTGCGCTGGCGCGGCCGTGGCGGCATCGGCCTGGCCCCGGTGTGCGGCCCCGTAGGCGACCTCGTGGACCAGCTCGTCCGCGCCTTCACGATCGCCGGGCTCCCGGCCCGCCGGCTCGCCGACGCGCGCGCCATGAAGTGGTCGAAGCTGGTCGCGAACCTCGTCGGGAACGCCATCTCGGCCCTCGCGGATCGCGATCCGGGCGAGGTCTACGCCGACCCGGGCCTGTTCGACCTGGAGCGCCGGCAGCTGCTGGAGGCGCTGGCCGTCATGCGGGCGCAGGGGATCCGTGTCGTCGCCCTGCCGGGGGCCAACGTCCCCCTGCTCGCCCTCGGGGCCCGGCTTCCGGCCGGGCTGTCGCGGCGGATCCTGGCCCGCGTGGTCGGCGGGGCCCGGGCCGGGAAGTCGCCGTCGCTCCGGCTCCACCTGCGGGGCGGCGCGCCGGGTCGGTCGGAGGTCGCCTGGCTCAACGGCGCCGTCGCCCGGGCGGGCGCCCGGCTCGGGGTCCCGACGCCGGTCAACGAGGCCCTCGCCGCCCTGGTCGACACGGCGACGGTGGACCAGGAGCTGGCGGCGTCGCTTGCCGCCGAGCCGGCCAGGATCGTCGACCTCGTCGCCCGCCCGCCCCGCCGGCCGCCGCGCTGAACCACCGGGAGGACGCCGTGCAGACGCTCGAGATCGAGATCCGCAATCCGAATGGCCTCCACCTCCGGCCGCTCGGCCAGTTCGTGCGTACCTGCGGCCGGGTTCGGTCCGCCGTGACGATCCAGAACCTGGCGACCGGGGCGGGACCGGTGAACGCGAAGCAGATGCTGCGGGTCCAGCCCCTGGGGGTGCGGATGGGTCACCGCGTCCTGATCACGGCGGAGGGCGAGGACGAGGTCGAGGCGATCGCGACGATCCGGGCCGCGATCGAGGCCGGCCTCGGCGAGGCGGTTGCGCCGATCGAGGCCGCTGCGCCGACGGCCGCACCGGCTCCGGCGGCAGCGGCCGCCCCGACGAGCGTGACAGCGCGCCCGGCCGTCGCGGCCGATCTGCCCGCCCTGCCGGCGGCCTCCGTGCAAGCCTCGCCGCCCGATCCCTCTGCCCGCCGCCTGACCGGGCTCGGCGCCGTGGCCGGCGTCGCCGTCGCGCAGGCGTGGCGCTACCGCGAGCAGGCGACCGCCGCCCCGCCGCCGAGCACCGGCGGCCCCGCCGGCGCGATCCGGGCGGCCGCGACGACCGCGGAATCCCAGCTCGAGGCGCTCGCCGGGCGGATCCGCGCGGCCGGCCGGCCCGACGACGCGGGCATCTTCGAGGCGCAGGCCGTCCTCGCCACGGACGCGACCCTCGTGGAGGGCGCCCTCGCCCACGTCGCGGCCGGGGCGGATCCTGCCACCGCGGTGGTCCGGGCGGCGGCGGATGCGGCCGCCGTCATCGCCAGCCTCGGCGACGAGCTGCTCGCCGCGCGGGCGGCGGACGTGCGCGACGTCGGGGCCCGGATCGCCCGGATCCTGCGGGGCGAGACGCTCACCCTCCCCGATCGGCCCGTGATCGCCGTGGCCGACGACCTCCCGCCGTCGGTCACGGCCGAGATCCCGGCGGCCTTCCTGCGCGGCATCGTCCTGGCGGGCGGGTCGCGGACGGCCCACGCCGTCATCCTCGCCCGCGGCCTCGGCATCCCCTGCGTCGTCGGCTGCGCCGGGCTCCTCGAGGCGGTCGACGACGCCGCCGCGGCCGGCGCCCCGGTCGAGGTCGCGATCGACGGCGAGGCGGGCCTCGTGTTGATCGACCCCGACGCGGCCGCACGCGCGGCGCTGGCCGAGCGCGCCGAGGCGCTGGCGACGCGTCGCGCCCGGGCCGCGGCTGCGCGCGGCCGGCCCGGCGCCACGGCCGACGGCGCCCGGGTCCTCCTCGTGGCCAACATCGGGCGCCCGGAGGATGCTGCCCGCGCCCTCGACGCCGGCGCCGAGGGCGTCGGTCTCTTCCGCACCGAGTTCCTGTTCATGCAACGGCAGGCGCCGCCGTCCGAGGAGGAGCAGGTGGCCGCCTACCGCCGTGCGTTCGAGGCCTTCGGACCCGGGCGACCGGTCGTGGTCCGCCTGGCCGACATCGGGGGCGACAAGGGGATCCCGTACCTGGGCCTGCCCGCGGAGGCGAACCCCTTCCTCGGGGTCCGCGCGATCCGCCTCGCCTATCGCGACCCCGAGCTCCTGCGGACCCAGCTGCGGGCGATCTGGCGGGCGGGCGGGCTCGCCGGCGTCGTGCCCCACGTCATGGCCCCGATGGTCGCGACGCTCGAGGACGTCGACCTGCTCGACGCGCTCCGCGACGACGCCCGCGCCGCGGTCCTCGCGGCCGGCCACCCCCTTGCCGAGCGGATGGTGACGGGGATCATGGTCGAGATCCCGGCTGCCGCCCTTCTTGCCCCCGAGCTCGCCCGCCGCGTCGCCTTCTTCAGCATCGGAACCAACGACCTGACGCAGTACCTCATGGCCGCCGACCGGGGCAACGCTGCCCTGGGCCGCTTCCAGGACGCGCTCCACCCGGCCGTGCTGCGGGCGATCGCCGGCGTGGTGGCGGGAGCCGACGCGGCGGGCATCCCGGTGGCGGTCTGCGGCGAGCTCGCCGGCGACCCGGCCGGTGCCCTCGTCCTCGTCGGCCTCGGGGTGGACGAGCTGTCGGCCGACGCCGGCTCCCTCGACGAGGTGCGGGACGCGCTCGCCGCGTGCACCCGGGACGAGCTCGCCGCGCTGGCCCGCGCGGCCCTCGACGCGCGCGACGCGGCTGCCGTCCGCGACGCCGCGGCGGTCCTCCTCGCCCGCCGTGGCGCACCGGGCGGGGGCGCGGGTCCGGGGACCTGACGGCCCCTATACTCGCGGCCCATGGACCTCGTCCTCATCCTCCGCGCCGCGGCCCTGACGGTCGCCGCGTTCTTCATCGGCGGCATCCCCTGGGGCGTGATCGTCGCCCGCCTGGCCGGCGGGCCCGACCCGCGCACGATCGGGAGCGGACGCACCGGCGGGGCCAACGTCATGCGCGCGCTGGGCCCGCGCCTCGCCCTCGTCTCGGGCCTGCTCGACATGCTGAAGGGGACCGCGGCCGTCCTCCTCGCCCGGCTCCTCGGAGCGGGCATCGAGGTCGAGGTCCTGGCCGGGCTCGCCGCCATCGTCGGCCACAGCCGGTCGCCCTTCCTGGGCTTCTCGGGAGGGCGCGGCGTCTCGGCCGCCTTCGGGGCCGCGCTGGTGCTCGCGCCGCTCGCGTCGGCAGTCATCCTCGTGGTGTTCGTCGGCATCCTCGCCGTCTCGCGGTACACGTCGCTCGCCTCCCTCGTGAGCGCGGCCGTGGGGGCGATCACGCTGGCCGTCCAGGTGGTCGCCACCGGGTTGCCACCGGCCCTGCTCCTCTTCGCCGTCGGGGGGCCGATCCTCATCTGGCTCTTCCACCTCGACAACATCGGGCGGCTCCTGCGCGGCGAGGAGCGCAAGTTCGGCGCGAAGTGAGCCCGCGGCCCGGCCGCGCCCCGGAGGTCGAGCCCCGACGCCGCTGCGGTAGACTTCCGGCGGGGCGGTGCCGACCGCCCTGCGAGTCCCGCTGTCCCGGCGCCGGCCCGGCGCCCTGGAGGTTTCCGCGACCATGACCCCCGACGAGCTCCGCGCGAAGATCCGCGAGATCCCGGACTTCCCGAAGCCGGGGATCCTCTTCTACGACATCACGACCCTGCTGAAGGAGCCGGTCCCGTACCGGGCCGCCATCGACGCGATGCTGGCGCCCTACGCCGGGGAGAAGGTGGACGTCGTGGTGGGCATGGAGTCGCGCGGCTTCATCTTCTCGGCCCCCATGGCCTACCAGCTCGGGGCGGGGCTTGTCCCGGTGCGCAAGCTGGGCAAGCTGCCGGCCGAGACCATCAGCGTGGAATACGCCCTGGAGTACGGATCGAACACGCTCGAGATCCACCGCGACGCGATCGAGCCCGGCCAGCGGGTCCTGATCGTCGACGACCTCCTCGCCACCGGGGGGACGGTGCGCGGCACGGTCGACCTGGTCGAGCGGCTGCAGGGCACGATCGTGGGCCTCGCGTTCCTCGTCGAGCTCTCCTTCCTGCGCGGCCGCGACCGGCTGGCCGGCCAGGCCGTCACGTCGGTGATCCGGTACTGACCGCCCCGTCCGTCGCTGCCCGGCGCGTCCCGGCCCACCGTCCGTGAGCGACGTGGACCGTCCTGGCCCGCGCGGCGAGGATGCCGCGCCGCCGCCGGACCCGGACGAGGCCCTCCGCCTGGGGCGACGCCGCTTCTTCCGGACGCTGGCGAGCGACGCCGTCCGCACCGCGGCGACGCTCGTCGGCGCCGCCGGCGCCCTGCGCGACACGACCCAGGAGATGGCCAACAGCGTCTTCGCGGAGACCGCCGCGGGCGCCGCGGTCGGGCCGCCGGGCGCGTCCGCCCCCGCCGCGCCCTCCGGCTTCCGCAGCCCGTTCCGGCTGGAGAGCGACCGGCTCGTCCTCGTCGACCAGCGGCGCCTGCCCGACGAGCTGGTGGAGGTCGCCTGCGAATCGGCGGGCGACGTCGCCCAGGCGATCCGCGAGATGGTGGTGCGGGGCGCCCCCGCGCTGGGGCAGGTGGCCGCGGTCGGGCTCGCCCTCGCCGCCGGCAGGGCGGCCCACACCAAGCCGTACGCCCGCCGGGCGATCCTGCGGGGATCCTCCAACGCCCTGATCAACGCGCGGCCGACCGCGGTCTCGATCCGCTGGGCGATGAACCGGATGCTCGCCCGCTACGCGGCGCTGGGCGAGCTGCTGGACGACGGGCCGGCGGTGGCGGCCGCCCTGCGGGCGGAGGCCGAGGCGATCATCGCCGAGGCGACCGCCGATCACGCGGTCATGGCCCGCCTCGGCGTCGCCCTCCTCCCCGATCCCGGGGACCGTCCCCTCCAGCTGCTGACGCACTGCAACACGGGGCCGCTGGCGTGCGGCCAGGTCGGCACGGCCCTCGGCGTCATCCAGGCCCTGGCCGCGGACGGCCGGCAGGTCCACGTCTACGTCGACGAGACGCGGCCGTGGCTCCAGGGGTCGCGGCTCACCGCCTGGGAGCTGGGCCAGGCCGGCATCCCGTACACGCTCCTCGCGGACGCCGCGGCCGGCTCGCTCCTCGCCTCGGGCGCGGTCGACGCGGTCCTCGTCGGGGCGGATCGGATCGCGGCCAACGGCGACGTCGCCAACAAGGTCGGCACCTACCCGCTGGCCGTGCTCGCCGCCCGCCACGGCGTGCCCTTCCATGTCGTGGCTCCCACGGCCACGCTCGACGGCGAGACCGCCGACGGCTCCGGGATCACGGTTGAGATGCGGAGCGCCGCCGAGGTGACCTCGTTCGGTGGCCGGCGGATCGCCCCCGCCGGCGCGTCGGCGCTCAACCCGTCCTTCGACGTGACGCCCGCCGAGCTGCTCACGACGATCGTGACCGAGGCCGGCGTCCTGCGGGCGCCCTACGGGCCGGCAATCGCGGCCGCGATCGAGGCGCGCGAGGCCCGCCGTCCCACGCCGCCGCCGGGACCCGGCGCGCCGCCCTGGGCGGAACCGGGCGTCGCCGCCCCGGGCGACCCCGCGGCGCCGCGTGCCGCCGCCACGGGCGATGCAGCCGGCCCGGACGATGCCGCCGACGCCCCCGGCCGCTCGGTTGCGGGGGCCTGACGGTGGCGACCTCGGCGCTCTCCTCCGTGGCGACCCACGGGATGACGGCACGCCCGACCAATGACCGGGGGCTCCTGCGCGCGTTCCTGGAGCGGGACCGGCTCTTCGCCGCCTACGCCCTGTGCGACCTCGACGCGCGGGAGTTCGCCCGGACGCGCTGGGGCGTCGCGCTCGCGGGCGACGAGCCGGTCGCGGTCGTCCTGGAGTACGGCGGGCCCGCACCCCAGCCGGTCTTCGCGATGGGCGAGAACGCCGGGATCACGGCGGTCCTGCACGAGGTCATCCGCACGCGCATCGCCTACGCCGCGGTGCTGCCGGCGAGCCTGCCGGCGCTGGAGGCGTGCTACCGCGTGGAGGCCGGGCCGCAGATGGTCCGGATGTGGGTCGACCGGGCCTCGTTCCGGCCATTCCCGGCCGACGTCGCCCGCCTCCTGCCGGTGGAGATCGGCGATCTCAACCGTCTCTACCAGCTGGGCTTCACGGCCTGGCTGCCGCCGTCGGCGATCGCCGAGGGCACCTACTACGGCATCCGCGTGGGCGGCCGACTCGTGTCGGCGGCCGGGACGCACGTGATCTCGCCCGAGGCCCGGCTCGGCGTCGTGGGCAACGTGATGACCCACGCCGACCACCGCGGGCGGGGCTACGCGACGGCGGTGACGGGCGCCGTCACCGCCGATCTGCTCCGCTACTGCGACCAGGTCGTGCTCAACGTCCGCGCCGACAACCCCCCGGCGCTGCAGGCGTATCGCAAGCTCGGCTATCGCGAGCACGTGCGCTTCGAGGAGCGGCTCGTCCGCCGCACGGCCGACGGCGGCCTGGTGGGCTCGCTGACGGCATCCATCCTGCGGCTCCTCGGGCGCCGGGCCGGGTAGGCGCCTGCCGCCCGCGCGACCGTCGCCCTCGACCCGGCGATGCCCGTGCCGGCGCGGGCATCGGGCCGCCCGCCCGGCCCTCGGGCATAATCGCCAGACCGCGGGCCGCCCGCCCGCCGGAACCTCCCGGAGACCACACTCCCGATGACGACCCCGACCGCCTTGCCGCCCCACGACGTCACCGACCTCGGCCTCGCCGACGAGGGGGTCCGCCGCATCGAGTGGGCCGAGCGGGAGATGCCCGTCCTCCGCCTGATCCGCGAGCGGTTCGCGCGGGAGCGGCCGCTGGCCGGCGTGCGGGTGGCCGCCTGCCTCCACGTCACGACCGAGACGGCGAACCTCGTCCGGACGCTGGCCGCGGGCGGGGCCGAGGTCTCGCTGGCCGCCAGCAACCCCCTGTCCACCAAGGACGACGTGGCAGCGGCCCTCACCGCCCGCTATGGCATCGGCGTCTTCGCCCGGCGCGGCGAGAACCGCGACACCTACTACGCGCACCTCAATGCCATCGCCGACGCGAGGCCGCACGTCACGATGGACGACGGCTGCGACCTCGTGAGCCTCCTCCACCGCGATCGCACCGAGCTCGTCCCCGGCGTCCTGGCCGGCACCGAGGAGACGACGACCGGCGTCATCCGCCTCCGTTCCATGGCCCGCGACGGCGCCCTCCGGTTCCCCGTCGTGGCCGTCAACGAGGCCGAGACGAAGCACCTCTTCGACAATCGCTACGGGACCGGGCAGAGCACGCTCGACGGCATCCTGCGGGCCACCAACATCCTCATCGCCGGGCGCCGCTGCGTGGTGGCCGGCTACGGCTGGGTGGGGAAGGGGATCACGGCCCGGCTCAAGGGCCACGGCGCCCACGTCGCCGTCGTGGAGGTCAACCCGGTCCGGGCCCTCGAGGCGCTCATGGACGGGTTCGAGGTGAAGACCGTGGACCAGGCGGCGCCCTGGGGCGAGCTCTTCATCACCGCCACCGGGAACGTCAACGTCTTCCGACGCGAGCACTTCGCGGTCATGCCGGACGGGGCCATCATGGCCAACAGCGGTCACTTCGACGCGGAGCTGGACCTCGTCGCCCTGCGCGCCCTCGCCGAGGGCCACGTCCGCGAGGTCCGCGAAAACGTCCAGGAGTTCGACCTGGGGCCCCGCAAGCTCCACCTGATCGCCGAGGGCCGGCTCGTCAACCTCGGCGCCGCGGAAGGCCACCCGGCCGCGGTGATGGACATGTCCTTCGCCAACCAGGCCCTGTCGGCCGAGTACGTCGTGGAGCACCACGCCGAGCTCGAGCCGACCGTCTACGTCGTTCCCGAGGCGATCGACCAGCAGGTCGCCCGCCTGAAGCTCGAGGCGCTGGGGATCCACATCGATGGCATGACCGAGGAGCAGGCCGCCTACTGGAGCTCCTGGAGTCACGGGACGTAAGCCGGGGCGAACGGAAACCATGGCGAACACACTGGCTCTCCCCGGCGTCGCCCCGTACGGGAGCTGGCGCTCGACGATCGCGCCGGAGGCCGTCGCCTCCGGCATCGTGCGCCTGGCCGAGGCACGCTGGGACGGGGACGACCTGTTCTGGCTGGAAGTCCGCCCCGATGACGGTGGTCGCGCCACGCTCGTCCGCCAGCGAGCCGGCTGCGTGGCCGAGGACGTCAGCCCGGCGGGCGTGAACGTCCGCACGCGCGTCCACGAGTACGGGGGCGGGGCGTACCTCGCGGCGGGGGAGATGGTGGTCGTCTCCGACTTCGTGACCGGCCGCCTGCTCCGGGTCGGTCCCGGCCGCACGGGCGTGCCGATCACGCCCGAGGGCCCCTGGCGCTACGCCGACCTCGAGCTCGACGCCGGGCGCGGCCGCCTGCTCGCGGTTCGCGAGGACCACGCGGGGCCGGGCGAGGCGGTCAACGCGCTCGTGGCGATCCCGCTCGACGGCTCCGCCGTCGCCGATCCGGCGGCGGTGGAGGTCCTGGTGGCCGGGAGCGACTTCGTCTCCTGTCCCCGCCTGTCGCCCGACCGCTCCCGCCTCTGCTGGCTCCGCTGGGACCACCCGAACCTGCCCTGGGACGGGACGGAGTGCGTCGTCGCCGACCTGGACGCGGCCGGCATCCCGGGCCCGGGACGCGTCGTGGCCGGCGACGCGGCGACGTGGACCGCGCAGCCGCGCTGGGCGCCGGACGGATCGCTCGTCGTCGCCAGCGAGCCCGGCGAGTGGATCGGGCTCCACCGCTGGGACGGTGAACGGCTCACGCCGCTCACGCCCGGGATCGAGGCCGAGTTCGCGGAGCCCGACTGGAACCTCGGGTACGCCTCGCACGGCGTCGCCGGCGACGGCTCGCTCATCGCCATCGGCCGGGCGGGCGGCCGCGATCGCCTCTGGCGGATCGACCCGGCCGGGGCCCGGGCGCCGGAGGCGTTCGACCTTCCGTTCACCGAGCTCACCTGGCTCTCCGTCCGCGGGCCGGAGGCCGTCGCGATCGCGGCCGCGCCCACCATGTTCCGGGCCCTCGTGCGGATCGACCTCGCCAGCGGAGCCTGGACGGCCGTCCGCCGCTCCTGCGACCTGGAGCTGGACCCGGCGATCGTGTCGGTTGGCGAGCCCGTCGAGTTCCCGACCACGGGCAGCCGGACGGCGCACGCGATCCTCTACCGCCCGGCCAACCCCGCCTTCCGGGCCCCGGACGGGGAGCTGCCTCCCCTCGTCGTCGCCAGCCACGGCGGGCCGACGTCGGCTGCGTTCACCGGCCTCCAGCTCCCGTTCCAGGTGCTCACGAGCCGCGGCATCGCCGTCCTCGACGTCGACTACGGGGGCAGCACCGGGTACGGGAAGGCGTATCGGAAGCGCCTCGAGGGAAGCTGGGGCGTCACGGACGTCGACGACTGCGTCGCCGGCGCCCGCGAGATGGCCCGCCGCGGCGAGGCCGACGGCGCCCGCCTCGCGATCGAGGGCGGCAGCGCGTCGGGCTACACGACCCTGGCCGCGCTGGCCTTCCGCGACGTGTTCCGAGCGGGGGTGAGCTACTTCGGGATCGGGAACCTCGAGGCCTTCGTCGCCGAGACCCACAAGTTCGAGTCGCACTACGTCGAGCGCCTCGTCGGCCCGTACCCGGCCGCCCGGGACGTCTACCAGGCCCGCTCGCCCCTCTTCCACGCCGAGGGGTTCTCGTGCCCGGTGCTCGTGCTGCAGGGCCTGGACGACCGCGTGGTCCCGCCGTCGGAGGCAGAGCGGATCGTGGCGGCCCTGGCCGCCAAGGGGATCCCCCACGTCTACCTGCCCTTCGCGGGCGAGGACCACGGGTTCCGGCAGGCCGCGAGCATCGTCCGCTCGATGCAGGCCGAGCTCGCCTTCTACGGCGGGGTCTTCGGGTTCGTCCCCGCCGACGACCTGCCGCCCCTGCCCTGGCGGGGGGCCGCCTCCTGAGGCGAGGCCGGCCTGCCTCGCGTGCTACGCTCGCCGTCGCCATGACCACCATCCTCGACGCCGCGAGCTACCTGTTCACGTCCGAGTCGGTGACCGAGGGTCACCCGGACAAGATGTGCGACCAGATCTCGGACGCGATCCTCGACGAGATCCTGCGCGAGGACCCGAATGCGCGGGTTGCCTGCGAGACCGCGACGACGACTGGCCTCGTGGCCGTCCTCGGCGAGATCACGACGACCACGTACGTGGACTTCCAGCGGGTCGTCCGGGAGACGGTCCGCGAGATCGGGTACACGAAGGCCGACTACGGCTTCGACTACCAGACCTGTGGCGCCCTCGTCAGCGTGAAGGAGCAGTCGCACGACATCGCGATCGGCGTGGACGGCGTTGAGCTGGGGGCGGGCGACCAGGGGATGATGTTCGGCTTCGCCTGCCGGGAGACCCCCGAGCTGATGCCGCTCCCGATCGCCCTCGCCCACCGCATGGCGCGGCGGCTCGCCGAGGCCCGCAAGTCGGGCCAGCTCCCGTACCTGCGCCCCGATGGCAAGACCCAGGTCACCGTGGAGTACGAGCACGGGACTCCGAAGCGCGTGGCGACCGTGGTTCTCGCCGCGCAGCACGATCCTGACGCGCCGGACAGCCTGCACGACGACCTCGTCGAGGCGGTCATCTGGCCGGTGATCCCCCACGAGCTGCGTGGGCGGGACCCCGTGATGCACGTCAACCCGACCGGGCGCTTCGTCATCGGGGGGCCGATGGGCGACGCCGGCCTGACGGGGCGCAAGATCATCGTCGACACGTACGGCGGGATGGCGCGCCATGGGGGCGGCGCGTTCTCGGGCAAGGACGCCACCAAGGTCGACCGCTCGGCGGCCTACGCCGCCCGCTGGGTCGCCAAGAACGTCGTGGCCGCCGGGCTCGCCGACCGCTTCGAGATCGAGCTGGCGTATGCGATCGGGATTGCCCGGCCGCTCTCGGTCTCGATCGAGACGTTCGGCACGGGACGGGTCCCCGACGACGCGATCCGGGCCACGATCGACCGCCATTTCGATCTCCGCCCGGCGAAGATCATCGCGGCGCTGGACCTGCAGACGCCGATCTTCCGCCAGACCGCCGCCTACGGCCACTTCGGCCGGCCGGACCTCGACCTGCCGTGGGAGCGCACGGACAAGGCCGCCCTCCTCGCCGACGAGTGCGGGCTGCCGGTCCCGGAGCTCGCGGGCACGTGACGCCGGCCGGGTGAAGCGCGGGAGCCCCGGCGCGCGCGAGCGTGCGGGGGCCCGCGGCGCGCGCGTCCGCCCCGTAGAATCGCCCGGATGTACGCGGTCATCCTCGCCGGCGGCGGCGGCATGCGGCTCTGGCCGCTGTCGCGGCCCGACCGGCCGAAGCCGTTCCTGCCGCTCCTAGGCGAGCGCTCGCTCCTGCGGGCCACCTTCGATCGCGTCCTGCCCGTCCTGGCAGGCCCGGAGGACGTGGCCGTCGTCGTGGACCGCCGCCACGCCGCCCAGGTCCTGGCGGAGCTGCCCGAGCTCCCGGCCGGCAACGTCCTCGCCGAGCCGACGGGACGCAACACCGCGGCGGCCGTCGCCCTGGCCGCGGTCGCCCTCGAGCGCCCCGGCGACGCGGTCATGGCCGTCCTTCCCGCCGACCACCTCGTCGTCGACGAGGCCGGCTTCCGGGCCCTCCTCGCGCGGGCGGCGGCCGTCGCCGGGGCGGCGGACCGGCCCCTGGTGACCCTCGGGATCGCGCCGACGGGGCCGGAGACCGGCTACGGGTACGTCGTGGCCGCCGGCCCCCGCCCTGAGGCCGGGGCCCACGCGGTGCGCCGCTTCGTGGAGAAGCCGCCCGCCGACGTTGCGGCGGCGCTGCTCGCCGGTCCCGACGCCGTCGCCTGGAACGCCGGGATCTTCGTCTGGCGGCGCGACGCCATCCTGGACGCCCTGGCGGCCTCGGCGCCCGACATCCTCCGCAGCGTGCGCGACGGCGTGGCCGGCAGCCCGGCCGCGCTCGAGGCCGCCTACGCCGCCGTGCGGGTCACCTCCATCGACTACGCCGTGATGGAGCCGGCGTCCCTCGCCGGGCGGGTCGCGATGCTGCGGGCCGACGTCGGCTGGAGCGACCTGGGCAGCTGGGCGGCCCTGCGGGACGCGCTCGTCGCCCGCGCCGTCGAGGCGGGCGAGCCCGCCGGGGCGGTCGGGTCGGGCCCCCGCCGCGACATCGGGTCGGAGGGGACGCTCGTGCTGGCCGGCGACCGCCTGGTCGTCACCCTCGGCCTGCGGGATACGATCGTCGTGGACACGCCGGAGGCGCTGCTCGTCTGCGCCGCGGACCGCTCGCAGGAGGTGCGGACGATCGCCGAGGAGCTGGCCCGGGCCAGGGAGGAAGACTCGTGACCACGCCCGCCGCCGGGGGGGCCGCCGCCCCGACCACGATCGTCTTCGGCACCGACGGGTGGCGGGCGAGGATCGCCGAGGAATACACGTTCGACAACGTCCGCCGCTGCGCCGAGGGCGTTGCCCGCTACGTCGCCGACCGGGGCGAGCAGGCCAGGGGCGTGGTCGTGGCCTACGATCGCCGCTTCGCCTCGGAGCATTTCGCGGCGGCGGCAACCGAGGTCCTCCTGGCCTACGACATCCCGGTTGCCTTCGCGGTGCACGCGGTGCCGACCCAGATGTCCAGCTACGAGGTCGTGCAGCGCGGGGCCGCCGCCGGGGTGGTCATCACCGCCAGCCACAACCCGTGGACCGACAACGGCTTCAAGGTCAAGTCGTCGACCGGGGCCGCGGCGGGCCCCGAGATCCTGGCCGCGATGGAGGCCGTCATCGCCGAGAACGGCGGCCGGGCCATTCCGCGCCGCCCCTTCGCCGACGGCGAGGCGGCCGGCCTTGTCGAGCGCTTCGACCCCTTCGTGGGCTACGAGCGCTTCGTCCGGCGCACCGTCGACCTCGATTCCCTGAAGGCGGCCGACCTGCGGATCCTCGTCGAGCCGCTGTGGGGCTCGGGCGCCGGCTGGATCAGCCGCCTCCTCGGCGGCGACCGGATCGAGGTCGTGGAGCTCCACACCGAGCGCAACCCCTACTTCGGGGGCGTGAACCCCGAGCCGATCCGTCCCCACATCGACGAGGCGCTGCGGCGCGTGGCGGCCGGCGGCTTCGACCTGGGCCTTCTCCTCGACGGCGACGCCGACAGGGCGGGCGCGGTGGACGAGCGCGGCGTCTTCGTGCACCAGCTCCAGGTCTACGGCCTGCTCATGTACTACCTGGCCGAGCACCGTGGGCTCCGCGCGCCGGTCGTCAAGAGCGTCAACGAGACCTCGATGGCCGAGCGGCTGGGGGCGCGCTACGGGATCGCCGTCCACGAGACGCCGGTGGGCTTCAAGTACGTCGGCCCCCGGATGATCGAGACGGGCGCCATGTACGGCGGCGAGGAGTCGGGCGGCTACGGGTTCGGGATGCACCTGCCCGAGCGCGACGGGATCTACTCGGACCTGCTGCTCCTGGACCTCTTCCTGCGCGAGCGGGCCGCCGGGCGGTGGCCGGTCTCCCGGGCGATCGAGCATCTCCACGAGCTCGCCGGGCCGTCGTTCTACCAGCGGGTCGACATCCACGTCGACCGGGCGACCTACCCGGCGATGAAGGAGCGGCTCGCGGTGGAGCTCGTGGCGAAGGCGCCATCGGAGCTTGCCGGCCAGCCGGTGACGACGACCGTCGAGCTCTCGACGAAGGACGGCTTCAAGTTCTTCATTGCCGACGGGTCGTGGCTGCTGGTCCGCTTCAGCGGCACGGAGCCCCTGGTCCGGGTCTACACCGAGGCGACGTCGGCGGCCGTCGCCGACGCCTGCTTGGCTGCCGGCGAGGCGCTCGTCCGCGGCTGACCGGCCCGGCGCCCTTCTTGGCCCCGGGTAGTAGAGTTGCCGGTACGACCGCCCTCCCGGCCGGCGCGCGTGCGACCGGGCGGCGGCATCCGGCAGGGCCCATGGTCACGGAGGGACCTCGACGATGCACAGCTCTCTCATCGGCAAGGTCGAGAAGGCGAATCGCTACGCCCGCGAGCGCGACCGCCTCACGTTCGATCGCCTCAGCGTCACGTTTCGGGGCGACAACGACACGCATCACGTGAGCCTCGACGCCGGTGCCTGGCACTGCACGTGCCACTACTTCGAGAGCTGGAACAGCTGCGTTCACCAGTTGACCCTGCAGAAGATCCTCGGCGAGATGCTTCCCGAGGCCTCGCAGGTCTCCATCTTCACGGCGGTCGAGGGGGCCGCCGCCGTCGGCTGAGCGTCCGGCCGGCCCCGCCGGCCGGACCGTCCCGCCTGGAACCCCGGCCGAGCGCCGGGGTTCTTCGCGTCCGGCTCAGGGCAGCCAGGCGACCGTCCCTCCGTGCGATCCGGCGGGCGCCGGGATGCGCGCCGTCGCTCGCCACGCGCCTCCGGCGCGCTCGAACGTCGCGATCCAGCCGGCGCCGGCAACCCCGTCGTCGACGACCGCCGCGAGCCGGCGTCCGGCGCCGTCGAGCGCGACGCCGCCTCGGACCACGTCGTCCGGCCGCGTCGCCGGCCCGTCGTCCGGGACGCGCCGACGGGCGAGGAGCTCGTCCGTGACTCCCACGCGGAGCCGGCCCTCGTCGCCGAGCACGACGACCGTGCGCCCGTCGCCGGAGGTCCCGACGTCGAGCGCGCGGAGCGGGATCCGCTCGACCTCCTCGCCCGTGGCCACCGCGAGGATGGCCAGGAACGTCCGCCCGTCGCGCCCGCGCTGCATGAGCGCGACGCGCGCGTCGTCGATCCAGGCGGGCGGCGCCCCGAGCGAATCGGCGGCGAGGTCCCGGACGACGCCGCGCTTCCGGGCCGGGTCGACGACCACCAGCGCGCTCGGTGACTCGGCATCGGGGGGCCGGGCGATCGCCGCGAGGCGCGTGCCGTCCGGCGCGGTCGTGGCTCCGAAGACCGTCGCGGCGCCGGGCAGGGTGCCGGCCCAGCGGATTTCGAGCGGCCGCCAGCCGCTCCCGGCGAGGAGCCCAGCCGGGCCACCCGGCGCCACGAACGCCCTGCCGTCCCCCAGGAGCGCCACCAGCGTGCCGTCACGGAGCGGCGCCACGGCCGCCGTCGTCGGATCCGGCAGCGGCAGCGCCACCGCGTCGGCGGACGGCCGCAGGAGGCTGAGCGCCCGGCCGCCGTCGGCCGTGGAGAGCAACAGGAGCCCGCGCCCGGTCGATCCAGCGGGCGTCGCGGGCGGCGAGGGGGTCGGACCCGCGGTGCCCTGGGGCCGGCTGGGTGCCGCCGTCGCGCTGGGCGATGCGATCGGACCCGCCGTGGACGGCGGCAGGCTCGGCGCCGGGGAGCCGCAGCCACCCGCGACGAAGGCCGCGGCGGCGAGCGCAACCAGGGTCAGGCGGCGATGGGGAGGTTGGCGCCCCGCCCGGCCGATCACCGGGCGGGGCGCTGGGGCGCGAAGCGGCGGCCGGGCGCTCACCGGAGGACGTCGCCCCCGAGGAGCGCGCCCGTGCCCGCGTCGAGGAAGACCTTCACCGCGCGGAGCCCGTCGGCGAGCTCCCCCCGGGTGCGGGCCTCGACGACCCAGGCGAGCCGAAGGGTCGAGGCGGGCGCATCCGGGGCGGCGGGATCGAACGCGTCGTTGGGGGCCACCCAGCCGAGCCCGGCCGCGGCGATCTCGACCTGCCCGGCGCGGCCGCCGAACAGGTCCGCGAGGACGTCCGTGGCCCGTTGCCGGGCGGCGGCCTGGTCGAGGAGGGTGGGCGGACGGGCGGCGAGCGGCCGCTCCGAGCGCACCAGCGCGTGGAGCCGCCCGTCGGGCCAGAGGTCGAGGCGAACGCCGTCGCCGGGCACGGGGATCCCGTCGACGACGCGCGGCCACGAGATCGTCCAGCCGCTCTCGTCGGGGGCCTGTCGCACGTCGGGGGCGCCCGCAACGCCGAGGCCGAGGTCGGCCGCGAGGCGAGCGCCGCGGGCGCGGGCCGGCGCTTCGCCGGGCAGGGGGCGGCCACCCCCGGTCTGCCAGCCGAACGAGACGGCGCCGACGAGCCGGCCGCCCTCGTCGAATCGCTGCTGGTGAAGGGCGCGGCCGGTGCCGTCCGTGGCGGTGACCTCGTCGTACGTGGTCCCTCCAAGGCGGTCGGTCACCCGCTCGACGCGGACGGCCGCCGGCACGGGGAGCCCGAGGCGCTCTCGTGCTGCGCCGGCTGCGGCCAGGACCCGGGCCGCCTGCTCGGCGGCGAGCGGGGCGCGCTGCGTGACGGACCCTCCGGCGACGAAGCGGTCGGCGGCATCACCCGGGCCCGTGCCGGCCGGGAACCCGATCCCGATCGCCGCCCCGGCGAGGGCGCCGGCGACGAGGAGGCGAGTGCGGCGCCGACCGAGCGGCGCCATGGATGGTGCGTGCATCGTCATGACCTCACAGACACCGGGTGCAGCCGGACGGCAGGGGCCCCGCCCGCCCCGTCCAGGCATAGCTGCCGTACCAGTTGGCGGCGAACCCCGCGTTGTACGACCCGAGCCGCGCGACGTCGAATGCCTGGCCGACGCCGTAGCCCGGCCCGAGCGCGCTCCAGAAGCGGGCCTCGAAGGCGAACTCGTCGCTGTCCCACGCTTCGCCCACGTACCCGAGGTAGAACCTGGGACCAGCCCAGGCGCCGGTGCCCGCCTTCACCATCGGGATCGCGAATGCGCCCGGCATGGTCGTCTTCGTCTCGCCGAGGTGACACGTCGACATGACCACGAGGTTCGACTGGCGCCCGGCCCGGGCCGCCGCGATCTCCTTCGAGAAGATCACCTTGGCGCCGGTGCAGAGCCCGGCGTCCTCCCGGAAGCCGGCGTAGCGGCTGCCGTCGGCGTTGAGGTAGAAGTCCCCGTGGCTGTGGACGTAGTAGCCCCAGTCGGCGACGGTCCTCGCCAGGACCTGGGCCCGTGTGAAGGCGGAACCGGTGTAGGCGGTCGTGCCGAATCCGAGGTTGCGGTAGCCGGCGGCGGCTGCGGCGAGCATCTTCGTCGGGAAGGCGTCGTGAAAGCCGATGCAGCTCTGCGAGAACGCCGACACGTTCACGTCGACGGTGGCCTGGTAGGCGGCGCGGGCCGGCCCCGCCGCGGCGGCCGCGAGGGCGACCAGCGCGAGGAGCACGGCGAGCGGGCGCTTCATACGTCCGGGCGACATCCGGTGAGACCTCCTCCGGCGGGATGGGCCTGGGCGGGAGGAGGCGGGGGCGACGCCAGGGCCGACGCCGCTCCCTGGAGTCTGCCGGGAGACGCTTATCGGCCCCTTATCGCGCGGCAGCCGCCCGCAACGCCGGCCTATTCCGGGCCGTTCGGCCCCCTCACGGGCAGCGCCGGGCGTGCTACGCTGCCCCCGTCTCAGACCCACCGCGTGGTCGCGAAGCCGGTGCGAATCCGGCACAGTCCCGCTACGGTGACCGTCCCCTTCGGGACGGAAGTCCGGTCGCCGGCCCCACGGTGCAGCCGCTCGAACCCTCGAGAGAAAGGGGCAGGCAGGCATGATTCCCGCCACCTAGGGCCTCGCATCCCGCTTCCGCGCGCGTGCGCCACCGCGCCGTCGCGCCACCCCGCTCCACGTGCCAGCGAGGTCCCCGTGCGACTCACCCCCCGTTCCCCCCGCGCCTCCCGTGCGGCGCGCGCCGTTCGCGCGACCGCGGCCGCCGCCCTGCTCGGCCTCCTCGTGGCCGCCTGCGGCGCGGCCGCCACGCCAACCCCCGCACCCACCGCGGCCCCATCGCCGGCTCCGACGACGGCCGCCACCCCAACCCCGGCGCCCACCCCGGCGGCCGTGTTCCCCCTGGCCCTCACCGACGACGAGGGGAGCGCGGTCACGATCCCCGCGCGGCCCGAGCGGATCGTCTCGCTCACGCCGGCCACCACCGAGATCCTCTTCGCCGTGGGCGCGGGCGCGCGCCTCGTCGGCGCCACGGACGTGGACGACTTCCCCGAGGCGGCGAAGGCCGTCACCCGGGTGGTCACGATGGGGACGATCGACGTCGAGAAGATCGTTGGCCTCGAGGCCGACCTCGTCGTGGCCGGGGGCAACGGCTTCAACGACCCCGCCACGCTGGAGAAGCTCCGCGGCCTGGGGATCCCCGTGCTCGTCGTCTACGCCCCCGACGTCGCCACCGCCCTCGGCGACCTCGAGCTCGTCGCGACGGCCGCGGGCGAGCCGGCGGCCGGCACGGCGCTGGCCGAGGGGATGAAGGCCGAGATCGCGGCGATCGGCGAGGCGATCGCCGGCACCGGCGCCGCCCGACCACGCGTCTTCTACGAGCTCGACACGTACCAGGGCACGATCTACGGGCCCGCCGACAAGACGCTCTATGCCGACATGATCCGGCTCGCCGGGGGCGACCCGATCACGACCGGCAGCCCGACCGTCTTCTCGATCCCCCTCGAGACGCTCCTCGCGGCCGATCCCCAGGTCATCGTCCTGGGCGACGCGGCCTACGGGGCCACGGCCGAGATCGTGGCGGCGCGCCCCGGCTGGGCCGGGATGACGGCCGTCAAGAACGGCGCCATCCGCCCGGTGAACGACGTCGTCGTGACCCGTCCCGGACCCCGCCTCGTCGAGGGGCTGCGCGCGCTCGCGCTCGCGATCGACCCCGCGGCCCCGCTGCCGCCGGCCCCGGCGGCGAGCCCCGGCGGCTAGGGACCTCCCGTGGCGATCGGCGGCCGCAGCCTGGCCCTCTCCCGGGTCCGCCTCCGACGACCCGCGAGGGCGCCGCGCCCGGTCGCCCTCGCCCTCCTCGGCCTCGCCATCCTGGCGGCGATGGTCGTCCTCGGCGTCGCCGCCGGGAGCGTGGCCGTCGCGCCCGGCGACACGGTCGGGATCCTCCTGCGCGCGCTCGGCCTCCCCGTCGAGCGGACGTGGGGTCCCGCGGCGGAGACGATCATCCTCGAGCTGCGCCTGCCGCGCGTCCTGACCGCGGTCGTGGTCGGGGCGGGGCTTGCCGTGGCCGGAGCCACCTTCCAGGGGCTGCTGCGCAACCCGCTGGCCGACCCGTACGTGCTCGGGACCGCGTCCGGCGCGGCGCTCGGGGCGGCGATCGCGGTGCTCATCCCCGTCCGCGTCGCGATCCTCGACCTCGGCCTCCTCAACGTCCTCGCGTTCGCGGGCGGGCTGGCCGCCGTCGCCGTCGTCTACCGCCTGGGGCGCGGCGGCCCGCTGGCGCCGCTCACCGGGCTCCTGCTGACCGGCTACGCGGTCGGCTCGCTCCTGGCGGCCGGCCTGGCCATGACGATGTACCTCTCCGGGGCGAACCTCCGCCAGATCTTCGCGTTCCTCCTCGGCGGCCTCGAGGGGTCGTCCTGGCTGCGCCTCGCGATGGCCACCCCCCTCGTGGTTGGCGGGAGCCTCGCGATCCTGGCCCGGGCGCGCGCTCTCAACGGGCTCCTGCTCGGCGAGGAAGCGGCGGCCCACCTGGGAGTGGACGTCCGCCGCGAGCGCGGGATCCTGCTCGGCCTGGCCACGCTCGTCACCGCCGCGGCGGTGGCGGTCTCGGGCCTCATCGGCTTCGTCGGGCTCGTGGCGCCGCACCTCGTCCGCCTCGTGGTCGGCCCGAACGCCCGTCACGTCCTGCCGCTGGCGGCGTTGCTCGGCGCCCTGCTCCTCGTCGCCGCCGACCTCCTCGCCCGCCTGCTCGGCGAGATCCCGGTGGGAGTGGTCACCGCCGTCATCGGGGCCCCGTTCTTCCTCGCCCTGCTCCGCTCGGCACGTGGCGGCTACGAGCTGTGACGACGACGCCCGGGCTTGCCCGTCCGATCGCTTCCGCAGGTGCGGGCGTGGCCGCGGCGGCAGGGCGCCTCCCCGCCGCGCCGCTGGCGGCGCTCGAGGACGTCGTGGTCGCCTACCGCGAGCGGACCGTGCTCCGCGGGGTGAGCTTCGCAATCGCGCCCGGCGAGCGGGTGGCGCTGGTGGGGCCGAACGGGGCCGGCAAGTCGACCCTGCTGCGGGTCCTGGCCGGGCTCGTCGTGCCCCGCAGCGGGCGGGCCTTCCTGGGTGGCGATCCCGTCGACGCCCTCGACCGGCCGGCGATCGCCCGGCGGCTGGCCGCCGTGCCGGGACAGGCGAGCTTCCCGTTCTCGGCCCGCGTCGAGGAGGTGGTGGCGCTGGGTCGCTTGCCGCACGAGGATCCGTTCCGTGGTCCGCGCGCCGCCGATCGCGCCGCGGTGGATGCCGCGATCACGCGCGTCGGGATCGACCGCCTCCGGGGCCGCGACGCCCGCGAGCTCTCCCTCGGCGAGCGCCAGCTCGTGCTCGTCGCCCTCGCCGTCGCCCAGGCGGCGCCGCTCCTCGTCCTCGACGAGCCGACGGCCCACCTCGACCTGCGCCACCAGGTGGCGGTGATGGAGCTGCTCGCCGATCTCAACGCCGCCGACGGCACGACCGTGCTGGCCGTCCTCCACGACCTGACCCTGGCCCGCCACTTCTTCCCGCGCCTCGTCGTGCTCGACGGGGGACGGGTCGTGGCCGACGGGCCGCCGCCGACCGTCCTCACGCGCGAGCGCGTGCGGTCCGTCTTCGGCGTGGACGTCGCCCTGGCCGGCGGCCCGCCGAGCGTGGCGGTGGAGGCTCCCGCCGTCGCCGGAACCGGGGCATCGACCCTGTTCGGCGCGCGCTGACGCGGCGGCATCCGCTGACCGTGCCGGCGCGCGTTGACCGCGCCGGCGCCCGCTGACCGCGCCGGCATCCGCTGACCGTGCCGGCGCGCGTTGACCGCGCCGGCGCCCGCTGACCGCGCCGGCATCCGCTGACCGTGCCGGCGCGCGTTGACCGCGCGCACCCCGGCGGCTAGGCTGGCGCGGTGATCCCCGCTCGTGGAACCCGCGCCACCCGGACGGGATCCGGCGCGCTCTCCCTTCTCGTCGCCCTGGCCCTCCTCGTCGCGGCCTGCGGCACCACCGTCACGCGTTCGCCGGCGCCGTCGGCAGGATCTCCCACGCCGGCCCCGAGCGGCGAGCCGGCGCCCTCGGGCGAATCGACGCCGAGCCCCACGGGGACGCCGACGGGTGAGCCCACCGAGCCGCCCGGGTCGCCGGCGCCCAGCGCCACGCCGGAGGCCTCAGTCCCTCCCGGCAGCGCCGCGGCCTGCAGCGGCAACGACGACAACCGGGCCTTCTTCGCGGCTGTCGCCCAGGCGGTCGCGTGGGACGTGTACTGCGCCGTGCTGCCCGCCGGCTGGTTCGTCGATACCGGGGAGTTCCGCCTCGCCGGCGGCGGCAAGATGACGATCGCCTACAAGGGCCCGGGCGGACAGCGGATCGAGATCCGCGAGGGGGCCTACTGCGCGGGCGTCGACGGCTGCATCCCAGCGGGACCGGACCTCGGGACCGCCTCGTTTGGCGACCGGCCGGCCCGGCTCGTGGACGCCGGCGGGGGCGCCCCTCTGGTCGTCGCCGAGGGCGGCGACGTCAACTGGGAGGCGAAGGGCACCGGCATGGACGCGGCGGCCCTCGCCGGGCTCACCGCCGCCTTCGCCCGGGTCGACGAGTAGATCGACCCAGCGCCAGGTGGAACTGCACGAGGCGCTGGCCGCTCGCGTTGCCGGGTGGCGTGCGGACGGCTTCCCGAGCGAGCGCTTCCCGGCGATCGCGGACCGGTGGCAGTCCGGATCACGGACATGCTAGGAGAGGAGATCCTGGTCGTGGAGCCGCGGGAGGACGCGTGACCACCCGACGCGTCGTTCGCGAGCGGATCGACCCGCGCCTGACGGGCGCGCTCTTCGCCAACTATCGGTCGCCGATCGACGCGATCCTCGAGCTGGTCGACAACGCCGTCGACAGCCGGGTCGCCGGGCGACCGCTCGACCTGGACCTGGCCGTCCATCCCGGGCGGCTCGTCCTCGTGGTCGTCGGCGGGACGGGCATGAGCCCGGCGGCGATCGAGCGCGACTACCTCCGCTGGGGTGCCTCGTCGAAGCGGGCGGGCGACCGGATCGGACGGTACGGGCAGGGCGGCAAGGCCGCGATCGGCCACCTGGGCAACCGCTTCGAGATCGTGGCCTCGGCCGCCGGCGACGAGGCCGCCTACGGGTTCGAGGACCCGGCCTACCGCGATCGGGCCCGCCTGCGGACGTACGACCTGCACGCCCGGAAGAAGGCCGTGGCCGCCGAGTTGGGCTACGTGCGCATCGAGATCGGCGAGGTCGACCGGAAGCTCGACCCCCGGCGGCTCGCCGAGCGGCTGGCGGAGGCGTATCGCCCGATGCTCGAGGCCGGCGAGGTCCGGATGGTCGTCAACCGCGCGCCGGTCGCGCCCCGCCCGTGGACCCTGGACGAGCGGCACGAGGTCTCGGCGCGCGCGGCCGGACGGCTGGTGCGGGGCTGGTGGGGCCTCCTGCCCGAGCTGCCGCCTCCCGGCACGCCGGAGGCCGGCGTCCGTCTCTATCACCTGGGCCGGCTCGTCGGGGCGCCGGAGTGGTTCGGCCATCCGACGCCCGCCGCCCACCCGGCCCTCAACCGCCTGGTCGGCGAGGTCGAGCTGCCGCACGTCCCGGTCACGATGAACAAGGCGGACGTCGACCGCGGAAGCGAGACGTGGGCCGCGGTGGAGGCACGGCTCCACGCCCTCCTGGCGCCCGCCATTCGGCGGCTCACGCGCGAGCCCGCCTCGGCCGTGACCCCGGAAGCGGCGCGCACGGCGGAACAGGTGCGCCGGATCCTGGCGAAGGCGCTGCGGCTGTTGGAGGAGGGTCGGCTCTTCGAATCGGAGGTCGCCGTGGGGGGCGAGGAACCCGGCGGCCAGTTGGCGCTCGAAGGGGTCCGGAACCGTCCCGACGGGCCCGGGCAGCCGGGCCCGGACGAGGCAACCGGCGTTGATCCAGGCGCTTCGGGCGCGACCGAGCCTGCACCCCGCCTTCCGCGACCGCGGGCAGCCGGCGGCCCGGGGACGACCCGTCGGCGCGGGGCGGCCGAGGTCGTGGTGCGGCGTCTCGACCCGCGCCTGCGCAGCGCCCTCGTCGAGGAGGATGGGATCCGCCGGGTGGTGATCAACTGCGCCTACCCGCTCTACGAGGTCCGGCGGGGCGACCTCTGGTATCAGCTGGAGACGGCACTCCGGGAGGTGTGCGTGACCATCCCGGAGGCGACGGTGCCCGAGTTCGAGCGCAGGGTCAACGAGCTGATGCTGGTCTCGCTGGCGCTGGCGGAGCGGCGGAAGAGGGGCTCGAAGAAGGGCGGGGCGGCCGTCACGGCGGCACGGAAGCGTCAGGCGGGCATCTGGCGCTGAGGCGCGATCGTGTGCTAGTATCGACACACGCGGTTGCACACTGCGTCGCACACCGAGGTTCTGCCATGCCGCTGGTTCGCACGAACATCACGCTCCCCGCCGAGACGCTCGCGATCATCGACGAGGTCGCCGGCCCGCGCGGACGCAGCGCGTACATCGCCGAGGTGCTGCTCAAGCAGGCGAAGCGCGACCGGATGAAGAAGGTCTGGCGCGAGAACCGCGGCGTCCTCAAGGGGTCGACGACCTGGGGTCGAACCCCGGAAGAGGTGCTCGAGACGCTCAAGGAGATCCGTCGCAGCTGGGACAGGCCGCATGTCGACGCGCTGTGGAAGGAACGATCGCCCGATGCCGAAGCTCCTCGACACGACGCTCCTGATCGACCACTCGATCGACCTGCCCGGCGCCGTCGCGATGCTGGAACGCCTGTTCGCGGAAGCCG
Organism: uncultured Chloroflexia bacterium; assembly: GCA_963762445.1. GTDB lineage: Bacteria > Chloroflexota > Limnocylindria > Limnocylindrales > CSP1-4 > CTSoil-043. Next base: position 108,196 of record CAVXLA010000006.1, read on the forward strand.
ATGACCTGATCGTCTGCGACGCGATCGTTGCGGAGGCGCTGTCCAGTGGAACACCGGGGGAGAGGCGCACGATCGCGAGCCTCATCGATGCGGTCGAGTACGTGGCCACCGACCCGGATGCCGCGAAGTGGGCCGGCGAGGCCCGTCGACTGCGCGGCGCGACAGGTCCTCGCAGTCTCGGCGACGCGCTCATCGCCGGTGTTGCATGGTCGCTGGGGGCCACGATCGTGACCCGCAACCCGGACGACTTCGTGCGGATGGGCGTGCCGGTGCTTGCCTACGAGGCGGACGCTCCCGCCTGACGCTGGGCTGCGTGACGCGGCGGGCGCCCGGCAGGGCGCCCCGACGACCGCCGGCGCCCTGTGGCCGACGACCTGGCACAGATCGCCTCAGAACCGAGCGTGAAACCCGGTCCAGACCGCGGCGCCCGGGGTCACCGGGGGCCGTTACACGCTGCGCCGGGCCCAGGTTGTGCCAGATCGGCGCCTTCGTCCGTTCCATGGGCGAGTGCCGGGCCGTCCGCGGCCCCCGCGCGCGGCCGCGTGATGCGCGGGCTATGCCCCCAGGGGCATCGGATCCGGCGCCGTCTCCGCGCGGGCGCCGATCCCGCCATGATCCCGCTCCATCCGGCCTGCCCGGGCTTCGGGCACAATGGCGGGCCATACCCGGCGCTCCGGACCCACACCGGCGCCCAGCGGAGGAGCATGTGACGTGACGGTCGGGACCGCCTTCCACTCGCGAACCGCCTCCCTCAACACGGGGATGCTGTGGCGCGAGTGGTCGGGCTTCTTCGCCGCCAGCGCGTACCACGACAGCCCCGTCATCGAGTACAACGCGATCCGCGAGGCGGCCGCCCTCATCGACGTCAGCCCGCTCTTCAAGTACGAGCTGCGCGGCCCGGACGCCCTCCGCCTGGTCGACCGCCTGATCACCCGCGACGCGACGAAGCTCACCCCCGGCCGCGTCTTCTACACGCCGTGGTGCGACGAGCACGGCAAGGTCATCGACGACGGCACGGTCCACCGCCTCGACGACGCCGACGGCGGCCAGGTGATCCGCTGGACCGCCGCCGACCCGCAGTACCGCTGGCTCCGGATGAACGCCCACGGCCTCGACGTCGACGTCGCGGACGTGAGCGAGCGCGACGCGGCGATCGCCCTCCAGGGCCCCCTGGCCCGGCAGGTGCTCGAGGCCGCCACGGGCGAGGACCTCGCCGGCCTCGGCTACTTCCGCCGCCGGGCCGCGCGTCTCGCCGGGATCCCCGTCGACGTGTCGCGGACGGGGTACACCGGCGACCTCGGCTACGAGATCTGGATCCCGGCTCGGCGCGCCGTGAAGGCCTGGGACGCCCTGGTCGCGGCCGGCGAGCCGTACCGGGTCCGGCCCGCGGGGATGCTCGCCCTCGACGCCGCCCGCCTGGAGGCCGGCCTCGTCCTCATCGAGGTCGACTACACGAGCGCCGCCCACTCGCACATCCCGACCCAGAGCTTCAGCCCCTACGAGATCGGGATGGGCCGGCTCGTGGACCTCGCGAAGGCCGACTTCGTCGGGAAGCGGGCCCTCCTGGCCGAGGTCGCCGCCGGCGGCCCGCCCCGCCGGCTGGTGGGGCTCGACATCGCCTGGCCGGAGATCGAGGCCCTCTACGCCGCCGAGGGCCTCGCCCCGTACGCGTCGCCCGTCGTGAGCCGCGTCCCCGTCCCCCTGGTCGCGGGCGGGCGCCAGGTGGGCCGCGTCACGAGCACGGGCTGGAGCCCGCTCCTCAAGAAGATGATCGCGCTGGCCTCCGTCGGCGTGGCCCACGCCCGGACCGGCAGCCGCGTCCAGGTCGAGTGGACCGTGGAGGCGAAGCGCAGGCTCGTCTCCGCCACGGTCGTGGACCTGCCGTTCCTCGACCCGCCGCGCAAGCGCGCGTAGCGGCCGCCCGAACCGAGCCGGGACCGGATCCGAACCCAGACGACAGGAGGAGACGCGGGTGGCCGAGCGCTACGACGCGGTGATCATCGGCGGGGGCCACAACGGCCTGACGACCGCCGCCTACCTCGCCCGGGCCGGCTGGAAGACGCTGGTCCTGGAGAAGCGGCACGTCCTGGGCGGGGCCACGACGAGCGACGAGATCGTCCCCGGCTACACGTTCAGCGTCCTCTCCTACGTGGTCAGCCTGCTCCGCCCCGAGATCATCCGGGAGCTGGAGCTGCCGAAGCACGGCCTGGAGATCCTCCCCCTCGACGGCACCTTCACCGCGGTCCCCGGCGACTACCTGTGGCGCCGCGACGACCACGCCGCGACGCTGCGCGAGATCCGCCGCTGGTCGAAGAGCGACGCCGACGCCTACGAGGAGTACGGCCAGCTGATGGCGGACATGGCCCGCTTCATCAAGCCGATCCTGGGCATGGTGCCCCCGGACCCGACCTCGCTCGACCCGCGCGATTGGCTGGGCGTGATGGGCCTCGCCCGCGACTTCGCCCGGCTCTCGGAGCGCCAGCAGGCCGCCTTCATCGGCCTGATGACGATGAGCGCCGCGGACTTCCTCGACCAGTGGTTCGAGACCGACCCGCTGAAGGCGACGATGGCGGCGTCGGGGATCATCGGCACCTTCCTCGGGGTCCGCTCGCCGGGCACGGCCTACGTCCTGCTCCACCACTACATGGGCGAGATCGACGGCGCCTTTCGCGCCTGGGGCCTCCACAAGGGCGGGACGGGGGCCATCAGCACCGCGATCGCCAACGCGGCGCGGGCCCTCGGCGCCGAGATCCGGACGAACGCCGGCGTGGCCCGGGTGCGGCTCTCCCCCTCGGGCGACCGGGCCACCGGGGTGGTCCTGGAGAGCGGCGAGGAGATCGACGCCTCGGTCGTCGTCTCGTCGGCCGACCTCCGGCGGACCTTCCTGCAGCTCCTGGAGCCGGGCGTCCTGCCGGCCGACTTCGAGGCCCAGGTCCGCCGCTTCAAGTTCCGGGGGAGCTCGGGCAAGGTCAACCTCGCCCTCCACGCCCTGCCGACGTTCACGGCGAACCCCGGCGGCACGGAGTACCTCCGCGGCGCGCTGAGCATCAGCCCGGCGATCGAGTACATGGAGCGCGCCTACGACGACGCCAAGTACGGCCGCTTCAGCCGGCGGCCGTACGTCGACATCGTCATCCCCTCGCTCGTCGATCCGTCAGTGGCGCCGCCCGGCAAGCACGTGATGAGCTGCTTCGTCCAGTACGCGCCGTACCACCTGGCCGAGGGGCCAGCCGACTGGGAGAACCAGCGCGAGGAGTTCGGCGAGACGGTGATCGACACCATCAGCGAGTTCGCGCCGAACCTGCGGGACGTGATCGTCGAGAAGCACGTGGTGACGCCTTGGGACATGGAGAAGGAGTGGGGGCTCACCGAGGGCAACATCTTCCACGGCGAGCTCTCGCTCGAGCAGCTCTTCTTCAGCCGCCCGATCCCCGGCTGGTCGCGCTACCGGACCCCGATCCGGGACTACTGGATGGCGGGCTCGTCCACCCACCCCGGCGGCGGGATCATGGCCGCGAACGGCCGCCTCGCCGCCCTGGAGCTCCTGCGGGCGCGGAAGGGGAAGGTGGCCTGATGGGAGCGCGCCCCTCCACCGGCTACGACGCGATCGTCGTCGGCGGCGGCCACAACGGGCTCGTCGCGGCCGCCTACCTCGCCCGCGCCGGGCTGCGCACGCTCGTTCTGGAGCGGCGGGCGACACTCGGCGGCACCGTCGAGACGCGAACGCTCGACGACGGCTCGCGGGCGCCCGGCCTCTTCCACACGGTCGGGCGGCTGCGGCCCGCCGTGGTGCGGGAGCTGGGCCTGGTCGGCCACGGGCTCGCCCTCGTCGCCCCCGAGGTGCGGGCCTTCGCCCCGCATCCCGACGGCCGCGCGGTCACCCTCTGGGCGGACGGCGGGCGGACGGAGGCCGAGCTCGCCACCTGGTCCGGCGCCGACGCGATCGCCTGGGCCGGCTTCGACCGGTTGGTGCGAACGTTCGCCGGCTTCCTCGCCGCGCTCGGCGAGCAGACGCCGCCGGCCACCTCGGGGCCCGGCCTCGGCGACGCGATCACCGGGCTCCTGCTGGGCCGGGCCTTCAAGAAGCTGGCGAAGGACGACGCCCGCAACCTCCTGCGCGTCCTCCCGATGGCGGTGGCCGACTTCGTGGGCGAGTCGTTCGAGACCGATGCGGTGCGGGCGGCGGTCGCCGCGCGGGCCCTCCAGTTCACCGGCCTCGGCGCCTGGTCGATGGGGACGACGGCGACGCTCCTCGCCGACTCGGCCGGCAACGACGGCGGTGCCGCGGGCCAGGCGGTCTTCGCGAAGGGCGGCCCCGGGACCGTCAGTGACGCGCTGGCGGCCGCGGCCCGGGTCCGCGGCGCGGAGCTCCGGACGGGGTCAGAGGTGGTCGTCGTCACCACCGCCGGCGGGCGCGTCACGGGGGTCGCCCTCGCCTCGGGCGAGGAGATCGCCGCGCCGATCGTGGCGTCCGGGCTGGATCCGAAGCGGACGCTCCTCGGGCTCCTCGGGGCCCTCGACCTCGGCCCCCACCTGCGCTGGCGGGCCGGCACCATCCGGCAGCCCGGCACGGTGGCCCGGGTGAACCTGGCGCTCTCCGCGTTGCCCCGCTTCCCCGCGGCCGGCGACGGCGCCGCGGCGGCGAAGCGGCTGCGGGGCCGAATCCTCGTGGGCGCGACCGGGATCGACGATCTGGAGCGCGCCTTCGACGCCGCGAAGTACGGCCGGATCTCGGACCGGCCGGTCCTGGAGGCGACGATCCCCACGCTCGTGGACCCGTCGCTCGCCGCGCGCGACGGCGGCCACGTCATGAGCGTCATCGCCCAGTACGTGCCGTACCGCCTCCGCGAGGGCGCCTGGGACGACGCGGCCGGGACCGCGCTCGGAGAGCGGGTCGTCGCGGCCCTCGAGGAGGTGGCGCCCGGCATCGGGTCGCTCGTCACCGCCCGCGAGGTGCTCACGCCGGCCGATCTCGAGGCCGAGTACGGCCTCACCGGCGGGCACCCGTACCACCAGGAGCCCGGCCTCGACGCCTGGTTCGCCTGGCGGCCGCTCGTCGGCTGGGCCCGTTACCGGATGCCCGTCGAGGGGCTCTACCTCGTCGGTCCGGGAGCGCATCCGGGCGGCGGCGTCACGGGGGCGCCGGCACACAATGCCGTGAAGGAGATCCTGGCCGACAGGCGGCGGCTGTCGAGGCGATAGCGGGACGACCGAAGCGGCGGCCGGGGCGCCCGGCCAGCTGCTACTCCCCGAGCGTCAGCTCCCAGCCGCGGAGGCGCTCGAGGAAGCGGTCGGCGGTGAGGTCGAGCTGGATCGGCGTGATCGCCACCCGGTTGTGGAGCACCGCGTCGACGTCCGTGCCGGGGATCGCCTGGCCCACCGGCGGCGAGCCGCCGACCCAGTAGTAGGGCACGCCCCGGGGGTCTTCGCGGCGGATCAGCTCGTCCTGGTACGTGCGCTTGCCGAGACGGGCGACCTCGAACCCGGCGCAGGCGGCCAGGGGGATAGCCGGGACGTTCACGTTGAGGAGCTGGCCCGGCTCCAGGCCCCGGGCCAGGATGGCCCGGGCCACCACCCGGGCCGCCGCCATCGCGAGCCCGAAGTCATCCGGCGCGTAGTCGTCGATGCTGATGGCGAACGCCGGGCAGCCGTTCAGGACGGACTCCATGGCCGCGCTCACCGTCCCGGAGTAGGTGATGTCGTCACCCAGGTTCGCCCCGTGGTTGATGCCGCTCGCCACGAGGTCGATCGGGCCGGGCAGGAGGCCGAGGAAGACGAGGCCGACGGCGTCGGACGGGGAGCCGTCGATCGACCAGGCGGGCGAGCCGTCGGCCAGGGTTCGCTCCCGGACGCGGAGCGGGCGCCACATGGTCCGCGAGTGGCCCACGGCGCTCTGGTTCGTCTCCGGCGCGATGACGAGCACGTCGCCCAGCGGCTCCAGCGCCTGCTTGAGGGCCAGCAGCCCGCGCGATTCGATCCCGTCGTCGTTGGTGACGAGGATCCGCGGCCGGGCGGTCATCCCTCCGCTCGCGGCGGGTCGCCGAGGGGTTGGCTTCCGAGGTCGCCGCCGGCACGGCGGCTCCGGATCGCGCCCGGGGCCGGCCCCACGCCCGGCGGCCCGCCCGCGTCGGCGTCGTCGCCGATCTCCTCGGCCTCGCCCGGGCGCGGCTCGCGCAGCACTCGCTTCGGGCGCCCGTCGCGCTCCGCGAGGCGCCGGGCCGCCCGCGCCGCCACCGAGCGCTCGTCCGGGTTCGCCGTCCGGCGCAGGAAGTAGAAGAAGAACGAGGAGATGACCGCGGCGACCGGAAGGCCGAAGAGCGCCCCGGGGATGCCGAAGAGCTTCGTCCCGATGAGGACGGAGGCCAGGACGACGACGGGGTGGAGGCCCACGGCCTCGGCCAGGACGCGCGGCTGGATGATGTTCTGGACCACGAACCAGCCGACGCCCATGATCGCGATCGTCGGCAGGAGGGCGTCGGGCTTCGTCACCGCGGCCACGATGACCGGTGGCGCCCAGGCGACGAAGGGCCCGAAGAACGGGATCGCCATCAGGACGCCGGAGGTCGAGGTGGTCAGGGCGCCGTAGTCGAGCCCCAGGACCAGGTTGCAGAGGAGGGCGACGAGCGCGTAGGACCCGCCGATCACGACCATGCCCCGGATGAAGCCGCCGAACGAGCGCCCCACGCTCTCCGTGAGCAGGTGCGCCTCGCCGCTGTAAGCCGGCGGCACGAGCCGGAGCAGGAAGCTCCCGATCGCGGCCCGGTCGATCGAGATGAAGACCGCGAGGAAGAAGACGATCAGGACGTTGCCCACGAAGCCGAGGCTCGCGACCGCGACGTCCTGGAGGGGCCCCAGCAGGGTCTGGGCCTGCGTGGCGAGCGTGGCCAGGATGGTCTGGACCTGACCCGTCAGGTCCACCCGGTCGAAGCCGAGCGAGATGAGCCAGTCCGAGATCGGCCGGACCAGGGCCAGGAGGTCCCGCTGAAACTGGTCGAGGTTGCCGAGGAAGTCGGAGATCGAGGCGAAGAGGGCGGAGGCCGCCACCACGACCAGGCCGAACGCGGCCACGGCGACGGCGCCGTACGCGATCGCGACCGCCATCACCCGCGGCATGAAGCGGTCCAGCAGGCCCGCGACCGGCTCGAGGATGAACCCCAGCAGCCAGGCGAAGAAGAAGGTCAGGATCAGGTCGGAGAAGACCGCCCAGACGCCCGCGAGCTGGCCCAGGACGACGAAGAAGAGGGCGATCGAGCCGAGGACCAGGAGGATCTCGAGCCAGCGGTGCTCGCGCGGCGTCAGCGCAGGCAGGTGGCCGTGGGCGATGGCCGGCGGGGCGGCAACGGGCTCCGGGGTGGCCGGCGCGACGGACGTCCCGGGCGCGACCGCCCGCTGCGAGGCATGCAATTCGGGGCGCGGCTCGAGGTGGTCCATCGCCGTCGATCCTCGCGGGCCCGGCGGGCCCGGTCTGCGGCGATCCTACCGCAGGCCCATCTTCTCGTGGACCTCCGCGAGCGTCGCGTCCACGATCGGCTTGAGGCGGGCGGCTCCCTCGTCGAGGATGCCGTTCACGCGTTCCGGGTGGGCCATGAGCTCCGCGTAGCGCTCCCGGGCCGGTGCATAGAAGCGGAGCAGCCGCTCCGCGAGGAGCTTCTTCGTGTCGACGCAGCCGGTGCGCGCCGTTCGCTCGCCCTCCCAGATCTCGGCGTAGTCGTCGCCGAAGTGGCGGTGGAGCTGGCAGACGTTGCAGCGCTCCGGGTGGCCGGGATCGGTCCGCTTGATGCGCAGGGTGTCGGTCACCATCCCCATCACCTGGCGGCGGATCTCGTCCTCGGGGGCGAAGATCTCGATCGTGTTCCCGATGGACTTCGACATCTTCCTGACGCCGTCGGTGCCGAGGACGATGGGCGCCTCGGTGTGGACCGCCCGGGGTTCGGGGAACGTCGGACCGTAGCGGGCGTTGAAGGCCCGCGCGATCTCGCGGGAAAGCTCGAGGTGCGCGGCCTGGTCCTTGCCGACCGGCACCACCGACGCCTTGTAGAGGACGATGTCGGCCGCCTGGAGGACCGGGTACGTCAGGAGGCCGTGGTTCACGTCGTCGGGCTGGTCCGCCCGCTTCTCCTTGTACGTCGGCGTCCGCAGCAGCCAGCTCACCGGCGTCACGGTGGAGAAGAGCCACATCAGCTCGGCCACCTCCGGCCGGTGGCTCTGGACGAAGAGGGTGCAGCGGGCCGGGTCGAGCCCGAGCGCCAGGAGTGCCGCGGCCATCTCGCGGGTCTGGCGGCGGAGGCGGTCGGCGTCGTGGACCGTCGTGAGGGCGTGGAAGTCGACGATGCAGTAGATCGACTCGTAGCGGTCCTGCAGGGCCACGTAGTTGCGGATGGCGCCGAGGTCGTTGCCGACGTGCGGGGCGCCGGACGGCTGGATCCCGCTGAAGCAGCGGACCTCCGAAGGAATCGTGCTCGTCATGGCTGGGCAGTGTACCGGGCGGCCCCGGCCGGCGGGCGCCCCGGCCGGCGTGGGCGGCCCGGGGGAGGCGCGCGTCGGCTACGATCCTCGCGATGTCCACGCGCACCCCCCTCCGCGTCGCGGTGCTCGGCGCCGGCACTGTCGGCGGTGCCGTCGTGCGCGCGTTCCTCGAGCGCCCCGAGCGGCTCGCCCCCTTCGGCGGCTCCCGCCTCGTCCTTGCCGGCGTCGCCGTCCGCGATCTCGCCCGGGCGGCGGGCCGCGGGATCCCGGCGGCGCTCCTGACGGATGCCCCGGCTCACCTGGTCGCCGACCCGGAGATCGACGTGATCGTGGAGCTGCTGGGCGGCGACGAGCCGGCCCACGCCCTCGTCGCGGCGGCGCTGGGGGCCGGCAAGCAGGTCGTGACCGCGAACAAGCACGTCATCGCCCACCACGGGCCGGAGCTCGAGGCGATCGCCCGTCGGACGGGCAGCGCGCTCCGCTTCGAGGCCGCGGTCGCTGGCGGGATCCCGATCCTCTCGCCGCTCGCCTCGGACCTGGCGGCGAACACCGTCACCCGCGTCCGGGGCATCGTCAACGGGACCACGAACTTCATCCTGACCGCGATGGGCGAGCTCGGTCGGTCGTACGACGAGGTGCTCGTCGAGGCGCAGGCGAACGGCTACGCGGAGGCCGACCCCCGCGGCGACGTCGAGGGCGACGACGCCGTGAACAAGCTCGTCCTCCTGGCCCGCCTCGCCTTCGGGTCGTGGCTCCAGCCGGCGAGCGTCCTGCGCACGCCACCCTCGGTCCGCGGCTGGGGGAAGCCCGGGATCACCGGCGTCAGCGCCGAGGAGATCGAGGGCGCCGGCTTCCTGGGGCTCGACATCAAGCTCCTCGCGCTTGCCGAGCCGGGCTCCGTCGCGGGCAGCCCGACGGCCACCGTCCTGCCCACCGCGGTCCCCCGGAACGGCGCCCTCGGCGGGACGGCCGGCGTCCTCAACCGCGTCGAGGTCCTCGCCGATCTCGTCGGCGACGTCGCCTTCTCCGGCCCCGGCGCGGGCGGCGATGCGACGAGCAGCGCCGTCCTGGGCGACCTCCTGGCCATCGCCCGCCACGGCGGCAGCACCTGGGCCGGCCTCGCGCCCGCCGCCGAGAGCGCGGCCGCCGCGAACGAGGCCGACCCGTTCGCCGTCGCCCGCCCCTGGCTCCTCTTCCTGCCCGGGATCGCGCCGGGCGGGGTGGAGCTGGGCGAGACGGCGGCGATCGCGGCGACCGAGGGCGGCACCGTCGTCCGGACCGGGCCGCTCCCGCTGGCGCGGCTCCGGGCCGCCCTCGCGCCCCTCCTGTCGCCCGCGGTGGACGTCCCCCTCTACCCGGTGACCGCCTGATGGCGGGCCACGGCGGGTCGGCTCGCCCGCGGCTCCTCGACCGCTACGCGCCGTACCTGCCGCTCACCGCCGCCACGCCGCGTCTCACCCTCGGCGAGGGCGCCACCCCGCTGGTCCACGCCGGGCGCCTCGGGGAGGCGTGGGGTCTCCGCAACCTCTACCTCAAGCTCGAGGGGTCGAACCCGACAGGCTCCTTCAAGGACCGCGGCATGGTCATGGCCGTGGCGAAGGCCCGCGAGGGCGGCGCCCGCTCGATCGTCTGCGCCTCCACCGGCAACACGTCGGCCTCGGCCGCGGCGTACGGGGCGGCGGCCGGCCTCGAGGTCGTGGTCGTCCTGCCGGCCGGCAAGATCGCCGCCGGCAAGCTCCTCCAGGCCCAGGCCGCCGGGGCGAAGGTGCTGGCCGTCCCTGGCAACTTCGACGCGGCCCTCGCGGTGGTCCGCCGGCTGGCCGAGCAGGACGAGCACCCGATCACCCTGGTCAACTCGGTCAACCCGTTCCGGCTGGAGGGCCAGAAGACCGCCGCCCTCGAGGTCTGCGACGATCTCGGCGAGCCGCCCGACGTCCTCGCCATCCCGGTCGGCAACGCCGGGAACATCAGCGCCTACTGGATGGGCTTCCGGGCCTACCGCGACGCCGGGGTGATCGACCGCCTGCCGCGGATGTGGGGATTCCAGGCGGCCGGCGCGGCGCCCATCGTGGCGGGGCACCCCATCGAGCACCCGGAGACGTTCGCGACGGCGATCCGGATCGGCAACCCCGCATCGTGGGAGAAGGCGACCGCCGCCCGCGACGAATCCGGCGGGCTGATCGAGGCGGTGACGGACGAGGAGATCTTCGCCGCCTACCGGGACGTCGTGCGCCTGGCCGGCGTCTTCTGCGAGCCGGCGTCCGCGGCGAGCCTGGCCGGCGTCCGCAAGCTGCGCGCCGAGGGGCGGCTGGACCCCGACGCGACGGTGGTCTGCGTGCTGACCGGGCACGGCTTGAAAGATCCGGACAGCGGGGCCCGCCTCGTGGAGCCGCCCCTCGAGGCGGACGCGACGCTCCCCGCCGTCATGGCGGCGCTCGGATGGCGCTGAGCCGGCGGATCGCGGAGACGGCTGCCGCGGCCCGGGTCGTCCGCGGGCGGCGGGTCGACCGATGTCGATGAGCAGCTTCGCGGACCTTGACGGGCGCTGGATCGCCGTCGAGGTCCCGGCCACGAGCGCCAACCTCGGCGCCGGCTACGACTGCCTGGCCGTTGCCCTGGAGATCGTCGATCGCGTGGAGGTGGAGTGCCTCGCCCGGCCGGGCGCCGGCGTCGAGCTGGCAGTGGAGGGCGAGGGCGCCGGCGAGCTTCCCGGGGACCGCTCCAACGCCTTCGTCGTGGCCCTCGAGCGCGGCCTCGCCGAGGTCCGCGGCGAGGGAGCCGCCGACCTGGGGTGGCGGATCCAGATGCGCAACCGGATCCCGCTGGCCCGGGGCCTCGGGTCGTCGGCGGCCGCCACCGTCGGCGGGCTGCTGGCCGGCGCCGGGCTGGTGGGCGCGTCGTTGTCGATGGAGCGAACGCTCGCCCTCGCCACCGAGATCGAGGGCCACCCCGACAACGCCGCCGCGGCCCTCCTGGGCGGCTTCACGATCGCGGCCCACGGCGGAGCGCCGACCGCGATCCGCCTCGACATCCCGCGCGACCTGCGGGCCGTCCTCTTCATCCCCGACCTCCGCCTCGCCACCCGCGACATGCGCGCCGCGCTCCCGGAATGGGTGCCGCTGGCCGATGCGGTGACGAACCTGCAGCACGTCGCGCTCGGCGTGGCCGCGCTCGCCGCCGGCAGCGCCGGCGGGCTCCGCCACCTCACCGTGGACCGCCTCCACGAGCCCTATCGCGCGGTCGTCTTCCCGCAGCTCCCGGCCCTCGTGGGCGCGGCCCGCGACGCCGGGGCGCTGGGCGCCTGCCTGTCCGGGGCGGGCTCGACGATCATCGCCTTCGCCGATTCGCTGTCGGGGCTGACCCGCATCGAGGGCGCCTTCCGGGCGGCCGCGGCCGACCTGGACCTGCCGGGGCGCGTCGAGCTGGTCGCGCCGCGCAACGAGGGTGCCCGCGTGGAGCGACCGCTCGGAGCGTGAGGCTCCGGGCCGTGTCCGCCGGTGCCTGACCCGACGCGTCGACCGGTTCGTCGGTCCTGGGGTAGAGTCTCGCCGTCCGCGTCGAGTGAGGCCCGTGCCACCCACCACCCAGCCGATCGCATCCCAGCCAGCCACTCCGCCCCGTCCGTCCGACGCGCCCGCTGCCGGGCTCGCCCTGTCGCGGACGGCTCTCACCACGCCGGAGCCGCTCGTCCGCGCCTTCGCGCGGCGCGTGCAGCAGGAGGGTGCCCTCGACCTCACGCAGGGGGATTACAAGAACGCGGACTTCGCCCCCCACCCGGAGGTCGTGAGGGCCGCCCAGCGGATCACCCGCAATACGGTCCACAGCTACGGGTCGCCCGTTGGACGCATGGACCTCCGTGGCGAGATCGTCGAGTTTGTCAACCGCGACGGCCTTCTCGACTACCCCTCGTCCGACGTGCGGTTCCTTCCCGACGAGGTGCTCTTCACGCCTGGGACCCGGTCGGGGCTGGCGATGGTGCTCGAGGTCCTGGGCCCGGATGGCTCGGGCGTGGTCGTGCCCCGGCCGAGCTGGGAGTACGACTGGTTCATCGAGCGGGCCGGCAAGCACGTGGTCGAGCTGCCGACGCGACCCCCCGACTTCGTCCCGGACCCAGAGGAGCTCGACCGGCTGCTCGCGGAGGGCGGGATCTCCTCCGTCATCGTCAACAACCCGCACAACCCGACGGGCCGCGTCTACCCCCGGCGGCTCGTCGAGGAGCTGGTCCGCGTCGCGGTCAAGCACCGGGTGTTCGTGCTCTACGACTCGGTCTACCAGCGGCTCGACTACGTGGGCTCCTTCGTCAATCCCGCCTTCGCCAACTCCGAATGGCGCAACTGGGTCGTGACCCTGTCCGGCCTCTCGAAGATGGACATGTTCGGGGCCTCGACGGGCGCGCGCGCCTGCTGGGTGGTGCTGTCGGACCAGATCCGGGAGGGTGGGGTGCGGGCCCGCGAGGTCATCGCGAACCTCTCCGCGTGGCTGGTCGCGACGCCCTCGACGCTGGCCCAGGACTGGGCGCTCGCGGCCCTGCAGAGTCCGCTGGCGACCCTGCGCCGCCCGTCCCCGTACATGCGCGCGCGGCGCGACTACATGATCGAGGCCGCGGACGGCCTCGCGCACCTCGGCGTGGAGCGCACCGACTTCGGGGGCACGTTCTATGCGCCGCTCGCGTTTCCGGGGCTGGTCGGCGAGTCGTTCGTGCGACTGCGCAACGGCGTACGCGAGCGCGCGATCGTGAAGGACTCGGTCGACGCCTTCGAGTTCCTCCTCGCCGGGGGCGTCGGGGGGATCCCGTTCGCCGCCTTCGCGGGGAGCCAGGCCGGGCGCTACGGCACGTGGCAGCGGCTCTCCTACGGATCGAGGGATGTGAGCGAGCTGGCGGTCTTCATCGATCGCGTCCGCACGTGCCTCGAACGGAAGGGACGGGAGGGGTCGGGTCCGGGCATGCCGCGCCCTGCCGCCGCCATGCCGATCGAGGACGCCGTCTGGGAGAGCACCTGCACCGAGGGCGCCTACCCGGCCCTCGACGGGCTCGAACCTGCGCCGTTCGCCGCTGCCCGCCGGGAGTTCCTGGCGCACAAGCCGGCCGAGTCGCTCCGCCTGACCGGGACCAAGCACCCCGACTCGACGATCCACCGGGCGGAGCAGCTCGCGCGAGCGATCGCGTCGGTTCCAGAGGGCGCCCTCGACCGGGCGGAGGCCGCGCTGACCCACCTCGAGTGGCACCCGCTCGTGGAGGCGCGTGACGAGTACCAGGAGACGATCACGGACCTGCTCGGGCCCTGCACCGAGGTGCTGCTCGACTACGAGGGTCGGCAGATCAGCCCCGACTGGCTCGACGTCCCCGAGAAGGTCGTCCTCGCGCTCCTGCGCCACGGCGTCATCCCGGGCGAGGACCGCCACCTGCTGTTCCGCGTCCCGAATCCGTGGCTCGAGCAGGACGAAGAGAAGATCTCCAAGATCCTCGCAGCGGTCGCGCGGGCGAACCTCATCTTCCTGCTGGCCTGCGAGCGGCTCGGCATCACCCCGACGCAGAATGCGATCTACGAGATCACGATCCCGCAGGTGAACTCGCTCGCGGACCTGGGCGCCGTCGTGAAGATCGGCACGCTCTACCTGCAGGCGATCGACGGGCTGTTCGGCGGGGCCCCCGAGCGCGTGGACGCGTTCCTCTCCGCGCGCATCCCGGCGGCATCGCGCCCCGCGCTCATGACGGCGGTGGCCCGTGTCCGCCTCGTGCCGCTTGTCGAGAACGTCGGCGCGCTGGCCCACCTCCCCGACCTGCTCGACGGGTACTACCAGGGGCTCGAGAGGAACCGCGGCCTGTCCGATCTCCCGACGCCCGCCAGCTTCGTCACCCAGTTCGAGCGCCGCGAAGCGATCGTGCGGGTCTTCATCGCCATGTCCGACACGGCGGAGCAGAGCGGGAAGATCGCGACCGACGCCGCCTACACGCTCGCCGTGGCCGGGCGGGCTGACGCCGAGCGGCGCCTCGCCCGGCGGGCCGCCGACTCCGGGGAGCCCCCGCCGCGCGTCAGCATCCTGGTAGGCGCCGGCCGCGCCGGCTTCCGCGGGGGCTTCGACCCGGAGCACGACGGCGTGATCGCCCAGTTCGCCCGCGCCGACGGCGTGACGATGCAGGGGATCCGCGCCGACTCCCCGGCGGCGGCAGAACGGCTGGCCGCGAAGTTCCGCGAGAGCGCCGCCCGGGACGTATCGGCGCCCGCGGTGACGGCCACGGAGCGGGAGTCGCTGCGCAGGCTGCTCGAGGCCGGCGTGGAGGCCCACACGCAGACGCTGCTGCGCATCGCGCCCCTGCTCGCGCCGTTCGGCGGGCTGGTGCCGCAGACGCGGGCCCGGATCCGCGCGACAGGGTCCGTGAACTACAGCCGCTCGATCCCGGCGTACCCCGAGGAGTGGGGCGGCGGCACGGAGCTCCCGAGCAACCGGGACCTGCGCGATGCCTGGCCGGAAGGGGTCACGCTGCCGCGCGCGATCAACTACAACCTCGCCTGCACGACGCTCGGCATGCCCGCCGTGGTCAGCGACCTCGCCGCCCTCGACAAGCGTGCCGCGGTGCTCCTCGACCGCCACGTCCCGGGGTACCGCGAGATCATCTCGAGCGAGCTGCCGTCCTTCGTCCGCGAGTCGGTGGCGCTGGTGTTCGGCAGGGAGCTCGCCGAGACGACCGAGAGGCGCTGCCTGAGGGCGGCGGCTGCGCTCTGGGTGGACGCGCGGGTCCGCGAGGAGCTGGTCGCACCGACCTGCCTCTTCGCGATGCTCTACCTGCGCTTCATGGCGGAAGAGGCGGACAGCTGGGACCAGACGAAGGAGCACGAATCGCTCACGACGCGGGAGCAGGAGCTGCTCCGCCAGACCGGGACCGACGCGTTCGATGCGCTCTGCTCCGAGCGCCCCGGCGACCGCTGGAGCGTCCTCCAGACGATGGCGGACGCCGAGGAGGCGAGCCTGCTGCTCCTGGCGCGCGAGCTGACCATCGAGGAGAAGCGCGAGTTCGTCGATCTCCGGATCGAAGGCTGGCTCAGGGTCCTGCCCGACGCGTTGACGCGGGAGCTGCGCCGGGAGTGGTCGGCCCTGCGCGAGCTGGGCCGCGCGGACCTCGCCATGCGGGGCATCGAGCAGATGATCTCGCTCGAGAAGCTGCGGGGAAGCCTCGGGGCGTAGCCGCCATGGGGCGCGGCCCGGCGGGCGTCATCGAGCGCCGGGAACGGCGTCAGGCCGGCGGCGTGTTCGTCCGGATGAACGCCAGCACGCGCTGCCACACGTCCGTCGACGCGTCGCCGAAGTCTTCCGCCTTGCGGTCGAAGAACGAGTGCGGCGCGCCCGCGTAGGTGACCACCTCGTGAGGAAGGCCGGTGGCGGCGAGGGCGTCGCGGAACGTCTCGACGGCGTCCGCCGGGATCCCCCGGTCGGCGCCGCCGAAGACCGCCAGGACCGGCCCGGTCATGAGCCCCGTGGAATCAGCCGGGGCCGGGATGTCGCCGCGGGCGCCGACCGGCCAGCCGTAGAAGCCGATCGCCCCCGCGAGGTCCAGCCCCAGGGTGTTGGCCAGGAACGCGAGCCGTCCCCCGAAGCAGAAGCCGATCGTGAAGACCGCCCGCCCGCGCCGCCCGGCGCCGCCTGCCTCCTCCGCCGGCTCGAGCGCGCGGAGCGTCTCCGCCGCTGCCTGGACGTCCCAGGAGAGGTTTGAGAAGCGCGTCTCGCCGACGTGCGCCATGAAGTCGAAGTCCATCGGCCGCTCGCGGATCCCGATGCCGGCCGTCCGCCCGAAGTAGTCGATCGCGAGCGCGTCGACGCCCGCCTCGGCGAACCGCAGCGCCAGCTCCTCGTAGTAGGGATGGAGGCCGCGGACGTCCGGCAGCACGATGATCGCGGCCCCGCCCGGCTCCGCGGCCCGGGCCAGGAGCCCGGCGAAGCGCCCGCCGTCGCCGGCGCGCAGGACCACCTCCTCGGTGTCGATGGCGCCGCCCGCGATCGGCGGGATCGGCGGCCGGCTGTCGAGGTCGAAGCACATGGGCATGGCTCCTGGCGGGCGGGCGGCGCGGTGCGGGTGGCGACGTGCGACACGGCGAGCCGGAGCGCAGCGTACGACGGCGCAGGGCCCCGATGCCGCCATGGTAGCGGGAGCGACGATTCCGCCGTCGCCGCGCCCACCCGACATGCTGGGCGCGCCGCGGCGCGCCCGAGCCGCCGCGAGGACCGTGAACGCGCGCACGGTACAATCCGGCCCGATGTCGCACCCCCTCGTCGTCATGAAGTTCGGCGGCAGCTCGGTCGCGAACGCCGACCGCATCCGCCGCGTCGCCCACCGGATCGCGCGCGTGCGCGCCGACGGCGCCGACCTGTGCGTCGTGGTCTCGGCCATGGGCGACACCACCGACGAGCTCCTCTCGCTCGCCGCCGCCATCACCGACGAGCCCGAGCCGCGCGAGCTGGACATGCTCCTGGCCACCGGGGAGCACCAGAGCGCCACCCTCATGTCGATGGCCCTCCACGCCCTCGGGCTGCCCGCCATCGCCCTCACCGGCGCCCAGGCCGGCATCGTCACCGACGGCACCTACGGCCGGGCGCGGATCGCGGGGATCGACCCGGTCCGGATCCGCGCCGAGATGGCCGACGGCAAGGTCGTCATCGTCGCGGGCTTCCAGGGCCAGAGCGCGCGGGCCCTCGAGCTGATGGAGACGACCACCCTTGGCCGAGGCGGCTCCGACACGACCGCCGTCGCCCTCGCCGCCGCGCTCCGCGCCGATCGCTGCCAGATCTACACCGACGTGAAGGGCATCTACACGGCCGATCCGCGCCTCGTGCCCGACGCCCGCCAGCTCGCCGTGATCGGCTACGAGGAGATGCTGGAGCTCGCCCACCAGGGCGCCCAGGTGATGCAGGTCCGCGCCGTCGAGCTCGGCTGGGTGAACGACGTCGTCATCGAGGTCCTCAGCTCGTTCGAGGACGCCCCCGGCACCCTCATCAAGGAGGACCCGCTCGTGGAGCAGCGCAACAAGGTGCGGGGCATCGCCCAGGACCGGAACGTCGCCAAGGTCACCCTCGTCGAGGTCCCCGACCGGCCCGGCGTCGCCCACGCTGTCTTCGCGCCGCTGGCCGACAGCGGCATCAGCGTCGACATGATCGTCCAGAACGTGGGCCACGGCGGCACGACCGACATGAGCTTCACCGTCCCCCGGGTCGAGCTGGCGAAAGCCAAGCGCGTCCTGGAGCCGCTCGTCCGCGACCTCGGCTTCCGCGAGATGACGACTGACGCCTCGATCGCGAAGGTCTCCATCGTGGGGGCCGGCCTCCACAACGCCCCCGGCTACGCCGCCCGCATGTTCGGGACGCTCGCCGACGCCGGCGTCAACATCGAGATGATCTCCACCTCCGAGGTCCGCATCACCTGCACGATCGCCGAGCACGACCTCGAGGCGGCCGTCCGGGCCCTCCACGCCGCCTTCGAGCTGGCGACGGCCGATCCCGTCGACGGGCCGGCGGGTGCGTCGCCCGCGGCGGGCGCGGCAGCGGCGGCCGGAGGGAGCCGGTCGGCCACGAGCCCCGGGTCGACCACGACGCGGTGACCGCGTTCCTCGCCCGGCTGGAGCGGTTCGAGCGGATCGGGTCGACCAACGATGTCGTCCGGGCCTGGCTGGCGGCCGGCACACCCGAGGTCTGTCTCGCCGTCGCCGACGAGCAGACCGCCGGTCGCGGTCGGGCCGGGCGCACCTGGACGGCCCGGCCGGGCGCGGCGCTCCTCCTCTCGGTCGGGTTTCGGCCGGCCTGGCTCGCGCCCGGCCACGCCTGGCGGCTCGCCGCCGTGGTGAGCCTGGCGATGGCCGACGCGGCGGAGGACGCTGCCGGCCTTCGCGACCGCACGATCCGCCTCAAGTGGCCCAACGACCTGGTGATCGAGGCCGACGCGCCGGAGCACGACGGGCTCGGGCTCGGCGGTGGCGCGATCCGCAAGCTCGGCGGGGTCCTCGGCGAGGCGGACGGCCTCGGGACCGACGACCCCCGGGTCGTGGTCGGGATCGGCCTCAATGCCGGCTGGCCCCGCGCCGACTTCCCCTCGGCGATCGCCGCGGCCATGACGAGCCTGGACGAGGCGAGCGGCGGCCGGCCGATCGAGCGAGCCCTCCTCCTCGACGGCTTCCTCTCGCGCCTCGAGGCCCGGGTGGAAGCACTTCGCGCCGGACGCTTCCCGCTCGACGACTGGACGGCGCGGCAGATCACGACCGGCCGGATCGTGCGCCTCGAGGGGCACGGCTCCGAGCCCGAGGAGGTCCGCGCGCTGGGCCTCGACCCGGCGACGGGGGCCCTCCTCGTCGCCGATGCGTCGGCACCGGCCGGCGAGCGCGCGGTGCACGCGGGCGACGTGACCCACGCCGGCCTGGTCGTGGCGTAACGGAACGGGCTGAGCGGTGTTTGGACGAGGGAGGGGCGGAGAGGCGGCCGGCGCGGCCGGGCGGGTGGTCCCGCTCGACCCGGACCGGAGCCTGGTCCGGGCGGCCCAGGCCGACCCGGCCCGCTTCGACGCCCTCTACCGGAAGTACATCGCACAGGTCTACAGCTTTGCCTACCACGAGCTCGGCGACCACCACGAGGCGGAGGACGTGACGGAGCGGACGTTCCTCCTCGCCCTCGGTGCCCTGCCGCGCTTCCGCGAGGAGGCGCCGGACGATGCCGGGCCGGAGGCCTCCACGTTCCGGGTCTGGCTCCTGCGGATCGCCCGGAACGCCGTCGCCAACCAGCGCCGCACGCTGCGCCGGCGCCCGGCCATGTCCCTCGACGCCGTCGCGGAAGCCGCCGCCCCCGGCGACCTGGAGGGCGTCGTGGCCGCGCGGGCGGACGCGTCGGCCGCGTGGGCGGCCGTCGCCCGCCTCCCCGGCGACCGCCGTCGCGCCGTCGTGCTGCGCTTCGTCGAGGAGATGAGCACGGCCGAGATCGCCGGCGTCCTGGGCCGCTCGGAGGGCGCCGTGCGTGTCCTGATCCACCGGGCGCTGCGCACCGTGGCCCGCGACCTGGGCGAGCGGGGGGAGGCGCGGTGACCACCGCAGCCGGGCTCGAGGCCGTCGAGGTCGAGGCCCTCGTCACCGACCGCTACCTCGACGCCCTCCTGGCCGCCATCGAGCGCCCCGTGCCGGGCGCCGCGGCCGACCCCGCAGCGGACCCTGCCGTGGACCCGGCCCTCCGTGGCGCCGCCGTCCGGCTCCGCGACGAGCTGGTCCGGGTGCACCCCTCGTTCCGCTTCGAGGAACGCCTGGCGCGCCGCCTCGCCGAGGCCGCCGCAGGGATGCGGCTCGCGACCGCCGCCGGGGGCGAGGGCGCGATCCTCCCGTTCCCGGTGGCGGCCGGCGACATCGGGGGAGGCGACCCGCTCGCCGGCGACCCATCCGCGGCCGGCCCTCGTGGCCGCGCCCGGCGAGGGTGGGCTGCCGTCGCCACCGGCCGCCCGCTGCCGCGCCGCCCGCTCCTCGTCGGCGGCGCCGTCACCTCCGCCGCGCTCAGCCTGGCCGGCGCCGCCTTCGTGGCGTGGCGCCTCACCAGGGGCGCCCCCACCGACCCGATGGCCCGGGCGGTCCGCCTCGCCCGCGCGGCCCGCGCGGCGCGCGACGGCTCGCCGGTGGAGCTCGCCTGATGCCGATCACGCTGCCCTTCCGCCCGCGCCGTGAGAGCTATCCACCCGACCTCTGGACGCAGTGCCCCGGCTGCGGCCAGATGCTCTTCAACAAGCACCTCGACAAGGCGCTGCGGGTCTGCACCTCGTGCGGCCATCACTTCCGCGTCTCCGCCCCGACCCGGCTGGCCCAGCTCCTGGACCACGGGTCGTTCCGCGAGCGTGACGCCGGGCTCGTCTCCCGCGACCCGCTGGGCTTCGTCGACAGCAAGCCCTACCCGGACCGGCTCGCGGCGGCCCAGGCGGCCACCGGCCGGCGCGACGCGGCGATCTGGGGCCTGGGGTCGCTCGCCGGGCGCCGGATCGCGGCCTGTGCCCTCGACTTCGGCTTCATGGGCGGCTCGATGGGCTCGGTCGTGGGCGAGAAGGTGGCCCGGGCCGCCGAGGCGGCGCTGGCGGAGGGGATTCCGCTCGTCGTCGTCAGCGCGTCGGGCGGGGCGCGGATGCAGGAAGGGACGCTGGCCCTCATGCAGCTGGTGAAGACGATCGCGGCCCTCGAGGCGCTGCGGGCGGCCGGACTCCCCTTCATCTCCGTCCTCGCCGACCCGACGACGGGCGGCGTCTTCGCCTCGTTCGCGGCGCTGGGCGACGTCAACGTGGCCGAGCCGAACGCGCTCATCGGCTTCGCCGGGGCCCGCGTCTCGGCGGGGACGATCGCCGAGGAGCTGCCGCCGGGCTTCCAGCGCGCCGAGTTCCTCCTGGCCCACGGCTTCGTCGACCGGATCACGCCCCGGGCCGACCTCCGCGACGAGCTCGCCGCGATCCTCGATGTCCTGGCCTCGCCGCCCGCCCGCGCCGAGGGTGCCACCGGGAGCGTGCGCCGTGGTTGACCGCTTCCGGGCCCGGGGACGGGAGCGCGGCGGCACAGCGCCCGGGGCGCCGCCCGCTCCGCCGCCGCCGGCTGCCCCGGCGCCGGAACCGGAGGCGCCCGCCGCGACGACGCCCGCCCTGGCCGCCGCGCGCGACGCGGTGTGGGCCCGCGTCCTCCTGGCTCGCAACGCCCGCCGGCCGCACACCCTGGAGCTCGTCGCCGGGATCGCCGATCGCTTCACGGAGCTGCACGGCGACCGCCTCTTCGGCGACGACGGGGCGATCGTGGGCGGCGTCGGCCGGATCGGGGGCCGGCGCGTGGTGATCGTGGGCCACCAGAAGGGCGCCGACACGGACGAGAACATCCGGCGCAACTTCGGGATGGGCAAGCCGGAGGGCTTCCGCAAGGCGATCCGCCTCTTCGAGATGGCCGACCGCTTCGGGATCCCGGTCGTGACTTTCGTCGACACGCCGGGCGCCTACCCCGGCGCCGAAGCCGAGGAGCGGGGCGTCGCCGAGGCGATCGCCCGGGCGATCATGGTGATGTGCCGGATCCGCGTTCCCATCGTGACCGTCATCACCGGCGAGGGCGGCTCCGGCGGGGCCCTGGCCATCGCGGCCGGTGACGTGGTGATCGCCCTGGAGAACGCGGTCTACGCCGTGATCAGTCCCGAGGGCTGCGCGTCGATCCTGTGGCGGACGGCCGAGCGGGCGGCCGACGCGGCCCTCGCGATGCGGATGTCCGCCCCCGACCAGCTCGCCCTCGGCGTCGTTGACCAGGTCGTTCCCGAGCCCGGCGACGGCGCCCACACGGACCCGGCCGAGACGGCGCGCCGCCTGCGGGGCGTCGTCGTCGAGCACCTCGACCGGCTTGCCGCGCTGCCCGCCGACGACCTGCTGGCCGCCCGGCTGCGGCGCTACCGCGGCTTCGGGGCCTTTGACGACGTGGGAGTCGCCGAGGCGCCCGAGCCGCCCGAGCGGGGTGGCCTGGCCGACCGGCTCCGCCGCGCGCTGGAGCCGGTCGGCACCCGGCTGGGCAGCCTGGCGACGCGCGAGGGGCGGGATGAGCCGCCCGCCCGAGAGGAGGTCTGAGGCGTGGCCTCGCACGACGACGAGACGGCGGACCGCACGCCCGAGGAGCGCCGGGCGGACCACGCCGCGATCGACCGCCTGGCCGACGAGCTCCTGCCCGCGCTCGTCGCCAAGCTGGGCGCGAGCGGGCTCGGCGAGCTCGACATCCGCGAGGGCGAGTGGCGGATCCGCCTCCGCATGCCGGCCGACGCGCGCGCGTCGCGACGCGGGAGCGCCCCCGGCCGCGTCGGGCACCCTTCCGCGGCGCCGGGCCCCGCCCCGGCGGCCCGCGGCGCTGCCCCGGTCCGCCCCGGCCCGCCCGCGCCGGTCCCGGCGGCGGACCCCGAGCCGCCGACGCGGGCGGTGGCGACGGCTCCGGCGGTGGGCTACTACCGGCCACATCCCGACCTGGCCGCGGGCGCCCGGGTGCGCGCCGGCGACCGGCTGGGGTCGATCGACGTCCTGGGCGTTCCCCAGGAGGTCGTGTCTCCCGCCGACGGGATCGTCGGGGCGAGCCTGGTGGAGCCGGGCGACCCGGTGGAGTACGGGCAGGAGGTCGTGGAGATCGAGCTGCTGGCGTCGCCGCCTGCCGCCGCTCGCGGCGTCACCGCGCCGGGCACCGCCGCGGCAGCCCCCGCTGAGTCGCCGGCCAGCGCGCCCGCGGCGGGCCTCCCGGAGGCCGGCTGATGTTCGAGCGCGTCCTCATCGCCAACCGCGGCGAGATCGCCCTTCGCCTCCTGCGCGCCTGCCGGACGCTCGGGATCGGCGCCGTCCTCGCGTACAGCGAGGCCGACCGCGACTCGCTGGCCGCCCAGCTCGCCGACGAGGCCATCTGCATCGGTCCGGCCGACGCCCGGCGGAGCTACCTCTCTGCTTCGGCCATCATCTCGGCCGCCGTCGTCACCGGCTGCGACGCCATCCACCCGGGCTACGGTTTTCTCTCGGAGGATGCCGGCTTTGCCGAGGCGGTCGCCGCGCACGGCCTCACCTTCGTGGGCCCCTCGGCCGAGGTGCTGGAGCGCTTCGCCTCCAAGGAGGGGACGCGACGCCTGCTGGGCGCGCACGGCCTCCCCACAATCCCGGGCTCCGACGGGATGCTCCGCGACGAGGAGCACGCCCTGGCGGAGGCAGAGCGGATCGAGTACCCGGTCCTCCTCAAGCCGTCCGCGGGTGGCGGCGGCAAGGGGATGCGGATGGTCCGCACGCCCCGCGAGCTGCAGGCCGCCCTGCAGGTCTGCCGCTCGGAAGCCCGCGCCGCCTTCGGCGACGACTCGCTCTACCTGGAGAAGTGGCTGGAGGACAACCGTCACGTCGAGGTCCAGGTGGTGGTGGATCGCTACGGCCAGGGCGTGCACCTGGGTGAGCGCGACTGCTCCGTCCAGCGCCGCCACCAGAAGCTCATCGAGGAGGCGCCCACCCCGGCCCTCTCCGCGGCGGCCCGCGAGGAGCTCGCGGAACGGGCCCTCCGGGCCGTGGTGGAGGCCGGCTACGAGAACCTGGGAACCCTCGAGTTCCTCGTGGACCGCGACGCCAACTTCTACTTCATCGAGATCAACTGCCGCATCCAGGTGGAGCACCCCGTCACGGAGATGCTGACCGGGATCGACCTCGTGGCGACGCAGCTCCGGATCGCGTCCGGCGAGCCGCTCGGCTTCGGCCAGGCCGACGTGACGTTCGCGGGCCACGCGATCGAGTTCCGGATCAACGCCGAGGACGCCGCCCACGACTTCCGGTCCCAGGCCGGCACGGTGGAGCGCTTCTACGCCCCGGGCGGGCCCGGGGTGCGGATGGACTCCCACCTCTACGCCGGCTACGAGGTCCCGCCCTACTACGACTCCCTGCTCGGCAAGCTGGTCGTCTGGGGGCCCGACCGGCCCTCGGCGATCGCCCGCGGCCGGGCCGCCCTCGACGAGCTGGTCGTGGACGGCATCGTCACCAACCGGGCCTTCCACCGGGCCATGCTGGACAACGCCGCCTTCACGGAGGGGCGGGTCACGACGAACCTCGTCGACCGGGTCGGCGGGGCTGCCTTCCTCGCCCCGCGGAGCTGAGGCGACGCGTGCACGCCTGCATCCATCCACCCGCTCGGCGCGCGTCGGCCGGGCGACACTGACCCCCAGAACCGGAGCCCCACCGTGACCGAGCCGATCCACACCACCCGCGAGATCGAGAAGCTGCTCCCGCACCGCTGGCCCTTCCTCCTCGTCGACCGGATCGACGAGTACGACCCGGAGGCCCGCCGGATCGTGGGCATCAAGGCCGTGACCGCCACCGAGTGGTTCTTCGGGGGCCACTTCCCCGGGATGCCGGTCATGCCCGGCGTCCTCCAGGTGGAGGCGCTGGCCCAGACGATGGGGGTCTACGTGGCGAAGCAGGAAGGCTTCGGCGACCGGATCGGCCTCTTCGCCGGGATCGACGAGTGCCGCTTCAAGCGCGTCGTCAAGCCCGGCGACGTCCTCCGCCTCGAGGTCACGATGGAGAAGCTGGGCCGTCGCTTCGGGCGCGGCACGGCGGTCGCCAGCGTGGACGGCGAGGTCTGCTGCGAGGCGAAGCTCTCCTTCGTCATCCCGGACGCGTCGGTGCTCCGCTGATGACGCGGATCGCGGTCTTCTCCGACGTCCACGGCGTGGTCCAGGCCCTCGAGGCGGTCCGGGCGGCCGTGGAGGCGGCGGCCCCCGACGTCATCGCGGTCGCCGGCGACCTGGCCTTCAACGGCGGCGATCCGGCCGCGACGGTCGACGGGATCCGCGAGCTCGAGGCCGCCGGCGCGCTCGTGGTCGCGGGCAACACGGACATCGCTGTCGCCGACTTCGACTACGGCGCGGCGTTCCCCTGGCTCGGCGACGGCGTCCCCGAGTCGATGAAGGCCGCCGCGGCCTGGGCCCACGAGGCGCTGGGCCCGGAGCGGGTCGACTGGCTGCGCCGCCTGCCGGCCGAGCGCCGGGTCCGGGCGGACGACGGGACGCTGATCCTCGTGACCCACGCGTCGCCCGGCTCCCAGACGGCCGGCTTCGACACGGGGCTCGACGAGAGCGTCGTCATCGACCGCCTGGGCCGGACCGATGCTCGCGTCATCTGCTGCGGCCACACCCACATCCCCGAGGTCCGCGACTTCGGCTGGAAGGTCGTCGTCAACGACGGCAGCGCCGGCTACGTCTTCGACGGCGACCCGACGGCGTCGTGGGCCATCATCGACGTCGTGGACGGCCACGTGACCGCGGAGCTCAAGCGGGTCGCCTTCGACGCCCTGGCCGCGTCCGACGCCGTCTCTGCCCGGGGCCTGCCGGGCGACGTCTACCGGGCGGCGACGATCCGCACCGGGAAGCTGGTGCGATGAGCGGAGGCGGCTCCGGCGGCCCAGGCCCCCGGCGGGTGGTCGCCACCGGGCTCGGGATGGTGACCGCGCTCGGCGTGGACGTCGCCTCCACCTGGGCCGGGCTCGTCGCGGGCCGGTCGGGCATCGGCCCGATCACCGCCTTCGACCCGTCGCGGGTGGCGTCGCGCATCGGCGGTGAGGTTCCCGGCTTCGAGCCGTCCCCGGTCCTCGACCGCAAGGAGCAGCGCCGCAATGACCGCTACACGCAGCTCGGCCTGGTCGCCACCCGCGAGGCGATGGCCGACGCCGGCCTCCCGGAGCGGCTGGACGGGACCCTCGCCGAGCGGACCGGGATCATCCTCGGGACCGGGATCGGGGGCGGCCTCACCTTCGCCGAGCAGGCCGCCGTGCTGGCTGAGCGGGGACCGGACCGGGTCAGCCCGTTCTTCATCCCGATGGCGATCCCCAACCTCGCCGCCGGCCAGGCCGCCATCTTCTTCGGCGCCCTGGGCCCCAACTTCGCGATCGCGTCGGCCTGCGCGACCGGCGGCCACGCCCTCGGCGAGGCCTGGGAGACGATCCGCCGGGGTGACGCCGACGTGATGCTGGCCGGCTCCGCGGAAGCCGGCGTCCACGAGCTGCTCGTGGCCGGCTTCGCGGCCATGCGCGCCCTCTCCACCCGCAACGACGACCCCGCGGCGGCTTCGCGCCCGTTCGACCGCGACCGGGACGGGTTCGTCATCGGCGAGGGGGCCGGCGTCGTGGTCCTCGAGGCGCTCGAGCACGCCCGCGCGCGCGGCGCGGAGCCGCTTGCCGAGCTCGTCGGCTACGGCGCCTCGGCCGACGCCAGCCACATCACCCTCCCGGCGCCCGGTGGGGCCGGCGCCCTGCGGGCCGTCCGGGCGGCGCTGGCGAAGGCCGGCCTGACCGCGGACGATGTCGACCACCTCAACGCTCACGCCACCTCCACGCCCGAGGGCGACCGGACCGAGCTCGAGATGATCCACGCGCTCTTCGGCGCCCGGGCCGGCGAGGTCAGCGTCACCGCCAACAAGAGCATGCTCGGCCACACGCTCGGGGCTGCGGGCTCGAT
Organism: uncultured Chloroflexia bacterium; assembly: GCA_963762445.1. GTDB lineage: Bacteria > Chloroflexota > Limnocylindria > Limnocylindrales > CSP1-4 > CTSoil-043. The sequence continues at coordinate 134,638 of CAVXLA010000006.1, forward strand.
CGAGGCGGCGATCACGATCCTGAGCCTCCTCCACGGCCTCGTCCCGCCGACGATCAACCTCGACCACCCCGACGACTTCGCCGCCGGCCTGGACCTGACGCCGGGCGTCGCCCGCCGCCGAGCGATCCGGGTGGCCGTCAGCAGCTCCTTCGGCTTCGGCGGGCAGAACAGCGCCCTGGTCTTCCGGCGGTGGGAGGCATGACCGACGATCCGGGGGCCCTGGCGGCCGACGGCCTCGCTCCGCTGCCCGCTGCGGATGCGTCGCTCCTCGCCCTGGTGGGCCGCCTGGCGGTCCTCCTGGAGCGGAGCGACCTGACCGAGCTCGAGGTGGAGTCGGGCGGGACCGGGATCACCCTGCGCAAGGCCGTCGCGCTCGCGCCGTCCTCGTCCGCGGCCGGCGCGGACCTCGTCGAGCCTTCGGCGGCACCCGGGACGGTCGCCGCCGGCGCCCCGGCCGGCGCGGCGGGCACCCCCTCCGCCGACCCGCCGGCCTCGACCCGCGCCGCCGTCCTGGCGCCCCTGACGGGTATCTTCTACGCCTCGCCCAGCCCCGACTCGCCGCCCTTCGTGGAGGCCGGCCGCGAGGTCGTGGTGGGCCAGGTGATCGGCCTCATCGAGGCCATGAAGCTCTTCAACGAGATCAAGTCCGACAAGGCCGGCCGGGTGGTCCGGGTCGTGCCGGAGAACGGGACCCTCGTCAAGGCCAAGCACCCGCTCATCGAGGTGGAGCCGCTGTGACCCTGCCACCGCACGTCCCCGCGGGGAGCTTCGCCCGCATCAGCGGCTGGGGACGCTACGCCCCGGCTGCCGTCCTGACGAACGCGGACCTGGAGCGGATCGTCGACACGAGCGACGAGTGGATCGTCAGCCGGACCGGGATCCGCGAGCGACGGGTCGCGGCCGCCCACGAGACGACCGCGTCGATGGCCGCCGTGGCCGGCGCCCGGGCGATCGCCGTCGCCGGCCTGGAGCCGGACGAGATCGACCTCATCCTCGTGGCCACCCTCACGCCCGACTACTGGATGCCCTCGACGGCGGCCCTCGTCAAGGAGGCGATCGGCAATCGGCGGGCGGCGGCGATGGACATCGCGGCGGCCTGCTCCGGCTTCGTCTACGCCTACGCCACGGCCCACGCCTACGTCACCAGCGGGATGGCCCGCCACGTGCTCGTCGTCGGTGCCGAGCTCCTGACCCGCTTCCTCGACTACACCGACCGGAGCACCTGCATCCTCTTCGGCGACGGCGCCGGGGCGGTGGTCGTCTCGGCCTCCGACGAGCCCACGGGTCCCCATGGCATCGAGCTGACGACCGAGCCGCAGGGCGCCTACATGATCTGGCTCCCGGCCGGCGGGTCGAAGAGCCCGTCGTCGGCCGAGACCGTGGCCCGCGGCGAGCACTTCATCCGGATGGAGGGGAAGGAGACGTACCGCTTCGCCACGAAGACCCTGGCGTCGTCGGCGCTGGCGGCGATCGAGCGGGCCGGCCTCCGTCCCGACGACATCGACCTCGTGATCCCGCACCAGGCCAACGTGCGGATCATCGAGGCCGTGGCCCGGGGCCTGGGCTTCCCGATGGAGCGGATCTTCGTCAACGTGGATCGCTTCGGGAACACGTCGGCGGCATCGGTGCCGCTGGCCCTCGCCGAGGCGGTCGACACCGGCCGGGTCAAGGTCGGCGACCGGATCGTCTTCGTCGCCTTCGGGGCCGGCTTCACCTCCGGCGCCGTGGCGATGGAGTGGTCCGCCGACCCGGCCAACGCCGCCCGGGCTGCGGCGATCGACCCCGAGGCGATCAGGGTCCGGCTGCCGGTGGACTGGGACTCCGTCGACCCCATCCCACCGCAGCTCGCGGCCATCCTGGCCACCCCCGGGCCGGTCGAGGTTCCCCTCGACGACGTCGTGCCGGGCGAGCCCTCGCGATCCCGCAAGGAGGTTCCCGCATGATCGATCTCACCGGCAAGGTCGCCATCGTCACCGGCGGCTCGCGCGGCATCGGCCGGGCGGTCTCGCTCATGCTCGGCCGGCAGGGCGCGGACGTTGCCTTCCTCGATCGCGCGGCGTGCCTGCTGGACGACCACACGAAGGGCGACGTGGAGGCGCTGGGCCGGCGCTCGGTCTGCATCGGCGGCGACGTCACCGACCCCGCCTCGTGCGCCGAGCTCGTCGACGCGACCCTGAAGGAGTTCGGGCGGATCGACATCCTCGTCAACAACGCCGGCATCACCCGCGACGACCTGGCCATGCGGATGAGCGACGCGGCCTGGGCCGACGTCCTCAACGTGAACCTGACCGGCGCCTTCTACATGGCCCGGGCCGTGCTGCGCCCCATGCTCCGCCAGCGCTCCGGGCGCATCGTCAACATGTCCAGCGTCTCCGGGCAGATGGGCAACGCCGGCCAGGCCAACTACTCGGCCTCGAAGGCGGGGCTGATCGGGCTGACGAAGGCGCTCGCGCGCGAGGTCGCCTCCCGCGGGATCACCGTCAACGCGGTGGCGCCGGGGTTCGTGGTCACCGAGTTGACCGACGGGCTGCCGGACGCCGTGAAGGACGCGATCAAGGCCGCCACGCCGCTGGGCCGGTTCGCCTCCCCGGACGAGATCGCCAACGCGGTCGTCTTCCTCGCCAGCGACGAGGCCGCCTACATCACGGGCCAAGTCCTCGGCGTCGATGGCGGCCTGGCGATGATGTAGCGGGCGGGTCCGCCGGACCCTCGCACGGCCCCGGGCGGGGGCGGCGGCGTCGGGTGCCGGGGTGCCGGGGTGCGGTCGGGTGCCGGGGTGCGGCCGGCCCGGGGCGGGGCGGCCCGGGGGCGGGGGCGGCTGGGCGCCGGGCCCCTCGCGCGGTCCGAGCACGTCGCGATCCTGGCTAATGGCACGCCCTGTACCACTACCGCGGCTCTCCGGCGTCCCCCAGGCCGATCCGGGCCGTCGCGGGCGCACCTGGAGCCCGATTTCCTCGCACATGTGCTTCCTCGCGGGCGTTGACGAGGATTGTCGGGCGTCGAACACGCCGCGTCGGGGCAAGGCTGCCGTTAGTGGTACCCCGGTGATCAATAGCGAGGAAACCGAGGCCGCTTGCGTGGCGGATGCCCTGCGCCCGGCCAATCACGCCACTCCCGGCCGTACCCTCAGCGCCGGCCACGGCCGCTCCCGCCGGGTCGCGCAGCCAGGACCGGAAGGCGCGACCATCGAGCGGAAAGGCGTTCCGCAGCATCGTCCGGTGGCGGGCCAGCTGGCGGCGGTTCATGTCGGCGTTCCCGACGAGCACCCACGTCGCGACGACGGCCGGGTTCCATCCGCGCTCGCGCGCGATCGCCGGCGCAAGGCGCCGGTAGCGGTCCACCTGGGCCACGAGACCCGCGGGGTCCGGGATCTCGGTCTTGATCTCGATGACGAGGAGCGTCCTCGACGCGGCGTGCCAGGCAAGGATGTCGATGACTCCGCGCTCGCCGTAGCGCGAGAAGGACACCTCCGGCGCGATCTCCCAACCAGGCAGGCGCGAGAGACGGGCCGCGATGAGCTCGTGCATGCGCGAGTGGCGCTCGTTCACGATTCGGGCGCCATCAGCGCCGCGCCACGTGGCGACGATCTCGATGCGGATCTCCAGCGCGGCCGCGATCGCCCGCAGGCGATCGACCGTCAGGCCGTTGAGCCGTCCGTGTTCGACCCTCGACACCCACGAGCGGGCGACCCTGGCGGCTGCGGCAACGTCCTCCTGGCGCATGCGGCGGCGGATTCGGACGGCGCGGAACACGGCGCCGATCTGCTGGTCGATCACGCCCCGGATCTTCGCGGGCGCCCCTTCACGGCCGGCCACCGCGGACTTCACCGTCGCTTCACGCGGCCTGCCCGCGTCTCGCCCGCGTCCCGCCCCGCGTACCGCATCGTTCACCTCCCGCCGCTGGACCCCGTGTGGCAGACTCACCACAAGCCGTCGCTCGGGGACGGCCTCTATGGGCGTGCGCCGCGCGATTCGCACGCGGCCCATGCGCAGGGCCCGCCCCGGCGAGAGCGGTCCGGCACGACCCACCGGCATCAGACATGCGGGGGCGACAGACGAGCGACGTGGACGAGTGGGGCAGGGACGAGCGAGAGCTCGTCCGGCGGTGCAAGGAGGGCTCCGAGGCGGCCTACGCCGTCCTCGTGCGGCTTCACCGACCGCGCCTCTACACGCTCGCCTACCGGCTCCTGCTCGACCGCGAGGCGGCCGAGGACGTGGTCCAGGAGACGTTCATCGCGGCCTTCCGGCAGATGGAGCGCTTCGAGCCCCGCCCGTCCCTGGCCGCCTGGCTGAACACCATCGCCCTCCGCACCGCGAGCCGGGCCGCGGGCCGCCAGCGAGCCCGCCCGCAGGCGTCGCTCGATGCATCGGCGGTCCGCGGCGACGGGCACGAGCCGCCCGGGTCGACCGGGTGGTCAGGCGACCCCCTGGCGCTCGCCGACCCCGACCCCACCGCCGACCCAGAAGCCGCGGCCGAAGCTGCCGCTCTCCGCGGGGAGATCGGGGCCGCCATCGCCGCGCTGCCCTTCAAGTACCGCGCCGCGGTCGTGGTCCGCCACGTCATGGGCCTCGACTACGCGGAGGCGGCACGGGCGTTGGACCTGCCCCTCAACACGTTCAAGAGCAACCTGCTGCGGGGCACGAAGCTGCTGCGCGAGTCCCTGGCCGGCCAGCTCGATGCATCCACCGACGGCGTCTCCGCGCCGGGCAGTCGACCTGCCGGCGAGGCCTGGCCAGCGACGACACGAACGACTGCGGGCCGGCCCGCCCAGGAGCGCCCGGTTGCCGAGCGCCCGGTCCCCGAGCGGCCGGCGCCGGAGCGGATCGCCCGGGGCTGAACCGGCACGGTCTTCGCCGCCGCGCTCCCGACCTTTCGCCCCGCCGCAACTTTCTCGACCGTTCGGGCCATGTACAGGATGTGAGCCACCCGCCGGTCGGTCGCGATCCTCTCGAGCACGCCCAGGCGCGCCATCTCATCGACGCGTTCCTCGTGGACGAGCTCGCCGGGCCCGACGCCGCCCGCCTCGCGGCCCACGTCAAGGATTGCCCGGCCTGCGCCGCCGAGCTCGGCGGCGCGACGCGGCTCCTGGCCCTCCTGGGCAGCCTCCCCACGCCGGCCCCGGCTCCCGACCTGGACGAGCGGATCCTCACGGCAGCCCTCCGCGACCGCGCCCGCCGCCACGAGCACCGCTCCTGGCTGGCGGACCTCCGGACGCAGATCTTCCGGGGCGCGGTCCGCACGACCGGCACTCTCGTGGTGACCATCGTGACGGTGGCCGTCCTCGGTGGCGCTTTCGTGCTGGCGGTCGGATACATCGGCCAGGTCGCCTTGGCGCCCCAGCCGCGTGCTACAGTGCAGCCCGACATGACGCCGACGCCCGCGCCGACGCTCGTCGTGACAGCCGTGCCCGCGACCCCGCCGCCCACGGCCGCACCGACCCCGGCTCCCACCAGCGGACCGGTGGTCACGGCGGAGCCCACAGCGGCACCCACCGCCACGCCGGAGCTCACCCCCGAGCCCACCCCGGCCCCGACGGAGACCCCGGCGCCGACGATCACCCCGGCTCCCACGCCGTCGCCCAGCGCGACCGCGGAGCCCACCCCCACGCCATCTCCCACCCCGGTCCCGACGGAGAAGCCGCGGCGGACGCCTCCGCCGTCGCCCAGCCCGTCGCCGACCCCCACCCCGACGCCGTCCGCGGCGCCGAGCCCCACATTGCCGTAACTGCGGGGCGGGCAGGGCCCGCCGCGACGTTCCGGGCCTTGCGCAAGGCAGTGGAACAGGACATGACAGCCGGATCGGTCGACACGACGAAAGGAGCCCAGGGACCGACCCGAACCCGGAGGCCGACAGCCCCGGTCAACGCACCAGACCAGGAATTTCCCAGGGAGGAATTCACTTGAACCTTATGAAGAAGGCGATCAGCGTCGGCACGAGTGCCGCGCTTCTCGCTTCGCTTCTCGTTACCGCCGTCGCGCCGGCTGCGCTCGCGTCCACGACCGTGACCGGCGTCGGCACCGTGCCGCGTGGCGGCACGTCGGCCACTGCGGCCACGTTCCTGTTCACCGAAAGCGACATCAACACGCTGTCGACCGGCGGGCGGCAACTTCTCCGTCTACATCTGGGACAAGACGGCGACTGCACGGTCGCCCCCGGCGTGCGGTGTGAACGCCACCGCGAACACGGTCCACTTCACGGGCACCGCCGACCCAGGCGGGCCCGGGCTCCCTGGGTCTCGCGGCCCTCGTCGTCGGTGACAACTTCTTCACCGTCAAGACGACGGACTGCGGACAGCAACAACGTCGAGTCCATCTCGATCGGCGGCCTCGAGCATCAAGGCCGACACGACCGCCGCGACGGGCTCGATCAAGGCCTGCGTCTACAACGACAGCGGCATCTTCGCCGCGGCGTTCGCGACCGGCACGGCCACGGCCACCGGCAAGCTCGTCGGCGCCGTCGGCGTCGGCTCTGCCAGCTTCGCGATCGCTCTCGACACCGGCTCCTGCTCCTTCGACGACGTGGCGTGGCGCAACCGTCGCCCGCCCGCTGAAGATCGCCGGGTCGAATCCCGAAGACATCACCGACGCCGCGATCGAGCGCCCTGGCGGGCGGTCAGCAGCTGGTTTCAGCGGTGACGCCGGCTCGACGACCGTCACCCACTCGGCCAACGACGTGGTCACGCAGAAGGTCAACAACTGCACCGCGACGACCCTCGGCGTCGCCCGGCACGGTCGCCGACTCGCTCGCGTACATCGCTCCGCACCGTAGACTCGCCTCAACCCGGGCGAGACCAACCAGGGTCGACCTGTCCAGGAGCTCGAGCGTCACGGAGCGCGACCGCCGGCTTCTCAGCGTCGGCGCCACGATCACGTTCACGATCACGACGGCTGGCGTCACGTTCTCGCCGGCGCCCGCGGCGTCGGCGACGCAACGGGCTGCTCGTGCGTCGGCGACCTCGACGGGCTCGTCGACACGTCTACGGCATCCTCTCCGCGGACCGCAGGAGCGCCACGTGGACGGTCGACACGAAGTCGACCTCGGCCGGCAGCGGATCGCGTCGACGGTTCTGGTAACCCGAACGATCGACGCTGAACCTCGAGCAGATCTTCTATGACGTCGCCGCCTCGGTCACGATCGGCACGACCGTCAACGTCACGCTCGCGGCACAGCGCCGGCGCCGTCGTCCCGACCTCCCGCAGCAATGCGGTCGTCGGTCGGGTCCTCACCGCGACGTCGACCTCGCCGGTCGTCTACATCGGCGAGAACAACCAGACCGCGGGCCAGGTCACGATCGCCGAGGCCGGCCGCCGGCTTCTTCCGGCCGGCACGGGCTCCAACAACACGTTCGCGATCTGCCTGACCTACAACACGTTCGAGAACGAGCAGTTCGCCTCCGCTCCGTGGGCCAAGGTCACCGCCGGTGATCTCGAGCTCCGCGAGGGGGCCGTCTTCCTCGCCCGACAACGTCGTCCAGGGCACGGCGATCTCCGTCGCCGGCTATCCCGTTCGCCTGCTACTACTGGACCGTCTGGACCGCGAGCACGACCGCATCCACGATCGTGATCAGCGGCGACGAGGCCGGCACCGTCGGCCTCAAGATCAACGTTCCGGCCGGCTCGCCGGTCGGCCCGGTCACTGCCTCGATCCGCACCGGCGACATCTCGCCGGCATCTTCAGCATGACTGCTCGAGGTTCGCGCCCAGATCGCGGTGCGCCAGTTCCGCAACCAGGTCGCGGTGACCGCCCTCAGCCAGCCGACCATCCCGGTCGGCTCGAACGGCTCGGCGGTCGGCGACATCCAGATCCAGGAGACCGCGAACGGCCAGCTCAAGGGCTCAGGGATCAGGGTGAGCGGATCTGCGTCGAGATCGTTCCGAACCAGAACTGGAACAGCCTGTTCGACGCGTTCCTCACGGGCCTGAACACGGCCGACGTGCCGATCGTGACGGCCTCCAACGGGATCCTCGTCAACGCCGTCTCGATGTCCTTCCAGGGCTGCAACGGCCAGGACCGCCTCGTTGGTGGCTTCGGCGGCACGCTCGTCGAGTCGTTCAGCTTCTACGTCACGCAGCAGTCGATCACCGGCAACGGCAAGCTGGTCATCTCGAACATCAAGTACGCGACGGTGAACGATGCCGTCGAGGGCCCGGTCCAGGTCAACGTGTACGGCTACGGGTCCAGCAACACCCAGGATCGACTTCCAGTCGCTGATCTCGAACGCGCAGGATCGGCGTCAAGCCGGCGCTCGCGATCGCTGCGTACAGCGCGCTCGGGCTCAACCCGACGGCCGGCTACACGACCAAGACCCCGAAGTACACCACCGTCGGCAAGTACGTCACCTGGAAGTTCACGGGCGGCCCGGCCCTCGCCGGCCAGCGTGTGAACGTCCTCGTTGCCACCAAGGTCGGCGGCATCTGGGGCCCGGTCAAGTACCTCAAGTCGGCGTGGGCCGATGCCAACGGCGTCGTGACGTTCGCGTGGAAGTCCAACACTGCTGCGTGGGTCAACGTCCGCGTCCAGTGGCCGGGCAGCGCCGCGTACGGCGTCAGCTACTCCAAGTCGCTCGCCGCGGTCGTCAGGTAACTGTCGACCGTGCCGATGGCCGGCCTCGCGCCGGCCATCGGATGACAACTGAAGCCTGAAGTCCGGCCCCGGGGCACCACCCCCGGGGCCGGACTCGTTTCTGGGGGTTAGACTCGGGCCATGGACGCCATGCATCGCCGGCCGTCGATGTCGCGCCGTCTCGCCTCCGCCCGCGGGGTCGCGCTGGCGCTCGCGGTCGCGGTCGCCCTCGGGTTCGCGCCCTCGGCCGACCTCGCGCCGGACGCCGCCGCGGCGGACAGCTCGTCCGACATCCCCGGCATCCCGATGCCTGCGCAGGTCGCCACGGGCCCGCTCGGCGGCGACATCTACGACGTCGTCTACCGGCTCGACGTGGCTGCCCGGCTCGGTGATCCTGGCGAGCCTCTCGGGACCGACGGGCACGGACTTCGACCTCTACCTGTTCGACGGCTCCGCGACCACCGTCGTCACCAACCAGGGCGTGGTCGCGCGGTCCACCGGCCCGACGAGCACCGAGTCGATCTCCCACTCGACGCCGATCGGCGGCCGGTTCTACGTGGACGTCAACTCCGCGACCGCGGCCGTCGGGACGTACACGCTCGCGGTCCAGGTGATCCCGGACCGACCTCCGGTCGCCAGCGTCGTCCTCGACGCGGGCAGCGGGCGCACGAACAGCACGACGGTGTCCGCGACGGTGACGGCGTCCGGCAGCCTCTCCGGCCCCGCGCGGATGGCGTTCAGCGCCGACGGGACGACGTGGGGGCCGTGGGAGGCCTACCGGGCCGTGACCGAGTGGACGTTCCCGGCGGGCGACGGCACGAAGACGCTGTGGGCGAAGGTCGAGAACAGCGCCGGCATCGCCTCCGCGCCGGCCTCGGCGAGCATCGTCCTCGACACCGAGCGGCCGAGCGTGATCGCCGTCGATCCGCCCGTCAACGAGGACTTCGTCGGCCCCCGGCCGACGATTGCGGTCAGCTTCAGCGAGCCGATCGATCCGGCGTCCTGGACGGAGTTCGGGCTCGTGGTCCAGACCCCCGACGGCGCGCTGCTGCCGGGCACGTACGGCCTCTCCGGGCCGAGCGCCGGGTGGTACCGCCCCTCCGATCGACATGACGGTGGGCAGCCTCTACGTGGTTTCGGTCGGTGCGGTCCGGGACGTGGCCGGCAACTTCGTCGCCCCCATCGGCTCGTGGGTCGCCACGGACCGGCCAGCGCCGGAGATCACGCTGCAGGCCAAGCCCGCGGTCGTCGATCGCGGCGCCACGACGCTGCTCAGCGGACGGCTGACGGCCCCGACGGGGATCGCGTCGCTCACGCTCGAAGCGCGTCCTGTCGGCGCCCTGCAGACCGTTGCCCTGGGCTCGGTACCCGTCGCGGCCGACGGGAGCTTCTCCGCCCGCGTGACGCCGTCGTCAACCACCGAGTACCGGTTCCGCGTGCCCGCGGCGAGCAGCTACGGGGCGGGCAGCGCCAACGCGGTTGTCCTCGGTCCGGCGCGCGGTCCGGCTCAACTGGTCATCGACGCTGCACGCCGGGCGCGTCGGAACCCGCGTCTCGATCGTCGCGACCGTGAGCCCCGTCGCGGCCGGCGTCGGGGTCGCCTTCCGCCTGGAGCGCTGGAGCGCCGTCTCGCGCTCGTGGCGCCTCGTCGGGACGCTCAACCGTCGCACGGTCACCACCGGACGCGCGAGCGTCGCCTGGACGCCGACGGGGAGCGGGCTGTACCGCTGGCGGGCGACGGCCGCGTCGACGCCCGACTATCTCGACGGGCGCCAGCCCCTGGGTGCGCTGGTCGATCGTCCCGTAGATCCGCGGCCGCCCGCCTCGGTGGGTCGGCCCGGCGCCGTGGTCGAGGGGTCGGCCCGAGGGCGGAGCGAGCGCGGGCCGTCCGGCACTGGCCGGGATGCGGCCGCGCATCGACCATGCCCGGCGTGTGGCGCCTCGACGGGTGCGCGCATACTGGCCCGACCGGCGGCCGGGAACCGACACGGCCTCAAGGGCGTCGGGGGGAACAACGGAGGTGATCATGAACAGACCCGTTCGTCGATGGCGCGTGCGCCTCGCGACCCTGGTGACCGGCGGCGCGCTGATCGCTGCGCTCTTCCCGATGGCGGGCACGCGCGCTCGCGGCAGCGCCGCTCGCGCCCAGAGCCGAACCCCGGATCTGGCGGCCGGAAGCGACACCGGCAACAGCAACGCGGACAACGTCACCAAGACGCTCGGTCGGCCTCGGTCGTTCACCGGGACGGCCGAGGCTGGCTCGACGGTGCAAGATCATCGTCGGCGGGGACGACCGAGGTCGGCAGCGCCGTCGGCCGACCGGCGGCGGTCTGCGTATTCGGGGACGACCGGCGTACGCGATCCCCGACAACGCTGCCAACCTCATCACGGCGACGGCGACGCAATGGTCGACGGCACCGGGCCGGCGTCCGCGGCCCTCACCGTCACAACCGACAACATCGCACCCGGGGCGCCGTCGGTGCCGGACCTCGACCGCGGCGAGCGACACCGGGACGTCGAGCGTCGACAACTACACCGCCGACACGACGCCCACCGTTCACCGGCACGTCCGATGCCAACGCCACTATCCAGCTCTTCGCCGACGCCCGTCAGCGTCGGCACGGCGACCGCGAGCGGCACGCCCTGGACGATCACCAGCTCGGCGCGTCGGATCTGGCGTGCACGCGTTCACCGCGGTCGGCAGACCGACGCAGCGGGCAACGGCCCGTCGGCGGCGTCCGGGCCCCTCTCTGTCACGATCGACACGGCGGTGCCGGCGCGCGCCGACCGCGCTCGACCTCGACGCCGGGAGCGACACGCGGCTCGTCGAGCACGGACAACGTCACGTCGGACACGACGCCCACCATCACGGGCCTCGCCGCGGCCGGCAGCACGGTCGAGCTCTTCGCGGGGGCGACGCCGAAGGGGACGGCCGTCGCGAACGGGAGCGGCGTCTGGACGATCACCGCGAGCCCCGCGCTCACCGCGGGCACATACTCGTTCACCGCCAAGGCTACGAACCTGGCGGGCACGAGCGTCGCCTCGATCGGCGCTCCCGGTCACGATTCTCACCGCGCTCGGCGTGACCATCAACCAGGCCACCGGCGCAGGCAGATCCGACCGGCACGACGCCGATCAACTTCACCGTCGTCTTCACGAGCCGTCGTGTCGGACTTCGTCAGCGCGCGACGTGACGATCACCGGCACGGCTGGCGGCACGCTCGCTCCCAGTGTCACGGGCGGCGGGACCACCTACAACGTGGCCGTCACCGGCATGACCGATGCCGGCACGGTGATCGCTTCGATCGCGGCCGGCAAGGCGACGGACCTCGCGGGCAACGTCAACGCGGTCGCGACCTTTACCGACCACGACGTCACCTGGGACCCCGTCGCCGGACCCGCGGTCACGATCAACCAGGCCGCGGGCCAGGCCGACCCGACGGGCGACGTCGCCGATCAACTTCACGGTGGTCTTCGGCGCTGCCGTGACCGGCTTCGACGGGACCGACGTGACCCTGACGGGCACCGCGGGCGCGACGACCGCCGTCGTGACCGGGCGTCGGCTCGTCCACGTACACCGTTGCCGTTTCCGGCATGACCGCCAGCGGCACCGTCATCGCCACGATCGCGGCCGACCGGGCCCTCAGCGTCAGCGGCAACCACCCGAGCCGGGCCTCGACGAGCACCGACAACTCGGTCACGTACCGCCTCGCGAGCAAGTACCTCGTCACGTCCAGCAACTACACGCCGATCCCTGGCACGGGCGTCACGATCAGCGCCCAGCTCGCCGACGCGGCGGGCTCGCCGGTGCCGACGTCGGGCGTCGTCGTGACCTGGTCGATGACCGGGACGGGAGGCTCGTTCTCGGCGGCGACCAGCACGACGAACGCGAGCGGCATCGCCACGGTCACGTTCACCGTCGGCACCACGACCGGGACCGTCTACACGGTCATCGCCACGAGCGCCGGCAGCGTCACCGGGACCAGCCCGAACATCACGGCGACCGCGCCGGCCGCCGTCATCTCGCTCGTGCGCTCGACCAGCATGGTGCGGTACAGCGAGAACGTCGGCTTCACGATCCAGTTCGGCGCCGGCGGCGGCAACCGGACGTTCTTCCTCGAGCACACCTCCGTCGGCTCCACGTGGCACACGATCGCGACGCTCGCCACCAACGCGGCGGGCGCCGCGGCGTTCTCCTACCGGCCGTACGTGACCGGCTACTACCGGGCCCGCTTCGCCGGGGCCACCGACCTCTCGGCGGCGACCAGCAACGTGGTCCTCGTCGGCGTCCGCCAGATCGTCAACCTGCTCCCGCACCACGCGGGCACGCTGACGATCGCCCGCGGGACGTCGATCACCTTCCGCTCCTCGGTCCGGCCGCTGCGCCCGGACCTCGTGCCCTCGACCATCACCTTCCGCTTCTACCAGAGCGTGGGCGGGACCTGGCTGCTCCGCTACACGCGGAACGTCGCGGTCGACTCGGCCGCGGTCGCCCGGACCACCTTCCGCTTCGGTGCGGCCGGCCTCTGGTACGTCCGCTCCTTCGCGCCCCGGACGCCCTACGCGTCGATCAGCGTCCTCACCCAGCGCGAGGTCTTCCTCGTGCGCTGACCGCTCGTCCAGGGGCGCGGCGACGCGCATCCGAGCGCGTCTTCCCGGTCCTGAGCGAGAGCCCCCGCCGACACGGCGGGGGCTCTCTTCGTGTGCGGGCCGACCGCCGTCCGTCGACCGTGCGCAGGCGAGGGGCGGCGAGCCGCGTCGGACAAGGAGCCCAGCGATCGCGCGCGCTGACGACGGGCGCCGGCTGCAGGTAAGGGCATGGTGATCGGAGCACACGTACACTTCGGCACGAGCACCGCTGACCCCGTGGTGATATCAGAGTGAGCCGATGTGGTACCGTCCATCTGTGCGTCGCATTCCGATCGGCCTGACCGACTCCCAGCATGCGCGGCTCGGACGCGAGGCCGCGCGCCGGCACGTGAGCGTGGGAGCGCTCGTGCGCGAGGCCGTGGATGCCACGTTTCCGGAGGAGCTCGAGGCGCGCCGGGCGGCGCGTCTTCGCTCCTCCCTCGTGCTCGGTGCGTTCGACTCCGGCCGGAGCGACATCTCCGAGCGCCACGACGATCTGCTGGGTGAGGGTCCGTGGTGAGCGTCGTCGTGGATACCAGCGCCCTCTTCGCGCTGCTCGACCGGCACGATGCGCATCACGCGTCGGCGGTCGCCTTCTGGACGGATCCGGACGACGAGGATCTCGTGACCCACGCCTACGTGGTGGTCGAGAGCGTCGCCCTGGTCCGGTCGCGTCTCGGGGCCGCGGCGGTCGCCGCGCTCGTGGACGGTCTCCTGCCGGCGATCCGGGTTGAGATGGTCGATCGGCCGCTTCACGAGGCGTCCCTCGCGGACCTCCGCCGGATCGGCGGCGGCACGAGCCTGGTGGACCGCGTGACGCTCGCGTTCGCGGCGCGCCACGGGATCGAGCGGGCGTTCGCGTACGACGCGGATCTCGCCGTCGCGGGCCTCGCGCCGGTCACGACGGGATCCTGAGGGCGGGCCGGGATGCTCGACGCGCATGGCCGAGAGGTACGACCGGAATTCTAATAAGTCAAGTCGTGTCTCCTGGGCTGCATCTCTTGGGCAATGCACGACCGCAGAGAGATCAGGGCACGCAAGCGCACCGCCTTTCTGGCTAATGATCGCCCCGGCACCACTAACAAGGATGGGGCCGCGGCGGGATGGTCCCGGCGGGGGTTGGAGCCCGTGGGAGGGTCGACGATCCTCGTCAATGCTCCGCCCGCGACGCATTGGCGAGGGAATCGGGCGCCCGGGGGCGGTCCGACGGCGGTCGAAATGCCCCGCGTCGGCGAGGAACCTGGTTAGTGACGCTGAGCGTGACATTAGCGAGGAAGGTGGTCGGGGGCCGGACTGGACGTTCCGATCCGCGACCCGGCGGGCTTCCGGCTCCTCGCAACGGCGATGCGGGAGATCCAGATGGAGGGCGAGGCCCTGCCCGGGCACCGGCCGGCGGGGCGTCTCCCGGGGTACGAGCAGCACGCCGGCCCGGTACTTCCGCCCCGGCGCGGCTGCGCACCGGCGATGGGAGGATCGCGGCATGCCCGACCCTGCCGAGGCCGCGACCCCGCGCCCCTCCCACGGCATCGCGACCGACGAGCCGCCCGCAGGCGCAGAGCGCCCCGGCCACCCGGCAGCGCGCCCCTCAGGCCCGCCGCAGCCGCCGCGCCCGCCGCGTGCCGCGCGCCCCGGCTTCCCCGCGCGGGCAGCCGCGCTCGTGCGCGAGGCGCTCGCCGCCGATCCGACCGGCAGCATCCTGGGTCCCCGCGGCCCCCTCCTGGCGGCAGCGGTCACCGCCATCTACGCGCTCGGGGCCATCGCCCTCGCGTCCGACCATGTCGCCGCCCCGTTCGCCCTCCTCCCGCTGATCGTCGCGGCCATCACCCTCCCGGCCCGCTGGGGCGCCGTCGTCGCCGCTGTCACGTTCGGGACCGCCCTCGTGGCGGAGCTGGTCGCCGTCACCTCCGACGTGGACGTGCTCGAGATCGTCGAGCTCGCCGCGATCGGCGGCGTCAGCCTCGCCCTGCGCCTGGTCGTGGTGCGCCTGAGCCGCGGTCGCGACGACGTCGACCGCGTGGCCACGGAGCTCGGCGCCATGCGGACGCAGGTCGACGAGGCACGCGAGGCGACCGAGCGCTGGGTCGCCCAGCTCGAGGTGGCGCAGCGCGCCGCCGCGCGCATGGCGGGCCGACCGTCCGTGCGCGCCGTCGCGGAGGCGGTCGCCGACGAGATCCGGGCCATCGTCGACTACCACGCCTGCCGGGTCTACGTCCTCCAGGAGCCCGACGACCTGGTCCCGGTCGTCGCCGCCGGCGGGCACGGCTACGAGACGATCGGGCTCGAGGATCTCGGCCTCAAGGTCGGGGAGGGGATCTCGGGCTGGGTCGCCGCGAACGGGCGGCCGTTGCTGGTCCCGGACGCGAGCGCGGATCCGCGCGGGGTGAGGATCCCGGGCACCGAGGAGATCGAGGAATCGATGGTCATCGTCCCGATGCGCTACGACGACCGGATCAGCGGGGTGATCACCCTCTCGAAGCTCGGCCTGCGCCAGTTCGACCTCGCCGACGTGCGGATCCTCTCGATCCTGGCCGACCAGGCGGCGACGGCGGTCGAGTCGGCGCGCGCGCTCGCGGCTTCGGCGGCCCTTGCCGAGGACCTCCGCCGGATCGCCGACATGAGCAGCGCCCTCTCTCGCAGCCTGGATCCCCGCCAGGTGGCCGATCTCATCGCCCAGCACGTCGGTCACGCGTTCGAGGCCGACGAGTGCGGCGTCTCCTCCTGGGATCGTCCGGGCGACCGCCTCCTGACCCGGGGCTACTGGCCGCCGCACCGCATGGAGGCTCTCGAGCCGGTCTTCCCGCTGGCCGGCTTCCCGGAGACGCGGCGCGTGCTGGAGACCCAGACGATCTCGACGACCGACGCGCTCGACCCGGCCGCCGACCCGGCCGAGGTTGCCCTCCTGCGCCGCGACGGGCATCGGGCCCTCGTCATGATCCCCCTGGTGGCCAAGGGCGAGACGATCGGGCTGGTGGAGCTCTGCTTCGTGGGGCCGCTCCACCTGGAGTCCCGCCGCCTGGACCTGGTCCGGGCGATGGCGAACGAGGCCGCGATGGCCCTCGGCAATGCCCAGCTGTACGAGTCGACGCGGGCCCTCGCCGACCGCGACCCGCTGACCGGCTTCTTCAACCACCGCTACCTCCACGAGCGCCTGGGCGAGGAGATCCTCCGGGCCCAGCGGTCGGGTGCGCCGCTCGCGGTCCTGATGATCGACCTCGACGACTTCAAGCTCGTCAACGACACCCTCGGCCACCTCTTCGGGGACGAGGTGCTGCGCTGGGCGGCCGAGCAGATCCGGGCCGAGCTCCGCGGCTCCGACGTTCCGGCGCGGTACGGCGGCGACGAGTTCGCGTTGATCCTGCCCGACACGGCCGCGGCTGGCGCCCACGAGGCGGGCGAGCGGATCGTGGCCGCCCTGCGTGACCGGTCCTTCCAGGCGGAGGGGCGCGGGCCCGTCCCCGTCGGCGCCTCCGTCGGCATCGCCTCGTTCCCGGCTGACGGACGCAGCGCGACCGCGCTCATCGCGGGCGCCGATGCCGCTCTCTACCGGGTCAAGGGGAGCGGCGGCCGCGGCGTGGCGGGCAGGGTGCGGCGCCGACTGGCCGAGCCCGGCCGCCTGGCAGGGTAGGCGGTCAGGCGCCGCCCGCGAGCGCCGTGGCCAGGAGGACGAGCGACAGGAGGACCAGGAGCGCCGTGGCCAACCACCCGATCGTGCCGAGCACTCGACCGCTGGCGAGGCCGCCCATGATCTCCCGGTCGCGGGCCAGCAGCATCACGAACACCAGGATGAACGGGAGCAGGAGCGCATTGAGCACCTGCGCCAGGAACATCACCTGGATGAGCGGCAGCCCCGGGATCATGACGAAGAGCGCCGCGAAGCCGATGAAGAAGGCCAGCAGGCCGTAGAACGCCGGCGCCTCGCGCCAGTTCCAGTCGACGCCGGTCTCCCAGCCGAACGCCTCGCAGGTCGTGTAGGCGCTCGTCATCGGCACGACGCCGAGCCCGAGGAACGACGCTCCGAGCAGGCCGCCGGCGAAGATCACGGTGGCCGCCGGCCCGGCGAACGGCTCCAGCGCCCGCGCGGCGTCGGCGGCGCCGTTGATCACGACACCGTTGGCGAACAGGGTCGCCGCGCAGGCCACGACGATGAACGCCGGCGATCACGTTCGTGAGGAGGGCGCCGAAGAAGACGTCGAGGCGGCTGGCCGGCAGGTCGTCCGGGCGCAGCCCCTTGTCGGCGACGTACGACTGGATGAAGGCCTGGCCCCAGGGCGTGATCGTCGTCCCCACGGTGCCCACGACGGCGAGCCAGTAGACCGGCGAGGACGTGAGCTGCGGGACGAGGAGGCTGTGGGCCGCCTGCGCCCAGTCGGGCTGCGGCGAGGATCGCGGAGATCACGTAGGCGCCGGAGACGAGGACGCCGACGCCGACGAAGAGGTACTGGACCCGGCTGTAGCTGCCCAGGGCGATGAAGCCGACCACCACGACGGCGGCGACGCCGGCGCTGATCTGCGGGGGCACGCCGAAGATGCCGAGCGCCGAGCCGATGCCGGCGAACTCGGCAACCGTGGAGCCGAGGTTGGCGGCGAGCATCAGGAGCGCCGCGAACGCGCCCCAGCGCACGCCCCAGCGCTCGCGGATGAGGCCCATGAGGCCCTTGCCGGTGGCCAGCCCCAGGCGCGCCCCGACCTCCTGGGTGAAGAACAGGACGATCTGGCTGGCCAGGATCACCCACAGCAGCGTGTAGCCGAGCTGGGAGCCGACGAGCGAGTAGGTCGTGATCCCGCCGGCGTCGTTGTCGGCGAAGCCGCTGACCAGGCCCGGGCCGAGGACGGCGAGGACGGCCAGCAGGCGGACCCGCCAGGCGGGCAGCCGGGGCAGGGGGGGGAGGGCGCGGAGGCGGGGCCGGCGCTGCTGGGTCACGGCCCGCCTACCGGCTGAACACGCGCGGCAGGCGCTTCTTCCATGCCGTCGGGATGACGGTGTCGATCGCGTCGTCGACGGTCACGATCCCGACCAGCCGCTCCTCGTCGTCGACGACCGGCACGGCCAGCAGGTTGTAGTGGGCGACGACCTCGGCCACCTCGTCCTGGCCGGCGAGGACGCCGACGGCGACCGGCTCGCGGATCATCACCGAGCCGATCGGGACGGTCGGCGCGGCGACGATGAGGTCGCGGAGCGACAGGACGCCCACCAGGCGCCCTTCGTCGTCGGTCACGTACACGTAGTAGATCGTCTCCGCGTCCGGCTCGAGCTCGCGCAGGCGGTCGATCGCCTGGGTCGCCGTCAGGTTCGCGTCGATGGCGATGAACTCGGTGGTCATGATCCCGCCCGCCGAGTCCTCGGGGTAGCCGAGCAGCTCCTGGACCTCGGCGACCTCTTCCTGCTCCATGTGCGAGAGGATCACGTCGCGGGTGTCCTGGTCGAGGTCGGCCACGAGGTCGGCCGCGTCGTCGGGGCTCATCTCCTCCAGGATGTCGGCCGCCCGCTCCGGGGCGAGGTCCTCCAGGACGTCGACCTGGGTGTCGGGCTCCATCTCCTCCATGGCATCGGCCACGGCCTCGTCGTCCAGGGAGGCCAGGACGCCGGCCCGGTCGCGCGGGCGTGAGCTGGTCGATGATCGAGGCGAGGTCCGACGGGTGCAGCTGGCCGAGCTTGGCGTGGGGGACGCGCAGGCGGACGCTCGCGATCGTGCTCTCCAGCGGGTCCACGTCCTCCCAGTCGATGTAGCGCTCGGGGACCGGAAGCTTGAAGTTCCGGGCGAGCGTCCGCCACGGGCCCTCCAGGCCCAGGCGCCGCAGCAATCCCGCCGCCCCGACGTCGACGGCCACGACGCGGTACGTGCCCTCGACGCGGTCGAGGCTCACGTCGTTCACGCGGATGACCTTGCGGCCTTCGATGTCGACGATCTGCTTGTCGAGCAGGTCGCCCTTGAGGAGGATCTCGTCGGGGCGCTGGCGGAACTTGCCGATGTCGATCGTCTGGACGCGGAGGCGCGCCCCGGACGCGTCGAGGTCCTCCACCGACCGCCAGGGAAGGAAGATCTTGCGGCGCCCGGTGGCGACGACGAGGCCGGTCACGGGCGGGTACTGGTCGCCGATCGCGACGATCAGATCGGCCACGGTGCCGAGCGGCTCGCCCGCCGGGTCGCGCACGGGCCGACCGATGATCTGGCTCAGGAAGAGCATGGGCCACCTCGCGGGGGCGGGGCCGTGCCCCACCTCCGGGTGGCCGGCGCGGGCGGCGCCCGGGCGGGCACCTGCCGCGCCGCGCCGCTCAGCGGACGGGGCGGACCTCGCAGGGATTCCCGGCGCCAGAAGCGCCGGGACGACTGGGTCCGGGCTCCACGGGGGAGGAATCCTCCGATGCGGCTGACGATGGCCCCGGGCGCGTGGCGCCAACGGGCGTCGCGAGTATAGCCCCGCCTCGGAGCGCTGGTTCGACCGCGGCCGCCGCGCCGGACGTGGCCGCGGCGCCCGAAGCTCCGACTGCGGCGCCGGCGCGCCGGAGGGCTCGCCGAGCGGCCGCTGGACGCGACGGGCCCGCCCGCCCCATGCTGTGCGGCGACCGTGAACGACCCGACGCGCGCGCCCACGACGCCCGCGGGCGCGAGGCCCCCCGATCCCGCGCCCGCCGATCCCCTCGCTGCCCGCGCCGGGCTCGCCTGGACCGGCCTTGCCTGGTCGATCGCCGCCCTCGCCGCCCTCGTCCTCGGCTGGATCCTCCTGCCGTCGCTCCCGCTCGCCCTGCCCGTGGTCGTCGCGGTGGCCGCCGTCGCCGGAGCGGCGGCCCTCGCCCGCCGCAGCGTGGAGCGGCGCGAGGCGGGGAGGCGGGAGGAGGCCGCGAACTTCGCCCGCATCCTCCTCGGCTTCTCGCGGGCCGTCTCGCCCGACGCGATCGTGGAGGCGATCATGGGAGAGCTGGGCCCCGGCACGGAGGCAGACCACCTGGTGGTGGTGCGGCGCCGGCCGGGCGCGCCGATCCTCGACGCGACCCTCGTCCCCACCCGACCCGGGGCGCCCCAGGCGGAGGCGGTGCTGCCGGCCATGGACCTCGACGACCCGGGGGACAGGTCCGCGGAGCAGATCGCTGCCCGCGTCCGGCGCGCCTTCGGGCTGACGAACGTCCTCGCCGCGCCGCTCCTCGCCCACGGCGAGCTTCTGGGCGCGATCCTGGTTTCCCGCCGCCGCGCGGACCCCTGGTCCGACGCCTCGCGCCGGCTCCTGGAGGCGGCGGCGGTCGAGGCCTCGGCGGCGCTGACCCGCACCGAGACGCACCGCGCGGCGGAGGCGGCGGCCACCACCGACGCCCTCACGGGCCTGCCGAACCGCCGCTACTTCGAGGAGTACGCGGAGCTCCTGGGCAAGGGCCGCCGCGCCGACGACGCGGTGGGCATCCTCATGGTCGACGTCGACCGGTTCAAGCAGCTGAACGACCGCCACGGCCACGCCACGGGCGACGCCGTCCTGCGCGCGGTGGCGCGCACGATCGGGGCTGCCGTCCGCGACGTGGACGTGCCCGCGCGGTACGGGGGCGAGGAGTTCGTGGTCCTCCTGCGGAACCCGGGACGGGCCGTCGTCCTCGAGGTGGGAGAGCGGATCCGCGAGGCGGTGGAGCGCCTCGACCTGCGAGCCGTCGGCGTAGAGAAGGTGACGGTCTCGGTGGGCGCGGCCGTCGGCGAGGGCGGGGCGGACCGCGTACCCGAGCTCGTGGAGTCCGCCGACCGTGCCCTCTACCGGGCCAAGCGCTTCGGGCGGAACCGGGTCGAGGCGGCCTGACGCCGCGTGCGATACTCGGCCGGATGGCCGAGCAGCCCCCGGGAGCCGCGCCGCTCCTCTCGAACGCCGAGCTGGCGACGGTCTTCCACGAGATCGGCAGCCTCCTCGAGATCAAGGGCGAGCTCGTCTTCAAGACGGTCGCCTACCACCGGGCCGCCGACGCGATCGCCCACAGCCCTCACGAGGTCGCGCGCTCCTACCGTGACGGCCGCCCGCCGGCGATCCCCGGGGTCGGGAGCGCCATCTCGGACAAGATCGCGGAGCTGGCGGCGACGGGCCGCCTGCGCTTCCTCGACCGCGTCCGCGGCGAGGTCCCGCCCACGCTGGTCGAGCTCCTCGAGATCCCCGGCGTGGGGCCCAGGACCGTGCGCCTGCTCTGGGAGCGGCTCGGCATCGAGACGCTCGACGACCTCCGGACGGCCCTGCGCGCCGGGACGATCGGCGAGGTGCCGGGGCTCACGACGAAGGGGATCGCGGGCCTCCGGGCCGGGCTCGAGGCGGTGGACCGCCGCTCGACGCGGATGACGCTGGGCACGGCCGAGCGGATCGTCGGCGGCGTGGCGACCCTCCTGGCCGAGGTCCCGGGCGTGCGGCGCGTCGAGCCGGCCGGGTCCTTCCGGCGACGGCGCGAGACGGTCGGCGACCTCGACCTCCTCGTCGAGACCGACGACGCGGCGGCGGTCATCGGGCGCTTCACGGGCCTGGCGGCGGTCGACTCGGTCGTCAACGCGGGCGCCCACAAGGCTGCGGTCCGCCTCGCCGGCGGCCCCCAGGTGGACCTGATGGTGATGCCGCCGGGGGCGGCCGGGACGTACCTCGTCCACTTCACCGGCAGCAAGGAGCACAACGTCCGGCTGCGCGGGATCGCCCGTGATCGCGGCTGGAGCCTGTCCGAGAAGGGCTTCGCCCGGCTGGACCCCGACGGCGAGGTCGCGACCGGCGCCGACGCCGAGCTGCGGACGTTCGAGAGCGAGGCCGAGGTCTACGCGTTCCTGGGCCTGGCCGAGGTGCCGCCCGAGCTCCGCGAGGACGAGGGCGAGGTGGAGGCCGCGCGCGAGGGCCGGCTGCCGCGGCTCGTGGAGGTCGCCGACCTGCGGGGCGACTGCCACGCTCACTCGGACTGGTCCGACGGGATCCATGCGGTCGAGCAGATGGCGGAGGCCGCCCGGGCCCGCGGCTACGGCTACCTCGTCATGACCGACCACTCCCACGGCCTGGCCATCGCCCGCGGCCTGACCCCGGAGCGCGTCGAGGCCCAGCGCGCCGTCATCGCCGGGCTGAACGCGCGGTTCGCCCGCGAGGAGGCGGGCGGGACGGCCCCTCCCTGCACGCCGCCGGGCGGCTTCCGGCTGCTCCACGGCTGCGAGCTGGAGATCCGCGGCGACGGGTCGCTCGACTTCGACGAACCGCTCCTGGCCTCGTTCGACGTCGTCGTCGCGGCGCTCCACCAGGGCCGGCGCCAGCCGCGGGCCCAGCTGACCGCGCGGGTCCTGGGCGCCATCGCGAGCCCGCACGTGGACGTCATCGCGCATCCCGCGGGACGGATGCTCGGCGAGCGGTCGCGCGACGACCTCGACCTCGCCTGGGACGAGATCTTCGCCGCGGCTGCGGCCACCGGGACGCTCCTCGAGATCGACGGGTCGGACCACCGGCTCGACCTGGCGCCCGAGCGGGCCCGCCTGGCGGTCGCCGCGGGCTGCCTGCTCACGATCGACTCGGACGCGCACCGGACCGAGGAGCTGGCGGGGATCGCCTGGGGCGTGACCCAGGCGCGGCGCGCCTGGGTCGGCCCGGCCGACGTGGCGAACACGTGGCCGCGGGACGAGCTGCTCGCCTGGGTCGCGGGCAAGCCAGGCCGTGTCGCCGGCCGGCCGGCTCGCGCCCCGGGCCCCGCGGGCCGCCCGGGCCTCGTTCCATGAGCCGGGTGCCGCGCCCGCGGAACCCGTTCCGCCGGGCCGCGCCGCCGCTTGCCACCGGGGCACCCGGCCACCCGCTGCCCCCGGCTCCGCGGCGCGCGGGGCGGCCGCTGGTCCCCGGCCCGGCCCTCCTCGGGGCGCCCGGGCGGCCGCTCGGCTCGGGAGCGGCGGGCGTCGCCGGCGGCCCGGGCGGCCCGGGTGCCGCCGGCCGGCTGGCCGCCGCGGGCCGCCTGGTTGCCGACCCGTCCTGGGAGCTGATCGCGCTGGCCGTCGCCCTGGCCGCGATCGGGCGGCTGGCGGAGGGTCCGGCCCTCTGGGCCGCCGCGCTCCTCGCGGCCGGCGCCCTCGGCCTCGCCGCGCTCGAGGTGCTCGGCACCGACGACGACGCGTTGCCGGGCCTGGCCGACCTCGGCGTCCCGGTGGAGGCGCTTCTCGTCCCGGCGGCGATCGGCATCGCGTCCGTGACCGCCATCCACGTCGTGCCCGTCGGCCTCCTCCTCGTCCTCGGCCTCGCGGTCGTGGGGCCCCTCGTCGCGTCCGCGATCGCGATCGAGCGGCGGATCCTCGCCCGGCCGGGCGGGCCCACGGCCGCGGACCGGACCGCGCTCCTCGGCCTCGTCATGCTGCTCGCGTTCCTGGCCTTCACCGGGATCGCCGCGGCCATCCCCGGTGCGCTGGTGGAGCCGCCGCCGACGGGCGTCGAGATCGCCGTGCCCGGCCTGGCCATGGGGGGGCTGGTCCTGCTCGCAGCGCTCGACGGCCTCCTGGCCGGAATCCTGGGCTACCGGCTGGCGGCCCTGCAGGGGCCCACGTTGCGCGGCGCGCTGGCAGCCGCCCTCTCGTACGCGGCGGTGATCGCCATCACCGCGGCCGCGCTCCGGGCCATGGGCCTGCCGCGCCTCCTGGGCCCCGCGTTGCTGACCCTGGTCCTCTACCTCTGGAGCGCCTATCGCGGCGTCCCGCGGGGCACCCGCCGCGATGCGCGCTGGATATGGGAGGTCCTGTTGCTGGCCGCGCTCGGGGCGCTGGTCGTCCTCTGGAACCTGGTGGCGCAGGGCTGACGGGCCGTCAGGCCCTGAGCGAGATCGTCCCGGACGCCTGGTCGATCACCAGCGGCAGCGACGGGAGCGCCCGGCGGGCGGGGCCTGCCAGCACCCGGCCGTCGTGCTCCGCGTCGAAGGCGGCGCCGTGGCAGGGGCAGAGGAGGACGCCGTCCTGGCCGTCCCATTCGACCGTGCAGCCCTCGTGGGTGCAGACGGCGTCGTAGGCGACGAACGAGCCCGAGGCGAGCCGGACGATGACCGCGGGATCGCCGGCCGGCAGCGGCGCGGGGGCGTCGAAGGGCACGGTGAACGGCAGGCCGCCGGCGGTCACGTCGGCGATCCGCGCCACGGGAAGCGATCCACCCGTGGGACCCGTCGTCCCAGCAGGGGAGGCACCGGCCGTCGGGGCGGCGGTCGGTCCGCTCGATGGCGCCGCGCTCGGCCGCGGGCTCGGTCCGGCGCCCGCCGTGCCGCCGCCGGTCGAGCCGCGGAAGAGGCGGAGGGGCGCCGTCGCCGCGGCGACGGCGATGGTCGCCAGCGCCAGGACCCCGACCTGGAGCACGATTCGGCGCGACACGACCCCCGTCTCCCCGGCTGGCTCGGTGCGCCGATCCAGGCGGGCGGGCGGCGCACCGGGCACCCGCGCCCGGCGGCGCCGGTCCGCGGCCGGCCGGCCCAGGTCCAGGATCACCCGGGGCACGAGCAGCCCGGCGTGGCCCGCGAGCGCCAGGGTCAGCCAGCCCGCGGCGTAGGGGAGGTCGGGGCCGTAGTAGTAGGGCCGCGTCGCCCACGAGGCGGTGAGGAAGAAGAGGAGCGAGACGGCCGCGCCGCCGGCGGCCGCGATCCGGTAGGCGAGCCCCGTCAACGCCCCGAGCCCAATCGCAATCTCCGCGAGGGCGATCAGGAGCCCGATCGGGACCGCGAACGGCTCGCTGAGCCGCACGAGCGGGGCGAGGGGCGAGACCCGCGCGAAGGCGGCGAGCTGGGCCTGGATCGACGCCGGGTCGGTGGCGCTGAAGAAGGTCGGGTCGAGCAGCTTGTCGAGCCCGGCGTAGACGAAGGTGATCCCGAGGAAGAGCCGCAGCGGGAGGAGGGCGGCCGCCCCGACTCGCGGGGGCGCGGCCGCCGACGTGTCCGGCGCGGCCTCGCTGCGACTGTCCGGGCGGCCCTGCTCGAGGGGTCGTCGCTGGCTCGCCGGGGCAGCCGCGACCGGCCCGGCGGGGCGGGGCGCCTCGCGCCCGCGGTCGAGCGCGTCGCGCAGGGTGCCGAGCTCGCCGCTTCGCACCGAGCCTCGTCGCCGGCTCATCGAGCTGCCACGCGCGCATACCTCCGTCTGCCCCCGGGATCGGCGCCCGGGCCTCGCAAACGGTACCGCCGCCACGTTACGCCCCGGGAAGGCCGATGGTGAGTGTTTCTTCACCGGCCGCCCGCCGCCACCGGCGTCAGCGGTTCAGCTCGTCCGGCAGGAGTGGACGGACGTAGAGCGTCCACGTCGTCCCTCCCGAGGTGAAGCCGGTCGCCGTGCTCGCGGCTGCAAGGACGGGCGCGAGGGTGACGGCGTCCGCACCGAGGGCGACGCCCTGTCGGAGCCCGGCGATCCCGCGGTCCGCCGGGGCGGGCGTGCCGAAGCCGGCAAGGGGCGTCGCGAGCGGCCAGGCGACCGATGGCGCGGTGGCCGACGGATCGGCCGGCGGTGCGCCCGGGGCGGCGAAGATCCGGAACCCGGCCGGCTCGAGCGTCGTCGTCGGCGCGGCGGGTGCGCCCCAGGTGTCGCCGGGGTCCTCGAGCCGGG
Source organism: uncultured Chloroflexia bacterium (assembly GCA_963762445.1). Taxonomy (GTDB): domain Bacteria; phylum Chloroflexota; class Limnocylindria; order Limnocylindrales; family CSP1-4; genus CTSoil-043. The sequence goes on from CAVXLA010000006.1 coordinate 160,356, forward strand.
CGACCAGGGCCGCCGCGGCGGCCGCCGCCGGATCGGGTGAGCCGGCGCCCGGCCCTCCGGGACCCGGCGGCCCCCCACCGCTCCCGCGGAGGCGGGTCGTCACCGTCCGCCCGTCGAGCGTGACGGCGATGACGGTCGACCCCGTGTCGGCAACGATTCCGCCCACGTCCGCGGCCTCCGTGTCGAGCCCGGCCGCCCGGATCGCGGCGACGATCGCGGCGGCCCCGGCGGGGCCGACGTCGTGCACCAGGACGCCGGGCAGGAGCGGCGCCGGCCCCTCTGCCGGAGGCGGGGCGGGGGTGAGGATCCGGCCGTCTGCGTAGGCGGACACGGCGGGCAGCGCAGCGAGCGTGGCGGCGGGGCCGATGAAGCCGCCCTCGCTCGTGACGCGGACGAGGAGCTGCGCAGCGGACGGGGTCGCGCTCGGGGCGGGCGTCGGCACGGGCGCGCCCGTGGGCGGCGGCCGGCTCGGGACCGGGGAGGACGGCGCGCCGCAGCCGGCGACGAGCACGGTCGCCAGCGCGACGAAGACCAGCGACGCGGCGGGCCTGGTGATCACGGGAGCCTCCTGGGGGACGCGGCAGGGAGGGCCGCAGTGTCCCGCAGACGCCGGTGGGGGCCGGCCGGTTCCCGCCGCCCGCGGTCTCGGCCGGGGCGGATGCCACGGTCCTGCGCCCCGGCCGGGCGCCCGTTTGACGGCGGGACCCCCGGGGTGTACAAACGGCAGTCGCGCGCACCGTTCCCGCAACCCTGTTCCGGCGTGCCCTGCGCCGACCCGAAAGGACCCGGCTTCCCGTGACCTTCCCCGAGCTCGAGCAGGCGGTGCCGACCGCGCCGAGCCTCTCCCGGACCAAGCGGACGCTGACCGAGCAGGCGATCGCCGGCGCGACCGCCGCCCGCTGGGACGAGGCCGCCGACACTAACCGGAAGCTCCTCGAGTACGGGCCGGACGCCGAGGCGGAGAACCGCCTCGCCAAGGCGCTCTGGGAGATGGGCGACCTGGGCGGCGCTCGCGAGCACTACCAGAAGGCGCTGGCGCTCGACCCCACGAACCGGATCGCCGAGCGGAACATCGACCGCCTCAAGCTCCTCATGGTCGAGGCCGGCGACCGTATCGTGGCGGCCGACCCGACGAGCAAGGCCCCCGTCTCGATCTTCGTCGAGGAGACCGGCAAGACCGGCTTCGCCCACCTCATGGAGCTCGCCCGCCCCAAGATTCTCGCCCAGGTGAACCCGGGCGACTTCGTCGAGCTGGTGGCCGAGGGCAAGCACCTCATCGCGTTCTCGAACGGGATCCGCGTGGGCGTGGTGGAGCCGCGGGTCGCAGCGCGCCTCCTGAAGCTGATCGCCAACGGCAACAAGTACGCGGCGGGCGTCACCTCGCTCGGGTCGCAGGACGTCCGGATCATCATCCGCGAGATCTACCAGGATCCCCGCAACTACGGCAAGGTGAGCTTCCCCACCGCCGCGCGGTCCACGGACCTCCGCCCCTACACGAAGGGCACCCTCCTCCGCGAGGACGAGGACCTCGAGGAGGACCTCGAGGACGACGTCGAGGACGAGGAGATCGAGGATCTCGATCGCGTCATCCCGGCCGAGGTGACCCCGGACGAGGCCTTCGAGGAGGAGCCGGACGAGCTCGAGGAGCCCTAGTCCGCGCGGCCGGGGCCCGTCCGGACGCCGGCTGGAGCTCCCCTCGCCGCACGATCGCCGGCGACCGGCGCGCCGTCGCAACGGATGCCGGTCGGGCGGCCCCCGCCCCCTCTGGCAGAATCCTCGCCCATGACCTCCCGGGACATCGCCGGTCGACCCGCCGAGCCGCTCTCGCTCCCGATCTTCGCGCGGCTCGCGCCGGCCCCGCCGGTCGAGCTGATCGCCGCCCGCATCGAGGCTGCCACCGCGCCGGACGACGTCGTGATCGACCTCTTCGGGCGTGGCGGATGGGTGGCCCGCACCGCGCTTGCGCTCGGCCGCCGGGCCGTCTCCATCGAGACGTCGCCGCTCACCCGGCTGCTCGCCGACGTCGTCGTGCGGGCCCCGGACCTGCGCCATCTCGATGCCGCGTTCCAGGCCGTGGCCGCCGCGCCGCTCGGGACGACGAGCCTCCGGGCGTGGATCGACGAGCGGTTTGCGACCGCCTGCCCGACCTGCGGCCGCACGCTCGCGCTCGAAGAGCTCGTCTGGGAGCCGGCCGCTCGCCCGGCCGGGCGGGGTCGCCGCGCGTCGGGCCCAGCCGGCGCCCTCCGGCCGACCCGGCGCTCCTTCCGCTGCCCGGCCTGCCTGGACCGGCGAGGCCGTGGCGGCGAGCTGCGCCATGCCGCCCCGGAGGAGGCCGACCTCGAGCTGGCACGCGCGCCGGAGCAGGATCCGGTCGCCCGCGAGGAGATCGCCCGCCGCTTCCCGCTGCCGCCACGGCCCGGCGGCCTGCTGGAGCAGCTGCTCGACCTGCACTCGCCGCGCCAGCTGGCCGGGCTCGAGGCGATCCTGGCCCGCATCGAAGGCGAGCTCCGCGCCTCGCAGGTGACGTCCGCGCTCCGCCTGGCCCTCCTCCACGCCATCCTTCCGGCGAGCCGCCTCAACGGCTATCCCGGCCGGGCGAGCTCGCTGCGGATCGTCGAGGGCCGCGTCCGCCCGACCGGGGCGCCGGGCTGGCGCGAGCGCAATCCCTGGCCGGCGTTCGAGGAGGGGTACCGGCTGGTCCGGGCGTTCGTGCAGGCGCTGGACGACGGCCCGTACGGCTCCGTGCAGGCACGCCTCACCGAGCCGCTCGACGGAGTCCTCGCCGGTCCGCCGATGATCTCGCTCCGCGTCGGCGCGGGCGACGCTCTCGAGCGCTTCGCCGAGGAGGCCGAGGCGCTCACGGCTGGCCAGCGCGCGCGGGTCCGGCTCGTCATGACGCAGCCGCCGCCCGAATGGACGCCCGGACGGCTCGCCGAGGCATTCGTCATCACGGCCTGGGGTCTCGGGAGCGAGGCTGCGCGCCTCCTGCCGTTCGCGCCCCTGCTCGAGGCGGACGTCCGGCCACCGAGCCGGGGCGCCGGGCTGCGGGCCGCCCTCGCCGCCATGTCCCCGGCGATGGCGCCGAACGGGACGGCGATCGTCCTCCTGGACGCGGACGGGGCGCCCGGCCTGGTCGGCACTGGCCTCGCGGGGGCGGTCGCCGGCTGGCGGGTCGCCGGCGCGCGCCTGGCCGAGCCGGGTCGCATCCCGGGTGGCGTGGTGGAGCTTGTCCCGCCCGGCGGCCGGCTGGGCGCAGGTCCCCGGACCCGGGCGAACCGTGCCCTGGCGCCCGCTCCGGGCGGGGCGGGCGATCCCGCCGTGATCACCGCGCCGGGCATCTTCGGCGGCCGCGTCCCGATCGACGGGCGCTTCTCGGTCTCGGAGCTCAACCGTGTCGTGACGGAGACGGCGGTCGCCGCGCTCCAGGCGCGGGGCGAGCCGGCAGACGCCCGGCACCTCGCCGGCGAGCTTCTCGTGGCGCTGGACCGGAGCGGCCAGCTCCGCCGCTTCGCGATGGCCGCCGCCCGGTCGTTCGGGGACGTGCCTGCCGCGGGCGCCGGCGCCCCGGCGACGGGCGCAGGCGCTTCCCCGGCGGGCGACGAGGCTGCTCGCCTCGACGCTCCGGCGGGAGACCCGGCAGGCCGAGCCGCGATGGAGTTCCTGGAGCTCATCGAGCGCGAGCTCGGGCGATCGGACCAGCGCAGGATCGCCCCGGCCGAAGGCGGGCGCCTCTGGCTCCGCGATCCTCGCGACGAGGCGGCCGCGGCCGCGCCGCTCGCCGACCGGCTCGAGTGGGCGGTCTTCAGCCTCCTGGGCAGCGGAGCCTCCGTTCCGGAGGCCGCGGTGCGCGCCCGCGTCGAGGAGATGTTCGTCGGCGCGGACGCCCCGGACGCCTGGCTCGTGGACGCCTGTCTCGCCAGCTACGGCATGCCCGCCCCCGGCGGCGGGCGGCTCGTCGCCCGCGACGACCTGCAGGCCCGGACCCACGAGCACGCGGCCACGATCGGCCTCCTGGCCGACCTCGGGCACCGCCTGCGGGTGCACGTCTTCATCTCCCCGCGCGAGCAGGGGCGGCGGGCGGGCGGCGCGCCGCTCGGCGCGAGGCTGCTCGCCGACGAGCGCGACCCGTCGCTCGGCTTCCTGGGCCGTTCCGGCGCGGATGCCCTGGAGCAGGTGGACTGCTGCTGGTACGTGCGGCCGCGCTTCACCTTCCTGTTCGAGGTCGAATGGACCGCCATGCTCGGCGAGCCGGTCTTGCGTCGCGGCCGCGGCATCCCGGCGGACGAGCGGATCGTCCGCTTCCTCGTCGTACCGCCGGAACGGGTCGAGCTGCTGCGACGCAAGGTCGACCACTCCCCGGTCCTCCGGGCGGCGCTGGAGGCCGGCAACTGGCACGTGCTCCGGACTGACGCCCTGCGCCGGTTCGCCGCCCGGCCGAGCCCCACCCTCGGCGACCTCGAGCCGTACCTTGGCCTGGACCCGGTCGCGGATCACCCCGACCAGCTGCCGCTCTTCGAGGCCTGACCTGCGCCGCCTCGGCCCCACGGCCGCCGTGCCCGGGCCGGTCCCGCTCTGCCGCCCACCGTGCCGGGCGGGATCAGCTGCCCGGCGGCGGTTCGGCCGCGCCGGTACCCTACTCGGATGACCACCTCGACGACCCTTGCCGACCTCTGCGCCCGCACCTGGGAGCGGACGCTCGAGCTGAACCCGACGATGGCGACCATCCACGGGGACGCGCGCTACGACGACCGCCTCGACGACCCGGGGCCGCACGGGCGGGCGGCCCGCCGGGCGCTCGCCGAGGAGATGCGCGCGGGTGCCGTGGCGATCGACCCGACCGGCCTCGACGAGGAGGAGCGGATCTCGCGCGCCCTCCTGGTCCTCATCGCGGACCAGCAGATCGCCGAGGACGACCTCCGCGACGATCTCATGGCCACCGTCGAGCAGCAGGGCCACCAGTCGCTCCTGCCCCACCTTGTGCAGCTCCAGAGGGCCGACTCGCCGGAGCGGCTCGAGCGTCTCCTGGCCCGTCTCGCGGCCTACCCGGCGATGACCGACACCGTCATTGACCTGCTGGCCGAAGGCCGGGCTGCCGGCCTCACGACGGCGCGGGTGGTTGCCGACCGCGTCGTCGGCCAGCTCGAGCGCCTTCTCGCGGCGCCGGCCGCCAGCTCGCCCATCGTGACCATTCCTGCGCTGGCCGACGAGGCCGATCGGGTCCTGCTCCTCGAGGCCGTGGAACGCCACGTCCGGCCGGCCGATGCGCGCTTCCGGGATGCCGTTCGCGACTACCTCCCCGCGACCCGCGAGGTGCCCGGCCTGTGCGCCCTGCCCGACGGCGAGGAGCGCTACGCGATGAAGGTCAGGGGCTACACGAGCCTCGAGGTCACCCCCGACGAGCTGCACCGGATCGGGCTCGAGGAGCTGGAGGAGATCGAGGCCCGCCGGCGGACGATCGCCCGGGCGGCCGGCTTCGGCGACGACACGGCGGCCTGTCGCCGGGCCCTCAACGCCGATCCCACCCAGGTCCCGCCGACCCCCGGGGCGCTCGTCGCCCGCTGCCGGGAGGACGTGGCCCGCGCGTTCGCGGCGGCGCCCCGCTGGTTCAGTCGCGTGCCGAAGGCCGGCTGCGAGGTCCGCCGCGTCGAGCCGCTTCTCGAGATGGACGCCCCGGGGGCGTACTACTACCCGCCGACGGTGGACGGCGACCGGCCCGGCATCTACTTCGTCAACGCCTACGACCTCCCGAGCCGGACCTACTGGTCGGCGGCATCCACCACCTACCACGAGGCCGTCCCCGGCCACCACTTCCAGCTCGCGCTCGAGATGGAGCTCGAGGGGCTGCCCGCCTTCCGGACGCTGGGCGACTGGCCGCAGGGCACGGCCTACGTGGAGGGCTGGGCCCTCTACGCGGAGCGGGTGGCCGACGAGGCCGGGCTCTTCCGGAACGAGGCGGAGCGGTTCGGCATGCTCGACAGCCAGGCGCTGCGCGCCGTCAGGCTCGTGGTGGACACCGGGCTCCACGCGTTCGGCTGGAGCCGCCAGAGGGCGTTCGAGACGATGGTGGCGGCGGGGATCCACCCGACCGACGCGGGGATCGAGACCGACCGCTACATCGCCTGGCCGGGCCAGGCGCTCGCCTACATGACCGGGCGACGCGAGATCGAGCGGCTCCGCGCGGCGCGCGCGGCCCGCGAGGGCGACGCCTTCGACATCCGCCGCTTCCACGACGACGTCCTGCGGCACGGAAAGCTCCCCCTGCGCATCCTCGCCGACGTGGTGCTCCCCGCCTGAGCCGTCGCCCGCCGCTCCCAATCCCCCCGCCCCCATGGAGGATCCGATGACGCCGCCCGCTCTCGCCGCCGCCGCCGTGAACGCGCTCGCCGACCGCTTCTGGGATGCGTTCCTGGAGCAGCACCCCACGGTCGCGACCCTCTACGGCGACGATCGCTTCGACGACCGCCTCGACGACCCGTCGGCCGCCGGACGTGCCGCCGCGCGGGCGCTCCGCGACGCGACGCTGGCCGAGCTGGCGGCGATCCCCGTCGACGGCCTCCCCGTCGAGGAGCGGATCACCCACGACATGCTGCGGGTCGTGTGCGAGCTGGGCAACGAGGGCGACGACCTGCGGATGGACCTCGTGGGGCTGGTCGACCAGATCGACGGGCCGCAGTCGCTCCTGCCCCAGGGCGTGCAGTTCCAGCGGGCGGATACGCCGGCCCGGCTGGAGAAGCTGCTGGCACGCCTCGTGGCCTTCGGCCCGTTCATCGACGCCCACCTCGACCTCCTCGAGGACGCCCGCCGGACCGGGATGACGGCCCCGCGGATCGTGGTCGAGCGCACGATCTCGCAGGCCGAACGGCTCCTCGCGATCCCGGCGGACCAGTCGCCGATCGTCACGGGAGCCCGCCTGGCCGGCGACGACGACGCGGGTCGCGCCCGGGTGGCCGTGGTCGTCCGCGACGCGGTCAACCCCGCCCTCGCCCGCTACGTGGAGGCGCTGCGGGGCCCGTACTTCGCGGCGACGCGGGAGGCGCCCGGGCTCTGGTCGGCCCCGGACGGCGCCGCCCGCTACCGGATGGCGATCCGGACCTGGACGAGCCTCGACCTGGACCCGGCCGAGGTCCACCAGATCGGCCTCGACGAGCTGGCGGCCCTGGACGCGGGCCGGCTCGCCATCGCCCGCGCCGGCGGGTTCGGCTCGGTCGCGGCCTACCGCGACCACCTGGCCACCGACCCGGCCAACCGGGCGGCGTCGAGCGAGGCGCTGGTGGCGCGGGCGAAGGAGGACATCGGACGGGCGCTCGCCGTCGCGCCACGCTGGTTCAGCCGCCTGCCCCGCGCCGTCTGCGACGTGCGGCCGGTCGAGCGGTTCATGGAGCGCGACGCGCCGCCCGCCTACTACTACCCGCCGACGGTCGACGGTAGCCGGCCGGGGATCTACTTCGTCAACACCTACGACCTGCCGTCGCGCCTGCTCTCCAACCTGGCCGGCACGACCTACCACGAGGCCGTCCCCGGCCACCACTTCCAGATCGCGCTCGAGATGGAGAACCCGGACCTGCCGGCGTTCCGGCGCCTCGGCAGCCGGCTCGTCGGCTCGGCCTACGCAGAGGGCTGGGGCCTCTACTCCGAGCGCCTGGCCGACGAGATGGGCCTCTACCGCAACCCCGCGGAGCGCTTCGACATGCTGGAGGCCCAGGCGTGGCGGGCCGTGCGGCTCATCGTCGACACGGGGATCCACGCCCTCGGCAAGGGGCGCCCGTGGGCGGTCGACCTCCTCCGGGAGGGAGCCGGCCTCTCCGCCACCGATGCCGGGATCGAGACGGACCGCTACATCGCCTGGCCCGGGCAGGCGCTCTCCTACAAGATCGGGCATCGCGAGATCACCCGGCTGCGGGCCGAGCTGGCGGCCCGCGACGGCGCGGCGTTCGACCTGCGCGCGTTCCACGACGCCCTCCTCGGGCACGGCGCGCTTCCCCTCACGACGCTGGCCCGCGAGCTGCCTCGCTGGGTCGCCCCGGCCGGGTAGGAGGCAGGGCCGGCCCCTCGGACGGGCGCGGCCCCGCGGACGGGCGCGGGCTCGCGGGCGGGCTCGCGGGCCCCGGCCGCCGCTCGCAACGCGCCGGGCCGCGCCCATGGGATCGCAGGCGACGGCGCTGGACGGCACGTAATTCGCACGGATGAGCCAGATCCGGCGCGAATGTCGTTTGACACGCGCCCGGGAGGCGTGGCACGATCGCGCGGTCATCCGTTCCGTCCGACGGAACAGTCCCCACGTGCCGTCCCGTGATCCGGACCCGCGCGATCGCGGCAGCGCCCGCGCGATCGCCACCCGACCCGGGACGGGTCGACCAGGAGAAACCATGGCCACGGATCCCGCCGCTGCCCCGAGCCTGAACCGCGCCACCCAGCTCGCCATGTACCGGCGGGCGCTCCGGACGCTGCCCGGCGGCGTCGACTCGAACTTCCGGGCCTGGGGCGACGACACGATCTACGTCGACCGCGGCAAGGGCGGCCGGGTCTGGGACCTGGACGGCAACGAGTACGTGGACCTGCGGATGGGCTACGGGCCGGTGATCCTGGGGCACGGCGACGACCGCGTCGACGACCACGTGAACGAACGGATGCGGCGCGGCGTCAGCTTCTCCCTGACCTCGGAGGACGAGGTCCGGGCGATGGAGATCCTGTGCGAGATGACCGGCTGGGTCGAGATGGCCCGCATGACGGTCTCCGGCACCGAGGCGACCATGCACGCGATGCGCGTCGCCCGGGCCTACACGGGGCGCGACAAGATCGTGAAGTTCGAGGGCCAGTATCACGGGGTCCACGACTACGCCCTGATCTCGGTCGCCCCGAACAACATGGCCGACCTCGGCGACGCCGACAACCCCGTCCGCCTCACCTGGGGCCGCGGCATCCCCGGGCCGGTCGCCGACACCATCATCCCCGCCCGCTACAACAACATCGAGCGGCTCCGGGCCCTCTTCGAGCGCCAGGGCCACGAGATCGCGGCGATCATCGTGGAGCCGGTCCTGGGCAATGCCCAGGGGATCATGCCGCGGCCGGGCTTCCACCAGGAGATGCGGGCGCTCACCGAGGAGTTCGGGATCCTCCTCATCTTCGACGAGGTCAAGACCGGGTTCCGCTTCGCCCGCGGCGGGGCAGCCGAGCACTTCGGGATCCGTCCCGACCTGGCGACGTACGCCAAGGCGATGGGCAACGGCTACCCGGCAGCCGCCTTCGGCGGCCGGCGCGAGATCATGGAGATGCTGCCGTCCAAGGTGAGCCACGGCGGCACCTACGCCGGCAACCGGATCGCCGCCGCGGCGGCCGTGAAGACCCTCGAGATCCTCCGCGACACGCCGGCCCTCGAGACGATCCGGGCCACCGGCGAGCGGATCCAGGCCGGCCTCCGCGAGGTGCTCGACGCCAGGGGCCTCGCCTACCAGATCACCGGCCACCCGTCGATGTTCGGGATCATGTTCACGGAGCGGATCCCGAGCGAGTACCGCGACTGGGCGACGACCGACCACGAGCTGTACGACGCGATCGCGGTCGGGATGCACGCGCGCGGGGCGATGCCCGAGCCCGACAGCCGCGAGCCCTGGTTCGTCTGCGAGGCCCACGCGCAGGGCGACATCGTCGACCGCGTGGTCTCGATCTTCCGCAATTCGTTCCATGCGGCGCTCGAGCTCCGAGCGCGGGGCAAGCAGCTGCCCCACGACACCGAGGCCGCGTACGGCGCGATGACGAGCCCGGGGGCGGGCTGATGGCCCTCGACATCGCCGCCCCGCGGGCGCCCGAGGTTCCACCGCCCGGCCCCGCGACCACCGTCGATCTCGGCCGCCCCGTCCTCGACGGGAGCGCGGTCCGCTCGGTGGACCGCGCCGCGGCGCTCCTCCTCGCTTTCGGCCAGTTCCCCGGTGACGCCGGCGTCACCGAGCTCGCGCGGCGCCTGGGGCTGCACAAGAGCACGGCCTCGCGCCTCCTTGCCACGCTCCAGCGCCGGGGCCTGGTCGAGCAGGACGAGGAGTCGGGGAAGTACCGGCTCGGCCTCGCCGTGATCCGGCTCGCCGAGCGGGCCGAGCGCACCCTGGACCTGCGGGCGATCGCCCTTCCGGAGCTGGAGCGCCTCGCTCGGGCCACCCGCGAGACGGCGACCCTCGGGATCGTCCGGGAGGACGCCTGCGTCACGGTCGCCCAGGTTGACGGGCCGAGCATGGTCGCCGGCCCCGACTGGACGGGCCGGACGCCGCTGCTCCATTGCGTGGCCTCCGGCAAGGTCCTCCTCGCGGCGATGGCCGAGCGCGACGTCCTCCGGATCGCCCGCCCCGGCCTCACCGCCCGGACCGAGCGCACGATCACCGGGCTCGAGGCGCTCCTGGAGGAGCTGGCCCGGGTCCGGCGACGGGGCTTCGCGACGGCGTTCTCGGAGTGGATCGAGGGGACCAACGACGTGGCCGTCCCGGTCGTGGACGCCCGGGGCCGCGTCGTCGCCTCGATCGCCGTCCGGGGCCCCGCCTTTCGCGTCACCGCGGGCCGCGTCGCCGAGATCGTCGCGGCCGCCCGCGAGGCTGCCGCCGCCGTGACCGTTCGCCTCGGCGGCGCCACGGCCTGACGCCTGCCGCCCGGACCCACGGCAGCCCGGCGATCCCTGGCGGCACCCCGACGCGCCGGGCCGCGCCCGCGGCGGGTGTCGTGCCCCGCCGTGCACCGGTGGGCCCCCGCGCCGGCCCCGCTGCGTATGATGCGGCCATCCCGCGGAGCCACGGAGGAGCCCGGCGTGCAGTCCGACCCCACGATGCCCCAGCCCGAGATCGAGGCCCTGCTGCTCGAGCAGCGGACCTTCGCTCCCGATCCCGCCTTCGTCGCCGCGGCGAACGTCTCGAGCAGCCTCTACGAGGCGGCCGAGCGCGACCCGGAGGCGTTCTGGGCCGCCCAGGCCCGCGAGCGGATCAGCTGGGTCACGCCGTTCGAGACCACCCTCGAGTGGGAGCTCCCCTTCGCCCGCTGGTTCGGCGGCGGGACCCTGAACGTCGCTTACAACTGCGTCGACCGCCACGTGGAGCGGGGGCTCGGCGACAAGGTCGCCTACCACTGGATCGGCGAGCCGGGCGACCGGCGGACGATCACCTTCCGAGACCTGCAGGTCCTCGTCAACCGGGCCGCCAACGCGCTGAAGGAGCTGGGCGTGGGGCTCGGCGACCGGGTCGCGATCTACATGCCGATGATCCCGGAGCTGCCCGTCGCGATGCTCGCCTGCGCCCGGATCGGCGCGCCGTTCACCGTGGTCTTCGGGGGCTTCTCCTCGGAGGCCCTCGCCGACCGCATCAACGACGCCGGGGCGAAGGTGCTCATCACCGCCGACGGCGGCTGGCGACGCGGACGCAAGGTCGGTCTCAAGCACCACGCCGACGAGGCGGTCGCCGGCACGCCGACGATCGAGCACGTCATCGTGGTCAACCGCCTGCGCGACGGCTGCCACATGGTGGAAGGGCGCGACCACTGGTGGGGCGAGCTGATCGACCGCCAGGTGGACACCTGCGACCCGGTCCCCGTCGACGCCGAGCACATGCTCTACCTGCTCTACACGTCCGGGACGACGGCCAAGCCGAAGGGGATCATCCACACCTCGGCGGGCTACCTCCTGGGGGCGAGCTTCACCCACCACGCCGTCTTCGACATCAAGCCCGACGACGTGTACTGGTGCGCGGCCGACATCGGCTGGGTCACCGGCCACAGCTACATCGTCTTCGGGCCGCTCGCGAACGCGACGACCGGGATCATCTACGAGGGCGCGCCCGACACTCCGGCCTGGGATCGCTGGTGGCAGATCGTGGAGGACTACGGGGTCACGATCCTGTACACGGCGCCCACCGCCATCCGGGCCTTCATGAAGCAGGGCGAGGAGCACCCGCGGCGGCACGACCTCTCCTCGCTGCGGCTCCTGGGCTCCGTCGGCGAGCCGATCAACCCCGAGGCCTGGCTCTGGTACCACACGAACGTCGGGGGCGGCAGGGCGCCGATCGTGGACACCTGGTGGCAGACCGAGACGGGCAGCATCATGATCAGCCCGCTGCCCGGGGTGACGACGACGAAGCCGGGTTCGGCGACGTTCCCCCTGCCCGGGATCGGTGCGGACGTGGTCGACGGGGCGGGGAACCCCGTCCCGCGGGGCGGCGGCGGCTACCTCGTGCTGACCCGGCCCTGGCCGTCGATGCTGCGCGGCATCTACGGCGACCCGGAGCGCTACCATCAGACCTACTGGAGCCGCTTCCCGGGGCTCTATTTCGCCGGCGACGGCGCGAAGCGCGACGAGGACGGCTACCTTTGGCTGCTGGGGCGGGTGGACGACGTGATGAACGTGGCCGGCCACCGCCTATCGACGATCGAGGTGGAATCGGCCCTCGTGGATCACCCGTCCGTGGCAGAGGCGGCCGTCGTCGGCAAGTCGGATGACGTGTCGGGCCAGGCGATCTTCGCCTTCGTGACGCTCCGCGCCGACCAGGAGCCCTCCGACGCCCTCGCAGTCCAGCTCCGCGAGCACGTGGCCTACGTGATCGGCCCGATCGCGCGGCCGAAGTACCTCCTCTTCACGCCGGACCTGCCGAAGACGCGCTCGGGCAAGATCATGCGGCGGCTCCTGCGCGACCTCGCCGAGGGACGGCCGCTCGGCGACACGACGACCCTCGCCGACGCGGGGGTGGTCGACACGATCCGCGACCGCACGGGAACGGCGGAGGACTGACGACGTGCCATTCGGCTTCCTGCACCGAGGATCCAAGAAGCCATCGTCCGAGCCCGCGCCGGCCCTCGCCGATGGGGGCCACCGGGGTATCCCCTTCGACGGCCTCACCGACGAGTGGCGGCTCGTGGGGCAGATGGATATCAAGAGCCGTCTCTCCGACGTCCTCAACCGGCGCGAGTCGATCGCGATCCGCGACGTTCACTGGGCGCCCATCGACGGCTCCGAGGAGCTGACGCCGGCCCCCGGCCTCGAGCGGGTCGACCCGTTCGACCTGATCGTGGTCTTCGCCGGCGCCGAGTCGCTGCCGTCGTTCAGCGAAGCCGAGCGGGCCGCCCACAAGCTGCACAAGGTGCCCTACGACGTCGCCCTGCAGGTGCCGCCGTTCCGGATCGTCGGGACGGTCTACCTCTTCCCGGGCTCGGAGCCGGAGCGGCTCCTCGACCGCAGCACCGACCTCTTCGTGCCGGTCACGGGGGCGGTCGCCCTGCTGGGCGAGCGCCCCCTCAACGGCCCCGACGTCGACGTCGTGCTGGTTAACCGCTCCTATCTGCGCGCCGTCGAGCAGGTGGACCGGCGAACGATGGATGCCGCGCGGGCGCTGCTCGGGGCCCCCCCGAACGAACACCCCTGACGGTCAGGCGGGCGCGGACTCGCGGAGGCGGCCGAGGATGGCCGCGAGGCCGGTCCGCGGCGCCGTCGCGGTGAGGGCGCGCGGCGCGCCGACGACCCGCTCGGCCAGGATGCGGAAGTCCTCGCTGACCTTCTCGTTCGGGAAGAGGTCGATGACGGTGCGCCCCTCGTTGGCGGCCTTCACCATCTGGAGCCCCGCCGAGCGGATGAGGGCGAGCGCCGGCATCCCGATCGTGCGCTCCATGTCGGCGACGGAGACGCCGCTGTTGGCGCGGTTGATGACCAGGGCGAGCCGGGCGCTGAAGCCGAGCTCGTCCGCGATGTCCCGGAGCTGCACCGTGGCCCGGAGGGCCGGCACGTCGGGCGTGACCGGCACGAGGATCCGGTCGGCGCGCTCGAGGATCGCGCGGTTGAGGGGCTCGTAGTCGGGGCGCAGGTCCACGACGACGACGTCGTGGCTGCGCCTCCCCGATTCGATCGCCGCGGCGACGTGCACGGGGTCGAGGGCCGACGCCCTGAGGGGGCTCGAGGCAAGGACGACGACGTGCATCCCCGACGGGTGGGCGGCGAGGACGTCGTCGAGGGTCGCCGGCGGCGCGGCGCCCGCATCGCGGGTCTCGTGCAGGTCGTCGAGGGTGCGGACGTGCTCCAGGCCGAGCGAGCTGGCGATGTGGCCCGTCACCGTGTCGGCGTCCACGAGGAGGACGCGACGGCCCATCGCGGTCAGCGCCGCGGCAAGGTTCACGGCGATGGTGGTCTTGCCCACGCCGCCCTTGGGGTTGAAGACCGCGACGACGGTCCCGTTGCGCGACCAGTCGTCGAGGCCGACGGGCCCGGTCAGGAGGACCTCCCCGCTGCCGTCGTCGACGGCCAGGCGGCGGATCATCATCGCCTCCACCCGCCAGCGGATCGACTCGGCCGAGCTCGGCCGGGTGACGTACTCGTCGCCCGAGCCCGCCGGGCTGCCGCTCAGGCGCTCGAGCGCGTGGCCGGAGAGGACGACGAGGGCGGGGATGTCGCGGCCGCCCCGGCGGAGGACCGCCTGGTACTCCTGCGTGGTGTCTGCGCTCTCGCCGTCGAGGATGGCGAGGGCGACGTGACCGCCCGCGGCGAGGTATCCCTCCAGCTCGGTCGGCCATCGAACCACGATCGGATCGAGATCGGCCGCCCGCAGGGCGTCCTCCACCGGATCGGCCTCGTCGCGAGGCAGGGCGATCGCGATGGAGGGACGGGCCATGATCGTTTCCTCCGGACAGGCTGACCGGGTCAGCCCTGGGGGTCCTGGGCGCTGACCTGGATGAAGCCCTCGCCGACGCCGACGACGCGCGCCGCGAAGCCCGACAGCGTCGGGATCAGGTCGCGGAGCGAGGTCGCGGGATCGTGGGCGACGGCGAAGACGAACTCGGCGTCGGGCCCCGACGAGACGCCGACGTGGCGGACGCCGGCGAGGCGGCCCATGTGCCGCTTGAAGCTGGCGATGCTCGCCACGCTGACGAGGCCGGTCACGACGACGCGCGTGGTCACGGCGGCCACCTCGGCGGCGGGCGCGTCGCCGGGCACGAGGCCGGACAGGCGAGCCGCGAGGGCGTCGCCGCCCAGCTCGACCACGTCCTCGACCTCCGCCGCGGCCATCTCGACAGCCGCGATCTCGGCTGCGGCGAAGTCGGGCGTGAGGCCGAGCATCGCGAGCCGCGGGTCGACCTCGGGCTCCGTCGCGGCGGGGGCCGCCAGATCAGGTGGTGTGGCGTCGCCGGCGGCCTCGACCGGAGCCCCGGTGGCGGCCTCGGCAAGCGCCTCCGTCGCGCCCAGCCCGGCGGCGGCCTCCGCAGCTGCCCGGATCGCGGCCAGGGCGGCCTCGCGGTCGCCGGGCGCGTCCTGCGCGGCGCCGTCCGTGCCGACCTCGGGGGGCGCCCACGAATCGTCGGTGGCGGCGCTGTCCTCCGGCAGGGCCGGGGCCTCGACGTCGGCCCATGGTGACACGGCGACGGCCGGCTCCGGCACGCCGACGCCCGGCTCGCGCAGCAGCGCGGTCATGGCGTCGTCGTCGAGGTCCTCGAACGTGGGAGGCTCCGGCAGGCCGGCCGCGTGGGCCGCGAAGACCGAGGGATCCTCCTCGCTGACGAGGTCGTCGAAGAACTGCCCCATCTCGGCCTCGAAGGAGGCGAGGCGCCCGCGGACCTTCTCGATCTCGTGCTCGACGAGCGCCGCGTGCCGCTCGAGCTGACCCTCGAGCTGCTCGCGGCGCGCGCCGATGCGCCGCTCGGTCTCGTCCCGGATGCGGGCGATCTCCGCCTTGGACCAGTCCTTGATCGCGGCGACGTCATTGTCGGCGTGGCGGCGGAGCTCGGTGGCTCCCGACGCGGACCGCGTGTGGATCTGCTCGATCACGCCGGCTCCGTCGCCGCGGAACTGGTCGAGCGTGGCCGTGCGCGCCTGCTCGGCGGCCGCGTGCATTGCCAGCATGAGGTCGGCGAGGAACTTCGTCGGGCGCCGGTGCAGGGCGGCATCCGGGTGCCCGCCGCGGGCCGGCGCCTGCCCGGCCGTCGCGACGGCCGGGGCCTCCGCCGGATCGGACGCAGGCGCCGCGGCCTCGGCCTCGGCGGAAGTGGACGCCGGGTCCGGCGCAAGGATCGTCACCGCTTCCTCCTCGCGGCCCTCCGGGCCGTCCCCGGTTGCGCCCGGCGCGCCCGGATCGCCGGGATCGAGCGTGGGCGTCGGGCTGCCATCGACGTCCGCGGACGCGGCGGTGGCGAGCTCATCGACGGGAACGGCCGACGCGTCCCGGGACGCCGCGCGATCCGTGCTCCACGGAAGCCGGAATCCGGTACGGGAATCGGTTGTCGCCATGCTGCTCGGTCCCCTGCTGCGCGTTCGGCCAGGTCGCCGACGACGCCTGAGGCGGATCCTAGGAGCAGGGAGCGGTGCGGTGGAGTTGACTGGTGGTACCAGCGGGCACCGCTGGTGGTACCGGCGGGGTCCCGGCGGTGTCGGGGTGCACCGGCCCAGTGCCGGCCGTCACCGCGCGGGCACCCGGGCCGGTCGGGCGCCCCCGGGCCGTCGCGTCTACGATGTGCCGACCATGGATCCGCAGCCCGCCACGGCGGCACCCGCGCCCGCCCCGACGCCGCTGAGCACGGCACCCCTTCCGCTCGACCGGCTGGGGCGGCGGATGCACGACCTGCGCATCTCGGTCACGGATCGCTGCAACTTCCGCTGCACGTACTGCATGCCGGCCGAGGTCTTCGGGCGCGACTACGCCTTCCTGCCGCGCCAGCAGATCCTCACCTTCGAGGAGGTTGCCCGGCTGGCCCGGATCTTCGTCGCGCTCGGCGTCGAGAAGCTGCGCCTGACCGGCGGGGAGCCGACCGTGCGCCGCGACCTCCCCGACCTCGTCCGGATGCTCGCCGCGATCGACGGTGTCCGTGACCTCACGCTCACGACCAACGGCTCCGCCCTTCGTCGCCTCGCCGCGCCGCTCGCCGAGGCCGGGCTGCGCCGGGTCACCGTGAGCCTCGACTCGCTCGACGACGAGGTATTCCGCCGGATGAATGGCGCCGACTTCCCGGTCGCGCGCGTCCTCGACGGCATCGACGCAGCACGAGAGGCGGGGCTCGCGCCCATCAAGGTCAACATGGTCGTGCGGCGTGGCGTGAACGAGGAGTCCGTCCTGCCCGTCGCGCGCTGGGCGCGCGACGCGGGCCTGATCCTGCGGTTCATCGAGTTCATGGACGTCGGGCACACGAACGGCTGGCGGATGGACGAGGTGGTGCCCCAGGCCGAGATCCTGGCCGGCGTCGACGCCGCCCTGCCGCTCGAGGCGCTCCCGGCCGGCTACCCGGGCGAGGTCGCCCGGCGGTACCGCTACCGCGACGGCGACGGCGAGGTCGGGGTCATCGCGTCGGTGTCCGAGCCCTTCTGCGGCGCGTGCACGCGGGCGCGCCTGTCGGCCGACGGGGAGCTCTTCACCTGCCTCTTCGCTGCCCGCGGCGCGGACCTCAAGGCGCCATTGCGCGCCGGGGCCACCGACGACGAGCTCCTCGAGCGGATCCGCGCCGTGTGGGCACTCCGCGCCGACCGCTACTCCGAGCTGCGGGCGGCCGGGACGGCCGACCTGCCGCGGGTCGAGATGTTCGCGATCGGCGGCTGAGGGGCGCGATGGCCCTCGGCGTCTCCGCGCCCGCGGCGTCGCTCGGCCGCCGGGTGGTCGCCTACGTCATCGACGGCCTCGTCCTCGTCCCCGCCTGGGTGTTCTACGGCGTCGTGCTCGACGCGGTCTTCGGCCCGCTCGTCGCGGCCGACCCGAGCGGTGCCGGGATCGTCGTCGTGGCGATCGACGCCCCGCGGGTCGCGCTGGAGCTGGCCCTGACGCTGCTGACGGACCTCGCGTACTACGCCGGGTCCTGGGTGCGCTGGGGGATGACGCCCGGTCAGCGGATCTGCGGCGTGGCCGTCCGCGCCGCGGGATCGGCCGCGCTGGCGGCACCCGACGGTGGGCGCTCCGCGGGCCCCGATCCGGGCCGGGCCGGCGTCCCGGCCCAGGTGGCGACGGTCCGCTGGGCCGTCCTCGAGCTCCTGCCGCTGTGCGTGGGCTCGCTCGGGTCGGCCGGCGCGCTCCCGATCGAGGTCGTCGCCGCGATCACCGTCGGCTGGTCCGGCTTCCTGTTCCTCTCCGCGGTCGCCGACCCCCTGCGCCGGGCGTTCCACGATCGGGTTGCCGGCACGGTCGTCGTCTCGGCCGTGGCCGCCCGCGCCCGCTGATCGCCGGGCGCGGGGCCCGCCGGCTCCCGCGGATGCGGCTCCGCGCGCCGCCGGCCGCGCCCGGGCAGGCGCCGACCGGCGGCCGTCGCCCCGGTCCGCGGCTCGCGGTTGTCCACTGGTTCTCCACACGGGGACAATCCCGTGGACGCGGGAGCCGACGGTGCCCCGACATTCGTGGATAACCCCGTTGCCGCCGCTCCACCGTCCGGTCATGATTTGTCGTGCCCGGAGGGGCCGCGAGAGTCGAGACCACGGCGATCACATCAACGAGGTCCGACGAGAAGCCCGGGAGCAATCCCGGGGCTCTCCCTCCGAGAGGCGCTGCGATCACATCAAGGGGCCGCTCGGGATCTCGGTTCCTCCGGGCGTTCGCGTGCCCGGCGGTCGCGTGCCCCGGCGGTCGCGTGCCCCGGCGATCGCGTGCCCGGGCGCCAGCGGCCGACGACCGGTCCCGGTCGTGCGTGGGCTCGACACCCCCCCGCGGCGCCACCCTCGCCCCGCTCTCAGGTCGGCGGGTCGACGTCCTCGCGGCCGGTGAGCGGATCGGCCGCCGGGGTGGAGCAGACGTAGTAGCGCAGCGTCGTGCGGCCGGTGTTCGTGATCGCGTGCGGGAGGCCCATCTCCACGCGGACGCCCCGCAGCGGCTCCAGCGTCTCCTCGAGCGACCCCATGCGCACCGTCCCGCGCCCCTCGAACACGACGATCACGTGCTCCGACCGCTGGTGGCGGTGCCAGCCCGTGCCGCCGCCGGGCTGGATCTCCACCTCGCCCAGGGAGAACGCGTGGGTGCCGAAGTCGCCCGGCTCGACCAGCACCCGGGTCCGCATGCCGGGCTGCTCCACCACCCGGGCGCTCTCCCGTCGTCGCACCGGCTCGCCCTCCGCGGCCCAGGTCTTCAGGACGTCGCCAGGCCGGTCGGCGTCCACCTCGACCGCGGCCAGGAGGGCGAGGGCGTCGATGGACGATTCGTTGCGCACCAGGTGGTACTCGGCGGGCGCCTCGTAGAGGGCATCGCCGGCGCGGACGACCGTCCGCCGGCGCAGCTCGGGGCCGTGCTCGAAGACGACCTCCCCGGCCGCGAGGTAGACGAGCGTCTCGACGCCGTGCCGGTGCGGCCCGATCTCCGCGCCGGGAGGGATCCGATCGAACTGGATGCGGATCGGCATCGCCCGGCTCCCGCCCGCCGGCCTACCGGTCGACGACGGGCAGCGACCGACCGATCGCCTTCGCCGCCGCCGCCTTCTCCGCCCACGCGGCGAGGACCGAATCCTTGTGGGGGCGGATCGGGCAGTGCTCGTCGCGGTTGCCCATCTCGTCGCAGTAGCCGAGGGGCACGCACTTGGGAGCCAGGAAGCTCCCGAGGAACGGGCTCACGGCGAAGACCTCGTGGCGGATCAGCTGGAAGAGGCGCCGGATCTCCCACTGGGCCATCGTGCAGAGGCGGAGGCCCGCCATGTGGATCAGGGCCCGCAGGTTGGCCGTCATCACCAGGTTGGTCCGGGTGGCGTTCGGGAAGACGAACCGGGCGTCCTCGCCGGGGATGCCGGCGGCCAGCAGCTCGCCGTACAGCTCGAGCGAGCCGTCGACCTGCTCCTCGAAGCGGGCGCGAAGGCCCGGATCGCCGTCGGCGATCGTGCCGGGCAGCATCGTCGCGGCGGCCTTGAAGGCGACGTAGCGCTGGCTCTGCTGGTCGAAGGCGACGCCGGCGCGGTGGCGGACGAGCTGGTGCGACAGCGTGCGGCTCACGCCGCTGATCCCGAAGGTGAAGACGACGTGCTCGATCGTGCTGCCGTGGCCGCTCTCGATGACCCCGCTGATCAGCTTCTGCATCTTCGCCGGGTCGATCTCGCCGGCCTCGGCGCGCCGGAAGATCTCGCCCGGCTCGAGCTCGCTGTAGCACGTCCGGCAGGCCGTGTAGATCAGCGGGACGTAGTACCGGCGCACGATCTCCTGGTCGGGGAAGAGGAGCGTCGCCTTCATCCCCAGGTCATGCCGACCCGGGTTGCGCGGGATCCCGGTCTTCGCGCGCGCGGCCCCGGCGCCGGGCTCAGGGGACGGAGCGGCGGGCGGCTGCTGCTCGGCCATGGTCCTCTGAGGATAGCCTCCCGGGGGCGCCACGGGGCGGCGGCGGCGCGCCCGGCGGCGTGGCCCGACCCGGGGGCCGCTTCGCCGAGCCGTCGCTCAGGCGATCACCCGCTCGACCGCGCCGGGCCCCCGGTCCTCGACCGCGTGGAACCAGTGCCAGTAGAGCCAGGTGCCCAGCGAGTAGAGCACGACGATCGTCACGAAGTTGACGGTGTAGCCGGCCTCGAAGCCGAGCCACGTCTGGAGGATGCTGTACCACGGTCCGGCGATGACCCAGCCCAGCGACCACAGGAGGCTGCCCGACGCCGCATAGGTCGCCCGCTCGCCCGGCCGCAGGCGCTCCATCGCGAAGGCGTTGGCGATCGGGTTGCCGGCGTTCATGAGCGAGTTCCGGACCGCCATCGCCACGATGACCGTCCAGAGGATCGGGCTGAACCCGAGCACCACGAGGAACGGGATGCTGGTGCCCTGGACGAGGACGACCGAGCCGACCTTGCCGAAGCGCCGGGCAAGCGCCGGCTGGAGCATGATCGCGATGGCGGTGCCCAGGCTCGTGATCGCGAAGATGACGTTGAGGGCGGCGAGGTCGAGCCCGAACTTGCCCTCGATGAAGACGTTGAGGAACGGGATCACCTGGCCCGCGCCCAGGGAGATGAGGAACCCGGGGATCAGCAGCCGCCAGAAGGTCCGGGCGTCCGACGGGCGCGGGATCCCGAGGCGCGGCGATCGTCGCCCGGCGACGGGGCCGCGATCGGGCCGGGCCGCGATCGGCTCGCCCGCCCAGCTGTCGAGCGGACGCTGCTCCAGCGTCTGCCAGTCGCGGCGGCGGCGGGGCCGGTCGTCCCGCAGGGCGAGGACCGTCACCGTCGCCACGGCCGCCGAGACGGCCATGAGCACGAGCAGAACGCGGTAGGTCGACGGGTCGCCCGCCCCCGCGCCGGCGGCGGAGCCGAGGATCGCGGCGATGGCCCCGCCGAGGAGCGCGGCGCCGACGTTCGTCACGTTCGAGATCGCGAACTGCAGGCTGAACAGCTCGTTGCGGTGCTCGGGCCGGCTCCGCTCCATCAGGAGCGGCGACTGGACCACGAAGAAGGACTGGTTGGCGGCGCCCACGACGCCCGCGAGGAGGAGGATCGCCGCAGGCTCCGTCGTCAGCAGCAGGCCGAGGATGCCCAGCGTCGCTCCTCCGGTGCCGAGCGCGAGCACGAGCCGGCGCCCGATCCGGTCCGAGAGGATGCTGGCCGGGAAGGCGAAGACGGCGCCGGCGGCCGAGCTCGCCGTCGCGGCCATGCCGATGAAGGCGGGGTCCATGCCGAGGGCGACGAGGTAGAGGTTGAAGTCGACCCACCAGAGACTCAGGGCGACTCCGTAGACGAGGGTCGTGACCAGGAAGATCCGGGCGTCGCGCTCGAAGCCGGTGAAGCTCCGGGCGTAGCGCCGAAGCGCGGTCACGCCTCCCCGGGAAGGGGCGGCGGACTGTCAGGACCCGCGTGACCGGCGTGGGCGACCGCCGCGTCGGGCCGGGCCGCGGGCGTGTCGCGTGCGGCGCTCGTCTCCACGGCTGCATGGTAGCGCCGCGGGGGCCGCCGCCGGAGCGGGCGTGGGCGCGGCCGGCCCGCCGCCGCGTTGACGGCGGGTCGTCCCGGCCCCTAGGGTTCGCCGGTGATCACGGCATTCCTCGCGGGGGCCGCGGCCGGGCTCGGCATCGCCATTCCCGTCGGCGCGATCTCCATCCTCATCGTCGAGACCGGGCTGCGCCGCGGGTTCCGCCTGGCGGCGGCCGCCGGGGCCGGGGCGGCAACCGTTGACGGGATCTACGCCCTCGTCGCGGCAGCCTTCGGGGCGGCCCTCGCCGCCGTCCTCGCCCCGTGGGAGCGGGCGCTCCGGGTCCTCGCCGTGGTCGTGCTCGTCGCGATCGCCCTGCGCGGCCTCATGGGGCTCCGGGCCGCGGCGCGGCCGGCCGTCGCCGCGGCCACCGTCCCGCCGGACGTGGAGGCCGCCGAGCGCGCCGGCTCGGCCGTCCGCACGTACGGCGTCTTCGTCGCGCTGACGCTGCTCAACCCGGTGACGGTGACGTACTTCGCGGCCCTCATCCTCGGGCTCGGATCGACCGGGGCCGGCCCCGCCGAGAAGGCTGCCTTCGTCGCCGGCGCCTGCCTGGCGTCGCTCGCCTGGCAGACCCTCCTGGCCGCGTTCGGCGCCTTCCTCCACCAGCGCCTCTCGGCGCGCCTCCGCCTGGGCGTCGTCCTCCTGGGGAACGCGATCATCGTCGCGTTTGCGACCGTGATCGCCGCCGGCCTCGCCGCCTGAGGACGATCGGTCACACGGGGCTGAACGGGTCGGCCTCGCCGAGGGCGTAGGCGACGGCGTCGGCCAACGGCAGGGCGGCCCCCTCGGCGCCAAGGCGCTCCAGCTCCTCTGAGCCCAACGCCCGCCGGGGGCTGTAGGGGAGGCGCTCGAAGACCGTCTCGTCCCAGCGGGCGAGCCCGGTGCCGCTGGCCCGCTCCAGCTGCCGCGCGGCTCCCCAGAGCCGCCCGGCCCGGGCCGGGTCGCCCTGCCCGACGCTGGCCGCGGCCAGCGAGTCGAACGAGAGCGTCATCCCGCCCACGTCGCCGGCGTCGCGGAAGTGCGACATCGCGTGGCGGGCGGTGGTCGCCGCCTCGTCGATCCGGTCCAGGGCGATGAGCGTGACGCCCAGCATGTGGAAGGACCAGGCCTCCATCGTCTTGTGCCCGGCCGCCTGGTGCAGCTCCAGGGCACGGCGGAACCCCGGCTCGGCGGCCGGCGCGTTGCCGCCGTAGATCTCGAAGCCGCCGATGCCCCACAGCACGTTTGCCTGGCCGGTCGTGTCACCGAGCTCCTCGTAGATCGCCAGCGCCTCCTGCAGCATCGCCTCGCCCTCGGCCCGGCGCAGACCACTGTCGGATTGATCCCAGGCCTCGGCGGCCACGATCACGAAGGCGCGGTTGTAGAGCGCGTTGGCGAGCTCGCGGCGAGCGGTCTCGGCACCGCCGACAGCCTCCTTGCGCCAGATCGCGAGCGCGGCGTCGTACCAGGCCGCAGCGACCGCGAGATCCGCCTGCCAGTAGGTGACGCCGCCGAACGTCTCGGCGAACCGTGCCGCGAGCGTCGGCGGAAGGTCCCAGCCCATGGCGGCCATCGCGTCGAGCTCGTGCCGGGCCTCCACCAGGTAGCCACGCTGCTGCCAGAAGCGCCACAGGGCGAAGACGAGGCGCACGGCGACCTCGGGCGCGGGGAGCTCGATCGACCACGCCAGCGCGGCCCGCAGGTTGTCGTGGTCGCGCTCGAGGTGATCCAGCCAGGTGCGCTGGTCCGCCCCGTGGAGCAGCGCGGTGGCCTTCTCGGCCAGGGCGAGGAAGACGGTCGCATGGGCTGCCCGGACGGCGTCCGCGTCCCCGCCCGTATCGAGCATCTCGGCGGCGAACTCTCGGATCGTCTCGAACATGTCGAAGCGCGGCGTGCCGTCCGGCTCGTCGGCGTGGCGGACCAGGCTCTGGTCGACGAGGGCCCCCAGCCCGTCGAGGACATCCACGGCTGGCCCGCCGCCTGCCCCGGCCACGGCCTCGGCGGCCTCGAGGTGCCAGCCGCCGCGGAAGACGGAGAGGCGTGCGAGCAGCTGCCGCTGGGGCTCGTCGAGCAGGTCGCAGCTCCAGGCGATCGCCCCCCGGAGTGTCCGCTGGCGGTCCGGCAGGTCCCGGGCCGTCGACGTGAGGAGCCCGAGCTGTCGCTCCAGCCGCTCGAGGATCTGCCCGGGCGCAAGCAGCTTGACCCTGGCCGCCGCGAGCTCGATGGCCAGCGGCATGCCGTGGAGGCGCGCACAGATGCCCGCGACCGCGGGGGCGTTCTCGTTTGTCACCGCGAAGTCCGGCTTCACGGCCACGGCCCGGGCGATGAACAGGCGCACCGCCTCGTACTGGCCAAGCGTGGCAGGGCTCGGGTGGCGAAGGGCCGCGGGCAGGTTCTCGAGCTCGACGTGCGAGAGGCGGCTCGTGTCGGGCGGCGAGGGGAGCCCGGGGACGACGTACTCCTGCTCGCCCGAGATCCGCAGGACGGCCCGGCTCGTGACGACGAGGCGAACGGTCGGGCAGGCGCGGAGCAGCCCGCCGATCTCGCCCGCGGCCCCGACCACCTGCTCGAAGTTGTCGAGGACGAGCAGCACCCGGCGCTCGCCGATCCCGTCAGCCAGGGCCTCGAGGGCGGTCTCCGTGGGGCGCTGGATCACGCCGATGGTGCGCGCGATGGTCGGCAGGACGAGGGCTGGATCCCGAAGCGGCTCCAGGGCCACGAACCAGACGCCGTCGGGGTAGGAGTCGGCGACCGCCGCGGCGAGCTGGAGGGAGAGGCGCGTCTTGCCGGTCCCGCCCGGGCCGGTGAGGGTCAGGAGCCGGCTCGCCGCCAGCAGGGTCGCGGCCGCGGCCAGCTCGCGCTCCCGCCCGACGAACGAGGTCAGCTGCGTCGGCAGGTTGTTCGGCCGGGCGTCCAGCGAGCGCACGGGCGGGAAGTCGGCCACGAGGCCCTCGACCACGAGCTGGGCCAGCGGCTCCGGGCGCAGGTCCTTGAGGCGGTGCTCGCCGAGGTCGCGGAGCGAGACGCCGGCCGGCAGGGCGGCGCCGGCGAGGGCGCGCACCGACTCTGAGACGAGGACCTGGCCGCCGTGGGCGGCGCCGGCCACGCGGGCAGCCCGGTGGACGTCGTGCCCGACGTACGAGCCGTCGCGGTCGACGACGCCCTCGCCGGTGTGGAGGCCCATCCGGACCCGGATCACGGCATCGGCCGGCCACGGCTCGGCGGCCAGGTCGCGCTGCGCCCTGACGGCGGCGGCCACCGCCGCCGGGGCGCGGGCGAAGGACGCGAAGAAGCCGTCGCCCTCGGTCTGGACCTCGACGCCGTCATGGGCGGCCAGGGCCGCCCGGATGATGGCCCGGTGGCGGTCGAGCAGGGCCGGCCAGCGGTCCCCCAGGTCGCTCACCAGCCGGGTGGAGCCCTCGATGTCCGTGAAAAGGAAGGTGACTGTCCCGCTGGGGAGCGGCGCACGCGCCCGCTCGCCGGCGCGCAGCGGCTCCTGCGGCGCCGGCTCGGTCACGGGGCGCTCGCGACCGTCCACGCGGGGATGCTGCGGGCCGGGGCCGTCGCTGTCAACCGCCCTCGGTCGCGGCGGGCGCCGCCGGCGGGCTCGCCGGCAGGCGCGCCGGCAGGGTCACGCGGAAGGTCGTCTGCCCCGGGTCGCCTGACGCCAGCTCCAGCCGGCCGCCGTGGCGCTCCACGATCGAGCGCGAGATGTACAGCCCGAGGCCCGTGCCCGCGCCCACGTCCTTCGTCGTGAAGAAGGGATCGAAGACGTGCGCCTGCACCGCTTCCGGGATCCCGGGACCGCTGTCCCGGATCTCCACGACCACGCCCTCGCCGCCGGGCGCCGGCGTGGCCGTGATCGCGAGGTCACCCGTCCCGCTCATGGCGTGGATCGCGTTGTCGATCAGGTTCGTCCAGACCTGGTTGAGCTCGCTGCCGTAGGCCTCGATCGCCGGCAGGTCGGGCGCGTAGGACCGCCCGACGGCCACGCCGGCCTTCCACTTGGAGCGCAGGATGACGAGCGTGCTCTCGATCCCGGCCGTCACGACGATCCGCTGGACCGGGGCCCGGTCGAGGTAGGTGTACTCGCGCACCGCGCCGACGATCTCGGAGATGCGGCCCGCGGCCAGCGCAACCTCGGCCAGGAGCTGGCGCACGAGCGCCGTGGCCGCGAGCCACGCCGCGACCACGTGGCGGGCCTCGTCGTCGCCGAACGGCGCCAGGAGGTCGTCCAGCTCGTTGCCGTCCCAGCCGAGGGCGACGAGCGCCGCCGCCGGCTCCTGCGGCGCGGCCATCCCGAGGGCGGCCAGGAGCGTGGCCACCGCATCGCGCCGGTCGGCGGCGTCGAGCGGATCCAGCACCGGCGGCTCGGCCGAACGCCGGGCGACCTCGTCGCGCAGGGTATCGAGCAGCTCCGCCGCCAGCGGCGTCGCGGCCGGGCCATCGCCGGCGGTGACGGCCCCGAGAGCCGTGGACGACCGATCCCACGCATCGAGCGCCTCCTCGAGGCGGCCGACGCTGCTGCGAGCGGCCGCGGCCGGGTTGTTCAGCTCGTGGGCAAGGCCTGCGGCCAGCGTGCCCAGCGACGCCAGCCGCTCCTGCTCCTGCACGGAGGCCTCCATGCCGCGCAGCCGTTTCGCGACGGTGCCGACCAGCGAGCGGAGGACCGCGGGCTCCCGGGCCAGCACGTCGAAGAGGTCGTCGCGGCCGATGCGCACCAGGCGGACCGGCGTCCGCGCGCGGACGGTCGCCCGGCGGACGCCGCCCTCGAGGACGGCGATCTCGCCCTGGACGGCCCCCGGCCCGACGGTCGTGAGCAGCATCTCGCCGGTGCCGGCGCGCCGGCTGACGGCGAGCGTCCCCTCGAGCACCACGTAGAGCGCATCGCCTGGGTCGCCCTCCGCGATCAGGGTCGCGCCCACCGCGAGGGTGACCTCCGTGGCCACGGCCCGGACCCGGGCGAGCTGGGCCGGGGCCAGGCCGGCGAACAACGAGACGCGGGCCAGGGGGTCGTCCGGGTCCGCGGCCGCCGCGGCGTCCCCGCCGTCGTCCCGGACGATCGCGTACATGACCGCGTCGACGAAACGATCCCGGAAGGAAAGGTAGCGGCGCAGGATCCCCTCGCGGCGGAATCCCGCCCGCAGGGCCACGCGTCCCGAGGCGTCGTTGCCGACCAGGGTGAGCAGCTCCAGCCGTTCGAGCGACGGGTCCGTGAACGCCCATGCCGCGACGAGCCGGACAGCGCGCGTCGCCAGGCCCCGGCCGCGCACGCCCGGGGCCAGCCAGTAGCCGACGGCCGCGCGGCCGGGCGCGCTCCCCGGGTGGAGCCCGATCATCCCGGACAGCGCCCCGGTTGCCCGCTCCTCGATGGCGAACGCCAGGTCCTTCCCGGTCGCCCAGCCGTTGGCCACGCCGTCGACGAAGTCGAGCGCGTCGGCCAGGGTGTAGGGGACCGGCACCGGGATCCAGCGCGAGATCTCGGGGTCGCTGCAGGCGGCCGCGATCGCCCGGGCGTCGGCCCGGCCGGGAAGCCGCAGGACGACCGCTTCGTCGCCGAGGGGAGGCTCCGGGGGCAGGCGGGGAGGAGCGGGCGCCGGGTCGCCGGGGACGGCCACGGGGTCAGAGGCCGGCGAGGTGCTGGTGGACGAACTGCACGGCCATCGCCCCCTCGCCGACGCCCGAGGCGATCCGCTTCACGGACCGGCTGCGAACGTCGCCGGCGGCGAAGATGCCCGGGACGCTCGTCTCGAGCAGGAACGGCTCGCGCGCGAGCGGCCAGGCGGCGACCCTGCCGTCCGCGGCCCGGGCGAGCGCCGGCCCCGTGACGACGAAGCCCGCCGCGTCGCGTTCCACGATGCCCGCCAGCCACTCGGTGCGAGGCAGGGCGCCGATGAAGAGGAAGAGCGCGTCCATCGGCAACGGCTGGCGCGTCCCTGCGGCGGCGTCCTCGACCGTGATCTCCTCCAGGCCCTCCGTCCCGCGCACCGCGACGACGCTCGCGTTCAGCTGGATCGTCACGTTCGGGAGCGCGCGCAGCTGGTCCACGAGGTAGGCGGACATGCCGGCCTCGATGCTGCCCCCCCGGACCAGGAGCAGGACGCTCTCGGCGAAGCGTGCGAGGTAGACCGCGGCCTGCCCGGCCGAGTTGCCGCCGCCGACCACCGCCGCCCGCTGGCCGCGCGTGGCGAGCGCCTCGGTGATGGCGGCCCCGTAGAAGACGCCGGCGCCGACGAGGTGCTCGATCCCCTCCACGTCGAGCCGCCGGTACTGGACGCCGCTGGCAACGATGAGCGCGCCGCAGGCGATCTCGCTACCGTCGTCGAGGGTCACGAGCCGGTAGCGGTCCTCGAGGCGGACCGCCGTCGCCTCCCGCGAGGTGAGGAGCTCGGCGCCGAGCCGGGTGGCCTGGGCGACCGCCCGCCGCGTCAGGTCGGCGCCGCTCAGGCCCGACGGGAAGCCGAGGTAGTTCTCGATCCGCGACGTGGTCCCGGCCTGCCCGCCGGGTGCCTCGCGCTCGACCAGGAGCGTCTTCAGCCCCTCGGACGCGCCGTAGACGGCCGCCGCGAGGCCCGCCGGCCCGCCGCCGATGATGAGCAGGTCGTAGGTCAGCAGGCCCGGCCGGGTCCGCAGGCCCACCTTGTCGGCGATCGCCCCGTTGGGGGGAGCCAGCAGGTGCGAGCCGTCCGGGAAGACGAGGAGAGGGTCGCGCCCCGGGTCGACGCCGGCCGCCTCGGCCAGGCGGCGCGCCTCGGGGTCGCTCTCGACGTCCACCCAGCGGTAGGGGACGAGGTTGCGGGCGAGGTAGTCCTTGATCTCGTGGGCCCTGGCCGACCAGCGATGGCCGACCAGGCGAATCCCTTCGAACGGCGGCCGGAACGTGGCCCGCCAGTCGGACAGGAGGTCGTCGAGGACCGGGAAGAGCCGCTCCTCGGGGGGATCCCACGGCTTCTGGAGGTACTGGTCCAGGCGAATCTCGTTGATGGCGCGGATCGCGACGTCGGTGTCCGCGTATGCCGTCAGGAGGACCCGGCGAGCGTCGGGCGCCAGCTCCAGCGAGGCGGCCAGGAGCTCGATGCCGGTCATCTTCGGCATCCGCTGGTCGACGAGGAGGAGGGCGATCGGCGTCTCGCGGAGGGCCAGGCGGCGGATGACGTCGAGGGCCGCCTCGCCGGAGTCGGCGGCGAGGACGGTGTACTCCGCCGCGAAGTGGCCCCGGAGCTCGCGCTCCACCGCCCGCAGGACGGCGGGCTCGTCGTCGACGACGAGGATCACCGGGTTCGCCATGGCGCGCTGCCCCTCTCTCGCCGGCCCGCCGAGCGCCCCGCTCGCGACCCGGGGACGGGCGGCCCCCCTAGACTAGCCCACGGTGGCCCCCGCGGCGAGGGGTCGGCCCCGGAGGATTCGATGGGCGGTCCCGCGGCGCGACGCTACGTGGTCGACGGGCAGGCGAGAGGCTACCCCGTCCGCACCGAGCACGTCCGGGTCCCGATGGACGACGGGATCGACCTCGCGGCCACCCTCTACCTCCCCGACGCGCCGGGCGACGGTCCCTTCCCGGCCGTCCTGGAGTCGATCCCGTACCGGAAGGACGACTGGACGCTGTCCCGCGACTGGCCACTCCACGGCGCCTTCGCCGCCGCGGGATACGCGAGCTGCCGCCTGGACGTTCGCGGCACCGGCAGCAGCGGGGGGATCGCCGAGGACGAGTACACGGAGCGGGAGATCCTCGACAACCTGGCCGTGATCGACTGGCTGGCCACCCGGCCGGGTGCCGGTGGACCCGTCGGGATGTTCGGCATCAGCTGGGGCGGCTTCTCCGCCGTCCAGGCCGCGATGCGTCGACCTCCGGCCCTGCAGGCGATCATCCCGGCCTGCTTCAGCCACGACCGCTACCACGTCGACGTCCACTGGTGGGGCGGGGCCCGGCTCATCGGCGAGAGCGTCTACTGGCCGGTCGAGATGGTGGGCGAGAACGCCCTGCCGCCGGACCCCGAGCGGTTCGGCCCCGGCTGGCGCGAGGAGTGGCTTCGTCGCCTCGAGGCGACGCCCCAGTGGCCGTTCTGCTCGTTCCGCCACCAGCGCCGCGACGGCCACTGGCGGCGCGGATCGGCGATCGAGGACTGGGGCTCCATCGAGGCCCCGACCCTTGCCTTCGGGGGCCTGGCCGACCACTACCGCGACAGCGTGCTCGCCCTCGTGGCGAACGTGCGCGCGCCCCGCCGGGGGATCCTGGGCCCGTGGGGCCATGCCTGGCCGCACGCCGGCGCGCCGGGGCCCACCATCGACTGCGTCGGCCTGATGACGCGGTGGTGGGACCGCTGGCTGAGAGGTGAGCGGAACGGGGTCGAGGACGGGCCGGCCCTGACCGTCTTCGCGGTGGAGCCGTCGGGGGCGGATCCGTTCCCGGTCGCGGTCGCCGCGGCCGAGGTCCCCGGGCGGTGGTGGGCGATCGAGGGCTGGCCGAGCGCTGCCCGGATGGGGCCGCCGCCAGCGCTGCACCTCGGCGGCGACGGGGCGGCCGGCCGCGGGACGCTGGGCCCGCGGCGGCCGGCCGCGGAGACGCCTCCCGACACGTGGACCGGCGGTCCGGCCGGGGCGCTGGCCGCCCCGTTCACCTGCACCGGCTCCGAGCCCCAGGGCGGGCCGCTGGACCAGCGCCCTGACGACGCCCGCTCCCTGGCCTACGCGAGCGAGCCGCTCCGGGAGCCCGTGCTGATCGCGGGCACCCCGGCGGTCGACCTCTGGGTCGCCGCGGATCAGCCGGTGGCCCAGGTCGCCGTCCGCCTGGAGGCGGTCGCCGCGGACGGCACCGCGGCCCTGCTCGCCCGGGGCCTCCTCAACCTGACCCGGCGCCGCTCGTTCGCGGAGCCCGAACCGGTCGCGCCGGGCGAGGTGATGGCCGTCTCGATCCCGCTCGGCGCGACCGGCGCCCGGGTTCCGGCCGGGCAGCGCCTGCAGCTGGCAATCGCCGGGGCTGCCTTCCCGGTGGCCTGGCCGCCGCCGGCCCCAGTCGCGCTGACCGTCTTCCACGACGCCGCACGCCCGTCGCGCCTGCGGCTGCCGGCGGCCGCCGGCTGGGCGGCGGCGACCGAGGACCTGGGCCACGGGTCGTACGACCCGGGCTCGGCCACGCGCCTCCCGGGCATCGCCGACGCCTGGCGAGTGGAGCGCGACGACCTCGCGGGCACGACGGCCCTCGTCTCCGAGTTCGGGGGCGGGCACCGGTTCCCGGAGCGCGACGGGCTCCTGTTCGCGGCCGACGAGCGGTTCCGCATCGTGGCCCACGACGACTGGGCCCACGCTGCCGCGGAGGGATCGGCAGCCTACCGTGTCGCCTGGCCCGGCGGACCGGCCGTGACCGCCGACGGGCGGCTGCGGGTGGCCTCCGATGCGGCGGCGTTCACGATCACGGCCCGGGTCACGGCCACCGAGGACGGCGCCGTCGTCTTCGATCGGACGTGGGAGGAGCGCATCGCGCGCGACCTCGTCTGAGCGCATGGGTCCGGCCGACCCCCGCGCAGGGTCCGGGCGGCCCTCGCGCCGGGCGCGCACGGCGCTACGATTCCCGGGCACGCCCAGAGGAGCCTCGATGACCGATCCCGCCCCGCGCACCTCCCGGGAGCTCGCCACCCTGCTCGACGCGTCGCGGAAGGCGATCGTCGCCGAGATGGCGGCGCTGGGCCCGCACGCGACCGAGCGGCTCATCGAGGGCTCGTGGTGCGCGAACGAGGTGATCGGTCACCTGATCGAGGCGGAGCGCCGCGGCTTCGCCTGGCGCATCCGGACGATGATCGCCGAGGAGCGCCCGCACCTCCAGGCGTGGGTCCCGGCGACGGTCGCGGCCGCCCGCCACGACGACGAGCGCGCCCCGGAGGACCTCGTGGCCGAGCTCAACGCCCTGCGCGACGAGAACGTCGCCATGGTCCGCGCGCTGGGCCCCGGGACTCTCGCCCGGGTCGGCCTCCACCCGCAGGTGGGCGAGGTCTCGGTCTCCGAGATCGCCCACGAGTGGGTCCACCACGATCGCGAGCATCTCGGACAGCTGCTCGAGCTGACCCGCCGGCTCGTCTGGCCGGCCATGGGCAACGCCCGCTACTTCTCCGACCCGGACGCCTGACCGGGATCGCTGCCCCCAGGCTGGGGTGGACGGGCGGCGATCGCCCCGGCGGGCGCGGGCACGATCACGGCGGACCGTGGATCATGGCGCGATGCACGCGGACCATCTGCCTCCACCCTCGCGCCTGCCCGACCTCGGCCCCCGGGGGGAGGGCTGGGTGGTCCTCCAGGTCGTCCTGCTCGCCGTCCTCGCCCTGGCCGGGACGGCCGGACCCGCCTGGGTCGATCCATGGCTGGCCTCCGGGCGGGTGGCCGGGGCCGCCCTCGTCGGGGTGGGGTCTCTCGTCGCCGTGGCCGGCGTCGCCGGCCTCCGCGAGAACCTCACCGCGGTGCCGCGCCCGGTGGCGGGCGGCCGCCTCATCGATTCCGGGGTCTACGGCCTGGTCCGCCATCCGATCTACGCGGGGATCATCGCGGCGGCAGCCGGCTGGGGGCTCGTGACGGCCAGCCTGCCGGCCCTGCTCCTTGCCCTCGTCCTCGTCGCCTTCTTCGACGCCAAGTCGCGCCGCGAGGAAGCCTGGCTGCTGGCCGCGTACCCGGCCTACGCCGACTATCGACGCCGCGTCCGCAAGCTGGTCCCGCTCGTCTACTGACGGGCGGCGGTCAGGCGCCGAGGGCGGCCCGGCGGAGGCGATCCATCACCGCGCGTCCGAGCCCCGCGGCGCGCACGGGCTGCACGATGATCCGGTCGAGGCCGGCGGCGTCCAGGTCGTGGAGCGCCTCGAAGAGACGGGCCGCGACGGCCACCGGATCGCCGTCGGGGGCGAGGACCTCCACGGCCGCGAACGGGCCGCCGGTCGCCAGCGCCGCCTCGACGCCGGCGGTCGACATCGCGATGAGGCCCAGGCGCTCGCCCGGGCGGGCCTGCAGCCGGCGCGCGGCCCCGGGGGCCAGCGGGTCGACGATCTCGAGGCGCGCCCCCGGGGCATAGTGCGCGCCGGACCCGCCCGGGGCGAGCGCGGCCCTGCCTGCGGCTGCCTCCGGCGGGACCTGGAGCGGACCGATCTCGTCCTCGATCGCCTCCGCCGGCACGCCTCCCGGCCGCAGGAGGTCGGCGCGGCCCTCCGCCAGGAGGACGACCGTGGACTCGACGCCGACCCGGCAGGGCCCCCCGTCGAGCACGAGTCCCACCCGCGGCCCGAGCCCCCGCACGACGTGGCTCGCCCGGGTGGGCGAGACGCGCCCGAAGCGGTTGGCCGACGGGGCGGCGATGGGGACCCCGGCCGCGCGGATGAGGGCGAGGGCAACCGGGTGATCCGGCACCCGCAGGCCCACCGTCGGGAGGCCGGCGGTCACGATCCCTGGAACGTGGTCGCGGCGACGGAGGACGAGCGTCAGGGGGCCCGGCCAGAAGCGCGCGGCGAGCCGCGCGACGCGCGGGTCGGAGGCGTCGGCCGCCACGGCATGGTCGCCCAACTCGCCGGCATCGGCGAGGTGGACGATGAGGGGATCGAACGACGGGCGGTCCTTGGCCGCGAAGATCCGGGCGACCGCCTCCGGGTCGAGGGCGTCGGCGCCGAGCCCGTAGACCGTCTCCGTCGGGAAGGCGACCAGGCCGCCCGACCGCAGGAGCTCGGCGGCCTCCCGGATCGCGGCCGGGTGGTCGCCTGGGAGGACCCGCGGCAGCCCGCCGTCGCCGCCCGGCCCGCCCTCCAGCCGCGTCACGGACGGCGACGGATCGGCGGCGTGGTGCGCGCTGCGGCGCTGGACAGCGGCCGCCGGCGGATGCGCCGGCGCGGGTCGCCGGCCGCGAGCCACGCCGCCTGCCAGGTGGCACAGAGGAGCTCGAGCACCTCCAGCCGGTTCACCGCCTCGTCGATCGACCGGCCGACGGCAAGGGCTCCGTGGCGGTCGAGGAGCACCGCGCCAACGGCGGGGTCGCGGAGGGCGGCCGCGACCGCCGCGGCGACCGCCGGGCCGCCGAACGGGAGCGCGGGGACGAAGCCGACGCGGCCGAGGACGGTCCACGCCTCGGGGAGGACCGCCGCGTCCGGCCGCAGGCCGGCGAGGAGGCAGGCCAGGACCGCGGGCGGGTGCGCATGGGCGATCGCCGTGGCGTCGCTGCGCGCCGCGTAGGCGGCCCGGTGGACGGCGATGTCCGAGCTCGGTCGCGGCCCGGGGCCGGCCGCCGGCTCCTCGTTCGCGTCGAGGGCCACGACCAGGATGTCGCCCGGCGCCAGCTCGTCCTTGCGGCGGCCCGCCGGGGTCACGGCAAGGGCAAGGGGTCCGAGGCGCACGGAGAGGTTGCCGTCGGCGCCGGCGAGCAGGCGGCGAGCCCCCAGGCGTCGGCCGGCCGCCACGAGCGCGGCCGCGGCGGCCTCGAAGGCGGGATGGGAACGGTCCGGCGGGTTCATCGAGCGTAAGGATGGCACGACGGCGCGGCCGGGAACCTTCCGCCACGCCAGCGCGTCGGGAGGCCGGGCCGCCGGGCGCGCGGCGCCCGGCCCCGCACCACCTCGGAGCCACTGCCGTGATCGGTCGTCCATCCCGGCGTCCCGCCCACCTCCTCGCCCCGCTCGCCGCCGGCATCCTCGTCGCCGCCTGCTCGGCCGGCGCGCCGGCGACACCCTCGCCGTCTCCGGCCGCCCCGAGCCCCGGCCTTCCCACCCCGACGGCCGGGCCCGCCGGCTTCGTCATCCGCGCCTCGTGGACGCAGGCGCTCCCGCCGCGGTCGCTGTTCGGGAACCTCCCGGTGCTCGTGGTCACGACGGACGGGCAGGTCGTGGCCCCGGGCGCCGTCGCAGAGATCTACCCGGGGCCGCTCGTGGCGCCGCTCGTCGCCCAGCCGATCAGCGCGAGGGGCGTCGCCACCCTGCTCCAGGCGGCGAAGGACGCGGGGATCCTCCGCGCGGACGGGGACTTCACGGGCGGGTCGATGCTCCTCGGCGCCGCGGCACCGCGGCTGCAGATCGTGGCCGACGGCGTGACGTACGACCTCGTGGGCGATGCCGGCGCCGCGGCCCCCTGCCCGGCGTCGGGGGCCTGCCCCGACGCGTCGCCGGGCACGCCCGCCGCGTTCGCGCGGTACTGGCACCGGCTTCTCGACCTGGCCGCCTGGCTCGGGCCGGAGCTGGGCGCCGAGCAGGCGTACGTGCCGGCGTCGTACGCGGTCATCGTGGGCCCGGCGCCCGAGGCGTGGCCGGGCGCGACCGTCATCTCCTGGCCCGTTGCGGAGCCCGCCATGGGTGCCTTCGGGGCGCCGGTCCGCGGCGAGCCCGGCACACGGTGCGGGATTGCCGCCGGGGACCTGGCCGCCGCGCTTCGCCCGCTGTTCGCGACGGCGACCCAGCTCACCCCGTTCATCGCGACGCCCGTCACGAGCGCCAGCCACGGGCTGACGGTGCGCCCGCTCCTCCCGGGCGACGAGGATCCCTGCGCCGCGATCGTGGAGTAGGCCCCGCTCGGAGCGCGATTCGGGGCGGCGTCCTCCGCGGGCCGGGCGCCCGCCCCCCGGATCCAGCGCGGCACCGAACGCCCGGGATGCCGGGCGCGAGCGGCACCGCGCGGGGCGTACTCTTCGCCGGTGACCACGACCAGCCCCGCGACGGGTGAGCCGCCGCGCCCGGCCGCCGGCGCCGCCGCCCCGGCCGGCAGCCCGTCCCCCGCGCCGCAGCCCTCCGCCGTCGCGCCCGGGCCCTCCGGCGCGGAGGAGGAGCCCCTCCACCTGGCCCCGGCGGTCGCGACGCCGGCGATCGCCGACGCGCCGCTGCGCGGGAATCGCGACTTCTGGGTCGTGCTCCTGGGGCAGGGGATCAGCTCCTTCGGCGACGCGATCACCAACACGGCCCTGCCGATCCTCGTCCTGGCCCTCACCGGGTCCGGGCTGGCGATGGGCGTCGTCGGCGTCCTCTCGACGCTGCCGGACCTCGTCCTCGGCCTGCCGGCCGGCGCCTACGCCGATCGCTGGGACCGCCGGAAGATGATGCTCGGCGCCGATCTCGGGCGGGCGCTCCTCACCGCCGTCATCCCCGTCTCCGTCTCGCTCGGCGGCCCCACCCTCGCCCTCATCTTCCTCGTCACCTTCCCCCTGAACGTGCTGCGCGTCCTCTGGCTCGCGGCGTTCACGGCCGCCGTTCCCGGCCTCGTGGGCCGGGGCCAGATCGCGCGGGCCAACGCCATCTTCGAGGCGTTCTTCAACGTCGGGTGGATCGTGGGCCCGGCCCTGGCCGGCTTCCTGGCGGGTGCGATCGGCCCGGGGCCCACGATCGCCATCGACGCGATCACGTTCGCCATCTCGTCCGGCGCCCTCTTCCTGGTTCGCCGCCCGCTCCGCCCGGAGGCGCGCGCCCAGCCCACCCACCTCCTCGCCGACATCCGGGAAGGGATCGCGTACGTGGCCGGCCAGCCGACGCTCCGGGCCGTGATCGCGTTCTGGACGACGATCTCGGTCACCTTCGCCGGCCTGACGAGCGGCCTCATCTTCTACATCACGATCGACCGCGGCCTGCGCTCCGACGTCGTCGGCCTGGTCCTCTCGGCGTTCGCCGTGGGCTCCCTCGGCGGCTCGCTCCTGGCCGCGCGGATGGCGTTCCGGGCGGTCGGGCCGGTGATGCTCGTGGGCAGCGTTGGCGTGGGCCTCTCGCTCCTCGTGGTGGCCCTCTTCGTGCCCGTCCCGGTCCTGGTCGGGACGGCGTTCCTGGCGGGGATCCTCGACGCGAACGTCCTCGTCTCGTACCTGACGCTGCGGACCCAGCTCTCGCCGGACGCTCTCCTGGGTCGGGTCGGAGCCACGGCGCGGACCCTGTCGGTCGGCCTGACGCCGATCGGGGCGCTCGTGGCCGGGATCCTGCTCGACGCCATCGGCGGCGCGGCGACGCTGGCCCTGATGGGCGCGGGCTCGATCGCCGCCGGCCTGGGCTTCGCGCTCCAGCCCAACGTCCGGCACGCGCGCGTGCCGCGCCGGGGCGCGACGCCGTGACCGACGGCGAGGGCACGCGTCTCCCGGCGCGCCCGCCGCGCGCCCCGCTTGCCGCTGCGTGGGCCCTCGATCCGGCCGTCGTCTTCCTGAACCACGGCTCGTTCGGGGCCTGCCCGCGCACGGTCCTGGCGGCCCAGGCCGACCTCCGCGCCGAGATGGAGGCCAACCCGGTCGCCTTCCTCGGGCGGGCGCTCGAAGCGCGCCTCGACGCTGCCCGGGCCCGCCTCGCAACCTTCGTCGGCGCGGATCCCGACGACCTCGCGTTCGTGCCGAACGCCACGGCCGGCGTGGCCTCGATCCTGCGCAGCCTCCGCTTCGCGCCCGGCGACGAGATCGTGACCACGGATCACGAGTACAACGCCGCCCTCAACATGGCCCGCTTCGCGGCGGCCCGCGACGGATCGCGGCTGGTTGTCGCCCGGATCCCTCTCCCGACGTCGGGGCCCGACGAGGTCGCCGAGCGCCTCCTCGCGGTCGTCGGGCCGCGGACGCGGCTCGTCCTGGTGAGCCACGTGACGAGCCCCACGGCGCTGGTCCTGCCGGTGGAGCGGCTGGTGGAGACCCTGGAGGGGCGCGGGATCCCCGTCCTGGTGGACGGCGCCCACGGGCCCGGGATGCTGCCGCTCGACCTGGCGGGCCTCGGGGCGAGCTACTACACGGGCAACCTCCACAAGTGGGTGTGCGCGCCGAAGGGCGCCGCCTTCCTCCACGTCCGGCGCGACCGGCAGGTCGCGATCCGGCCGCTCGCGATCAGCCACGGGGCGAACGACCCTCGCCCGGGAAGATCCACGTTCCGCAAGGAGTTCGACTGGACGGGGACCGCCGACCCGACGCCCTTCCTCGCCGTGCCGGCTGCAGTCGACGCCGTGGGCGGGATGCTTGCCGGCGGCTGGGCGGCCGCGATGGCCCGCAACGCCCGCCTCGCGGTTGCCGCGCGGCGGGTCCTCGCCCCCGCGGCAGGCCTCCCCGTCCTCGGCCCGGAGGCGATGCTCGGCTCCATGGCCGCGATCGAGCTGCTGCCGGACCCCGGGTTCGCGGACCGCGACCCGTCCGGGCGCGATCCGCTCCAGGCGCGCCTCCTGGCAGAGGCCGCCGTGGAGGTCCCGCTCCATCCCTGGCCGCGCGACCCGGGCCCCGGGGAGCGCCGCCGCCGCCTCCTCCGCGTGTCGGCCCACCTCCACAACGACCCCGGCGAGTACGACCACCTGGCGGACGCCCTCCGGGTCCTCCTCGCGGACGAGCGCCGATGAGGCGCGTCACGCCGTGGAACCGGCGGCGGGGCCCCGGCCGATGAACGCCATCGAGACGGTCGGGCTGTCGAAGCTCTACCCGCGGGGTCGCGCCGTCGGGCGCTTCGGTCCCGGATGGCGCGACCCGATCCGGGCCCTGGAGGAGGTGACGCTCGCGGTTCGACCGGGCGAGATCTTCGGCTTCCTGGGCCCAAACGGCGCCGGCAAGAGCACCTGCATCCGGCTCCTGCTGGGGTTCCTCCACCCGACGGCCGGCGCCGCCCGCGTGCTCGGCCTCGACACGGAGACGGACGGGGTGGCCATCCGCAGCCAGGTCGGCTACCTGCCGGGCGGGATCGCCCTCTACGACGCCATGACGGGACGCGATCTCCTCGACTACCTGGGGGCGTTCTACCGCCGCCCGCCGGTCCTCCGGTCGCGGCTCACCGATGGCCTCGAGCTCGGCGCCGCCGACCTCGCCCGCCCGGTCCGCGACTACAGCCGCGGCATGCGCCAGAAGCTCGGGATCGTGCAGGCGCTCCAGCACGACCCGGAGGTCGCGATCCTCGACGAGCCGTCGGAGGGTCTCGACCCGCTCATGCAGCGAGCCTTCTACGCGATCCTCGACGATCTCCGGGCAGCGGGACGGACCGTGTTCCTCTCGTCGCACATCCTCTCCGAGGTGGAGCGGGTCTGTGACCGGGTCGCGATCGTCCGCCACGGGCGGCTCGTCGCGCTCGAGGAGATCGGCGCCCTCCTGGCGCGCCGCCGGCGGACGGTGGAGATGCGGCTGGCGGGCCCGGCGCCCGTGCTCGCCGGCATCCCCGGGGTCAGCGACGTCGAGGTGCTGCCCGGGCACCTCCGCTGCCAGCTCGAGGGCGACGTCCGGCCCTTCCTCGCGGCGATCGCGGGGGCGCCGGTCACCGACCTCACGATCGAGCCGGCCCGCCTCGAGGATGCCTTCCTGGAGCTCTACGCGGACGCGGTTGACATGGGGGGCGCGGCCGCAGGCCGGCCCGACCAGGGTGCCGCCGCGGCCGGCGAACCGGACGGCGGCGGGTTCGAGCCGTGAGCCTGGTCCTCCTGCGGCACACGCTCGGGGCCGCGCGCTGGCGGTTCCTCGCCGTGGCGGCCGGCCTGGCGACGTGGGGATTCCTGCTATGCGTCGCGTACGCGACCTTCGGCGCCGAGATCCGCCAGATCGTCCAGGCGGGGTACTTCGGGAACCTCCTCGACGCGCTCACCGCCATCGGCGGGGGGAGCGTCTTCACCCTCGGCGGGTCGGTCGCGCTCAGCTTCATCCACCCGGTCTCGATCGCCCTGGTCGGGGTGTTCGCGATCGGCCACCCGGTCGCCGCGCTGGCCGGCGAGCGACAGCGCGGGACGCTCGAGGTGCTGCTCGCGCGCCCGATCGCGCGGCGACGCGTCTACGCCACCGCGCTGGGCGCCACCTTCCTGTTCGTCGTCGGCGTGCTGGCGGCGAACCTCGTCGGGGTGATCGCCGGGGCGACGCTCTTCGACGTGGCCGGCGAGCTGGAGATGGATCGGCTCCTGGTGGTCTGGGCGAATGCCGTGCTCTTCTTCACCGCGCTGGGCGCCCTGGCCCTGGCCGTGTCGGCCTCCTTCGACCGGGTCGCCCCGGCCCTCGGGATCGTCCTCGGGCTCTTGATCGCGTCCTACGCCGTGGAGCTGCTCGGCGCGCTCTGGCCGGACATGGCCGGCTGGCGGCCGTGGTCCATCTTCCATTACTTCCAGCCGGCGCAGATCATGGCCGGCGAGGCGAGCCCGGCGGACGCCGTCGTCCTGACCGGGATCGCGGCCGCCGCCGTCGGGTACGCGCTGTGGATCCTGCCCCGCCGGGACCTCGCGGCGCCGAGCTGACCGCTACGGGGCAGGCGAGGGGCTCGCGCCGGGCGCAGCCGGCGCCGGCGAGGCCGAGGACGCGGGCGCCGTCGACGTTGGCGCCGCCACGCGGACGGCCTCGATTGCGTCGCGCAGCGGCGGCCACGCCTGGTTGAAGCCGGTCAGAACCCGCAAGCCCCCGGGCCCGCTGAGCCGGAGTGTCGGCGTGGAGCTGACGCCCAGGTTGCGGCCCGCAGTCGTCTCGTCCGCGACGGCCGTGGCCACGGCCGGGTCGTCCAGGCAGGTGGTGAACGTGGTTGCCGACGGGACGCCGGCGATCTGGGCGATCTGGACCAGGTTCGCCCGCGCGAAGCGGCCCTCGTTCTCCCCCTGCTGGAAGGTGTAGAGGGCGTCGTGGTAGCGGAGCTGGGCCGCGGGATCCTGGGCGCCGGCACAACGGGCCGCGACGGCCGCGTCGGTCAATTCCTGGCCGAGGAAGGCGAAGTCGCGGTAGACGACGCGGACGATGCCCGGTTCGACGTACTGGCGATCGAGCGCCCCGCTGAAGAGGAGGTCCTCCAGCCGGCAGAACGGGCACTGGTAGTCGGCCCAGACCTCGACCGTGACGGGGGCATCGGGGCGCCCGATCGCGTTCCCGGCCGGCGCCTCCGTCGGGCCGGCGGTGGGTGCCGCGGTGGCGGCCGGGGAGGGCGACGGCGACGCGCCGCCGATCGCACCGGTCGCGAAGCCGAGCCCGGCCGCCCCGAGGACGGCGCCGAGCAGCGCCGCGCCGAGGTAGCCGAGGAGGGCAACGCGACGGGGGCGATTCCCGGCGGCCGGTGCCGCGGCCTCGTCCGACGGCCACAGGTACGACGACGGAGGCCCCGGTGGGGCGGCCTCGGGCGCGGAAGGCGCCTCGGGCGCCTCCGGAGCGGTGGGCGCGTCGGGCGCCTCCTGAGCGGCGGGCGCCTCGGGCGCGGCGCCGGGCATGCCCGGTTCGGGGCCGGGCGGGGTCGGGTCGGTCATCGGGCATCCCTGGGGGTGGTGTGTCTCCACAGAGTAGCGGGCGACGATCGCGGTCGCGGCCGCGGCGCGCGACCCGCGCCGTTCCCGGCGACCCGCGTCGCTCCCCGCGATCGCCCGCGCACCGGGCCTGCGGTGCTCACCACCCCGGACCCACCCGGACCGCTCGCTCGGTGACCCGGGGCACCGGAAGATCGTCATCCCGGACCGTGCGGCAGTCCCGCCCGGGTCCACACCGCGTGTAGAGTGCGGTTGCGGTCGCGCGAAGCCGCCGGCGCGGGCACTGCCGGGCAGAACGTGCGACGGGGGAAGAACGAAGGAACCACGTGTCGTCGGACCAGCTCACCTACGTCCTTGTCGCGTTCATCGTGACGGGGCTCGCGATCTTCCTGCTCCTCGCCGGCGCCCTCGTGGCCCGGCGCGGCCGCAACGGCGCGCGCCAGGTCGCGCCCGGGGCCGCCGCGCCCGCGGTGGCGGCCGCCCCGGCCGTGGCGCCGGCGCCGGCGCCGGTTTCAGCTGCCCCGGCCGCGACGCCGGCCCTCGTGGCGCTGGCCCCGGCCGAGGTCGCCGCCGCGGTGGCACCCGGGGCCGGCCCCGAGGTGTCCGCCGCACCCCTCGAGGGAGAGCACGCGGCGGAAGAGGCCTCGGTCACCCTGGCCGACCTCGCCGCCGCCGCCCGTCGCGTGCACGATCCCCGCGAGCAGGAGGTCATCGAGGGCTTCCTCTCGATCGCGCCGCGACGGCGCGAGGCCGCCTACGCGGCCCCGGCCAGCCCCACGACGGCGGCCACCGTCGCGACGGCAGCCGCGGTCCCGACGGCGCCTCACGCCACGCCGTCGATCCCGCCCGATCCGCTCGTGGACGCGTCCACGGGCCTCGAGTCGCGGGCGGCCTGGGAGCGCGTGCTGGCCGAGGAGAACGCCCGCTACGTCCGCTACCGGCGGCCGGTTGGCGTCATCGTGGCGGAGCTGGACGGCTTCCCTCGTTTCGAGGGCGGCTTCGGCACCGACGCGTCGCGCCGCATCCTCGCGGCGGTGGGCGGGGCCATGCGGAAGAGCGCGCGCCGGACCGACCACGTGGCCCACGTCGGCGGGGGTCGCTTCCTCGTCCTCCTGCCGGAGACCGACGAGATCCAGGCGATCAACTACGTGGAGCGGATCCGGGCCGAGTGCGACCGCTGGCTCGAGGCCGGCGCGGTCGCGCTGCGCCTCTCCGTCGGCTGGGCGAGCCCGAGCGCCGTCGGCGAGCTGGAGACCGCGATACGGACCGCGGAGGAGCGGATGTACGCCGAGCGGCGCCGCACCGCCCGCGGCGGGGTCGCGGATCCCGACGCGCCACGCTGACGGGGGCGCCTGCCGGGCGGCGAGTGCCCCGCCGGCCTGCGGCGCCCTCGTCGGGCTGCCCCGATGGCGCGCTCAGGCGACAGGCGGCGTGAGGAGGACCGGCAGGCCGATCTTGTTCGCATACTGCGGGCGGTAGCGCTCGACGTTGTAGGCGTGCTCGACGTCCACGATCCGGGCCCCGGGCTCGGGGATGGGGCAATACCCGTAGCGCCCCTCGCGGACCGCCGTCATCTGGCCGGTCTTCCCGTCGACCACGAGCTCCATCGCGACGTTCGCAAAGGTGATGGCGACCATCTGGTCGAACGCGTCGGGCTCGCCGGAGCGGAGGTCGTATGTCAGCTCCGAGGTGACGGTCTCGATGCCGGTCCGGCGCTTGATCTCGTCGGCCAGGAACTCGCCGATGCTCGCCTTGTGGCGGTGCCCGTAGGCGTCGGCGTCGCCGACCTCCTTGAGCTCCATCCCCTGCGGGAGCGCGCCCTCGGAGGCGATCACGAACGAATACCGGCTCGGGTTGTTGCGGCGGTCGTCGACGAGGATGTCGACGAGGTGCTGGAGGTCGAAGCGGTACTCCGGGATGACGCACCGCGCGGACGTCACGTAGGCCGTGTAGAGCGCGGTGAAGCCGGCATTGCGCCCGAAGACCCGGAAGACGCCGATCCGCTCGTGCGACCCGAGCGTCGTCCGCTGCCGGTTGATGGCATCCTTGGCCCGGGTGATGGCGGTCGAGAAGCCGATGCAGTACTCCGTCCCGCGGACGTCGTTGTCCATCGTCTTGGGGATGGCGATGATCTGGACTCCGGCGTCGGCGAGCACCTTCGCGTACGAGAGCGTGTCATCGCCGCCGATCGCGATCAGGGTATGGATCCCGAGCCGGTCCAGGTTCTCGAGCACGACGGGCGTGAAGTCGTAGATGCCCTCGCCCGACGCGAGCGCCGCGAGGCGCTCGTCCGGCACCACGGCAGGGAGCTTGCCGGCCCGCATCTTCTTCGGGTTCGTCCGGCTCGAGTGGAGGAACGTGCCGCCGGTCCGGTCGACCGTCCGGGTGTTGAGCCGATCGAGCGGACGGACGTACTCGGGGTCCGGATCGGGTCCCGGGCGCATGTGCGTCAGGGCTTCCCAGCCCCGGCGGAGCCCGATCACCTCGAAGCCGAGCTCGGTTGAGCGGTAGACGACGCTCTTGATGACGGAGTTGAGGCCGGGGACGTCGCCGCCCCCGGTGAGGATGCCGATCCGGCGCAGTTGCGACATGCTCGCGATGCTCCCTCGGGGGTCCCTGCTGCACGACGGGACGGGCCTGCTGAACGCGGTCATCGTACCGGGGCGGGCCCCCGCTGGCGGTGGGCCGTCCGGCGCCAGGTCACGGGCCGTTCCGCCCGCGCCGC
Organism: uncultured Chloroflexia bacterium; assembly: GCA_963762445.1. Lineage (GTDB taxonomy): Bacteria > Chloroflexota > Limnocylindria > Limnocylindrales > CSP1-4 > CTSoil-043. The sequence continues at coordinate 204,023 of CAVXLA010000006.1, forward strand.
CCGTCAGCGGCCGTGATGAACTCGGCTGGCCTTGTGCTGGTGGGCCGGGATCCGGTCCCCCCCGCGGAGGTGGAGGGGATGCACGGGCGTCTCCGGGTCGGGGAGGAACTCCTCCACCACCTCGACCGGGATCGCCCGCCGCAGGAGGCGCTGGATCGCACGCAGGAAGTCGACCTCGTCGGGGCAGGCCAGGCTGATCGCGATTCCGCTGGCGCCGGCGCGGGCGGTGCGGCCGATCCGGTGGACGTAGTCCTCGGCCTTGGTCGGGAGCTCGAAGTTGACGACCACCGGGAGCTCCTCGATGTCGAGGCCGCGCGAGGCGACGTCCGTGGCGACGAGGATCTCGACCTCGCCGGACTTGAAGTCGGCGAGGGCCCGGATCCGCTCGGCCTGGGTCCGGTCGGAGTGGATCGCGGTCGCGGCGAAGCCGTGCCGGTCCAGGTCCGAGGCGATCCGCCGGGCGGCGACCTTCGTGCGCGTGAAGACGAGGACCTGGCGGAGGTCGTGGGTCCGCACCAGGTGCTCGAGGAGCTCGAGCTTCAGGTCCCGGTCCACCGGGTAGAGGACCTCCCGCACCGTGGCGACGGTCGCGTTGCGGGCCGCCACTTCGACTGTCACCGGGTCGTTGAGGAACTCCTTCGAGAGGCGCCGGATCTCGTCGGAGAAGGTGGCCGAGAAGAGGAGCGTCTGGCGCCGCGCCGGGAGGAGGGCGAGGATCCGCCGGATGTCCGGGATGAACCCCATGTCGAGCATGCGGTCGCCTTCGTCGAGGACGAGGATCTCGACCTGGCCGAGGTTCGCCGCGCGCTGGCCGACGAGGTCGAGCAGGCGTCCGGGCGTGGCCACGAGCAGCTCGACACCGCTCCGCAGCTCCTTGATCTGGGGATCGAGGGGGACGCCGCCGAAGACCACCGCCGAGCGGAGGGCGACGTGCCGCCCGTAGGCGGCGGCCATCTCGGCGACCTGCATCGCCAGCTCGCGGGTGGGCGTCAGGACGAGCGCCCGCACGGGGTGGCGGGCCGGCGAGAACGACATGTTCGCGTGCGCCTTGAGGCGCTCGAAGATCGGGAGGACGAAGGCGGCCGTCTTGCCGGTCCCGGTCTGGGCCGCGCCCATGAGGTCGCGACCCTCGAGGACGAGAGGGATCGCCTGGGCCTGGATGGGCGTTGGCGCGGTGAAGCCCTCGTCGGCCACCGCGCGAAGGAGTTCGGCCGACAGGCCGAGCGAATCGAACGTCACGTGGGCGCAGCATAATCGAAACGGCCCGCCGGACCCCGCGGGCGAAGGAGCGAGCGATGCCGAAGCAGACCGGGAGCGAGCTGGCCGGCTCGAAGCTGACGACGCGGGCCTACGAGGCCGAGCTGCTGCGGCTCGACGTCGAGCTCGTGAAGTGGTCGGAGTGGATCAAGGCCCGGGGCCTCAAGGTCGTCGTCATCTTCGAGGGCCGCGACGCGGCGGGGAAGGGCGGCGCCATCAAGCGGATCATGGGGCCCCTCAACCCGCGCTACGCCCGCGTCGCCGCGCTCCCCGCGCCCACCGAGCGCGAGAAGACGCAGTGGTACTTCCAGCGCTACGTCGCCCACCTGCCGGCGGCGGGCGAGATCGTCCTCTTCGACCGGAGCTGGTACAACCGGGCCGGCGTCGAGCGGGTGATGGGCTTCTGCGCGGAGGACGAGTACCGGGAGTTCCTGCGCTCCTGCCCGGAGTTCGAGCGGATGCTCGTGCGCAGCGGGATCATCCTCATCAAGTACTGGTTCAGCGTCTCCGACGCCGAGCAGGAGCGCCGCTTCCAGGACCGCCTGGAGGACCCCACGAAACGCTGGAAGCTCTCGCCGATGGACGTCGAGAGCCGCTCCCGCTGGATCGACTACAGCAAGGCGAAGGACGAGATGTTCGCCCACACCGACATCAAGCAGGCGCCGTGGTGGGTCATCCGGTCCGACGACAAGAAGCGGGCGCGGCTCAACGCCATCAGCCACCTGCTCTCCATGGTTCCCTACGAGGACCTGACGCCCGAGCCGATCGTCCTGCCGCCGCGCCAGAAGGACACGGGCTACGTGCGGCCGCCGATGGGGGACCAGACGTTCATCCCCGAGCCGTACTGAGGGCCGCCTGCCCGCCGTCGGCCCGCGTGCGCGGTATCCTCGCCGCCAGGCGCCGGGACGGCGCGTGGGAGGAGCGGCGGGGATGACGGACCGGAGGCGCGAGGCGGTACCGGCGGTCCCGGTGGCGGAGCGCTCGGCGCTCCTGACCACCTGCGGGCGCCTTCTCGGCGCGGTGGGCCTGCTCATCCTCGTCGTGCTCCTGCCCGCCACCTTCCTCGTCGTCGCCGCCAACCTCGGCCTCGTCGACGCCCCCGGCTGGTCGGGCAGCAACACCACGGTCTTCGGCTTCTTCCTCGTCGTCGTCCCGGCCGGGCTCGCCCTGGCCACCGTCCACTTCCTCCTCGGCGGGCTCGTGCTCGCCCGGCGCTTCTGGCCCGTCGTGGTTGCGGTCCTGCTCCTCTTCGCGGTGGTCACGCTCTTCCCGCTCGGGCTCCGCATCAGCTGGCCGTTCCTCGGCCTCACCGGCCTCTACGCGACCACGCTCGTCCTCGTGGTCGCCCGCCACCGCGAGTTCGAGTGAGCGGGCGGGGTACGCCGGCGCTCGAGATCCTGCGCGCGGCCGGCGTCCCCCACGGGCGCGGATCGCCCGCGCCACCTGAGCAGCCACCGTTCTCGATGACCCGTGGCCGCGGTCTGGCGGCGCGCGGCCATCGCGCCGGCCGCCCCGCGGCCGCCGCGCCGGTCGTCAGGGGACGAGGACGGCCGTGCCCTCCAGCGTCCCGGCGGCGAGGCGGCGCAGGGCGTCGGCTCCCGCGGCGAGCGGGAACGCCTCCACGCGCGTCCGCACCGGGATCGCCGCGGCGAGCTCCAGGAACGCGCGGGCGTCCGCCCGGGTGACGTTGGCGACGCTGCGCAGGCTCCGCTCCCACCAGAGGTCCGCGTAGGGGAACGCCGGGATCCCGTCGAGGTGGATCGCGTTGATCGCCACCGTGCCTCCGCGGTCGAGGGCACGGAGGGCCGCGACGACCACGCTGCCCGCCGGGGCGAAGGTGACGGCGGCGTCGAGCGGCGCGGGCGGCGGATCGTCGTACCCCCCGACGGAGGTCGCCCCGAGCTCCTCCGCCCGGGCACGCTCCCGCTCGGATCGTGTCGCGACGTGGACCTCGCAGCCCCAGTGGCGGGCGACCTGCAGGGCGAGGAGCGCCGACGCGCCGAAGCCGTAGAGGCCAAGGCGCCCGCCGGGCCGGATCCCCGAAGCGACCAGCGAGCGATAGCCGATGACGCCGCCGCAGAGCAGCGGCGCGGCGGCCAGGTCGTCGAACCCGTCCGGCAGCCGGAGGGCGACGTCGGCCCCGACGACGATCTGCTCGGCGAACCCCCCGTCGCGGTCCCAGCCCGTGAACCGGGCCGCCTGGCAGAGGTTCTCGCGCCCGGTCCGGCACGCCGGGCAGGTCCCGCACGTCCCGGCCAGCCAGCCGACCGCCGCCCGCTCGCCGACGAGCCAGCCTTCCACGCCGGGGCCGACCGCCTCCACGCGGCCGACGACCTGGTGGCCCGGGATCGTCGGCAGGCGATGGGCCGGAAGGTCGCCCTCGACCAGCTGAAGGTCGGTGCGGCAGACGGCGCAGGCCGCGACCCGGAGGAGGAGCTCGCCTCGCCCGGGCTCGGGATCGGGCGCGTCGCCCAGCCGCAACGGCTCGCCGGTCGCGAGCGGCCCCGGGCGCTCCAGCACGAGCGCGCGCATCAGCCGCTGCCGCCCGTCTCGGCCAGCCGGGCGGCGAGGCCGTCAAGGAGGAGGGCCAGGCCATAGGCGAAGTGGTCGTCCGCCGTCCCGGCGAAGAGCTCGCCGGCGGTCGCGGCCAGGTTCGGGTAGTCCGCGGCCGGCAGCGCCGCAAGGCTCGCCGCCGCGCCCGCCGCGCGTTCCGCGCGCTCGGCCGGTGCCGCCGCTCCGGCCAGCCCGACGGCCTCCCACGTGCACGCCCCGGCGACGTACGCGCCGAGCGCCTGGTTGGCGAGGGCCGCATCCCGCGGCGGGAACCCTGCCCGAAGGAAGATGCCGAGGGCCCGGTCGAGGAGCGGGAGGGCTGCCGCGCCCTGTCCCAGGCGGGCGGTCAGCAAAAGCGTCAGGTCCCTTCGGTGCAGGAGCGCTGCCCGGACATCGTCAGCGAGGGCAGCCACGTCCGTGCGCCACTCGCCGCTGAGCGCGGAGAAGGAGACCGTGGCTGTCACTTCGTCGAGGACCAGGTCGAGAAGCTCCTCGCGGCTTGCGACGTGGCGGTAGAGCGACATCGCCCCGGCGTCCACCTCGCGGGCCACCCGTCGCATGGTGAGCCCGGCCATGCCGTCGGCGTCGAGCACGGCGACGGCGCCGGCGACGATGCGCTGGCGGGTCAACGGCTCCCGCTGCCCTGTAGGTGAGGTAAGCACGGTCGGGCTTGACATGCGGACAGGATAGCGCTAGCGTACGCCGTACGCAAGGCGTACAACGTACGCACCGAATCATCGAGACGGCGCTCGCGGGCGCGGCACGGAGGCAACGATGGAAGCGACGATGGTGAACCTGGCAGTTGCCGGGGTTCTCGGGGCTCACGGGGTCGGCCACGCCCTGGGCTGGATGCCGGCCCTCGGCATCGCCCGGTTCGAGGGCGTGACGAGCGGGAGCTGGCTCCTGACCGGCCTGGTCGGCGACGGGGCCTCGCGCCTGGCCGCGGCGGGCCTGTTCGCCGTGCCGACGATCGGGTTCATCGCGGCGGCGGCCGGGCTCATGCTCGGCCAGCCGTGGTGGAGGCCGGTGGCGGTCGCGTCGGCGGGATTGTCGGTCGCCGCGACGGCTCTCTACCCGCAGGCGCTGCCTGTAGGGTCCACGATCGGCTCGCTTGCGGTGAACGGCCTCGTCCTCTTCGGCGTGCTGATCGCGGGCTGGGGCGCGAGCACGGCCACGGCCTGACGCCGCCTCAGCGGACCGAGACGCTCCCGACCCCGCCGCGGACCTCGATCTCGACGCGGTTCGCCGCGGTCGCGAAGTCGGCTGACTCCCAGCCGCTCCCTTCCGCGTTCCGGGGGAAGCGGGCCGCGTCGACGTCGCTGGAGCCGAGGGCGATCGACGAGCGGATCCGGGCCGCGACGCCGTCGGGCACGCGGAAGTGGATGGCGGCCGCGCCACCCTCCGCGTCGACCCGGCTGTAGCCCGCCCCGGCCGGCAGGGCGACCCGGGTCTCGCTGGCGCCGGTCCGCAGCCGCAGTTCCGCGAGGCGCAGGCCGGAGAGGTCAAGCTCGGCGTCGGCCGCGCCCGATTCCACCCGCAGGCGGAGGGGCACCTCGGCGCTGACGCCCATCGTCCAGGTGTACGGCTCGCGGTTCGGCGACCAGCTCCATGGCGGCGCGGGCGGCGCCAGCCGGACACGCCCCGGACCTCCGCCGCGCTCGACGCGGACCCCGCCGGCGAACGATCCGTCGACGAGCATCCCCGGTGTCGCGGTGCCGATCCGGAGGTGGCCGGCCCCGAACGTCACCATCACCTCGGCGTCCGCCGCACCCTCGAGGGGGATCGCCAGGCGGTCCGGCGCGGGCGCGGCCCAGCCGGTCGCACCGGCGCCGGGCCCGGCGGTCGCGCCGCCCCGGGGGTCGTGGATGACGATGGCGGGCCGACGCCAAGGGCCCGGGATGAACGCGCCGACGAGGACGACGGCACCGATCCCCACCAGGGCGAGGGGCACCGCGACGTCGGTCAGGCCCCCGAACCGGTCGCCCGAGAGGCGGATGACTCCTTCGAAGAAGAGGAAGCCGACGAGGAAGAGCACGATGCCGCCGAAAAGGGCGCCGAGGCCGCCGCGGAGATCGTCGCTGCGCCGGGCGAGAAGCCCGTACACCGTCAGGCCGGCGCCAACGCCCCCGGGCGCCACGAGGGCCCAGGCATAGGCCCACGTCTGGTACAGGTCCCAGGCTTCCTGGACCGCGAGCACGACGCCGACCATCGTCACGATCCCGCCGACCGCTGCCATGCCGCTGCCGCCGGGACCTCCGACGGCGACGGCGCCGACGACGAGCGCGAGCCCGGGGATGATGATCCAGATGGGCCAGCCGATCGAGACCCCGCCCGCTCGCACCAGAAGGGCGGCCGCGCCCAGCAGGATGAGCGCGAGGCCGAGAATGAGCCCGCTTCGCTGCGGCGATGTTCGTCCGGTCATGTCGTCGCTTCCCTCCAGCTCGCCTGGTTCGGCACATCGTGCACCACCCGCGGGCACTCCGGGCCCTCCGCCCGGGTTCTCGCGCGACGGGCGTGCCGGCCCGCGTCAGGCGAGCCCGTCGACGCCTTCCGGGCTGCCGCCCGCGTGCGCCCGGGCGAGGACGTCGGCGGCGATTCCCCGGGCCCAGGCGCGGATCCGGTCGAAGTCGCGCCAGTCGCCGGCGAGGCCGGCGCTGGCCATGATCTGCAGGTCGAACCCCTTCTCGTCGGGGTCCACCCGTCCGCCGAAGGTCGTGGCGTGGGCCCCGATCTCGCCGGCGAGGGCGGCCACCTCCTCGGGCTGCGGCAGCCGCTCGGGACGGGCCGTCGCCTTCCCGTCGCCCACCGGGCCCGAGCTGAAGAGCCAGGTCGGGATCCGGGTCAGCGCGGCCTGCTCGCGCCGCAGCAGGTCGAGGGCGGATTCGTCCCAGCGGCCGAGGTAGAGCGCGCTGCCCACGATTGCGGCGTCGACCCCGGCAAGGCTAGCGACCGCGCGGGCCTCGCCCAGGTCGGCCACGCAGCCAGACGCGCCGAGCTCGCCGGCGATCGCCGCCGCGATCTCGGCGGTCGCCTCGTGGCGGCTCGCGTACGCGACGAGGACCCGCGGCGGGCGCATGCTGCCTCCTGGCGGACGGGCTGATCGCGCCAAGGATGCGGGCGTCGCGCTTCGAGGCGCGAGAGACGTCCGGCCCGCCGCCGCGGGCCATCCCGCCGGTTGTGGCGCTAGGATCTCCGGGCGACCGGGCCGGCCCGGTCGCCGCGTCCAGCCCGCCGAGGAGCATCCGCCGATGACCACGCCCCCCGCCAGCCTGCCATTCACCGGAGATCCCGAGGCCGACGCCCTCCTCGCCGCCGATCCCCTCGCGCTCCTCATCGGCTTCGCGCTCGACCAGCAGGTCACCGTCCAGAAGGCCTTCGCCGGCCCGCTCGAGCTCCGCCGCCGCGTCGGCACGCTCGACCCGGCCGCGATCGCCGCCATGGACCCGGAGGCGCTGCAGGAGGCGTTCCGTGCCCGCCCCGCGCTGCATCGCTTCCCGGGCGCGATGGCGGCCCGCATCCAGGAGCTCTGCGCGGTCGTCGCCCGCGACCACGGCGGCGATGCGTCGCGCGTCTGGACGGAGGCGCGCGACGGCGCCGGCCTCGACGCGCGCCTGCGCGCCCTGCCGGGGATCGGGGAGATGAAGGCGAAGACCCTGGTCGGGCTCCTCGCGAAGCGATTCGACGTCCGTCCGCCCGGCTGGGAGGCCGTGGCGCCGTCCCACCCGACGCTCGCGGACGTCGATTTCGGCCGAGGCGCTGGCCCGGTACCAGGCGCAGAAGCGGGCGTGGAAGGCCAACCAGAAGGCCGGGCTGCCCGAGCCCTCGCCGCGAATGGCCTGACCCGGACGCGGGCCGCCTCCCGCACCGGCGGCGCCCCGCTGGCCTGGAAGATCGAGCTCGGCGTGCAGTAGGCACTGCCCGGCGGGCCCCGCGACCGGGGCAGCAGCCGTTCGGGTTGCCAGGGGGGTCGACGCTCTGCCCAGCCCCGGGTCCGCCGCTCCGTTGGTCAGGGAGGGTTTGGTCCGAGCGGCACTGGTGCCATCGCGCCTCGCACCCGACGCTGCTCATTCGCGCGAGTCGTGGCTGACAGCCGGCATGAGGAGGCGGTGCGGTGCATCTCGATCTTGGAGCCCAGGGCCTGGGCCTGCTGGTCATCATCTCGCTGGGCTTCGGTGTCGTCGCCCAGGTCGCCGCCTGGAAGTCGGCGACACACTGGCTGTGGCTCATCGGGGCGACGGCCTGGTTCATCGGTGGCCTGTTCGCGAGCGAGGTGGTCTGGGGGACCTTGACCGTCGAGGAGATCCAGCCGATCGTCGACGGCCTGGCCCTCGACGAGTCGCTGCTCGGCGGCCTCCTCCTCGGCGTCCCGGTCGTCCTCGTGACGTGGCTCGCCACCCGCCGTAGCCGGCTTCATCGACCGACGTCGTCCTGACGCCGTTCCGGTCGAGCCGGCGCCTCGCTCCGGAGCGCCCAGGAGGTCCGCGCCGCGCTACCCGCCTGAAGCCGACGCCCGGCCTCCCGGGCCAATCGAGCACGACACGTCGGCCCACGCCTCGATCTCGCCGAGGAGCCCGGCCTTCGCCTCAGGCGACGCGAACGAGTGACGGGCAGCGCGGCGCTGGAGCTCGGCCAGGTCGTCCCGGGTGAGTCCGGCGAGGCGGACGACGTGTCGCAGCTCGTCGGTCAGCTTCGTGTGGAAGAACGGAGGGTCATCGCTCGAGATCGTCATGTTCACGCCCGCTCGCCAGAAGGCGGCCACCGGGTGCGCCTCCAGCGACGGATACAGGCCGATCCCGACGTTCGACGACGGGCAGACGTCGAGGACGACGCGGTCGCGCACCAGCCTCGTCAGCAGCGCCTCGTCACGGATGGCCGCGACGCCGTGGCCGATCCGATCGGCATCGAGGACGTCGAGCGCCGCGGCGATGCCCGCTGGTGGGCCCATCTCGCCGGCATGGACCTCGAAGCCGAGGCCGAGCCGCCGCCCCTCCTCCCGGAACGCGACGACTCCTCGATCGGCACGGTGTCCTCGGTCCCGGTCAGGCACAGTCCGACGATCGGTGCATCGGCGGCCTCGACGAGGCGCAGCGTCGCCTCGGCCTCCGGCCGCCCGAGGTCGCGGATGGCGTCGACGACGAGCGCGACTCGAGTCGACGGCCCGGCCGCCGCCAGGCCGCGCCGCAGCGCGGCCCACATCGCCGCGGGTTCTATCCCGTTCCGGACGGAGATCATGGCCGTGAAGATGGCCTCGGAGTAGACGATCTTCTGCGCGGCCTGGGCCCGCGCGAACTCGGAGGCCACCAGCTCCAGGTCGTCCGGCGTCCGCACGAACTCGTTCGCGGCGAGGTACGTCTCGAGGAAGCCCTCGAAGCTCGGGTACTGACCCGGATAGCGACCGTCGATGAGCCGCAGGGCTTCCTTCGGGTCCGCGCCGTGTCTTCGAGCGAGCAGCGAGGCTGTCGCCTCGGTGATGGACCCGTTGAGGTGGACGTGCAGCTCGACCTTCGGAACGGTCGTGATGTCGCGCTCGGTGGCGAGGTCCGGCAAGGGGCTGCCTCCTCCTGATCGGCTTCGGCCGTGGCGAGGCCGCTCATCCTGGGTCCGGGCGCGATGACCGTCAATCGGCCGCCTTCGTCGTCGAGTCCGTCGTTCCTTCGGCACCCGCCGGATCGGCGAAGTCTGCGCACTTCGTCGCTCGAGTACCATGCCTTGACCGCGAGAACCGCCTTGGCGGGGGCGGATTGGGGGGAACGTGGAGCGAGCAGAGCGAACCGGGTCGCCGACGGGGGCAGATGCGCCGGCAGGCGAGCGGTACCTGCTGCTTGCCGACATCTCCGGCTACACGGGCTTCATGGCCGGCGTCGAGCAGGAGCACGGGATCGATTTCGGCGCGGGCATCCCGGCAGCCTACTCGGTGCTCGGTGCCCTCCTGGACGCCGTCATCAAGGGCGTGGAGCCCGAGTTCGCCCTGGTCAAGCTCGAGGGCGATGCCGTCTTCGCGGTTGCGCCGGCGGCAAGTCTCGATGGCCAGGGTGACCGGGTCCTCGCGAAGCTCGGGGCGATGTACAGGGCGTTCATCGATGGTCGCACGCGAGCTCTCCCCGCGAGCGACCACCTCTGTACGGCCTGCCCCGCCGTCGCGCACCTCGACCTCAAGGTGGTGCTCCATCGGGGTCACGCGGTGCGCCAGGCGGTCGGGTCAGGTAGCGACCTGCTCGGCCCGGCCGTGACGGTCGCGCATCGGCTGCTCAAGAACACCATTCGATCGCGGATCGGATCCCGCCCCTACCTGTTCATGACCGACGCCGCGGCAACCGCGCTCGGATTGTCCCAGGTGGGCTTGGCGCACCGCGAGGAGTACGCGGACGCGGGACAGATCCAAGGTCGCGTTGTTGAGCTCGGCGAACCGGTGCGCGGGGGCGCGTCGACCTAGCCCGCCGGGGGCTTCCTAGCGCAGCGCGTCGATCGACGCGGTCGCGACGATCCCTTCGACGCTGCGCGCCAGCTCCGCGTCCAGGGTGACGAACGCGTCTGCCTGCAGCTGCGTGAGGGCAACGTACTCGGCGTCGTAGGTCGAGGCCCATCCCAGCCGATCCGCCAGGTCCCAGGCCCGCCGCCGGAGGACGGCGTCGCCGAGGAGCCTGATCGGCAGCCGGCCGATGCGGGCCAGGCGGTCGCGCGCGACGTCGGGCAGGATCTCGCCCCGCTGGACGGCCTCGTGCAGGGCCGAGAGCGTCTGGGAACGCAGGAGCGTCGGGGCGAGGAGCTCGTGCGCGCCCGGGACCTCGACCCCCGCGCTCGCCAGGTGGAGGACGGCGCTGGCGTCGACGACGAACCTCGTCATCGCGTACCTCAGATCGAAGACCTGTTTGCGGCAGAGCCTGTGAGACGAACCGGGCGAACCGGGCGCTCAGTCGCGGCCCATCGTGGTGGAGATGTCGGCCTCGTTGCCCGCCGCGTCGGCCAACGTCCACCACGAGGGCGCGGACTCGTCGCGCACCATGCGACCGCCCGCGGCGAGCGCCGCCGCGATGCGCGCCTCGGCCTGCTCGCGCGGCACCCAGATCGCCACGTGGATCGCGCCGCCGCCGTCCGGGCGCGGCTCATCCATCCGCTCGAACCAGAACGACGACCCGCGACCGCGCGGATCGACGAGGTCCTCGGGGCTGTCGCCGCGGGGCTCGTACCCGAGCACCGCCCGCCAGAACGGCATCACCTCCGCGGTGTCGGTCGCGCCCGGGATGACGAGCAGGGTCTGGACCGCGGACGGGTCGGCGGGCACGCCGAGCTCCCGCGCGAGCGCCGAGATCTGACGGGCCAGCTCGACATCACGCTGGCTCATCCCGTAGTAGTCGTCGGTGATCGTGATGAGCCGCACGGTCACGCCGTCGTGCCGCAAGTCGACGTCGGGGTGGTGAGCGTCGAGGCCGGCCAGCTCGCTGATCGCCTGGACGAGCCTGGTGCCCGCCGCGAACGACCCGGTTCGGAAGTAGGTGCACGCGCCTTCGCCCAGGACCCGCCAATCCTCGACGCCCTCGGACACGTGGAACTGCCGCGGGGTGATCCGGTCGGTCATGCGGTCAATCTACCTTGTCTCCGCGTTGCGGGGTCCGTTCAGGGGCTCCCAGTGGGCGACCGTCACGCCTACATGGCACGCTTCGCCCATACAATCGACCCGAAATCCCCGCGGGCAGGAGATCGCGGGAGTGGCGCAAGGTGGGGACGTGAGCGTCATCGATTGGCTGCTCGACTCCGATCCCTCGATCCGCTGGCAGGTGATGCGCGACCTGACACACGATCCGGCGGACGTCATCGCCGCCGAGCGAGCGAGGATCGCGACCGAGGGATGGGGCGCCCGCCTGCTCGCGCTCCAGGCGCCGGACGGCCAGTGGGGCGGCAGGCCGTGGTCGAACGACTGGACGGACACGTTTCACGTGCTGGAGCTCCTGAGGCGGCTGGGGCTCGATCCCGGGAGCGAGCAGGCGCGACGGGCCACCGGTCTCGTCCGTGACCGAGTCACCTGGAGGGGCGGTGCACCTGTGGAAACCCCCTGGGCCGACAATCGGTTCTTCGACGGCGAGGTCGAGCCGTGCATCAACGGCAACGTCGTCGCGACGGGCTCGTATTTCGGCGTGGACATGGCGCCGCTCGTCGACCGGCTCCTCGGTGAGCAGCTTCCCGACGGCGGCTGGAACTGCGAGGTCGAGAACGGCGCGACGGTGTCGTCATTCGGGACGACGATCAACGTCCTCGAGGGCCTGCTCGAGCACGAGCGGGCGACCGGCGGCTCGGCCGGGGTGCGGGCGGCACGCTTCCGCGGCGAGGGGTACCTGCTCGACCGCCGGCTGTTCCGTCGGAAGACGACCGGCGAGGTGATCGATCTCAGCTGGCTCCGGTTCACGTTCCCGACCTGGTGGCACTACGACGTCTTGCGCGGGCTGGAGTACCTGCGTGACGCCGAGGTCAAGCCCGACGACCGCATCGCCAACGCGATCGCGGTCGTCGAGGGCCATCGGGATCTCGACGGCCGATGGCCGCTCCAGAACGTCCACGCGGGCGAGGCCCACGTCCAGATGGACGACGGCGAGGGCAAGCCCAGCCGGTGGAACACCCTCCGCGCAATGCGGGTGCTCGACTGGTTCGCGCAGGGCTGACGGTGTCGAGATCGGCGGACGGCGGCGGTTTGCCCGGCGCCGCAGGAGCGAGCCCGGTGGTCAATCCCCGGCGCTGACGCCGAGCCCGATCGGGCAGGCCACGCCGGTGCCGTGGTCGGGGCAGTAGCCGTTCGGGTTCTTGTCCAGGTACTGCTGGTGGTACTCCTCGGCATAGTAGAACGGCGTCGGGCCGCTGATCTCCGTCGTGATCGGGCCGAAGCCGGCCGTCGACAGGACGGCCTGGTACGCGTCGCGCGACGCCTCGGCGGCGCGCCGCTGGTCCGCGCCGAAGGCCTGGATGACGGAGCGGTACTGCGTCCCGTTGTCGGCACCCTGGCGCATCCCCTGGGTCGGGTCGTGGGCCTCCCAGAAGACGCGGAGCAACTCGCCATAGGAGACGCGGGCCGGGTCGAAGACGACGCGGACGACCTCCGCATGGCCGGTCAGGCCCGTGCAGACCTCCTGGTAGGTGGGGTTCGGCGTGAAGCCGGCGGCGTAGCCCACCGCGGTCGAGATGACGCCGGGCGTCTGCCAGAACGTCTTCTCGGCACCCCAGAAGCAGCCGAGGCCGAAGACCGCCTCCTGCGCGCCCGCCGGCAGCGGGCCGGCCAGCGACGTGCCGAGGACCGTGTGCCGGTCGGGGATCGCCATCGGCTCGGGGCGGCCGGGGAGGGCGTCCGCGGGGGACGGGAGGACCTTCTTCGCGGGATCGGCGAAGAGGAAGTCGAGGATGCCCATGGGTCGTGCTCCGTGCGAAGAGCACATGGTATCCGCGCTGCCGCAACATGCCGGCAACACAACGTGCCGGCGACGCGACCCGGGCTCAGTCGAAGTCGAAGATGCCCCGGCCGGCCGAGAATTGCAGGACGAGCCCGCAGTTCTTGCAGATCTTGAGGATGAGCTTGTGGCTCGTGATCCCCCAGCGCGAGTCCATCCGCCCCTTCTGCTCGTCGAACTGCGTGCCGCCGCACAGCGGGCACTTCAGGACCGGCTTGGCCAGCTCGTCGGCGCGCTCCCAGGTCATCGGTCGGTCTCCTTCGCGGTGGGTGATGGGCGGGCCCCGACCTCGTCGGGCAGCCCGGCCGACTCCGCCGGTCCCGCGACGAGGGTACGGAAGAGGTGCTCCAGCGTCGCCGCCGGATCGGCGGTCAGGCCGGTGTGCGCCTCGGACGGCTGGATGATCGTGGACGACGGCGCCACGAGCCAGTGATACCGCTCCGCTTGGCTGAGCTTCGCAATCGGCCCTCCCGCCGGGTCGCCGGCCGCGATCTGCTCGATGGCGGCCAGGTGGGCCCTGACCTCGGCCGGGTCGCAGGCCGGATCGAGCATGCGCAGGCGGGCCTCGTCGAGGGCCACCCGGGCGCCGAGGTACCGCTTCGAGCGGCAGAGCAGGACGATCCCGGCGTTGATCGATTCGCCGCGCTCGACGCGGGGGACCACGCGGACGATCGCGTAGGCGAACGGGTGGCGGGCGGGCTCAGGCGCCGGTCCGGGCACGCTCGGCCTCCTCCACGAACGCCCGCGGGGCGGCCAGCCGTCGCCGCAGGTAGTCCACGTACTTCGAGCGATTGTGGTCTACGGAGGCGAACGCCGGCGCGCCGTCGAGCCAGGCCGCCGGCACGGCATCGACCAGCTCCCGCAGCAGCTCGCCGGTCACCTGCGGCGCCAGGCCGGCGTCAGCGTCGACGATCGAGCCGGCGAACGGCAGGAGGACGTGGTCGCGCACCTGCGGGAACGGCCGCCGCGCGTGCCCCGGGTCGCGGGCGTCGTCCTCCCAGCGATGCTGGACGTACAGGGCGGCCCCGTGGTCGATCCCGTAGAGCCGGTGGTGCCAGACGAGGAGGTTTGGGTTGCGCGGGGTCCGGTCCACGTTGAGCGTGAGGGCGTCGAGCCAGACGAACGCCGCCGCCAGCTCCGGCTCGGGCGCGGGCCCCACCGCGGGCGCGAAACCGAGTGCGCCCGGCAGGAAATCGACGCCGAGGTTCGTCCCGGGCGAGCGGTCGAGGAGCTCCTTCACCTCCCAGTGCGGCTCGCCCGCCGCGAGGCGCGCGTCGAGCTCGACGAGGACCAGCTCCGGGACCGGCAGGCCCAGGGCTCGCGCCAGCTCGCCGACGATCACCTCGGCGACCAGGGCCTTGGGACCCTGGCCGGCGCCGTGGAACTTGACGACGTAGAGGCCGTCGTCGTCCGCCTCGCAGAGGCCGGGCAGCGAGCCGCCCTCGCGGAAGGGCGTGACGTAGCGGGTGGCGGCGACGGTCCGAAGCATCAGGGGGAGTGTAGGGGCCCCGCGTGCTTCGAACGGCCCGGAGCCGAGCCACGCACGCCGGTTGCGGGGGTCGACCAGACCATGATGGCATGGTATGATGATCGATCATGAGAGTCGTCACGCCGCTCGACCTGCGCCGCAGCCTTGGGGCGATCCTCGATGCCGCCTCTGCCGGGGAGCGGATCGTCATCGAGCGCGACCACCGCCCCCTGGCGATGCTCGTGTCCGTCGAGGACGGACGGCGCCTGGACCCCGACGCTGGCGAGCTCCGGCGCCGGCGGCTGGCGGCGCTGGAGCGCCTCGACGATTTCCAGCGCCGGATGGCGATCGAGCATCCGTCCCGTCCGGGCGACCCCGACGCCGTCGAGCTGATTCGACAGATGCGCTCGAAGGACGACCCGGACGGCTACCCGGAGTACGAGGAGGACGACCCCGAACGCGCGGCGCACTGGCGCGAGCGGTACCGGGCGGAGGAGGCCGCCGCCCGCGAGGACCGGGAGCGGAGCACGCGTGGCTGAGCTGTTCGTGATCGATGCATCCGTCGGCCTGGCGCGGGTTCGCCCCGAGGTCGCGAGCCCGGTCGTCCGGCAGGCGTTCGCCTCCTGGGCGGTCGGTCGTTCGCGGCTTGTCGTGCCCCCGCTGTTCTGGCTCGAGGTCGTCAATGCCCTCGGCGGCAGGCACCGATACCCGGCGTCCCGGATTGCGGAGGCGCTTCGCGAGCTCGACGAGCTCCGCCTCGAGACCGTCGAGATCGGCCGACCGGAGCTGCTCCTCGTCGCCGACGCAGTCGAGCGGCACCGCGTGTCGGCCTACGACGCGACGTACGTCGTCCTGGCCCAGCTGCTGGGGGCGCCGCTCGCCACCCTGGACCGGCAGCTGGCGTCGGCCGCCGGGCCGCTGGCCCTGCTTCTGGGTGGCGAGCTCGGGCGTGGCACGCGGGAGGCCGCCGCTCTCTACGGCACGCCGGCGGCGAACGGGCCGTCGTCCCTGCCCGATTACGCGGGGCTCGGCTCCTACCTCGGGGAGCTGCGTCGCCGCGCCCTCGGGGCCGCTCCGTAGGGCGGCGCGCCGGGAGCGCGTCGGCCGGGCGGGTCAACCCTTGACGACGCCGAGCGGGGTGAGGCGCCGGATGGGCCGGACCAGGTCCGCCGAGGCTGCCATCACCGCCTCGATGTCCTTGTAGGCGAAGCCGGCCTCCTCGGCCACCGCCGCGCGGTCGCCGGCGAGCAGCAGGACGCCCTCCGCCTCCATCGCCGCCCAGACCGCGGGGGCGGCGCGGGCCTTGCGCGCGGCCGTCCGGCTCATGGCCCGGCCGGCGCCGTGCTGGCAGGTTTCGAAGGCCCCGGGATTGCCCAGCCCCTCCCCGACGTACGACGCCGTTTCCATGCTCCCGGGCACCAGAACGGGCTCGCCGGCGCGCGCCCGGACGGCCCCCTTCCGGTGGACCAGGCCCTCCCGGGGCCGCCCGCCGACCGCGTGAGTCTCCCGGGCGGCGTCGTTGTGGTGGATGTCGATGAGGCGCTCGAAGCGCCGGATCCGAGTTCGCGCCTCGAAGGCCAGCTCGACCGCGTCGAGCATTCGCGTCCGGTTCACCTCCGAGAATCGGCGGGCGTAGGTCATCGCCGCCCAGTAGCCGTCGAAGTCGGCGGTCCCCTCGCGGAGGTAGGCGAGCTCCCGGTGGGGGAGCGGATCGTGCCGGGCGAGGTTGCCGGCCAGGGCTCGCCGCTGGAAGGCGTCGCAGATCGCCTTCCCCAGGCTCCGCGAGCCAGAATGGAGCATCACGCAGACGCGGCCGGCTGGGTCGCGCTGGATCTCCAGGAAGTGGTTGCCGGAGCCGAGCGTCCCCAGCTGGTCGACCCCATGCTCCCACCAGGCGCGCTCGATCGACGCCGGCCGCTCCAGGCCGATCTGCTCCTCTGCCCGGCGCCGGTCGACGGGGCGCGGCTGGCTCTTCGTGCCGGTCGGGACGGAGCGCTCGATCGCCTCCAGGACCGCCCGCAGGCCGCCCCGCCCAAGCGAGGCCACGGTCAGGTCGGTCTCCGCGAAGGCGACGCCGCAGCCGATGTCCACGCCGATCGCGTACGGCACGACGGCCGCCTCGGCCATGAGGACTCCGCCGATCGGCATCCCGTAGCCGGCGTGGGCGTCCGGCATGAGCGCCACGTGGTCCATGGCGAACGGGAGCCGGGCCAGGTTGACCGCCTGCTCCAGCGCCGAACGCTCGACGGTGGGCGCCCACGAGTGGATCGGCACGCCGCCAGCGACGGGGATCACCTGCATGGATCGAGGGTAGGCGGCGCCGGCGCCGTCCGCGAGAGGCGATCCGCCCCTCAGTCGCCCAGGCAGGTCCCCACGTGGCGGGCCGTGGCGATCCAGGTGTGGTCGAGGGGGACCACCTTTCGCTGCCCGGCGACCTCCTCGAGCGGGACCGCCTCCGTCCCGTCGCCGCGGGCCGCCACCATGACGCCGAAGACGCCGGCGTTGACGAGATCGGCCGCGGCGCTCCCCAGGCGCGTCGCCAGCAGACGATCCACCGGCGAGGGCGTCCCGCCGCGCTGGATGTAGCCGAGGATCGAGACCCGCGACTCCAGCCCGGTGAGCTGCTCCAGCTGGTGGGCCAGGCGCAGCGTGTTCCCGATGTGCTGGGTCTCCAGGAGGGCGATCTCCGCCCGGGCCGCCTCGCGGGCCGCGGGGTCCTTCGCCCGCTCCTCTCGGCCCTCGGCGGCAGCCAGGGCCCGGGCGTCCTCGACGCTGCGGGCGCCCTCCGCGACGGCCACGATGCTGAAGTTCGTTCCCCGCCGGCTGCGCCGCTTGATCGCCGCCGCCACGCTGGCGACGCGGTAGGGGATCTCCGGGATCAGGATCACGTCGGCCCCGCCCGCGAGCCCCGCCCCCAGGGTCAGCCAGCCCGCCCCGTGGCCCATCACCTCGGCGACGATGATCCGGTGGTGGCTGTGGGCCGTGCTGTGGAGCCGGTCGATCGCCTCGGTGGCGATCTCGAGGGCCGTCGCGAAGCCGAACGAGGCGTCGGTCAGGGCGAGGTCGTTGTCGATGGTCTTCGGCAGCGTGATCACGTTGAGGCCGGCCTTGACCAGCCGCAGCGCGTTCTTCGCCGTCCCGCCGCCGCCGAGGCAGACGATCGCCTCGAGGCCCGCCTTCCGGTAGGTCGCCACGATGGCGTCGGTCATGTCCCGCAGCTCGCCGTCGACGAGCATCCGGTGCGGCTTGTCGCGGCTGGTGCCGAGGATCGTCCCGCCGACCGTCAGGATGCCCGCCAGCTTCGTCTTGTCCAGCCGGACCCGGCGGTCCTCGGCGAGGCCGCGGAACCCGTCGCGGAAGCCGATGACCTCCATCCCGTAGGTCCCGATGGCCGCCTTGCCGAAGCCGCGGATCGCCGCGTTGAGGCCGGGGCTGTCGCCGCCCGCGGTGAGGATCCCGACGCGCCGTGGGGTGGGCATGGGCCGAATGCTACGACTGGTCGTCCGCCAGGAGCGCGCGCAACCGGGCCAGCGCCTCGTCGACCTCGCGGCCACGGGCCTCGATCTCGTCGAGCAGCTCGAGTGGCGTCCGCGTGTCGCCGGCGGCCTTCGCCGTCGGGTTCACCGCCTTGAGGTCGTAGCCACGCGCTTCCAGCTCCTCGCGGGTGACCGTCCAGGAGCGCGGCGAGTCCGCCCGTGACGGCGCAAGCGCGAACAGCTCCTCGAAGCGGTCGAGCGTGAGCGGCTGCTTCTTGGTGACCTTGACGTCCGAGAGGTCGAAGTACCAGGTCCGCTCCGTGGGGCCGCCCTTCGTGAAGAAGAGCAGGTTCGTCTTCACGCCCGCGCCGGCTGATGAGAAGACCCCCGGCGGCAGCGAGACGATGCACCAGAGGTCGGTCTCGTCGAGCAGCTTGCGCTTCGTCTGGACGAAGGCCGACTCGGTGGTCCGGAAGAGGACGCCCTCGTCGATGACCATCCCGCAGCGCCCGCCGGGCTTCAGGGCATCGATCACGTGCTGGAGGAAGAGCACCTGCGTCGCGCTCGTCTTGTAGGCGAAGCGCGTCTGGGCCTCCTTGCCCTCCTTGCCGCCGAAGGGCGGGTTCATGAGCACGACGTCGAACTGGTCGGGCGCGCCGGCGAAGAGCCCGCCGTAGACCTCCTGGTAGGTGAGCGTGTTGCCGTGCCAGATGTGCGGGTGGTCGATCCCGTGGAGGACGAGGTTCGCCAGGGCGATCGGGTAGACGAGGTCGGCCTTCTCGCGACCCCAGAACGTCTCCTCGCGGAGGACGCGGAGGTCCTCGGCCGTCGTCGCGTCGGCGAGCGCCGCGCGCATCCACTCGAACGCCTGGGCAAGGAAGCCGCCGGTCCCGCAGCCCGGGTCGTAGACCGTCTCGCCGACCTTCGGGTCGACGAGTCGGACCATCGCCCGGATCACCTGGCGGGGCGTGAAGAACTGGCCGCCGTCGTTGTTCTTCTCGCCCATCTTGAGGAGCAGGCCCTCGTAGGCCTGGCTCAGGGTGAACAGGTGGGTCAGGTCGACGGCCTCGACCCGGATCTCGTGGACCCGGTCGAGGATGTCGAGGAGGTTCTTCTCGGTGTCGACGCCGACCTTGTCGACGGCGCTGACGACCTGGCTGATGACTCGCCGGCGAGCGGTCGACCCAGCGCGCTCGCCGAGCCCGCGGAGGTGGGGGAGCAGGTCCCCGTTGACGAAGGCGAGGTATCCGCCCATCGCGGCTTCGGTGAGCTTGGTCCGCTTGGCGCCGCCCGGGGCGGCCCAGTCGCGCCAGCGGAAGGGGGCCACCAGCGATGGATCGAACGCGATGCCGAGCGCCGCCGCCTCCTCCGCCTCGATCTCCTCGCGCTCGTCGAGGATCCGCAGGAAGAGGATCCACGACAGCTCGGGCACGTACTGGAGGGCGCCGGCGTAGTTGGCCCGGCGCATGACGTCGGCGATCTGCTTGATCGCGCCATTCACGGACGACGGGCTGGCGAGGCGGCGGACGGGCGTGGCGGCCATCGCCTCAGAGGGTAGCGACGAGACGAGCCGCCGCGGCGACGAATCTGCGCGCGGCGATGACGAGGTCCGAAACGTCGGCCACGTCGAACTCGGCGCGAGGGTCGTAGTCGGCGGCTCGACGGAGCTCGTACGCGTCGACCATGGCCCGGTGATGCTCTCGGCCGATCCGCCCCGGCCTGGCGAAGCGCTCCCCGAGGCGCGCGATCAGACGGCCGTGACTCGCGGCCTGTTCGCCATCCGCGGCCAGGAGCGCGGCAGCGGCGTGGACCATCGAGTAGTAGGCGCGGTCCACCGCCGTCCTGTGGGCGCCGCGCGACACGGCAGCGGCGGCCTCGGCGAGCATCTCCCCCGCCAGCGCGAGATGGAGCCGGGCATCCTCGATCACAGGAGTGCGATCGCATCGGCCGCGGCCGCGCGAAGCAACGGCGTCGAGCGGTTTCGCCAGTCAGCCTCGCCCGCGAAGACCCGCGTGATGACGAGGCCGTGCTCCAGCGAGAGTGCCGTTATCTCGTCGCCCGCGACATGGTGCTCGGTACGCCACCGGCCGACGGTGTCCAGGACAATCAGCAGGTCGAGGTCCGAATCGGACCGGTGGTCTCCGCGCGCCCGGGACCCGTACAGCCAGACCCCGCGGAGACGGGCTCCGAAGCCGCGCGCCAGCGCCGCAGCGGCCTCGCGCGCGATCGCGAGGCTCCTCCGGTCGGGCCGCCTCCGGGCGCGGGGCCGACCCGTCGCCGGCGACGGCCAGGGACGATCGAAGAGCTCGACGGGCATCGCCATCGCAGGATCGGGGGTCGGGCCGGAGGCCTCGACGACCCCAGGCCCGCGCCGCAGCCGAATCGGGCGGCCCAGTTCCACCTCGGCGTCTGCCAACGCCGCTCGCAGCTCCCCGGCGTCGATGTCACCCTCGATGAGCAGGTCCACGGGCCCGCCCGGCGTCTCGTCTCCACCGAGGTACGGCCCGAAGACAGCCGCTCGACGGATCCCGGGGAGCCCGCGGAGGTGGCCTCGGATCACCTCCGGCGCGCCCGAGGTCCGGCGAACGAGCTCGCGAAGCACCGGGTAGATCGGCGCCTCGCGCCGGACCGAGAAGTACACCTGCACGCCTTCACGCCGCCGGTCGACGACCCCCGCGTCGACGAGCCGCCCCAGCTCGCGACTCGCCGTGCCCGCGCTCGTGCCGACCCTGCGCTGGATCTCGCGGAGGTGAAGGTGGTCCGCCGGGCGATCGACGAGGAGCGCCGCGATCCTCCGCCGCACGCGCGAGCGCCCGAGGAGCAGGTCCGCCGCTGCCGTGTCGCGCTCGTACCCGGCCATGAGAACACTTGTACTCGCGGATGAGTACAGCGTCAAGTGATCCGCCGCTGCGTTCGACATGGCCCGCATGATGTCCGCGGACCCTTCATCGACGCTTATCGGGGAGCGGGCGCCACGCGGCGGAGCCGATCAGGTGGTGCGCCGGCCCCCGCTCACCTGGGCGATGCGCTGGTGCGACAGCCCGAGGATGGCCCCGATGTCGCGGATGGAGAGGCCCGCGGCCAGCAGCCGCTCGACCGCCAGCCGGAGCAGCTCCGCGGCGACTTCGGCGGCGCGCTCAGCCTCGATCCGGCTGGCGCGAACTCGCTCGACGAGATCTGTTGCGTCCGACCCGAGTGCCGGTTCGACGGCCACGTCGAAGGCGTCGGGGGCTGAATCGAGCATGAGAGCGACCGCGTCACGCGTCATGGCCGCCACGCCGTCGAGCCGCCGCGCCTGCGTGTAGACGCCTGGGAGCTCGGCGACCCGCACGGCCCACCACGACCCGCTCCGCTCGGCCACGGCTCGATAGGTCGGCCTCACCGCCGCCACCATCGCGGACCCAGCTCGGGCTGGAGGCTGGCCACGATCCCCAGGCCGGTCAGGTCCGAGAGCTCCCGGTGCCGCGGGATGACCACGTCGATCCGTCCGCACCGCCACAGCTCGTGACTCCTTCCCTCGCGAACGAGCCGCCACTCCACGCCGGCCTCGCGCGCGGCCGCTCCGATCCGCCGAATCAGCTCCATGCGCTTCATGGATCGTTGTCCATATGGCTTGCCATGTCAAGTCAAGGCGGATAGACAGTGGCGGGGCCCGGCCGAAGTCAGGCGTGGCGGACCCGATGGACGATAGACGCGCCCGCTCACCCGGGGCTTACGACGCGGCGATCCAACGCCGACGTCAACCAGACGTTGCGTGCCTCGGTGAACCTGCTCGCGAGCGCCGTCAGGCCTGCTGCATGCGGACCCCCGGGTTGGCCTCAGCCGCGTCGCCGAAGACTTCGCGCAGGAGCGCGGCCGGCAGCGCATCGATCGCGACGCGCTGCGTCTCAAGCGCGGACTTCGCCCGGTCGATCTCGACGAGCTGCTCGCGCAGCTTGGCGGCGATCCGTCGCTGTTCGTCGAGCGGGGGAGCGCAGACGCGGAGGGCCTTGGCGGTCGGGTAGTAGACCGTCTTGTGCACGGCGCCAGCCGAGAGCGAGCGGAACCGCTCGCGCGACCGGACGAACAGGTGCATCAGGAATTCGGGGTCGAGATCGGGGCCGCAGACCCAGTTGACGAAGTCCTGGCTCGTCGCCATCGGCCGGCCCATGATCGTCACGAAGCCCACCGACGCCGTGCGCGATAGCACGACGGTGCCGGCCGGGAGGACCCGCGCCGCCGAGTGGGCGATACCGTCTGGGTTGGTGCGCTCGAGC
This sequence comes from uncultured Chloroflexia bacterium, assembly GCA_963762445.1. Taxonomy (GTDB): domain Bacteria; phylum Chloroflexota; class Limnocylindria; order Limnocylindrales; family CSP1-4; genus CTSoil-043. The sequence continues at coordinate 226,464 of CAVXLA010000006.1, forward strand.
GTCTCGAAGGCGTACCGCCCGTCGAGGGCGCGGATGTCGGGCAAGGCAATCCACGGGATGTCACCGCCCCACCAGTCCGGGCGTGATCGGCTCGGGGTGTGTCCGCTCTCGAGCCGGCCAAGCGAGCTGAGCGAGCGCCACGTCCACCCACCCGGGCTGGCCGACTCGGCCGACACCGAGAGTGGCGTCACGGGAAACGCGGCCTCGTACGCGCGGGTTCGTAGATGTGTCAGGTCCACGTTCCGGGCGGTCTCAGCAACTGCGAGAGCGTCGACCACGCGAAGTTGGTCACGGAGGCGCGCGGCAGTCCGGCGCTGTTCGTCGAGCGGCGGGAGCGGGATCGGCGTCGAGAGCACCTCGTCGAGGCGGATACGGGGAAGTTGGCCGGGAGTCTCGTCGATTGGCGCGGCTTCGAGGTACGCGGGGCTTCGCAGGTACCACGCGACGTACTCGGTGTCAGCGACCGCCGAGACGACGACGAACACGTATTGGTCGACCGAGCAGTAGCCGGAGAACTCGGCGATCCAGACCTTGTTGAGGTACGGCCGGAGATAGCCGTAGACGATGTCACTGGGGAAGAACCGCGCCTTCCGGCCGGTCATCGTTGCCAGGTTGATCGGCGCCTCGCCGATCCGACGTCCTGTCTGCGGCTCGATGTGCTCGAGGCCGACGAACGTGCCGACTCCGGTCGGGTTGTCTCGCGGATGGACGATGTCGTTCCGCGGACGGAGGACGTCGCGCAACGGGAGGACCGGCCAACCGCTCACGCGGCGAAGAGCCTCGACTTCGTCTCGTGGAGGATCTCGGCCGGGCTGCCCAGGGCCTTGAGGGCAGCGAGGCCGCCCGCGGCCACGACAGCCGGCACCTGCAGCACGCCCGGCTGCTCCAGCTCGTCAGTGCCGCCGCGGGCGAACTGGCGGGCGAGGGCGCGGAGGGTGGCACTCATCGCGGGCGGGAGGCCGGCCAGCCAGGCGGCGTGCTTGTAGTCGAATGCTTCGGCCCGGGCGATTCGCGTCTTCGGGTCCAGGCCATAGCCGAGCTCGGCGAGGACGTCGTAGAGGTCGAAGTCGTCCATCCCTTCGAGCGCCCGGACCACGCCGGCCGATCGACCGCCGTCGGGAAGCGCCGCCAGCAGCCCGGCGCGTTCGGGCGGGAGGATCCAGGCCGCCCGGAAGGCGTCGAGCGAGGGCGCCCGCGCGAGGAGGCGCTCGGCCAGGCGCTCCTCGTACTCCTCCAGGCTGATCGGGATCGTTGCCCCGTTCACCGTCGTCAGGATCGCCTTGCCGGCGTCCGAGACGCGGACGTCGATGCCCTGGACCGTGATCCGGCGTTCCGGCGGCTCGCCCGTCGGGGGTTCGGACGGCTCCGTTCGATCGGTCGTCGCCCGGGTGCGGAAGGCCTCGCCGAAGAGCCGCGTCGCGGCGGTGTAGTCGAAGACCCGGAACATGAGCTTGCCCGACGTGGGGTCCAGGCGCGTTCCCCGGCCGATCATCTGGTAGAAGGCGATCGGCGAGCGGACATAGCGGAAGAAGACGATGTTGCGGACGACCGGGACGTCGACCCCGGTGGTCAGGAGCTCGACGGTGGTCGCGACGAAATGGTGGCGGGCGGCGCCACGCAGCTCGGGCAGGGGATCGGGACCCTGGACGGCGGCGGTGCACTTGAAGGCGTAGGGGTCGGCGGGGCGGCGGCCGTTCTCCGCGCACCAGCGGGCGTAGCGGTTGTTGAGGGCGATCGCGACGTCGTCGGCGTGGCTGTCGCGGGCGCAGTAGATGATCGTCTTCTGCTCGGGGCCGCCGGTGGCGACCAGGCGGTCGAAGAAGTCGTCGGCCATGGCCTTCACGCGGTCGGGGAGGACGAGGCGGTCCTCGAACGACTCGGCGCCGTAGTGGTCGCGGGCCTCGGCGGCGGCGAGCTGCTCGCCGGTGATGGTGTCCCACAGAGGGAGGGCGCCGATGTCGTCGCGGTCGAGGCCGGTCTCGCGCTCGGCGAAGGGGCTGCCCTCGAGGAAGATGTCGCGCCGGACGATCTCGCAGGCGGCGAGGTAGCCGTCCTCGATGCCCTGGCCCAGCTCGTACTCGTAGACGGGGTCGCCGAAGTAGCGGAGGTTGTCGGCGGTGATCTGGACGTCGCCGGCGATGCCCGGGGTTGCGGCCGGCAGCGCGTTCGCGAGCTGGCGGGGGGTGGCGGTCAGGCCGACCTGGATGGCGTTCGCGTTCCGGGTCAGGACCGTCGACCAGTCGCCCCAGCCGGAGCGATGGCATTCGTCGATGATCACGATGTTGAAGTAGTCGGGCGGGTAGTGCTGCTCGAGGAAGGTGGTGGGGGCCGCGGGCTCGCCTTCGTCGCCGTCTGCGGCGCTGAGGTCGCCGTCCCCCGGGCGGTCGAGGCCGAGCGTCTGGTAGGTCGCCACGAGCACCCGGGCGTTCGGCTGTGCGTTCCCGCCCGAGACCGCGGCCGCGTCGGCCCCGAAGACGTTCTGAAGGTGGCCGAGGGCCTGGCTGCGGAGCTCGTCGCGGTCGACGAGGAAGAGGGCGCGGCGCAGGAGGCCGGCGTCGGCGAGCCGGCGCAGGAGGTGAACCGCGATGTACGTCTTGCCCGCGCCGGTGGCGAGGCTCAGGAGGGCGCGCGTCTCGCCCCGAGCGATCTTCTCGAGCACGGCGCGGATGGCGGCGTCCTGGTAGTAGCGGCGTGAGGTCTCGCCGCCGCAATACGGCGTGCTGAGCGGGCGCGCCAGCTCCGAGCTCAGGTCCAGGCCGCGGGCCGCCTCCCAGCGGGCGCGGAGCTCGTTGGGGGACGGGAAGTCGGCCATCGGGGCGGGTTGCGTCGTGAGCCCGGTCGTCGCGTCGAACTCGACCCACTGGTGTCCGTTCGTGCTGTACACGAAGGGCACGTGTAGGCGCGCCGCGCTCCGCGCGTACTCGCGGGCGTACTCCTTCGCCTGATCAAGCCCGCGGGCCGTCGCCGCGTCCGCGCGCTTCGCCTCCACCACCGCGACCGCTATTGGCTGGGCGTCCGCCGCGATCTTGATCCGGAGCGTGTAGTCCGTACGGCCAGTGCCCGCGCGGCGGGGCCGCCCGTCCACGATCTCGACCGCCCCCGGCGTCTCCTCGCGCCGGATCAGCTCCTCTGTCCACCCTGCTGCATGGAGAGCGGGGTCGATCAGGTCCCGGCGAATCGGGGCTTCGTGCACCCCAGGATCCTAACTGCCCGGGACTTGGTTGGTGGCACTGCTCTTGACATCCACCGGCCGAGGCTCGATCATTGTGCTGGCCGTCTTCCGGTTGTTACTAGATATATACTTATCCACCGACATTGCAGGTTCGAGGCGTGGCGTAGATGGTATCGGAGAGTCAGAGTAGACGAAGGACCAGAAGCCCGAAGGCGCCGGGCATCTCCCTGCAGGACGCTCTTCGTGAGGTGGACAAGGTTTACGGCGCCTACGGACACGGTGCGTTCTCCCGAGCCGAGCTCGCGTCGGCCATGGGCATGTCCGCCGAGAGCGGCGCATTCCTGAACAAGGTTGGAGCAGTTCGCGACTACGGCCTCGTGGATGGTCGTGGCGACGATATGCGGGTCACGGATCTGTACAGGTCAATCTACGCCGCGTCCCAGGCTGGGACCGAGGATGTTGGCTCGCACGCCCTCTCCGCCATCAGATCCAGCGGGGTACTCGCCGGGCTTCTTCAGGAGTTCCCGAACCGGATTCCGGATGTCGGCGCGATCGCGATGCGACTCGAGAACAAGGAGCGTTTCAACCGCGGTCGGGCGCGCGTCGTCGCCGAGGCGTTTCGGTCCTCCCTCGTTGAGTTCGGCCTCATCGATGGACCCGGAAACCTCGTCCGGGGTCGCTCCAAGGAGGACCCAGACGGCCGGTCGTTGTCGACCATTGAGCCTCGCGGCGCCGCTCCCGATCGTTCTGGAGAGGTGACCGGCGCGGGGTCGTTCAGGATTGAGATCCCGTTGGGGTCGGGCCGCAGAGCGGTGCTCTCCCTGCCGGACGATTTGGCGGAATCCGACGTCGTTCGTATCGGCGCAGTGCTACGAGGGTTTGTGGATCCCGCATGAGCGCCGCTCCCCCTGTCCGCACCCCGATCTGCTTTCTCGACGAGACTGGAGCCCTTCAGCGGGGCGCGATGCGTTCTTCGTTGTCGGAATGGTCAAAAGCCACCGGCCCGAGCTCTTGTCGCGGGCAATCCAGCTCATTCGGGACCGCGCCCATTTCTACGAGGAGCTGAAGTGGGCGAACGTGGATGACCGACAGCGGTACCTGCTCCAGTACGAAGAGATCGTGCGAGCGTTCTTCGCGACTTCTTGGACGACGTTCTCGTGCTACGTGTTGGACAAGCGGTCGATTGACCCGGTGGCTAGGTTCGGCAACCTGTGGAGGGCCTACGAGGAGTTGGCCGCGCTCGAAGTCGCCTACAACACGCATGAAGATGAGCTCGTGACGGTTCTCGCAGACAACATGTCGACGCCCGCCAACGTCGACTTCGAGGGTGAACTCAGGAGGAATGTCCAGGAGCGAGGGAAGATGATCGGCGCGGTCCTGCGGGTCGATTCCAAGGGAGTCTCGTTGGTGCAGGTCGCGGATCTGTTGATGGGCGCTGTGGCGTATGCCTACAAGCTGGACGCCGGCCTCATTTCGTCGCCGAACCGATCGAAAGCCGCCCTTGCTTCACGGATCGCGGCACACGTCGGGGCAACGCGGCTGTGCGAGCCCATTCGCACGCGCAAGTTCAGAGTGACTGAGTACCGGTAGGAAGAGAATGCAGGCCATGGTCCGATACGGACGACGCCTGCCTGCCTACGGTACTACCGAGGCGATCGTGCTGGCAAGCTGCCGTGCCCGACCGGACCATGCATGCGTTCTTGTGCTCCCGGCCCCGCTGGTTCCAGAAGGCGGCGCTTCAGCGCCGAAGTGACGCGATCTGCGTACGACGGGCTACTTCGACTTCCTCTTCGGCTCGCGCTGGCTCAGGGCGCTGCCAGCGGCGGACTTCGCATCCTTGCTGAAGCGGCCGTCCTTGAGCACCTTGCTAGCGGTCTTGGCGACCTTGGCGCTCGTCGACTTCTTCGGCATGTTCCTCACCTCCTTCCCGAGGGCGTGAGGAGTGGCGTTCAGCTGCAGCCGCTCGTGGAGCCGCAGTTGAGGCACTTGTAGCAGCTGCCGTTGCGGACCATGATCGAGCCGCAGTCGGCACAGGAGGGCGCGTCCTCCTGGATCTTGAAGGCAGTGCGCTCGACGCCGAGCGAGGCCGCAAGGGCCGACGACACGCCACCCTTGGCATGGCCGTTGCCGTTGGCGTTCTCCTGTCCGTTCTTCGCCGGCTCCATGACCGGGATGCCCGGCTTTGCCGACGCCGCCTGCCCCGAGCTGGCGGGCGGCCCTACGTGCGCACTCGCCGGGCTCGAACCGGTGGCCGTCGCCGGCGCGACGGCAGTCGCCGTGGCTGTCGCCTTCGGCGGCTCCTGCGCCTCGTCGATGGCCGACGGGCCCTCCCCCGGCTGCGGCGCGAGGGCCGCCGCGCCGAACGAGACGGGCGAGGCCACCACGGACCCGCCCCGCTCCTGGATCCCGAGCGCCGCCCGGTCGTCGCCGACCAGGAAGCGGCTGCCGAGCCAGCGGAAGATGTAGTCCACGCTGGACTTCGCGATGGGAATCTCGCTGTTGCCCGTGAAGCCGACTGGGCTCGAAGCGGACGTGGGCGAACTTGTTGACTAGGTCGCGCAGCGGGACGCCGTACTGGAGGGCCAGGCTGATGGCCGTGGCGTAGGTGTCCATGAGGCCCGAGACCGTGGACCCCTCCTTGGCCATCTTGAGGAAGATCTCGCCCGGCTGGCCGTCCGGGTAGAGGCCCACCGTGATGTAGCCCTCGTGACCGGAGATCTCGAACTTGTGGGTGACCGCGGCCCGCTCGGCGGGGAGCCGACGGCGGTGCGGCTTGACCGCCTCCGCCTGGGCCACCGCCAGCTGCCTTCGCAGCTCGGCCACGACGTCCTCGGCCGCCCGGTTCTCGTCGTCGCTCTTGAGCTTGCTCGTGCTGAGCGGCTGGCTCCGCTTGCTGTTGTCGCGGTAGATCGCGATCGCCTTGAGGCCCAGCCGCCAGCCCTCGAGGTAGATCTGCTCGATCTCCTCGACGGTTGCCGCCTCCGGCATGTTGACGGTCTTGCTGATGGCCCCGGAGAGGAACGGCTGGACGGCCGCCATCATCCGGACGTGGCCCATCGGCAGGATGGAGCGCACGCCGTTGCGGGGCTTGAAGGCGCAGTCGAAGACGGTGAGGTGCTCCGGCAGGAGGCCGGGCGCGCCCTCGATCGTCTCGCGGTCGTCGACGAAGGCGACGATCTCCTCGACCTGGGCCGGCGTGTAGCCGAGCCGCCGGAGGGCGCCCGGGACCGTGTTGTTCACGATCTTGAGGTAGCCCTCGCCGACGAGCTTCTTGTACTTGATGAGGGCGATGTCCGGCTCGATGCCGGTCGTGTCGCAGTCGAGCATGAAAGCTATGGTCCCCGTGGGGGCAAGCAAACTTGTCTGCGCGTTGCGGTAGCCGTGCTGCTCACCGAGCGCATAGGTTTCGTCCCAGAGCGAGCGAGCAGTCTCCCCGAGGTCGGCGGGGACGCCCCCGGCGGGGATGTGCATCGCCGCCTCGCGATGCTTCTCGATCACCCGCATGAACGGGGCCCGGTTCTTCTCGAACTCGATGAACGGGCCGCCGTGGTCGCGGGCGATGACGGCGCTCTGGCGGTAGGCCTCGGCGGTCATGATCGAGGTGATGGCGGCAGCGTAGGCCTGCCCCTCGGGCGAATCGTAGGCCAGGCCGCGGCTCATGAGCAGCGCGCCCAGGTTGGCGTATCCCAGGCCGAGCGGCCTGAAGCGGTGGCTGTTCTCCTCGATCTTCGGCGTCGGGTAGCTCGCGTTGTCGACGAGGATCTCCTGGGCCGTGATCGTCAGCCGGCAGCCGTAGCGGAAGGCGTCGACGTCGAGCTCGCCGTCCTCGCCCACGAACGTCATCAGGTTCAGCGACGCCAGGTTGCAGCTGGTGTCGTTCAAGAAGCTGAACTCAGAACAGTTGTGAACAACGAGGCCATTTGCGACGAAGTGGCTGGTCGCCCGCTCGGTCAGGTCGAAGACGTCCTCCTCGCCGAGCGGCGTGACGGAGGCGACCGGGTCGGTCATCTCCTCGCGGTAGGTACCCACGGTGGCATTGAGGGCGGCGAGGGCTGCAGCCTTCGGGCTCTCGGCCATGAAGCCGATCTCGCGCTCAAACGCCCGACGGGAGGTCCGCGTGATCCGGAGCGCATGCATCTCGCGGACCTGGTAGGACTTCATTCCACCGCGGCCGTCCGGAAGCATCGCCTCGAAATGCCCGCGGCGACGGTTCTCGTAGAGCTTGGCCTTGACACCGAATGCCAGGAGCAGGCGCTGCACCTGCACGAGCAGCTCGAGCGAAGTCGAATCGAGCCCGATGTACTGGCTCTTCTCGCCCGCGTCCACCACGGTCCCGTCGGCGGTGAAGAGGCCGCGCAGGATGGCCGCGAGCGATGCCCGGTCGAGGCCGTGGACGGCCGGCTTCAGACGCTTCTCGTGGCTGCCCTCGTCGAGGACCGCGTATTGCATGAGCTGCTCGACGACCGGCCGCGAGGCGAACGCGAGGCGCGAGCCCGTCGCCCCGAACGAGACGTGGACGCCGTCGTTGCGGCCGACCGAGCCGACCGCCTTGCGGAGGTGCTTCTGCTCGTTGATCTCGCCGGCGACCGCCTCGAGGACCGCGGCCTCGTCGCGGTGCATCGTGAGGATGACCATGGGTCGCTCGCCGCGTTCCGCGGAGGCCCACGTCAGGCAGCCGTCGCCAACCGCCAGCCCGATCGCCTCGGCCAGCCGGGGCGCGAGCGCGCTCCGCCCGAAGCCCGGGCCCTGGAGCGAGACGCGATCGTCGGGTGTCAGGTCGCGAACGGCCACGTCGCCGCGCTGCGTCGCCACTTTGTGGTCGGCAGTGATGCGGACGCGATAGCCGGCCCGGGTCTTCAGCTCGAAGACGGGCTTGCGGCCGGTCGGGAAGATCCGGTCGACCGGGTGCGGCGCCCCGTCCGAGCCGATCACGCTAACCCGCTCCCCAACCAGGGATTCGATCGACCGCCAGCCTTCGTCGGTCGCCACGAGCGTGTCGCCCGTGACGCACGGATTAGTGGCGTACTGGCGATCCGTGTTCGAGACCGGGTTCCAGTCGTTGATGGTCGTGTCGTACTGGATCCCCGGGTCGCCGCAGACGTGGGCCGCCTCGGCCATGCGCCGGAAGATGTCGCGGGCGCGATGGGTGTCCATCGGCGCCCCGCCGACCACAGCATGGGTGGTCCAGTCGCTGCCGGCCTCGACCGCGCGCATGAACTCGTCGGTCACGCGGACCGAGTGGTTGGCGTTCTGGAAGGCGACCGAGCCGTACGCCTCGCCGGTGAACGACGGGTCGTAGCCCTGCTCGATGAGCGCCCAGGCCTTCTGCTCCTCGAGCTTCTTCGAGTCGACGAAGTCGAGGATGTCCGGGTGGCCGACGTCGAGGATGACCATCTTGGCCGCGCGCCGGGTCTTGCCGCCTGAGTTGTGGGACACGATCCCGTTGGCGACGAAGGCGTGGACGCCGGGCACGGTGAAGTCGTAGGTCAGCGCCCGCCCGGCCTCGGCGACTGTCGCGACCTCGTCCCACAGGTAATCGTCGTCCAGGACGCGCTCGATCGTCCCGCCCAAGGTTGGCGAGAGTCTCCCGACCCGGTCGACGAGGCCGGGGATCGCCCGCGTTCGCGCGTACGAGACGTTGTCGCCCGCCCGGTTGAAGACGCCGAAACCGGTCTGCATGAGCTCGCCGTTGGCCGCGCGCACCCAGCCGTTCGGGCCCGCGAGGAGCGATCGAAGGGCGGGCACCAGGCCCGGAATGACGTCGAGGTTGGGGTTGTGGTCCGCCGCCATGCTGGCGAGGCCAGCAGCGGCCTCGCGCTTGCGGGGCGTGACGAGGTACGGCCGGAGCAGCCGCCCGAGGCGGGCCGCGTCGGCGCCGAAGAACGCCAGGCGGGCGTAGCCGTTGATCGTGGAACGGCGCCCAACCACCCCCAGGTTGAGCGCGATCAGCTGGATCTCCTCGGCGAGGCGCGGTGACGCGGTCGAGATCTCGATCCGTGTCCTGCCCAAGTGTGCGTCGCCCTCGGCATAGGCTGCCAGGAACTCGAGCACGAGCGACCGTGGAGAGCGACGGATGGAGAGAGGGATGCCCTTGGCCGCGGATCGCCCGGCGGGCAGGCCACAGAACTCGAGGAACTGGACGGCGCCCTTCCAGCCGAGGGCGAGCAACTCGGTCCGGACGCCCGTCGACGGGTTGCCATGAGCTCGCACCTGATGTCGCGGGTCGACGCCGAAGACGGATTCCACGCAGCGCACGTAGTCAGCCATGATCTCCGGATCGGCGGAGCTGAACTGGAAGGCACGCGTCCCGATCGCACCCTCTGCGACCAGGTAGCCGAGGAGGCGGGCGAGCTCCGGCGTGACCTCCGTCGGGAAGCGGAGCGGCAGGCGCTCGGCAACGAGGTCAGGCGCGAACAGGTCGAGCTTCGGGGTCACGGACGGCCACAGCTCGCGGCGGCGTTCGACGGCGACCCGGTCGCCCGGCCGGAGGTCGGCCAGCCGTGTCCAGCGGAGCTCGAGCGGCGAGGCCAGGGTGAGGACCGGGTGCTCGTGCGTGCCGGTCAGCTCGAGGCCGGTCCGGAGCGTCACCCTGCGGACGTCCGCCATCGGGCTCCGGTAGACGTGCGAGATCCGGGTCGGGCCGGCCGGGGTGTTGAGGGTGAGCGAGTCGTCGGGCTCGAAGCCGACCGGCCCGTCGGGTTCGATGGCCTCGTCGATCCGCAGCAGCCCGCCGCCGGTCGTGACGTAGGTGTCGGCCAGGAGGCACTTAACGACGCCCGCGAAGGCGTCGTAGCCCTTCATGAAGCTGACCGGGCCGCTGGCGGTGCCGCCGCCGGCCATCTTCTCGCGGCTCGAGCGGATCGTGGACAGGTTGCTGCCCGCGCCGGAGCCGAACTTGAAGAGCATCGCCTCCGTCTTGGCGAGGTCCATGATGCTGGTCATCGAGTCCTGGACGGAGTTGATGAAGCAGGCCGAGCACTGCGGCTTCTTCTCGATCCCGACGTTGAACCAGACCGGCGAGTTGAAGCTCATCTTCTGGTGGACGAGCAGGTAGGTGAGCTCGGCCGTGAAGGCGGCCAGGTCCTCCGGCGTGGCGAAGTAGCGCTGGGTCTCGGCCCAGGCCGCGATCGTCAGGACGACGCGGTCGATCAGCTGGCGAACGCTGGTCTCGCGCTCGGGCGTCCCGAGGTGGCCGCGGAAGTACTTGCTGACGACCACGTTCGTGGCCAGCTGGCTCCAGGCGGCCGGGACCTCGACGTCCTTCTGCTCGAAGACGAGCTTCCCGGATTCGTTGCCGATGGCGGCCGTCCGGATCTCCCAGGCGATCTCGTCGTAGGGGTGGACGCCGGGCCGGGTCCAGCGGCGCTCGATCGTGAGGCCGCGCGTCCCCTCGCCCGTGAAGCGCAGGGCGCCCATGGCCGCCGCCGCGGCCTCCTCGGCCCGCGCCTGCAGCGCGGTCGCCTCGCCGAAGGCGCGCGCGGCACGCGCGGCGATGGCCTCGGCGCCGCCACCGCGCCGGGGGCCTGCGTGGGCCGAAACCCCCGTGCCCTGCTTGCCGCGCGGTTTCGCGGGCTTGGCGTCCGAAGGGACGACCGGGACGACGTCGTGTACGGCTCGAGCCATGCTGCGCGTGCTCCTCTTCCGGGACGGCGGCTCGCCGCCCCGGTTCTTGCCCCCGGCGTCGTGCGCCGGGCCCTGCTGGTGGCGGTCCGCCCGCCCCTCCATCCGCGTGCTCCCCCCGCCGGCGCGCGTCGGGCGTGGAGCCCGCTCCGCCGGCCAGGTGTCCCGCGCCGTCGTCGCCCGGATGCGACCTGCGGCGCCGCGAGTGCCCTCCGCCGGGCCGGTCCGCGGCCGCCCCGGCGCGTCCCCGGAGGCGGCCTGCCCGGTCGAAGGCGGTCCCCGTACTGTATCCCGCCGCACGGGCCGAGTCAACGCCAAACCACTAGATGTAGTGGTCCGTGGCGATCACTGACAACAACATGTTGTGGATTGGGGCGGGAGGCGCGGCGAGCGGTCCCCCGGCGACGGGCCGGCCCGGAGGCCTCGCTTCGGCCTCCTAGAGCCCGCTGTAGCTGTGCAGCCCCGGGAACCAGAGGTTGCCGGAGTACGTGACGAGCACCATCGCGAACCCGACCACGAGGACCAGCGCCGCGGGTCGACCCCGCCAGCCGCGCTGGTTCCGGAGGTGGAGGTAGACGGCATAGACCAGCCAGGTCACGAGAGCGCTCGTCTCCTTGGGGTCCCAGCCCCAGTAGCGCGACCAGGCGATGCTCGCCCACCAGCTGCCGAGGACGATCATCGTGGCGAAGACCGGGAAGCCGACGATGACCGCCCGGTAGGCGACGGTGTCGAGCGTCGCCCGGGTGGGCAGCCAGGCGAACCGCTCGACCACCCGCCCATCGGCCAGGCGCCGCTCCTGCACCAGGTACGCCAGGCCCGCGGCGAAGCTCATGGCGAAGATCCCGTAGCTGACCATCGCCATCCCGACGTGGATCGTGAGCAGCGGCGGATTCTGGAGGGCCGGGACGAGCGCCTCGATCCCCTGGGGCAGCGTCCAGCTGTACAGGAGGAGGCCGAGGGCGACGCCGAGGGGCACCAGGCCGATCGAGCGAATCGGGTAGCGCCGCTCGAGGACGAGGTACCCGGCCACGATCCCGAAGGCGAAGGCCACCGTGAACTCGAACATGTTGCCCCAGGGCCCCCGCCCGACCGCGATCCCCCGGAGGGCGAGGGCGAGTCCGAGCGAGGCGCCCGCGGCCCAGGCGAGGGCGATCGCGAACGGTGCCGCGGCCGTGCGTGGCGCGGCCTCCTCGGACGCCGTGGCGGCGAGCTCGGCCGCGAAGCTGCCACCGACGGCGCCACCGAACGCCGGCGCCGGCTGCGGTGCCAGGAGCGCGGTCAGCCGCCGGCCGGCGGCGAGGAGCGTCGCGTGGGCGACGTGGGCCGCGAACGCCCCGGCGAGCAGGAGCCCGGCGACGACGTAGAGATAGTGGGACGCGGTGGCCATGCGAGCGATCCCCCCAGGACGGCGATGCGGTGGCGGTCAGGCGATCGCGGCGCCGCCGGGCGGCGGGCCCGCGGGGCGGGCCACGGTCAGGCCCTCCCGAACCTTCAGGACGAGGCCGCAGCTCCCGCAGGTCGGGACCTGCGCGCTGCGCTCGACGCGGCACATCGGGCAGATGACGGCGAGGTCCTCGCCGTCATCGGAGCGGGCGGTCCCCGAGGGGTAGACGAGGCCGGTCCGGAGCGAGAAGGGAAGCCCGATCGGGGCGACGGGGGCACCACCCGCGTCGCGCGCCAGCGGCCGCGGGCCCTCCTCCCAGCGGACCCGGGGGCGCGGCCGCGAGATCCCGAACAGGGTCCAGAGGCCGCCGCTCACCACGAGATGGAGAAGGACGAGCGGGGCGATGGCCAGCGGGATGAGCAGGACGAGCGCACCCCAGTCGGGGCTGACGATCTTCGCCACGACGTCGAGGATGCCGGTCCACGCCTGCTGGAGCGTCGCCCAGATGTCTCCGGTCATGCGCGGCATTCTAGCGAGCCGTCAACAGGGCGGCGGCCGGGCGCCGGGGGCGACAGCCCGGGCGGCGGGAGGAGCCGAGCCCCCCGGCGACCCGACTCCAGCCGCTTTGAGCGGCGCCGCCTCAGGGAGCCGGCGACGCGGTGGGCAGCGCGATGGACGGCGACGCCGGCGCCGGGCTCGGCGACTGGAGGCGCGGGTCGCTCCTGGCGATGTCGTGGCAGAGGACGCAGGTGTTGTCGTCGCGGAGCGCGTGGTCGAACGGCAGCCGCCCGACCTCCGGGGATGCGTGGCAACTCCGGCAGGTGAGGCGCGACGTGTCCGGGTGCGGCTTCTGCGGCGGCGGCGAGGCGGTGGGCTTGTGACAGAGCCAGCACTCGTCCTGGTTCCGGCCGACCATGCTCGACGGCAGGTGGGCGACGTTGCCGTGGCAATCCAGGCACTGCTGGTCCTGCAGCTGCGAGTGCGGCTGGGTGATCGCCGGGCCCTCGGGCGCCACCTTGTGGCAGTTGGTGCACTCGCTCTGGGGGATCCCCTGGTGCCCCGGCGCCGTCTGGCCGAGCTTCGCGTTCGTGTGGCAGACGACACAGTCACGCCAGCCTTCGAGCGGGTGGCCGATGGCCGGGACCGGCTTGACGCCTGCTTCGCCGCCCGTGTCGTGGCACAGCAGGCAGCTGTTGCTGGTCGGGATGTGGGCCAGCCCCATCGGCATGAGCTCCTGCGGCGATGCCGACGGCGGCGCCTCGGACTGGGCGGGATGGCCGATCGGGGACGACTGCACGATGATCACGAGGACGGCGACGGCGATGACCGCGATCGCCACGACGTTGATGACGATGGTGGCCTTCAGGAGGCGGTCGACCCTTCGCTTCATGCGGCAGACCCCGTCATCTCGAACCCGAAGTCCAACGACGCCACCGACGCAGCCGTGACGACGTCCAGCCGGCGCAGCGCGTCGAGCGCCGCCGCGACCGCAGCGGGCAGCGCGTCCCGGACGACGTCGGTGAGCGCGAGCCCGGGCGTGATCGCACCCGGCTGGACGCCCACCAGGGTCACGGCCGAGGGGAGGACGTCGGCGAGCCGCGCCGCGGCGATCAGGTCGGCCACGCCGGCGCGCTGGACGGCGGGAGTTCGTCCGTTCGGCCTGCGCATGGCGTCGCCCGGCAGGACGGCCACCGCGCCCGGCGCCAGGCGGAGGTCCACCGCATCGAGGACGAGGATCGCCCGGGCCCCCGCCAGGGACGGCAGGAGGGCCGCGCCCAGGGTCCCGCCGTCGATCAGCCGCGTGTCCCGCGGCAGCACGACGTCACCGCGCCCGGTCAGGCGCTCGAGCTCGTGGAGGAGGTGGATTCCCACGCCGTCGTCGCGCAGGAGGATGTTGCCGACGCCCAGGACCAGGAGCGGACCGACCGCGGCGCTCATTCGTCGGGCCCGATCAGCTCGGCCCCGCCATCGCGCGCCTCGAGGACCTCTTCGCGAGTCGGGAACTTGTAGCCGCTGAAGATGCTCGAGATCAGCCCGTTCTTCTCCAGGTGGTCGACGAGGACGGAGCTGTAGACGTGGAAGAACGCGATCGCGAGGATTGCCCACATCGAAAGGTGATGGATCATCCGCACGAGCTGGGTTCCCAGCAGGTCCAGGACCCAGCCGAAGAGCGTCGCCCAGGGCTGCGTCCCCTGGAGCGCATCGAGGGCGAACCCGGTGACGGTCTCCACGAAGAGCAGCAGGAAGAGCACGACGTACGCCGCCGCCGCGAGCTGGTTGTGGCCAAGGACCTTGGGGATCTCCTTGCGGAGGAAGGCGTAGAACGCCGCCTGGCGGAAGATCTCCATGGCCTGGAACCGGTTGGTGGGGATGAACGCGTACCAGCGGGCGAACCGGTTGCCGACCAGCATCCAGGCGAGCCGGGCCAGCAGGGAGGCGACGAGCGTGAGCGCCGTGATCATGTGGACCAGGCGGATCACCGTCATCACGTTGCCGCCGGGCGGGATGAGGAACGGGTCGGCGATGTAGCCGCCGGTCAGGCTGAGGATCACGATGCACACCGCCGTCACCCAGTGGGTGATCCGGACGGGGATCTGCCAGATGTAGACGCGGACGCGCCCGCCTGCCTCGTGGGCGTCGTCGTGCGTCGGCGCGTCGTGGGCGGCCGTCGCGACCGACCGCGTGTCGACCACGGCCGTCACCGGGCACCCCTCCTCGAGAGCCGGACCTGGATCGGCCCGTCGTCCCCGGGGTCGAAGGCGTGCACTCCGCAGGCCGCGCATGGATCGAAGGAGTGGAGGGTGCGCAGGATCTCGAGGGGCCGTTCGGGATCCGCGACCGGCGTCCCGACGAGGGCCTCCTCCCACGCCCCCCGGCGACCCTGCTGGTCGCGCGGCGAGCCGTTCCACGTGCTCGCGTCCACGATCTGGTAGCTCGCGATCGCCCGGTCGCGGATGGTCACCCAGTGGCCGAGGGCGCCGCCCGGCGCCTCGCCGAGCGACCAGCCGCGGGTCTCCGGCGGCCACGTCGCGGGATCCCAGCTCCCCGGATCGGCGAAGGCGAGGTCGCCGTCGGCGAGGGTCTGGATCAGCTTCTCGTGCCAGGCGCCGAGCCGGGCGGCGATCACCTGGGCCTCGACCGCCCGGGCGACGACGCGGCCGAGCGTGCCGAACAGCGCGTCGACGCCGATGTCGAGCGTCCGGAGGGCCTGCTGGACGGCGGTGCGGACGTCGTCGCGACCCTCGACGATGGCCACGAGGACGCGCGCGAGGGGCCCGACCTCCATCGGCTCCTCCTGGTAGCGCGGCGCCTTGAGCCAGCTGTACTTCTCGGATCCGGCGAGCGTCGTGTACGGCAGCGCCGGCCCGAGGTACTTCGGGTTCGTCCGCCCCTCGCCGGGAGGAAGGGGATCCCCGGGGTCGCCGTCGGGGGCGTACCAGGCGTGGGCCACCGTCTCGGTGATGCCGGCCTCCTCGACGGGCTGGATGCTGGCCATGACGCGGCCCATCACCCGTCCGCGCGGCAGGAGGAGCTTCGGCTCGGCCGTGTCGTCCTCGGGGAACTCGCCGAACGACAGGTAGTTGCCGATGCCGGCCCCCAGCGCGGCCCACTCCGGGTAGGTCTTGGCGACCAGCAGGACGTCGGGCACGTAGACCTGGTCGACGAACGTCTTCGCCTCGGCGATGAGGGTGCCGATCTCGGCCAGGCCGGCCTCGCTCAGGGCGGCCGGCGACTGCTTCTCGACCTGCTGGGGATGCTCGCCCGGGCCGCGGCTGGGCCCGCCCCAGGGCGGCGTCAGCGCCATCCCGCCCACCAGGAAGGTCTGCGGGTGGGGGTTCTTCCCCCCGAGGATCGTGTGGATCCTGGCCACCTTCCGGTGCCAGTCGAGGGCCTCGAGGTAGTGGGCCAGCACCAGGAGGTTGGCCTCCGGCGAGAGCCGGTAGGCCGGATGGCCCCACGGGCCGTTGGCGAAGGGGCCCAGCTGCCCGGATGCAACGAACCGGGCGAGACGCTCGCGCGCGTCGCCGAAGTCGGACGGGTTCGACTTCGGCCACCCGCTCAGGGTGCGGGCCAGCGTCGAGGTCCCGGCGGGGTCGGCCCGCAGGGCAGCCTCGACGTCGACCCAGTCGAGCGCGTGCAGGTGGTAGAAGTGGACGACGTGGTCCAGGACGTACTGGGTCCCGGCGATGAGGTTGCGGACCAGGCGGGCGTTCCGGGGGATGGTCACGCCGAGGGCATGCTCGACGGCGCGCACGGAGGCCAGCGCCTGCACGCCCGTGCACGAGCCGCAGATGCGCTGGGCGAGGAGCCACGCGTCCCGGGGATCCCGGTCGCGCAGGATGAGCTCCATCCCGCGGAACATCGTGGCGCTGCTCCAGGCATCGGCGACGACACCGTCGGCGACCTCGGCCTCGATGCGCAGGTGCCCCCCGATCCGGGTGACCGGGTCGATCGCGATCCGCGTCATCTCACGATTCCCCGGGCTCGGGCGGCTCGGCCGCCGTGGGCGGCTCAGCCACCTCGGGCGGCTCGACTGTCTCGATCGGCCCGACGGCCTCGACCGCCTCGATCGCCTCGATCGGCTCGATCGCCTCGATCGGCCCGGCCTCCGTGGCTGCCGCCGCCTCCGTGGCTGCTGCCGCCGCCGCGGCTGCGGCCTTCGCAGCCTGCCGTCGCGTCGCGGCGCGGCCCAGGCGGCTGCGGACGATGCTCGCCCCGCCGTGCACCACGGTCAGCGCCGCGACGCCGCCGACGAGGGCCTGGCCCACGTGGTCGAGGGTCACGTTGGGGATGAACGGCAGCGGGGGCGGGAGTCGCCGGTAGGCGGGACCCATCGCCCCCCAGAAGCCCGGCATGGTGCAGCCCACGCAGCCGTGGCCCGCCTTGACGTTCCAGCTCGTCCCGTCGTCGTAGCGAACGCTCGGGCAGTTGGCGAAGACCTCGGGACCCTTGCAGCCCATCTTGTAGAGGCACCAGCCCTTCTGGGCTCCTTCGTCGCCCCAGGCGAGGACAAACTCGCCGAACTCGAAGTGGGCGCGCCGCTCGCACTGGTTGTGGACCAGCCCGCCGTAGGCGAAGAGCGGCCGGCCGCGCCCGTCCGTGGGCGGGAACTCCTTGAACGTCAGGTAGTGCACGATCGTCGCCGTCAGGTTGGCGACGTTGAGGGGACAGCCCGGCAGGTTGATCAACCGGCCGCCGGAGATGACGCCGCCGACGCCGACGGCGCCGGTCGGACCACCGGCCGCGGCGGGCGTCCCGCCGTCGAAGGCGCACGATCCGACGGCGATCGTCGCCAGCGCCCCGTCGCAGACCTCGCGCACGATGTCCCGGAACGGGCGCCCGCCGATGGTGCAGTGGACCCCGCCGTCCGCCGTCGGGATCCCGCCCTCGACGATGGCGATGTACCCGTCCGGGTGCTGCTCCATGGTGGTCGTCCGGGCCAGCTCGGCCGTCGCCCCGGCCGGGACCATCAGCGTCTCGTGGTAGTCCACCGAGAGGAGGTCCAGGACGAGCTCCGATGTCGTCGGCCGCGTCGCGCGCAGGAACGCCGTGGTGTTGCCCGCGCAGTCCTGGCCGCGCAGCCAGATGACCGGGAGCCGGGGCGCGGCGGCCACGGCCGCGGCGATCCGGGGGGCGTAGGTCGCGGGGAGGGCAAGGGCGCCCGCCATGGCGGCCGAGAAGGCGAGGAAGGAGCGCCGGGAGATGCCGCGGTGCAGCAGCGCGGCGTAGAGGCCGTCATCGTGCCCGGTCATGTGGCGCGTCACTCTCGACTAGCCGGCTCGCGGGGGTCGCGAGCCCCGTGCCCCATGGCGGCTCCGGTGCGGTCCACGGGACGTCGTCCTCGACTATGCACACGCCTCAGGCGCGGAGGACGGGCCACACCGCCCGCAGCGGCGCGACCAACGGCATCTATGCCGCGGCCCGGATGGCCGCCCGACACGTCGCGTGCGGCGGCCCGCGAGGGGCCGGCCGGAGAACGTCTTCACCCCCAGGGTTGAAAGGGTCCCAGGAAGCCCGCGACGAGGGCGGCCAGCTCGGCCGGCCGCTCCATCCCGATCATGTGGGCGACGTCGGGCAAGAGCACCGCCCGCGCGTTCGGGGCGTTGGCCTCGAGGTGGCGGGCCGTCGCGCCGACGTCCGAGACGTCCAGGGCGCCGGCAACCGCGAGGACCGGGCAGCGCAGCTCGGCCAGGCGCTGGGCCGCAGGTGGGTCGAGGACGATCGGCCGGCCGAAGACGTGGTCCGGCGCCGCGAGCGCCACGGCGGCCTCCCGGACGTGGGCGGCGATCGAGGCCCCCGCCCGCCCGGCGGGCTGGCCCGGGCCGTCGACCCACACCCGGGTGTCCAGGGCGACGATGGCCTCGACGTCCTTCGGATCGGCGGACTCGAGTCGCTCCATCTCCGCGAAAAGGGCGAGCTCCTCCGGGGTCGCGGGAGCCTCGAAGCCGCCCAGGCCGGCCCCGACCCCGACGACGGCGACGACCCGGTCGGGGAACTCGATGGCGGTGTCAAAGGCGATCTGGCCGCCCCGGCTGTTGCCGACGAGGGCCGCCCGCCCGATGTCCAGCGCGTCGAGGACGGCCACGAGGTCGGCCCGGTTCGAGTACGGGACGTCGTCGGTGGTCGAGCGACCCCAGCCGCGCGTGTCGTAGCGGACGGCCCGGTAGCCGGCCCCGACGAGGTGGGGGAGGAGCGGATCCCAGGCGCGGTGGTCGACGATCCCCGCGTGGACCAGCACGACAGGCGGCCCGTCGCCCTCGTCGACGACGAGAAGCCGGCCCCCCGGCACGTCGATGAATCGCTCCATGTCCGTCTCCCCCCGGCTGGCTGCCGATCCTCGCCCGATGCTACGTCGGGATGCTTGCCCCGGGCTCGCGCTCCTCGATCGCCCAGTGGATGCCCCAGCGGTCGAGGGCAGCCATGTACGGATCGGGATCGAGCTGCTCGGGCACCAGGACGCCGGACCCGCCCCACTCGCCGCGGGCGATCAGCTCGAGGCCGAGGACCGGGTTGAACCCGGTCTGCCAGGCAACCGCCTGGAGCCCGAAGTCCGCCCACGACTCCTCGCCCACGGTCTTCTGGTAGAGGTAGACCTCGCGTGGCGCGCCGTCGCGGCGGCCGATCACCCAGGTGCCGACGATCGCCCGTCCCTTCATCCGCTCGCCGACCCTGGCCGGGTCCGGCGTGACCGCCATGACCACGTCGCGCGGGGCGACCTGCATCCCCTTGACCGTGACCGGCTTCGTCGAGTCGAGGCCGACGGCGTGGAGGACCCGCAGGACGTTGATGAAGTCGGCCCCGAGGGCGTACTTGAAGGTTGCCTTCTTCACCCCGGGGATGCCGTGGGGGACGAGGACGACCTCCTCGTGCTCCACGTTGACGCACTCCACCGGGCCGACCCCCTCGGGGAAGACGAACGCCTCGGGGGCCGAGAACGGCTCGGTCGTGTAGTGGCCACCGCGCGAGGCGTCCCAGATGATCGGCGGGTTGAGACACTCCTCGATCGTGGTCCAGATGCTGAAGACCGGGGCGAAGGCATAGCCCTCGATGTACAGGTCGCCGCCGTCGCGGACGTGGACCTCGTCGACCTCGTCGAACAGGTGCTTGTGGGCGTAGGCGGCGAAGACGTCGGTGAGGCCGGGGTCCATCCCCAGGCCGAGGATCGCCAGCCGCCCGGCGGCTCTCCATTCCTCGTGCCGGCGGAGCTGGTAGTCGCCGAGCTTGACGCCGGGCCGCGCGTACGGATCGGTCGGGTGAGGCTCCGAAAGGCTGACCGCCATGTCGAGGTAGTCGACGCCGGCGGCCAGGGCGCCGTCGAAGATCGTCGGGACGAAGCGCGGGTCGGCGGCGTTGACGACGATGTCGACGCCGTGCTCGCGCGCCAGCTGGGTCACCAGCTCCGGCTTGCCCGCATCGACGAACGCCACCGGGAAGCGGGCCGTCGCCGGGGCCTCCGCGGGACCGCCGCCGAGACGGCCCTGGATGAGGCGCGCCCGTTCGACGTCGTAGTCCGCGAGCACCATCCGGTCCAGCCAGGGGGCGCGCGCCCCGAGCCGGGCGATCGCCTCCCCGACGGTTCCCACCCCGACGAGGAGCACCTTGAGCTGCTTCACGGGAGACCTCCGCCGCTGGCGCATGGGCGGGGACGCGCGCGTCCAGCGTGCCACGTGGAGCGCGCGCCGGCACGGCCGTTGCGCCGGCCGGGCGCGTGCCCTCGCACACCCGGACCCGCGCGCCCGTCAGGCGCGGGGGCGGCCGCGCTCAGGCGCGGGGGCGGCCGCGTTTCGGGTTGCCGGTCTTCTTCGTGGCGCCGCGTCCGGGCTTCCACCGCGGCGCGTCGTCGTCGCGGTCGGGGCCGGCCCTGCCGGCGCCGGTCCCGCCGGGTCCGACCCCCGCCCGTCCCGCCGCCGGCGGCTTCGGCCGGCCCGCCGCCGGGGCCACCAGCCGCTGTCGGTCGAGCCGCCCAGCCAACCAGGATCCGCGGGCCGTCCGCGCCCCCAGCGCACGGAGCGCCCGACCCAGCTCGATGTCGTCCGTCACGACCAGGGTGAGCTCGGGATCCGGGGTCGTCCGGGCGAGGTCGTGCAGGAGGACGTCGGCGGAGCGGGAGCCCGCGTAGCGCACCTCGACGCCGGACGTGACGCGGCGGCCGATCGCTCCCGGCGCGGGCGTTCCGTCGAGGACGATGGTCACCGCCGTGGTGGCCGGGACGAGGGAGCGCAGGCGCCCGACGAGGGCAGCGGCCGGCAGCGGCGCGTTGTCCGCCGGAGCCCCGCCGCGGGCGCGACCGAGGGCGTGGAGGAGGTTCGTCCCGTCGACGAAGAGGCGGGCCGTGCCCTCGAGCGGATCGGGAGCGGGGCGGGGCATGCACCGATGGTACTCGCCCCGCCCGGGCGGGTACCCTACGGCCATGCTCCTCCTTGTCGACCTCGACGGCGTCGTCTACCGCGGCAGCGCTCCGATACCGGGCGTGGCCGCCGTCCTCGCCGACCGCGCCGCGCGCGGCGACGCGATCGTCTACGTGACCAACAACTCGATGCACTACCGGGCCGACTACGTGGCGCGCCTCGCCGGCCTCGGGGCCCCGGTGTCCGCCGATTGCGTCGTCAGCAGCTCCCGGGCGACGGCCCTCTACCTGGCGGGGCCGACCATGGAGCCGCCGGTCCGCCGCGTGCTGGCCGTGGGCGCGGGGGGCCTGGAGCGCGAGTGCCGCGACGCCGGCCTGGAGGTCGTGACCGCCGCCCACGCCGCGACCCGGCAGGCCCGGGAGGGGATCGACGGGTGGGAGGCCGCCGGGCGGCCGGACGCCGTGGTCGTCGGCCTCGACCCCCAGTTCACGTACGGGAAGCTCGCGGTCGCGGTGGATTGCGTGCATCACGGAGCACGGTTCGTGGCCACGAACCGCGACCCGGTCTTCCCGACGGAGCACGGGACACGCCCCGGGGCGGGCGCGATCGTCGCGGCGGTGGAGGCCGGGGCCGAAGTCACCCCGATCTCGATCGGCAAGCCGGCTCCGCTCCTCCTCGAGATGGCGATCCGGGCAGCCGACATGGACGGCGCCGAGGCCGTCATGATCGGCGATGGTCTTGCCACCGACCTGGCCGCCGCGAGCGGGCTGGGCATCCCGTGCATCCTCATGTTGACCGGGATCACGACCCGGGCCCAGGTGGAGGCGCTGCCGGCGAACCGGCGGCCGGCGGCGATGGCCCGCGACGCGGCCGAGCTGGCGGCGGCGCTCGACGACCTCGCTGCCTCGCGCAGTCACTGAGGGAGCGAGTCATGTCCACGGTCCTCGTCACCGGCGCCTCCGGCTTCGTCGGGAGCCATGTCGTTCCCGAGCTGCTGGGTGCCGGCCACCGCGTCGTGGCCCTCGTCCGCTCGCCGAAGGCGGGCGAGGCCGTCCTGCGCCGCCTCCCCGCCGCCCTCGCCACCGGCGTCGAGCTGCGGACGGGCGACGTCTGCCAGCCGGCCACCCTGGGGCCGGCGCTCGCCGGCGTCGACGCCGCCGTCCACCTCGTCGCGATCCCCCGCGACTGGAACGGCGGCCGCGATCTCCTGCGGGTCAACCTCGGCGGCACGCAGAGCCTGGTCGCTGCCATGGAGAAGGCCGGCGTCCGACGCCTCGTCCACCTGGGCGCCCTCGGGGTCGCGGACCGCGAGGAGCTCCACTACGCGAAGAGCAAGGCGCGCGCCGAAGCCGCGGTCCAGGCGAGCGGGCTCGACTGGACGATCCTCAAGCCCTCGCTGCAGTTCGGGCCGGGGGACGGCTTCTTCAACACCGTGGCCGGGCTCGTCCGGCTGCCGGTGCCTCTCGTCCCCGTGCCGGGAAACGGCGCGAGCCGCTTCCAGCCGATCCACGCCGGCGACGTCGCCCTCTGCGTCCGCCTCGCGATGGAGCGCCCGGCCACGATCGGCGGGGTCTTCGAGCTCGGCGGCCCGCGCACCTGGACGTACCGCGAGATCACGGCCGAGGTGGCCCGGGCGCTCGGGAGGCGGCGCCTCGTCGTGCCCCTGCCCGTCCCGCTCATCCGCCTCGCGGCCGGCACGGCGGAGGTGCTCCGCCTGCGCTTCTTCCCTGTCGCGACCGACCAGCTGCGCCAGCTCGCCCTCGACAACGTGGGGCCGCTCGACGGCGTCGAGCGCGCGTTCGGCTTCGTTCCGCGCAGAATGGAGGGCGAGCTCCACTACCTCCGCCGTCCGAGGAGGCAGCAGGAGCCGACGCCCGCCGCCTGAGGCGGGCAGGGAGGCCGCGTGCTCCGCCGCACGTCCATCGCCGGTGCCTGGCTCGTCGCCGCCCTCGTCGTCGCCCTCGGCGCGGCGGGCATCGTCGCGGCGCTCGACCATCTCCCTGGCGGCGCGGGCCGGCCCGAGCTGACCTGGACGGCCGACCGCGCCGTCGCCGCCGACCTGGACGCCGCGTCGGCGGATCTCGGGGCCCTGGCGGACGCCGTGGGCGTCCTGGGCGGGCACGGCCGCAGCGCGCTGTCCGCCCTCGTGGGGCGCGACACCGCCGGGCTGGCCGCCGCCCTCGACGCCGGCGCCGCCCAGCTCGACGCCATCGACGCGACCGCCGCGCGCCTCGCGGCACGCCTCGCGGCGATCCCGCTGACCGGCGCCGACCGGACCATGCGCCACTCGCCGGCGACCCTGGCCCGCTACGACGTCGCCGTCGCCGCCCTGGCCGCCGTCGATCCGCTCCGCCCGGCCTGGGAGCGCCTCACCGCCGGGGTCGTGCCGGCCACGGAGCTGAGCGGCCACCTCCTTGCCCACGACCAGGTCGCGGGGACCGCCATCCAGTCGGGCGGTGCGGGGGCGTACGCGCAGGCCATCGGCCGGATCGACGCCGCGGCAGCGGAGCTCGCGGCCGCCCGGACGATCCGCGACCGCCTGGCGGCGACGGTCGACGTCGCCACGCTCGACGCCTGGCTCGAACGCAACAGCGCCTACGACGACGCCCTGCGCGACCTGTGGGATGCGCTCCGCCGCTCGAGCGGGCGGGTGACCGACGCGGTCCGCGAGGCCGCCGCCCGCGAGCTCGCCGCGCGCGAGCAGCTCCCGCCCGACGCGCGCGCCCTCGTCGTGATCCTCGGCGACGTCGCCCGGGGCGGCCTGAACCAGGCGGTCATCGCCATCGAGGAGGCCCGCGGCCGGCTGCTGGACGCCGGTGCCCGCGCCGGAGGCTCCCCGGCGCCCTGACCGCGCCCACCGGGCGGGTGCCGCCACGTTGAGAGCCGATAGACTGGCGGCAGTCCGCCGACCTCCCGGCCGGCCCCACCCCACCATCCGCCCAGGAGCCATCACCCGCATGCAGCTGCGCGTCGTCACCGACCAGCCCTGGGACGTCACGGCCGACGTCCTGGCCTTCCCCGTCACGCCCGAGGTCGCCTTCGAGGGTGTCCTCGGCGAGCTCGACCGACGCAGCGGGGGTGAGCTGCGCGCCCTGGCCGCCTTCGGGGAGCTCACCGGCAGCCGCTTCGCGACCGCCGTCGCCGCTCCCGGCGCCCTGCCGGCCGGGCGTCTTCTCGCGGTGGGGACCGGGCCCGCTGCCGAGCTCGACCGCGAGACCGTTCTGCACCTGGGGGCGACGATCGAGCGCCGCCTCGGGGGCCGCCCGGTCCACGCCCTGGCGATCTGGCTGGGCGACCTCGCCCTGACGCTCGACGGCGGCGCAGCCGCGGCGGCCGAGCTCCTCGCCCGCGGGGTCGTCGAGGGGAGCTTCGATCCGGCCGCCCTCTATCGCGCCGCGCCGGAGGACTCCCCGCCCGCGCTCGACGAGCTGGTCCTGGTGGCCCCCGGGTCCGACGCCGCGGCCCTCGCCGCGGCCGCCGGGCGCGGCGTCGTCATCGGCGAGGGGACGAACCTGGCCCGCCGCCTGGCCAACCGGGCCGCCAACGACGTCAGCCCGCAGGTCCTGGCGGACGAGGCGCACGCCATCGCCGCCGCCCATGGCCTCTGGGTCGACGTCGTCGACGAGGTCCGCGCGGCGGAGCTCGGGATGGGCCTCTTTCTGGCGGTCGGCCGCGGCAGCGCGAACCCGCCCCGCATGATCGTGCTGCGCTCGGGCGGCGCGGGCGAGAAGGACGCCCTGGGCCGCCACCTCGCCCTCGTCGGCAAGGGCGTCTGCTTCGACTCCGGGGGCATCTCCATCAAGCCGGCCGAGCGGATGGAGGAGATGAAGACGGACAAGGCGGGCGCCTGCTCCGTGCTCGCCGCGGCCGCCACCGTCGCCCGCCTCGCCCCCGGCACGCCGCTCCTCGCCGTCGCCCCGGCCGTCGAGAACCTGCCGGGTCCCCACTCGACCCGGCCGGGCGACATCGTGCGGGCCCTCAACGGCAAGACCGTGGACGTCATCAACACGGACGCGGAGGGGCGCCTCATCCTCGGCGACGCCATGACCTACGCCGAGCGCCTGGGGGCCACCCACCTCGTCGACGTCGCCACCCTGACCGGCGCGGTGGCCCGCGCCTTCGGCCACCTCGTCACCGGCGGGTTCGGGACGCCGCAGGCCTGGTTCGAAGACGTCGCCGCGGCGGCCGGCCGGGCCGGCGAGCGGCTGTGGCAGCTCCCCTTCGTCGAGGAGTACTGGGCCGAGATGGAGAGCTGGTACGCCGACATGGCCAACACGGGCTCGACGCCCGAGGGCGGCATGATCCGCAGCGCGCTCTTCCTCCGCGAGTTCGTGACCGTGCCCTGGGTCCACCTCGACATTGCCGGCACCGGGTTCTTCCGCAAGGCGACGCCGTGGGCCGCCCGCGGCGCCACGGGCGCCTCGACAGCGACGCTCGTGGAGCTGGCGCTCGCCGGCGCCCGCTAGCCCGTGGAGCCGCCCGTCCTCGCTGCCGGCCTCGGGATCGCCGGGGCCGGGTGGGGGCTCGTGGCCGACCGCATCGGGGCCCGCTGGCCGGCCCACGAGGCGGAGGTCGACGCGGCGGGCGCGACCGTCCGGCCGGCCGGCTGGGTCCGCCCGCTCGACTGGCGGACGGCCGTCGTGGTCCTCCTCGGGGGCGCGTCGCTGGGGGCGCTCGCGCTCCGGTTCGCGGATCCCGCCCCGCTCGCGATCTTCGGAGCGTTCTTCGCCGCGCTCACGCTCCTCCTCGCCACCGACCTGGACCAGCGGCTCCTGCCCGACGTCGTCACCCTGCCCGCCATCCCCCTCGCCCTCGCCCTCGCCCTCCTCGGGGCGAACCCGCTCGTCCCGCCCGACGCGCTGCCCGGGGCGATCCTGGCGGCGCTGGCGATTCCAGCCTTCCTCTTCGCCGTGGCGTTCCCCTTCGGGGCCGGGGCGATCGGGACGGGCGACCTCAAGCTGCTCGTCTCGGTGGGCCTCCTGGCCGGCCTCGCCCGGGCCGTCGCGGGGGTCGTGGTGGGAGCTCTGGCCGCCGGCCTCGTCCTCGTCCTCCTGCTCGCCGCGCGCCGGATCACGCTCCGGACGTACGTCCCGTTCGGGCCGTTCCTGATCATGGGGGCCTACTGGGCGGTCCTGGTCGCGCTCTGACCCGGTCGTCCGGGTGCCCGTGGCCGTTCCCGGGAGTAGAATGCGCGCCAGCCGGGTCGTCCCGAGGCGTGCCCCTTCGGACGGCGACGCACCGGCGGGAAGGACACCGCCATGGCGCGGCCTCGCGCCCAACGGAGCACCGCTCGCACGATGACGACGCCAGCCTGATGCACCGCCACGCCGCACCCCGCGCCGCGGGGTGGACGCCGCGCCGCTCCGTTCGCGGCCTCGCGGGCCGCCTCCTGGCCGGGCTGACGGGCCGCCTCGCCCCCCGCCCCCCGGGCCGCTCGCGGAGCGTCCCGGCCCGCCTCCTCGTCGTCGTCCTCGTGCTTCCCCTGCTCGTGGGGATCGCCGGCCCGCCCGCCGCCCACGGCGACGAGCTGTCCGACGCGGTGGCCCGCCAGAAGGCGCTGGCGGCCCGGGTGAAGGAACAGCGCGCCCAGGTGACGAAGCTCCGCGCGCTGCAGGCCGGCCTCAGCGCGGAGATCGCCTCGACCCGGAGCGCCCTCGCCGGCATCAACGCGAACCTCGCCCAGACGAAGACGCGGATCACCAAGCTCGGCACGCAGATCGCCGCGGTGCGCACCGCCTACGCCGACCTCGTCGCCGAGGTCGCCCAGCTGGACCGGCAGGTCGCGGGCATCGAGGTTGAGCAGGCCGAGAAGGCCGAGGAGCTGCAGCAGCGCAAGGCCCTCCTGGCGGCCCGCCTGCGCGAGGCCTACCGGACCGATCGAACGCCGCTGGTCGAGACGCTCCTGACCGCGGGCTCGTTCGCCGACCTTCTCGTCGACGTCGGCTCCTACCTCGACTTCGCCGAGCAGGACCGGGCGCTGGCCGAGCGCATCCAGGCCGACGCGCGCACCCTCGACGCGCTGCGCTCGCTCCTGCTGGACACGCGGACCGCCCGGCAGGAGCTGCGCGACGAGACCCTCGTCCAGAAGCGGGAGCTGGACGCCGGCCTGGCGGAGCTGAGGGCGGCCCGGGCTCGCCTCGTGGCGCTCCAGGAGGAGACCGCCACGCAGCTCGCGATCCAGCGCGCGGCCTGGGCCAAGATGGCGAAGAACGCGAGCGCCATCCAGGTGGCGATCGACCGCGACCTGGCGGCCCAGAAGCGGCTTGCCAGGGAGATCGCCTCCATCGTCGCCCGCCAGCGGAGCCTCGGGAACATCCCGTCGGAGTACAACGGGACGCTCTCCTGGCCGCTGAGCGCCACGATCACCCAGGAGTTCGGCTGCACCGGCTTCCCCTGGGAGCCGTCGATCGGCGGCTGCTCCCACTTCCACCAGGGGATCGACATGGCGGCCCCGCTCTACACCCCGATCCGCGCCGCGGGGGCGGGCGTGGTCGTCTTTGCCGGGCCCAACCCGTACGATCCCTACCCCAAGGCCTGGATCGTGATCATCGCCCACAGCGCCTCGCTCCAGACCTGGTACGCCCACGTCGACAACGGCACCAAGCCGCCGGAGGTCCGGGCCGGGGACACGGTCGTCGCCGGCCAGGTGATCGCCTACGTGGGGATGACCGGCCGGACGACCGGCCCCCACCTCCACTGGGCCGTCGTGTCCGACGGGTACTTCGTGAACCCGCGCCTCTTCGTCTGACGCTCCGGGAGCGGCCGGGGCCGCATGGTAGGATCGGACGAGGAGCATCCGACCCCATCGGGGCCCCGGGCGTGAGGAAGGCCGATGAAGCGGACCCTGGCGGTGATCCTGGCCGGCGGCGAGGGTGCCCGCCTCTCGATCCTGTCGGAGAAGCGTGCCAAGCCGGCCGTCCCGTTCGGCGGCAAGTTCCGGATCATCGACTTCGCGCTGTCGAACTGCGTCAACTCCGACATCGACAACGTGGCCGTCCTCACCCAGTACAACCCGCGCTCCCTCTCGGACCACGTCGGCTCGGGCCGGCCGTGGGACCTGGACCGCAACGTCGGCGGGATCCGGATCCTGCCGCCCTACATCGGGCGGGGCAAGACGAGCGAGTGGTACCGCGGCACCGCGGACGCGGTCCTCCAGAACATGTCCGTGGTGGACCAGGCGCCCGGCGACGTCGTCCTGGTCCTGGCCGGCGACCACGTCTACAAGATGGACTACTCGCCGTTCGTGGCCTTCCACCGCCAGCGCCGCGCCGAGGTCACGATCGCGGTCCGCCGGGTTCCCCTGGCCGAGGCGAGCCGGATGGGGATCCTGGCGATGGACGAGACGGGCCGCATCACCGAGTTCCAGGAGAAGCCGAAACAGCCGAAGTCCGATCTCGCCAGCATGGGCGTCTACGTCTTCAGCAAGCGGGCGCTCCACCGCTGGCTCGACGAGGGCCACCCCGACTTCGGCGGCGACGTGATCCCGGCGATGCTCGACGGCGACGCCCGCGTCTTCGGCTACCGCTTCGACGGCTACTGGCAGGACGTGGGGACGATCCACAGCTACTGGGAGGCCAACATGGCCCTCCTGGAGGATCGCCCGCAGCTCGACCTCTACGACAAGGAGTGGCTGATTCACACCCGCTCCGAGGAGCGCGCCCCGGCCAAGATCGGCTCGACCGCGCAGGTCCACCGGAGCCTGATCAGCCATGGCTGCCTGGTCGAGGGGATGGTCGTGAACTCGGTCCTCTCGCCGGGCGTCGTCGTCGGCGTGGGAGCGGTCGTCCGCGACTCGATCCTCATGTTCGACACCGTGGTCCGGCCGGGCGCCGTCGTCGATCGGGCGATCCTCGACAAGGAGGTCACGGTGGGGCCCGGCGCGATCGTCGGCGAGGGCGCCGACCTGGGCGTGGCGAACCGCCTCAACCCGGGCCACCTCAGCACCGGCATCACCATCGTCGGGAAGCGCGCGGTGCTGCCGCGCGGCATCCGGATCGGGCGCAACGTCCGGGTGGACCCCGACGTGCGCACCGCGGACTTCCGGGGCCGGTCCGTGGAATCCGGGGGGACGGTGGTGCGCGGCGATGCCGGCCCGCGCCGTCGCGCCCGGGCGGCGGCCGGCACCGGAGGGTGAGCGAGGCCCGGACGCCCATCCCGGCGACGCGCGCCGCGGCGCCGACCCCGGCGACGCTCGAGGGCTGGCTGGCCGATCTCGACCTGGGCCCCAGCGAGCGCGTCGAGCGCGAATCCGTCGCCTCCTGGGACCTGTGGCTCGACGGGCGCCGCCGCTTCGACCTGCGGGTGACGGTGATCCTGGACCCGGCGACCGCGGCCATCGTCTGGGCCCACCTCGCGCCGCCGATCAGCAACGCGTTCCGCGTCTCCTACCGGCGCCTCCTGCGCTGGAACGACGAGCTCCCCTTCGTGAAGCTGGCCCTGACCGAGGACGACCGCCCGGTGCTGGCGGCCGAGATCCCGCTCGACCGGCTCGGCCGCGACGAGCTGGGCCTCGGGATCGCCCGCGTCCTCGCCGCCTGCGACCTCCTGCTCGAGGAGGTCGCGGCCTGGGCCTGGGTCGGCGGCCGGATCCCGGACTGGAGCGGGCGCACGAGCCGCCAGGCCGGGCTCCTCGATCGCTACGCCGACCGGCTCGGCGAGCTGGCGGGGTCCCGCTGACCGCGTGCGCCGCCCCGCCCCGCGCCGCAGCCGTCGCTCCGCCGCGGCTCAGGGCCGCCGCTCCGCGCCGCCCTGCTAGGATCGGCTGATGCGGCTCAAGCCCCACCGCCCGTCACACGAGATCCTGTCCGGCGAATCGGCGGACGTCTACTTCGCCCGCGCCACCCGGATCCTCGAGCGCGAGGGCCTCGACCCGATCGTCGCCATGGAGGTCTTCAGCCGCGGCGAAGGCGTCCTGTGCGGCATCGACGAGGCCAAGAACCTCCTGGGCCACGTGCTGGAGCACGCGCACGCTGACGAGGTCGTCGTGGAGGCCCTCGACGACGGCAACCTCTTCTCGCCCAAGGAGGTCGTCCTCCGGATCCGCGCCCGCTACCGGATCTTCGGGCTCTACGAGACGGCGATCCTGGGGATGATGGCGCAGGCCACCGGCTGGGCCACCGCGGCCCGCGCCTGCGTGGAGGCCGCCGCCCCCCAGCCGGTCATCAGCTTCGGCGCGCGCCACGTCCACCCCGACGTCACCGACGTCCTCGACTACGCGGCGATCGTCGGCGGCTGCGTCGGGGCCTCCACGCCCGCCGGGGCGCGCCTCGCCAACCTCAACCCGACCGGGACGATGCCCCACTCGCTCGTCCTGATCGTCGGCGACACCCTCCGGGCGGCGCAGGCGTTCGATCGCGACCTGGAGCCGGACGTGCCCCGCATCGTCCTGGTCGACACGTTCAAGGACGAGGCGGAGGAGGCGCTCCGCGTCGCCGACGCGCTCGGCGACAAGCTGTACGGCATCCGCCTCGACACGCCATCCGAGCGCGGCCGCGTCACCGTCGACCTCGTCAAGGAGATCCGGGCCCGCCTCGACCAGGCCGGCCATGGCCACGTGCGGATCGTCGTCTCGGGCGGCCTGGACCCCGACCGGATCCGCTCCTTCAAGGAGCAGGGCGCCCCGGCCGACAGCTTCGCCGTCGGCAGCTACATCTCGGGGGCGAGCCCCATCGACTTCACGGCCGACATCAAGGAGATCGACGGGCGCCCGATCGCCAAGCGAGGCCGGATCCCGGGGGTCACGGCCAGCCCCAGGCTCGCGCGGGTCGACCTCGCGGCCTGGCGGAGCGCCGTCTGAGCGCGCCTGCCCGCGCCGACGTCCTGACCCGGGCCGAGGCGTCCGCCCGGGCATCCCGCGTCGGCCGCGTCGCCTACGACCTGGAGCTCGACCTCGGGGCCGGACGCCGGACGTACGGCGGCGTCGCCCGCCTCCGGTTCCAGGTGGCCGGCGCCGGCGACCTCTTCCTGGACTTCCGCGGCGGCGAGGTGACCCGCCTCGTCATCAACGGCAGGGCCGTGACGCCCGAGCGCCCGGGCCACCGGATCCTCCTGCCCGGGCGCCGGCTCGACGCGACGACCGAGGTCGAGGTCGCCTACGAGAACGAGTACGACCGGGGCGGCGACGGCTTCCATCACTTCGTCGATCCGGAGGATGGGGCGGAGTACGCCTACTCCAACTTCGAGCCGTTCGAGGCGCACCGCCTCTTCCCCTGCTTCGACCAGCCGGACATCAAGGGAACCTACGCCGTCACGGTCCGCGCCCCGGGCGACTGGGCGGTCATCGCCAACGCGCCGGCCGCGGCCGTGGTGCCCCTCGGCGACGGGAGACGCGAGCACCGGTTCGCGCCGACGCCGCCGATCTCCTCGTACCTCGCGGCGGTGATCGCGGGCCCCTACACGGGGGTGCAGTCGCTCCACCGCGGCACGCCCCTCGGGATCTGGACGCGGCGCTCGCTGGCCCGCTTCCTGGACCCCAACGAGATCTTCGAGGTGACGAAGCAGGGGATCGACTTCTTCGTCGCCCTCTTCGACCACCCGTTCCCCTTCGCGAAGTACGACCAGGTCTTCGTCCCCGAGTTCAACGCGGGGGCGATGGAGAACGTGGGCGCCGTCACCTTCAGCGAGAGCTACGTCTACCGCGACCCGCCGACCGAGACGCAGCGGCTCGTGCGGGCGGAGACGATGCTCCACGAGCTGGCCCACATGTGGTTCGGTGACCTCGCCACGATGCGCTGGTGGGACGACCTCTGGCTCAACGAGAGCTTCGCGACCTACGTCTCCAACCTCGCCCTCGTGGAGGCGACCCGCTTCCGCGGCGCCTGGCGCGCCTTCCACGCGGACATGAAGCGCTGGGGCTACCAGGCGGACGCGCGCTCCACCACTCACCCGATCTCGGGCGTCGTCCCCGACACGGACGCCACCTTCTACAACTTCGACGGGATCACCTACGGGAAGGGCGCCGCGGTCATCAAGCAGCTCGTGGCCGAGATCGGCCAGGACGCCTTCCGGGCCGGCCTCCGCACCTACTTCCGCCGCCACGCCTGGGGCAACGCGACGCTCGCCGACTTCCTGGCCGCCCTCGAGGAGGGGGCCGGGCGTCCTCTCCGCGACTGGAGCGAGCGCTGGCTCGAGACGGCCTCGCTCAACACGATCGAGGCCGCCTGGACCGCGCGCGACGGAAAGGTCGAGCGGCTCCAGCTGACCCAGGACGCGCCCGACGACCATCCGACGCTGCGCCCGCACGCGCTCGAGTTGGCGCTCGTGAGCGCCCACGGCGACGGGCCACCGGAGATCGACGTGGTGCCTGCCCGCCTCGAGGGCGCCGAGGCCTGGATCGAGGCCGCCGCCGGGCGGCCGGCGCCCGATCTCGTCTTTGCCAACTACGGCGACCACGGGTACGCCCGCTTCCTCCTCGACCCGGCGTCGCTGGCGGCCGCGCCTCGCGTCGTGGCCCGCGTCGCCGATCCGCTCCTGCGCCAGCTGCTCTGGGGGACGCTCTGGGAGATGGTCCGGAGCGCCCGCCACTCGTCGCTCGCCTTCATGGATCTGGTCCGGACCACCGTGCCCGACGAGCGGGACGACCACATCGTGCAGGCCGCGCTCGACGCGTCGGGCGGGGCGCTGGCCCGCTACGTGCCCGAGGCGCGGCGGACGGAGGAGGCCCACCGCTTCGTGGCGACCGCCCTCGCGGCGCTCGAGACGCTGCCCGAGGGCGACCTGCGGACGCTCTGGCTGCGGGCCGCGATCGGCGCGGCCGCGGAGCCCGCCGACGTGACCGCGCTGGCCCGCGTCGTCGACGAGGAGCCGGGCCAGCCGGTGGTGCCCGTGGACCGCGAGATGCGCTGGGCCGTCGCCGCCCTGGCCGTCGCCCACGACCTGCCGGGCGCGGCGGAGCGCGTGGCGGCCGAGCGCGCCGCCGACCCGACCGACCGCGGCGAGCGGGCGGCCCTGCGCGCCGAGACGGGGGCCCCCGACGAGGCCGTCAAGGCGGCCGCCTGGGAGCGGATCCACGGCGAGGGCTATGGGTCCTTCCACCTGACCCAGGCGGCCATGCTCGGCTTCAACCACGCCCACCAGGCGGTGCTGCTGGCGCCGTACGTGGACCGCTTCTTCGCGGCGCTGCCGGCGGTGGCCGCCGACCGCGACCACCCCTTCCTGAGGGCCTACGTCTCGGCGCTCTTCCCCTCCTACCGCCCGGAGCCGGCGTTGGTGGAGCGCGCGCGGGCGATCGCCGACGACGAGGGCGCGAACCTGCCGAGCCTGCGGCGCCTGCTGCTCGAGGCGGCCGACGACATGGAGCGCGCCATCGCCTGCCGCGCGTTCGCGTCCCAGGAGGCCGGCGCGCTCGCCTGACGACGCGGCCGATCCGTGGGACGATCGCCCGCATGGACGACGACCCGCGCGACGACGCCGCGGCCCGGGAGCCCGACCCGGGTGAGCCCGAGAGCGCCTACGAGCTGCTGCAGCGCGGCCTCGCGCTCCTCGCCGGGCGGCATCGCGCGCAGGCCGCGATCGTGCTCGCCCGCGCCGCCCGCCTGGAGCCCGGCCGCGGCTCCATCCTCGAGCCGCTCGGCCGGGCCTACTTCATGACGGGGCAGCTGGAGCGGGCAACCGAGGCATTCGAGGCGCTCCTGGCCGTGGACCCGTCCTCGCACTATGGCCACTACGCCCTGGGCCGCACCCTCATCCGGACCGGCCGCGCGGCCGAGGGCCGGACGCACCTCCGCCTGGCGGCCGCGCTCGCCCCCGACTCGCCGCTCTACCGCGACGGCCTGCGGCGCCTCGCCGGCGAGTAGCCGCGGGGGGCGCCAGGCCGCCCTGGGCGCCGGTCAGCTCTGCCGCCCGGCCTCCATCCGTCGCGCCAGCCAGAGGATCCCGACGAGCGACTTCGCGTCGGCGATCTCGCCGCGCTCGGCGGCCACGACGGCCTCGCGCCAGGGGAGGTGAACCAGCTCCAGGGCCTCGTCCTCGTCGGGACCGAGGCGGTCCGGCCCGGCGGGTGCGAGATCGGTTGCCAGGTACAGGAACATGCGCTCCGTGGCGAAGCCGGGCGCGGTCCAGAAGTCGGTCAGCCGCTCCCAGCGCCCCGCCCGGTACCCCGTCTCCTCCTCCAGCTCGCGGCGGGCGGCCGCGTCGGGATCCTCGGTCGCCCCCGTGGCCGGGTCGCGGTCCAGCGTCCCGGCCGGGATCTCGAGGAGGGCTCGACCAGCGGGGTGACGGTACTGGCGGACGAGGAGGAGGCGCTCGCCGGGGTCGACGGCAACGATCGCCACCGCGCCCGGATGGACGGCGAGGTCCCGCTTCACCTGGCGTCCGTCGCAACGCTCCACGGTGTCCAGGCGGAACTCGAGGACGCGGCCGCGGTGGAGCACCTCGGACGCCACGAGCCGCTCCACGAGCCGCTCGACGCCGGGGTCGGCAGGAGCGGCGGGGTCGTCGGGGCCGGGCACGGAACGGATTATCGTCCCGGCCGGGCGCGAGGGCGGCCCGACCCCGCCGGATCCGGACCCCCGTCGCCCGACGGGCTCAGCTCGCGGCGGCGCGCTGCAGGCTCAACTCCGATTCGGCATCGAACAGGTGCATCTTGTCGAGCGGGATGTGGACCGTGACCACGTCGTCCGGGCGGACGCGGCGGTCCGACGAGACGATGGCCACGACGTCGGCGCCGGCGATCCCGATGTGGAGGAGCTCCTCGTTGCCGAGGTATTCGACGACGTCGGCCCGGGCCGGGACGGTCGCGCTGTCCCCGCCGGTGGGGGCGACATCGAGGTGCTCGGGCCTGATCCCGACGATGAAGCGCCTCCCGGTGGTGGCGCCGACCGCCTCGCGGAAATGCGTGGGGAGCGGGACGGCAATGCCCTCGCCGCGCAGTGACGCCGAGTCGCCGCTCCCCGTCAGCTCGACCGGGAGGAAGTTCATGGCCGGGCTGCCGATGAAGCCCGCCACGAACTTGTTGATCGGGCGGTCGTAGAGCGCCTGGGGCGGGCCGACCTGCTGGAGCTTGGCCTGGCTCATGACGGCGATCCGCTGGCCCATCGTCATCGCCTCGACCTGGTCGTGGGTGACGTAGACGATCGTCGTCTTGAGGCGCTTGTGGAGGCGGGCGATCTCGGCCCGCGTCTGGACGCGCAGCTTCGCGTCGAGGTTGGAGAGCGGCTCGTCCATCAGGAAGACGGCGGGCTCCCGGACGATCGCCCGGCCCAGGGCGACGCGCTGGCGCTGGCCGCCGGAGAGCTCCTTCGGCTTGCGTTCGAGCAGCGTCGTCAGCTGGATCGTCTCGGCTGCCGCCTTGACGCGCCGGTCGATCTCCTTCTTGTCGACCTTGCGCAGCTTGAGGCCGAAGGCGAGGTTGTCGTAGACGTTCATGTGGGGATAGAGCGCGTAGCTCTGGAAGACCATCGCGATGTCGCGATCCTTCGGCGCGACGTCGTTGACCACCCGGTCCCCGATGGAGACCGCCCCTTCGGTGATGTCCTCGAGGCCGGCGATCATCCGCAGGCTGGTGGTCTTGCCGCACCCCGACGGGCCCACCAGGACCATGAACTCCCCGTCCTCGATCGAGAGGTTCAGGTCGTCGACGGCGACGACCTCGCCGAACTTCTTGGTGACGTGGTCGAACGTCACGGTGGCCATGCGCTGCTCCTTCTCCCGGTCGGGTCATCGCGGGCCCTTGCATCACGGCCGCCAGGGCGGCGCGGACGGGCCCCGTACGAGGTGCCGGCTCGGGGTTGGCCGGATCGTAGCACCGGGCGGGACGGGCTCGGACGACCTCCGCGACGCAGCGCGATTCCTAGAGCGGCACCGCGAACGCGAGGATCACGAGAACCGTCGAGGCGACGGTCTCCACGATGCCGACGTGGACCGGCCGGAGCGGACGCCCCGTCCCGGCCCGACGGCGCTCGACGACGGGGAGCGCGACCGCGCGCGCGGTCAGGCCGGCGGCGTAGACGGCGTACGGCCAGGGCAGCGCGACGGCCGCCGCGACGACGAGTGCGGCATGGCAGCCGACCGAGAGGGCCGCGAAGCCGCGGTTGCCGCGCTCCCGGATCACCGAGCGGACCAGGAGGATCGTCCCGCCGAGGTAGCCCGCGGCCACGAGCGTGGCCCGCAGCACCGCGTCCGCCTCCCAGGCCCCGGACACGAGCGCGGCCGCCGGCGCCAGCACGAGGGCGATCAGGGTCTGGGCCACGCTGTTGGCGAGATCGCGCGGCGTGCCCGGGCGCGCCCCGCCGACGACGAGGGCGCCGGCCGGGACGACGACCACGGCCGAAAGGAGCAGGGACGGGAACGCGACGACGAGCAGGGCGCCGGCCGTGGCGAAGACGCCCCCGTACAGGGCGAGCGAGGGGACGAAGGAGGAGCGCCGCCGTGCCCGCAGCCAGGCCTGCGCCGTGGCCGCAGCGAGGTAGCCGGCGACGGCCGCCCACCGCCAGGACGAGGTGCCAGGGCGACGGAGAGGTGGCCGCGATCCCGAGCACGAGCGGCACGGCGAGCATGGCCCAGGCGCCGTGCTGGTGGGGGAACCAGAGAGTCCGTGCCGGGGTCGCCCGCACGGGTCCGGGGCCGGTCAGTCGCGGGCCGCGATGAAGCGGTAGCCCAGCCCGCGCTCCGTCTGGATGTAGCGCGGATGGTCGGGGTCGTCGCCGAGCTTGTCGCGGAGACGGCGGACGTAGACGCGCAGGTAGTCGACCTCGTCGAGGTACTCGCGGCCCCAGACCTTGGCCAGCAGGGTCCCGTGCTGGAGGACGTGCCCGGCGTTCCGCACGAGGTGGTACAGGAGCTTGTACTCGGTGGGCGTCAGGTCGAGCCGCTCGCCGCGCAGGCGCACCTCGTGGGCGGCGAAGTCGACCTCGAGGTCGAGGGCCCGAAAGGAGGGCGCCCGGCTGGTCGGCGCCGGCATCTCGTGGCGCCGCAGCACGGCTCGCACCCGCGCCATCAGCTCCAGGTGGTTGAATGGCTTCGTCACGTAGTCGTCGGCGCCCAGCTCGAGGCCCTTGACCTTGTCCATCGCGTCGTCGCGGGCGGTGAGCATCACCACGGGAACGTCGGAGAAGCGACGGATCTCGCGCAGGACGCCGAACCCGTCGACGTCGGGCAGCCCCACGTCGAGGAGCACGATGTCGGGCCGTTGCTGCTCGACGACGTCGAGCGCCTGCTCGGCGGTGCCGGCGCCCAGGACCTCGACGTCGCGCCACTGGAGCGTGAATCCCAGCCGCACCGACTCCACGACGTCCGGTGCGTCGTCCACCACGAGAATGCGCATCACTCGGCGTCCGGCGGCCCATCCGCGGGGACGATGATGCTGAACACGCTGCCGTAGCCCGGGACGCTGTTCACGTCGATGCCGCCGCCGTGCGCCTGGGCGATCGCGAGGGCGGTCGGCAGCCCCAGGCCCACCCCGCCCCCGGCGCCCTTGCGGTCGTTCTGGCCCACGAAGAAGCGCTCGAAGAGGTGCGGCTGCTCGGCGACCGGGATGCCGGGCCCCTGGTCGGTCACGGTCCAGACGACGGACTTGCCTACCTGGCGCACCCGGACCGCGATCGTGCCGCGCTCCGGGCCGTACTTCACCGCGTTGGAGATCAGGTTGACGAGGGCCTGCTCAAGGCGCCGATGGTCACCGAAGACCCGGACCGGCGTGCCCGGCACGTCGACCTTGATCTCCTGCTCGCGCTGGGCCGCGAGGGGCGCGACCGAGGCGACGGCCCCGCGGGTCATCGCCGAGGCGTCGAAGCGGCGGAGCTGGAGGACGATCTCGCCGGTTCGGAAGCGGGCGATCTCGAGGATGTCGCCGACGACGCGCTGCATGCGGTCGGCATTGCGCTCGATCGTCCCGAGGAGGGTGTCCACCTCGATCTCGGACGGGGACGTCTCGGCGCCCCGCAGCACGCCCACGCACGTGCGGATCGCGGTCAGCGGCGTGCGCAGCTCGTGGGCGATCGTCGAGAGGAGGTCGGTCCGCAGCCGCTCGAGCTCGGCCAGGCGTTCCGCGACCCCCGCATCGGCGCCCAGGCTGCCGCCGAGGACCTGGCGACCAAGGCTCGTCAGGACGTGCACGCGGTCCTTGCCGGCGTGGCGGGCGACGCGAACGAGGCCGAGGCCGGCCAGCTCGCCCAGCAGGATCGCGGCGCGGGCGGGATCGACCTCGGCGCCCGTCTCGCCGAACCGCCCCGCGAGGTCGGCCGGCGTGGCCCCATCTCGGACGAGGGCGAGGGCCGCGCCCGCGAGGGGGGACGGGGATGTACCTCGCTGGGACGGCGGCTCGACGGCGAACATGACGACCCGAGGATACCCCCGGGGGGCGGCCGGGACCTCGGCCGACACGCTGGTCACCACGGAGGCGGCGAGCGTCAGCGGCGCACGTCCACGAGGGGTCGCTCGTCGGTGCGGCGCCGACCATCGGCCCGGCGGAGCGCGCCGCCCGGCGCGGCTGCCGCAACGGCGACGGGGGCGGGGACGGCCGCGGCGACGGGGGCGACGGCGATCTCGCGGGCGGCGACCGTCGGCTCGACCACCGCGTCGTAGGAGCACATGCAGGGGCCGTCCGCGGCGCAGCCGGCGCAGCAGAAGGCCAGGCCGAGGTGGAAGACCGGATGGTGCGCGATCAGGTCGTCGCAGGTGGCGCAGGTGAAGGTCGGCTCGGTCGGCATCGGAGTCCTCGCTGGCGGGACGGCTCCGGGGACCACCCCCGCGGACCCGTCCCTCGACGGATGGCAGCTGCCACGCCAGCCATGCTCGGCGGCCGGCCTGAACCGGCCGGGGAACGTGCATGAACGGCGCGTGAACGTGCACGCTGGCCGACGCGTTTTCACGCGGCGTTCATGTCCGTCCATCGCGATGTTCGTGCCGGGGCCCGAGCCTTGGATGCGGCGGATCGTGCCGGCAGGAGCCGGCCCCGCGCTCGCCACCGGAGCCCTGATGAACAAGCCCTCCACTCCCGCTCTCGTCGCCGGCGGAGCGACCGCCACCGCAGACCGGCACGGCCCGGCCGTGGCGCCCGCCCCGCGCGACGCCCACCCCGCGCCCCCGCGCGCGCCCGCGCCCGCGGCGCCCCCCTCCGCAGCCGGCTCGCCGGGAGCGGAGGCGCTCGCGGCGGCGCTCGCCCAGTTCGACGCGGCGGCCGACCACCTGGACCTCGACGAGGGCGTGCGCGAGACGCTCCGGTCGCCGCACCGCGAGCTGACGGTCCACTTCCCGGTCCGCCTCGACGACGGCCGCGTGAAGGTCTTCACCGGCTACCGGGTCCAGCACAACGTCGCCCGCGGGCCGGCCAAGGGCGGCCTCCGCTATCACCCCTCGACCGACCTCGACGAGGTCCGCGCCCTGGCCATGTGGATGACCTGGAAGTGCGCCCTCGTCAACGTCCCGTTCGGCGGCGCGAAGGGCGGCGTCACCTGCGATCCGCGGGCCATGAGCCCGCGCGAGATCGAGGCGCTGACCCGCCGCTTCGCCACCGAGCTCGAGGTGCTCATCGGGCCCGATTCCGACATTCCGGCGCCCGACGTGGGGACGAACGCCCAGACGATGGCCTGGATCATGGACACCGTCTCGATGCACCGGGGCTACTCGGTCCCGGGCGTCGTGACCGGCAAGCCCGTCGCCATCGGGGGCTCCAATGGCCGCGCCGACGCGACCGGCCAGGGCGTCGTCTACACGATCGAGGAGGCGGCGCAGCGCCGTCTCGGCATCCCGCTGGCCGGCGTGACGGCGGCCGTCCAGGGGTTCGGCAACGTCGGCGAGGCGACCGCCCGCCTCCTCCACAAGGCCGGGGTCCGCGTCGTCGCGATCACCGACATCGGCGGCGGTGTCTACCGCGAGGAGGGCCTCGACGTGCCCTCGGTGCGGCGGGTCATGCAGGAGCGGGGCACCCTGGTCGGCGCGCCCGGGACCGAGCCCATCGACAACGAGCACATGTTCGGGCTCGACGTCGACGTCCTGGTCCTGGCGGCCATGGAGGGCCAGGTCACGGCGGCGAACGCCGGGAGGATCCGCGCCCGCATCCTCGCCGAAGGCGCCAACGGCCCGACGACGCCCGACGCCGACCCGATCCTCCGCGAGAACGGGGTCGTGGTCATCCCCGACATCCTCTGCAACGCCGGCGGCGTGATCGTCAGCTACTTCGAGTGGGTCCAGAACCGGGAATCGCTCTTCTGGACGCCGAAGCTGATCAACGGCCGCCTGCGCGAGGCGATCCTGGCGGCCGCGGCGGCCGTCTGGGAGCGGGCCGACGCCGACGGCATCGATCCGCGGCGGGCCGCGCACGCGATCGCGGTGCAGCGGGTCGCCGAGGCGAGCGCCCTGCGCGGCCTCTACCCGTAACGAGAACACGGTTCCTCCTCCCAGGGCCCGGCCGCTCACACCCGGCCGGGCCCCTCCTTTTCCGGCGGAGCACGACGCGCGCCTGAGCGCCTTGTCCGCGCGGGTGGGCATGGCTCCGGGTCGGCGCCATCGCCCCGCGCGAGCGGGTCATCCGGCCCTTGCGGCCTGGGCCGCCGCGCGGCGACCGTGTTCCCTCGATCCCGGGCGACGAGCGCGTCGCCGACGATCGCCGGATGGGCGTGTCCGCTCACTGGCTGCGATGTCGCCAGCCCCATTCCAGCCAGGAGTGCCGCCTGTGTCCGATCAGCTCGTCCGTGTCGTGTGCCTCGGTGCGCTCCTGCTGCACGGCCTCGGGCACGGCGGGGCGCTCGGCGCCATCGCCTGGATCCGGCTCAGGCCGAACACCAACTCGGGCGCCTGGACGGCCGCCCGGTCGTGGCTCGTGCCGTCGCTTGCGCCCGCGACCGCCACCCTCGTCGCGAGCGTCTTCTGGGTCGTCGCCCTGGCCGGCTTCGTGGCAACCGCGCTCGCTCGGCCGGCGGTCCGACGCGGCCCGACCAGCCCCCGCCTTCGGCGTCAATGAGCCGCTCGAGCTCGCCCAGGTCAAGGAAGAAACCGCGACAATCCTCGCATTGCTCGACCACGAGCCGGCTGCGCTCGAATGAATGCATCCAGCCACCGCACTTCGGGCAGGCCATGTTCCGCATGATGGTCATCGCGGCGCTCCACTGCGCGCTTGGCGAATGCTCGGGATTCCGAACGCCGCAACCTGATCGCGATGCCGACGTCATGTCGCATCCCCGTCGATGGTGTGCAGGGCGGTCCCAGGTCGCTCGCGCTCATCGATCGCCCCCCGCTCGCGGAATCGTCGCACGAGCTTCTTCGCTTCCACGATCCAGAAGAGTGACGTGGAGGCACGAGCACGATTGCGAGATCGCCGGCGGAGAGCGGTTCCGTCGACAGGATCGACTGCGCCGGAGCCCAGTAGATGAGGATGAGCTGGAGTACAAAGGTTCCCACGAGGACGGCCAGCAGGAACGGGTTGCCGCGCCATCCCAGCGAGAAGACCGAGCGCCGATCCGATCGGAGCGCGAGCGCGTTGCCGAGCTGCAGCAGGGCGAGCGACGTGAAGACCATCGTCTGCCAGGGCCTGCCGGTCGAATAGCCCCAGAGGCCCATCGCGAGGCAGATTGCTCCGAGCACCATGCCGTCGGCGAAGATGTGCTGCCACATGCCTCCCGAGAGGATGCCCTCGTTCGACGGTCGAGGCCGCCGTTGCATCACATCCGGCTCAGCTGGCTCAGTCGCGAGCGCGACGCCCGGCAGGCCGTGGGTGACCAGGTTGACCCACAGCAGCTGGATCGGCAGGAGCGGCAAGGGCAGGCCCAGGAACGGCGCCAGGAAGATGAGCCAGATCTCGGCCGAGCCGCCGGTGAGCCCGAACCGGACCGAACGCCGGATGTTGTCGTAGATGCGGCGCCCTTCGCGCACCGCGCCGAGGATCGTTGCGAAGTTGTCGTCGGCCAGCACCATGTCGGCCGCCTCACGGGACACTTCCGTCCCGGAGGCACCCATGGCAACCCCGATGTCGGCGCGGCGCAACGCCGGCGCGTCATTGACGCCGTCGCCGGTCATCGCGACGACGGCGCCACGAGCCTGCCAGGCCGCCACGATGTCGAGCTTCTGCTCTGGCGACGTCCGTGCATAGACCGCGACATCGCCGACATGGCGGGCAAGGTGCTCAGGCCCCTCGGCGGCGAGCTCGCTGCCGGTCATGAGCCTGCCACCATCTCGCATGATGCCGAGGCGCGTCGCGATGGCCTGCGCGGTCGCGGGATGGTCGCCGGTGATCATGATCGGCGTGATCCCCGCGGCACGTGCCGCCGCGACCGCCGCAGCAGATTCGGCGCGCGGCGGATCCGCCATGGCGACGAACCCGTACAGCACGAGATCGCGCTCAGCTGCCTCGAGGCTGGTGATCTCCCCATCCACGTGCCGCCCGGCGACGGCGATGACGCGGTAGCCTTCGGCGGCGGCGGCGTCGGCCGCAGCACGTGCACGATGGCGGTCGGCGTCCGTCATGGGCCGATCTCCCTCACCTTCGGAAAGGCACGTCACGTCCTCGAAGACGGCCTCGAGCGCCCCCTTCACGGCGACGAGCACCCCACCCGACGGGGTCCGGTGGAAGGTGGTCATCCGCTTTCGGCCCGCATCGAAGGCGACCTCCGCGAATCGCGGGTTCGCCGCTTGCACGGCTGCCGGCTCCACCCCTCCCCGCGCTGCAAGGGCCAGGAGCGCTCCCTCGGTCGGGTCGCCGGCGACCTCCCAGGAGGTGACCTCCGCCCGCGGCGGAAGTAGCGCGGCGTCGTTGCACAGCGCCCCGGCCTCGAGAAGCTGGCGGAGCGGACCGCTCGGGAAAGGCTCGACGGCGCCAGCTTCGGTGTGGATCTCGCCACTGGGCTCGTAGCCGGAGCCGCTCGCCACCAGCCACCCGTCCGCAGTCCAGACGCGCTCGACCGCCATACGGCCCTCGGTGAGGGTTCCGGTCTTGTCGCTGGCCACCACCGTGACGCAGCCGAGCGTCTCGACCGCGCTCAACTTCCGGATGAGGGCGTGGCGTGCGACGAGGCGGTGCGCCCCCAGCGCCATCGAGACGGTCACGATGGCGGGCATCGATTCGGGGATCGCAGCAACGGCCAGGCTGACCGCCATCAGGAACATGAGCGTGAGCGGTTCCCCCCTCGCGATGCCGACCGCGAAGACGAGCACGCAGATGCCGACCGCGCCGTAGGCGATCTTGGCTCCCAGGCTGTCGAGCTGGCGCTGGAGTGGGGTCGGAGGCGACGCGTGCGCCTGGAGCAGGGCGGCGACTCCGCCGAGTGCCGTGCGCATGCCGGTGGCGGTGACAACCATGAGACCGCGTCCGTAGGTGACAGCCGTGCCGCGGAACGCCATGTTGCGG
Organism: uncultured Chloroflexia bacterium; assembly: GCA_963762445.1. Taxonomy (GTDB): domain Bacteria; phylum Chloroflexota; class Limnocylindria; order Limnocylindrales; family CSP1-4; genus CTSoil-043. The sequence goes on from CAVXLA010000006.1 coordinate 269,765, forward strand.
CGATCGGCAACAAGGGCGCCATCAGCTTGCTCGATCGCCTCGATCATCTTGTCGACCGGCACCGATTCGCCGGTGAGCGAGGCTTCATTGACCCGGAGGTTGGGTGCCTCGAGCAGGCGCCCGTCGGCGACGACGAGGTCCCCCGCATCGAGGTCGACGATATCGCCAGCAACGACGTCGCTAGCCGGGACCAGGACGGTCGCGCCGTCACGACGGACCCGGGCCTGCGGCGACGTCATCCGCCGCAACGCAGCCATCGCGCGTTCGGCGCGGTGCTCCTGGATGAAGCCGACGAGGGCGTTGAGGACGACGACGGCGGCGATCACGAGGGCGTCCTTGATGTCGCCGATCACCGCGGTCATCACGAGGGCCACCAGGAGCACGATGATCATCGTGTTCGCGAACTGGTCCAGAAGGAGCCGCCAGGCGGGCTTCGACGCCACCGCGTCGAGTTCATTGGGGCCATCGATGGCCAGCCGTCGCGCTGCTTCGACGACGGTGAGACCCGCTGCGGGATCGGCCCCGACGTGCGCCGCCACGTCCCGGGCCTCCACCGCCCATGCCGCGGTCATGCCGAATCCGTCGGCGCGGTCGCCAGTCGTATCTGTCATCTGCCTGCTCTGTGAAGGGAGCGGAAGGGCCCTGCCTAGTACCGCAGCGTGCGTTCGCTCGCGCGGCGCGTGGTGTCAGTCGCCTCCGCCGAACAGGTCGAGCAGGCCGCCGAAACGGCTCTCGCGGCGCCCGTTGATCCGCTGGTCGTCGCGCGGGAGCCGTCGATCACGGATGCCCCGCTCATCGTCGCCTCGGTCGTGCGCGTCGCCTCGGTCGTGCGCGTCGTCGTCACTGCGGCGGGAGCCGCGGGGGCCGTTGCGAAGGTCGTCTCGCTCGGCGAACCCTGCGCTGGCCAGTGTCGACGCCGCCGCCTCCGCGTCGAGCAGTCGCTCGAGCTCGCCGCGGTCGAGAAAGATCCCGCGGCACTCGGTGCATTGGTCGACGGTGATGCCGCTGCGCTCATAGGCACGCATCGCGCCCTGGCACTTTGGGCAGATCAGGGAAACGGGAAGCTGCAAACGCGGCTCCATGGTGCTCGTTGACCTCAGAAGTGGCTCTGGTGAGGTACCGGGCGATCCCATGTCCGTAACCTTCGATCCGGTCAACGGTCGGTGCGCCGCGGAGCGGGTCGGTGCCTGAGCCTACCAGTCACCCCTTCCGGCCCTGCGGGTCGGAGGTTACCGCTCCCCTTCGGGATTCAGGTTGAGCCCGAACGAGGCGCCGAGGATGCCCCGTCCGGCCCGTAGTACAGGGCCGAAGGCCCCGAACGCCGGCCGGACGGGCCGCTGCCTGAACGGGAAGCCACCTTCCCAGAGGTGCCGACTGCTCATGGCGAAGGTCCCCGGACATGCCCAGGGATGGTGTTACAGGCTCGGGAAGGCCGCCAACCGGCGACGTCGTGTCCTGAGGCAGAGGGTCGAGGCATGGCGGACGCGGTGGCGAAACCGGCACGTCGTGCCGACGGTCCGTGGGTTTACCTCGACGACCCGGAGGGACTCGACCGGCCCGCCGTGGACCTCGTGCGGGCGTACCTCGACCGGCTGGAGACCATCGTCGCCGAGGCCGAGGCCCTGTTCCCGACCGTGGTTGGGTAGGTGCGCCGGACGGGAGGCGTGGGGGTCGTGACCACGGCTCGGCCGTGAATCGGCGCCGTCGTCGCTGGTCGCTCGCGGTCATCGCGGTCACCGTGGAGATCACCGCGTTCGTCGTCTGGCGCCTCTCGATGCGTAGGCGAAGTCGGTGACAGACGACGAGCGGGAGCGTGCATGGGCAGCCGTCCATGACGCCATCGCGCAGATGCCCGGCTGGGCCGTCGGGCCATGCACCTACCACGGTGAGGTTGCCCTCTGGCACGTTGCCGCTGTCGACCTCCGCCCGCGTGGTCGGCAGGCGAAGCGGGAGGCGATCACGGCGACCGGGACGACGGAGGTCGCGGCTCTGAATGGGCTGGTGGCGCTCTTGTAGCCCCGCGTACGGGGCGGATAGTGGTCGGCCGATAGACTGGCCTCGGCCTCCGGCGCACCGGGCACGCCGCTCCTCCCCCTCGGGGCGGGACGGGACCCCGCACCGGGCGTCCGAGGGCTGGAACAGGGTGAAGGATCCAGCTGCGCTCGGACGACCCACCGCATGGACGCGAGAACAGGTGAGACGGCGCGTGACGGGGTCCGTGCCAGCCGACTATTCTCCGCTTGCATCCCGGATCGAGGCCTTGTGTTGGATCGGGCAGACGGGAGAGTCTCGATGCGCACCGATGTCGACAGCGAGCGGACGGCGACGCTGGCGCTGCTGCGCCGCACCCGCCATGCCACCCGGACACTGCTGGGAGGCCTCGACCCCGAGGTGGTCGTCCACGACGACGAGCGGGCGTGGCGGGTGCGTGATGTGGTCGGGCACCTCGGGATCTGGAACGGGGAGGCAGCCCGTTCGCTCGAGGCGCACGCGTCGGGCGGCCGGTACACGTGCATCGAATCCGACGCGGGGTATGACGAGTACAACGGGGCGGCCGCACTCGAGCGGCGCGGCTGGCCGATGGACCGGGTGTGGACCGAGTACGAGAAGACCCACGACCGGCTCGAGACGGCCGTCGAGACGATGCCCGCGGACCGCTGGGACGTCCCGGCCCGCTACCCGTGGAACGAGCGGGGCACCGTCGTTGGGCTCGTCGTGCTCATGACCGAGCACGAGACAGCGGACCACTGCGACCTGGTGAAGGCGGCGACGACCCCTGCTTGATGACACGTATGAGGCGCTCAGGAAGGGCAATTCGGCGTCGCGTCAACCTTCCTCGACGCCGCCCTCGGTTCCGCACCGGGCGCTCCGCTCCGGCTCGACGGGATGGAACGCGCACCGGGCGTCCGGGGGCCGTGGAGTGCGCTCCGGCGGCCTAGCGGAGCGGAAGGCGAACCGCAGACCTACCGTCGGCGAGCTATGGTCTGGATGCCGTCGTTGATTCGGAATAGGACGGCCACTACCTCGAAGACGACACGCCCCCAGAGCACCGCGAAGACCCAGCCGAGAACGGCTGTGACGTGGTCCGATTTGTACGCGGCCGCCGCGATGAATGTGATCCCGGCAACGGTCAGGACCCATAGAAAGACGATGAGCGGCGGGGCGATGAAGGATCGGAAGGTTAGGAAGTCAAGGAGTCCGCCAGACGTACCCCCGCCTGCCACGGCCGGTGGCTGGCCAATTGGCGCGCCCGTCGATTCCTGATCCATCGCCATGCCCTCCTGATGACCTGAAGCGGCGCGTCTCGCCGGTACCCCTATCTTGACTTCCGGAAGCGCACCGACGTGTCCCCGGCTCCGCACCGGGCGCTCCGCTCCTGAGCCATCTGGCGCGGGGTCACGATCGTTCTCTATGCCCAACCACGGCCCACGTACTGCAGCAATGTCTGCAGCAATCTTGGTGCCGCTGGGTGCCGCCTGCCGCCGCTCCGTGCCGGTCACTTGTGGGGGAGTTGGGGTGGCCTACGGGGCTTGAACCCGTAACCTTCGGAGCCACAATCCGATGCTCTACCGATTGAGCTAAGGCCACCGCGTGTCGCGCTCGCGCCGACCGGCGCAGCGGTCGGGGAGCCCGTGGGCGAGGGGAGTGTATCCGATACCGCGCCGGGCGGGCCGTCGGGCGTCCCACGGCTGGCCGCGGCGCGGGCAGGGGCGTCCGCGGGTCGCGGGGCACCCCGGAGGCGGCGTCAGCCGCTACTCCTCGACGGGCTTGAGGTCCTCGTCCCAGGCCCAGGCGTCGATGTCGGGCGGCTCGTAGCCCAGGATCGTCAGGGCGTGGCGGACCTGGGTCCGGTGCTCGCCGCCGTGGTCCAGGGCCTGGGCGAACAGGACGACCGCGGGGACCGTGACCGGCTGGCCGCGGAACGTCGTGTGGAGGATGGTGTCCGGCTCGAACGAGGCCGCCAGCTCGACCAGGGCCTCCGCGCTGGCCCGGACGCGCCGGCGCAGGACGCGGACGGAGGGCGCGAGAGCCTCGGGCGGCGACGGCGGGTCGGGCTGGTTGGGCGCGGGCCCGGGCCGCTCGCCCTCCCCGCGCAGGCGCGAGACGTAGCGCTCCTCGGCCTCGACGAGGTGGCGCAGCGTCGAGCCGAGCCCGCCGTAGGTGCCCTGGGTCACGAACTCCAGGTGCTCCTCCGGGAGCCCCTCGCAGGCGGCGAAGAGGCGGTCGGTGGCCCACGCGTGGTGGCGGAACAGAGCGACGAAGCCAGCGTCCATGGCCGGAAGGGTACGACGCCGCGGCGGCCGGCGGAGCGTTCCCGTCGCACGGATCTGGCCGCGCGTCGCACCCCGCGGATGGAGTTCGGAGGTGTGGCCGGGGCGTGGCGGCCGGGGCGTGGCGCGACGCCGCCCGTGGCCGTGGGTGCTCGCGCCGGCGACGCCTGAGCCGGAGGTGCGTGGGAGGAGCGTAACGGACTCCGGGCCCGGCTCCGGGCGCCCGCCGCCTGCTCGAAGACCGCCACGGACCGCGAATACAGCCGGAGAGCCCTCCCCGATGCGCCTCGTGTGCTCCCGGGGGCACCTCCTCGGCAGTCCCAGGCCGGAATCGGTCCCCGGAAGCCTCGGACAAGTCGCGTCAGGCCGGATGGGCGTCCGTTACGCCCCTGGGGGGCACCTCGGAGGCGACGACGGTCGGGGCCCGGGACCGTCGTCGCGGCGCGCAGCGGGCCGGCGATGACGGCTCCGCCGGCGGTCGTTCCAGCTCGGCCGGGACTACCGTCCGGCTCCCTCCCGGGACCATCGTGCTGCGGACCGGGGCGGGGCCCGGGCGTACGGTCCGGGGGTGACGCAGCCGATCCTTCTTCGGACGCCGCCCGGTCGCCTTCGCGCGCTCGTCGCGGCCGCCCTGCTCGCCACGAGCCTTGGCGCCACGGCGCTGCCGGCCCCGGTCGCCGCCTGGGACGCGGGGACCTTCAGCGCCGCCGCGGAGGCCGAGCTGCTCCAGCTCACGAACCAGGCCCGGGCCAGCGCCGGGCTGCCCGCCCTCACCCTCGATCCGGCCCTGGTCTCGGTCGCCCGCTGGCGCAGCAAGGACATGATCGTTCGCGACTACTTCAGCCACGACATCCCGGGCGGCACCAGCGTCTTCGACGTCCTGCAGCAGAAGGGCTACTGCTTCGATCTGGCCGGCGAGAACATCGGCTGGATCACCGCCGGTGACGACGTCGCCGCGCAAGGTGTGCAGGGCATGTTCATGAACTCGCCGGGGCACCGGGCGAACATCCTGGGCAAGGCCTGGGACACGGTCGGGATCGGCGCCTACCAGGGCGACACCGACAAGCGGATGTTCACGGTCCTCTTCGTCGATTCCTGCGCGGCCGCGCCGGCACCAAAGCCGACACCGAAGCCAACGCCGAAGCCGACCCCGAACCCAACGCCGGCGGCGACGCCGCAGCCCACGCCCACGCCGGCGGCGCAGCCGACCCCGCGCCCGACCCCGAAGCCCGCGAGCACCCCCGCGCCCACGCCCACGCCGGCGGCGCAGCCGACCCCGCGCCCGACGCCCCAGCCGACCCCGGTGCCCACGCCCGAACCGACGCCGGTCCCGACACCGACTGCCACGCCTGCCCCGGCCGCGACCCCGACGCCGCCGACCCGCAGCGAGCCGGACGACGCGGCCCCGGACGGCCTGACCGGCCCGGTCTCCGGCGTGGTCATCGCCCCCACCGGCCTCGCCTCCGCCCCCGGCCGCCCCGGCCTCGGCTTCGCTCTCGCTCCGAGCTCACCGCTCCCGCCCGGCCAATCGTTCCGCGTCGCCGACCCGGTCGGCGTCACGGCGCCGGCCGCCGGCCTCCTCGACGGCCTGGGCGGCGCGATCCTCCAGCTCCTCTTCGGGGCGTGAGGCCGGCCGCCTCGCCGGCGGTCGTCCGCGGCCCGGGCCGGCGCTACACTCGCCCCGCCGCGGTGCCTGCCCGCACCGATCCGACAGGAGGACTCGCCTGATGCCGCCCATCCTCGAGGCGCGCGACCTCACCCGGAGCTACCGGATGGGCGGCGCGGAGGTCGTCGCGGTGCGGGGCGTCTCGCTGGCCGTGGAGCCCGGCGAGTTCGTGGCGGTGATGGGACCCTCCGGGTCGGGCAAGAGCACCCTCCTCCACCTCCTCGGCGGCCTGGACCAGCCGACCTCGGGCGAGGTCGTCCTGGACGGGGAGGTGGTGAGCCGCCTGGGCGACGACGCCGCCACGAAGCTGCGCCGGGCCAAGACGGGCTTCGTCTTCCAGTTCTTCAACCTCGTTCCGATCCTCTCGGTCCGGGAGAACGTGGCCCTCCCCTTCATCGTGGCCGGCCGCGACCCGGGCGGTCACGCCGAGGCGGCGGCGATCGGAGAGGTGCTCGCGGCGGTCGACCTCGCCGGGAGGGAGCGCCACCGGCCGGACGAGCTGTCGGCGGGCGAGCAGCAGCGCGTGGCGCTGGCCCGGGCCCTGGTCCATCGCCCGGCCCTCCTCCTCGCCGACGAGCCGACCGGCAACCTCGACTATGCGACCGGGACGGAGATCCTGGACATGCTCTGGCGGCTCTGCGCCGAGCGCGGCCAGACCGTTGTGCTTGTCACCCACGATGCGAAGGCGGCCGCCTACGCCGACCGCGTCCTCGTCCTCCGCGACGGGACGGTCCTCGACGAGATCGTGCTCGGGCGGCGCGAGGAGCACGTCGCCGGCCCCCTCATCGTTCGTCTCGCCGCCCTGGGCCTCTGAGCCGTGCGCGCCGCGAACGCGCTCGCCCGGCGGAGCCTGCTGGCCCGGCCCGCCCGGACGGTCCTCACGGTCATCGGGATCGCCCTCGGGACAGGCGTCCTGGTGGCCGGCCTGGTCCTCAACGCCGCGCTCGACGCGGCCGTGGACCGGAGCGTCGCGGACATCCTGGGGCGGGCCGAGGTGCGCGTCGCTGCGTTCGAGGAGCGGGGCCTCTCCCCGGAGAGCGTGAGCCTCGTCGCCACGACCCCCGGCGTCGCGGCCGTCGCCCCCACGCTCGAACGGCGCACCTACCCGCTGCCGAGCGCCGCCGCCACCGCGTTGCCGGCGCCGCTGACGGTGGTCGGCATCGAGCGCGCCGCCGATCCCGCCGTCCGCGACCGCCCTCTTTCGGCGGGCAGGCTGCTCGGCACCGGCGACGACGACGGGGCGCTCGTCTCGGCCGGCCTGGCCCGCCAGGACGGCCTGGAGCTCGGCGCCACGATCACCCTCCTCGGCGACCCGGCGGCAGCCCCCACGACCTTCCGGGTCGTCGGCGTCCTGGCCCCGGCGCCGGGCGACCCCGACCCGGGCGGGCGGACGATGGTCGTCGCCCTCGAGGCGGCCCAGCGGCTCTTCGCCACCGACCGGGTGACGGCCGTCGACATCCTCCTGGCCGACGGGGCCGACCAGGCCGGCGTGATCGCCGGTCTCGAGCGCCGGCTCACGGTCGAGCCGTACACCCTGAGCACGCCGGCCGACCTCGCCGCCGCGCTGGAGGCCGCCACGGCCGAGACCCGGGCCGCGATCGCGCTCGTGGCCGCCGTGGCCCTCTTCGGGGGCGCCTTCCTCATCTTCAACACGCTCTCGATGACGGTCGCCGAGCGGGCCCGCGACGTGGGGCTGCTCCGGGCGGCCGGCATGACCCGGCGGCAGGTGATCCTGATGGTGCTCGTCTCGGCGGCCTACCTGGGCGTGGCCGGCGTGGCCCTGGGCCTCCTCGCGGGGATCGCTCTCGCGGCGGGGGCCGTGGCGCTCCTGGGTGGCGCGGGGACCACGCTCGCCGGCCTGACGCTGCCGCCGGGGGCGCTGGCGCTCGGGGCCGTCCTGGGGCTCGTGGTGACGGCGGCGGCCGCGGTGGAGCCCGCGCTCCGCGCCGGCGGCATCTCGCCGCTGGCGGCTCTCCGCCTTCGCCTGGACCAGGGCGCCGTCCTCCGGGCGCGGCTGCGCTGGCTCCTGTTCGTCTTCGTCGTCGTGGGCCTCGTCGGCCTCTTCCTCTGGCCCGGCGCCGCGGCCGGCCGCGGCGGCCTGCTGCGCCCCCTGGCCGCCTTCGCGGTCCTGCTGGCCATCACGCTCGGCGCTCCCTTCGTCGCCGGGCCGCTCGGCCGCCTCGCCGGGTTCGTCGCGGCCCCCTTCCTCCCGGCGGAGGCGCGCCTCACGCGCGGCTCCCTGACCCGCGACCGGAGCCGGACGGCCCTCACGGTGGGCGCCCTCGCGGTGAGCATCGCCGTCCTCGTGGCCCTCGCCGGCGTCGCCGGGTCCACCCGCCAGGCGGCCACCGGCTGGCTCGTCGACGTGCTGCCGGGCGAGCTGCTGCTCACCTCGATCCGGCCCGTGGCGGCCGGGGAGCCCGCCGCGGCCCAGATCGCGGCGCTTCCCGGCGTGGCCCGCGTCAGCCCCCTGGCCCGCTTCTCGGTGGCGCTCGACGGGACCCGCGCCGATGCCGCGGCGGTGGTGGGCGCCGACCTGCTGGCCGACGGCAGGCTGACGCTGACGGCCGGCACGCCGGCGCAGGCGTTCACCGAGCTCGATGCCGGCGGCGCGGCGATCGTGCCCCGCAGCCTGGCAGATCGGCGCGGGCTGGCGGTCGGCTCGCGGCTCGCGATCCTCTCAGGAGCCGGCCCCGTCGAGCTCGACGTCGTCGCGATCGCGGAGCGAACGATCCCCGGCGCCATCGGGGAGGCCATCCTCGTCGGCTGGAAGGACGCGACGGGGCGCCTCGGCGTCCTCGGCGCGGACGCCTTCGCGGTCCGCTTCGGGCCGGGCCAGGAGGCCGCCGCCCGCCCCGGCGTCGAGAAGGCCGCCCTCGGCCTCGCCCTGGAGCCGGCGTCGCTCGACCAGGCGGCCGGGGCGATCGGCGCCTCGATCGACCGCCGCGCCCTCCTCTTCACCGCCCTGGCGGCGGTCGCCCTCGTGGTGGCCGCCCTGGGCATCGTCAACACCCTCGCGATGAACGTCCTCGAGCGGGTCCGGGAGCTGGCGGTCCTGCGCGCCACGGGCCTCACCCGCCGGCAGGCGTGGCGGCTCGTCGTGCTCGAGGCGGCGATCCTCGGCCTCGTCGGGGCGCTCCTCGGCGCGCTGGCGGGCCTGGCGACGGGGGCAGTGCTCATCGGGCTCGCCGGCGGCAGCGGGGTGCCCTACGTGGCGCCCTGGGCAGCGGCCGCGGCGGGGCTCGTCGGCGGCGTCGCGCTGGCCGTCGTCGCGGCCCTCTACCCGGCCCGCCTGGCGTCGCGCGTGGGAATCGTCGGCGCACTCGGTCGGGACTGACCCGCGCGCTGGTAGACTCCCCCCACCGCGGCCGCCGGCCGCCGCCCGGGAGCGTGCCACCTCGATGTCCCTCGCGACCGAGCGCCTGAACCGGCTGCCCGCCGCCGAGCGGGGGATCACGATCGGCGACTTCCTGGTCCCGATCGCCGTCGGCGAGCGGCTGAGCACGCGGATGCGCCATGTCGGGCTCGTCGCGACCGGGGCCGTGCTCATCGCCCTCACGGCGAACCTGCAGATCCTCCTCCAGGGCCAGACGATCGTCCTGCCCGGCGACGTCCGGGTCACGCTGCCGGTCTCGCCCGTGCCGATTACCGCCCAGTCGTTCTCGGTCCTCCTCGTCGGCGGCGCGCTCGGCCTCCGCCGCGGCTTCCTCGCCGTCGCCCTCTATCTCGCGGCCGGCCTCCTCCTCCCGGTCTACGCCGGCCACGCCTCCGGCCTGGACACGTACCTGGCCCGCGCGGACGGGCACTGGGTCCTGGGCGCGACCGGCGGCTACCTGCTGGGCTTCCTCCTTGCCGGCGCCGCCGTGGGGCGGCTGGCGGAGCTCGGCTGGGACCGCCACGTCGGCGGCGCGGTCCTGGCGATGCTGGTCGGCAACCTGGCCATCTACCTCCTGGGCATCCCCTGGCTGATGGCCGCGACCGGGTTCGACCTCGCGACGGCGATCGCCAAGGGCCTGGCCCCGTTCGTCTTCGGGGACCTGCTCAAGCTCGCCCTGGCGGGGATCGCCTTCCCTGTCGCCTGGTGGGTCGTCGGCCGCCGGACCGGCGAGCGCTAGGAGGCATCGGCCGCGCCGTGACGGCCCCGTTCCTCGAGATCCTCGCCGCGGCCCTGCCGGGCCTCCGCCTGAGCACGGACGCCGCGGACCTCGAGGCGCACCGGCGCGACGAGACCGCCTACCTCGAGCCGCCCCTGCCGCTGGCCGTCGCCTGGCCGGCGTCGACGGTCGAGGTTGCCGCGATCGTCCGCCTCGCGGCCGCCCACCGCGTCCCCCTCGTCCCGCGCGGCGCCGGCACGAGCCTGTCGGGCGGCGCGATCGCGGTGGCCGGCGGCCTCACGGTCTCGCTCATGCGGATGAACCGGGTCCTCGAGATCGACGAGGAGAACCGGGCCGTCGTCGTCCAGCCGGGCGTCGTCAACGCCGACCTCAAGGCGGCGGTGGCCGCCCACGGGCTCTTCTACGCGCCGGATCCCGCCAGCTACGAGACATGCACGATCGGCGGGAACCTGGCCACCAACTCCGGCGGCCTCTGCTGCGTGAAGTACGGCGTGACGCGCGACGCGGTCCTGGGCCTCGAGGTGGTCCTCGCCGACGGCGCGGTCATCCGGACCGGCGGCCGCAACGTGAAGGACGTGGCGGGGTACGACCTGGCCGGCCTGTTCGTGGGGAGCATGGGAACGCTGGGGATCATCACCGAGGCGACCCTCCGCCTCATCCCGTTGCCGCCTTCCAAGCAGACGCTGCTCGCCTTCTTCCCGACGATCGAGGCCTCCGGGGTGGCGGTCGCCGGCATGGTCCGTGACGGGGTCCAGCCGTGCACGCTCGAGCTGATGGACGCCTTCACGATCAAGGCCGTCAACGCGGCCTACACGCTGGGCCTCGACGAAACCGCGGCCGCGATGCTCCTCGTCGAATCGGACCTGCCGGGCGTCGCGGCGGCGGAGGAGCTCGACCGCGCCGAGCGGGCCTGCGCGGTGGCAGGAGCCGGCCTCCTCGTCCGGGCCCAGGACGCGGCGGAGGCCGACATGCTCCGCCAGGGGCGGCGGATGGCCCACTGGGCCCTCGATGCGATGGGCGTGAGCCGGATGGAGGACGTGGTGGTGCCGCGGAGCCGCGTCCCCGACCTCCTCCACGCGATCCACGAGATCGGCGACCGGAGGGGCCTCCAGATCGGCGTCTTCGGCCACGCCGGCGACGGCAACCTCCACCCGTCCTTCGTCTTCGACCGGGACGACCCGACCGGCGCCCCGCGACTCCGGGAGGCGCAGGACGACCTCTACCGGGCCACCCTGGCGCTCGGCGGCTCGGTGACGGGCGAGCACGGGATCGGCACCGCCAAGAAGGCTTGGCTCGAGGCGACCCGGGGCCCCGACGCGGTCCGCGCGATGCGGGCCATCAAGGCGGCGCTCGACCCGCTGGGGATCCTCAATCCCGGCAAGATGCTCTAGGGGCCCCTACCATCGCGTTCGTGACCGCCGATCCCCGCGTCCTCGTCGCCGTCGACCTCGGGACCTCCGCCGCGAAGGCGGGCCTCCTCTCTCCCGGCGGACGCCTGCGGGGCTTCGCCCGGGTCCCCTACGCCCTCCTGCTCGACGGCGCGCCCGGCCGCGCCGAGCAGCGCCCCGACGCCTGGTGGACGGCGCTCGTCCGCGGGATCGGCATCGCCCGGGCCCAGGCCGCGGTGGACGGCCCGGTCGAGCCGATCGCGATCTGCGTGGTCGGCCAGGGCCCGACGCTCGTGGCGACCGCCGCCGACGGTCGCGCCCTGGCCCCCGCGATCACCTGGCTCGACCGGCGGGCGGGGGACCAGACGGCCGCGGCCGCGGCCGCCATCGGCCGGCAGGGCTGGGTCGTGGGGCTGCTGGGCCGCGCGCGCCTCCTGGCCGGCCTCCGCCCAGAGGCGGTCGAGGGCGCCGCCTGGCTCCTCTCGGCGTGGGATCACATCGCCTACCGCCTCGCCGGGGTTGCCGTGGCGGCCCTGCAGGACCCGGCCGAGGCGATCACCGCGGCCGAGGCCGGAGCAGCCGGGCTCGACGAGCGGATCGCGCCGCCGGCCGCCCGGGCGGGAACCGTCATCGGGACGTTGCGGGCGGCGCCCGCCGCGGAGCTGGAGCTGCCCCTCGACCTGCCGGTGGTGGCCGGCGCGAACGACGCGATCGCGACGTTCCTCGGGGCCGGGCTCACGGTCGCGGGGCAGGCGATCGACACCGGCGGGACGTCCGGCGGCTTCGGGCTGTACGTCGAGCGGCCGGTCGCCGTGCCGCCGCTCTGGACGGGCCCGGCCCCGCTGCCCGGCCTCCACTACGTCGGCGGGGCGATGGCCGGGACGGGCCGGGCGCTCGACTGGCTCGTCGGCGACGCCCTGGCCGGCACGGCCACGATCGCCGAGCTGCTCGCCGAGGCCGCGACGGTGCCGGCCGGAGCCGGGGGGCTCCTCTTTCTGCCCTACCTCGCCGGCGAGCGCTGGCCGCTCCACGATCCGGCGGCGCGCGCGGCCTTCGTCGGCCTGACGCTGCGCCATCGCCGGGCGCACCTGGTGCGGGCGGTGCTCGAGGCGGCGGCCTTCGCCCTCCGCCACGTGGCCGCCCCGGCCGTGGCCGCCGGGCTGCCGTTCACGGAGCTGCGGGTCACCGGCGGGACGGCTGCGAGCCGCCTCTGGAACCAGGTGAAGGCCGACGTGGTGGGCGTGGAGGTGGCCGTGCCCCGCGTGGCCGAGGCATCGGTGACCGGCGCGGCCGTCCTCGCCGCCGTCGGGGTCGGGCTGGCGGCCGACGAGCGCGCGGCGATCGATGCCCTGGTGGGCGTTGCGGAGCGCCTGGCGCCGAGCGTGGCTGCGCAGGCGGTCTACGAGCAGCTGGCGCCGGAGTACGAGGACCTGCACGCGCGGCTGGCACCCGCCAACGCGGTCCTCGGCGCCGTCGAGGCGCAGCCCGGCCGCTGAGGGCTTCATCTTCGCTGCCGCGACTGCTCGCGCCGGCCTCGCTGACCGCTCCAGGTCCGCAGGCGTCACAGGTGACGCAATATCGCCGCAGCCGGTTGGATCGGCGCCCGTCACGCTCCAGAACGCGGCCAACCGGCGGCGTGGCCGCGTCTTCACGCTCATCTGGGCCGAATCTGACCGGGTAGGCCGGTAATCGGCAACAGGCAACCGCCTGCGTCCGGCCGCTGAAGGACGCGCCCCCGCCGCAGCCGCCTCTCGCGCCCCCCGGCTCGGCGATCCCGTATCCTTGCCCCGACCGGCACCGCATCCGCCCCGGGCGGCCCAGCCGCCGGCTTCGACCCCGATCGACCGGAGGATCACCCGTGCTCGAGCCGCGCCCGTCGTCGCCGCGATCCCCGCGGGTCGCTCCGCTGCGCGCCGGCCGCGTCGTCGCGCTCCTCGCGGTCGCCGCCCTCGCCGCGGCCGGCTGCGTGCCGCAGTCCGGCGCCGCGGCCTCGCCGACCCCGACGCTCGCCCCGACGGCCAGCCCGGCGGCGAACCCGTACCACGGCGTCGCCCCGGGGATCGGCGCGGGCGTCAAGCTCGGCTACGTCTCGTACGGCGAGCTCGTCCCGTTCGTGTTCCAGGTCTCGGAGGGGATCCGGGCCCAGGTCGCCCTCGCCGGCGCCGAGCTCGTGGAGTGCGATGCGAAGCTCGACCCGAACCGGGTCCCCAATTGCATGAAGCAGCTCTCCGACGCGGGCGTCAAGGGGATCATCCAGTGGTCGCTGGGCGATCCCGCGGCCGTCTGCGCCCAGGTGCCGGCGGGCGTGCCCGTGCTCGCCGTCGAGTTGGACCAGGGTCCCTGCGCGAAGACGCTCGTCGCGGCCGACGACCTGCGCGCCGGCCAGCTCGCCGGGCGGGCCGTCGGCGAGTGGGTCAAGGCGCGCTGGAGTTGCAGCTACGACGCCTACGTCTCGTTCGAGTCGACGGCCGCGGCGACGAAGAGCCGCCTCCGCATGGAGGGCTACCGGCAGGGCTTCTCGGCCGCCTGCCCGATCACGAACGAGCAGATCGGCCGGGCGATCGACACCGAGGGGACGGCGAAGAACGCCATGACCGACGTGCTCGGGACGCTGGCCGGCAAGACGAAGATCGTCGTCGTGGCCGTCAACGGCGACGCCGCCATCGGCGCCCTGGAGGCGGCGAAGGCCGCCGGCCGCGAGGCCGACGCGTGGGTCTCAGGGCAGGGCGGCGAGCCGCGCGCGCGCGAGCTGATCCGGACCGACGAGCACTACCTCGGCGACGCAGCCTACTTCCCCGAGCGCTACGGGGAGACGATCGTGCCGGCCATCCTCGACCTGGTCGCCGGCAAGGCGGTCGAGCCGCTGCTCCTCATCGAGCCCGCCTGGCTCGACGGCGCCAACATCGACACGATCTACCCGCAGTAGCCGACCGCGCGCGGCACCCCGGCACACCTGCGCCGGCGCTGCCCGCCTACGCCCCGGCGCAGGCCTCGATCGCCGCCGCGATCGCGGCGGCGAACGCCGGCAGGCCGGCGGCGACGGGCCAGGAGAGCGGCGTCCCCACGTCCCAGACCGAGCCGCCGATCCCCACGAACGTCCCGGCCGGCGGCGCCCCACGGAGCGTGGCCGCAAGGGCCAGCACCTGCTCGAGCGGCAGCTCGTGCGACGAGCGCGGCTGAAGCGCGCGGCCGCTCGCGCCCCGTCCCCGGCCTCGCGCGTCCCCCGCCCGCTCCGCGTCCGCCCGCCCCGTGTCCGCCGCCGCCCGGTCGACGAGCGCGGCGAGCGGGCGAACCCAGACCTCCCCGGGCGCCAGGCCGGCGACGGCGTCGACGACGACGCAGGGCGCCTCGGCCGGCAGGTCGAGGAGGAGCAGCAGGTCGAGCTGGCCGACCGCGACGATCTCGGCGCTGGCCCGCACCTCGGGGGCCAGCAACTCGACCGCGGCGAGCCCCGCGGCGTCGTCGCCGCGGGCGGGCTCCCCGCAGACGAAGACGGGGACCCGGGCGGCCAGCGGGACGCGGCTGCGGCGGGACGCGCCGGTGGGCAGGCTCAGCCCTCCTCGATGGTCAGGTTCAGGAAGTGGGTCGCGCAGCTGATGCAGGGGTCGTAGCTGCGGATCATCTGCTCCAGGCGGTGCGTCGCCTCGTCGTGGGGGAGGTCCAGGACCTCCTTCGCCGCGACGACGAGGTCGGCCTCGATGGCGGCCTGGTTCTGGCTGGTCGGGGGGACGATCTGGGCGGTGCGGATCCGGCCGGCCTCGTCCACCTCGTAGCGGTGGAACAGGAGGCCGCGCGGCGCCTCGGTCGCCCAGGCGGCGACGCCGGGGCGGCTCTGCCAGGCCACGAGCGGCTCGGCGGGCGGCCGGTAGGCGTCGATGATGTCGAGCGCCTCAGCGAAGGCGTGGACCAGCTCCACGGCCCGGGCCACGATCGAGGCGTACACGTTCGTCCGAATCAGCTCGGCCAAGCCCGAGGCGTCGAGCGCCTCCCTGGCGACGGGATGGAGCTGGTCGGCGGCCAGCACCACGCGGGCGGCGGGCCCGACGAGGTACGGGCCCTTCCCGTCGAGCGAGCGGGCGTGGAGGGCGTTCGATCCCTCCACCTGGACCTCGCTGAAGGCGTCCCGCCACGCCGACGGGGCGAGATCGATCCCGTCGCTCGAGACGATCCGGCCGTCGTTGAAGGGGTACTCCGCCGCGTGGCGGAGGCTGACGACCCGCGGCTCGCGGGCGAAGGCCGGCATCGTGAAGCCGGCGACGAGCTTCACCGTCTCGCGGGCGGCGGTCAGGCCCTCGGCCAGGGCCGCCCGGTGCTCCCGGAGCTCGGCGGCCCGCGGCGCCCGCGACCAGCCGCCGACGCGGACGCTCACCGGGTGGATCGGCCGCCCGCCGAGGATCGTGACCAGGCGGTTGCCCGCCTTCTTCATCCGCAGCGCCTGCTCGACGAGCGGCCGGTGGTCGGCCGCCATGGCGATCGCGCTCGGATAGCCCAGGAAGTCGGGGGCGTGGAGGAGGTAGATGTGGAGGGCGTGGCTCTCGATCCACTCGCCGCAGTAGAAGAGCCGGCGGAGGGCGCGCGACGAGGGGTCGATGCGGACGCCGAAGAGGTCCTCGAAGGCGTGGGACGCGCTCATCTGGTAGGCGACCGGGCAGATCCCGCAGATGCGGGCCACGATGTCGATCACCTCGTCGGGCGTCCGCCCGACCACGAGCTGCTCGAAGTAGCGGGGCGTCTCGAAGATCCCGAGGCGGGCCTCGACGACCTCGCCGTCGCGGACGTGCAGGCGGAGGGAGCCCTCCCCCTCGACGCGGGTGAGCTCGGCGACCTCGAAGGTCCGCTCCTCGACCACCTTCTTCGTGGCGGCGCTCATCGCTTGTCTCCCGTGGTCCTGGCCGGCTCGGACGCCGCCCCGCCGCGTGCGGTGCGGGCGCCGCCGAGCTCGGTGACCATGCTCCGGA
Source organism: uncultured Chloroflexia bacterium (assembly GCA_963762445.1). Lineage (GTDB taxonomy): Bacteria > Chloroflexota > Limnocylindria > Limnocylindrales > CSP1-4 > CTSoil-043. The sequence continues at coordinate 286,163 of CAVXLA010000006.1, forward strand.
ACGGCTCGGTGTAGGCCGTGAAGCCGGCGAAGAGTCGCCCGACCTCCTCGCGCGGCCGGTCGCCGGCCATCTGGAGGTGGCGTGCAAGGCCGGCCGCGTTCGCCTGCTCGCGTGGGCCGAAGCAGCCGTAGCAGCCGCGGCCGAAGCGCGGGCAGATCGCCCCGCAGCCGGTCTGGGTCACCTGCCCGAGGCAGGGGATCCCCTTGCCGACCATGACGCAGACGACCCCGCGCCGCTTGCACTCCATGCAGACCGCCTCGTCGCGCAGCTGCGGGCGGCGCCCCGTCGTGAGCGCCGTGAGGAGCTCAACCAGCTGGCCCGGGTCGATCGGGCAACCGCGCAGCTCGGCGTCGACCGCCACGTGCTCGGCGATCGGGGTGGAGCGGGCCAGCGAGTGGATCCATTCCGGGTGGGCGTAGACGCCGGCCCGGAAGGCGTCGTGGTCGCCCCAGTTGCGGAGCGCCTGGATGCCGCCGGCGGTGGCGCACGCGCCGATCGTGACGAGGTAGCGGGTCCGGCGGCGGAGCTCCGCGATTCGCTCGAGATGGGCCGGCTCGGAGACCGACCCCTCCACGAAGAGGACGTCGTAGGGGCCCGCCGAGCGGGCCGACGACGCCTCCGGGAAGTCGACGATCTCGAAGCGCTCCACGATCGAGAGGAGCTCGTCCTCCAGGTCGAGCAGGGTGAGCTGGCACCCGTCGCACGAGGCGAGCTTGACGACGCCGACGCGGGGCCGCGCGCCGGCGGGGGCGGCATGGGCCGTCATCAGATGCCCTCCCGGCCGAAGATGTCGCCGAGCTGCCCGATCGAGAAGACGGGACCGTCGCGGCAGACGAAGTACTTCCCCATCTGGCAGTGCCCGCAGAGCCCGATCCCGCACTCCATGTGCCGCTCCAGCGTCACGTGGATGCGGGACGCGGGGACGCCGCGGCCGGCGAGGGTGGTGGCGGTGGCCTGCATCATCCGCTCCGGGCCGCAGACGAAGGCGATCATGTTGGAGCCGTCCCAGGCGGCCTGGTCGAAGAGGTGGGTCACGATGCCCACCCGCCCCGTCCAGTCCGGCCCGGCGCGGTCCACGGTCAGGCTGACCTCGATCCCGTCGCGGGCGGCCCAGCGCTCGAGCTCGTCGCGGTAGAGCAGGTCCGCGGGGGTGCGGGCCCCGTAGAAGAGCTTCACGTCGCCGAACCGGCGCCGGCCGGCCACGATCGCGTGGAGGACCGGCCGCAGCGGCGCGAGGCCGATGCCGCCGGTGACGATGACGAGGTCGCGCCCGACCGCGCGGTCGAGCGGCCAGTTGTTGCCGAGCGGGCCGCGGAGGCCCAGCTGCTCGCCGACCTGCAGCGCGCACATCGCCCGGGTCGCCGGGCCGGCGCCGCGGATCGTGAGCTCGATCCCGTCGGGGAGGAAGCGGCTGATCGAGATCGGGAGCGGCGGGAAGCCCGGCAGGGCGACCATCGCGAACTGGCCGGTGCTCCCCTGGGCGAAGGCCGGGTCGGTGCCGGTCAGGGTCAGGGTGGTGGTGTCCTGCGTCTCCTGGCGGGTCGCCACGACGCGGGCGGTGACGAAGTCGTTGGGGGTGGCCGCCACCGGCTCGACGACCGGCTTCTCGGGCACGAGCGGGACCGCCGGGGCGATCGCGTTCAGCTCGTCCCGGACGTCGATGCCGACCGGGCACCAGGTGATGCAGCGGCCGCAGCCCACGCAGCCGGAGCTGCCGAACTGGTCCCACCAGGTGGCGAACTTGTGGGTAAGCCACTGGCGGTAGCGGTCGCGGGGCCGCGACCGGAAGCTGCCGCCGGCCACCTTGGCGAAGCCGGGGCTGAAGCAGCTGTCCCAGCTCCGGTACATCACGGCGTCGGCGCCGGTCAGGTTGGTCGTCTGGGTGAGGGTTGTGCAGAAGCAGGTCGGGCAGGCGAGGGTGCAGTTGCCGCAGGTGATGCAGCGCTCCGCGACCTGGGCCCAGCGCGGGTGGTCCAGCTGGGCCAGCAGGCGGTCGTGGAGGCCGGTGGCCGGGACGGGGTCGCCGATCCGGGCCCGGACGGCCGCGACCGTCGCCGCCGCCCCGTACTGCTCCGTGGCAGAGGCGGGGCGGAGCGGGAGCTTCTCCATCAGCAGGTGGCCGGCCGGGGTGTCGGCTTCGATGAGGAAGCCGCCGTCCAGCTCGGTGAGGAGGAGGTCGTGGCCGCTCTCCACCTCGGGCCCGGTGCCCATCGAGGTGCAGAAGCAGGTCGAGGCCGCGTTCGTGCACTGGACGGCCACGATGAAGACCCCGGCCCGCCGGGCGGCGTAGTCCGGGTCCACGAAGGCGGTCCCCGTGAGGACGGTGTCCTGCACGCCGAGCGCGGCGAGATCGCAGGCGCGCGCGCCCAGGAACGCGACCGGGGCGGGGTCGGGCGCCTCGGGCGTGAAGTGGACCAGCTGGCCGTCCCTCGAGGCGCGCGTCAGGGGCACGAGGGCGGGGAAGGTCCATTTCTTCCACGCCGTGGGCCCCACGACGAAGCCGAAGAGGCGCTCGTCGCCGCGCCGCCGGAGCCGGTAGCGCCCGGGCGCCTGCTCGTCGCCGATGCCGCGCGGGAGGTCGTCGAGCGAGGTGATCTCGTCGAACACGATCGCCCCGTCGGAGACCGTGGGGCCGATGACGCGGCGCCCCTCCTCGCGGAGGAGGTCGATCAGGACCTGGAGGTCGGGGCGAGCAAGGAAGCCCGGACCTTCGAGGGCCGGCCGACGGCCCCGCAGCGGGGCAGACCGGATCACCATTCCTTCACCTGCTCGGTGGCGAAGAGGTCCAGCATCTGCTGGCGGGTCGCGTGCAGGCGCCGCTCGACGGCCACGAGGACGCGCGGGTAGAGCGCGGTCGCGAGCTCGGAGTCCTCGCGCAGGGCCGCGCGGAGGGCCGCGCCGTCGAAGACGATCGCCTCGATCGGCTCGATGGCGATGCCCGTCGAGGAGGCGCGGTACGGCGGGACGAGGGACGACCAGAGGTACACGTCACCGGGCTCGACCGTGAGGATCGTGATGTCACCCCGCTCGGGGACGAGCGTGCGCAGGGCGACCCGGCCGTGAATGAGGATCCCGAAGATGTCGCTTTGCTCTCCTTCCCGGAAGAGCTCCGTCCCCGGCTCCGCGGTGAAGCGGCGGCCGAGCTCCGCCAGGCGTGTCTGGGCCTTCTCGCTGAGGCCCGATGAGAACCATGAGGTATTCAGGGCAGCGATCAGCGCGGCGGTCTCGTTCATGGCCCAAGTGTCCCGGGGCCGCCCGTCCGGGCGGCAGAGCCGTGCGACACGCAGCCGCGGGCCGCTCGTCGTGCGGGACGGCGCCGGCCGGCAGGGGGGTGCCGGCCGGGGGGTGTCGGCCGCGCGGCACGCCGCGCGTCGCCGGGGGAGCGTCAGGCGGGCTCCCGGTGCCCGCCGCCCGCGCGCCCCTCGTGCTCCGCGACGAGCCGCGCCACCGCGTCGGCGACCGCCGGGAGCGCCGCAGCCACCCGGGGCGAGAGGGTCTCGCCCGGGCCCATGTTCGCGACCCCGACGCTGACGGCGACGGCCTCCGGGGCGGCGCCGTACAGCTCGCTGGCCAGGCCGAGCAGGAGCTCCGGGCCGACGTGGTGCGACGTGGCCCCGGGGCCCGTGGCCGGACCGCCCGGTCCGGCGGCCGCCGCCAGCGGCCGGACCGTGACCGCGCCCGGCGGCGTCGCCGTGGTCGCGTCGACCAGGATCACGAGCGCGGCCCCGGCCACGTCCGCGGCCAGCTCGGGTGCCAGCTGGTGGCGGGCGAGCACGGCCGCACCGGCCAGGCGCGGGTCGTCCGCGAGCAGCCGTGCGGCGTGCGGGCCGACGCCGTCGTCGGTGCGCAGCACGTTGCCGTAGCCGATGACGAGCACCCGGGCGCGCCCGCCCGCCCGCCATGCCGCGGTCACGCCCGCCCGCCCGGCTGCCGTGCCCCGCGCACGCTCGGCTGCCGTGCCGCGGTCACGCCCGGCCTCGCGTCGCGGCGCCCGGTCGCGTCAGCGGGCCAGCTCGTCCAGCACCCTCCCGTCGGGCGCCAGGAGCTGGATCCGCAGCGCCATCTGGCCGAGGGCGTGGGTCGAGCAGCTGAGGCACGGGTCGTAGCAGCGGATGACCGCCTCCACCCGGTTCAGCATCGGCTCCGTGATCGTCTCGCCCTTCACGTGGTGGCGCGCGACCTGGAGGACGGCCCGGTTCATGGCCATGTTGTTGTGGCCCGTGGCGATGACGAGGTTCACCCACTGGACGATGCCGTCGTCGTCCACCCGGTAGTGGTGCATGAGCGTCCCGCGCGGCGCCTCGGAGACGCCGATGCCCTCGCGGCGGTTGATGCCCGCGAAGGAGCGGACGTGCTTGTCGAGGATGTCGGGGCCCCGCAGGAGCTCCTCGATCTTCTCGATGGCGTGGAGAGTGTCGATGAGGCGCGCGTAGTGGTAGTGGAACGAGGAGCCGGCGACCCGGCCCACCCGCCAGCGGAACTTCTCGAGCTCCTCGTCGGCACGCGGCGTCCCGGTCCGCTCGGCGACGTTCAGCCGGGCCAGGGGCCCGACGCGGTAGATGCCGTCCGGGTACCCCATCGCCTTCCAGTAGGTCGACTTGAGGTACGACCAGGGCTCCACGGCCTCGCCGATGTAGTCGTTGAAGTGCTTCGGGTCCACCCGGTCGGCCAGGAACTTGCCGTCGGCGTCCACCACCCGGATCCAGCCGCCGTAGTGGTCGACGTTGCCGGCGCGGTCGACCAGGCCCATGAACGCGGAGCGGAAGTTGCCGAAGGTGGCGGCCTCCTCCTCCCAGCGCAGCATGTCCGACTTGTACCAGGCGATGGCCCGCTCGACGGCGGCGATGGCCTCGGGGACTCCGGCGAGGATTCGGTCGCGGACGTCGGCGGTCAGCGGCCACGCCACCCCGCCGGGGACGATCCCCTCGGGGTGGATCCGCTTGCCGGCCATCCACTCGATGATCTGCTGGCCCCACCGGCGGAGCCCGATGCCGTCCCGGGCGAGGCCCGGGTTCGCCCGCGCCACGCCGATGATGTTGCGGACCGCCGGGTCGGCGTCGAACCCGAACAGGAGGTCCGGCGACGAGAGGTGGAAGAACGACAGGGCGTTCGACTGGACGATCTGGCCCAGGTTGATCACCCGCCGCAGGTCGGCGCCGGTGGGCGTCGGCTCCACGGCCATGATGTCGTCGACCGCCTTGGCCGACGCGACGAGGTGGCTGACCGGGCAGATCCCGCAGATGCGGGCCATCAGGGCCGGCATCTCGTGGACCGGGCGGCCCTGGGTGATCCGCTCGAAGCCGCGGAACTGGGTGACGTGGAAGTGGGCATCGGCGACCTCGCCGCGGTCGTCGAGCTGGATCGTGATCTTGGAGTGGCCTTCGATCCGCGTGACGGGATCGATGACGACGGTCCGGGTCATGGCGGCTCCCCCGTCAGCGACCGAACCTGGACCCGGCCACGTCGGGGACGCGACCGGCCAGCAGGTCATCGAGCATGGTGTAGATGAGGTCGGCGGACGGCGGGCAGCCGGGCAGGAAGACGTCCACCTTCACCACCCGGTGGACCGGCCGCGAGGTCGGCAGGAGCCTCGGCACGATCTCCGAAGGCACCCCGGGGTTGAGCGTCACGTTCTCCCGGTACGCCCGGTCCAGGAGCGGCGCGACCCCGATGGGGTTCCGCATCCCGGGGACGTTGGAGGTCACCGCGCAGTCGCCGAAGGCGACCAGGGTCTTCGTGCGCTCCCGGACCAGCTTGATCTTGTGGAGGTCCTCCTCGCTGGAGACGGCGCCCTCGACCAGGCAGACGTCGACGTCCTCCGGGTAGTCCTTGACGTCGACGAGGGGGCTGTAGACGAGGTCGGCCCGTCCGAAGATGTCGAGGATCCGCTCGTCCATGTCGACGAGGGACATGTGGCAGCCCGAGCACCCGTCGAGCCAGACGGTGGCGACGCGCGGCTGGCTCACAGCCCACGCTCCTCGGCCACGACCTTCATCCACGGCAGGAACGGGCGGCGGGTCTTGGCGCCGCGGGCGACGGCGCGACCCTTCTCGAACAGGGCCCCGGTCGGGCAGACCTGGACGCACTTGCCGCAGCTGGTGCAGGTGGTGGATTCGCCCCACGGGATCCCCATGTCCGTCTGGACCCGGGTGTCCAGGCCGCGATGCATGATGTCCCAGGTGTGGGCGCCCTCGATCTCGTCGCAGACGCGGACGCAGCGCAGGCACAGGATGCAGCGGTTGTGGTCGATCGCGAACAGCCGGTGGCTGGCGTCGATGTCGACCTTCGGGCTGATCCGCGGCAGGTCGAAGTGGGTCAGGCCCAGCTCCTCCGCCGTGTCCTGCAGCTCGCAGTGGTTGTTGGCCACGCAGACGGCGCAGATGTGGTTACGCTCGACGAAGAGCATCTCGGTGATGGCCCGTCGGTACTCGAGCAGGCGCTCGGAGTGGGCGGTGACCTCCATCCCCTCGACGATCTTCGTCATGCAGGCCGGGGTGAGCTTGCTCGAGCCGGCGATCTCGACCATGCACAAGCGGCAGGCGCCGCGATCCGAGATGCCGTCGAGGTGGCACAGCGTCGGGATGTCGATCCCGTTGTCGCGGGCCACCTCCAGGACGGTCTCGCCCTCGGCCCCGGCGACGTCCTTGCCGTCGATCCGCAGCGTGTAGACGGTGGTCATGCCAGCACCTCCACCGGCTCGATCGCGCAGACCCCGGCGGGACAGACCCTGTCCACGATGTGGGCCATGTACTCGTCGCGGAAGTAGCGCAGCGTGCTGAAGATCGGGTTGGGCGCTCCCTGGCCGAGGCCGCAGAGCGCGGTCTTCTGGACGATGCCGGCCAGGCGCTCGAGCGTGGCCAGGTCGTCGAGGGTCGCCTGTCCGCGGGTGATCTGGTCGAGGAGCATCCACATCTGGGTCGTGCCGACGCGGCAGGGCGTGCATTTGCCGCACGACTCGTCGCGGCAGAAGTCCTGGAAGTACTTGGCAACGTCCACCATGCACGACGTGTCGTCCATGACGATGAGGCCGCCGGAGCCGATGAACGAGCCGACCTCGATGAGCGACTCGTAGTCGACCGGCATGTCCAGGAGCTGGGCCGGGATGCAGCCGCCGGACGGGCCGCCGGTCTGGACCGCCTTGAACGGCCGGCCGTCGATGATCCCGCCGCCGATGTCGTAGACGATCTCGCGCAGGGTCATCCCCATCGGGACCTCGACGAGGCCCGTGTTCACGATGCGCCCGGCGAGGGCGAAGACCTTCGTGCCCCGGCTCTTGCCGTGGCCGATCGCGGCGTACCACTCGGCGCCCTTGCGCAGGATGGCCGGGACGTTGGCGAACGTCTCGACGTTGTTGATGAGGGTGGGCTGGCCCCACAGGCCGCTGACCGCGGGGTACGGCGGCCGCGGCCGGGGCGTGCCGCGCCGCCCCTCGACGGACGCGATGAGGGCGGTCTCCTCGCCGCAGACGAAGGCGCCGGCACCCAGGCGGACCTGGACGTCGAAGCTGAAGCCGGTGTCGGCGATGGCGGGGCCCAGGAAGCCGGCCCGCTGGGCGGTCCGGATCGCCGTCCGGAGGCGGGCCACGGCGAGGGGGTACTCGGCGCGGCAGTAGATGTAGCCCTCGCTGGCGTGGACGGCGAAGGCCGCGATCGCCATCCCCTCGAGGACCCGGTAGGGGTCGCTCTCGAGGACGCTGCGGTCCATGAACGCGCCGGGGTCGCCCTCGTCGGCGTTGCAGATCACGTACTTGGGGGTCCCCTGCGCCTTGGCGACGGTGGTCCACTTGAGGCCGGTCGGGTAGCCGGCGCCGCCGCGGCCGCGCAGGCCGCTGCGCGTGATCTCCTCGCGGACCTGGGCCGAGGTCATCTCGCCGAGGGCGCGGCGCAGCGACTCGTAGCCGCCGCGCTCCAGGTAGTCGTCGAGGCTCTCGGGGTCCACGCGGCCGAAGTTCTCGGTGGCCACCCGGACCTGCTTCTCGAAGAACGGCCCCTGGGGCTTCCGCTCGTCGGTCGGCTTCACCTTCTTGAGGGCCTTCACGATGCCCCCGAGATCGTCGGGGCGGACCCGCTCGAAGAGCCGGCCCGTCTCGGGGATCTCGACGAGCGGCCCGGCGGCGCAGAGGCCGAGGCAGCCCACGCGCTTGACGAGGACGTCGGCGAGGCCGGCCTCGGCGACCAGCTCGCCCAGGCGGACGGTGACGTCGTGGGACTGGGTCGAGAGGCAGCTCGCCGCCTCGCAGACGTACGCAGACGCCCGCGGCGGGCCCTCGGGGGGTTCGATCGTGGTGGGGCGGCGGCGGCTCGCGCGCGCCGCGGCGGGCATCTCGCTCACATCGCCTCCAGCTGGGCAACGAGCTCGCCGGCGTCCGCCTTGCCCCGGACGTTGCCGTCGACGATCACGGCCGGCGCCAGGCTGCACGCGCCGAGGCAGCGCGCGGTGAGCAGCGAGACCTTGCCGTCGGCCGTCGTCTCCCGGGGCCGGACGCCGAGACTGCGCTCCAGGCCGCCCAGGATCTCCTTGGCGCCGTTGATGTAGCAGGCCGTCCCCGTGCACACGACGCAGGTGTGCTCGCCCTGCGGCTTCAGGGTGAAGAACGAGTAGAACGTGGCGACGCCGTAGACGCGGGAGTGGGGGACCCCCAGGGTGTCGCCGATGTACTCGAGGGCGTCGGTCTCGAGGAAGCCGAACGCCTCCTGGGCCGCGTGGAGCGCCTCGATCAGGGCCTGGGGACGATCGCCCAGGCGCCGCATGCGGGTCTCGACGATCTTCCAGCGCTTGTCGTCGCTCGGGGCGGGCGGCTTCCGGTACGGGATCGGCATCGGCCCCCTCCGGGCGGTGGCGGGTGAGAGCGCCGATCCCGGGCGGGTCGGCGCGCGCGGTCGTGGCCGTTGATGGGGCCCGCGCCCCACGGCCCGATGGTAGAGAGAGGGCCCGGCCGTGCCCGGTGCCGCAGCGCCCGACTCCGGGGGGCCGCTCCGCCCGGACGGGCCCGGCCAACTGGCCGACGGCGCGAGCGCCAGCCCCGGCCGCACGGCGTGCGATCGCACACGGCTCCGTGCGCGCCGCCCCGCCCGGGCTCGCCTACAGGCGCGGCAGCTCCTGGCCGGGGTCCAGCGCCGCGGCGAAGAGGTCGCCGATGGCCGCCACCCGGGCGAGGATCGTCCGGATCGTCCAGCGGTCGGGTCGCAGCTCCGGGTCGTCCAGCTCGTCCCAGGCGATCGGGGCCGAGACCGGGAGCCCCGGGGCGGGCCGCGCCGAGTACGGCCCGACGAGCGTGCGGTTGCGCCAGTTCTGGGTGAAGTCGAGGCGGGCCCGCCCGTCGCGCCGGTCCTTCGACCATTCCCAGCTGACCAGGTCCGGCACGGCCCCGCCGACCGCCCTTGAGACCTGCTCGACCCAGGCCCGCGTCTCCTCGAAGGTATAGCCGGGGCGGATCGGGATGAAGACCTGGATCCCGCGCTTCCCGGTCACCTTGGGAACGCCGGCGACGCCCAGGTGCTCCAGGGCCCGGCGGTAGAGGCGCGCCAGCACGAGCGTCTCGTCCCATGTCGTGCGGGGGCCCGGGTCGATGTCGATCAGGGCCCAGCGGGGCTCCGCCGGCGCGTCGATGGGCGAGGTCCAGGGGTGGAGCTCGATCGCGGCCTGGTTGCCGAGCCAGGCGAGGGTCGCGACCCCGTCCGCCACCACGTACGCGTGCGGGCGGCGGTCGGGAGGATCCGGCTCGCGCCAGCGGGTCACCCAGTCCGGCGTCCCCTTCGCGACGTCCTTCTGCCAGAAGAAGTCGCCGTCGACGCCGTCCGGGTAGCGGGCGAGGTTGAGGGCGCGCCCGGCCAGGTGGGGGAGCATCACCGGCGCGACCAGCGCCAGGTAACGGACGAGGTCGCGCTTCGTGACCGGCGACTCGTCCGGCGTGGCGCCGGCGCCGGGCCGCCCGGGCGCGAGCACCTTGTCGAGATTCGTCAGGGCGACCTCGCGGCCATCCACGCGCCAGGTGCCGCCGCGGCCCGGCAGGGCCTCGAGCGCGGTCATCTCCTCGGTCGTCGCGGGCGCGAAGACCGGGGGAGGCTCCGCCATCCGTCCGTTCGCGGCCGCCTCATCCTTCGACAAGACCGAACGATTGGGCTTGCTCACAGGATTCGCGGACGCGCCCGTGGACGCGCCCGTGGAGGCGCCCGGGCGGGGGCGGCCCGCTCCGGCCTTCGCGAGGGCGCGAGCCGCGGCTTCGGGGCCAACCGCGTCCTGGCGCTCGACGGTGACGGGCTCCACCTCGGGTGCCTCCCCGACGAAGGTTGCCTGGCGGACGATCCCATCGCGGGACCAGCCGCCGATCTCGGCCCGGATCACCAGCTCGGGGGCAGCCCAGGCGGCGCCCGGCGTCGCGGCCAGGCCGGGCGGCGCGTCGTCGAAGGGATGCTCCGGCAGCGCGTGGGCGTCGAGCAGGGCACGCAGCCGGGCCCGGGTTGCGGCGTCGATGCCGCTCCCCACGCGGCCCGCGTACCGGAGACGGCCACGCTCCATTACGCCGACGACGAGCGCCCCGAGGTCGCGGTGGGTCCCCTGGCCCGGCACGTAGCCGCCGACGACCAGCTCCTGGGTCGGCCGGACCTTCAGCTTCAGCCAGGCCGCCGAGCGGCGCCCGGCCTCGTAGCGGCTGCGCCGGTGCTTCGCCATCGCGCCCTCGAGGCCCTGCGCGGCGGCAGCCGCGAAGAAGGCGAGCCCGTCGCGCGCCACGTGCCCGCCGAAGCGGACCCGGGGGTGCTCGCGCAGAACGAGGCGGAGCAGCTCCTTGCGCTCCTCCAGCGGGACGTCAAGGTACGAGCGACCGGCGCACCACGGCAGGTCGAAGGCCATGAAGACGAGCGGCGCGTCGCGGCCGGCCGCCCGCGCCCCGGGGCTGGCGGGGAGGTCAGAGGCCGAGAAGCCGCCGCCGAGCCGGGCCTGGAGCAGGCTGAAGTCCGGCCGCCCGTCCGGGTCGAGGGCGACGACCTCGCCGTCGACGATTGCCTCGGGGGCGGCCAGCCACGTGGGCGGGCCGAGGAGCTCGGGGAACGAGCGGCCCGCGTCGCGGCCGCTGCGGGTCCGGAGCGCCACCTTCCCGTCGGCAACGATCGCCTGGAGCCGGTAGCCGTCCCACTTGGGCTCGAAGAGCCAGTCGTCGCCGTCGAACGGCGCAGCGCCCGGCGTTGCCAGCATCGGCTCGACGAACCCCGGCCGGGCGAGGGGGCGCGATCCGGCCGGGTCGAGCGTCGGGAGCGCGGCCGGCGGGTCGTGATCCAAGTGCGGCCCGACCCCGGCCGCCACCTCCTCGTTCGAGCGGCCGGTCTTGACCGACGCCGGGTGCGCCTCCGGGTCCCAGCCCGGGATCGCCTCGGGGCCGGCCTTGGCGATGAGCAGCCAGGCCGAGCGCTCGTCGCTGCGGCCGCCCTTGTGCTCGCCCGCATCGCCGCGCCCGCGCCCGCGCTCGCTCGCCCGCCCGCTGTCGCGAGCCGCGGATCCGCCCCCTGCGCGCCGGTCGCCGTCCCCGGTCCGGACCAGCGTGAACCGCCCGGCCAGCTTCTCGCCGCGCAGGCGGAGCTTCAGCTCGCCCGCCTCGAGGGCCGCGCCCGGGTCCCACGTGAGCTCCGGCTCGAACGTCCCCCAGTCCCAGCAGATCGAATCGCCTCCGCCGTACTGGCCCTTCGGGATGACGCCCTCGAAGTCGAGGTACTCGATCGGATGGTCCTCCGTGCGGGCGGCGAAGCGCCGCTCGTCGGGATCGCGCGTCGGACCCTTGGGGAGCGCCCAGGAGGCGAGGACGCCGTCGATCTCGAGGCGAAGGTCGTAGTGAAGCCGCCCCGCGTGGTGGCGATGGACCACGAAGCGGCCGCAACCGCCGGGGGCATCCGTGCGCCGCAGCTCACCGAGGGACGCGGCCCGGCCGGGTTCCGTACCCGGCGCGGGCTCCGGCGTGCGCGCGAAGTCGCGCTTCGCTCGATAGCGCTCCAGCGGGCTCAACCGCGACGCGTCCGTTCGTCCGCGCTTACAGCGGCAGCCGGCGCAGGATCGCCAGGAACGGCGGCAGCTCGCGCGGCGCGGCGACCACCGGCACGCGGTACCAGGCGTCGCCGGCCGGCCCCGGCCGCAGGCGGGCGTCGAGCCGGCGCGCCGACAGGGCGCGGAAGCCGAGCGCCCCGAGGGCCTCGGCCACGGTCGTCCCGTCGCCGACGAAGCCGCGCCCCGCGAGGCACCAGGCCGACGGCGCCATGAGCGCCGCGAGCTCGCCGCGCCGCTCCCCGAACGGCCGCGCGGCCAGCGTCGCCCCGTCCAGGTAGAGCAGGTCCGACGCGACGAGCGCGGCCGACCCGCCCCGGCCCCCGCGGAGCCGGCGCTCGAGCAGCGTGCGGCTCGGCCGCCCGCGCGCGTCGAGCACCATGAGGGTCGTGTCCAGGACGACCCCGTCGCCACGGACCAGGCCCGCGACGCCGGCCAGCTCGGGGAAGGCGGGGGTTGGGTCGGCAAGGGCTTCCGCGCGGAGGCGGACGAGCCCATCCTCCACGAAGACGAGGGCGCGGATCCCCGGCCACCAGGGCTCGAAGAAGTAGCCGGGATGGTCGAAGGGGCCTTCGCCGTCGGTCGGGCGCATCGGCGCGATCCGCTCCGGCAGGCGCGACGAGGCCGGCGCGAACTCGAGCGGGAGCGGCTCGGCGGGCGGGAGGCGCGTCATGGGCACCTGCTCGGCAGACCGACGATCGCCCCAGCCGGGGCCCGCGACTGATGCGCGGGCGATGCGGCCAGGGGCATCGAATTGAAAACCCAGGCTCGCAGTGGCATCAGCCCGACGTCGATGACAACACGGCCAAACGACGTCCGAGCTTCAGGCGATCTTGCGGCGGACGACCTTGCGGGCCGGCGCCTCGCGCTCCTCGACCTCATCGACGGGGACTGCCGCCTTCTTCGTTCGACCGGCCGGGCCGCGGCCGTTGCCTGCGCCGCGGCCGTTGCCTGCGCCGCGGCCGGCGACGAGGCCCTCGTCGGCCTCCGCCTCCGCGGCCTCCTCCGTCTCGCGGTTCGAGCGGGCTGTCCGCGCGGCATTCACGCTGGCCTCGAGCATCGCCATCAGGTCGACCAGCTGGCCCCCGGCCGCCGGCGCCTCCGGCTCGACGAGCTCGCGGCCCTGGACCTTGGCCTCGATCACCTGCTCGAGCGCCGCGCGGTACTCGTCGCGGTACTCGGCCGGGTCGAACGTCCCGGTCATGGCGGCGATGAGCTGGGCCGCCATCGCCCGTTCGGCCGGCTTGACCTCGATCTCGTCGCCCGGGAGGTCGAGCTCCTCGGTCGCCCGGATCTCGTCGGGCCAATGGAGGGTCTCGAGGACCATCGCGCTGCCGTGCGGGTTCAGCGCGGCGAGTGCCTCGCGGTCCTTGATCACCACCTTGCAGATCGCGGCCAGGTCCTGCTCGGCCAGCACCTCGCGCAGGAGGGCGTAGGCCTTCTTGCCGATCCCCTCGGGCTCCACGTAGTAGGCCTGCTTCACGAAGCGGGCCGGCTCGTCCTCGGCCGGGGCGGCTGGCACGAACTTCTCGATCTCGATGGAGCGGACGGTCTTGAGGGGGACGCTCGCAAGGTCGTCCTCGGTCACGACGACGTACTGGTCCTTCGCGTACTCGTAGCCCTTGACGGTGTCGCCGCGCGAGATCACCTCGTCGTGGTGGGGGCAGTAGGTCTTCATCTGGATCCGGTTCAGGCAGCTCTCGTGGAGCATGTTGAACGAGATCCCCCGCGACTCGGTCGCGAGATAGAGCCGAACGGGGATCGTGACCAGGCCGAACTGGATCGCCCCCCGCCACATCGATCTGGCCATGTCGCGCCGCGTTCCTCTGCTCCTGCCGGTCGCGATCGGGGGCGGGCGGCCCAGGTGCCTGCCCCGCTGAACCGGGACGAGAGTGTACCCCGGTGGTGCAAGGGGCGGGTGCCGGGGGGCGGCGGGCGGGCGGCGGGAGTGGCGGCCGCACGCGGGCGCGGGCGGCGGAGAGTGAGGCAGCCGGCGCGGCCGTGACCCACTACCGCCCTACGCGGTCAAATCGACGGTCGGCACGCTCCGAGTTGCGGCGGACCAGCGAGTTGCCTGCGTTTCCACGCGTGAGCGGGTCCGTTTCTACCGGCTGGCCCGGTTGACCGTCACGCGACCCACGCGGCCCGGCATTCCGGCCGGGTGAGGAGGCGCCGGCCGCGTCTCCGTACCGGCCCGCCCGGCCCTGCCGCCCTGCGGCGCGTCGAGCGCTGTGACGAAATCCCGGTAGTCCCGGTACGGCGCCGCGGTGCGACGCCCGTCGGCCGCGGACCGGAGCAATGAACGCTTCCCTCGGCGACGAGGGTCGATCGCAACGAGCATCCGGCCCCGAACAGGACCCCCGTCCAGCACGCAGGACATGGCGCCCCGCCCGCGGACCGGGAACGAGGCATCGAGGGTCTGCCGGTTGGCGATGAGGAACGCGTCGTTGGCGGCGGTCGCGAGGACGACGACGATCACGGCGATCTCGGTCACGACCCAGCCGTGTCTCCGGGCTACGCTGAGGCACAGGCGGACGTAGCGGCCGACCTGCCGGTCCAGCGCGCCCGCGTCCTGAAGCTCGGTCTTGATCTCGACGACGACCAGCCGCCGGAGCGTTGAGCTGTACGCGACCAGATCGATCCAGCCGCGCCACGGACCGTCGAGGACCTCCTGCTCCGTCGCGCAGACGTATCCGGCGACTTCCAGCAGGCGCCGGGTGGATCCGACGCATCGCGCGTGGCCTCGATCGGACTGCGGCGCGGCCTCGCCGGCATATGGGAGCCTCGCTTCGAGCGAAAGCTCGCCGCCGAAGGCCTTGCAGATCCGCTCAAGCGTGTCGATCCGAGCCCCTGCTCCAGTCTCGACCGCCCAGATGGCCGATTGCGACACCCTGGATCGTTCCCCAAGTTCCTGCTGGGACCAGCCGCGCCCCCGCCGGGCATCGCGCACCGACGCCCCGAATCTGGCGAGCACATCGGATGTCATGCATCCATCTCACCACCGGGCGCTCACCTGGGACTTATGTGCCGCTCACCTCGGGTGCCTCCGCGGGGTCTCCGTTCGGCCGGTGGGCGGTCCCGCCACCCCGCTTCCCCGCGGGTCCGTCGTCAAGGGTGCGAGGTGCGTCGGGGTGCGCCCCGGGTCGGGGCGAGCGAACCGGCAGGCTGTGCCCCCGCCCCGCCGCGCCCCGGCATCCGGCCCGCGTCGCGGAGCGCGCGGCGCAGGAGGAACTCCACCTGGCCGTTGACCGACCGGAGGTCGTCCGCGGCCCAGGCGTGCAGGGCCGCGAACGTCTCGGGGTCGAGGCGGAGGAGGAACGGCTTCCGCTCGGCCATCGGTCAGGGCTCCGGGGTCATCGCGGGACGGTCGAGGCTCCGCGCCCCTACGCGTAGAGCGTTCCCGTGTTGACGACCGGCTGCGTCTCGTGCTCCGAGCACAGGACGACCAGCAGGTTGCTCACCATCTGGGCCTTGCGCTCCTCGTCCAGCTGCACGACCTGCTTGGCCGACAGCTGCTCGAGCGCCATCTCGACCATCCCGACCGCGCCCTCGACGATCCGCGAGCGAGCCGCGATGACCGCGTTCGCCTGCTGGCGGCGGAGCATCGCGTTGGCGATCTCCGGGGCGTAGGCGAGATGGCTGATCCGGGCCTCGATGACTTCCACGCCGGCCTTCTGGAGCCGGTCCTGGATCTCGGTCCGAAGCTGATCGGCAATCTCGACCTGGTGGGAGCGGAGCGCGACATCGCCCTCGACGTGGGAGTCGTACGGGTGGGACGTGGCCAGGTTTCGCAGCGCGGATTCGGCCTGGACGTGGACGAAGTTCTCGTAGTCGTCGACCTCGAAGAGCGCCTCGGCGGTGTCGGTGACCTTCCAGACGACGACCGCCGCGATCTCGATCGGGTTGCCGTCGTGGTCGTTGACCTTGAGCTTGGGGGTCTCGAAGTTGCGGACGCGGACCGAGATCTTCTTGCGTACGGTGAACGGGTTGACCCACTGCAGGCCCTGCGTGCGCAGCGTGCCGGAGTAGTGGCCGACGAAGACGATCGCGCGGGCCTCGTTGGGGTTGACCGGGGTGAGGCCGACGAAGCCGATGCAGACGGCGACGAAGGCGACCAAGATCAGAACGATCCCGATGAGCTCGACGACGCCGACGTCGGTCCCCGCGGGCGCGAGCACCGAGGCGATGTACCAGATCATCAGGCCGATGAGCACGATCGCGCCGAGGGCGAGGACGAGGAAGACGGCGATGCCGGGCAGCGACCAGGCGGTGCGTTCCTTGTTCACGGAGAGAGGCTCCTTTCGCGCTGTGACGGGCCGCCATGCACGGACCGGTGCGCGATCAGGATGATATCACAACGATACAAAGGTGCGCAAGCGCCGCAGGGCGGCGGGTCGCCGCTGGGGGGCCGCTGGGGTTCGCGTGGCCCTGTCTACCGGGCTGGCCGGTAGAAACGCCGCGCCTCACGCTCCGAAACGCGGCGAACGCGTGGCTTCAGCGCAATCTCACGCTCGCGAGGGGTCCAGACGATCGGGTAGCGCGGTTGCGGGTCACCACGGGCCGCCCGTCGCCCTAATGGCCGTCCACTGGGTCGACGCCCGCCTCGCCGCCATCGGCCGTCCCGCCCCGGCCTGACCGGCCAGCCGCACTTCGGGCCACTGGACTCTGGCGGTGAGGTCGGCGTGGCCGGACCCTCACCCCTTCGGCGGCGCCCGCCGCCCATCAGCACCACCAGGTGACGAGCGATGGTTGCGTTCGAAGGTGACACCGGGCTGAGCCAGCAGGTGGCGCGCGAGGAAGCGGCCCGCTGCCTCTTCTGCTTCGATGCGCCCTGCGTCGCGGCTTGCCCAACCGGCATCGACGTGCCGGCCTTCATCCACGCCATCGCGACCGGCAACCTCGACGGCAGCGCCCGGACCATCCTCGCCGCGAACCCCCTCGGGGGCACCTGCGCGCGCGTCTGCCCGGTCGAGAGCCTCTGCGAGGGTGCCTGCGTGCGCGTGCCGCTCGACAGGGCGATTCCGATCGGCGCGCTCCAGCGCGTCGCGATGGATGCGTACCGGGACGCGGGCCGGCCGTTCTTCGTCCCCGGTCCCCCCGCCGGCAAGTGTGTTGCCGTGGTGGGGGCGGGCCCGGCCGGCCTCGCCTGCGCGGCGGAGCTGCGGCGGCACGGGATCGACGTCACGGTCTTCGAGGCGCGCCCCAAGGCCGGCGGGCTCTGTGCCTACGGCATCGTCCCGTGGCGCCACGCCCGCGAGATGACCGCCCATGAGGTCGCCGAGGTGGAGCGCGCGGGCGCCGAGATCCGGCGCGGGACGCGGGTCGGCGGGGCCGCTGCCGGCGCAGCGGCCGGGGCGGGCGCCGGGGCGGGCGTCGCGTCCCAGACGGGGGTGGGCACCACGGCCGGGGCGGGCACGACGGCCGGGGCAGCCGCCTCCAGCGTCTCGGCTGCCGAGCTGCTCAACTGCTACGACGCCGTCTTCCTGGGCCTGGGCCTCGGGCGGAGCCGGCGCCTCGGCGTGCCGGGCGAGAACCTCGCCGGCGTGGTCGACGCGCTGACCCTCCTCGAGCCGGTCGTCACGGGCGAAGCCGCCGCGCCGACCGAAGCCGGCACGGCCGCCGCGACCGGCGACGCGAGCAACGCCGCTGTCGGCCGCCGCGTGGGCGTGATCGGCGGCGGGAGCACGGCGATGGACGCCGCCGCGGCCGCGGTCCAGCTCGGGGCCGAGGAGGTCACCCTCTTCTATCGCCGGGGCGAGGCCGAGGCCCCGGCCTACCCGCACGCGATCGAGCTCGCCCGCTCGCTCGGCATCCGGCTGCACTGGCTCGCGGCGCCGGCCGAGATCCTGGGCACGAACGGCCGCGTCAGCGGCGCCGTCTTCGACACGATGCGCCTCGGGGAGCCCGACGCCGGCGGCCGGGCCACACCCCACCGCGTCCCCGGAAAGCAGTTCACGGTGGCCCTCGACACCGTCGTCGTGGCTACCGGGCAGGAGGCCGTCGAGCGCCTCGCCGACGAATTCGCGGTGAGCGCGCGCGGCGGCCGGGTGATCGTCGATCCGGCCACGAAGCGCACCGACAACCCGCGCGTCTGGGCGGGCGGCGACCTCGTCAACGGCGGTCGCGAGGTGGTCAACGCCGTCCAGGACGGCAAGCTGGCGGCGCGTTCGATCGCCGCGACCCTCGGCGTCCCGGCCCCCCGGCCGCACGTGGAGATCTCGGCGATCCCGGATCGAGCGCCCGGCGTCAGCCTGGCCGTCGACATGGCCGGCATCCGCAGCCCCAACCCCTTCTGGCTGGCCAGCGCGCCGCCCGCCAACACCGGGGAGATGGTCGCCCGGGCATTCGAGGCCGGCTGGGGCGGCGCCGTCTGGAAGACCGTCGGCGAGCCGATCACGAACGTGAGCTCGCGGCTCGGCTCCTACGAGGTCGGCCGCCGGCGGATGGTCGGCATCTCCAACATCGAGCTCATCAGCGACCGCCCGATCGAGGCGAACCTGGCCGAGGTCCGCGAGGTCAAGCGCCGTTTCCCGGACCGCGCCGTGGTCGTTTCGCTCATGGTCGAGTCGAAGCCCGAGGCGTGGCACAACATCGTCAAGCGGGTCAACGACACGGGCGCAGACGGCATCGAGCTCAACTGCGGCTGCCCGCACGGGATGGCCGAGCGAGGGATGGGATCAGCCGTCGGCCAGGTCCCCGAGTACCTCGAGATGATCACCGGCTGGGCCAAGGAGGCGTCGGCGGTCCCCGTCCTCGTCAAGCTGACCCCGAACATCACCGACATCACGGTTGCCGCGCGGGCGGCGCAGCGGGGCGGCGCCGACGGGATCGCCCTCATCAACACGATCAGCTCGCTCGTTGGCCTCGACCTGGACACCTGGGAGACGCGCCCGGCCGTCCGGGGCCGGGGCTCGCACGGCGGCTTCTCGGGGCCGGCCGTCAAGCCGATCGCCCTCAACATGGTCAGCGCGATCGCGAAGGACCCTCGCGTCCTCATCCCGATCTCGGGCATCGGTGGCATCGAGACCTGGCGCGACGCGGTCGAGTTCATGCTCGTCGGCGCAACCACGGTCCAGGTCGCCACCGGCGTGATGCACTACGGCTACAAGCTCGTCGAGGACATGATCGACGGCCTGGCCGGCTACCTCGCCGGGCGGGGCCTCTCGTCGCCGGCCGACCTGATCGGGCGCGTCCTGCCGCAGATCGGCGACTGGGGCCAGCTCGACCTCTCCTACACCATCAAGGCCCGGATCGACGCCGACCGCTGCATCCACTGCAACCTCTGCTACCGGGCCTGCGAGGACGGCGCCCACCAGGCGATCAGGTTGGAGCGAGCCAACGGCCACTCGACGCTGTCGATCGACGACGCCGAGTGCGTGGGCTGCCGGCTCTGCGAGCACGTCTGCCCGGTCGACGGCTGCATCACCATGGAGGAGGTCGAGGCGGCGGTCCGGTCGGGTGGGGCGGCGAGGTGGCGGCCGGGGCATCGGGCAGGGCCGGCAGCGCTCCCGCGCCGCGCCAGCGCCGCCCCGTCAGTACGCCGGGCGCAGCTCCGGGAACATCGGGAAGTGCTTGACGTTTCGGGTCATGAGTCGGGCGCCGTGTCGTTCAACGGCAGCTGCCAGGAGCAAGTCCACGACCTCGATTCCCTCGTGGGATTGTCGGTATGTGCGCCCCAGCTCGCCCGCGCGATCGGCGAGTGCGACGTCAACCGTGACCCAGTCGAACTGCTCCAGAAGTGCGATCGTCACCTGTTCCTCGCCCGGTCGCATGCCGCGCAGAACCTCGACGCGGACCGGTGTGATGCTCAGGAGTCGCGGGTCGCGGAGGCGCGCTTCCGCGACGGCCTGATGTGCGCCGGGCACATCCCTGAGGACACCGATCAGCACGTCAGCGTCGATGACGACGCTCACTGCTCGGTGGCCGGCGGCTCGCGTCGGAGCCGCTCGAGGTAGCGCTGCTTCGCCAGGTCGGCGCGCCGCAGGTCCTTGAGGTAGGCCGACCTGTCCTCCCCGGGCTCTTCCTTCCAGGCGCCGGTCGCGGCGTCCAACGCCGCCATGAACTCTTCCAGCGACCGACGCGAGCCGTACTTCTCGTCGATCGCCTCGCGCACGAGCTGGGAACGGGTCTTGCCCGTCTCGATCGAGGCGCGCTCCAGCGCGGCGCTCTCCTCTGCGGTCAGGTAGATCTGCGTCCGGTCCACGATGTATGTATACATCGTCGCGACGATAGCGTCGAGCGCTTCACCGTGGCTTATGGCGCTCGGTGAGGGCAGCCGCGTGTCGTACCTCCCGGATGCGACGCGATATCGCGCCAGCTGGTGAAGTCAGGGCACTGCACGCTCCGAAACGCGGCCCGCACGCGCGGACGCCGCGCTTCCACGCTTGAATAGGGTCGCGGCTACCAGCTGGGGCGGTATCGGGTCACTGGACGGGCCGCCAGGTCGAGTGGCACCGCGACCGCGCCCGGCCTCCCACTCCCCGAAACGGAACACCGGGGCGACCCGAAGGCCGCCCCGGTGCGGGTTCCCCCGAGGGCTCGAGCGGCGACGGCCCCCGCCGTTGACGCCGCCCGAGCCCGGATCTGGTCGGGCCCCCTGGCCCGGATGTGATCGCGGCCCGAGGGCCCCGGTGCCCTCTCGCGCCGCGGGCCCTAGCCTGAGCGCGCCCAGGGCGCTACGGGCCGCCCCGGCTACCTGGCGGCCGCCGCGCGCAGCTCCGCTTCCGCCTCGGCGACCCTGGCCAGGATGCCGGCCCGCAGCTGGTCGAGGCCCGTCCAGACGCCCTTCGTGGCCGTGCTGATGGAGGTGAGGTTGCTCTTCAGCCGGGTGATGGCGTCGAGCTGCTCGCGCACGCCCGCGAGGGCCCGCGCGATGGCCGCCGCGTCGACCTCGACCTCGCGCTCGTCGAGCGTCGCGAGGGCCAGCAGCCGGGCCAGCTTGATGGCCGCGGCCAGGAAGGCCGGCTCCGGCGCATCCGGGTCGACGACGCAGTAGACGTCGCCGCCGATGACGTTGAACGGGTCGATGCCCGCGGGCGCGTGGGCCGGCGTGAAGACGATGACCCCGACGGCCGCGCCCCGGTTCTCCTTCGCCTCGCGGAGCTCCTCGCGGATGGCGCGGAGCGCCATCGGGCGGTCCTTCGCCTCGATGACCACGCGCAGGTCGTGGCCGCGGGTGAGGGCGGGGTCGAGGGTGATGACGAAGTCGCCCTTCTTCGACCTGATGACCGCGCCCGTCTCGGCCGTCGTCCGGTCGAGCATGTCGCCGGCGCCGCGGGCGCCTTCGGCCAGGAGGCCCTCGAGCAGGTCCTCGAAGTCGCCGCCCTTGGCCGTGCCCTTCGCGCGCTCCTGGGCGCGGGCGTTCGAGGCGGCCTCGAGCGCGGCGATGCGCTCGTTGAGCTTGTTGAAGCCCTCGGTCATCTCGCCGCGGAACTGGAAGAGCGGCGAGCCCAGGCGGGTGGGGTCGAGGAGGGTGGCGAGCTTGCTGCCGTCGCCCTCGAGGTAGGCGCCGAGGAGCGTCTTGATGCGGCCGATGGCGCTGTCGCGCTTCGTCTCGTCGAAGAGCTCGTCGGTGAGCGAGCGGAGCTTGCCCCGGTCGCCCAGGAAGGCCTCGAGCGTGCGCGGGAGGCGCCCGTCGCCGTCGGCGAAGTTCTGGCGCAGGAGCTGGTCCAGGGCGGTGGCCGCCTTCGCGTTGGCGTCCTCCGTCTGGCGCAGGAGGGAGGCGAACTCGGCCCGCACCGCGTCGACGTTCACCGTGACGCCGGCGTCCATCAGGGCGGTCAGGCCGATCTTGAGGGCGCGCTCGACGAGGCCGGCGCGCTCTTCGGCGGGGCGCTCGGCGACGAAGGCGGCCAGGCTGGCGTCGACGAGGACCAGGCGGTCGACGACGACGCGGTCGCGCTCGACCGAGATGCGGGTGCCCGACGCGGGGGCGGGGGCGCTCGCCGGCGTGGCGACCGGCGGCAGGCTGGTGGCCGCCGAGCCCGGCATGGGCCCGCGACCGGCGGGGGAGGGGAGGCTGACGACGTTGGCGGGGGCGTCCATGCCCCGAACTCTGAGGGCGGGCTGTGCCAGCTAGGGTGTCACGGCGGCTCAGCTGGCCTGCAGGAACTCCCGGTATCGACGTTCGAGGCGCGCGGGATCTGGCTGATCACGAGCACGCCGGGGCACGAAGATCCGCGCCTTGTGGATCTGCTGGAGGCCCACCACAAGCATCGGCCCATCGTGCTCCTCTAGGATCGACCTGCGGACCTCGATCACGTAGTCCGGCCGGATCGCAAAGAAGAAGCCATCGAAGGCGGCGTGGTGCAGCTTGCAGAGCGCTACCCCGTTGCTGACCAGCGGCTCACCTTCAGGATCGCGGTCGGGAATGATGTGGGCGGCGTCAAGCAGCTCCTGGTGCCGGAGATTGCACAAGGCACACCGCTCTTGGTAAGCGCGAATGACGCGCTCCCGAAACGCGACTTGGTGCACCCGCTGCCGGATCGTGCGTGTCACGTACGCGCGGCGCGCCTCCGACCCATCCTCGGCGATCCGGTGTCCGCCTGAGTGGGGAACGAAGATCGCGGAGATGTCGTCGAACTGGACTGTGAACATCAAGTTCTGCGGGTCGTCATCGGTAATGAAGGCCGGGTACACCGCGACGTACACCCCGGGCGCAACCCCCCAGAAGTAGACGAGCGGGACTCGATCAGCCATCGCTTGGCGGAGCCCGACGTTGTCGCGGTGACGCGGATCCGTTCCGCGGTAGGCATACCGAAGGGTTGCCGATCGCGCGTCGTAGGCGTCGTGGTAGGGACCGCCAGCGACCGTCGTGATCGAGAGCGGCAACTCGCAGATGGCCGGCTTGAAGATCCCCTGTGGTCCGACAAGGGGCACACGCCGGCCGTCGAGCTCGAATGATTCCAGAGCCCGTCGCGGAAGTGCTTCTCCGAACTGGCTTCGCTGCTCCGTCAGCCAGTCAAACACCGCATTTCGAATGCGATTGTCGGCGACTCCGATCACGCAGCCAGGATAGCGGGCCGAACAACCACGTCCGGAGTGGTTTCTCGACGGCCGCCCGCATCTGCGCCAGTCGCCGCCCGGCCTCCGCAAGCCCAAAGGCGCAGTCCCGTTCGAGCGGATGAGCGCAAGCGGTGCTCCCCTAGACGAGGAAGGGCACGAACCGCTTCGTCGAGGCCATGTAGTTCCGATAAGCGGGGCCGAAGTAGCGCACGCACTCGGCCTCGTCCGCCTTCGCCGTGGCCACGAGCGCGGCCGTGGCCGCCGCGATCAGCAGGCCCGCGAACCGCGACGGAGCCTTGAAGAAGACGCCCCATGCCAGACCCAGGAGTGAGCTGTACAGCGGGTGACGGATGTATCGGTAGATGCCGGTGTCGACGAGCGCCGTCGTCCTCTCGAACGCCAGCAGGTTGGGGTCGTCCTCCCGGCTCGCAGCCTGGTTCCCGTGGGCACGAAGAGCGCGAACGCCGAGCGCGAGCGGCACGAAGCTGACGCACAGCAGGATCCACGAGACGACCTGGTGCCGGCTGAAGGGGTCGCGGAACCAGGAGCGGACATGAAGGACGACGAGGCCAAGGATCGCCTCCCAGGCAAAGAAGCGGTAGAAGCCGTGCGACCCGGGCCGGCGAAGCGAGGCCCGCGAGACCCAGGCGATCGGCACGGACAGCGCGGCAAAGGCGACGAGCCGCGCCACGGCGATGTTCGTCCTCACGACGCGCCGACCACGCGGAGCAGCAGCGCCATCACCAGCACCGCCGCGACGATGAACGCCCCTCCGGCGGTCGACACGAGCCGGCCGTCCCTCCCGTGCGCCCCGAGCCAGGGGGCGAGGACGCGGTTGAGGAGCGGCATCACGGCCCATTCCAGGAGGGCCACGCTGAGGATGTTGCTGACCAGCATGGCGAGCGCCAGGCCGAGGCCGGCGGTCCGCGGCGACACGATGAGCGTCAGCAGCATGACGACCGGGTAGAGGCCGGCGAGGACCAGCAGGAACGACTTCCAGTGGGGGACCGGCGTGCCGTCGGCCGTCTGCCCGGCGACCCAGGAGCCGAAGCCGGTCGGCATGGTGTGCAGGCGGAAGTCGCGCGCCTCGTGGGGGAGCTCCGCCAGCCACGCCGCCCGCTCCGGGGCGTCGAGCCAGGCTTGGAGCGTCTGCTGGTCGTCGAAGTGGACGATGATCACCCACTCGTCGCGGTCGCCGGCGGGCGGGTAGATCTCGGTCGCCTGGTAGCCGGGGAACGCGCCCGCGGCGCCGGTGATCCCATGCTGCCACTCCATGAACGCGCCGCCCTGGTCGACCGGGAGACGCTGCACGATGACCGAGGACGCCCGCGGGCCGCGGACGCGCAGGATGGGCGCGGATGGGTCGGGCGGGGGACCCATCGGAGAGTCGGGCACGGCAGGGGACGGCACGTCGGGCGGGGGTTCGCTCATGGTCACCGGTCCATGATGGCCCTTGCCGATGGTTCCTGGCCGGCGCCGTCGCCGCCCGGGTCAGGCTCGCCGGCGTCTTTCGCCGCCTCTCGCGCTCGAGCGCGCTCCTCGACTTCCTCCCAGGCCAGGGCCGAGACGACCTCGTTGTAGGCACGCACGTCGTCGTTCGCAGGTCGAGGCGTCCACTGCCGTCCGACGCGGAGCTCACGGGGCGCTGGGCACCGGTGCGCCTGCAGGGTGAAGGACGGCACGTGCCACCAGGAGCCGTCGCGGCCGTAGTAGTCGGTGATCGGGCGACGCCAGACCTGGCCGCACCAGCTGCAGACGACGCCCTGGCAGAGGCAGACAGAGAGACCGCCCTTTGACGATCGGCCTCGCGCCTCGCCGCAGGTCTGACACCAGGTGAGGCCCGACGGCAGCTTCCGCCGTCGAACCGGATCCGTGCGGGACATCCCTCGACTCCTATCGCACCCGGCGGGGGCACCGTGCCGACGTGAGGGCGTCTGGCCGGTTGCCGCGCCGTCATCGAGCCGGGACTCTCGGGCGCTCTCGATAGGTGGACACTCGGAGGAGTGCCATGAGGATGATACCGGTCCTCGGCCCCGCCTCGAGCGGCTTGGCGCCCGGCAAGCAACCCAGCATGCTGGTATGCTTGCGTCATGAAGGTGACGATCGACCTCGACTCCGAGGTCTACCGCGCGGTGAAGGTGGAGGCGGCCCGGGCCGACCGGAGCGTGCGCGAGATCGTCGACGAGGCGCTGGCGGCGTGGCTGGAGCGGCTCGAGGAGACCGAGGACGTGGCGGCCGCCGCCGAGGCACTGGCCGAGTACGCGCGCGACGGCGGCGTCGCGGCCGAGGAGTTCTTCCGGGCCCATGCCGCCGAGACCCGGGCGACGTACGGCTCGCCCGGCCAGGAGTGAGCGAGTCGCCCTGGCGCGTCGAGCTGGCGCCGGCGGCGCAGCGCCAGCTTCGGAAGTTGCCGCCCGACGCGACGGCACGCGCGCGCGGCCCGATCCTCGCCCTCGGGCGCGATCCGCGTCCTCGGGGTGCCGCTCTCCTCGCCGAGGGCTCGTTCTGGCGGCTGCGGGTCGGCGACCTGCGGATCGTGTACCTGGTCGACGAGGCAGCACGCACCATCGTCGTGCTTCGCGTCGTGCGCCGGAGCGAGAGCACCTACCGGCGGGTGCGGTAGGGCTCGCGCAAGTGACCGACGCGCCCTCCGCGCCTTTCGCGCCTTCGACTACGGCTTCCAGTCGGGCGCGTTGACCTTGCGGCAGTAGGCGAGCCGGTCGGCGGCGGTGCGCATCGTCTCCAGCGCGGTCTCGTGGGCGACCTCGAGGTCGGCGATGTCGCCGTAGATCGCCATCGCCTTCTGGCGCAGCACGGCGGACTGCTGCACGAGGTTCGCGAGCTCCATCCCGCTGTTGTAGGCGGTCATCAGCTGGCCGATGGCCTCCGCCGCGTGGGAGGCGTAGACGTCGGCCTCGGCGAACTTGCGGGGCAGCTGGTTGGCGAGGGCGAACGCGCTCGTGTGGTAGCCGCCCATGCTCGCGTTGAGGTAGTCGCTCGTGAACTGGTCCTCGAGCATCCCCTTGAGCAGTGCCTCGAGCGCGCCGCCCTTGAGGTTCGCCCACGTGTCGGCGCCGCCGGTCAGCGCCGCCTCGCCCGCGTTGAGCGAGGACTTGACGACGCCCTTGAGCACGTCCTTCAGGGCGTTCTCGATCACCTTGCCGAGGATCGTCTCGGGCACGATGCCGACCCCGCCTGCCGCGCCCCCGGCAAGGCTGCCGGCCGCGAACGCGACCTCGACGCCGAGCTCGGTGGGAATCGCGCCGTCCTCCATCTGGACGATCTGCTGCTCGAGGTTGGCATGGAGCCGCCGCAGGCCCGCGAGCACCGAGTTGAGACCGCGGGCGTGGGCGGACGCCGTGGAGAGATCCGAGGCCTGGCTGGCGCACGGATCGGTCGACTGCGCCTGCTGGCCGCGCTCGGGCGCGGGATCCGCGGGCGGCGGACCCGTCTCGGGAAGCGACGCGGGTCCCGCGTCGGGCGACGGCCCAGGGGCGACGGGAACAGGGATGCGCGGAGAGCGACCGGGGAACGGGCCCCAGCCGAAGAGGTAGAGGAGGACCGCGAAGCCCCCGATCCCGAGCAGGGCCGAGGATGAGGGCGATGGCCAGCTCGAGCGCGACCGGGTCGTCGCCCCCGTCACCCGGTGCGCTGGTCAGCGCGATGGCGACGGTGTCATCGGTCGACGCGGGAGTCGCCTCGACTGTCGGCTCGGGCGTGGTCGCCGGCTCGGGCGTGGCCGTGGGCTCCGGCGTCGCCGGCGGCGCCAGGAACGCGCGACAGTCGTCGGCGCTGAACCCCACGGCGTCCGTGTAGGGATACGCGGACAGGTAGCCGATGTCGAGCGACAGCATGACCGGGCAGAGGTCGGCCTCGCCGGCATACGGACCCGACACGACGTGGCCGGAGTAGTGATAGACGCCACCGAGACCGTCGCCGAGGATGAAGTGGGTGGCATCGGCGGGGTCGACCTGGTCGGGCCGGATGAGCGCATACGTGTTGTCGGTCACCGGCCCGTCGTACGTGCTGTGGCCGTCCCACCAGACCAGCAGCTGTGGCGTGCCGAAGACCACCGGGGCCGGGGTTGGATCGTCGGCAAACGCGGCGGGCGCCAGGAGGCCCAGCGCGAGCAAGGCGGTGCCCAGGGCGCGGGCGAGGCGGCGGTGCATGGAGGCGGCCTCCGAGCGAGGTGATACTCAGCGGGGACGCGCCGGCCAACCATACGAACGGGACCATCGCCGGATACCGGGAAAGAAGTCCTGTGCCGCCACGGACCAGGGCTCGACCGGTCACGTTGCGGGCCGACGCGCTACAGCCGCGACAACACCAGCTTCGCCAGCTGGATCTTGGCCGCGTCGAGGGAGCCGGCCGGGGCCGGCATGACGACCACCTCGATCGTGAAGTCGAGGTTGCCCTTCTTCACGTACAGGACGTCGAGGAAGCCGAAGACCGCGTCGTCGCCGAGCCCGGATTGCGGGCGCGCGCCGTTGAGCTTCTTCGTGATGTTCCACTGGGCCTGGTCGAACCGCT
This sequence comes from uncultured Chloroflexia bacterium, assembly GCA_963762445.1. GTDB lineage: Bacteria > Chloroflexota > Limnocylindria > Limnocylindrales > CSP1-4 > CTSoil-043. Next base: position 313,727 of record CAVXLA010000006.1, read on the forward strand.
CGACGGAGAGCGAGACGATGGCGCTCGACTGGCCGGCCGACGACTCCCAGTCGCAGGTCGCCGTGCTGCCGCTCACGAGCTTCTCCGTCCCCGGCGGGAAGTCGACCCCCAGCTGGGCCCTCAGCTCGGCGGGTGACAGGAGGCTGCAGACGTCGCCCACGACCTTCCCGCTGCCCGAGCCGCCACCGGCGGTCCCGTAGCCGGGCTGGGTCGGGGCGCCGCCGCCGGCGGGTGGCGGCGCCCCGCCGGCGGGCGTGGCGTTTCCGCCGCAGGCTGCGACGAGCACCGCGGCCAGGGCGATCGCGAGGAGCCGGCCGGGCCTCCGCGACCCGAAGCTTGCCAAGCCGATGATGGTGCCCACTGCCGCGTCCCCTTCTGTGCCCACGATGACGGTCGATCCCCGGCGCATCGTGCGCCCGCCCTCGACATGCGTCAACGGGTCGGCCCGCGGGGAGGGCGCGGGTCCGGGACGTGGACGGCGGGCGGGACCCCAGATCCCGCCCGCCGTCGGCCCCGGGCCGAAGGTTCGATGGGGGTCAGCTCACGATGGCGTCACGCGCGTGCGGTCGCGAAGCGCCGGATGGCGAGCACGAGCCCGATGGCGCCGATGCCGGCCACCAGGAGGAGGGGGAGGGGATCGCCGGGCGACGAGGAACCGCTGCCGCCGGGCGAGATGGAGGTCGGCGGCGGCGTGTTGGACTCGCCCGGGTTCTCGCTCGGCGCGGCCGACGCGGTCGGCGTGGCCGACGCTGCCGGCGCCGCTGCGAGGGTGACCGCCCGCCAGTTCGTGTAGATCCCGTTCGTGTCGCCAGGCGCCTTGTCGTTGGCGAAGAAGTAGAGCGGCAAGCCGTTGTACGTCACCTGCGTCGCGCCGTTGTCGGCCCGCACGATCGTCCCGAGGGTCCCCGTGACGCCGGCCCCCCCGGTCGGCGTGTCGCCAGCCGCGATCGTCAGGGCCGGCCAGTTCGCCAGGCACCCGCCGGTGCAGTTGCTGGTGCCGCTGCCGGCCACGTCCTTGTCGAACGTGTAGACGGTCATCTGGTTGCTCGAGGCCACGAGGAGCGTCCCGTGGCCCGCGATGTCCCTGCCCTGCACGGCCTGCGTGCTGGCGGCCGCGACGATGCCCGGCACCGCAAGCGCGAGCAGCGCGGCGGTGGCGGCGAAGATGGCGAGCTGTCGCCTCATGTGGAAACCCCCCGAGGACCGTGCGCTTGGGTCGGCACGGTGATGGGCGGTACTACGCCGGGACGGGGCTGCCGGATTTGCGGCCCGCCGCGATCCGGGACCCCTCATCCTTGCGTGTTGCGTTTCTGGCGGATACGGCTAGACTGAGAGCATGGATCGCGACCACGAGCTCCTTACCACCGGCCAGGCGGCCGCTCTCCTGGCGTGCTCCCGCCAGCACGTCGTCGACCTCTGCGAGCGGGGCGAGCTGGTGAGCCTGACCGTCGGGACGCATCGGCGCATCGCCCGCGCGGACGTTGAAGCCCTCGCCAACGCGAGCCCGGGCACGCTGGCCCGTCGGCCCGAGCAGGCGCGATCGCTGTGGCTCCACCGCGCGGTCGCCGGCAGGCTGGCCCGCGACCCGGAGGGCGTCCTGCGCAAGGCGCGGCGGAACCTCGATCGGCTGCAGCAGATACACCCGACTGGGATGAGCGCCCTCCGACTGGCGCGCTGGCGCCGCCTGATTGGGCATGGACCCGAAGCTGTCATGCACGTCCTCACGGCCGAGTCCGCCGGGGCCGACGAGCTGCGTCAGAACTCCCCATTCGCGGGCGTGTTGCCGGAGGCCGAACGCCTGGCGATCCTTCGGGCCTATCGACGCCACGCTGCCTCTCGGGAGGCAGCTGCACCTCCAACGACGTGAACCGGGCCCAGCTCGAGCACGTCCTCCGCGCCGCCGCGACGATCGTCGACGACGCGGACCTGCTGGTGATCGGCAGCCAGGCGATCCTCGGGGCGTACCCGGAGGACATGCTTCCGATCGAGGCCACGACGTCGATCGAGGCCGACCTCGCCTTCTTCGTGGACCCGGACGGTTCGAAGGCCGATCGCGTCGACGGAGCGATCGGGGAGCTGTCGCGGTTCCACGAGACGTTCGGCTACTACGCCCAGGGCGTCGGGGTGTCGACGGCGGTGCTGCCGGTGGGCTGGGAGTCGCGGACGGTCGAATTCGCGACGCGGGGAGCGGCCCCGGCCCGCGCGCGATGCCTCGAGCCGCACGACTGCGTCGTCGCGAAGCTCGTTGCGGGACGCGAGAAGGACCGAGCGTTTGCGGCCGCGCTGATCAGGGACGGACTCGTCGAACCGGAGACGCTGATCGTTCGAATTCGAGCACTCTCCGGCGTCGATGTCGCGAAGAGAGACGTCCTCGAGACGTGGGTGCGTCGCGAAGCTGCTCGATCCGCCCGCTGATCCGGCCGGATCGCCCGCGCTACTCCTCCTCCAGTCCCTTTCCCGTCTCCAGCACCGACTTCAGGCCCGAGAGGATGAACGGCCAGCCTTCTGTGACCTGCTCGAGCGTCGGGGAGCCGGCGACCAGGCCCGAATGGATCATGGTGAGCCTGGCGACGCCGGGCATGGTCTCCTCGATCTCCCAGGCGACGCGGCTCGGCGGGTCGGCGGCCATCCCCTGGTCCCACACCCCGTGCCACGACTGGACGAGCCGGCGCGGCGGCTCGGCCTCCAGGATCTCGCCCTCGATCTGCAGCTCGCCCTCGATCGTCATCCGGTACGGTGAGCCGGGCCGCCAGTCGGACTCGACGGCGCTCGCGTAGAAGTAGCGGAGGGTGAGCTCGGACTCCGTGATGGCACGCCAGACCGCATCGGGCGTGGCCCGGATGTAGACGTCGTACACGAAATCGGGCGCGGCGGTCGAGCTCATCGATTCCCCTCCAAGGTGGTTCTCTGGGTCTCGGCAGTATCCGCGCTGGACGGCTGCCCCTGCCACCCAGGTTCGAGCGCGCGCGGTCGCGCCCGGTGCCGTCGCTACCGCGCCGAGGCCCCGAAGTGTGCTCCGCGCCGAACGGTGCATACTCGGGGCATCGGGGGGAGGCACGGGAGCCTTCGGGCTCCCACCGGCGCGGCGTCCCCATACGGTCGCCACGACCGTCGCGCTGGGCCAATGGCGAGTCCGACCACCCGTCGCTGGGCATGCACGTGCCCGCGGAGGTTTCCATGCCGATGATGGCAGTCGCGTTCCCCATCCTGCCCGGAAAGACCGCCGAGTGGCGCGCCTGGATGGAAGAGGTGAACGGTCCGCGACACCAGGAGTTCGCCGATTCCCGACGACGGGCCGGCGTCCACGAGCGCACGTTCCTGCAGCCGACGCCGATGGGCGACCTCGTGATCGTGACCCTCGAAGGCGACGATCCCGGGCGCTCGTTCGGGCAGATGATGAGCGCCAACGACGCCTTCACCGCGTGGTTCGCCGAGCGGGCCAAGGCGATTCACGGCGTCGACCTGACGGTGCCGATGACCGGGTCGCCGTCCGAGCTCCTCGTGGACTCGGGCCCGGTGGCCGTGCTGGCAAGGTAGTCGCGGGCCCAGCTCCAACCCGCACCAGAGAGGCCGCTCGCTTCGGCGGGCGGCCTCTCCGCGATGGACGGTAGTCGCTCCGCGGCTGACATGCCGCGCGGCGGTCGCCTCTGGGCGGGCGCGACCGGCTACCGCGCCAGCCGGTCAGATCAGTGTCCCTCGTGCTCGGAGACGCGGACAAGGCGCGGTTTCGGCGCGTTGCCACGCTTGGGAGGGGCGATTCCTACCGCCTGGAGCGGTCAAGCGTGACGCGTGACCCGGGGCGGGGTCGCCGGGTTCGGGGCCGCGATCACCCGGGCGGCCTGGCGGGCCGCGTTCGCCAGGATGGCGTCGTGCACGTACCGGGCGAGCCCGGGGGCGAGGTCCTCGTACGTCTTGGTGAAGCGCGGATCGGCGACGTACATCTCGCCGAGCCCGACGTGCATCTCGGGCGAGCAGGCGTAGAACCAGCGGCTGATCTGCTGCCGGTGCGCCTCGGCGGCCTCCATCGCTGCGGGCCCGTCGGCCGGCAGGCCGGCGCGCAGGGCGGCGACGAAGCGGTCGTTGATCGCGCCGCCCTCGGCCTTCATCCGCGCCCAGTCGTCCTTCGTGTAGGACGCGGTCCGGCGGGCGGACTCCCGGTAGGCGTCGGTGTCGCCCCAGCGGGCTTCGACCTCGGGCGCGTGGGCGTCCGGGTCGAAGTCGCCGAAGACCTCGAGCCGCTCCTCGGGGGTGAGGTTGATTCCCATCTGGCGTGCCTCCATCTCCTTCTCGACGGCGGCGACCATGCGCTCCAGCCGGCCGATCCGCTCGAGCAGGAGCCGGTGCTGGCGCCGGAGGTGGCCGACCGCGTCGGTCGGGCGCGTGCGCACGAGGGTGCCGATCTCGTCGAGCGCGAACCCCAGCTCGCGGTAGAAGAGGATCTGCCCGAGCCGTTCCAGGTCCGCGTCGCCGTAGCGGCGATACCCGGCCTCGGAGCGTCCCGTCGGGCGCAGGAGGCCGATCTCGTCGTAGTGGTGCAGCGTCCGGACGGTGACGCCGGCAAGCCGGGCGACCTCGCCCACGGAGCGGGTGTCGTCGTGCTCCATGGGGACACCATAGAGCCTCACGATACGTGAGGGTCAAGCCCCGGGGTCTGCCGCGTGCCGCGGCCCGCTACGGCCCGGCCCCGGGTCCGTCGCGACCCGCCGCCGCTCGGCTCGCATGACATTCGGCCCTCGACCGGGTCGGCGGGCGCGGCCCATCTTCGACGCGCGGCGGAAGGCAACGACGCGCGGTCCCACCCACGGTCGCCGCGACCGCGCCGAGCCACTGGCGACCGGTCCGTCCGCCCTCCGAGAGGGGTCGGCGATGCGTCGCATCCTGGCGTTGGCCACGGCGTTCACGCTCCTTCTGACGTTTGCGCCGTCGGCCGCGACCGCGCCCGCTGCCGCGACGGTCCCGACCGGGCCGCTGATCGGCTTCGTCACGGGCGGCCCGACGCTCTACGACCGCGGCTACAACGAGAACGGCTGGACGGGCGTCAAGGCCGGGGCGACCGCGATCCACGGTCGGGCCGCGGTCCTCGTGTCCCAGCGAGCTGCCGACTACGCGGTCAACATCCGGCGCTTCGTGGCCCGCGGGGCGAGCGTCGTCGTGACAGTCGGCTTCGAGATGATCAACGCCACGGTGGCCGCCGCGAAGCTGTACCCGCGCGTGCAGTTCATCGGGATCGACCAGGTGCCCGTCCGGCCGTTGCCGCGCAACTACCAGGCGCTCGACTTCGACCGGGCCGAGGAGGGCTACCTGGCCGGCATCGTCGCCGGTTGGACGACCAGGACCGACAAGGTCGCGGCCGTGGGGGGCATGGCCCTCAAACCCGTGCTCGAGTTCATCAACGGCTACCGCAACGGCGTGGCATCGGTCAAGGCGACGACGACGGTCAAGGTGCTGTACGCGGACAGCTTCTCCGCGCCGGAGGTGGGCGAGGCGTCGGCAGCGGCCCTGATCGCCGATGGCGCCGATGTCGTCTTCGGCGTGGCCGGCCAGACGAACGTCGGCGTCTTCCGGGCTGCCTGTTCGGCGGGCATCTGGGCGATCGGCGTCGACGTGGACCAGTACCTCCAGTACCCCGAGCTCCGGTCGTGCATCGCGACGAGCGCGGTTCAGCGGCTGGCGCTGGCCACCTCCACCGCGATCCGGCGGTGGTACGTCGGGCGGCCCAAGCTCCAGACGGGGATCTACCTGAACGGCGCCCGGAACCTGGCCATGCCGCTCGCCTCGCTCGGCAATCTCGCGCCCTCGGCGGAGCTGCAGGCGGCGCTCGCCGCGGCCTTCAAGGGCCTGGCCGCTGGCACGATCGATCCCTGCCGGCCCACCGCCTGCACCACGAAGTAGGGTCTGGCACCGCGCATGTCCGCCGGGTGGACCCCGGCGGGCGTCGACGCGCACGCGCGGGCGGCCCCGGCCGCGTCGACGCGCACGCGCGGGCTGTGCGACGGTCGGGCTTCTGAGAGCATGGCGGCGAGCGCCGCCATGCCCCGCCGCTCCTGTCGCCATGCCACCGGAGTTGCCCAGATGCCCCTGAACCTCAGCTTCGGCTCCTTCGGCGCCTACAAGGGCTCGGCCCCCGAGCCCTTTGACGCCATCAACGGACCCCGTCTCGCGGGCCCGCAAGGGAGCCACCCCCTGCACGACGTCCACATCGACGAGCTCGTTCGATCGAACGACGGGGCCGTCCTCGGCGAGATCGTCCTCGATCGGCCGGCCGTGGTCGGGGAGGGGATCACCGGGACGCTGCGCCTGTCCACCGCGAAGCGCATCGACGCCCGCAAGGCGGCCCTCCGGCTGGTGGGGCTGCGCCTCGACGAGGTCACGCGCTCACGCGAGGACCGCGACAGCGACGGCCACGTCACCTCGTCCGAGCACTGGGTGGAGACAAGCGGCAAGCTATTCGTCGCCGACGCGTTCCCGGAGCCGGTGATCCCGACCACCCTGGAGCCGGGCGCAAGCCTCGAAGCCCGCTTCGCCGTCCCGGCGCCGCGCCTGGGCCCGCCGTCCGCGCACCTCGGCGAGTCGATCATCGCCTGGGCCCTCGAGGTCCGCTGGGACGTGGCGATGGGTTCGGACCACTTCGTGGCCGTCCACCTGCCGCTGGCCCAGCACCCGGACCTGCTGCGTGCCGGCGTCGGCAAGCAGGGCGGGATGAGCATGATGGCGGGCGTGCCGGTGGGCGACGCGATGATCGGCGTCACCTCGCCGCTGCCCGTGCCGGCGGGGTCCGAGATGACGGCCACCGTCCGCTGGCCGTCGGCGCCCGGCGGGCAGGGAGGCCGCGTGGAGGTCCACCGTCGCACGAACGCGCCGAACGGGACCGAGGGGATCATCGCCTCGGTGCCGATCGACCCCGCCCAGCTGGCGGGCGGCATCGACGTCCGCCTGCCGATCCCGGCAGGCTCGGCGCCGTCGTTCGACGGGGCCGGCCTGGAGATCACGTACGTCATCCGCGTTCTCGTCGACCGCCGCTTCAGGAGCGACGCGGCGATCGAGCGGCCGCTCGCGATCGTCTGAGGTTCCGCCCGCGTCGTCGATCACGCGCCGTTCGAGCGTCGCGTCGACTCCCAACCCGCCACCGCGACGCCCACCAGGCGCCCGCGGCACCCAGGCGCCTGGGTCGGTGCCCCAGGCGCCGACCGATCACACGGAGGTTCGCATGAAGGTGCTGGCACTGGGCCACGACACGGCCCCGGCCGACGATCCCCGCTTCCCCGAGCTGCGCCCCGCCGAGGCGCGCCGCGCCTGGGATCTCTACCAGCAGGGCCTGATTCGCGAGATCTACTTCCGCGCCGACCGGCCGAACGGCGTGCTGGTCTTGGAGGTGCCCGACCTCGCGGCGGCGCGGGCGGTCGTCGACAGCCTGCCTCTCGTCGCGGCCGGGCTCATCGACTTCGAACTGGTCCCGCTCAAGCCGTACCCGGGCTTCGCCCGGCTCTTCCGCGAGGCGGCCCCGGGCGTGTGAGTGGTTGCGGCCCGGACAGGCGGGGCCCGGCGGGCGGCCGGCCAACGGTCCGGCGGGCGGGCGGCCAACGGGCCGGCGACCGGACAGGCGGCGGCAGACCCGGCGGCCGGTGGGCCCCGCACGGCCAGAAGGCGGCGCAGTCAGCCCGGGTTCGGACTAGCCGGGAAGCTTGGCGCCCCACGGTCCCGCCCGGAGGTGCCCCCCAGGGGCGTAACGGCCGAGTTGGTCGCTCGTTGGCCCGCGGCGGCGGCCGCCGCGTGGCCGGCGGGGTCGGTCGTGCCGATCGCGTGCCCGTGGGGCGGCATTCGGCGCCGGGGCGGACTCCCCGCGCCGCAGATGTGCCCTGGGAGGAGCGTTTGAGACGGCGGCGGCCCATCGCATGTCCGTTACGCTCCTGGGGAGCACGCGGACCCAGGGGTCGCGTCGCGCCCGGGCCTCCCCGCGGGGCCTCCCCGCGGCGGCCACTCGGCGGCGGCCACTCGGCGGGAATCGGGAGATGAGTCCCGGTGAAGGGGCCGCTGGCACCATGGAGCGATGCCACCCCGCGAGCGCCTGGTCGACCGCGGCACGCGACGCGCCCGGCTGGCCCGCGGGGAGATGGGGCGTGAACTCCGCGAAGCCCGCCTGGGGGCCGGGCTGACCCAGCAGGCATTGGGCCACGCCGTAGGGATCTCGCGCTCGGAGGTCAGCCGGATCGAGGCCGGCGTCCGGGCCACGGTCTCGATCGAGCGCCTCGCCCAGCTCCTCGCCGTGGTCGGGATGGAGCTCTCCGTCCGCGCCTACCCGGCAGGATCACCGCTCCGGGACGCCGCCCACGTCACCCTGCTGAACCGCTTCCGCGGTCGCTGCGCGGCCAGCTGGCGCTGGGCCATCGAGGTCCCCGTGGGCCTTCCGGGCGACCTGCGGGCCTGGGATGCGCAGCTCGTCGGCGCGGAGACCCGGATCGGGGTGGAGGCCGAGATGCGGCTCCGGGACGTGCAGGCGCTCCAGCGGCGGATCGCGGGCAAACGGCGCGACGGCGGTGTCGATCGCGTGATCCTGGTCGTGGCCGACACGCGCTCGAACCGGGCGGCCCTCCGGGCAGCGGGCGAATACCTTGCCGCGAGCTACCCGTGCCCTGAGGCGGACGCGCTCGCGGCGCTTGCTGCGGGTCGCGACCCGGGAGGAGACGCGATCATCAGGATCTGACACAGGGGGTCCGGGTGCCCCCCAGGAGCGTAACGGCCACGCGGCGCGGCGCCCGCGTCGATGATGCTCCTCCCGGGGCACACGAGCGACACTCGACGTCCTCCCCTGCGCCGGATGCGGCCCGGGAGGCACGTGATCGACACGACCGGCCCTCGCCGGGGGCACAGGAACCCGATCGACCCGCGGACGAGTGACCAACTCGTCCGTTACGCCCCTCGGGGGCACCTCCCGGCCGGACCGGACACCGACCGGGATGCCGCGACGGCTTACCCACCGATCGCAGTCCGCAGGTTGCGGATCACGTTGAGCCCCGCCTCCACGTCCGTGCGGGTCGCGTACGGCCCGGGCATCAGGAAGCACGGCCGCGCGGCGAGCGCCATCCCGTCCACCCGGCCCCACGGCTCCGGGATGCGGCGGCCCGCGCACGCCTCGGCGGCGCGCTTGTAGACGAAGACGACCGCCGCGGGCCGCCAGACGGCGACCTTCTGCCAGAGCGGCCCGACGCCCGCGCGCAGCGAAGCGTCGTCCGCGACGTCGCGCGCGGTCGGCAGCTTGAGGAGGTCGGTGATCCCGTGGCCCTCGGCCGCGAGCGCGTCGTCGGCGGCATCGAGGTCCGTGGTGGGCGGCAGGATCGTCGCCGCCACGAGGCGCCGCCAGAGCTGCCGGCCCAGGCGGCCCTGGTGGTAGTGGCCCGCAGCCACGCTCACCGGCGACGGGTTGAGCCCGACGAACAGCAGGTGCCCGGGCTCGGGCGGGATGTCGGCGAGCGACTCGACCGGGAGGCCGTCGAGGATCAGGGTGGCGCAATGGTCGGCCATGGCCGCAAGGGTAGGCGACGGCGCGGCGGGCCGAGGGACGCTGGCGCTGCTGCGCACGGGTAGTCCTGACGTCTTGACAACGGCACGCTAGAATGTATCCTTAACGACATGAAGACCATCGGCGTGACCGACCTGCGCCAGAGGACGGCCGAGGTGCTCGACGAGATCGCCGGGTCCGCCGAGCCCATCGCGATCCTCCAGCGATCGCGCAAGATCGCCTACCTGGTGGATGCCGACACGTACGACGCGGGGAGGGCGGAGCTGGCCAGCATCCGGCGCCAGCTCTTCCTCCGCGAGGTCCGCGAGGCGGAGGCGGAATACGGATCCGGCCCGCCGAGGGAGTACACCGACGTGGAGGACCTGATCGCCGACCTTGGGCTGGGCGAGTAGCCCGTGCGGCTCGCGTTCACTCCACGGTTCGGGCGGCGGGCGCGCAAGCTCACGGCCCTGCAACAGGCCTTGCTCCGAGCCGCCCTCCGACGATTCGCGAGTGACCCGCGCGACCCGCTTCTGCGGACCCACAAGCTGCAGGGAGACCTCGACGGATACTGGGCGTTCTCCGTGGACGACAGCCTGCGCGTCCTGCTCCGGTGGGAGGGCGACGTCGCGACGCTCGTGACCATCGGCACGCACGACGAGGTCTACTAAGGCGCGGGCCTGTCAGGCTTGGCCGTCGGCTGGCGTCGGGTCGGCGTGCCAGGCCGGACTCGCGTAGCGATCGGCGAGGAGGCGGTCGGCCGCGGCGAGCTCGGCCGGCGACCACGTCGACGGCACGAACCCGCCGGCCCCGAACGCGGCCAGGAGGGCGAGGTCCACGGCCGGTGGCGACGGCGCGGCCCGCCCGGTGGCGGCCAGCTCGCGGGCGATCGAGGTCACCGCCGCCCGCCGGCTCTTCGTGCGTTCCCAGCGCGGGTCCCCGGGCGCGCCCGGCCCGGCGCAGGCGCGGGCCAGCGCCTCGAGATCGGCGTCGACGAGCAGGGTCCCGTGGACCAGCAATGCCCGCCCCCCGAGCCATGCGGCGACCCCGGTCAGCTTCGCCGTCGTCCCGTCCGGGCGGTCAACGACGAGGTCGCGCTCGGTGGCCCGGACCGCGACGACCCCGAGCGCCGTCGCGGCGACGGCGAGCGGCTCCAGGACCAGCCGGTAGAGGCCCGGGAGGCGGCGCAGCTCGGGGTCGGCGACGAAGAGCGCGTCCTCGGGGCGGAGCACCACCGAGACGTTGAGGTTGCCCGGGTCGTGCCAGACAGTGCCGCCGCCCGTGAAGCGGCGGAGGACCGGCGCCCCCAGCGCGCGTGCGGCCGCCAGGTCCACCTCGGCCGCCCCGACCTGGAAGCGCCCGATCACCACGGCTGCGGCGTTTCGCCAGAGGCGGAGGACGGGCGCGGGCGCCCGCGGGTCCGCGGCCACGTGGCGCGCGACCGCCTCCTCGCGGGCGAGGTTGACCCGCGGGTCGCGCTCGCCATCGTCGGGGAGGAGCCGCCAGGAGGTCACGTCGTCAGGGTACCGCGGCGTGCGAAACTGCCGGCTACCCGGCGGAGGCAACGCGGCATCCCGCGGCACGGCGGCGTGCGAAACGGCCGGCTACCCGGCGGGAGCCGCCCCCGTCTCGCCCTCGACGCCCGGGGCCTCCTCGGCCTCCGATTCCGACCCGACCTCCGAGCAGTCGAGGGTCGCCGTGAACGGGTCGATGGCCGTCTGGTCGGCCTGGTGCTCGGCGAGCCAGCTGTTCCATTCGGCCTGGACGGCGGCCCGGAACGTGGCGATGCCGCGGTCGGCGACGGTCAGGGAGAGGCCGGTGAGCCGGGTTCTGAGCGTCGCCTCCCAGGTCGTGGCGATCCCCTCGTGGCGCGCCTCGTGCGCCCGGAGCGTGCCGGTCATCGCGCCCCACGCCCGCGACATCGATGGGTCGCTCGGCGCCCAGGTGGGCATGTCGACGCTCACCGTCTTGGTGACCGTCGGGCCGGTGACGGTGGCCGTGATCACGCCGCCCGATTCGGTGTACGCGGGGCTGCCGCCCCAGCTGAAGCGGACGTGCGTCCGTGCCCAGCCGCTCGTCGCCCGGTGGGGGCTGTTCGCGTCGAGATAGCTCACGACGCGGGCGCAGTCGGTCGTCGCTTTCGGCAGCCCGACGGTCCAGCGCTGGACGGGCAGGGCGGCGGAGGGTGCCAGCAGCCGCTGCACGGCGGCGTTGCCGTGGCGACGCTGGAGGGCCGTCGCGAGCCGCTCGCGTGTGCCCGCGTCGGCGCCCCGCATCAGGGTCCCGATGGTCGCGGGGTTGGCGGCGATGTCGAAAGCGGGCGCGCAGGGCGCGCCGACGCGGCCGCCCACCCTCTGGGGCGCGCGCTCGCGATTGCCGGTCCAGGCGAGTGCCGAGCCCATCGCCCGCACGGTACGCCGGCTCGCTGGCACGCGCAATGACCGCGCGGGCAGACCTTTCGGCTACCCGAGCGGCGCGAACCTGGCCGTGAGGTGGGGCAGCGCAGGGGGTGGGGCGCGTGCCGGCACGGGAAGGGGAGGAACCGTGACGGCGTTCAGTGCGTCCATGGGGCGTGAAGACGCGACTGGCCGCCCTGCTCTCGCTCGTCCTGGTCACCTCCGCGTGTTCGCCGGCGGGCTCGACCGGCGGCGACATCGCGCTGGCTCGTGCCGACGTCCCGCGCGCCTCGGCCGCCCCCGCCGACGCGTCGGCCGCCGGGGCGGCGATCAGCGCCTTCGGGCTCGACCTCTACCGGGCAATGGCGACCGGGCAGACGAACGTGGTCCTCTCGCCCACGAGCATCGCCCTGGCCCTGGCCATGGCCCGCGCCGGGGCACGCGGCCAGACCGCGGTCGAGATGGACGCCGTGATGCACGGCCTCGCCTCCGACGACAACGCCGCCTGGCTGAACGCGCTCGACCAGGCGCTCGCCACCCGCAGCGGCACCTTCAAGGACGACAGCGGCGCGGACCTTCCGGTCGCCCTGCGGATCGCGAACGCCCCCTTCGCCCAGCAGGGGATGCCCCTGGAGAAGGCGTACCTGGAGGCGCTCGCCTCTCGCTTCGGCGCCGGCCTCCGCCTCGTGGACTACGTCGCCGCCACCGAGCAGGCGCGAAAGCTGATCAACGGCTGGGTCGACGGCCAGACGGAGCACCGCATCCCGGAGCTGCTCGTCCCGGGCGTCCTCACGCCGGACACGCGTCTCGCGCTGGTGAACGCGATCTACCTGAAGGCGCCGTGGCTCACGCCCTTCCCCGCCGAGTCCACGAAGCCCGGAGCCTTCACCCTGGCCGACGGCTCGGCCGTCGAGATCCCGATGATGGCCACCACCGCGACGATGCGCTACGCCGCCGGGGCTGGCTGGCGGGCGGTGGAGATCCCGTACATCGGGGACTCGCTCGCCATGACCGTCGTCGTGCCCGACGACCTGGCGACCTTCGAGCAGGCGCTGACGGCCGGCCAGCTCGCCTCGATCATCGGCGGGCTCGCAGAGACGCAGGTCTCCCTCACCTTCCCGACGTTCTCGATCGAGACGAAGGCCGAGCTGGGGGACGTCCTGGCGGCGCTCGGGATGCCTTCCGCCTTCGACGGCCGGGCCGACTTCAGCGGGATCACGACGGCCGAGCGGCTCGCGATCTCGAACGTGATCCACCAGGCGAACATCGACGTCGACGAGAAGGGCACCGAAGCCGCCGCGGCCACGGCGGTCGTCATGCGAGCCACCGCCATGCCGGCCGAGCCGGTGACCCTCCGCGTGGACCGGCCGTTCCTGTTCGCGCTCCGCGACGTGCCGACCGGGGCGATCCTCTTCCTGGGCCGGGTCGCCGACCCCTCGATCACCCGCTAGAGCGAGGGGCGGCCGCCGAGGCCGAGCAGGCCGCCGCGCGGCTCAGCCCAGGAGGGCGCGGGCCACGACCAGCCGCTGGATCTGCTGGGTGCCCTCGTAGATCTGGGTGATCTTCGCGTCGCGCATCATCCGCTCGACCGGGTACTCGTCGACGTAGCCGTAGCCGCCGAGCACCTGGACCGCGTCCGTCGTCACCCGCATCGCGGCGTCGCCGCCGACCAGCTTGGCCAGCGCGGCCCAGCGCGCCGCGTCCCGCGCGCCGGCGTCGATCTCCGCGCAGGCGGCATAGAGGACCTGGCGCGCGGCCTCCGTCGCGGCGTCCATGTCGGCGAGCATGGCCGAGACCATCTGGAACTCGCCGACCGCCCGCCCGAACTGCTTCCGCTCGCGGGCGTAGCGGGTCGCCACCTCGAGGGCCCCCTGGGCGATCCCCACGGCCTGGGCGGCGATCCCCGGGCGCGAGCGATCGAAGGTCCGCATGGCGATCGAGAAGCCCTCGCCCTCGGCGCCGACGAGGTTCGCCGCCGGGATGCGCACGGCATCGAACGTGAGCTCGGCGGTGGGGGAGCCGCGGATTCCCATCTTGTGCTCCAGGCGGGCCACGCCGAAGCCGGGCCGGCTGGTCTCGACGACGAAGCACGAGAGCCGGTGATGGCGGTCCCCTTCGGGGTCGGTCAGGGCGAAGACGGTGACGAGGTCGGCCACCGAGCCGTGGCTGATGAAGCGCTTGCTGCCGCTGATGACGTAGTCGTCGCCGTCGCGCACGGCGCGCGTCCGGATGGCCGCCGCGTCGGACCCGGCCTCGGCCTCGGTGAGGGCGAAGGCGATGAGCGTCCGGCCGGCCGCGAGGTCCGGGATCCAGCGCCGCTGCTGCTCGTCCGACCCGGCGAGGAGGATCGGGAGGGCCCCCAGGCCCTGCACGGCGAGGATGAGGCCGGAGGTGGCGCAGACGCGGCTGATCTGCTCGATGGCGAGGCAGGCGGTCAGCAGGTCGCCGCCGAGCCCGCCGAGCCGCTCCGGGAAGTGGAGCGTGAAGAGGTCGTGCGCGGCGAGCAGCTCCTTGACGTCCCAGGGGAACTCGGCCGTCCGGTCGATCTCCGCCGCGCGCGGGGCGATCTTCTCGTCGGCGAGCTCGCGCACGGTGTCGCGCAGGAGCCGCTGCTCGTTGGTCAGGCCTGGCATGGCGGTGGCTCCCTCGTGCTCGACCGTGGTGGGTGCCCGGATCAGATCGCGACGGTCTCGCGGTACTCGCCGAAGACGTCCCGCAGGACGGCGCACTGCTCGCCGAGCGTGGCGTACGCCGCGGCGCAGCGAATGAAGTGGGGCATGAGGTTCGTGGCGGTCGACTCAGGGCGCGACGCGGCGTCGCGCAGACCGGCCAATGCCGCCCCGACGGCCTCGCTGTCGCGCTCGCGCCGCGTTCGCTCGAGGCGCGCGAGCTGGCGGGCGAGCGAGCCCTCGGGGACCTGCAGGACCGGCACCCGGAGCGTCTCGGCGGCGTCCGCGTGGCGATTGACGCCGACGACGATCCGTTCGCCGGCCTCGAGCTCGCGCTGGTAGCGATAGGCCGCGTCGGCGATCTCGCGCTGCGGGTAGCCGGCGACGACCGCCTGCACCATCCCGCCGCGCGCGTCGATCTCCTCGAGGTAGCGCCGGGCCGCCCGCTCCGTCTCGTCCGTCAGCGCCTCGACGAACCACGAGCCGCCCAGTGGGTCGACGGTGCTGGCGACGCCCGATTCCTCGGCGATCACCTGCTGCTGGCGGAGCGCCAGGAGTGCGGCGGCCTCCGTGGGGACCGCCAGCGCCTCGTCGTAGGCGTCGGTGTGGAGCGACTGGGTCCCCCCGAGTACGGCCGCCAGCGCCTGCGTCGCGACGCGGGTCAGGTTGTTGAGCGGCTGCTGCGGCGTGAGCGAGACGCCGGCCGTCTGGGTGTGGAAGCGCATCCAGGTCGAGCGCTCGCGGCGGGCCCCGTAGCGCTCGGTCATGAGCTTCCACCAGATCCGCCGCGAGGCCCGGAACTTGGCGATCTCCTCGAAGAAGTCGGAGTGGCTGTTGAAGAAGAAGGACAGGCGCGGGGCGAAATCGTCGATCGCCAGCCCGCGGGCCAGGGCGGCCTCGACGTAGGCGATCCCGTCGGCGATCGTGAAGGCCAGCTCCTGGACCGCGGTCGCCCCGGCCTCGCGGATGTGGTAGCCGCTGATCGAGACGGTGTTCCAGCGGGGCAGCTCGCGCGTGCCGAACTCGATCGTGTCGGTCACCAGGCGCATGGAGGGCGCCGGCGGGAAGAGGTACTCCTTCTGGGCGATGTACTCCTTGAGGATGTCGTTCTGGATCGTCCCCTCGAGGGCTGCCCGGGGCACGCCCGCCTTCTCGGCGGCCACGATGTACATCGCCCAGATCGGCGCGGCCGGGGCATTGATCGTCATCGACGTGCTCACCCGCTCGAGCGGGAGCCCGGCGAAGAGGACCTCCATGTCGGCCAGCGAGCTGACGGCGACGCCGCAGGTCCCGAACTCGCCGGCCGCCTCGGCGTCGTCGGTGTCGTAGCCGTAGAGGGTGGGCATGTCGTAGGCGACCGAGAGGCCGGTCTGGCCCGCGTCGAGCAGGGCCCGGAAGCGCGCGTTCGTGTCCTCGGCGGAGCCGAAGCCCGCGAACATCCGCATCGTCCACAGCCGGCCCCGGTAGCCGGTGGGGTGGATGCCGCGGGTGAACGGCGGGGCGCCCGGCTCGCCGATACTCCGGGCGAGGTCGCCGACGGTGCGACCGGTGCCGGCGCCGTCCGGGTCGTCCGGGCCGTAGACCCGGCGGATTTCCACGTCCGAGATCGTCGAGAAGCGTTCGCGCCGCTCGCGGGGACCTGCGGGCTGGCCTGCCATGCGCGGATGGTAGCCCGCCCGCTCGCGGCGCGGCCAGCGGCGCCCGCCCGCACCCGCACCCGCCGGCGACCGCAGCCACGCACGCCCGCGGAAGCAGCCTGCGAATTTCGATGCCCCTGGTGGCATCAGCCGCGCATCACCCGAAGCTGCACCGGCCACGGCCGGGCCACCGACGACCGTCGTCACCGCGTGTGATGCGCCCGTGATGCGGACAGGGTCATCGAATCGAGCGGGGTCTTCGCAGACGCGACGCTGGTGGTCGCCGGTGACCCGCCGGCTGGCGCCCACCGCCGCCGGCCCCGGACGCGAAGCGGCGGGCGCCCCCTGGGAGGGGCGCCCGCCGCCGGGCAACGAAGAGGGCGAACCGCTCAGAAGACGCGGTAGGCGATCTCCGCCGGGGCGAGGAGGAGCTCCTTGAGCTCGGCGTCGACCTTGAGCAGCGAGATGTGCGCGCCGGCCATCTCCAGCGACGTGCAGTACTCGCCGACGTAGCTGCGGAAGACCTTGATCCCCTGGGCGGCCAGCTTCTTGTGGGCGAGGCCGTAGAGGAGGTAGAGCTCGGTGATGGGGGTGCCGCCCAGGCCGTTGACCATCACGGCGACCTCGTCGCCAGCCTTGAACGGCAGGTCGGGGACGATCGCGTTGAGGAGGAGGTCCACGATCTCGGTGGCGGTCCCCGCCTTGCGGCGCT
The DNA here is from genome assembly GCA_963762445.1 of uncultured Chloroflexia bacterium. GTDB lineage: Bacteria > Chloroflexota > Limnocylindria > Limnocylindrales > CSP1-4 > CTSoil-043. The sequence continues at coordinate 330,637 of CAVXLA010000006.1, forward strand.
CGCGGCCGGGCTCGCCGTGGATGCCGATGCCGACTTCCATCTCGCCGTCGGCGATCTCGAAGAGCGGCGTGCCGCGGACCGGCGGGGTGCAGGACGAAAGGGCCACGCCCATCGTCCGGACCTGCCCGATCACCTTCTCGCCGACGCGGACGCACTCCTCGAGGGAGCCGCCCTTGTCGGCCTTCGCGGCGACGGCCTTGATGACGAAGAAGTTGCCGGCGACGCCGCGCCGGCCGATCGTCCAGGTGGAGTCCTTGACGGCCACGTCGTCGTTGACGAGGAGGTAGCCGATCTTCTGGCCCTCGGCCTCGCAGAGCTCCTTCGCCATCTCCCACGCGGTGCGGTCGCCCGTGTAGTTGTTGACGATGAAGAGCACGCCCGCCGGGGTGTCCATCAGCTTGGACGTCTCGGTGACGAACTCGACCGGCGGGCCGGCGAAGACGTCGCCCGGGCAGGCCGCGTCGAGCATGCCGGGCCCGACGATCATGGTGTGGGCCGGCTCGTGGCCCGACCCGGATCCCTGGATGATCGAGACCCGATCCTTCTTGGGCATGTCGGCCCGGTAGATCAGGTTGTACTTCGGGTTGTACTTGAGCTTGCCGTCGCTCGCGAGCTGGACGCCCTCGAGAAACTCGCCGACGAACGCCTTCGGGTCGTTCAGGAACTTCCTCACGCCGGTTCTCCCTTGCTGTGCTTCTCGCGCCAGGCCGACGCGATGGCCTGCAGGATCACGCCGATCGCGGTCGCGCCGGCGTCGACGGAGCCGATGCTCCGCTCGCCCGTGTACGCGGCCCGGCCGCGCATCGCGAGCATGGACTTGGTCTCCTCGGCCGCCTTCACCGCCACGTCGGCGGCACGCTGGATCGCGGCCGTGCCGTGGTCGCCCTGGAGCGCCGGGTCGCCGATGGCGGCCTCCAGGCTGTCGGTCGCCGGCACGAGCGCGTCGAGGAGCGTCTTCTCGCCGAGCGACGCGCCGCCCCGGGCCATGATCCCGGTGATGGACGCCCGCAGCATCGCGATGACGTCCTCGGGCGCCAGCTCCGTCTTGTCGGCGGCGGCTGCACCCGCACGGAGGAAGGCGGTGCCCCAGATCGGGCCGGAGACGCCCCCGACCTTGCCCGAGATCACGATGCCGATCTTCTTCAGGAGCGTGCCGACGCTCGTTCGATCGAACGTGTCGAAGTCGGCGACCACGACCTCGAACCCGTTGCGCAGCGAGTAGCCGAAGTCGCCGTCCCCGACGATCGAGTCGAGGTGGGCGAAGTAGTCCGCGTTGTCGACGATCGTCGTGGCCATCGTCTTGAGGACGAGGTCGACGTCGTCGAACGACGCCTGTGTCATCCGGACCTCCCTTCGTGCTGGTTGTGGGCCTCGAACGGACTATGGGGCGAGGCAGGCCTCCAGGTCGGCGAGCGTCACGAACGCGCCCGGCCGGGCGGCCGAGCGGTTGGCGAGGACGGTCGCCTTCTCTCCGTCCGGGTCCCCGAGGGACGAAACCACGAGGATCGCCTCGCTGAAGTCCTCCTTCTCGGTATAGCCGTTGACCGTGACGAAACAGCGCAGGCCCGCGGCGTCAGCCGCCTCGAGGCCGTTGCGCGAATCCTCGACGACGAGGACCTCGGCTGGCGGCACGCCGAGCTTCTCGAGGGCGAGGAGGTAGACGTCGGGCGCCGGCTTCTTCTTCGGGACGCAGTCGCCGGCGAGGAAGACGTCGAAGCGGGCGGCCCGCTCCCTGCCCACCGCGTACTCGAGGATGGCGTGGACGGCGGCCTCGGCCGAGGTCGAGGCGACGCCGAGCTTCCAGCCGGCGTCCTGGGCCGCCGAGATCACGCGGCGGATCCCCGGGCGGGGCGGGAGCTTGCCCTCGGCGACCATCTCCGTGTAGATCGCGGTCTTGCGCTTGTGCCACTTCGCGATCTCGGCCGCCTGCTCCTCGGGGTCGGTGGGCAGGCCGGCGGCCGCCACGAACTCCGGGGTGAGGAGGCTGGCCATCCGCTCCTTGCCCCCGCCGATCTTGAGCCGCCGGCCGTACTCCTCGACCGACCACTCGACCGGCAGGTTGAACTCGCGGAACGTCTGGTTGAAGGCCGGCAGGTGACCGTGGCGCTCTGTGTCGGCGAGGACGCCATCGCAGTCGAAGACGAGCGCGCTCACCAGGCCTTGCCCTCGCTTCCGAAGAGGCGGATGTGGTGCTTGGCCATCTCCATGATGGCCGTCCGCTGGGCGGCGAAGATCTTCGGCGGATCGTAGTCGCCCGGGTGCTCGGTCATGAAGTCGTAGCCGCTCTTCATGAAGGCGATCTTCAGGGCGGTGCTGATGTTCACCTTGGCGCAGCCGCGCCCGGTGAGGTCGGCGAACTGCTCGGGGCTCATGCCGGTGCCGCCGTGGAGGGCGACCGGCTTCCCCGTGGCCTCGACGATGTCGGTGACGCGCTGGGCGTCGAGCGTCGGGGTGGTCTTGTAGGTGCCGTGGGCATTGCCGATGGCCGGGGCGAAGACGTCGACCCCGGTGGCGCGCACGAACTCGACGACGGTCTCCAGGCTCTGGACGTGCTGGGCCTCGTCGCCGGTCATCTCCTCCGTGCGCTTGAAGCCCTCGATCTCGCCCTCGACGTCGGCGCCGTAGCGGCGGGCCTCGGCGACGACCTCGATGCACTGTCGCTGGTTCTCCTCGACGGAGAGCTTGCTGGCGTCGAAGAGGACCGAGTTCCAGCCCTTGGCCAGGCAGGCGCTGATCACCTCCCGCTCCGGGCAGTGGTCCAGGTGGAGGGCGACGGGCACCGAGACGTGCCGCGTGTACTCCACCCACATGGCGTACATCGCGTCGAGCCCGGTCATCTTCACGTGCTTGACCGAAGTCTGGAGGATGACGGGGGCCTTGAGCTCCTCTGCGGCGGCGAGGACGGCCTCGATCGAGAGGTCGTTGATGACGTTGAAGGCCGCGACGCCGTACCGCTCGGCGAACGCGCGGGCGAGGATCTCGCGGGTCGGAACGACCGGCACGCGAACACCTCCTTTCGATGGGACGCGACGAGGCTGGGATGCTCCTCGCGGAGCTGGTCAGGGCGACGTGACCGTCCGGCCGATCACCTCCCCCTGCCGGTGGACCGGCTGTCGATCGGGATCGGATGGCGGCCGGCGCCCTGCTGGGCCAGGTCGAGGACGCGGTGGGCGTTGCCCTCGTCGACGACGAGCACGTCGACGACCCCGGCGCGGAGCACGCCGAGGATGGCCAGCGGCTTCTCGGCTTCGCTGACCACCGCCACGACCATCGCCACGCGCCGCAGGTCCTCGATGGAGAGGGCGATGAGGCGGCCGCGATGCGGCGACGCGATCAGCCGGCCGTCGACGTCGACGTAGTAGCCGAGGACGTCGCCGACGGCGCCCTGGTCGCGCAGGCGGGCGATCTCGTCGAGGGAGAGGCAGCCGCTGCGGACCATGGTGCAGGCGTCGTCGACGCTGCCGATCCCGACCAGGGCCATGCCGGCCGCCGCCGCGGCATCCAGCGTGTGGGCGATCGCCTCCTGCTCGAGGAAGCGGTCGCGGACGTCGGCGCTCTCGACGTAGGCGGGCGCGTACAGGCTCCGCGAGCGCCCGCCGCTCGCGGCGGCGAGGGCGTGGCAGATCTCGTTCGGGTTCGTCGGGGTGTCCACCCGCGGCGAGCCGCCCATCGCGCTCACGAACTCGCAGTCGAGCCGCCGCCGCGGTCGGAAGAAGCGGGGCACCTCGCCCGCGTCGCGGCCGTGCCCCACGGCGATCACGGCGCCGTCGTGGAGGCGCCGCTCCAGGAATTGCGCGGCGCTGCGGGCGACCGCCTCGCGCTGCGACTGGGGATCGGCCCGCCGCGGGGCGACGAGCGCGTCGGCGAGCCGGAACTCCTCCCGCAGGCGCGTCTCGAGATCGAGGTTCAGCCAGGGCGGGGCGGCGATCCGGATGTCGACCACCCCCGACCAGCGCGCACGCTCCAGGAGGCGCTGGACCTTGGGGCGGGAGAGCCCGAACTCCTGCCCGATCTCCTCCTGCGTCCGCCCGTCGACGTAGTAGCGGTGGGCGATCCGCGCGAGGTGCTCGAAGTCTTCCGGGCTGAGGTCGTCAGGTCCCATCGGATCCCGTCCGTGCAGGGGAGACCGCCTGGGGGCGCCGTTGCGCAGGGCACATGTGGTCGGCGCCGCGTGAGCAATTGCTCACCGCTGCACGCATGATCAACTCTAGCAGGGGCCCCCGGCAGGCGCAAGACGGTCGACACCGCCTGGGGTGGTGCGCGCAAGGCGCCTTGCGTATTCGACACAAGTGCGCTTGAGTCGTTTGTTCAAGGTGACTTCCGTCACGTCGGTGTGGGCCATTGCGCACTCCCGCATCGATCGGATCCCGGCTGGAATCGTGCCGATGGACGCGTCCCCGCCGATCCCCCTCGTCCGCCTTCCCGTCGGCTCGCGCGGCCGGGTGGTCGCGATCCTGCCCGACGACGCCGATCGACTCGCCGCGGAGGGGCTGCACCGCGGCGACATCCTCGAGGTCGAGGCGATGCTTCCGCTCGGCGGCCCCGTCGTGGTACGCCTCGGCCGCGCCCGCGTGGCGGTTGCGCGCCGCGTGGCAGGGGGGATCTTCGTCGAGGCGACGGGTCGGCCGTGAGCAGCTGCCACGTGCAGGCCCGCGACGACACGCGCGCGATAGGGGCGGCGCCCGTGCCCGGGGCGCCGAATCCCGCGGCTGGCCTCCCGGTCGTGGCCCTCGTCGGGCGGCCGAACGTCGGCAAGTCGACCTTCCTCGCCCGTGCCAGCAAGCGCTTCGCGGAGACGACGAACGCGCCCGGGACGACGGTCGGGCGCGAATCCCGCGAGGTCCGGACCCGGGCCGGCCGGGCGCTCCTCGTCGACCTGCCCGGGACGGGGTCGCTCACCGACAATCCGTTGGGCGGGCAGCCCTTCTGGGCGGCACTCCTGGCGGCCCGGCCGGACGCGATCCTGGTGGTCGTCGACGCGGGCGACGTCGCCCGTCACCTGGCCCTCGTAGTCGCCTGCCGTGACCTCGGCCTGCCCGTGGTCGTCGCCCTCAACCTCGCCGACGAAGCGGCGACCCACGGGATCGGGGTCGACGTTGGCCGGCTCGCCCAGCTCCTCGCCGTCCCTGTCCGGCGCACCGTGGCCCGCACCGGCGACGGGGTGGCGGCGACGGTCGCGCTCGCCGTCGCCCGGGCGAGGCGGCGTCGGGGCGTGCGCGCGGGCACGCACTCGCCGCGGGCGCTCGCGCCAGCCGGCACCTACCCGCCGGCGGTCGAGCGGGCGCTTGCGGGGGCCGCCGCGGAGCTGCCGACGAGCCACGCCCTGGGCGCGGCGGCCCTCGACCCGAGCGGCCTCGGCGCCCTTGTCGGGGCCGGCGTCCTCTCGGCGCGCGGTGCCGCCGCCCTCGTCCTGCCCGATCTCGTCGATCCGGTCCGGCGAGCGCTCGCGGCTCGCTGGGCCGCCGAGGTCGAGGACGTCCGGCCGCGCCGACGATCCTTCGCGGACCGCCTGGGGGCCTGGAGCATCCGGCCCTGGCCGGGCCTCCTGATCCTCGCCCTGGTCCTCGCGGCCACTTTCGGCCTGGTCAGCGTCGTCGGGGCCGGCGCCGCGGGACTCCTCTCCGGAGCGTGGGCGGCGCACGCCTCGCCGCTCATCGACGCGGCGGTGCGGACGATCGTGCCGGTGCCCGCGCTGGCGGCGGCGCTCCTGTGGGGCCTGGACTCGGGGATCCTGGGCCTCCTGGCGATCGGGATCCCGTACGTGCTCCTGTTCTACCTCCTCGTGGCGACCCTCGAGGACTCCGGGTACCTGACGAGCCTCGCCGTCCTGACCGACCGCGTGCTCGGCGGGCTCGGCCTCTCGGGCCGGACCGCGATCCCGCTCCTGGCGGCTACCGGCTGCAACGTCCCGGCGATCTACGGGACGCGGGTCCTGGCGACGCGGCGCGAGCGGGTCCTCGCCTCGTTCCTGGTGACCCTCGTGCCCTGCTCGGCCCGGTCGGCCGTCGTCGTCGCCGCGCTGATGCCCTTCGCCGGTCCCGCCGTCACGGCGGCGGCGTTCGCCCTCATCGTGGGGATCACCCTCGCGGCGGGGGTCGCGGCCAACGCGATGCTGCCGGGGCGCCAGTCGCCGCTGGTCATGGAGCTGGCCCCGCTGCGGCGGCCCCTCGCCCGGCAGGTGTGGGCGAAAGCCAGCGCGCGCTTCCGCGGCTTCCTCCGGATGGCCGCCCCGGTGATGATCGCCGGGTCGATCGTCCTGGGCCTGGCCTACGAGACGGGCCTGGTCTGGCCGGCCACGGCGATCCTCGATCCCGTGGTCGTGGGATGGCTGGGGCTCCCGTCGGTGGCCGGCCTGGCCCTCGCGTTCGCCTTCCTGCGCAAGGAGCTGGCCCTGCAGCTGCTGCTGGTCCTGGCGGCCGCCACGGTGGGGGCCGGCGTCGCCGGCCTCGGCGACCTCATGACGCCGGGGCAGCTCTTCGTCTACGCGATCGTCACCTCGGTCTCGGTCCCCTGCGTCGCGACGCTCGCCGCGCTGGCCGGGGAGCTGGGGTGGCGGACGGCGGTCGCGATGTCGGCCGCGACGCTGGGCCTGGCGATCGGGGTCGGCGGCATCCTCGCCCGGCTCCTCGGGGTGGCATAGGGCTCGTCGCCCGCGTCGCCGGGGCTGCCCGCGCCGGCCCGCCGCGCCCGCGCCGCCCCGCGCCGCCCTGCCGCCCGCTCCTACGGTGGATCGCCCCCGCGATCGTCGGGAGGCCCGGGCGGGAGCGGCGTCGCCGCCCGGCGCAGCTCGGCAACGTCGAAGGCGGCGGTGGCGGTCGACCAGGTGGCCGAGACGTCGATCCGGGTGGCCAGGATCAGGCGCACCAGCCCGGAGCCGGTCATCAGGATGGCGAACGTCGGGAAGGCGACGGGCAGGAGCGCGAGGACGCCCGCCGAGCCGACCTGGCCGACGGTGAGCCCGGCCGCCGTTCCGGCCACGAAGCGACTCTGGGCCCCGATCAGGTCGACGCCGCCGGTGAGGCGGAGGAGCCGCTCGTTGGACGACAGCACCGCGGCCGAGGCGCCCGCGGAGACGATGACCGCCACCCCGAGGAGGACCAGCCAGGCCAGGGGATTGGTCGGGAACGCCAGGAGCGCCAGGAGGATCCCCCCGCCCCGCAGGACGAACGAGAGCCGGAGCGTCCGCGACGAAGATCCGCGGTTCAGGAGGCCGCCGACGATGGTGGCGGTCACGAGCGACGACGCCGCCGAGACCGCCGAGAGCAGGATCGCGTAGCCGGCCGTCTGGCCGAGGACGCTGATGGCGTAGACGGAGAGGTACGGCCCGAAGCCCGCCCCGGCCGCGGCCAGGGTGATGATGCGAACAAAGCTGCGGGTCGCCGGGGAGAGCGGAGGCTGCTCGCCGCGCCGGGCGACGCGCACGCGGCCCGGGCGGCGGAGGCGGGCGACCGCCGCGAGCTCGCCGATCCCGGCCAGGCCCGCCGCCAGGAAGATCGCCGCGTAGACCGCGAGCCCCACCGTCTGCAGGCCGGCCTGCACGCCCAGCGCGACCGGCAGGAGCAGGGCCGCGCCCAGCCCCTGCGTGATCCCCATGACCCGCGGGGCGACGAAGCGGCGCTCGGGCTCGGCGAGGATCGCGCCGTACCAGGCCAGCAGGTTGGCGCCCCCGATCGCGCTCGCCGCGCCGCCCAGGCACATGACGGCGGCGATGGCGGCGATCGCGGCGGCCGACGGGAGGACGCCTCCGACGTGGAGGAGGACGACGGCGGCCAGTACGAACCCGCGGGTTTCGCCGAAGGCCAGGATCGCCAGCGTGACGAGGCGCAGATTGCCGTCGGTGCGCCGGAGGAGCGAGGGGACCAGCAGCTGGGCGGCCGAGAAGGTGAACGGCAGGACCCCGATGATCGTCGCCAGGTAGGCCGGTGCGCCGAGACCGAGGAGGAGCGGGATCGTCAGGCCGTCGCCGGCAAGGGCGACCACGGCCGCCGATCCGACGCCGATTCCCTGGTACGTCCGGAAGCGCTGGTCGCCGAAGGCGCGCCATTCGTCGAGGGCGAGCCGGGCGCCGGACGGGAGGCGCGGGCGGGAAGGGGAGACGAGCCGCGGCACCCGCTGATGGTACGCGGCCCCGCGGTGGCTCCGGGGCCGTTGGTCCGCGGCTGCGACGCGGCCGCTGAGCCGCCCTCGCTCCGGGGCCGCACCGTCGACCTTGCCTCGGCCGCTCAGTCGATGGTGATCGTCAGACCCGAGCCGTCCTCGTCGGCGACGTCGACGATCGGGCCGCGCAGGCCGGTCCGGACGGCCTCCCGCACCCGGTCCGCGTAGGCGGCGGGGATCCCGGGCAGCGCCCCGGCGAGCTCGGCGAGGATCCCGGGCAGCTGGAGGTCGACGACCGTCCGTCCGCCGTCGCGGACCTGGACCCGCAACCGCCGGGGTGGACCGGACGAGGCCGACCCGGCCTGGCCCGTCCGGCGCGCATCCCGCCCGTCCGGGGCGGCCCGCGAGTGGTCCCGGGCCGTCTCCCCGGCACCGCGCGCCCGGTCGGCTGCCCCCCGGGCGGCGGCAAGGGCCTCGATGATCGGCGCCGCCTCGTCGGGGGAGAGGCGGCCCTCGGCCACCAGGCGGAGGACGTCGTCGAGCGGCTCAGGCATCGGGCGCCGCCTCCGGGGTCCAGGCCTCGCCCGCGAGCCGTCGCTCCGCCTCGGCGACGTCGATCTCGCCGCGGGCGAGGGACTCGAGGATGGCGAGCGTGGCCGCGCTCGTCTCGGACGCCCCCGCGGCGGGCGCGGCCGGCCATGTCGGCGGCGCGTCGCCGGGTCCGGCGGCCGACGACGGCGGGGTCGCGAACCCCGCGAGCCCCGTGCCCGGGGCATCCCGGCCGTCGCCGCTCGTCTCGGCTTCGCCCGCGCCCCCGGCGCGGACCTCGACGTCGCCCGACATCGAGCGGATGCCGAGGCGCGCGGCGCCGTCGCCGATGACGAGCGGCCGCTGCCGTCCGTCGCCCTCGCGGCGATCGGGGTGGCGGCAGTCGACGGTCCCCGACACGGTCTTCAGCTCGACCGTGAGGCCGTCCAGCACCGCCAGGTCGACGGTGCCCGACACCGTGGAGATGGCGTGCGCGGCCGACGCCACGAACGCTCCCTCGAGCGCGATGTCGCCGCTGATCGTCTCGACCGCGACCCGCTCGAAGCGCGGTCCGCGGGCCAGGACGTCGCCGGACACCGAGCGGACGTCGAGGGAGAGAGGCTCGGCCCCGGCGACGGTCACGTCGCCCGACGCCACGTCGACCGCGATCCGGCCGGCGGCGCCGGCGACCGAGACGTCGCCGCTGATGGTGCGCAGCTGCGCGCCGCCGCGGATGTCGCGGACAGTCACGTCCCCGGCCGCGGAGGTGACCTCCACGCGGGCGTCGTGCGGCACCTCCAGCTCGACCGTCCCGACGGCGCGCGCGCCGAACCCCCAGGGGCCGATGCGGAGGCCGAGGAAGCCGCCGCGGGCCGCGGCGGCGGTCCGGACGGCCAGGCGGCCGGGCGTTGCATGCATCTCGAGGCCGCCTGTCTCGGCCGGTGTGACCAGCCGGGCCTCGGTGCCGTCGACGCCCCGGATCCGGACGTCGTCGGCCTCGACCGAGACGCTGACGACGCCGCCGACCCCGATGTCGTGGATGCGCGGGCCGTGAACAGAGCCCGCTGTGCTGCTCGTGCCGGCCATCTCAGCCTCCCAGGGCGCGCAGCTCGGCCGCGGCGGTGGCCGCGTCGACCTCGCGCCGCGCCAGGCGCTCGAGGACCGCGCGGCGCGCCGCCGCCGCGTCGGCCGCGTCGGCCGCGCTGACCGCCGCGGCGGCCTCGGCGGTGCCGGATGCCGGGGCGTCGCCCTCGCCGGCCGCCGCCTCGTCGTCGCCGGCGAGCCCGAGGGCGCGGAGGAGCGCGTCCACCCGGGCGCGCACGGTCGGGTAGCTGATGCCGAGCTCGCGCTCCATCTCCTTCAGGTTGCCCTTCGAGCGGAGGAAGCTCTCGAGGAGGCCGAAGTGATCGCGCGAGAGCCGGGCGAAGCGTCCGACGTTGAAGTCGCCCTCGAGCGTCGTCCCGCAGCTCCGGCAATGGAGCCGGGTGACCGCGAGCTCGCCGCTGCAGATCGGGCAGGTCGCGATCGCGTCGTGCGGCATCACGCACGCTCCCGGCGGGCCGGGCGCTCCGGGCGGAAGGAACCGCCGGCACGACGCCGGTCGCCCTGGGTCCGCGGATCGCCGACCAGCTCGCGCCGGATCTCGCGGCTTCCCAGGCCGGGGAAGAGGATGCGGTACTCGTACATCGTGGGTTGCCCCCTGTGGGTGTGGTGGCTCGCTGCTGCGTTGCCGGCATTGTTGCCATCTGCGACTAGATTGTCAAGAATGATTTCTAATTAGTAATTACGGGTTTCTATACGTGGCTCGTCGGGAGTCTTGCGGGCGCCGTGCACGGTCCGTGCGCCGGGGTCGCGACGGGAGCGGGCGCCGGCTCGACGACCGAGGGGGTCGCTGCCGGCCCCGCCGGGAGGTAGCATCCATTCCATGCCCGCCAACCGGCTCGCCGGCGAGACGAGCCCGTACCTTCTCCAGCACGCCCACAACCCGGTCGACTGGTACCCGTGGGGACCGGAGGCGCTGGAGAATGCGCGGCGCAGCGACCGGCCGATCTTCCTCTCGATCGGCTATGCGGCCTGCCACTGGTGCCACGTCATGGAGCGCGAGTCGTTCGAGGATGCGACGACCGCCGCCTTCCTCAACGAGCACTTCGTGGCGATCAAGGTGGACCGCGAGGAGCGCCCCGACCTCGACGCTGTCTACATGGACGCCGTCCAGGCGATGACCGGCTCGGGCGGCTGGCCGATGTCGGTCTTCCTGGCACCCGACGGCCGCCCGTTCTACGGCGGCACCTACTTCCCGAACGCCCGCCGCCACGGCATGCCGTCCTTCCTCGAGGTGCTGGCCGGGGTGGCCGGCGCCTGGCGCGAGCGGCGGGCAGACCTGGAGGAATCGGCGACGAGCCTGGCCGCCCACGTGGCGCGCCGGGCCCGCCTCTCCGACGGTGAGGCCGCGCTGGACGCGGACGCGCTCGACGCGGCCGTCGGGGCGCTCGAGGCCGGCTTCGACGCCCGGAACGGCGGCTGGGGGAGCGCCCCGAAGTTCCCCCAGCCGATGACGGTCGACTTCCTCCTCCGCCGGGCCGCGGCCGGCGACGCCCGCGCCCTGTCGATGGCCCGCCGGGCGCTCGACCGGATGGCCGCCGGCGGCATCTTCGACCAGCTGGCCGGCGGCTTCGCCCGCTACGCGACGGACGCGGCGTGGCTGGTGCCGCACTTCGAGAAGATGCTCTACGACAACGCCCAGCTCGCCCGCGTCTACGTCCACGCCTGGGCGCTCGCGGGCGAGCCTGCCGACCTCCGGGTCGCGACCTTGACGCTCGACTTCGTGGCCCGCGAGATGACGCTCCCGGACGGCACCTTCGCCGCCAGCCTCGACGCGGACACCGGGGGCGTGGAGGGGGCGACGTACACCTGGACTGCGCCCGAGGTGCGGGACGCCCTGGTGGCGGCCGGCCTGGCGCCGGCGTGGCCGCTGTTCGCCGAGGCGTACGACGTGACCGAGGCCGGCAACTGGGAAAGCCGGGTGATCCTGCGCCGCGTGGCCAGCGACGCGGGCCTGGCAGAGCGGCACGGGCTGGCGGCCGGGGAGGTCGCCGACCTCCTGGAGCGGGCCCGGGTCGCGCTGCTGGCGGTGCGCGACCGCCGGCCCCAGCCGGCCCGCGACGACAAGGCCCTGGCGGGCTGGAACGGGCTCATGCTGGGCGCCTTCGCCGACGCCGCGGCCCTGCTCTCGCGCGAGGGCGACCCGGCCCTGGACGCGGCCGCCGCCCGCTACCGGGCGATCGCCGAGCGTGCGGCTGGCCGGCTGCTCGCGATGCTGCGGGCACCGGACGGGCGCTTCGCGCGCTCCTGGAAGGACGGCCAGGCGCGCCATGCCGGCACGCTCGAGGACCAGGCCTGCATGGCGGACGGGTTCCTGGCCCTCTACGATGCGACGGCCGACGAGCGCTGGTTCGCGGCCGCACGCGAGACCGCGGAGGCGATGCTGGCCCGGTTCGGCGACTCGGCCGGCGGCTTCCACGACACTGCCGACGACGCCGAGGCGCTGGTGGCCCGGCCGCGCTCGCTCCAGGACAACGCCGTGCCCTCGGGCGGGGCGATGGCGGCCACGGTTTTCCTGCGCCTCGCCGCGCTCACCGCCGAAGGCCGCTACACCGACGCCGCCGAGGCCGCGCTCGGCGTCGTCGGGACGGCGCCGGCGGAGTACCCCACGGCCTTCGCCCAGTGGCTGGCCGCCGCCGACTGGCTGGTGGGGCCCGTCGACGAGATCGCGATCGTGGGCGACCCGGCCGACCCGCGGGCGAAGCGGCTGGCGGCGGTCGCCCGCAGCGCCCCCGGCCACCTCCGCTGGCGGCCGCGCCAGGTGATCGCGATCGGCGTCGGCTCGCCGGCCAGCACGGTGCCGCTGCTCCAGGGCCGCTTCGCCCTGCGCGGCCTCCCGACCGCGTTCGTCTGCCGCAGCTTTGCCTGCCGCCAGCCGGTGACCGAGCCCGAGGCCCTCGCCGCGATCCTGGCGGGATAGCGATGGGCGCACGCGTCGAGCTGTACCGTGGGGCGCTGCGCGAGGTCGACGACGTCGAGGTGTATCTCGCGGCCCATTCGGGGCTGCCAGGCCCCCGGGGGAACATCGAGCTGGCGATGGCGGCAGCCGAGGAGCTGGACCACGCGGTGCTCGAGCGCCTGGCCCGCTCCGACGACGAGTTCGAGGCGTTCTGCGGCGTAGTGGTCCGCCAGGCGCTGGGCTACTGCTGGAGCGTCGCGATCGCCGCCGACCCGGTCGACGGCCTGCCGGCCTTCGCCCGCTGGCGCGGCAGCCCGGACCCCGACGTGGCGTGGGTGGTCCGCGAGAACCTCGGGAAGGCGCGCCTGGAGCGGGTGCTGGCAGCCCGGCCCTAGACCGCCGGCTCGAGGGCCTCCTCGAACTGGCTGCTGTAGAGCTCGTGGTAGAAGCCGCGGCGGGCGAGCAGCTCGGCGTGCGTCCCCTGCTCGAGGATCTGGCCCCGGTTCATGACGAGGATGAGGTCCGCGTCGCGGATCGTGGAAAGGCGATGGGCGATCACGAAGCTCGTGCGGCCCCGCATGAGCCGCCCCATCGCCCGCTGGATCAGCACCTCCGTGCGCGTGTCGACCGAGCTCGTCGCCTCGTCGAGGATCAGGATCTCCGGGTCCGCCAGGAAGGCCCTGGCGATCGTCAGGAGCTGCTTCTCGCCCTGCGAGACCTCGGTCGCGTCGTCGTCGAGCACGGTGTCGTAGCCGTCCGGGAGCGTCCGCACGAAGTGGTCGACGTGCGCCGCTCGGGCAGCCTCGAGGATCTCTCCCTCGGTGGCGCCCTCGCGCCCGTAGGCGATGTTCTCGCGGATCGTGCCTCCGAAGAGCCAGGCGTCCTGGAGGACCATCCCGAACGTGCCCCGGAGGTGATCCCGGGTCATCTCCCGGATGTCGACGCCGTCGATGGTGATCCGCCCGGCGTCGATCTCGTAGAACCGCATGAGCAGGTTCACGAGCGTGGTCTTCCCGGCCCCGGTCGGGCCGACGATGGCGATCGTGTGCCCCGGCTCGGCGACCAGGTCGAGGTCCTCCAGCAGGGGCGTGTCGGGCAGGTAGCGGAAGCTCACGCCCTCGAACGCCACGCGGCCGGCGACGTGCTCCAGCCCCCGGGGCGTCGCGGTCTCGGGCACCTGCTCGGGCTCGTCGAGGAGCTCGAAGACCCGCTCCGCCGAGGCGACCGCGGACTGCAGCACGTTCATGATGCTGGCGGTCTGGATGATCGGCATCGTGAACTGGCGGGAGTACTGGATGAACGCCTGCACGTCCCCGAGCGACATCGTCCCCGACGCCACGTGGACGCCGCCGATCACGCAGATCGCGACGTAGTTCAGGTTCGAGATGACCGTCATCGCCGGCTGGATCGTGCCGGAGATGAACTGGGCCTTGAAGGACGCCTCGAAGAGTGCCTCGTTCTCCCGGTCGAACGCCTCGATCGCCTCGCGCTGGCGGCCGAATGCCTTCACGATCGCGTGGCCGCTGTGCATCTCCTCGACGTGCCCGTTGAGGGTGCCGGTTCGCTGCCACTGGGCGGCGAACTGCTTCTGGGAGCGCCGGGCGATGAAGATCGTGACGACCATCGCGAGGGGGACGACCAGGAGGGAGATGACGGCGAGGAGCGGGCTGATCCAGAACATCATGACCAGCACGCCCACGACGGTGAACAGCGACGAGATCAGCTGGGTGAGGCTCTGCTGGAGCGTCTGGGCGATGTTGTCGATGTCGTTCGTGACCCGGCTCAGGATGTCGCCCCGCGATTCGCGGTCGAAGTAGGCGAGCGGGAGCCGCCCGAGCTTCTCGTCGACGCGCGTCCGCAGCCGGTAGACGGTGCGCTGGGTCACGCCGGCCATCGCGTACGCCTGGGCCCAGCCGAAGATCGCGCTGACGGCGTAGATCGCGGCGACGACCGCGAGGATCACGCCGAGGGCGCCGAAGTCGATGCCCTGGCCGGGCACGACATCCATGCTCGCCAGCATGTCGGCGAGGTTGCCCTTTCCGCCGGCCCGGAGCGCCGCGACGGCCTGGTCCTTCGTCATCCCCGCCGGGAACTGCTTCCCGACGACGCCGTCGAAGATGATGTTCGTCGCGTTGCCCAGGATCTTGGGGCCGATGATCGCGAAGACGACGCTCACGATCGCGAAGCCCATGACGAGCACGACCAGCCCGCGCTCGGGCCTGAGCTCGCCGAGAAGCCGCCGGAACGATCCCCGGAAGTCTTTGGACTTCGACGCCGACATCGAGGCGAAGCCCATCGGACCGCCGTGGGCTCCGGGCCCGCCCGGCCCCCGCCCGGGACGGCCGCCCATCGGCCCGCGGCCCATGCCCGGCCCGCTCACGCGACCTCCTCCTCGGAGAGCTGCGAGAGGACGATCTCCCGGTAGGTGGCGCAGGACGCCATGAGCTCGTCGTGGGTGCCGATCCCGGCGACCCCGCCATCCTCGAGCACCACGATCCGGTCGGCGTGGAGGATCGTCCCGACTCGCTGGGCGACGATGATCACGGTGGCGCTCGCCAGGTCGCGGTGAAGGGCTGCGCGCAGCCGGGCGTCGGTCCGGAAGTCGAGGGCCGAGAAGCTGTCGTCGAAGATGTAGATGTCGGGGCGCTTCACCAGGGCCCGGGCGATCGCGAGGCGCTGGCGCTGGCCGCCGGACACGTTCGTCCCCCCCTGGGCGACCGGCGCCGCGAGGCCCTCCGGCATCTCCTCGATGAACTCGCGGCCCTGGGCGATGTCGAGCGCTCGCCAGAGGTCATCGTCGCCGGCCGTCTCGTCGCCGTAGCGGAGGTTGCTGGCGATCGTTCCGCCGAAGAGGAAGGCCCGCTGGGGGATGAGGCCGATCCGGTGCCAGAGGTCGGCCCGGTCCATCGCCCGCACGTCGACGCCGTCGACCAGCACCGCCCCGTCCGTGACGTCGTAGAAGCGCGGGAGGAGGTTGATCAGCGTCGACTTGCCGCTGCCGGTGCTGCCCACGATCGCGGTCGTCTCGCCGGGGCCCGCGGTGAACGAGATGCCGCGGAGGACCGGATCCTCGGCGCCCGGGTAGCGGAACTCGACGTCGCGGAACTCGACCCGGCCGGTGCGCGGCGGGCTGATCGGATCCACGGGGTCGTGGATCGACGGCTCGGTCCGGAGGACCTCCGAGATGCGGTCGCTCGAGACCGCGGCCCGGGGAACCATCACGAACATGAAGGTCGCCATCATGATCGCGAAGAGGACCTGGATGATGTACTGGAGGAAGGCGGTCAGGTTGCCGATCGGCATCCCGCCGCTGTCGACGCGGATGGCCCCGAACCAGAGGACCCCGACCGTCGTCAGGTTCATGATCGCCATGAGGGTCGGCATCATGATCGCGAAGAGCCGGTTCACGGAAAGCGCCGTATCGAAGAGCTCCCGGTTGGCGCCTTCGAACCGCCGCTCCTCGTAGTCGGTCCGGACGAAGGCCCGGATCACGCGGATCCCCGCCAGCGTCTCGCGCATGACCTGGTTGATCCGGTCGATCCGGCGCTGCATGTCCCGGAAGAGGGGCATGGCCCGCCGCACGAGCAGCCCGATGATCACGGCCATGATCGGGACGATCACGAACAGGAGCCCGGTCAGCGGGACGTCCTGGCGGAGGGCCATGATCAGCCCCCCGACCATCATGATCGGGGCCGTGACCATGACCGTCAGGCCCATGAGGACGACCATCTGGACCTGCTGGACGTCGTTCGTGTTGCGGGTGATGAGCGAGGCCGGCCCGAAGTGGCTCACCTCGACCTGCGAGAACGTCTCGACCGCGCGGAAGACGGCGCCGCGCACATCACGGCCGAACGCCATCGCGGTCTTCGCGCCCCAGTAGACGGCGATGATCGAGGCGACCCCGAGCAGCACGGTCGCGCCGAGCATGACGCCGCCGGTCCGCACGATGTAGTCCGTGTCCCCCTTCGCGACACCGTTGTTGATGATGTCGGCGTTGAGCTCGGGGAGGTAGAGATTCGCCAGCGACTGGATCAGCAGGAGGCTGATCACGAGGGCGAGCGCCCGCCAGTAGGGACGGAGGAAGGCGGCCAGGAGGCGGATCACGGGGCAGGCGGGTCAGGCAGGCGGCGCGCCGTCGTCCTTCTTCTTCGCCTCGTCCTGCATCTCGGAGACCTCCCGGCGGGTCGCCTTCACGCCGCGGCCCAGGGTCTCGCCCCACTTGGGGAGGATCTTCGGGCCGCGCCAGACCAGGACGACGGCGAGAATGACGATGAGGACGATCACGAAGTCGAGGCCGAACATGCGCGCATCCTAGCGGACCGGCGGCAGGACAGGTCCGGCCGAACGGCACGCGCGGACCGCCCCTTGGCGCGCTACGCTCGAGCGAGGGCGACGCCCCGACCGCGGCCGGGGGACCGGCGGCGGGCGCGGGCCGCGTCGCCGCACGATGGGAGACGGACGTGGGCATGCGCGTGCCGGACCTCGGCGCCCTCCTTGCCGAGGCCCAGATGCGGCGGATGGCGCTCGACGCGACGGGCGCCTACTTCGTCACCGACATCGATCCGCCCCACGCGGAGGACTTCGCGAAGTCGCTCCTGCTCATGGCCGTGCCCCGCCGCGGCCAGCACGACCAGCCGATCACCGTCTACATCAACTCCGGTGGCGGCTCGGTGGGGGACGGGCTGGCGATGATGGAGATGATCAACCGGATGCGACGGAGCCACGACGTCCGGATCAACACGGTCGTCCTGGGCTACGCGTACTCCATGGGGGCCATCGTCAGCCAGGCCGGCGACCACCGCTCCATCGGCCGCTACGGGACGCTGATGCTCCATTCCACGCACTGGATCCTGTCCGGCGAGGACGAGCGCATCTTCAAGGACTACCAGGACCTGTCCGAGCACTACCAGGAGACGGTCGCCGACCTGTTCGCTCACCGGACCGGCCACAAGGACGCCGCCTGGTGGCGACGCTTCATCTGGTCGGGCCGCGAGCGCTTCCTGGGACCCGACGAGTGCCTGGAGATGGGCCTCGTCGACGAGATCCTCGAGCCGGCGCTGCTCCACGAGGCGCACCCCGCCATCTGATCCGCCGCGCAGGCTGGCGCGTCCGCCGCGGCCTGCCTGCGCGTTCGCGGCGGCCGGCCCCCAGCCCTTGCGCGATCCGTGCCCGAGAGTGCATCGTGTCGCCTGCCGGCGGCATACATCTGCATGTGCGCATGTGTTGCCCAATGTTGCCGGCAATGGACAACCGTGCCGCGCCCGGGCGGCACTGCAGATGGAAGGAGAACGCGTCCCATGAAGGTTCACGATCGCCGGCATGCACTCGCGATCGCCCTCGGCCGAGTGGTCATCGGAATCATCTTTCTGTGGGCCGGCCTGGAGAAGATCCTCGGCGAGGGCCTGGGCACCTGGTCCGCCGCCGGGTTCCTGAAGTTCGGAACACTCGGCTCGCTGGGCTGGCCGTTCGTGAGCGGCCAGGTCGCCGACGGCACGGTCTTCAACCCCACCCACGACTTCTGGGTCGGCCTCGCGGGCAACAGCGGGGCGATGACGGCCCTCGGCTACCTCGTGCCGCTGGGGCAGGTCGGCATCGGGATCTCCCTGATCCTCGGGCTGTTCACCCGGTTCGGCGCTGCGATGGGCACGCTGATGATGCTGTTCTTCTTCGTGGCCGCCTGGAACTTCGAGTTCGGGATCGTGAACCAGCACCTGACCTACGCGGTGATGACGTTCGGGCTGGCGGTCCTCGGGGCCGGCAACTACTACGGCGTCGACGCGACCGTCCGGCAGAGCGCCGGGGCCGGCATCCGGCGCTGGCTCTTCTCGGGTGCCGGCGACGACAGCTGGCGGGCTGCGACCGCCTGATCGATCCGGGCCGGCGCCAGCCGACCCTGCGCGAGCGCGGGCACTGGGCCCCGCCGGTCCCGGGCCGGCGGGGCCGCTCCATGACTGGGCCGCGGCCGACCGAATCCATGCCGCGCCCGGTCCGGGACCGGGCGCGCGGAGGATGGCCGGGCTAGAACATCCGGTCGGTTTAGCCCGCGCGCCGTATACTCGCGGCCCGTGAGCCGCCGATCCGTCGCTCCCACCGGCCCAACCGCGACGGCGCCCGAGAAGGACCCGCTCGCCCGGTTCGCGCTGCCCGTCGCCGCCTGGTTCCGGGGCGCCTTCGCCGCCCCCACCCGGGCCCAGGTCGACGGCTGGGCGGCGATCGCCGCGGGCGGCCACGTGCTCCTGCACGCCCCGACCGGCAGTGGCAAGACGCTGGCCGCCTTCCTGTGGGGCCTCGACCGCCTCGTCCGCTCGCCGGCGCCCCCGCCCTCGGCCGCCGCCGGCGCCTCCGTGCGGATCCTGTACGTCAGCCCCCTCAAGGCCCTGACCTACGACGTGGAGCGGAACCTCCGGGCCCCGCTGGCCGGGATCGCCCTGGCGGGGAAGCGCCTGGGGACACCGGTGCGGCCGGTCTCGATCGCCTCGCGGACCGGCGACACGCCGTCGGACGAGCGACGGGCGCTGGCCAAGAGCCCGCCAGAGATCCTGATCACGACGCCGGAATCGCTGTACCTCCTCCTGACGTCCGGCGCCCGCGAAACCCTGCGCGGCGTGGAGGCCGTGATCGTCGACGAGGTCCACGCCATCGCGGGGACGAAGCGCGGCGCGCACCTGGCGCTCTCCCTCGAACGCCTCGAGCACCTCCGCGGCCCCGATGCGGCGCCGCTCCAGCGGATCGGCCTCTCGGCGACGCAGCGCCCGCTCGATGCGATCGGGAGGTTCCTGGCGGGGGTCGGCCCGGGGCGCGACGTCGCGATCGTGGACGCCGGGACGAAGAAGCGCCTCGACCTGCGGGTCGTCGTTCCGGTCGAGGACATGAGCCGGCTCGGCGAGGCGCTGCCCCTCGAGGAGCAGCCCGGCGGCCCGGCGGCCGGGGGCGAGATGCGGGTGAGCATCTGGCCGGCGATCCACCCCCGCATCCTGGAGCTGATCCGGAGCCACCGCAGCACGCTGGTCTTCGTCAACAGCCGGCGCCTCGCCGAGCGCCTTGCCCAGCGCCTCAACGAGCTGGCCGGCGAGGACCTCGTGCGGGCCCATCACGGGTCGATCGCCCGGGAGCAGCGGGTCGCCATCGAGGAGGCGCTCAAGGAGGGCCGGCTCCCGGCGCTCGTGGCGACCAGCTCGCTCGAGCTCGGGATCGACATGGGGGCGATCGATCTCGCCATCCAGGTCGAATCGCCGACGTCGGTCGCCCGCGGCCTGCAGCGGATCGGCCGCGCTGGGCACCAGGTCGACGAGGTGAGCAGCGGCGTCATCTTCCCGAAGTACCGCGGCGACCTCCTCGAGTGCGCCGTCGTCGCCGAGCGGATGCGCGAGGGCGCCATCGAGGCGACGGCGATCCCCCGCACCCCCCTCGACGTCCTCGCCCAGCAGGTCGTCGCCATGACCGTCATGGATCGCTGGACGGTGGCGGACCTGCACGCCGTCGTCGCCCGGGCGATGCCGTTCGAGACGATCACCCGCGAGGCACTCGAGGGCGTCCTGGCCATGCTGGCCGGCGCCTACCCGTCGGACGAGTTCGCGGAGCTGAAGCCGCGCCTCGCCTGGGACCGGGTGGCGGACACGGTGGACGGCCGCCGCGACGCGCGCGTCGTCGCGGTCACCTCGGGGGGCACGATCCCCGATCGGGGCCTCTACGGCGTCTTCGTGGCCGGCGAGGCCGGGACGCCCGGCCGGCGGGTCGGCGAGCTGGACGAGGAGATGGTCTACGAGCTGCGGGCCGGGATGCACGGCGACGTGATCGTGCTCGGCGCCAGCAGCTGGCGGGTCGCCGAGATCACGCCCGACCGCGTGATCGTCGAGCCCGCCCCCGGGCAGCCGGGCAAGCTCCCCTTCTGGAAGGGCGACGCCGTCGGGCGCCCGATCGAGCTCGGCCGCGCCCTGGGGGCCTTCGTGCGCGAGGTGGAGGGCGACCTCGCCCGCGGGGCGAAGGGCCGGGCGGCCGCCCTGGCCCGGCTGGCCGAGCGCCACCACCTCGACCCGCTGGCGGCCGAGAACCTGGTCGCCTACCTGGAGGACGAGCGCGAGGCGGCCGGGGCCCTCCCGACCGATCGCCGGATCGTCGTCGAGCGCTTCCGCGACGAGCTGGGCGACTGGCGGCTCGTCATCCTGACGCCGTTCGGCGGCCGCGTCCACGCCCCCTGGGCGATGGCGATCGAGGCGCGCCTGCGCGAGCGGCTCGGCGCCGAGGTGGCCAGCATCTGGTCCGACGACGGCATCGCGATCCGCCTCCCCGACGGCGATCTCGACGGCGTCGAGGACGACCTCTTCCCGGACGCGGACGGCGTCGAGGACCTCGTCGTGGCGGCGGTGGGCAGCACGGCGCTCTTCGCGGCGCGCTTCCGGGAGAACGCCGCCCGGGCCCTGCTCCTGCCGCGCCGCCGGCCGGGCACGCGGACGCCCCTCTGGCAGCAGCGCCAGCGGGCCGCCGACCTCCTCGCGGTCGCCAGCCGCTACGGCAGCTTCCCGATCCTCGTCGAGACCTACCGCGAGTGCCTGGCCGACGTCTTCGACCTGCCCGCCCTGCGCGACGTGCTGCGCGGCGTGGAGCGGCGCGAGGTCGCGGTCCACCGCGTCGAGACCCCGCGGGCGACGCCGTTCGCCTCGTCGCTCCTCTTCGACTACGTGGCGGCCTACATGTACGAGGGCGACGCTCCCCTCGCGGAGCGGCGGGCGCAGGCGCTCGCCCTCGACCGCGACCTCCTCCGCGAGCTGCTCGGCCAGGAGGAGCTCCGCGAGCTCCTCGACCCGGCGGCGCTCGAGGAGACCGAGCTCGAGCGGCAGGCCCTCGTCGACGAGCGCCGGGCCGGGTCGGTGGACCAGGTGGCGGACCTCCTGCGCCGCCTCGGCGACCTGTCCGCCGACGAGGTCGCGGCGCGGACCCGGGGCGCCGCCGCCGCCGCCGGGGAGTGGCTGGAGACGCTGGCGGCCACGCGGCGCGCGATCGTCGTCCGGATCGCGGGCGAGGCGCGCTGGATCGCCGTGGAGGACGCGGCGCGGTACCGCGACGCCACGGGCGCCCAGCCGCCGCCGGGCACGCCCGCCGCCTTCCTCGGGGAGACGCGCGACGCCCTGGGCGGCCTCCTCGCCCGCTGGGCGCGGACCCACGCGCCGTTCCTGGCGGCACAGCCGGCCCTCCGCTGGGGGCTCCCGATCGGGATCGTCGAGGAGGCGCTGACGCGGCTCGTCGAGGCCGGCTCGCTCCTGCGCGGTGAGTTCCGGCCGGGCGGCGTCGAGCGCGAATGGTGCGACCCGGACGTGCTGCGGCTGCTGCGCCGCCGCTCCCTGGCACGGCTGCGCCGCGAGGTGGAGCCCGTGGAGCAGGCGACGCTGGCCCGCTTCCTGCCCGCCTGGCAGGGCGTGGCCGCGGCGCGGGTGACGGGGACCGCCGGTGCCGAGCCGCCACCCCCGCCGCGCGGCCAGGCGGCGCTGGAGCGCCTCGCCGAGGTCGTGGACCAGCTGTCGGGCGTCCCGATCCCCGCCTCGGTCCTGGAGCGCGACGTGCTCCCGGCCCGGGTCCCGGGCTACCAGCCGCGGCTTCTCGACGAGCTGGGCGCCCTGGGCGAGGTGGCCTGGGTCGGCTGCGGGCCACTCGGCCGCGACGACGGGCGGATCGCGCTGTTCCGGCCGGGCCGGGGCGACGTCCTGCGGGCGGCGCTCGCGGCCTCCCGGCGTGCCGACGTGTCACGGCCGGACGGGCCGCGCCACGGGTCGATCCGGGAGTGGCTCGGGCGGCGCGGCGCGTCGTTCTACCGCGAGCTCTTCGTCGCGGCCGGCGGGGGATCGGACCGCGAGGTCCTCGACGCGCTGTGGGACCTCGCCTGGGCCGGCGAGGTCACGAACGACACCTTCGCCCCGCTGCGGGCGCTGCGCTGGAAGCGCCCGGGCGGCGACCGCCGGCCGCGGCCGGGCCGCCTGGCGACGCTGGGGCCGCCCGAGGCCGCGGGGCGCTGGTCGCTCGTGGAGGGCGGGGACGCGCCGGCCGCGCCCGGGGCCACGGAGCGCCTCCACGCCCTGGCCCTGGCCCTGCTCGATCGTCACGGCGTCCTGACCCGCGAGGCCGTCATCGGCGAGGGTGTCGAGGGTGGGTTTGCCGCCGTCTATCCCGTGCTGCGGGCCCTGGAGGAGGCCGGCCGGATCCGGCGGGGCTACTTCGTCGACGGGCTGGGCGCGGCCCAGTTTGCCCTCGCCGGCGCGATCGACCGCCTCCGCGCGGTCCGCGAGCCCGACCCGGAGCGGCCCCGGGTCGACCTCCTCGCCGCCGCCGATCCCGCCCAGCCGTACGGCGCCGCGCTGGCCTGGCCGCGCCGCGGCGCCGACGACCGGCGCCCGTTCCAGCGTGCCGCCGGGGCCCACGTGGCGCTCGTGGACGGCGTCGCGGTCCTCTACGTGGAGCGCGGTGGCAAGGGGCTGGCGACGTTCCCGGCGGCCGATGATCCCGATCGGGCGGGCCTCGCCCTGGCGGCCCTGGGCGGGCTGCTCGGCGAGGGCCGGCTCCGCGAGCTCGTCGTCTCTCGCGTCGACGGGGCGCCGCTCGGCCCCGACCACCCGTGGCGAGCGCGCCTCGTCGGCGCCGGCTTCGTGCCGGGCTATCGCGGCCTGGCCCTCCGGCTGGGACGCTGAGGCGCGGCGACCGATGCCCGAGGGCGACACGCTCTACCGGACCGCCGCGGGGCTGCGACCGCACCTCGTCGGCCGGGCGGTGACGGCGGCGCGGGCCCGGGTCCCCGGGCCGCAGGTCGAGCGGATCGTCGGCGCCTCGGTGGCCGCGGTCGACGCGGTCGGCAAGAACCTCCTCATCCGGTTCGGCAACGGGCTCGAGCTGCGGACGCACCTGCGGATGCACGGCTCCTGGCACCGCTACCGGCCCGGCGAGTCGTGGCGGCGGCCAGCCGGGCGGGCAGTGCTGGTGCTCGAGGTCGAGGGCGCCGTCGCCGTCTGCATCGACGCCCCGGTCGTCGAGCTGCTCGAGACCCGCGCCGAGAGCCTCCACCCGCCGCTCGCCGGGCTGGGCCCGGACGCGACGGCCGACGCCTTCGACCGCGACGAGGCGCTGCAGCGCCTGCGGGATCCGGCGCGGGCCGGCCGGGCGATCGGCGAGGCGCTCCTCGACCAGCGGGCCCTCGCCGGGGCGGGCAACGTGTACCGGAGCGAGGTCCTCTTCATCGAGCGGGTCGATCCGTTCGCGCGGGTCGGCGATCTCGACCAGGCGACGCTCGGGCGACTCGTGGACCGCACCCGGGCGCTCCTCCTGGCCAACCGCGACGCCGCCGTCCGGGTCACGACGGGCCCCGCCGGCGGGGGCGCCGCGTCGCCGCTCGACCCGGGCGCCGCGAACGCGACGGGCCCGGCTGCCCGGTCGGTGTCGTCCGGGTCCCGGCTCTGGGTCTACCGCCGCTCCGGCCGGCCGTGCCGACGCTGCGGCACGCCGATCGCGGCCCGGCGCCACGGCGAGCTGCCGCGGACCACCAACTGGTGCCCGCGCTGCCAGGGGGAGCCGGGCCGGCGCGCGGAGGACGTCCTGTGACCGAAGCCGGCGTCGACGTCCGCTGCGGCCGCGACGGCGTCGGCTGGCTGTGCCTCGTGCGCGTGCGCTCGGGGGCCTTCGTCACCGAGCACCGGGTGACCGTGGCCCACGGCGACCTCGCCCGCCTGGACCCGGACGCGGTCGACCCCGAGCGCCTCGTCCGCGCGGCCTTCGCCTTCCTCCTCGAGCGCGAGCCCGCCTCGTCGATCCTGCGGGCGTTCGACCTGCCGGTGATCGGCCGCTACTTCCCGGGCTGGGAGGACGACGTCCGAGGGCGCCTGGCGCGGCAGGGCGACCGGCCCGCTCGTTGACATCGCCCGGGGTGGCTCGATACTGGCCGCGCGGGGGTCGGGCGGAGGGCGCTCATGGATGACCGGGCGACGACGGGCGTCGACGAGGTCGGACGCCCCACGGCCACGCTCCCGGCCTGGCAGCTGGTCCGGCTCTCGCTCTACTGGCTCGGCCTCACCGCGGTCATGGGCGGGATCAGCGCCATCCTCGCCAACCGCCTGGTGGCCGAGGCGCTCGTGCCCCCGAACACGGAGGGGGATGCCCTCTTCCGGATGACCGCCTTCGGCGCCTTCATCGCGATGCTCGTCCAGCCCACGGTCGGCACGCTCAGCGACTACACCATCTCGCGCTGGGGCCGCCGCAAGCCGTACATCGTCATCGGCTCGGTGCTCGACGTCGCCTTCCTCCTGGGCATCGCCTCCTCGAACACGGTGCTCGCGATCGCCGTCTTCGTCGTCCTCCTGCAGGTCAGCTCCAACTTCGCCCAGGGACCCTTCCAGGGCTACGTCCCCGACCTGGTGCCCGACCACCAGGTCGGGATCGCGTCATCGTTGGTGGGCCTCTTCAGCGTCCTCGGCAACGTGGCCGGCTTCGGGATCGCAGCCCTGGCGCTCGCCCTCTACGCGACCGTCCCGTCGGCGTTCTTCGTGGCCACGATGAGCCTGGGAGCCATCGAGCTCGCCACGATGCTCAGCGTCGTGGTCCGCGTCGACGACGGCCCTCCGGCACGTGCCCGCAACGGCCGCTCGTGGCTGGCCGTGGCCCGGGAGGCCTGGGGGACCGACATCCTCCGCGAGCGGAGCTTCCTCTTCCTCGTCGGCTCGCGCTTCTTCGTCCTCGCGGGGGCCGGCGTCCTCGTCAACGGGGCCGCCTTCTTCCTCGACCGGAGCCTGGCGCTCGACACGACCGACGCCGGGATCGCCCTGCTCGGGGTGCTCGGCGTGGTCACCGCCGGCAACGTCCTGGCCGTGGTGCCCGCGGCCCGGGCCTCCGACCGGATCGGGCGCAAGCCCATCATCTACGCCGCCTGCGCGCTCGGAGCTGCCGGGCTGGCGATCGTCGCGGTCGCTCCCGGCGTCCCGGTCGCCCTCGTCGGGGCCGGGCTCTTCGGCGTGGGGAGCGGCGCCTTCCTCGCCGTCGACTGGGCCCTGATGACCGACATCATCCCGAAGGCCGCGTCGGGCCGCTACATGGGGATCAGCAACGTGGCCACGGCCTCCTCGGGCATCGTGGCGATCGCGGTGGCCCTCAAGCTGGTCATGGACACGGTCAGCGTCGCGGTCGATCCCGGGACCGGGCCGCGAGCGGCGATGCTCGTCGGCATCGCCTGCTACGGGGCTGGCGCGCTCCTCCTGCGGCCCGTCCGGGAGCCGCGCCTCGCGGCCGGAGCCGCCGGGCCCTCCGCGGAGGCGCCGGAACCTACGTCGGCGTGATCCCGAAGGCGCGCCGGAAGCGGGTCTCGAGGCCGCGCGGCCGCCGCAGGTCGGCCAGCCAGCCCCGCCCCCAGCCGATCCACGTCGCCGCCCGGAGGTAGTGGAGCGGGTCCGGGTGCCGCCAGAGCCAGGGGACGAGGCACCAGAGCAGGACCAGGTAGTCGACGCGCGCCGGGCGCGGGAACGCGAACAGGACCTGCAGCTGGACCATGGTCGCGTCGAGCGTGAGCGCGGACAGGGCGATCGCGACGGCGAGGAAGCCGACGCCCCAGGCGCGCCCGCGGGGCGCGAGCAGCGGCAGGAAGAGCAGCGGCACCCACTTGAGGGCGGTCGCGAGGGCCCACAGGAAGCCGGCGGTGCGCGGCGCGGTGAACTGGGCCGCCCAGATCATGAAGACGAGGACGAGGTTGGCGTTTCCCGTGTCGAGGTTCGCCGCGAACGAGAAGCCGAGGACGGCGACCGCGATGCCCGTCGCCAGGGGGCGGACCCGGTAGGCCCACCCGATCGTCCACAGGAGCAGGACGACGCTGGTCGCCCGCCAGGTGAACCAGGCGACGTCCCAGGGCAGGAGGGCCCAGGGCACGAACCCGGGGAGGAGCCACGGCGCGTAGACGTAGGGCATGAAGGGTCCGACCGGGTGGTACGGGTCGCCGCCGTTGAGCCAGATCCGGACGGCCGCCCAGTAGGCGCGCGCGTCGGCGCCGGCGAGCTCCCCGCGGGCGAAGAGCGCGGCGATCCCGAACCCGCCGGCGACGCCGAGGAGGAGGATGGCGGCGACGTGGCGCGGCTGCCGGATCCGGGCCACCTCGCGCCGGAGCGCGCGCCGCAGGACGCCGGCGTGCGGGTGCGGGGGGGCAGGGCCCTGGAGCGCCGCCGGTTGGGACATGGCCGGCCGAGTATGGCACGGGCGCTCCGGGCGCCGGTATACTCCGCGGACCCATGCCAACCGGCTATCTGATCGTGATCGGCGGCGCGGAGGACAAGATCCGCGACCGGGTCATCCTCAACCGGTTCGTCGCGCTCGCCGGCGGCCGCGCCGCGCGGATCGCGGTCGTGGCGACCGCCTCGTCGTTCGCGGTGGAGGTGGGCGAGCGTTACCGGCAGGTCTTCACCGATCTCGGGGCGGCACGGGTGGACCCCATCCTCGCCCAGGCCCGGCCGGCGGCCAACGACGACGAGCTCGCCGCGCTCGTCGACCTCGCGTCCGGCGTCTTCCTCACCGGCGGGAACCAGCTCCGCCTCTCCTCGACGATCGGCGGCACGCGGCTGTCCCGGGCCATCGAGGAGCGCCACCGGGCGGGCGCCGTGGTGGCCGGCACGAGCGCCGGCGCCTCCGCGCTCTCGACCCACATGATCGCCTTCGGCGCCTCCGGCCTGACCCCGAAGCAGCGGATGGCCCAGATCAGTGTCGGCCTGGGGCTTCTCCCCGGCGTGATCATCGACCAGCACTTCCAGCAGCGGAACCGCCTCGGTCGGCTGCTCGCCCTGGTCGCCCAGAACCCGAGCCTGCTCGGGATCGGCATCGACGAGGACACCGCCGGCGTCGTGACGCCCGACCAGGTGCTCGAGGTGATCGGCCGCGGGAGCGTGACCATCGTGGACGGGACGGCCGCCGAGACCGACGCCTGGGAGGTCTCCGGCTACCGGCCGCTCATGATCAGCAACGTGGTGATGCACTCGCTGCCCGCCGGCTACCGGTTCGACCTCCGGCGGCGCGCCCGGATCGCGACGCCGGCCCTCCGCTCGCTCGGCGCCGGCGAGATCGCCTCGGAGTAGCCGCCTTGGCCCGCCCCGCCCGTCCGCGAGCCACACCCGCGCCGGCCCCGGAGCAGGCGGCCCCCGAACCGATCGCCCCGGCCCCCGCCGGCGTCGAGCAGGCCCGGCCGACACTCCGGATCCTCGAGAGCCGCGTCCTGCGCGGTCCCAACTACTGGTCCCCCAGGCCCGTCATCCGGATGCTCGTGGACCTCGGGGACCTCGAGCGCTGGCCGTCGAGCACGATCCCGCACTTCACCGACGCCCTCGTCGGGATGCTGCCGACGCTCGACGATCACGCCTGCTCGCTCGGCCGCCGCGGGGGGTTCGTGAGCCGGCTCCGCGACGGGACGTGGATGGGCCACGTCGCCGAGCACGTGGCGCTGGAGCTCCAGAACCTGGCCGGGACCGAGGTCCGCCACGGCAAGACCCGCTCGGCCGGAGCCGAGGGTCGGTACAACGTCATCTACGAGTACCGCGAGGAGCAGGTCGGGCTGGAGGCGGGCAGGATGGCCGTCCGCCTGGTCAACCACCTCGTCGATCCGGACGATCCCGCGTTCGCCTTCGACCTCGAAGCCGAGATGGAGCGGCTCATCCGTCTCGCCGAGCGGCTGGCCTTCGGGCCGTCTACGCAGGCCCTCGTCGACGAGGCGATCGCCCGCGACATCCCCGTCCTGCGCCTCGACCGCTACTCGCTGGTCCAGCTGGGCCAGGGCGTCCACCAGCAGCGGATCCGGGCCACGATGACGAGCAAGACGTCGGGCATCGCCGTGGACATCGCCTCGGACAAGAGCCTGACGAACCAGCTCCTCTCGGCGGCCGGCCTGCCCGTGCCGCGGGCGGAGGTCGTGGAGACGGCCGACGAGGCGGTCGCGGCAGCCGACCGCCTGGGCTACCCGGTCGTGGTCAAGCCGCTCGACGGCAACCACGGCCGCGGGGTCGGCCTCGACCTGCGCGACGCGGACGCGGTACGCGGCCACTTCGCCGAGGCGAAGCGCCAGAGCCGGGGCGGCGACGTGGTGGTGGAGTCGTTCATCGAGGGCAATGACTATCGCGTCCTCGTGATCGGGGGGAAGCTGGCGGCCGTGGCCCAGCGGATCCCCGCCTCGGTGACCGGGGACGGCGAGCACACCATCCGCCAGCTCGTCGAGGTCGCCAACAGCGACCCGCGGCGCGGGATCGGGCACGAGAAGGTGCTCACCCGGATCACCGTCAATTCCGCGGCCGAGGCGATCGTGGCCGAGCAGGGCTTCGGCCTCGACGACGTGCCCCCGGCGGGCGCGTGGATCAAGCTGGCCCTCACCGGCAACATGTCGACCGGCGGGACCTCGATCGACCGGACCATGGAGACCCACCCGGACAACGTCGAGATCGCGGAGACGGCGGCCCGCATCGTCGGTCTCGACATCGCCGGGATCGACTTCATCTGCCCCGACATCACCGAGCCCGTCCGCGAGACCGGGGGCGGCATCGTGGAGGTCAACGCGGCACCGGGCTTCCGGATGCACACCCACCCCACCGAGGGCGAGCCGCAGTACGTGGCGAAGCCCGTGCTCGACCTCCTCTTCCCGCCCGGCGCCCCGGCCCGGATCCCGATCGTCGCCGTCACGGGCACGAACGGCAAGACGACCACGGTCCGGATGATCGCCCACGTCTTCAAGCTGATGGGCCGGCGCGTCGGGATGACCTCGACCGACGGGATCGTCATCGACGGACGGCTCACGAAGAAGGGCGACATGTCGGGGCCGAGGTCGGCCCAGATGGTCCTCCAGAACCCGACCGTGGACATGGCCGTCTTCGAGGTGGCCCGCGGCGGGATCGTCCGGGAGGGCCTGGGCTACGACCGCAACGACGTGGCCGTGGTCACCAACGTCACCGGCGACCACCTGGGCCTGGGCGGGATCGACACCATCCGCCAGCTCGCCGCCGTGAAAAGCGTGCTGGTGGACGCCGTCCCCAAGAGCGGGACGGCCGTGCTCAACGCCGAGGACCCGCTGGTCGCCCGGATGGCCGGCAGCGCCGACGGCCGGGTCGTCTTCTTCAGCATGGCGACCGAGAAGGGGAGCGAGGGCTGGGACCGGGTCGACTCGCACTGCGGGCGCGGCGGCGCCGCCTTCGTGCTCCAGCCCGGCCCCGCGGGCGAGATGATGGCCCTCCGCCTCGGCCCCCGCACGATGCCGGTCGTCTACACGCACCTCATCCCGGCCACGTTCGGCGGCAAGGCCCGCATGAACGTGGCCAACGCGCTCGCCGCCGCCGCCGCGGCCTGGTCGGCCGGCGCCCACCTCCACGACATCCGCCAGGGCCTGCGGACGTTCACCACCTCGTTCTTCCAGGCGCCCGGCCGGCTCAACCTCGTGGAGCAGGGGGGGATCCGCTTCATCATCGACTACAGCCACAACGTCGACGGCATGCGCCAGCTGGCCGACTTCGTGCGCCGCATGGTCGAGCCCGTGCCCGCGAAGGCCGGCGCCCAGGCCCACGGCGGCCGGGCGATCGGCGTCATCGGGATCCCCGGTGATCGCCGCGACGCGGACCAGCGCGACTACGGGTACCTGGCGGCGGGCGCGTTCGACGAGATCTTCGTTCGCGAGGACCGCAACCTGCGCGGCCGCCCGCCGGGCGAATCGGCGGAGAACGTGGCGGCCGGGATCCGGGCGGCCCGGGCGAAGGGCGCAGCCATCACGACCAAGGTCGACAAGATCCTCGACGAGACCGCGGCCGTGCGGGCCGCGATCCGGCAGGCGGTGCCCGGCGACCTTGTCGTCTGTTGCGTGGACGACACGGTGGGCATCTACCGGCTCGCCAACGAGCTGCTCGGCGCGCCGGGCGGGGCCACGGCCATCAGCGACCCGGGCGAGCTGGACGCCCCGCCCGGGTAGGCGCCTGCCCGTGCCGCGGGCGCGTCGCAGGGCGGGGAACCAGCGCCTGCAGGTCCGCGGCCGTGTCCACGGGTCGGGCGCCGAGGTCGGCGAGGAGGCGCAGGACGTCGTCGCGCTCGGCGTGGCACGTGACGGCGATGACGCCCGGCTGGTCCGCCCGCCCGCGGGCGTCGGGGCCTGCCGCGCGGACCAGCTCGGCGCGCAGCGCGCCCACCTCCGTCTCGTGGACCGGGACGGCCGCGGCGTCGATCGCGTCGGCGTGACCGGCCGCGGCGACCTCGGCCGCGCCCTCCGCGATCCCCGCCCGGAGCACGTCGACCATCTCCTGCCGGTCGCGGCCCCGCAGGTAGGCCAGGGTCTCCTTGATCACGACCCGCCCGGCCCGCCGGGCGGCGATCCGCCCGATCCCGCGGATCGTGTCGTCCGGGCGATCGCCGGCCGCCCCGACGATGAGGGTCACCGGCCAGGTCGGGGCCGCGCCCCCGGCGGCGATGCCGTCAGCGACGTCGAGGAGCGCCTCGAGGCCCGCCTCGTTGTGGGCGTAGTCGACGATCACGACCTGCTTCCCGTGCCGGAAGATGTTGAGGCGGCCCGGCGATCGATCGGTCGACGGCCGGAAGTCCCGCAGGCCGTCCGCCACCTGCTCGATCGTCGCCCCCATCCCCCGGGCCCCACCGGCCGCGGCCAGGGCGTTCGCCACGTTGTGGCGCGCCAGCCCGCCAAGCGTCGCCGGGATCTCATCGACGCCGACGATCTGGCGCACGTCGCCGGCCTCGACCTCGACCAGCGTCCCGCGCCGCACGAGGTACGCCCGCCCGCGCCGCTCCACGTGGGCAGCCAGGATCGGCAGCGGCTCGGCCTCCAGCGAGAAGAAGGCGACGTGCGCGCGGACGAGGCCCGCGACGGCCGCCACGTGCGGGTCGTCGGCATTGAGGACCACCCAGCCGTCGGGCCTCGTGATCCGGCAGATCACGGCCTTGACCGCGGCCAGCTCCCCGAGCGTGTGGATCCCCTGCAGGTCGAGATGGTCGGAGCTGACATTCGTCAGGACGCTGGCCTCGTTGCTCTCGTAGCCGACGCCGCGCAGGAGGATCCCGCCGCGGGCGGTCTCCAGGACCGCCACGCCGACGTCGCCCCGGCCGAGGATCGCCGCCGCCCCGCCCGGGCCGGTCCAGTCGCCGGGCTCCAGCACGCGTCCGTCGACGACGATCCCGTCGGACGTCGTCATGCCGACCCGGTGTCCGGCGCGCCCCAGGATGTGGGCGATCATCCGGGTCACCGTGCTCTTGCCGTTCGTCCCGGAGATCGAGACGACGGGGATCCGGCGGGCGGCGTCCGGGACCATCGTGGGGCCGTGGGCGGTGGCTCCCGCGATCCGCCACACGGCCGCCACGACATCGGGGTGGTCCGAGTGGACGCCTTCGGGATCCAGGCGCTCCCGGCCGGCCAGCTGCCAGGCGGCCTCGGCAAGGGTCCGGGCCCGCTCGGCGCCGTGCCAGGGGAAGGAGACGACCCAGTGGCGAGGGTCGGCCCCGCGATGGACGCGGACCTCGGCCGCGGGCCCCTTCGCCGCCTCCTCGCGAAGCCTGCCGCACCAGCCGGCCAGGCGGGCGACGTCCGCCGGGCGGCGGCTCGGCGGGACGTTGGCCCAGAGGCCCGTCGCGACGCCCTCGGCCGCGTCCCGCTCGCCGTGCCAGGCCGCCTCGCCCCGCACGGCGACCTCGACCTTCACCGCCGGCTCGAGGCGGTAGAGGTTCGGCCCTTCCAGGAGGCGGATCTCGACGAGGCGCACGGTGCGCGGAGGATAGCGAACGCGGGGCGGCACCCGCGACCCGCCGCGCGCCCTACGGATGAAAGTGTCAAGTCCCGGACGACGATGTAACGTCTGGGTGGACGCGGTCGATCGCGTGGCGAAGGGCGGGGTCATGGGGATCATGCCCGCCGCGCAGCCTTGCCCGACCTCGGTCGTGGCTCGAACCAGTCGCTCCCCGGTGCGACGGCCGCGTCCCTGACCGTCCCGCGAGCCGGTCGAGCTGCCGCAACTTGTACGCGGTCCGGGCCGGGGGCGAGAAGCGGCAGTCCTCCTCCTTCGCGAGCAGGTGCCAGACGAGCACCGCCAGCTTGCGGGCGGTCGCCACGATCGCCACCCCGCCGCCGCGCCTCGCCTTGATGCGGGCATGGAACCCGGCCAGTGGTCCCGGCGAGCGGACGGCGGAGTGGGCGGCCTCGCACAGCAAGCCCCGGGCATGCGCCTGGCCTGCCCGGCTGATGTGGCCGCGCATCGCCGGTCGGTCGCCGGACTGGCGGACCCGGGGATCGAGGCCCAGGTAGGAGACGAGCTTCGCCGGCCGGTCGAACCGGGAGACGTCACCCACGACCGCGAGGATCGACGCCGCGACGACGAGGCCGATGCCCGGGATCGTGAGCAGCCGCCGGACCCGGGGATCGTCGACGACCGCGGTCGCGATCGCCCGCTCGGCGGCCTGGACCTGCCCGGTGAGCACGGCGTCGAGCAGCAGCGCGGCGTCGAGGGCCAGGCGTTCCTCGACCGGCAGCTCGAGCGCTGCCAGCCAGGTCCGGCCCCGGACCCCGAACAGGTCGGTCGCGGGAGAACGGAGCAGCTGTCGCGAGAGGACCGCGACGACCCGGTTGCGGACCGCCGTCCGCTCACGGACGAGCCCGGCCCGGTGCGAGACGAGCCGGCGCAGCCGCCGGGTCGTCTCGTCGGGCTGCCAGACCGGCGGCAGGTAGTCGGCCGCGAGGAGCTCGGCCAGGGTCGCCGCGTCGATGTCGTCGGTCTTGCGCTTGGCCGAGGCGATCGCCTTCGTCCGCAGCGGGTTGGACACGACGACCGACCCCGCGTGGCGGCCGAGCAGGTCGGCCAGGGCCCAGGTGTTGGTGGAGGCCTCGAGCGCCACAGCATCGTCGGGCCCGAGGGTGGCCGCGAAGGCCCGGAACTCGTCGCCCATCACGAGGCGGGGCAGCCGGCGGGCCGGCCCGCCCCCCTCGACGGCCGCGACGTGAGCGTAGTCGCGGCCGACGTCGAGACCGATGTAGCGCATGGCCTGCTCCCTCGCGGTGCTGACACCAGCTCGGGCGACACGACACCTACGGATCCGCGCTCACCAGTGGCGCAACCGGTCAAGTCGCAGGGGCGGCCAGATAGACTCTCGGACTCCAACGTCCACTAGGGTTCCGGCCTGCCCGTCGATGGTGTCCCTCGAAGCCCCTCGTCCGGTGAGCGCACCCTACGCCACCTGCGAGAGCCAGCACCTTCATAGCCGATAGACTCCGGGCCATGTCGACCCAGCCGACCGACCTCGTCCGGCCCGCCGAGCTCGCCGCCCTCCGCGCCCGGATCCAGGCTGCCGAGCCGGCTTTCCTCGCCGACCTCGAGCGCCTCGTCAACCTCGACTGCGGGAGCTACAGCCGCGACGGCGTGAACGAGGTCGCCACCTGGACGGCGGGCTTCCTGGCCCGTCTCGGCGGCGAGGTCACCCGCCACCCCGACCGGGACGGCGTCCTCGGCGACACCGTCGAGGCGGTCTTCCGGGGCGAGCCGGGTGCCCCGCGCGCCCTCCTCGTCGGCCACATGGACACCGTGTTCCCCGAGGGAACCGCCGCCGCGCGGCCCTTTGCGATCCGCGACGGCCGCGCGACGGGTCCCGGCGTCACGGACATGAAGTCGGGCCTGCTCACCCTCCTCCACGGCCTGGAGGCGGCGCTCGCCGCGGGCGCGCTGCCCTACGAGCGGCTGACCGTCATCGCCAACCCCGACGAGGAGATCGGCTCACCGGCGTCGACCCCCCACATCGCGCGGGTGGCGCGCGCCAGCGACGTCGCCTTCAGCCTCGAATGCGCCCGGGCCAACGGCGACATCGTCTCCTCGCGCAAGGGGACCGGCGACTACGTGATGACCGTCCACGGCCGGGCGGCCCACGCGGGCGTGGAGCCGGAGAAGGGGCGCAGCGCGATCCTGGCCGCGGCCCACCTCGTGGTCGGGCTCCACGGGCTCACCGGGCGCTGGCCGGGCGTGACCTGCAACGTCGGGGTCGTCGAGGGCGGGACCCGCCCGAACGTGGTGGCCGAGCGGGCCGTCCTCCAGGTCGACCTGCGGGCGGTCGACCGCGCCTCGATGGAGGCGGCCGACGCGGCGATCCGGGCGCTCGCCGCCGAGCCCGCGGTCCCGGGCGTGGCGGTCGAGGTCGACCTCCGTCATCGCCACTGGCCGATGGAGAAGCTGCCCCGCGCCGGCCGGCTGGTGGCGCTGGCCCAGGGGCTGGCCGGCGGGCTCGGGTTCGACGTGCGCGACGCGGCGACCGGCGGGGCCTCGGACGCCAACACCACGGCCGGGCTGGGCGTGCCGTCGCTGGACGGCCTCGGCCCCGTCGGCGGGATGGACCACTCGCCGGAGGAATGGCTGGACGTCGCGAGCATCGTGCCCCGGACGGCCCTGTTCGCGGCGCTGCTGCTGGCGACGGGGCGCGACCCCGAGATCCGGGCCTGGCGGGCGTCCGCCGCCCGCTGAGGGCGATCGATCCGCCGGGCGCGATCGGCGGCGGAACGGGCGCCCGCGCGGGGGCCGGGTCGCTCAGGTCAGGACGTCGACCACGAGGAGCATGAGCACGATCGTCTCGACCGAGAGGGTCGTGCGCCGCGCCACCAGCCGGGCGATCCGGGTGGGATCGCCGCGCGTTCGGCGCAGCCTCTCGCGGTCGAGTCGCGGCCACAGCGCGATTGCCCTGCGCGAGTAGGGGGATTCGTCGACGGTCATCGTCACGCTCCCTTCTTCCGGGCCCCCACCAGCCCGGACGATGACCCCATCCTCCCCCGTCGGGCGCCGGAGTCAACCGCCGGCGGGTCAACAGGACGTTGCGGTTCCGCAACCTGCGGGTGCGCGGCCGCGCCCGGTCCCCCGACGAGGTGCTCTGCCGCGTCCGGCGCGACGCGGTGCACGCCGCGCCCGGCGCGGCTATGCGATGCCGGCGGCGCGCAGGACGGCGATCAGGACGACGGCGACGAGCAGCCCGAGGGCGAGGCTGCGGCGCCAGGCGACGATGGCGGCGCAGGCGACCACCGCGGCCGCCTCCCAGCCGATCGTGGCCACCGGGCGCCCGTCGGCGCCGGCGCGGATGAGGACCTCATCAGCAGCGATCGCGCCGAGGACCGCAGGCCCGACGAGCCGCAGGTACTCGAGGGCGCGCGGCGGAAGGTGCTCGAAGCGCGCGACGAGGAGCGGGATCGCCCGCGCCGGGTAGGTGACGCCGAACATCAGGAGGGCGAGGCCGACCAGCCCGACGTTCACGGCAGCATCCCGTCCTCGCTCCGGTCCGGCCGGGCGAAGGCGTCGGGATCGGCCGGCAGCTCGTCGGGCTCCGGGACGTCGCGGTCGCGGCGCGGGACGGCGAGGCCGACCCCGGGTCCGAGGAGCCCGCCCGCCACGACGCCGACCCGCGGGTCGACCGCGAGGCCCACCCCCAGCGCGATGACCACGCCAGCTCCCAGCGCCACGATCTCCCGGCGACCGGTCGCGAGGCCGACCGCGAGCCCGCCCATCGCCGCCGGGAAGACGACGTCGAGGCCGAGCAGCCGCGGGTCGGGGACGGCACGGCCACCGAGGTACCCGGCCAGCGTCGCCAGGTTCCAGGGGACGAAGACGCCGCCGATCGCCGCGAGCCAGTAGCCGCGCCGGTCGGCGATCCCGATCCGGCGGAAGTGGACGAGCGAGAGGGCGAATGCCTCGTCGGTGAGGACGTGGGCCATCACCAGCCGCTCGGCGCGCGGGCGGTCGCGCAGCCACGGGGCAAGCGCCGCCGCGTAGAGGGCATGCCGGGCGTTCACGAGGCCGGTGAGGAGCACGATCGCCGGCCAGGCGAAGCCCGCGGCCACCATCCCGGCGGCCGCGAACTGCGACGCCCCCGCGAAGACGATCATCGAGAAGGCGCCGGCCTCGACGACCGAGAAGCCGGCGCCGCGCGCCGTCAGCCCGAAGACGAGGCCGAAGCCCACGACCGAGGCCACGATCCCGGCCATGTCGACGAGGAGCCGGCGACGCGAGGCCCGGAGGGCGGCGGGGGCGCCGCCGCCCGCTCCACCGAGGGCGGCCGTCAGCGGAGGGCCGTCTTGCCGCAGCGGTCGCAGACGGCCACCACGGCGTGCTTCTCCCGGGCGTAGCCGGCGACGTGGAGGGTTCCCCCGCAGGCGGCGTGGTGGTAGGTCCACCAGCGGTCGCCCTCGTCGAGGGGGGTCGCCTCGGCGGCGAGGGACGCGCCCAGGCCCTCGTGGGCGGCGAGGATCGCCGCGACGGCCGCGGCGCGCTCGGCCTCGGCCTCGGAGGAGTACGGGTAGGCCTGGGAGATGTTCGAGGTCACGCGGTCCTCCGGCGAGCTCGGGGCGGGCGGCTTCCGACGGCCGCGAGTATGGCACGGCGGATCGCGCCCGCGACGGTCGCGGGCGAGCGTCCCCGGTCGTCGGGCCGATCGCCGCGCTGCCCGGTCACCACGCAGCGGGGAGCCCGGGGGAGCGCGGGTCCGTCGCCGCGGCGAGGGTGCCGCCCCGGGACGGCCCGCCCGCGACGAGCTCGATCGCGTGGGCGTGGCCCAGCGCGCCGTCGAACGGCGCCCGGACGTCGAGACGGTGGCCCAGCGCCGCGAGCCCCTCGAGCAGCCCGGGCCGGAAGCGCGGCTCGACCTGCACCAGCTCGGGCGGGGCGAAGTGGGCTGCCGGGACCGGGGACCAGCGCGGCGCGGCGACGGCGGTGGCGACGTCCACCCGGCCGTCCACCAGGGCCGACACGACCTGGGCGAAGATCGCGGGCTGGGCGTCGCCGCCCATGCTCCCGTGGACCACCCACGGCCGCCCATCCCGGAGGAGCATGCCCGGGAGCAGCGTGTGGAGGGTCCGCTTGCGCGGGGCCAGCACGTTCGGGTGGTCCGGGTCGAGGCTGAAGTAGCTGCCCCGGTTCTGGTAGGCGATCCCGGTGGCGGGGTCCACGACCCCGCTCCCGAAGCCGGCATAGTTCGATTCGATCAGGCTCACCGCGTTGCCGTCGGCGTCCACGACGCCGAGCCAGACCGTGCCCCCGCCAAGCGGCGCGCGGGAGGGCGGGGGGAGCGCAGCGCGGGCGGGGTCGATCGCCCGGGCGAGGGCCGCGCCGTAGGCCTCCTCGAGCAGCCGCCCGACCGGCACGTCCACGAAGGCCGGGTCCGACAGGTACCGGTCGCGATCGGCCAGGGCGAGCTTCGTGGCCTCGATCCCCAGGTGGGTCCAGCGCAGGTCGGCGCCGGACGTGGCGCCCGCGCCGCCGGGGATGAAGACGGCGGGATCGGGCGGCTCGAGCGCCCGCAGGACGTTGAGGATCTCGAGCCCGACGAGGCCCGAGCTGTTGGGCGGGTGGGTCGTGGCGATCGCGCCCCGGTAGCCGAGGGAGAGGGGCAGCTCCCAGGTGGAGGCATGGGCGGCCAGGTCCGCGGCCGTGATCGCGCTGCCGGCCGACGCCAGCCCCGCCGCCTGGCGGGCGGCCAGCTCCCCGTCGTAGAGATCGCCGGCACCCGCGGCGGCGAGCCGCCCCAGGGTCGCCGCGAGCGCCGGGAGGCGGACCCGCTCGCCCGGGCTCCAGGCGCGGCCGCGGGGACGGTAGGTCGCGGCCCAGCCGCGCGCGCCGTCACCGAGCTCCCGCCCGAAGACCGGCGCCGAGATCTCGACGGCCCGGGCGAAGTGGTCGTCGGCGGGAAAGCCGCCGCCGGCCAGCTCGATCGCGGGCGCGAGCAGGTCCGCCCACGGCAGCCGCCCGTACCGCGCGTGCGCGTCGCCCCAGGAGCGGACCGCGCCGGGCACCGTGATCGACAGGGGGCCGCGGAAGGGGAGCGTGGCCAGGCCGCGGGCCCGCATCGCGGCCGCGTCCGCCGCGGCGGGCGCGCGGCCGGAGCCGTTGAGCGCCACCTGCGTCCCCGCGGCCTCGTCCCAGATGAGCCAGAAGGCGTCGCCGCCGATCCCGCAGGCCTCGCCGAAGACCACGGCGAGCACCGCGTTCGTCGCGATTGCCGCGTCCACCGCGCTGCCGCCGGCCCGCAGGATCGCCAGGCCCGCGGCCGTCGCCAGGTGGTGGGGAGCCACGACGGCCCCGCTCCCGCCGCGGGCGAGGGGGACGGGCGCCAGCGGCCGGGGGGTCTCCACGGCCCGATTGTAGGCACCACGCGGCGCCCCTTGTGCGCCGCGCCCCTCCGCGACGCGCGCCGGCCGCGTACCCTGCGCGGGATGGAACGCTCGCTGTGGGCCGTCGTCCTCGGGACGTTCACCCTCCGTTTCAGCACGGGCCTCACCGGCGCGATGATCGTCTACTACCTCAATGACCTGCCCAGGTACGGCGGCGAGCGGGTGGACGCGATCGTGCTCGGCGTCTTCACGGCCTCGTTCTTCGCCGCGGAGCTCCTCCTCTCGCCGGTCTTCGGGATGCTGGCGGACCGCTTCGGCTACCACCGGATCATGGAGCTGGGCCCGGCCTTCGGCGCGGTGGCGGTCGTGCTCACGGGGCTCACGACCAGCCTCGTCCTCCTCGGCGGGACGCGCTGGCTGGAGGGCGCCTCGACGGCGGCCAGCGTCCCGGCGATCCTGGGGTTCGTGGCGCTTGCGACCGTTGGCGACGAGGGGCTGCGGGGCCGGGCGGTCGCCCGGTTCGAGGCGGCGACGCTCGCCGGGATCGGCGGCGGCATCGTGGCCGCGGGGGTGGTCTACACGGCGCTCGGGAACGTCGCCTTCTACGCCAACGCCGTCCTCTACGGCGTCTCGTGGTGCATCTACCGCTTCGGGATCAGCGACCCGCGCGTCGACCACGGCGGCCACGAGCACGAGCGGCGAACCACCCTGGCGCGCTACTGGGAGATCCTGCGCGGCGCCCACGTCTGGCTGCTGGCCCCGACTTGGATCGCCATCAACGCGGTCATCGGGCTCTGGACGGCGCAGTCGCTCTTCCAGCTGATCCGGGAGCCGGCGCCGGCGTTCGCCGACCAGCTCCTCATGCAGGGCTTCTCGCCGCTCGCGGTGAGCGGCGGCCTGGCCGTCGGGATGGCGATCTTCTTCGCCGGGCTCGTCTACTGGGGCAACCGGTTCCGGCGGCTGCGGCGGACGACGATCATCGGCTACGGGATCGGCGGCGGCGGCGTGCTGGCGGCGGCCGCCCTGGCCCTCAACCACGGGAGCGGGCTGCCGGTGGCCCTCCTCGCGGGGCTCCTCGTGCCCATCGTGGGCGGCCTCTTCGTCCTCGCCGGCGCGACCCCGGCCGCGCTCGGGCTCCTCGCCGACATGTCGGAGCCGTACCCGCGGGACCGGGGGGCGATCATGGGGCTGTACTCGGTGTTCCTCGCCGTGGGCCAGATCACCGGGAGCCTGGCCGGAGGCGTCGCCGCGGACGCGCGGGGAATCGACGGCCTGCTGGTGGCGACGCTCGTCCTCCTGGCCGTGGCGCTCCTGCCGCTGTGGCGGCTGCGCGCCTACGAGCATGCCGTCCACCTCGGCGAGGCCGAGGCCGCGCCGCCCGGCTGACCGCCGCGAGCCCTCGCCGATCGCCCGGATCGGGCCGGCCGGGGCGATGCCGTCCCGTATCATGCCCGCACGCAATCCGGGTGCGTCCGGGGCGTGGCCGGGTCGCCGCGCGGGGAGAGGAGTGAGGAGGCCCCATGGGGCGCGTCGCCATCGTCACCGACTCGTGCTCGGACCTGCCCGCGGACGTCGCCGCCGCCCACGGCATCCGCGTCGTCCCCCTCTACGTCCGGTTCGGCGACACCGAGTTCCAGGCCGGCGTCGACCTCTCCACCGACGAGTTCTGGACCCGAATGGTGGCCCCGGATGCGCCGTTTCCCACGACGGCGGCGGCCTCACCCGGGGACTTCCAGGCTGCCTTCGAGGCGGAGCTCGGCGCGGGCGCCGACGCGATCGTCTGCGTGACCATCGGCGGCAAGCTGTCGGCCACCGTCAAGAGCGCCCAGCTCGCGGCCCAGGGGATGCCGGGACGCGAGATCCACGTGGTGGACTCCAACTCGGCCTCGATGGGTGTCGGCCTGCTCGCCATCGTGGCCGCGGAGCAGGCCGCCGCCGGCGTTGTCGCCGCCGACATCGCGGCCGGCGTCCGCGCCCGGATCGCTGACATCGACCTCTACGTGGCCGTCGACACGATCGAGTACCTGCGCAAGGGCGGCCGCCTCTCGCCGTCGCGGGCGGCCATCGCCAAGGTCCTCTCGATCAAGCCGATCATTACGGTCATCGACGGGCTCGTCGAGGTCGGCGACAAGGTGCGCACGCGGGCGAAGGCGCGCGGGCGCGTGGTCGAGCTCCTGACCGCGAGGCCGGTGGAGCGGATCGCGTTCGTCCACGCCCGGGCTCCCGACCTCGACGCGTTCCGCGCCGAGGTGCTGGCGCGCCTGCCGGGCGGCGTCGACCCGGGGCACGTCTCGACCGAGGTCATCGGGCCGTCGGTCGGGCCCCACCTGGGCCCCGGCTGCATCGGCGCCGTGGTCCTCCTCCGCCGGTAGGCACGGCCCCTGGCTCCGCGGCGCAGGGTTGCGATACGGATACGGGTCGGTGACGGTACCATTGCGCCCGTCCTCCGGGCCGATCCGCCCGGGGGAAGCGTCCCCGTTCGGCCCTATGCGGCGGGGAGCGGCCGACCGGATGATCGGCCCGGTGTGAACTCCGTCGCGCCGCGACGGCCCGTCCCGTGCGGGTCGCGCGCCGCGGCCGGCAGCCGTCCCGGAGGCGGCAGCGTGGTCGCCCCACGGGGCAGACGAAGACGGCGGCACCCTGACGGGGGCCCCAGCAGGAGGAACCCCTCTCCATGACCACCGAGCAGGCGGCGCCCGCCATCAATGCCTGGGAGGTCGCCCAGAGCCAGTTCGACCTCGCCGCGGAGCACCTCCATCTCGATCCGGGGCTGCGCGCGGTGCTCCGCGAGCCGCGCCGCGAGCTGACGGTCCACTTCCCGGTCCACATGGACGACGGGACCGTAAAGGTCTTCACCGGCTACCGCGTCCAGCACAACCTCGGCCGCGGGCCCGCCAAGGGCGGCATCCGCTACCACCAGGACGTCACGATCGACGAGGTCAAGGCCCTCGCGATGTGGATGACCTGGAAGTGCGCGGTCGTCGGGATCCCGTACGGCGGTGGCAAGGGCGGTGTCCAGGTCGACCCCAAGAAGCTCTCGAAGAAGGAGCTCGAGGCGCTCAGCCGTCGGTTCTTCACCGAGATCTCGGTCCTCATCGGGCCCGAGCGCGACATCCCGGCGCCGGACGTCAACACCACGCCCCAGATCATGGCCTGGTTCATGGACACGTACTCCATGCACGTGGGCTACACGGTCCCGGGCGTCGTCACGGGCAAGCCGATCAGCCTCGGCGGGTCGGAAGGGCGCAACGAGGCCACCGCCCGCGGCTGCGTCTTCACCATCGTCGACGCCGCCCGGCACCTCGGCATGGACCTGACCCGGTCCACCACCGTCGTCCAGGGCTTCGGCAACGCCGGGTCGATCGCGGCCCGGCTCATGGTCGACGAGGGCTCCACGGTGATCGGCGTCTCCGACACCGGCGGCGCGATCCACAAGGCCGACGGGCTCGACATCGACCGGGTCGTGGCCTGGAAGAAGGAGCACGGCACCGTCGTCGGCTTCCCCGGCTCCAGGACGATCACGAACGGCGAGCTCCTCGAGCTCGAGTGCGACGTCCTGATCCCGGCCGCCTACGAGAACCAGATCACCGACCGCAACGCGGATCGGATCAAGACCAAGATCGTCGCCGAGGCCGCGAACGGCCCCACGACGCCCGAGGCCGACGAGATCCTCAACCGCAAGGGCATCTTCATGATCCCGGACATCCTCGCCAACGCCGGCGGCGTGACCGTCAGCTACTTCGAGTGGGTCCAGGACCTCAACCGCGATCACTGGAGCGAGGCCGTCGTCAACGCCAAGCTCAAGGAGATCATGGATCGCTCGTTCGCCGAGGTCCTCGCCATGGCCGAGCGCGAGCAGGTCAACATGCGCACCGCGGCGTACCTCGTCGCCGTCCAGCGCGTGGCCGACACGACCGCCCTGCGCGGCCTCTACCCGTAGGCTCTCGCGGCACGCGCCGCCGGCTGCACCTCGCGAGCCCCGGCCATTCGGCCGGGGCTCGCGGATTCTCCGCGGTGTACCATCGGCCCATGCTCGACCACGAAGAGAAGTTCCTGTTCAAGGAGGAGATCCTCCACCTCGCCGGCGCGATGTCCGACTCAGCGGTCCTCGACAACGTCGAGGATCTCCTGACCGACGTCATCACCAGCCCGCGGTTCGACTCCGAGGTCTTCACCCTCGAGCGGTCGCTCCAGGTGATGCTCGGCGCGAGGGCCGGCTCGACCCTGGTCGGGCTCCTCACGGTGGCGCCCGAGGTCTTCGAGGAGGTCGGCGAAGTCCGCATCGCTCCCGAGGTGCACGAGCGCCTGACCGCCTGGCGCGCCCGCTTCGGCCTGGCGATCGACAACGCCCTCAACTTCCTGAACAACCCCGACGGGATCCAGGGCCACACCTTCGCGACCCAGGTCGCGCACATGGAGGACCGCCGCGTCCTGCAGGGCCGGCTGACTCTCGTGCGCTACAACAACGAGCCCCAGTTCTTCGTCGCGGACGCCGGCGTCTTCCTGGGCCTCGTGGGCGACGTCCTCGAGCGGCTGGGGCCGCACCTGGAGCCCGACAGCGTGGAGCCCGAGACGATCGGCCGGCTGCGCGAGGCCCTGGCCCTCGTCGAGCGCAGGACGACCCCGCGCTGAGCCGCAGTCCTGTCGCCCCGGATGTTCATGACCTTCTGGCCAAGACACACCCGGCCGACCGCGGCAAGATCGAGACGATCAGGTCGATCGCGGCGGCGTTGCTGGGCGCCGACCGGATGCTCCCCGCGGCGGCAGGCGTGGCCGCCCACCACCCGAGGCCTGCATGAACCTGGACGTCGGTACGCTCATCGCGATCGCGGTCCCGATCCTCGCCATCCAGATCGGCCTGATGGCCTTCGCCCTCTACGACTTGACCCGCCCGGAGCGGCGGGTCAAGGGCGGCAACAAGGTGATCTGGGCTCTCGTGATCATCTTCGTCAACATCGTCGGGCCGATCCTCTACCTCTTCGCAGGCCGCGAGGACGCGTGAGCGGGCCGTCGTGAGCACCCTCGCCCCGGCGGGCGCCGGGCTGGCCATCGAG
Source organism: uncultured Chloroflexia bacterium (assembly GCA_963762445.1). Lineage (GTDB taxonomy): Bacteria > Chloroflexota > Limnocylindria > Limnocylindrales > CSP1-4 > CTSoil-043. The sequence continues at coordinate 374,411 of CAVXLA010000006.1, forward strand.
GCGCGGGGCCTCACCAAGCGCTACGGCGACGTCCTCGCGCTCGACCGGCTCGACCTCGCCGTGCCGACGGGGTCCGTCTTCGGGTTCCTGGGCCCGAACGGCGCCGGCAAGACGACCACGCTCCGCCTGCTGACGGGCCTCGGCCACCCGACCTCGGGAACGGCGGTCGTGGCCGGGGTCGAGGTCGGCCGCGGGGGCATGGACCTGGCGCGCCGGATCGGCTATCTCGACCAGGACCCGCGCTTCTACGCCTGGATGACCGGCCGGGAGCTGCTCACCTTCGTCGGCCGGGCGTACGGGATGGGCGGCGCGGCGCTCGCGTCGCGCGTCGACGAGGTCCTCGCGACAGTCGGGCTCAGCGAGGCCGCCCGGCGCCGCATCGGCGGGTACTCCGGCGGGATGCGCCAGCGGCTGGGCGTCGGGCAGGCGATGCTGCCGCGGCCGGCCGTCCTCCTCCTCGACGAGCCGGTCAGCGCTCTCGACCCAGAGGGGCGGCGCGACACCCTGGAGCTGATCGGGCGCCTGCGGGGCGAGGCCACCGTCCTCATGAGCACCCATATCCTCAACGACGTCGAGCGGGTGTGCGACCGGGTCGCGATCCTTGACCACGGGCGCCTCGTCGCGGAGGCCCCGATCGGCGACCTGCTGGACCGCCATGCGCGCCCGATCCTGGAGCTCGACCCCGAACCGGGCCAGGAGGCCGCAGTCGCCGCGCTCACAGCCGCCCTGCGCTCCGCCGCCTGGACGCGCGACGTGCGGGAGGACCACGGGGTCCTCCGGGTCGTCGTGACCGACGTGAACCGGGCCTCCGTCGAGGCCCTTCCCCTCGTGGTCGCGGCGGGTGTCCGGCTCGCGCGCTTCGAGCGCGTCCGGCCCACCCTGGAGGACGTGTTCCTCCAGCTCGTCGGGGCCGACGGGACCGCCGAGCCCCGTGCGCCGGAGGCGGAGCGATGATGGGTGTCGGCCTGCTCCTTCGCAAGGAGATCCGCGAGCAGGTGCGGACGATGCGCCTGCTCGCCGTAGTGGCCGTCTTCGCCTTCCTCGGCCTGCTGTCGCCGGTCTTCGCCCGCTACGTGCGGGAGATCGTCGAGGCACTCGGCGGCGGGCAACTCCAGGGGATGATCCCGGCCCCGGCGGTCGGCGACGCCGTCGCCCAGTTCACGAAGAACGTGGGCCAGTTCGGCGTCCTCATCGCGATCCTCGTCACGATGGGCTCGGTCGCCGCCGAGGAGGAGCGCGGCACGGCGGCGTTCCTCCTGACGAAGCCGGTCGGCCGTGGCGCGTTCGTGACCGCCAAGGTGGTCGCGATCGGGGTGCTGCTCGCCATCGCGCTCGGCGTGAGCGGCATCCTCTGCTGGATCTACACGACGATCCTCTTCGAGCCGCTCCCGGTGCTCGGATTCGCCGGATCGGTCGCCCTGCTCTGGCTCTCGCTGGCGGCCATCGCGGCAGTGACCTTCCTGGCCTCCGTTGTGACGCGCTCCGGGCCCGCCGCGGGCGGGATCGGGTTCGGCGCCCTAATCGCAACAGGCATCCTCTCCGCGCTCCCGGCGATCGGGCCCTTCATGCCGACGAGCCTGTGGGGGGCGGCGGGTGCGCTGGCGCTCGGCACCGTGCCGGATCCGCTGGCGGGCCCGGTGCTGGCGAACGTCGGGCTCATCCTGGCGGCGTTGGGGCTCGCCTGGTGGGCCTTCCGGCGCCAGGAGCTCTAGGCCGAGGGCGCCTCCAGCGGCGCCGCGGGCGCGGGCGGGGTCGGGCGCGACCGGGAGCGGCGGGCCACGAGCCACGCCGCGCCGAGCACGACGCCGAGGACGAGGGCGAGCGGCAGGACGACGATCGCAAACCAGATCGCGGCGTTCGCGACGCCCTGGCCCAGGCCGACGAGCGTGGCCGCGGCCCGGTCGACCTCTCCGGCGGGATCCCAGCCTTCCTGGACCTGGGTGACGGCGACGGCCGGCGGGAGGGAGAAGCCGACCGTGAGCGTCGCCAGCGCGGCGCGCTCCTCGAGCGACTGCTTCTGGGCGGTGAGCTGCTCGATCTCCCCGCGGACGCCGGTCAGCTGGGACTGGACCTCCAGGATGTCGGGGATCTTCGTTGCTTTCACCATGATCGCCTGGAGGGCGGCCTCGGTCGCCCGCAGGTTGACCAGCCGGGCGCCGAGGTCGACGACCTGGCTGGTGACCTCTTCGCTGCCCGTCTGCTCGGAGAGGACCTTGGCGCCGACCTTGCGGAGGGCGGCGAGGGTGGCCTCCCAGCGATCGACGGGGATCCGGTAGGTGACCATGGCGCTGGCCTTCTCGTCGTCGCCCTGGCGCTGCGAGGCGGCGACGTAGCCGCCGGCCGCGGCCACCGCCCGCTCGGCCGCCGCGATCGCGTCGTCGAGGACCGCGACCTCGAGGTTCAGCTGCCCCGTCCGCACGATGAGCGGGCCGGACCCCGCGGCGGTGTCGGTGCTCGTGCGGTAGAGCTGCTTGTCGGCCTCGCCGGCGAAGGGCGCCGAAGTGGCGGCCGGGACCGGCGCCCCGGCCATGCCGCCGTCAGCTGGCGCCTCGACCGGCCCGATGTTGGCGGTGGACGCGCTGCCGCCGCACGCCGCCACGGCGAGCGACAGGGTGGCGACCAGGCCCAGGCCACGGAGGAGGGTGAGTCGGGACGAGGCGTTCATCGGGGCGACCCCAGGGCTCCGACGCGGTCAGGCTCGGCCCGCGTCACGCCCCCGTGACGGCGCCCGTCATCGGGCGGTTCCGCCGTGGGCGGATCCGCGGGGGATCGCGGCGCCGGGGTGCACCGCCCGGGTCGCGCGGCGCCGGGGTGCACCGCCCGGGTCGCGCGGCGCCGGGGTGCGCACCCCGGCGGTCAGAGGGCGATGTTGTCGATGAGGCGCGTCGACCCGAAGCGGACGGCGAGCGAGAGGAGCGCCGGGCCGTCGACCCGCTCGAGCTCGGCCAGCGACGCGTCGTCGGCGACCGACACGTATTCGACGTCGGCGAGCGGCTCTGTTGCCAGCACCTCGCGCACGGCCGCCCGGATCGCCGCCGCGTCGCGCTCGCCGGCGGCGCTTCGGGCGCGTCCCGCCTGCAGGGCCCGGTAGAGGACGGCGGCCGCGGCCCGCTCGGGCGGCGACAGGTGGACGTTCCGCGAGCTCATGGCCAGGCCGTCGGGCTCGCGGACGGTGGGGCAGGGGACCACGGCGGCCAGGGCGAGATCCGCCGCCATGCGGGCGATGACCCGCAGCTGCTGGGCGTCCTTCATCCCGAAGTAGGCCCGTTCGGGCCGCACCAGGCCGAGCAGGACCGCGACCACGGTCGCCACCCCTTCAAAGTGGCCCGGGCGGGCGGCGCCCTCCAGCGGCCGGGACACGGCGCCCACGCGGACCGCGGTGTCGAACCCGGGCGGGTAGACGTCATCGACGCCCGGCGCCCAGACGAGGTCGACCCCCTCCTCGGCGCAGACCGCGACGTCGCGCGCCTCGTTGCGGGGGTAGCGCTCGAGGTCGGCCGGGCTGCCGAACTGGCGGGGGTTGACGAAGATCGAGACGGCGACGGTGGCGTTCTCGGCGCGGGCCCGGGCCATGAGCGCGCGGTGCCCGGCGTGGAGCCAGCCCATCGTGGGGACCAGCCCCAGCGGCCGCGGGGCCTCCGCCAGGGCCCGGGCGAGCTCCCCGCGCGACCGGACGACGAGCGGCCGTCCTGGCGGCGCGAATCCCGTAGACATCGTGGCCCCGCCGCCCGCCTCCGGGCCCGCCTCGGGGTCGCCGATCACAGGTCGCGGTCGAGCGGGATCCCCCCGACGATCGCGTCCGCCGTCCCGGCGCGGTCGGCGTTCGCCCGGCCCAGCACCTCGTCGAGGACCGCCTCGTCCATCCGGCTCGACTGGGCCTCGCCGGGGAAGGCGCCGGCCTCCACGTCGGCGCGATAGGCGGTCACGGCCGCCAGGATCGTCCCGCGCAGGTCGGCATACGGGCGGGCGTGGCGGGGCACGAATGAGCTGAGCCCGAGCACGTCGGTGATCACCTGGATCTGGCCTGCGCAGCCGAGGCCGGCCCCGATCCCGATGGTCGGGATGCGGAGGCGGGCGGTGATCGCCGCCGCCAGCTGCTGCGGCACGAGCTCCACGACCACCGCGAAGGCGCCCGCCTCCTGGACCGCGAGGGCGTCGTGGAGGAGGGCCCGCGCCTGCTCCCGGCTCCGGCCCTGCACCCGGACCTTGCCGAGGGCGTTGATCGCCTGCGGGGTGAGGCCGATGTGGCCCATGACCGGGACCCCGGCCCTGACCAGGGTCTCGATGATCCGGGCGGCCCGCACGCCGCCCTCGACCTTGACCGCCTGGGCGCCGGCCTCGCGGAGGAAGCGCCCGGCGTTCGCCAGGGCGTCCTCCGGAGTGGCGTACGAGAGGAAGGGCATGTCGCCGACGATCATCGCCCGCTGCGTCCCCCGGGCGACCGCCTTGGTGTGGTGGAGCATCTCCTCCATCGTCACCCGGACCGTCGTGTCGTAGCCGAGGAGCACCTGGCCGAGCGAATCGCCGACGAGGATGGCCGGGATCCCGGCCTCGTCCACGAGCTGGGCCGTCGGGTAGTCGTAGGCAGTGAGCATCGCGATCCGCTCGCCGTCGGCGTGCATCCGGGCGATGTCGAGGACGGTGATGCGGGCGGGGCCGGCCGGGGTGGCGCTCACGGGACGCGGGTCTCCTGTGGGGTCTCGTCGCCGCCAGTCTGCGCTGCCGCGTCGCGGGCGTCCAGCGCGACGGCGACGCGGTCGAGGATCCGCTCGGCGACCTCGCGCTTCGGGAGGAGCGGCAACGCGTCCTCCGTCCCGTCCGCGGCGACCAGGGTGACCCGGTTCGTGGGCGTCCCGAATCCCGACCCCTCCTCGGCCACGTCGTTGGCCACGATGAGGTCGACCCGCTTCCGGGCGAGCTTCTCGGCGGCGCGCGCCAGGCTGCCGGTCTCGGCGGCGAACCCGACGAGGAAGGGCCGCGGGACCGCTGGGGGCCCGGCGGGGGCGCCGCGGTCGTCCAGGCCGCGGACCAGCCGCCCGAGCTCGGCGAGGAGGTCGGGGTTGGCCACGAGCTCGAGGGTGAGGCCCGCGTCCGTGCGCTGGATCTTGCGGTCGGCGGGTGCCGCCGGGCGGAAGTCGGCGACGGCCGCGGCCATGACGAGGGCGTCGAACCCGGGCCGGCCGCCGGCCGTCCCCAGGAGGCGCCGCAGGGCGGCCCGCATCGCGGCCGCGGTCTCGGCCCGGATGACCTCGACGTCCTCGGGGAGGGGGACCGTGACCGTGCCCACCACCAGGGTCACCCGCGCCCCCCGGTCGCGGGCCGCCTCGGCGACGGCGATGCCCATCGTCCCCGTGCTCCGATTGCCGATGAAGCGGACCGGGTCGATCGGCTCCGCGGTGCCGCCGGCCGTGACGACGACGTGGCGGCCCGCGAGGTCGTCGGCGTCGCGCGCGAGGGCGTCGGCCGCGGATCCCGCGAGGCGGGGCGGCCGGTCGGCCGGGTCGGGCCGCCGCACGGGGCGGTCGCCGATGGCGGCGACGACGGCGTCGACGATCGCCCCGAGGTCCGCCAGCCGGCCCGGGCCCACCTGGCCCGAGGCGAGCGCGCCGCTCTCGGGCTCCACGATGGCGTACCCGAAGCGGTCGCGGAGGATGCCGACGTTCGCCTGGGTCGCCGGATGGGCGTACATGTCGCCGTCCATGGCCGGGGCGACGACGACCGGCGCCGACGTGGCCAGGCAGGTCGCGGTCACGACGTCGGCGGCGAGGCCGTGGGCCATGGCCCCCAGCCAGTGGGCCGTCGCCGGGGCCACGAGGATCGCGTCGGCTGCGTCCGCCGTGAGGACGTGGCCGATCCGGCCGTCGGGGAGGAGGTCGAGCACGTCGGCGTCCACGCGGCGCCGGCTGAGCGCCGCCAGCGTCAGCGGCGCGACGAAGTGGGTGGCGGAGGGCGTCATGAGCACCTGCACGTCGGCCCCCTCGACGCGGAGGAGGCGGACCAGGTCCACCGCCTTGAAGGCGGCGATGGAGCCCGTGATGCCGAGGCCGATGAACCGCCCGGCCAGCCGCTCGCCCATGCCGTCAGCCCTCCGCGCCCACGCCGTCAGCCCGCGGCCGTGCCGGTCACGGCACGGTGGAAGAGCACCAGGCCGCGCAGCGTGAGGTCGGGATCGATCGCGTCGACCCCCTCGATCGTGCGGGCCCACGGCAGGGCCGAAAGCCCGCCCGTCAGGACGACCCGGACGTCGCCGGGGGCGAGGCCCGCGCCTGCGGCGAGCTCGCGGCGCATCCGGGCCAGGAGCCCCTCGATCATGGCCCGGTGGCCGAGCACCGTGCCCACCCGGATCGCGGCCGCCGTGTCGTGCCCGATCGGGCCGTCGGGAAGGCGCGGCTCGACCCGCGGCAGGCGGGCCGTGCGCGCGGCGAGCGCGTCGAGGCCCATGCCCATGCCGGGGGCGATCGCACCGCCGACGAAGGCGCCGCCCTGGTCGACCGCGTCGAACGTCGTGGCCGTGCCGCAGTCGACGACGACGGCCGGGGTGCCGTACAGGTGGGCGGCCGCGTAGGCGTTCACCAGGCGGTCCGGGCCCACCTCTGCGGGCCGGTCGACCCGGACGGGGAGGGGCACAGTGCCGGCGGACGCCGTGACGCAGGCGATCTCCCGGCGCGTCGCCACCGCCTCGACGGCCGCGGCCACGGCCGGCACGGTGGCAGCGAGGGCGATCGATCCCACGTCGTCGAGCCGCAGGTCGTCGAGGGCCAGCAGCGCCCGGAGCAGGATTTCGACCTCGTCCGGCGTGGCCGCGGCCGGGGTCGCCGCCCGACGGGTGGTGGCGAGGGAGCCGTCGCGGACGGCGCCGACACGCAGGTTCGTGTTGCCGACGTCGATCGCCAGGAGCATGTCCCGATCATAGGCCTCCCCGGGCTGCCCGGGGTGCGCTACGATCGCGGCGGCGCCCGGCCGCGGATCCTCGCGATCGACCGCTGCGCCCGTCCCGCCCCGTTCCCGGCCCGCGCAGGAGGTGCTCCCATGGCCCGCCCCACGCCCGCCAGGTTCTACGTGAACAGCGGCATCGTGTCGTCGCGCAGCGACATGCTCAACCTGCTGCGGCCCCTCATCAAGCAGACGGTCTCGTACCGCTACCTCCGCGGCCGCGACCTCGTCGCCCACGGCACGGGCTGGGTCGAGCGGGTCGTCGTCGACGAGCCCGAGACCTCCTCGTACTTCACGCCCGTCTCGATCTGCCTCAACGTCGACTCGTTCGAGCACCTCGAGTTCGAGACCCGGCCCGATCAGCTGATCGTCTACGCCCTCGTCGAGGGCGACGAGCGGGTCGTCCTCGAGTTCGCCCCGCTCGGCGAGGGCGCCGACCGCGCGGGCGAGCAGCTGGCCTTCGATACCACGGGCTTCGTCCAGATGGAGCTCCTCGGACCGGAGGTCGACGGCGGCGCCTGACGGGGCACGTGACGGCGCCGACGCCTCACCGGCGAGGTGTCGCGCCCGCGCGGCTCAGTGGCCGCGCTCGCCCCGCACGTACGGGACGCCGAGAGCGGCGGGCGCCCCCAGGCGCTTCCGCAGCGCCTCCCGCGAGGCCGCGATGAGGACGCCGATGATCAGGAGGAAGGGGACCATCTCCAGGAAGAACGTCAGCGTGTGGTCGTGGAAGAAGGGGTTGGAGAACCCCAGGATCTCCTCCGGCCCCTGGATGTCGACCAGCATCCGGCGGATGGCCGCGAAGAGGTACGCGCCGACGGCCGCCCGGATCGGGCTCCACTGGGCGAAGATCACGAGGGCGACGGCGATCCAGCCCGCCCCGTTCACGGTGAGGTCGCCGAACCAGCCCGGTGAGATGGCGAGCGTGATCGTCGACCCGGCGAGCCCGGCGAAGAGGCCCCCGACGATCACGTAGGCGTAGCGCAGGCGGTAGACATCCACGCCGAGGGAATCGGCCGCGGTCGGGCTCTCGCCGATCGCCCGCAGGTGCAGCCCCGGCCGCGTTCGCCCGATCCAGTACCAGGCGAGCGGCACGACCGCGAAGCCGAGGTAGACGAGGACGCTCTGGTCGGTGAAGAAGATCGGTCCGAGCACCGGCACCCCGCCCAGGACCGGGATGGTCACGCGCGGCAGGAGCGCGATGGCTCCGGCCTTCGAGAGGTCCTCGCCCAGGACGCGCGCGAGGCCTGTCCCGAGGAAGGTGAGCGCCAGGCCGGAGACGACCTGCTCGGCCTGGAAGCTGATCGTCACGACGGCATGGAGGACGGAGAGGAGCCCGCCGGCGAGCGTGCCGAGGACCAGGCCCAGCCACGGGTTGCCGGTCGCCACTGCCGTCGAGAAGGCCACCACGGCGCCCATCAGCATCATGCCCTCGACGCCGAGGTTCAGGATGCCTGCCCGCTCCGCGAAGATCTCGCCGACCGCGGCGAAGAGGTAGACGGTGCCGGTCGCGACCCCCGCGGCGAGGATGATGGTCAGGTCCATCAGGCCTCCCGCCGCTCGAGCCGGATCCGGTACCGCAGGACCACCTCGCTCGCGATCAGCGAGAACAGGATGACCCCCTGGATCATCGCCGGGATGCCGGACGGCTGGATCTCGCGCCCGGCGAGGATCAGGGCGCCGAAGGCGATCGAGGCCACCACCACGCCGTACGGGTGGAGCTTGGCGATGTAGGCCACGATGATCGCGGTGAAGCCGTAGCCCGGCGAGATGGCCTGCTGGAGGCGGTGGACGACCCCGGACACCTCGCTCATCCCGGCGAGGCCCGCGAGCGCGCCCGAGATCGCAAAGACGATGATCGTGTTGCGGGCGACGTCGATGCCGGCGTAGCGGGCGGCCCGCGGGCTGTCGCCGATGAGCCGGATCTCGTAGCCGCGCCGGCTGCGGAACATGAGGAAGCGGACGACCACCGCCGCCACGAGGCCGAACAGGAGCCCGAGGTGGACGGTCAGCCCGGAGAAGGCGGGCACCGCTTTGGCATAGTCCGAGAGGCGCGGCAGCCACGCCCCGGGCGGGAACTGGGCCGTCAGCTGGAAGCCACCCTCGCTCCACGGGCCGAAGACCCAGTACGAGATCCAGAGGGCGGCGACGTAGTTGAGCATCAGGGTGACGATGATCTCGTTCACCCCGCGCACGGCCTTGAGGATCCCCGGGATCGCCCCGTAGGCGGCCCCGGCGAGCATCCCGGCGACCATCATCAGGGGGATGGTGATGATCGACGGCGTCCCGGGGGGCACGACCGGGATCAGCACGATGGCAGAGGCGCCCCAGGCCCCCATCATGAACTGGCCTTCCGCCCCGATGTTCCACAGGCGCATCCGGAAGGCCAGGGCGCAGGCGAGGCCGGTGAGGATGAGCGGCGTCGCCTTCACCAGGGTGTCGGAGAGGACGCCGAGGCTGCCGAACGACGAGCGCACGATGTGGACGAAGATCGCGAACGGGTCGCCCCCCGCGAACCAGAGGATGACGCCGCTGATGAGCAGGGCGACGGCGAGCGCGCCGAGGGTGGTCGCCACGGGCAGCCAGCGCGGCGTCTCGAGCCGGCGCTCCATGCGGATCGACAAGGGGAGCAGGCCGCCGACCCGGCCGGGCCGGCGGGTCGGGGCCCCGGCCGTCACGGGACGATCCCCGCCGCGGCGCCGGCGGCTCCGCTGGTCCCCGTGGGCGAGGCCGTCCCGCCCGTCATCAGCAGGCCGATCTCGGCGACATCGGCGTCGGCGGCGTCGAGGAGCCCCACGATTCGGCCTTCGTAGATCACCGCGACCCGGTCCGCGAGGGCCAGCACCTCGTCGATGTCCTCGCTGATGAGGATCGTCGCCGAGCCCGCCGCCCGCTGGTCGAGCAGGAGGCGGTGGACGGTCCCGATCGCCCCGACGTCGAGGCCGCGGGTGGGCTGGACGGCGACCATCAGCCGGGGCTGCGAGGCGATCTCGCGGGCCAGGATGAGGCGCTGGAGGTTGCCGCCCGAGAGGAGCCGGGCCTCGGTCTCGACCGACGGGGAGGCGATCGCGTAGGTCTCGCGGAGGCGGTTCGCGAAGCGCCGCACGGCGCCCGTGTCGATCGACCAGCGCCGCGCGACCGGGGCGTCGCGGTAGCTCTTCATGATCAGGTTGTCGGCCACGGAGAGGTTCGGCGCCGAGCCGACGCCCGTCCGGTCCTCCGGCACGTGGGCGACGTGCTGGACGATCGCGTCGCGCGGCGTCCTGTTGCCCACCTCCACTCCGTTCACGGTCACCGAGCCGGCGCTGCAGCGGCGCAGGCCGGTCAGGACCTGGGCCAGCTCCGACTGGCCGTTGCCGGCGACGCCCGCGACGCCGAGGATCTCCCCGGCCCGGACGTCAAGCGAGACGCCCCGCAGGGCCGGCAGCGCGCGGTCGCCCTCGGCCTCGACGTCGCGCATGGCGAGGACGACCGGGCCCGGGGCGAACGGGGCGCGCTCGATCGTCTCGATCACCTCGCGGCCGACCATGAGCCGGGCCAGCCCCGCCGACGTCGTCCCCGCCGCGGGGATCCCGGCCGCGGTGACCTTCCCCCGCCGCATCACGGTCACCCGGTCGGCGATCTGGCCCACCTCCCCGAGCTTGTGGCTGATGAAGACGATCGCGGCGCCGTCCGCCACCATCGAGCGAAGGGTGCGGAAGAGCTCGGCCGCCTCCTGCGGCGCCAGGACCGCGGTGGGCTCGTCGAGGATGAGGATCCGCGCCCCCCGGTAGAGCATCTTGAGGATCTCCACCCGCTGCTGCTCCCCCACGGAGAGCTGCCAGATCCGGACCCGCGGATCGACGGCGAGCCCATGGCGGCGGGCGAGGTCGGCCACCTCGTCGTCGTAGCGCCGGACGTCGAGCCGGAAACGCGGCCGGCGCAGGCCGAGCAGGACGTTCTCGGTCACGGTCTGGGTCGGCACGAGGGCGAAGTGCTGGTGGACCATCCCCAGGCCCGCCCCGATCGCGTCCCGGGGCGAGCGGAACTCGGCCAGCCTGCCGAACACCCGGACCTCGCCCGCGTCGGGCCGGTAGAGCCCGTCGAGCACGTTCATCAGCGTGCTCTTCCCGGCGCCGTTCTCACCGAGGAGGGCATGGACCTCGCCCGGGCGCAGGTCGAAATCGACGCCGTCGTTGGCGACGACGCCGGGGAAGCGCTTGACGATGCCGCGCATCTCGACGGCGAGGGGGCGGGCGTCGGCGGGGGCGTCGGCGGGGGCGGCGGTCATGCCGGGGATGATGCTCGTGAATGGGAAGGGCCCGCGACGAGCAGGTCGCCGCGGGCCCTGTCGCCTGGCTGCTACTTCGGCAGCTCGCCCTTGATGCCCTCGGCGAACCACTTCATGCAGACCGAGCACTCGCTGCCCGGCGCCCCGGGCGGGAACTGGTCGAGGTCGGACTGCTGGAGCTTTGCGCCGGCGGCGAGGATCTGCTTGCCGGTGTTGTCCTTGATAGGCCCGGCGAAGACGTCGAAGCGCCCGAAGGTGCCCGCGAGCATCTTCGCGAGCGTGTCCTTCACGAGCTGGACGTCGGCGGCCGGCAGGGCGGCGATGCCCGGCTGCGGCGTCTCGCCCTCCATGAAGCCGAAGAGGCCCATCGCGCCCGAGTCCGCGTCGAAATACTCGTAGCCGGCCGTGTACGTGCCGGCCTTCACCTTCTCGGCGATGCGGACGTACTCCGGGCCCCAGATCCAGTACGGCGCGGTGAGGCAGGCATCGACCTTGCAGGACCCGGGGTGGTCGTAGGTCACGCCCCACTTGCCCTTCTCCTGGGCCACGTCGGCCACGGCCGGCGTGTCGGCCCCGGTGAAGACGACGTCGGCCCCGGCATCGAACAGCGAGGCGGCGGCTTCCTTCTCCTTGATCGGGTCGTGCCAGGTGTTGATCCAGCGAACTTCCATCGTGCACTCGGGGCACGTCACCTTGGCGCCCAGCATGATCGCGTTGCCGAGGCGGATCTCCTCGGGGATCTGGAAGGTGGCCATGTAGCCGAGCTTCGGGTTGCCGTCGAGCTTCGCCCGTGAGCCGGCGAGCATGCCGGCGAGGTACTTCATGTCCTCGACAGCGCCGAAGAAGTTGCCGAAGTTCTTGCCGTTCGACTTGTACCCCGTGAGGTGGAGGTACGTGATGTCCGGGAACTCCTCGGCGACCGTCGCCATCGGGTCCATGTAGCCGAACGAGGTGCCGATGATGAAGTTGAAGCCCTTGCGCGAGAGGCTGCGGAAGACCTGCTCGGAATCGGTCCCCTCGGGGACGTTCTCGATGTAGGCGACATGCGAATCAGGCATGTTCTCGCACAGGTAGATCAGGCCCTCGTAGTGGGCCTGGCTCCAGCCGCCGTCGTTGTGCGGTCCGATGAGGACCATCGCGACGTTGAACTTGCCCTCGACGACGTCGGGGATCTCGGCCCCGGCCGCGGCTCCGGCCTCGCAGCCCGCAGCGGCGGTCGGCGCGGGTGTGGCGGGCGCGGCGGTGGCCGGCACGGGCGTGGCGGGCGCGGCGGTGGCCGGCACGGGCGTCGCGGGCGCCGCCGACGGGCTCGCGGTCCCCCCACCGGAGCTGCAGGCACTCACCAGCAACGCTCCCACGGCCAGCAGGGCGAGGGGCGTCCGGATTCGGGTGGCCATCGTGTCCTCTCCTCCAAGCGGTCGCCAAGGGCGGGCCGGCAGGGCGCGCTGGGGGCGCGTCGGCGCTACCTGCCACCCGGCGACAAGGCTCGATCCCGGGCCGGATCGCGCCCCGCAAGGATAGTCCGCGGGGGATGCGGTCGAAGGGCCGTTGGACCCTCTGCCGGGGCCGGGACGGTCCTTCCACGGCCCTCGCTCCCGGACGATCCCGTCGTACCGGGGCGCCTCGTTTGGGCTACCCTTCCGCCCGATGTTCGAGCGCACTGCGCTGCCCGACGGGCCGCGCGTCATCTCCGCGCGGCTCCCGGGGTCCCGGTCGGTCACGATCGAGGCGCACGTCCTGGCGGGCTCGCGCCATGAGGGCGCCGACCAGGCCGGCTGCGCCCACTTCATGGAGCACCTCACCTTCAAGGGGACGCGCGCCTACCCGACGACGCGGGCCCTCTCGGAGGCCGTCGAGGGGATCGGCGGGACGTTCAACGCCTCCACCGACCGCGAGACGACCGTCTACTACGTCCGCGTGCCCGCCCGCCACGTGGCCCTCGCCATGACCGTGCTGGGCGAGCTCGTCGCCCGGCCGCTCCTGGACGAGAAGGAGATCGAGCAGGAGCGGGACGTCATCGTCGAGGAGATCCGCTCCTACCTCGACGACCCGGCCGAGCACGTCAACGTGCTCTTCGACCTGGCCGTCTTCGACGACACGCCGCTGGGCCGCGAGATCGCGGGCACCGAGGAGAGCGTCCGGCTCCTTCCCGCGGATGCGATCCATCGCTTCTGGGGCACGTTCTACCGCCCCGCGAACGTGGTCGTGGCCGCCTCCGGCGATGTCGCCCACGACGAGCTGGTGCGCCTGGCCGGGGAGGCGTTCGGCACGGGGAACGGCACGATGCCCGCCTTCGCGCCCGCGCCCGCGATCCCGGCCGGTGACCCGTTCGTGCGGGCCAGCCGGGCCACGACCCAGGCCCAGCTCATCGTCGGCGTGCCGGGCCTGCGGCGCGACCACCCCGACCAGTGGGTGCTCTCCGTCCTGAACGCCGTCCTCGGCGACGGGATGTCCAGCCGGCTCTTCCTCGAGGTCCGCGAGGAGCGAGGCCTCGCCTACGACGTCGGAAGCTCGATCGTCAGCTACGCCGACGCTGGCGTCGTCTCCGTCTACGCGGGCGTCGATCCCGCCAAGATCCGGCCGACGATCGCGGCCGTGCTGGAGGAGCTCGCCCGGCTCCGGGACGAGCGCGTGCCCGACGCGGAGCTCGCGAAGGTCAAGGCGTACCTTGCCGGCCGCCTCGAGCTGCGCCTGGACGAGACGCGCTACCTCGCGTCCTGGATCGGCACGCAGGAGGCGCTCCACGACCGGGTGATGACGCCGGACGAGGCGCTCGCCGAGATCGACGCCGTCACGGCCGAGCAGGTCGCCGACCTGGCCGGGCGCCTCTTCTACGACAGCGGCCTCCGGCTGGCCGTGGTCGCCCCGCCCGGCAAGGGGCGGGCGCTGGAGCGGACGCTCCGCATTCCGGCGCCGCGGACGTGAGCGGGCCGGCGGCGCCCGGGCGGGCGGGGGGCGGGCGTGCCGCGCCCTCGCGCCAGGCCCGGCGCGAGGCCGACCTCCGGGTGGCGCGCCTCCACCTGCGGGTCGGGATGCACGCCCTCGCCCGGGTCGAGCTCGAGACGATGGCGGGCCGCGACGGCCTGGACCGGGACGCGATCATGGAGCTCGCGGAGGTCCGCTGGCGGACCGGCGACCTCGCCGGCGCGGCCGTCGCGGCCGCAGCCTGGCTCGAGGACGGCGAGGACGTCGGCGCCCCGGGCGTCCTCGCCCACGTGATCACCGCCGAGGCCGCGGCGGCCAGGGGCGCCCTCGAGGTGGCGGCCGCGCACGTGGACGCGGCGGCCGGCCGGATCGGCGATGCTCGATCGCTGGATGCCCTCCTTGCCGGCATCCCGACCCGCGCCCCCTGGCCGTCGGGCGAGGTCGCCGTCCTCGCACCGGGGCCGGCCGACGAGGCCGCCTCCGCCGTACCGGAGCCGCAGACGGAGCCGGTCGTGCTCGCCGTCGCGTCCCCACCGGAAGCGGTCCCGGCCGCCCTGCCTCCACCGCCCTCCCCGGCCCCGCCCACGCCGCCGTCCCGGGCCGCCGATCTCGTGGCGGCCGGCGCCGCCCTCGTCGCCGCTGCCCCCGCGCGCGCCGCGATCGTCTTCGCCCTCGCCCTGCGCGCCGACGCAGCCGCCGCCGAGGCGGTGCTCGATGCGCTCGACGCGGCCGCGCCGGAGCCCGCCCCCGGCGCCGCGCTGGCCTTCGTGCGCGCCCAGGCGCTGGAGGCCGCCGGGCGCCACGACGAGGCCCGGATCGCCTACGCTTCGGCGGAACGGCTCGCCCTCGCGCCCGCCGAGCCCGGCACCCCACGGAGTCCCCAGTGACCGAACGCAGCCTCGTCCTGATCAAGCCCGACGGCGTCCAGCGCCTGCTGGTCGGCCGCCTCCTCGCCCGCCTCGAGGACAAGGGCCTCAAGCTCGTCGGCCTCAAGCTCGTCGCGGTGAGCCGCGAGCTCGCCGAGCGGCACTACGCCGTCCACCGCGAGCGCCCCTTCTTCGCCGGCCTCGTCGCCTTCATCACGTCGGGCCCGCTGGTGGCGGTCGCCGTCGAGGGTCCCAACGCCATCGCCGTCGTCCGCTCGATGGTCGGCGCGACGCGACCGTGGGAGGCCGCCCCGGGCACGATCCGGGGGGACTTCGCGGTGGAGGTCGCCCAGAACCTCATCCACGCCTCGGACGGGCCCGAGACCGCGGCCAGCGAGCTCGCGCTGTGGTTCCCGGAGGGGGTCGTCGAGCATGCCCGCGACGTCGACCGCTGGGTGCTCGGCCCCGAGGTCTGACCGGGCGACGGACCGCGAGGGCCCCCTGCCCTCCTAGGGGGCCGGCGCCGCAGGGGCCCCGACCGGCAGGTCCGGGCCCGTCGCGGCGTCGCGGATCCCGAAGGCGCCGCCGGCGGACAGCAGGGCGAGGCCCGCCAGGATGATCACGAGGAGCGCTCGCAGCGGGGTGCGGTTCATCTCGAGCAGCGGCCGGGCCTCGTGCGATGCCGCGCGCAGCGTGGCGAACCGCCGGCCGTCGCGGGTGCGCAGCGCCCTGGCCGCCGCTCGCAGGCCCGCCGGCACCCGGGCGAGCTCGCCGGGAGCGGCGGCGACCCGCGGCTCGAGCCGGCCGAGGCCCATGCCCAGGATGCGCGCGACGGCGACCGCCGTCCCGAGCGCGGCGACGGTCGCCACGAGGAGCGCGGGCCCGGCGGTGGCTGCCTGGAGGGCGGCCATCCGGGCGTCCCAGACGAGCACGCCCGGCCAGCCCACGGTGGCGGCCCCGATCCCGGCGAGCGCGACACCGAGCGTGGGGGCCCGGCGCAGCCAGCCCCGGGCCTCGGACAGGCGCGCCGTGCCGAAGGCCGCCCGGAAGGCGATGGCCCAGCCGACGAGCGCCGTCCGGCTCGCGACGAAGGGCACGAGCCAGGCGCGCACGGCGTCCCGCCCGGCCGGCTCCAGCGATGAGAACCCCAGCAGGACGACGCCGGCCTCGAGGACGATCGTGTAGGAGACGATCCGGAGGAGGTCGTCCTGGATGAGCGCCGCGAGCGTCCCGAGGACGAGCGTCGCCAGGCCGACCAGCACCAGGAGCGTCCCGTCCCAGCCGATCACCGGGGCGACGGGGCCGAGCGTGTCCGGCGCCCAGCCGAGGAAGACGACGGCCCAGCCGGCGGGGACGAGGATGAGCAGCGCCGGCAGGACGGAGGCGGGCGCGACGCCGGACAGGCGGGCGACGCGCGCGTGGAGGGGGATCGCCCCGAACCGGTGGCCGAGCGCCAGCCCGGCGGCGACGACCGCGAGACCGGCGACCTGGGGCTGGACCGCGAGGCCGCCGATCGCCTCGGGGGCGAGGCTGACGGCGACGAGGCCGATCGTCGTGGCCAGCGTGGCGCCGCGGACCTCGCGCGCGAGGGCCCGCACGCGCAGGGGTGTCGCCGGGTGGCCGATGGCCACCGCGGCGACGAGCGTCGACGTCGCCCCGACGGCGAGGAGCCCGGGGACCGCCCCGCCGACGCCGAGGGTGACCCCAAGGCCGGCGACCGCGATCAGCAGCGCGGCCGGCGCGGACGCCTCCCAGGTCGCCAGGCGGCTCACCGCCAGGACCAGGAGGCCGCCGCCGAGCCCGACGCCCAGCAGCACCCGGGCGTAGCCGGTCATTCCCACGGCGCTGCCGCCGACGGCAAGCGTCTCGCCGGGCGCGGTCATCGCCAGCGCGACGAGGGCCGCCGCCCCGGCGACGAACCCGACGATGGTTCCGGATCGACGCCGGCTGCGCACGAGCGTCGCCAGGAGGGCGCCCGTCGCCGCGACCACGAGGAAGGGGAGCAGGTTCATCGGCCCGGTCAGGCCGGGGGGCGGCGCCGCGCGATGGCGTCGCCCGGGATCGCGATGTCGCCCGTGGCGGTCGCCGCGGCGCCCGTCAGCGTCACCACCGCCGCCGCGAGGACGACGAGGGCAGCCCCGCCGATGAGCGCCTCGAGCGCGGGCGGCGTGCCCGCGAGGCCGCCCCGCAGCAGGAGGCCGGCGTTGGCGAGAACCAGCAGCGCGCTCCCGAGGCGGAACGCGTCGCGGGCCCGGATCACCGGGGGCAGGGCGACCGCGAGGCAGGCCAGCCCCGCGGCGACCGCCGCGTCCGGCCCGAACGCGGGGAGGCCGACGGCGGTCGCGCCGAGGCCGGCCGCGAACGCCGCCGCGCCAGCCGCGAGCGTCGCCGGGAGCCCCAGGCGGGAGACGGGCTCGTCCGCGGCTCGCCGGCTGGCCACGAGCAGGAGGAAGGCGGCCAGCACGCCGGCCACGATCCGGAAGAGGGCGACCGCGGGCTCGGGCTGCGGCTCGGCCACGAAGGGGGCGAAGACGAGGCTGGCGAGCGCGCCGACGGAGGCGGCCCGCGCTCTCCGGGCGCCGGTCGCGACCCCCGCGCCGAGGGCCACGAGCGCGCCCGCCGCGACCAGCAGCACGGTCACGGAACGGCCGGGCTCGGCCTCGCGTCGCCGTTCCCGACGGCGGCCGGGTACTGCGGGGTCGGGAGGATCCCCAGGCTGGAGATCGGCCAGTAGCGGAGCCAGGCGCGGCCGATGACCGTGCTGCGCTCGATCGGCCCGAAGGCCCGCGAGTCGGCCGAGGCCGCCCGGTGGTCGCCCATCACGAAGAGCATGCCATCGGGGACCACGAGGCGGGCCGGCTCGTCGGACGCCGTCGTCGGCTGAAGGTCGTAGAGGTAGGCCTCGTCCAGCTTCACGCCATCGACGTAGACGGAGCCGTCCCGGATCTCCACCGTCTCCCCCGGGAGGGCGATCACCCGCTTGATGAAGGGGGTCTTGGGCCCACCCTCGACCCACGACTCGGGCGGCTCGAAGACCACGATGTCGCCGCGCGAGTAGTCGTCGAAGCGCGGGGACAGCTTGTCGACGAGCACGTACTGGTCCGGCTCGAGGGTGTGCTCCATCGATTGCTGCTCGACGCGGTACGGCTGAGCGACGAACGTCTGGATGACGAAGAAGATGATGAGGGTGAGGACGAGCGTCTCGACGATCTCGAAGAGGCACCCGAGGGGGCGTCGTGTCACAAGTCAGGCAGTATAGGGGTACGGAGTCCCTCGCCGCCCCCACCCGCCGGCGCCCGCTGGGACCCTGCGCGGGGCTGCATAAACGACGCGGTATGCGGGGTTTGACCGGCCTCGCGGGCAGTTGATACACTCGGCCGGTGGCCAGGGCCGGCCCGCCGTCCCGCCCCGAAGAAGGGCCGGCGGTCCCCGGGGCACAGCATCGATCCCACGTCCCCGGCGCGCGCGTGCGCCTGCGCGGACGATCGTGCCTGACAGGGAGGTCGCAGAAGCCAGCCCATGAGCTCCGAAACGCTCCAGCTCATCATCCTGCCGGCGGGGCTCATCGCCATCGCCTTCGCGCTCTTCCTGGCGCGCGACGTCCTGCGGCGCGACACGGGCACCCGCGAGATGGAGGCGGTCGCCGCCACGATCTTCGAGGGGGCCGTGGCCTTCATCCGGCGCCAGTACGTGACGATCGCGATCCTCGCCGTCGTGGGCGCCGTGGCCATCGGTCTCCTGATCTCGGTCTTCGAGACGAAGGATGTCGCCGACACGGACATCTTCGGGCCCGAGCTCGGCATCCGGACGGCGATCGCCTTCCTGGTCGGCGCGGCGTGCTCGATGGCGTCCGGGATCATCGGCATGTTCATCAGCGTCAAGGCGAACGTGCGGACGGCCGCCGCCGCCCGCCGGAGCCTCGTCGAGGCCGTCCAGGTGGCGATGCGCGGCGGCGCCGTGTCGGGCTTCCTCGTCGTGTCCCTCTCGCTCCTCGGCGTCTACCTGATGTTCGTCGCCTTCGGCGGGCTGAACGACACGACGATCCACCAGGCTCCGTTCCTGATCGTCGGCTACGGCTTTGGGGCCAGCTTCGTGGCCCTCTTCGCCCAGCTCGGCGGCGGCATCTACACGAAGGCCGCCGACGTCGGGGCAGACCTCGTCGGCAAGGTCGAGGCCGGGATCCCCGAGGACGATCCGCGGAACGCGGGCGTCATCGCGGACCTCGTCGGCGACAACGTCGGCGACTGCGCCGGCCGCGGCGCGGACCTCTTCGAGTCCACCGCCGCCGAGAACATCGGGGCCATGATCCTGGGCGTGGGCGTCTACGCGGTCGCCCAGAACGCCGGCTGGGCCAACCCCGAGGCCTGGATCTTCTTCCCCCTCGTCGTTCGCGCCTTCGGCCTCCTGGCCACGATCGTGGCCATGTTCTTCGTCCGCGGCCGCGAGGACGAGAACCCGATGAACATGCTCAACCGCGGGTACTGGGTCACGACGCTCCTCTCCGTCGTCGCACTCGCCCTGGTCACGAACGTGATGATGCAGACCGGCACGCAGACCGGCGCCGGCGGGGTCCCGACCTGGATCTGGTTCTTCGGGGCCGGCGTGGTCGGCCTGGCCACGAGCGTCGCCTTCGTCTACATCACCCAGTACTACACGGCGGGCTCGTTCCGGCCGGTGCGCGAGATCGCCGAGGCCAGCAAGACCGGCCCGGCCACGAACATCATCAGCGGCACGGCGGTCGGCTACGAGACGACCTTCGTGACCGCGATCACGATCGGGGTCGCGCTCCTCGCCAGCCACTGGCTGGGCGCCCAGGCCGGCCTCGTGGACGCGGGCGGCCGCAACGTCGGGGGCATCTTCGGGACGGCGGTCGCCACGATGGGCATGCTCATGACCACCGCCTACATCCTGGCCATGGACACGTTCGGGCCCATCACTGACAACGCCGGCGGCATCGCCGAGTTCAGCCGGGCCGAGGCCCACGCCCGCGAGATCACCGACCGGCTCGACGCCGTCGGGAACACGACGAAGGCGCTCACGAAGGGCTACGCGATCGCCTCCGCCTCGCTCGCCGCCTTCCTCCTGTTCAGCGCCTACATCGACAAGGTCAACCTGATCCTGGGGCGCCAGATCGAGGCCGGCAAGCCCGGCGTCGCGCTGATGACGTCGGTCAACCTCGCCGACGTCAGTGTCTTCGTCGCCGCCCTCATCGGCTCGATGCTCGTCTACTTCTTCAGCTCGCTCGCGATCCGGGCGGTCGGCAAGACCGCGTCCGCGATCATCGTCGAGGTGCGCCGCCAGTTCCGCGAGATCCCGGGGATCATGGATTACACCGGCCGCCCGGACTACGCCCGGGTCGTCGACCTCACCACGAAGGCGGCGCTGCGGGAGATGGTCGCCCCGGGCCTCGTCGCGGTCGCCACGCCGATCCTCGTCGGCGTCCTCCTCGGCTACCAGGCCGTGGCCGGCCTGCTCATGGTCGGCACGATCGCCGGCGTCCTCCTCGCCACCGTCCTCAACAACGGCGGCGGCGCCTGGGACAACGCCAAGAAGTACATCGAGTCGGGCCACCTCAGGGACGCCGCGGGGAACGTGCTCGGCAAGAAGAGCGACGCGCACGCCGCCGCGGTCGTGGGCGACACGGTTGGCGATCCGTTCAAGGACACCGCCGGCCCCTCGCTCCACGTCCTGGTGAAGCTCCTGGCGACGATCACCCTGGTCCTCGCCCCGCTCTTCATCCGCTAGGCAAGCCGGGAGGAGCGAGCCTCGCCCCCGGCGCGGCCCGTCCCCGGGTCCGATGGACCTCATCGTCCAGGCACTCGTCATCGGGATCGTGCAGGGGCTCACCGAGTTCCTGCCGATCTCCTCGTCCGGGCACCTCATCGTCGTCCCCTGGATGCTCGGCTGGAAGGATCCTTTCCTGACGTCGCTGGCGTTCGGCGTCGTGCTGCACCTGGCGACGCTCGTCGCCCTGCTGGCCTATTTCTGGCGCGACTGGGCCCGGCTCGTGCCGGCCGGGCTGGCCGCGATCCGGGACCGCTCGTTCGCCGGCGACCCCGACCGGAAGCTGGCCTGGCTGATCGCCACCACGATGCCCCCGGCGATCGCCGCCGGGCTCCTCTTCAACGACGTCATCGAGACGGAGATCCGCCAGCCGGTCCTCGTCGCGATCATGCTCGTCATCGGCGGCGCCATCCTCTGGGTGGCCGACCGGCTCGGCCGCCGGACGGGCGGGATGGAGCATCTCGGGTTCGGCGGCGCCTTCGTCGTCGGCTGTGCCCAGGCCCTGGCCCTGGTGCCGGGAATCAGCCGATCCGGGATCAGCATCAGCGCCGGGCTCGCCCTCGGGCTCACCCGCGAGGCCGCCGCCCGCTTCTCGTTCCTGATGGCTGCCCCGATCATCGCCGGGGCCGGCGCCTACGAGGTCCGCAAGCTCCTGGTCGGCGAGGCGGGCGTGACGGTCGAGATGGGCCCCCTCCTGGTCGGGTTCGCGGCCGCCTCGCTGGCCGGGCTCGCCGCGATTGCGGGGCTCCTCCGCTATCTCCGCAGCCACCCGATGACGCTCTTCGTCGGCTACCGCCTGGCGCTCGCGGCGGCGGTCGTCGTCGTCTTCCTGAACGCGTAGCGGCGAGGGCCGGCGATGGAGGTGATGAAGCAGCTCCGCCAGCGGGCGATCCGCGACCTGGTGGAGCAGCGCCCCATCCGGACCCAGCAGGAGCTGGCCGCCGCGCTCCGGGACCGCGGCTTCCGCACCACGCAGGCGACGATCAGCCGCGACATCGCGGAGCTCCAGCTGGTCAAGGCGCACCGCGACGGGGTGAGCGTCTACGCCCTGCCGCCGCGCCTCGCCGACGCCGACCCGACCGGCGAGGATCGCCTCCGGCGCCTCCTCCGCGACCTGCCGGTCGAGATCCGGGAAGCCGGCCTGCTGCTCGTGCTCGTCACGCTGCCCGGGTCCGCGCACGCGATCGCGGCCTCGCTCGACCGGGCCCGCTGGCCGGACGTCGTCGGCTCGATCGCCGGCGACGACACCTGCTTCGTCGCCTGCCCGGACCGACGCGCCCTGCGCCGGGTCCGCGAGCGCCTCGAGCGGCTGGCCGCGGGATAGTCGGCTTCCGCCCGAACCCGCTTTGACACCCCGCGACGGGCGGGGCTATGATCCGCGCCGGTCGGACTCCGGGAGTGCCTCCTGGGAGGCGGATGCCCGGGGTTCGTTTCCTTCTCTGCCAGCTCATCGCCGCCCGCCGCGTCGTCGACACCGGCCGCCGCGGCAGACCACCCGGGGGGCCGCTCCTTCGTGAACAACAAGCCCACTTACCTCTCGCGCGAGGGCGAGGCCGCGCTCCGCGAAGAGCTGGAGCAGCTCGTCAACGTCCGCCGCTTCGAGGTCGCTGCCCGCATCCACGACGCGAAGGAGCACGGGGACCTCTCGGAGAACGCCGAATACGAGGAGGCCAAGAACGAGCAGGCCTTCGTCGAGGGGCGGATCCAGACCCTCGAGGGGATGCTGAAGACCGCGGTCACCATCGAGAACAGCGGCTCGGAGCACGTGGCCCTGGGCTCGACCGTCATCGTCGAATC
Organism: uncultured Chloroflexia bacterium; assembly: GCA_963762445.1. Classification (GTDB taxonomy): domain Bacteria; phylum Chloroflexota; class Limnocylindria; order Limnocylindrales; family CSP1-4; genus CTSoil-043. The sequence goes on from CAVXLA010000006.1 coordinate 396,986, forward strand.
GGACGACGGCGAGGAGACGTTCGCGATCGTCGGCTCGGCCGAAGCGCGGCCGGCGCAGGGCCGCATCTCCAACGAGTCGCCGGTCGGCCGCGCGCTGCTCGGAAAGAAGGCCGGCGACCTGGTCGTCGTGAAGCTGCCCAGCGGGTCCGACGTCACCTACACGATCGTCTCGATCAGCTGATCGCCCGCCCGGAGGACCGGGTGGGGCGGCCGGTGCCGCCACCCGGCCCGGCGCACCGGAGCGGAGGACGCAGGCATGTACTGGGCGGACGAGCTGGCGGCATCGGTCGAGGGACCGCAGGTCGTCAACGACTCGAAGACGCCGTCCGGGACGGTCCACGTGGGCAGCCTGCGAGGTCCCGTCATCCTTGACGTGATCACCCGCGCGCTGCGTGACCGCGGCCTGCCGACGACGCTCCTCTACGGCGTCGACGACATGGACCCGATGGACGCCCAGGCCCTCCTGACCCCGGATTCGGTGGAGCACGAGATGGGGCGGCCGCTCGCCCACGTCCCCGACCAGGCCGGCGACTGCCACGCGTCGTACGCGCGTCACCACGCCCAGACCTTCATCGACGTCTTCGCGGGCCTGGGGATCCACCCCGACCGCTACTACTGGATGAGCGACATCTACCCGACCGGCGCCGTGGACCCCTTCATCCGGACGGCGCTCGACCGCGCCCAGGTGGTCCGCGACGTCTACCGGCGGGTCTCGCGGGTCGAGCGGCCCGAGGGCTGGCTGCCGGTCCACGTCGTCTGCCCGACCTGCGGCAAGGTCGGCACGACGATCGCGACCGACTGGGACGGCGAGACCGTGGCCTTCGAGTGCCGCCCGGACTACGTCGCCTGGGCGCGCAGCTGCGGGACCACCGGGCGGATCGCGCCGTTCGGCGGCAGCGCCAAGCTCCCCTGGAACCTGGAGTGGGCCGCCCAGTGGAGCCTCTTCGAGGTGACGATCGAGCCGTGCGGCAAGGACCTCGCCACGGCGGGCGGCTCGCGCGACCGCTCCGACGCCCTCGCCCGAGAGGTCTTCGACCGCGAGCCGCCGCTGAACTTCCCGTACGAGTTCCTGAACATCGGCGGCCGCAAGATGTCGACCTCCAAGGGCCGCGGCGCGTCCGCCCACCGGATGGCCGAGGTGTTGCCCCCGGAGGCGCTCCGCCTTCTCTTCCTGCGGCCGCGTCCGAACCAGGCGATCGAGTTCGACCCGGAGGGGACGGACGCGATCCCGCGCCTCTTCGACGAGCTCGACAAGCTGGCCGCCGCGGTGGCCGGCCGCCCGTATCGCGGCGAGCTGCCGCCGGACCCCGAGCGCCTCTTCGGCTACGTCCAGCTGGCCGGCGCTTCCGCCGCCGAGGCCGCGGCCGCCTACCGGCCGGCCTTCGGGCACCTCGCCCTGCTGGCCCAGATCCCCGGCGTCGACATCGCCGCCCGGGTCGCGGAGGAGCATGGCGCGCCGCTCACGCCGCGCGAGGAGCGGACCCTGGCCGAGCGGCTCGCCGCTGCTCGGGCCTGGCTGGACGCCTACGCCCCGGAGAGCGCGGTGGTCCGCATCCGGCGCGACGAGCTCCCCGCCGAGGCGGCCGCCCTGGGCGAGGACCAGCGCGTCTTCCTCGGCGGGCTCGCCCGCGCGGCCGGGACCGAGGAGCCGCTCGGCGGCGACGCCTGGCAGGCCCTCCTCTTCCGGGTCGCGGGGGATGCGGCGCTGTCCGGCCGGCCGGGCCTTCGGCGCCGTCTACGTCGCCTTCCTCGGCCGCGCCAACGGCCCCCGCGCGGGCTGGCTGCTGGCGAGCCTCGAGCCGGCGTTCGTGATCGCCCGCCTGCGCGCTGCCGCCGGCTGGCATGATCACGCCGACGGGGAGTCCGCTGGCGGCGCGGCCGCCGCGAACGAGAAGGAGGCCGGTACATGAGCGTCGGCCTGCAGCGCCTGCGCGAGGAGCCGGAGGTCATCCGCCAGGGCGCCCGCGACAAGGGCGAGGACGCCTCGCTCGTCGACGTCGCCCTGGAGCTCGACGCGCGCCGTCGCCGCATCCTGGGCGAGGCCGACCGGCTCAAGGCCGAGCGGAACGCCGCCTCGAAGCGGGTCGGCGAGGTGATCCGTGGCGGGGCCGCGGCCGACAGCCCCGAGGTCGCGACGCTGCGGGCCGCATCCGTCGCCGCAGGCGAGCGGATCGACGCCCTCGACGCCGAGGCGGCCGACGTCCAGGCCCGGCTCGACGACGCGCTCCTCCGCATCCCGAACCCGGCTGACCCGGGCGTCCCGGTCGGCGACGCTGACGCGAACGTCGTCGTGCGCACGTGGGGCGAGCCGCTCGCGCGTGTCGTCCCCCGCGTCGGCGAGGTCGGGGCCGATGCCCACCCCGCGGCCGGCACCTGGGAGCGCAAGCCGCATTGGGAGATCGCCGAGGCCCTCGGCATCATCGACCTCGAGCGCGGCGCCAAGATCACCGGCTCAGGCTTCCCCGTCTACAGAGGCGCCGGGGCGGCCCTCCAGCGGGCCCTGATCGACTTCTTCCTGGGCGTCCACACCCGCGAGAACGGCTTCATCGAGATCTGGCCCCCGGTCATGGTCAACGCCGCCTCGGCCCGCGGGACCGGGCAGATCCCGGACAAGGAAGACCAGATGTACGTCGTCACCCGCGACGAGCTCTACCTGGTCCCCACGGCCGAGGTTCCCGTCACGAACCTCCACCGCGACGAGATCTTCGAGGCCGACGCGCTGCCCGTCCGCTACGCGGCCTACACGCCGTGCTTCCGCCGCGAGGCCGGCGCCGCCGGCAAGGACACCCGCGGCATCCTCCGCGTCCACCAGTTCGACAAGGTCGAGATGGTGCTCTTCGAGCGGCCGGAGGCCTCGAACGAGGCGCTCGAATGGATGACCGGCCGGGCCGAGGACCTCCTGAAGCGGCTGGGATTGGCCTATCGCGTGCTCCTGATGGCCACCCGCGACATGGGGTTCGTGCAGGCGAAGAAGTACGACCTCGAGGTCTGGGCGCCCGGCGTGGAGCGCTGGCTGGAGGTCTCCTCCTGCTCCAACTTCCGCGACTACCAGGCCCGGCGGATGGCGATCCGCTACCGGCCCGCGGCCGGCGCCCGGCCGGAGCTCGTCCACACGCTCAACGGGTCCGGGCTCGCACTGGCGCGCGTGGTCGCGGCCATCCTCGAGGCTTACCAGCGGCCGGACGGGTCGGTGGTGGTGCCCGGGCCGCTCCGGGGCACGCTCGGGAGGGACGTCATCACAGCGGGCTGAATCGACCCGACCGTCAAGGCCGGTCGGCCCGGAGGTCGGGCGGAAGGAACCATCGACGCCGAGGGGGCGGGTCGCTACGATCGGCCGGCGTCACGTCGCAGCACCGGGAGGGAACACCCATGAGCTCGCCCACACCCGCCTGGCCGGCGCCCGTCGAGCCGGTCGGCCCCGCGCCCGGCGTCCGCTTCGCCGGCCACGGGGCCCGGTTCGGCGCCTACGTCATCGATGCGCTCATCGTCGGGACCGTGACGACGGTCCTCTTCCTGGTCGTCGCGATCCCGCTCTTCGGCAGCTTGCTCGGGACGGCGATCAACAACCCGGACAGCCTCGAGGACCCGTCGACGTGGGCAGGGTTCGGGGCCGGGCTGGGCTTCTTCATCGTCGGCGCGCTCGTGATCGGCATCTTCTCGCTGCTCTACTTCCCGTTCTTCTGGGCGCGGGGCGGCGCGACGCCGGGCATGTCGATCGCCGGGATCCGGGTGGTCAACGACCGCGACGGCAGCCCGATCGGCTGGGGCCCCGCGCTCCTCCGCCTGGTGGGCTTCTGGGTGTCCGGCGCGGTGTTCTACCTCGGCTTCGTCTGGATCCTGGTCGACGCCCGCCGCCGGGGCTGGCACGACCTCCTCGCGGGCACCTGCGTCATCAGCACCCGCTGACCGACTCGCGGGTCCGCAGGGTCCGGAAGTCGGCGCCACCTCGGCAGACCCGGGTCCGGACGCCGGGACCATGGGGCCACCCGGCGACGGGACGGACGGGTCGTGGATCGCGGACGGGCGCGCGGCCATGGTGGCGCCGTCCCATGCGAACCAGGCTCTCCTCGCGCGTCGCGCTCGGCGCGCTGGCGCTGCTCACCACGCTGGCCTCCGTCGCGCCCGCCGCGGCTCGCTCGCCCGCGGGCAAGGTCGAGCCCCGCCGCGTCGTCCCGTACCGGGTGGGGGGCACGTTCCGGCCGGATACGAACGTCCTCTCCGTCTCGGGCTATGCGGCGTGGATGATCGACGAGGTGCTCGACAGCACGACCCCGCTGCCGCCGCTCGGCGCCGCCTTCCTGCGGGCGGAGCGCGAGCAGGGGATCAACGCCCGGTACCTGGTCGCCCACGCGATGCTGGAGAGCGGGTGGGGCTCGTCCGATATCGCCCGCCTCAAGCGCAACCTTTTCGGCTTCAACGCCTACGACCGGAACCCCTGGGAGTTCGCGACACGCTTCGCGAGCCATGCCCGGGGGGTGGCGGCGGTGGCAGCCTTCCTCGGCGAGTTCTACCTGACGCCCGGCGGGCGCTGGTGGTACCGGTACACGACGCCACGCGCGATCAACCGCTACTACGCCTCGGACCCGCGCTGGGCCGACAAGGTGGCGAACATCGCCAACATCATCGACCGCCTGGTCGTCACGCTTCGCGAACGCGGGGTCCGCTTCCAGCCTCCGGCGCTCACCGGCGCTCCGCTGGCCGGGGCCCCGGCCGTGCTGGCGGTCCCCTGGCGCGCCAGCCCCGGGGCGAAGCTACCGGCGGCACTGCGCTTCGCGGCTCGCTGGACTCCCCTCGCGGTCGTCGAGGCATCTGCCGAGACGCCGGCGGCAGCCCCGGGGGCGCCGTGGCGGTTCGCGGTGCGCGCGGACGGAGGCGACCATCTCGTTCGGCTGGGCGTGGAGGCGCCGCCCGTGCCGGGCCTCTACCGCCTCGACGTCGAGGCCCGCGACAGCGACGGCCAGCTCCTGCCGGCGACCGACCGGCCGCCGATTCCGTCGCTCGAGGTCCGGGTGCTGGCACCCGGCGAGGTCGGAGTGGCGCTCGCCGTCGGGGACAGCGGCGACCTGGTCGCCACCGTGACGGTTGCCGGGCTGGGACCCGCGGTCGACGAAGCCGCACCACCTGGATCCGCCGCGACCCGTTCGGGCCTCGCGGGCGCGACGCTGGAAGTCTGGACGCTTCCCCTCGACCCAGGCCTGGACGCGGGCCGGCAGGCACGGGTGGCGCTTCCGGACTCCCTCGGTGCCGGCGCCACCTGGACCGTGCCGGTAAGCGCCCCGGCAACTCCCGCAGTCATCGTCGCGCGGATCGCGGCCGCCGCGGCGTCGGGGATCCGCGCCGTGCCGGGCGTGATGCTGGCCGGTCGCGACGCGGACGGCCGCCTCACCCTCAGCCCGCTGGCGATCGCCAGCCCCCGCGACGATCTGCTCCTGGGGCGCGAGCCGCCGGCGGCTCCGATCACGCTGCGGGCGTTCGAGGCACCCGGCTCGCTCGAAGCCGAGATCGCGCCGATGGCGGAGGACCAGTCGCCCGACGCGGGCGAACCCGCGCCGGACGGGGGAGGCACGCAGCCGACCTCTGGCATGGCCGTCGCCAATGCCCCTGCCGCCCCCGAAGATCGCCCGCAGCCGCGCGTCCTGCTCGTCCGCTCGCTGGCCGCCGAGGCCGCGCGCGAGGCAGCGCCTGCGCGCTTCCTGCTGCAGCTTCCGGAAGGCGGGTCGGACCCGGCCCCGGTCGCGATCCCAGGGCTTCCCGCGGGCGTCCGCCTCGTCATCGCGGGCCTCGTTCCGCCGGGCGGCGGACTCGTCGATCCCGCGACGCTGTCGCTTGCGTGGATCGCTGTTGCGGTTCCTCCCGAGGTCGCTGCCGGCACCGATTGAGGCGGGCAGCGCCGTGGGAGGCGGCCGCGCCCGGCAGCCCGCTATGCTCCTCGCGCGCACCGCGGAGAGGTGCCGGAGCGGTTTATCGGAGCGGTCTTGAAAACCGCAGGGCCTTCGCGCCCCGTGGGTTCGAATCCCACCCTCTCCGCCACGGATCTGAGCACATGTCGGGCCCCGGCAGCGCTAGTTGGGCGGCGGCTGCGAGGGCCTGACCCTCCATCTGACCGCTGTCGGCCCCGGGAATCTCGGCGGCTGCCCTGCCGCCCGGGCCTCGGCTGGGCCGCGGGACGACCAGCGGCGGGCTGCGGTCCCTGCCGGTGCGTCCCTCGCTCGACCATGAAGGGCGCGATGCACGGCGACATCCGGCTTGGCAGGAAACGTGATCAGCCGTGGCCCCTGCCGGCGGCCGATGCGGCCTTCGCGGGACGCGGGCGACCTGTCGACGCGCGGACCTGCCCCCGTCCGCCCCTGGTCTGCGTTGCCGTTGCAGGTGGGCAACGCGTCCTGGCGGAGCGTTGGACGGCTGTGCGCGACGGTGCCAGACTGGGTCGGCCGGAGCCAGACTTCTGAGGAGGGCATGATGAGAAGGCTCATCGTCGGTAGCGTGGTGGTCGTGCTGGCATTGGGCGTGGTCGGCGGGGTCGCCGCCCGGGGGGACTCCAACCGCAACGCCTTCAAGGCCCAGCTGAGCGGCTACAACGAAGTGCCGTCCATCTCCACGACGGGGGCCGGCGACCTGCGCCTGTCGGTCAACCCCGCAGGGACCAAGATCTCGTTCACCCTGCGGTACTCGAGCCTCCAAGGTGGGGCTGCGACGGCCGCCCACATCCACCTCGGCCAGCCCGGAGTGAACGGCGGCGTGATCGCGTTCCTGTGCGGTGGCGGCAGCAAGCCGGCCTGTCCGGCTGCGCCCGCGACGGTCACGGGCACGATCATTGCCTCCGACATCGTGGGACCCACGGGCCAGGGGCTCGCGGCGGGCGACCTGGCGGCGGCGCTTCGCGCCATCCGCAGCGGCTTCACGTACGCGAACGTCCACACGCCCGCGTTCCCCGGGGGTGAGATCCGGGGCCAGATCCCCGCTCACGGCAACGGACTGGACTAGCGTCGGAGGACAACCAGCACGGCGGACGCCTGGCGGCGGACGCCGCGCGGCTGCCGGGCGGGGGCGGCGTGCCACGCCGTCCGGCGCGGCCCGCTACATCTGCTTGAAGCGCGGACCCTCGCCACCCTCGGGCGGCAGCCAGCGGATGTTCTCGAGCGGGCACTTCACGGCGCACGTCATGCAGTGGAGGCAGTTCGAGGCAGAGAGGACGATCTTCGCGCCGTCCCAGCGGTAGACCTGGCCCGGGCAGAAGTGGGTGCAGGAGTTGGCGTAGTCGGCCTCGCACCGGAGGCACTCCGTGGTGTCGAGGATCGACATGTGGGCGGGCTCATCCTCGCGGTGGAGGGAGCCGGTCAGGCTGACGAAGGTGGCGCCGTCCATGCCCCCGGGATCGGGCCGGTTGATCCGGGCGCCTTTCTTCGTGCCCTGGAAGTCCGGCTCCATGCCGAGGCGCCCGGGCAGGCGGCTCGAGATGAGCGAGAGCGGCGCGCCGGGGTAGATCCCGCGTCGGAAGGCGGCCCGGTAGTTGCGGGCATGGCGCAGGTCGGGCAGGACGCCGCGCGCCTCGAGGCGCGTCCGGTAGGCCGCGAAGGCCGCCTTCGACGTGTCGTCCGCGGTCAGGGCCTCGACGATCGTGTCCGCCGCCGCCATCCCCGACAGGATCCCGTAGTGGAGCCCCTTGATCTTCTCCATGTTGGTGAAGCCCGCCCCGTCGCCCACGACGAGAGCCCCCGACGCCGTCAGCGCGCCCAGGGCGAAGTAGCCGCCCTCGGGGATCGTCTTGGCGCCCGTGGCGATCGTCACGGAGCCGGCGAGCAGCTTGGCGATGAACGGGTGCGCGCGGTAGCGCTCGAACTCGCGCTGGGGCGTCAGGTCGCCGTGCTTCCAGTCGAGCCCCAGGATCAGGCCGACCGCCGCCGTCTTCTCGCCCATGGCGTAGATGAACCCGCCGCCGAAGACACTGGCAGGGTTCGGGTAGCCCAGGGTGTGGAGCACCCGGTTGTTCCCGAACGGGTTCTCGCCGGTGAACTGGACGACCGCCTTGATGCCGAGGGAGTAGACCTGCGGGTTCGTGCCGCCGCCGAAGCGCTCGCGGAATTGGTGCGAGATCACCCCGCGCGAGCCGTCGGCGAGGACCGTCACGCGGGCCCGGATCTCCTCGGCCGGCCGGAAGTTCGACTTCTCGCCGCCGTGGTTGTCGCGGCCCACGTCGGAGAGGCCGACGCCGGCGACGCGGTCACCATCAAGCAGGAGCGTCCGGGCGGAGTAGCCGTGGTAGAGCTCCACGCCGAGGTGCGCGGCCTTCGTGGCAAGGAAGTCCACCAGCCGCGAGAGGGACAGGGTGACGTCGCCCTTGTGGTGCATGCGGCCAGGCACGACGAACGCGGGGAGCTGGATGGCGCGCTTCCCGGCCAGGAAAAAGAGCTCGTCCCGCTCGACGGGGAAGACATGCTCCATGAAGCGGCGGTCGTCGCGCCAGCCCGGGACCAGCTCGTCCAGGCAGGCCGCCTCGAAGGCGGCCCCCGAGAGGGCGTGGTAGCCGGGGCGCGGCGCCTTGTCGATGACGGCGACCGCGGCGTCGCGGCCCACGGCCGCGAGCCGCTGCTTGAGCCGGATGGCGGTGGCGAGGCCGGCCGGGCCGCCGCCGACGACCAGGACGTCGAGCGGTGCGGTCATGACCGTCCCTCCGTGGCTCGGACCAGCTCGGGGACGACCGTCTCGATGTCGCCCACCACCCCGAAGTCCGCGTAGTTGAAGATCCGGGCCTTGGGGTCCTTGTTGATCGCGACGACGATCTCCGAGCCCTGCATGCCGGTGATGTGCTGGACCGCGCCGGAGATCCCGATCGCGACGTAGAGCCGCGGCTGCACGGTCTGGCCCGTCTGGCCCACCTGGTAGTCGTGGGTCGTGAAGCCGTCCTCCACCGCCATCCGGGAGGCGGCCACCTTGGGGCTGGCGCCCAGGAGGCGGCCCAGGCCGTCCGCCAGCGGCTGGAGGTAGGTGTCGAAGTCGGCCCGCGAGCGGAAGCCGTGGCCGCCGGCGACGATGATCTCCGCGTCGCGGATGGAGACCTTGCTGGCGAACGATTCGACCGGCGTCGCCTCGAGGCCCACGTCGTTGGCGTCCAGGTCGGCCGCCACGGCCACGATCTCGCCGGTGCGGGCGGGATCGGGCAGCGGCACCTTGAAGACGCCCGGCCGGACGGTGGCCATCTGGGTCGGGGAGTCCTTGGTCATGATCGTGGCCATCACGTTGCCGCCGAGGGCCGGCCGCGTCTGCTTGAGGATCCCGACGAGGTTGGTGGCGCCCTTGCTGAAGTCCCCGATCTCCAGGCGCGTGCAGTCGGCCGTCAGGCCCGACCGGCAGGCGTAGGCGACGCGGGGGGCGAGCTCGCGGCCGAGGGGGCTCGCCCCGAAGAGCATCACCTGCGGCCGGCGCTCGCGGACGAGGTCGGCGATCGCCTTCTTGTGGATGATCGGATCGAACGAGCCGAGGAGCGGGTGCTCGATGACGTAGACGATGTCGGCGCCGGCGGCGATGAGCTGGGCGGGACGATCGCCGGCGGTGTCGCAGGGGAGGACCGCGCCGACGCGCTCGCCCAGGCTGTTCGCGAGCTGGCGGACCTTGCCCAGCAGCTCCAGGGACACGACGCGGACGCCGTCGCCCTCGCGCTCGGCGAAGACCCACATCTCGCCGCGGTAGCTGGGCTCGCGACCCGCGAGGTCGTAGCCGTCGTCCGCGCTGACCTCGGCGCCCGGTGCGGCCTGCCGGTAGCGGGCCGCGATCTTGCCGATGAGCTCGGAGGGGTTCCGGATGTACTCGCAGGTCTTGGGCCGGTCCTCGGACGGCGAGAAGAGGCGGTAGACCTGGGTCCACGAACCCTTCAGGCCGATGCGGGTGGGGTCGGCCGCCACCGAGGCCGCGTTCCACTCGTGGATCTCGGCGTGGCGGGCCTCGCGCGTCCGCTCGAAGGAGCGGTAGAGCGGGTCCGTGCAGGCGGTGACGGTGATCAGGACGGGCCAGCGGAGCGGCCGGATGTCCTCGACCCCCTCCGCGGCGATGCGCCGGACGCGGATCTCCGGCTCCGTCTCGAGGCCCTTCGCGTAGGCGATGTGGTCGATCCCCAGCTCCTCCGCGATCTGGGGCGGGACCTGGGCCGTGTCGCCGTCGACCGACTGCATCCCGCTGACGATCACGTAATCGCGCGTGCCGCCGAAGAGCTCCTTCTCGATCCGCCGGATCGCGCAGGCGAGCGAGTAGGCCGTGGCGCCGGTGTCGGCCCCGGCGAAGGCGTTGTCGGTCAGCAGGATCGCCTGGCCCGGCACGCGGGAGAGGCAGTCGACCAGGACCTCGCGCGCCTGGGGCGGCCCCATGGAGAGGAAGACCGTGCGGGCGTCCGGGTCGCCGCGCGTGATGCGGTCGGCGAAGGTGAGGGCATGGAGGTCGAGCGGGTTGAGGATGCTGTCGAGCAATCCGCGCCGAAGCGTGCCCTTCTCCCGGTCCCATGCCTCCTCGGGGATGTTCGAGACGTCGGGGACCTGCTTCACGAGCACGATGCAATCCATGCTCCGACTCTACCGGCGGCCCCACTGCGAGGGGCAGCGCCGCTTGGCACGCGGTTTGGGCCGACCGGCCCGTCGGGAGGGGGCCGCCTGCCATCCCGCGGGACGTGCGGCCCACCGACCGCGTTTGGCCGTTCGGCGGCCGCGCTCAGCAGCTCGGCGGCCGCGCTTGACCGTTCGGCGGGCCCGCGCCTAGACTCACGGCCTCAACACGAATACGCGGCTGTGATCGGGACGAGTACCCGTTGTTGTGCCGGCACAGAGACCCGGCGGCTGGTGGAAGCCGGGGCGGCGGCGGCGGCGAATGGCCCCGGGAGCCTCCGGACCGAACGCGGGCCCGGCCGGCGAGCGTCGCTCCGACGCCCGCTCGGCCCCCCAAGTAGGCTCCGGCGCAGAGCGCCAGCGATAGAGGGCAGCGCCGATCGGACGGACCCCCGTCCCGTCGGTCACGTGAGCGCGGCAGACGCCGAACCCGGGTGGCACCGCGGAAGGTTTCGACCTTTCGTCCTGGCAGGACGAGAGGTCGTTTTCGTTTCCGGAGGCCCGCCGAGATGACCACCCAGCATCCCCTCAGCCTCGCCGAGGTCAAGCGCCTCGCGGGGAGCGCGGACACGATCCGCCTGCGGGCGGTGCGCGACGCGGATCTTGAGACGCCGATCGGCGCCTTCCTGCGCCTCGACGACGGTGCGACCCCCGCCTACCTGCTCGAGTCCGTCGAGGGCGGCGAGCGCCTGGGCCGCTACAGCTTCCTGGGCATCGGGCCCCGCCGGCTGCTCGAGGTGCGCGGCGGGAGGGCGCGGATCCAGGACCGCCCCGTCGGCGTCGTCGAGTACGCGCCGGACCTGCCGGTGACGGAGCACCCGGCGGACGATCCGCTGGCAGCGCTGCGCGACTTCCTGCCGCGCCGCCGCTCGGAGCCGACCGAGGGTATGCCCCGCTTCACGGGCGGCGCGGTCGGCGCCCTCGCCTACGACGCCGTGTCGGTGTTCGAGCCGTCCGTGCCGCTCCCGGCCGCGGACCCGGTCGGCGTCCCGCTGGCGAGCTTCATCGAGACCGACCTCGTCCTCGTCTTCGACCACCTGACGCACACGCTGGCGGCGATCGCCTCGCTCCACACGGACGCGCCCCGCCTCGAGGAGCGCTACCGGGTGGCCGAGCGGGCGCTCTTCGAGGCGCTCGAGCGGACGGCCCGCCCGGGCGCGGCCGAGATGGCCGGGCCGGCGGGCGTGCCCGGTGGCGGATTCGGCGCCTCGTCCGCGGCCACCGACGGAGCCGGAACCGGAGCCCAGGCCGCATCCGCCGCTCCCGGCGCCGCCCCTCGTGTCGCCGCCCTGCCCGCAGCGCCCGAGACCTCGCTCGGGCGCGACGCCTACGAGGCCGCGGTCCGCACGGCAAAGGATGCGATCGCCGCCGGCGAGGCCATCCAGGTGGTCCTCGCGCGGCGCCAGTCGATGGCCCTGCCGCGCCGGCCGGACGGCACCCCGGTGGACGGGATCGGCCTCTACCGCTCGCTCCGCCGCGTCAACCCCAGCCCCTACCTCTTCTTCGTCCGGACGCCATCGTTCGAGGTCGTCGGCGCCAGCCCCGAGCTCCTCCTCCAGGTGGAGGGCGAGCGGCTGACGACCCACCCGATTGCCGGCACGCGGCCGCGCGGGGCGACCGCCGCCGAGGACGACCTGCTCGCCGAGCAGCTCCAGGCCGACCCGAAGGAGCGAGCCGAGCACGTGATGCTCGTCGACCTCGGCCGCAACGACCTCGGGAGGGTGGCCCGGCCGGGCACGGTCCGGGTCTCGAAGTACATGGAGGTGGAGCGGTACAGCCACGTCCTCCATCTCGTGAGCCACGTCGAGGCGAAGATGGCGCCGGGGCTCGACGCCCTCGAGGCGCTGCGCAGCGTCTTCCCGGCGGGGACGCTGTCGGGGGCCCCGAAGGTGCGGGCGATGCAGCTGATCGCCGCGGCCGAGGGCGAGCGACGGGGGCTGTACGGCGGCGCCGTCGGCTACCTCGGCTACGACGGCAACCTCGACACGGCGATCACGATCCGCAGCGCGGTCCTCAAGGATGGCGTCGCCCACGTGCACGCGGGCGCGGGCATCGTCGCCGGCAGCGTGCCCGAGCGCGAGTTCGAGGAGACCGAGCACAAGGCCGCGGCCCTGCGACGGGCGATCGAGCTGGCGGCCGAGGGCGGCCGATGATCCTCGTGATCGACAACTACGACAGCTTCACGTTCAACCTCGTGCAGGCGCTCCAGGCGGCCGGGGCCGAGGTCCGCGTGCTCCGCAACGACGCCATCGACCGACCTGGGCTCGAGGCGCTCGCCGACGACCCAGCCGCCGGCCTGCGGGGGATCGTCATCTCGCCCGGGCCGTCGGACCCGGAGCACGCCGGGATCTCGATCGAGACCGTCCGCTTCGCCGCCCAGCGGCGGATCCCGCTCCTCGGCGTCTGCCTGGGGATGCAGGCGATGGGCGCGGCGTTCGGGGCGTCGATCGACCGGGCGCCAACGCTCGTCCACGGCGAGGCGTCGGCGGTCGAGCACGATGGCCGTGGCCTGCTGGCCGGGATGTCGCCCGGGTTCACGGCCGCCCGCTACCACTCCCTGTGCATCGACCCGGCGACGCTGCCGGCCGAGCTCCAGGTGACGGCCCGCAGCGCCGGCGACGGCGTGCTCATGGGGGTCCGCCACGCCTCGCTGCCGATGGAGGGCGTCCAGTTCCACCCCGAATCCATCCTGACGCCCGAAGGGCCGCGCCTGCTGGCGAACTTCCTGCGCCTCGCCGGCGAGGGCGAGGCGGCGCGGCTCGACGCGGTGGTCGGGTCCTTCGCGACGCGAGGCCTCGACGAGCCGGACGACGAGGCCGAGGCGGCCGCCGAGCCTGCCGGAGGCACCCGATGAGCGAGGCCGTGCGGGCCGCCCTCGCGGCTGTGGTCGACGGTCGCTCGCTGGCGCGCGCCGAGGCACGGGCCGCGATGGGCGCGGTGATGGACGGCGAGGCGACGCCGGCCCAGCTCGCGGCGCTGCTGGTGGCGCTCCGGATGCGCGGCGAGACGGTCGACGAGCTGGCCGGCTTCGCCGAGGCGATGCGGGAGCGGGTCCTGCGCGTCGAGGCGCCGGCCGGGACGGTCGATACCTGCGGGACGGGGGGCGATCACTCGGGCACGTTCAACATCTCCACGGCCGCGGCCATCGTCGTCGCGGCGGCCGGCGTGCCGGTGGCGAAGCACGGCAACCGGGCGATCACCTCGAAGTCGGGCTCGGCCGATGTCCTGGAGGCGCTCGGCGTCCGGACAGATCACGACGCGGATTCGGCGGCGGCCGCCCTGCGCGACCTCGGCTTCGCCTTCCTCTTCGCTCCCGGATTCCACCCGGCGATGCGCCACGCCGGGCCGACGCGCCGGGAGATCGGCGTCCGCACGGCGTTCAACCTGCTCGGCCCGATCACGAATCCCGCGGGCGCCCGCCGCCAGGTCGTCGGGGTGGGGGACCCGGCCGCCGCGCCGCGCCTCGCGGAGGTGCTCCGGGCACTGGGCACCGAGCGGGCGCTCGTCGTCCACGGCGCCGGGGTCGACGAGCTGCCGCTCGACGGGAGCGGCGTCATCCACGACGTCTCGCCGGCGGGCGTGGTCCGGAGCGAGGTGGACTCCCGGGCCCTCGGCCTCGCCGTCGCGCCGCTCGGGGCGCTCGCCGGCGGTACCGCCGGCGAGAACGCCGTCATCCTCGAGGCGATTTTCGCCGGTGCTGATCGGGGCCCCCGGCGGGACGTCGTGCTGCTCAATGCCGCGGCAGCGTTCGTGGCCGCCGACCGAACGGCGGACCTCGCGGCCGGCATCGCCCTCGCCGCGGCCACGATCGACGACGGCTCGGCGACGGCGCTGCTGGCCCGGCTGCGGGCGGAGAAGGCCACGGCCGACCGCGCCCGGGCCGCCGCGCCCGAGGTGCCGGCATGATCGCCGCCGTCGGATCGGCCCGCGCGGCATCGGCCCGGCCCGGGGCGCACAGCCGGGCGGGCGTCCTCGCCGAGATCGCGGCGCGGCGCGCCGCCGACGTCGGCGCCGAGCTCGGCGACGCCACCTACCGCGACCTTGCCCGCGCTGCCGCCTCGGCGCCGGCGCCCCGCGACGCGACGCTCCGCCTGGCCCGGCCGGGCCTCCACCTCATCGCCGAGGTCAAGCGCTCATCCCCGTCGGCGGGCGCGATCGACCCGGTCGCCGATCCCGTCGCGCGGGCCCGCGCCTACGAGGCGGGCGGCGCATCGGTCATCTCCGTCCTCTGCGAGCCGCACTGGTTCGGTGGATCGGTTGACGACGTGCGGGCGGTCCGGGCCGCGGTCGCCGTGCCCGTCCTCGCCAAGGAGTTCGTCGTCGACGCGCGGCAGCTCCCGGTCCTGCGGGCCGCCGGGGCCGACCTCGTCCTCCTGCTCGCGGCGCTCCACCCGCCGCGCCGCCTGGCGGATCTCGTGGCCCGCGCCCGCAACCTCGGCCTGGAGCCGCTCGTCGAGGTCTACGCCGAGCGGGAGCTGGATGCCGCGCTGGCGTCCGGGGCCCGCCTCGTGGGCGTCAACGCGCGGAACCTCCGGACGCTCGCCGTCGACCCCGACCACCCGATCCGGCTCCGCGCCCGCATCCCCGACGACCGGATCGCGATCGCCGAGTCCGGGGCCCGCGACCCGGCGACGCTCGCCCGCTGGCGGGCCGCCGGCTACGACGCCGCTCTCGTCGGCGAGGCGCTCGTGCGGGCGGCGGATCCCCGCGCGGCCGCCGCCGCCTTCGTGGCTGCCGGCGCGGTGCCCCACGACGTCGGCGCGACCCACCGGATCCCGCTCGTGAAGATCTGCGGCGTCGTCGACGACGCGGGGCTCGACGCTGCGCTGGCCGCGGGCGCCGACGCCATCGGCCTCAACTTCGTGGCCGGCACGCCCCGCGCGCTGACCGTCGACGAGGGGGCCGTCTTGGCCCGCCGGGCCCGCGCCGCCGGAGGCGCCCGGACCCCGACGCTCGTCGCGATCACCGCCGCTGCCGACGACGCGCTCCTCACGGCGCTCGCGTCAACGGTGAACGTGGACGCGATCCAGTACGCGGGTCGCGAGGCGCCGGAGCGGATCGCCTCCTCGCCCCGGCCGGCCTGGGCCGTCGTCCACCTCCCGGCGGATGCCCCCGCCGACACCGCCGAGGGCGACCGGCTCGCCGCCGCCGCGGTCGCCCGCGCCCGGGCCCTGCGCGACGCCGGGGCCCGGCGGATCGTCCTCGACACGGCCGGCGGCCCCCATCCGGGGGGCACCGGCACCCGGGCCGACGCCTCGCTCGCCGCCGCGGTCGCCCGCGAGGTCCCGGTGATCCTGGCCGGCGGGCTCGACCCCGCGACGGTCGCCGGCGCGCTCCTGGCCGTCCCCGCCGTGGGCGTCGACGTTGCCTCGGGCGTCGAGGCACCCCGCGTCGGGGGCGAGCGGCCCCGGAAGGACCCCCTCGCCGTCGGCCTCTTCGCCAAGCGCGCCCGCGCCGCCCGCTTCGACCGGCCGAACACCCCGTCCGGCCCGACCCCCGTCCACCCGGGCCTCATCGAGGCCGACGGTCGCGGCCACTGGGGAGCGGAGCGCGACTTCGGCGGGCGCTTCGTGCCGGAGACGCTCGTCGGGGCGCTGGAGCAGCTCGAGACCGCCTACGCCGCCCTCCGCCACGACCCCGTCTTCTGGGCCGAGCTGCGAGAGCTCCTCGCCCGGTTTGCCGGCCGCCCGACGCCGCTCTACCGGGCGAATCGCCTGGCCGGAGCTGTCCTCGCCGAGGCCGCCCGCGGCAGGGGCGACCCGGGGCCCCCTGCCGGCCGCGGCCGCGCGGCACAGCCGCCACGCCTGCCGACCCGCCTCCGCCTCTACCTCAAGCGCGAGGACCTCGCTCACACCGGTGCCCACAAGATCAACAACGCCCTGGGCCAGGCGCTGCTCACCCGGCGCCTCGGCAAGACGCGGGTCATCGCCGAGACCGGGGCCGGCCAGCACGGTGTCGCGACGGCCACCGCCTGCGCCCTCCTGGGCCTCCCGTGCGTCGTCTTCATGGGCGAGGAGGACATCCGCCGCCAGGCCCCGAACGTCCTGCGCATGCGCGCCCTCGGGGCCGAGGTCCGCTCCGTCACCTCGGGCACGGCCACCCTGAAGGACGCCGTCAACGAGGCGATGCGCGACTGGGTGACGAACGTCGCCACGACCCATTACGTCCTCGGCAGCGCGATGGGCCCGCACCCCTACCCGACGATCGTCCGCGACCTCCAGCGTCGGATCGGCGACGAGGCGGCGGCCCAGCTCCCGGCGGTCGAGGGGCGCCTGCCCGACCTGGCCCTCGCCTGCGTCGGCGGCGGCTCGAACGCGATCGGCCTCCTGCTCCCGCTTCATCGGCGAGCCCGACGTCCGGCTGGCGGTGGCCGAGGCCGCCGGCGACGGGATTGAAACCGGACGCCACGCCGCGGCGATCCTCGGCGGGACGCCGGGGATCCTCCACGGGTCGCGCTCGCTCATGCTCCAGGACGAGGACGGACAGGTCGTCGAGGCGGTGAGCGCCTCGGCCGGGCTCGACTACCCGGGCGTGGGGCCGCAGCTGGCCGCCCTCGCTGAAGCCGGGCGGATCTCGGTCGCCTCCGCGACCGACCGCGAGGCCGTCGCGGCGATGAAGGCGGTGACACTGACCGAGGGGATCCTGCCGGCGCTCGAGACGGCTCACGCGATCGCCGCCCTGCCGAAGCTGCTGGCGGGCGCTGAGGGTCGCGCCGGCCGCGAGGGCTCGACCGCGGCCTGGCCCGACGAGACGCTCGTCCTCGTCGGCTTCTCGGGGCGCGGCGACAAGGACCTCGCCGCCCTGGAGCGCTTCGCCGACGTGGAGCCCTGGGAGGGCGTGCGATGACCGCCCTCGAACGGCCGTCGGCCGGCGCGCCCGCCTCCACCGACGCCACGGCGGGCGGCCGGCGCATCGCCGGTGCGTTCGCCGCCGCCCGCGCGGACGGCCGCGTCGCCCTCATCCCGTACATCGTCGCCGGCTACCCGGACGCCGTGACCTCGCTGGCGATCGCCGTCGCCGCCATCGACGCCGGGGCCGACCTCCTCGAGGTCGGGCTGCCGTACTCGGATCCGCTCGCGGACGGGACGACGCTCCAGCGGGCCTCGGC
Source organism: uncultured Chloroflexia bacterium (assembly GCA_963762445.1). Taxonomy (GTDB): domain Bacteria; phylum Chloroflexota; class Limnocylindria; order Limnocylindrales; family CSP1-4; genus CTSoil-043. The sequence continues at coordinate 414,683 of CAVXLA010000006.1, forward strand.
TGTCGCCCTCGCCGCCGGAGCCACCTTCGACGGCTCGCTCGACCTCGTCCGCCGCGTCGCCCGCGCCCGTCCGGCCGTCCCGCTCGTGACGATGGGCTACGCCAACCAGCTGATCGGGGGCGGGGACGGCCGGGAACGGGCCCGCGCCCTCGTCGCGGCCGGCGCCGCCGGCACGATCGTCGCCGACCTGACGCCCGACGAGGGCGCGCCCTTCGAGGCGGTTGCGGCCGAGGCCGGCCTCGCCGTCGTCTACCTCGTGGCGCCGACCACGGCGCCCGCGCGGCGGGAGCTCGTCGCCGCCCGGACCGGCGGCTTTCTCTACTGCGTCTCCCTCGTCGGGATCACCGGCGCCCGGACGAGCCTCCCGCCGGAGGTCGGCCGGTACGTCCGCGAGGTGAAGGCGATCAGCCCGGTCCCGGTCGCCGTCGGCTTCGGCGTCAGCCGCCCCGCCCACGTGCGTGCCCTCGTGCGCGCCGGCGCCGACGGCGTCATCGTCGCCTCGGCCCTCGTCGATGCGCTGGGGGACGACGGCCGCGACGTGGCCGCGCTCGGCCGGCTGGTCGGGCGACTCCGGGGCGCATCCGCGTCCAGCTCGAACGTGAGGATTGAACGCGCGCGACCTTCCGCGACTCAGTAGAGTCGGAGGGCGTCCCCGAGGGACGCCACGGAGGACGATCCGCTGGATCGCGACCTCGTCGAGCAGGCCCAGCACGGCGACCGGGAGGCATTCGCCATCCTGGCCCGAACGCACGGCGACCGGCTCATGTCGATCGCCCAGCGGATCCTGCGGGACGCCGGACGGGCCGAGGACACCGTGCAGCAGGCGCTGGTGATCGCCTGGCGAGAGCTGCCGAGCCTCCGCGATCCGGACCGCTTCGACGCCTGGCTGCAACGCCTCCTCGTCAACGCCAGCTACGCCGAGGCGCGCCGCGCGCGGGTGTGGAACGCGAACGTCCGCGTCCTGCCGAGCGACGGCCTGGCCGGGTCGGACGAGGGGACGTCGGTCGTGGACCGCGACCGCCTCGAGCGCGGCTTCCGCCGGCTCCCGCCCGACCAGCGGGCGATCCTCGTCTTCACCCACTACCTGGGCCTGACCCCGGCCGAGATCGCCGATCGCCTCGAGATCCCGGTCGGGACGGCCCGATCGCGACTCCACTACGCCCACCGGGCGATGCGCGCGGCGATCGAGGCCGACGAGCGCCCCGTCGCGGTGGTCGGGGGACGACAGCGATGACCAGCCAGCGCGAGCTCGATCGCCTCCTCGGTGCCTTCCTCGGCGAGGGCACGGACGAGGTCGCGGACCGGGTGATCGACGCGGCCCTCGACCAGATCGACAACACCCGCCAGCGGCGGGGAGCGCGCATGCCCTGGAGGTTCTCGACGATGAGCTCGACGATGAGGATGTCGATCCGCGTCGCCGCGGTCGCCGTGATCGGCGTGGTCGCGGTCGGCGGCGTCCTCTTCCTGGCCCGGCCCGGCCAGCCCGCGGTCGGCGGCCCCGCCTCGCCGACCGCGACTCTGCTCGCCTCGCCAACCGCGAGTCCGGCCGGCTCCGCGCCGGCGGGGCTCCTCGTCCCCGACCGGATCAGGACGGCCGGTAAGATCGTCTGGTGTGCCAGCGTGGATTACCCGCCGTTCGAGTCCTACGCCGCTGACGGGACGACCCCCGAGGGCCTCGACATCGACATCGCCGCCGAGATCGCCCGACGCTGGGGTGTGGCCAGCACGATCCGGAACACGAGCTGGGATGGGCTCCTCGCCGATCTGGGCACCGGCAAGTGCGACCTCGTGATTTCAGGCATGACCAGCACGGTCGGATATCGGAACCTGTCTGCCGATTTCGTCGACTACCTGCGGTCCTGGACGGGCTTCCTCGTGGCCCCCGGCAACCCCAGCGGGATCCGCACCCTGGAGGACCTGGCGGGGAAGGTGGTCGCCGTGGCGCCCGACACCCTCACCACGGGACCTGACCTCGTTGCCGCCGGCGCCGGGCTGGTCGCGGCCGGCAAGCCGCCGATCAAGATCCTCACGGCCACCCGAACGGACGAGGAGTGGGTCAGGCAGCTCACCCAAGGGAAGGTGGACGCGCTGGCGGGTGACTCGGTCGACGTCGTCTACCACCTCGCCCGACCACCGTACGCCGGTGCGTCCGAGGTGGGCGGTCCTGCGGTCAACCCGCAGCCCATCGGGATCGCCGTCCGCAAGGACGACGCGGGCATGAAGGCGGCGGTCGCCGCGGCCATCGATGCCATCTACGCCTACGGCACGATGAAGGCCATCGTCGCCAAGTGGGGCCTGACCGACGCCGTGGAGATGATGAAGTAGGCGCGGCCTGCTCCGATCCCGCGACCGGATCGCCGACGCGGTTGCCTGCGGCCGGGCGCTCCGGCTCGAGTCGCCGGGTGCCCCGCCCGAGGCGGCTCCTCAGGACCCGCCGATCTCGAGCACGACCTTCGTCCCGGACCGGCCGGCCACCTCGAAGGCTTCGCGCCAGCGATCCAGCGGAAACCGGTGCGAGATGAGGGGCGCGAGGGTCACGAGCTCGTCCTGGAGCAGGTCGATGGCGATCCGGAAGCATGTCGGGCGCTTGCCGCGCGACGCGATGATCGCGAGCTCGCGGCTCACGACGGTGTCGACGTCGAGGGGCACCGCACGGCCGCCGGTGAACGCGACCGCGACGAGCCGGCCGCCCTTGCGCAGGAGGCGGACCCCGGCGTCGAGGGCGTCGGGCGCCCCCGAGCACTCGAAGACGGTGTCCACCCCCAGGCCGTCCCGTCCGCCGGCGATCGCGCCGAGCTCGTCGGGGGCGTCCAGCACGACCGTGCGCTGGATCCCGAGCTCGCGAGCGAGGCGGAAGCGCGCCTCGTGCCTGGCGAGGCCGGCGACGGTCACTTCGGCGCCCATCGCGGCGGCGACCTGGGCGACGAGGAGCCCGATGGTGCCCGGGCCGATGACCACGACGGACTCGCCGGGCCCGATGGCGGCGCGCTCCACGACCGCCCGGACGGCGACGGCCAGGGGCTCGACGAGCGCACCGGATGCGAAGTCCACGTGGTCCGGCAGCTCGTGCACCCCGGCGGCCGGCACGGCGACGAACTCCGCGAACCCGCCCGCAGACGTCGTGCCGATCGCGGTTCGGCGCGGGCAGAGGTGCTGATCGCCGGCAAGGCAGTGGGCGCACGCTCCGCAGACGGCGGCGTCCGTCTCGGTCGTGATCCGCGCCCCGACGCGGATGCCCGCGACCCCGGCGCCCAGCGCGGCGACCACGCCAGCCAGCTCGTGGCCGAGCACGAGGGGCGGCCTGACGGCCAGCGTCCCGTGGGCGATGTGGACGTCGGTGCCGCACAGCGCGGCGGTCCGGACCGCCATCAGGACCTGCCCGGGGCCGGGTCTCGGCACCGGCAGGTCGCGCAGCTCCAGGCCGCCGGGGCCGCTCGCCGTCTTGACCAGGGCCTTCAGGTCCCGCCCTCCCGCACGGTGGCGGGGCGGCGCCGGGGGTTCCCCGCCGCCGCCCGCCGCACAAGCCGCTACGACCTCGCCGCGGGCACCTTGACCCAGGCGGGGACGTGGACCGGCATCGCCTTGAAGTCGCGGCACACGCCGATGAGGGCGGGCTCGACCGGCGTCCGCTCGATGCTCGAGGCACCCAGGTAGCCGACGGCCTCGGTCCGCTCGAGGACGTAGGCCGTGGTCTTCGGGTCCTCCATCGGGCCGCCGTGGGTGATGGGCAGGAAGTCGAGCTCGGGGCGCACCTCCTTGGCCGCGTCGATGAGCGCGGTCGTCGTCCTGACGGCCTCGTCGAGGGTCATCACGGATTCGGCCCCGATCAGCCCGCCCGAGGTCAGGCCGGCGTGACAGGCGACGATGTCGACGCCCGCCTCGGCCACCATGCGGGCCTCCTTCGGCGTGAAGCAGTAGCCGATCGTGAAGTAGCCGAGGTCCTTGGCCAGGCGCAGGACCTGGGCCTCCTTGTCGAAGCCGAGCCCCGATTCCTCGAGGTTCTTGCGGTAGTGAGAATCGGCGTCGATCAGGCCGACCGTCGGGAAGCTCATGAAGCCCGTGATCCCGAACTCGGCCATCTCGGCGAACCACTTCGGCCAGACCGTCCGCGGGTCCTGGGCGCAGAAGCCGGCGATGACGGGCGTCTCCTTGACCTGGGCGCAGACCTCGCCGGCGTACTCGGCGACCATGTCCTGGTTGCGCCCGACCGGCATGAGGCCGAGCAGCGAGCCGCCGCCGTAGTGGCGGAACTTGCCCGAGTTGTAGACCCCGATGATGTCGATGCCGCCCTTCTCCTCCAGCTTGGCCGTGAACCCGTCACCGGCCCCGCCGACGATGATCGGGCGGCCGCCGGCGAGCGTCTTCCGAAGCCGCTCGTGCATCTCCGCGGGCGTGTAGCGCTTGGCCACCGTCGTGTCTCCTCATCTTCTGCCGCGCGGGCCCTGGCGCCGCGCGGGAAACCGCTAGTTCGTGAGCGGGATTATCCCTGGGCTCGCGTGGTGGCTTCCCTTCCGCCACGTGCCCGCGAGCATCTCCTCGAGCAGCTCCGCCATCAGGTCGGCAAACTCCGGCTCGTTCATGTGCCGATCGACGAGCAGGACCTCGAGGTTGGGCTTGCCGAGGTCGATAGTCTCGCGCAGCCCGCGCAGGAACGGCTCGTTGCGCATCGACCACTGGGGATGGTCGGGATCGGCGACCCAGACCGGGCCCGGGTCGGGCCCGGCCCAGCCGAGCGCCTTGTCGGCGACCGCGAGGTCCACCGCGCCCCAGCCGCGGAGCGGGACGCAGAGGACGGTCGGGCCGGTGGCGACGCTGAGCTTCTCTCCCATCGCCCGCCCGACCGTGTGGGCCTCGTCCATCGTCAGGCCGATGGCCGTGACCGTCGGGTTGTGGATGTAGATGGCCCGGCCGGGCAGGCCGAGCTCGTCCACGAACTTCTGGGGCAGCGTCTCGCGCGCCCCGAAGTTGATGATGTCCAGCCCGCCGACCGAGACGACCTGGGGGATGCCCTTCAGGCCGGCCGCGGTCAGCCGGTCGGGGCCGGCGCTGAGGACGCCGCCGAGCAGCTCGTCGCCGATCTCGTGGGTGGTGATGTCGAGCATGCCCACGATGTAGCCGTCGGCGATCAGCTCCTCCATCGAGCGGCCGCCGCTGCCGACGGCGTGATTGACCATGACGTCGTAGCCGCGATCCTCGATGTACTTCGACGCCCGCAGGACGCAGGGCGTCGTCACCCCGAACATCATGCAGCCGACCAGCGGCTTCTCCGTGGTGGCCTCGAGGGCCGGTGCCGTGGCCATGCCCACCACCGCCGCCGCCGCGTTGTTGATGACCCGGCGGGTGACCTTGTTCAGGCCCACCTCGGCGATCGGGTACATCATCGCGATGTCCTTCGTGCCCACGTACGGCCGGGCGTCGCCGGAGGTCATCGTCGAGAGCATGAGCTTGGGCACGCCGATCGGCAGAGCCCGCATGATGTGGGAGGCGATGCTCGTGCCCATCGAGCCGCCGAACGCGACCATGCCGTCGAGCCGGCCCTCGGCGAACAGCTCGAGGGCCACCTGGCGGCCGCCCTCCATGACGATGTCGACCGCCTTGCCGCGGTCGAGCGCGGCCAGCTCCGGCACGGTCTTCCCGACGCGCTCCAGGAGCCGGCTCACGGGGATGTCGGCCCAGCCGACCTCGCCGCCGACGGTCAGCTCCATGATCGTCGGGTCGCCCCCTGCGGCCCGCACGCGATCCGCGAGGAAGCGGATCTCGTCTCCCTTCGTGTCGAGGATCCCCGCGACGAGGATCCGAGGCCCTGTCGCCATGGTGCACTCCTCCTCCCTGGGCGCCGCTCCCGCGGCGCGATTGGCGCTGCTCGGGGAACGCGACGGCTAGCCGGGCCCGGCGGGCGGCACCTCCGGCCAGCGGGCCAGGGCCGCTGCGAGCTCCGGGTGCTCCGCTGCCGCCTCGGCCAGGGGGCGCCCGAGGACGGCGGCATCGATCGCCTGGCGGATCGCCCGCGCGCCGGCGGCCACGCCCATCGGGTGGCCGTGCACGGCCCCGCCGGCCGCGAGCGCGTGGTCGATCCCGAGGTCGGCGAGCACGAGGGAAACGGTGCCCGGGTGGACGCCGCCGCCGGGAACTGGAACGATCGGCTTGATGCCGTGGAACGGGCCGGTCATCGCCCGGGCCGCCTGGATGTGCTTGGACCGGGTGAGCTGGAGGCTCCCGTACGGGCTGGGGTAGACGGCCGCGTCGGCTCCCGCCAGGCGGGGGAGCTTGCCCAGGATGAGATGGGAGCTCACGCCCGTCCACGGCGCGGCATAGAGGCCGCCGGCGAACGCGAGGTGGCCCAGGATCGGCACGTTGATCCCGGGATCGTCGGCGAGCATGGCCAGGGCCGAGACGCCCACGGTGACGTGGTCGACGAGGAGGCCCGTGGCGCCCGCCTCCACGGCCCGGTAGGCATTCGTCACGAGTCGATCCGGACGGTCGGTGATGTTGACGAAGTAGAGCGTCCGATGGCCGGTCTCCTCGTAGGCCCGTCGCGCCGCCAGCCCGTGCTCGCGGGCGCGGTCCTCGAACGTGGACCAGGGGTGCGAGACGAGGAGCTCGTCGTCCTTCACGGCGTCGGCCCCGCCCACGGCCGCCTCGTAGAAGACCCGGGCGCTCTCGGCGGGCGTGAGGCCGAGGGCCGGTTTCATGATCGCGAGCAGGAGGGGGCGGCCCGTGACGCCGATCAGGTCGCGGATCCCCTCGACTCCGAACCTGGGACCCGCGAACGCCCGTACGAATGACGCCGGAAGGTGCAGGTCGAGGAGCTTGATCAGGCCCGACGAAGCGCATTCGCCATACACGGTGGCGAGGAGGAGCGGAATCTGGGCGCCGACGTTGTGCGCCGGGTAGGCGATCTGCAGCACCCAGGCCCGGAGGTCGAGGCCGTCCGGCGGGGCCAGCTCGTGGTCGGGCACTTCCCAGGTGGCGATGACCCGGCCCGCGTGACGCTCCCGGATCGCCTGGGTCTCGCCCTCGAGGCTCACCCACGTCCCGGTGGACTGGAGGTCGGCCAGCGCGCGGGCCGCCCGGTGGATGTCGGTCCGGGCCTCGGCGCGGTACAGGTAGGTCGCCACCACGAAGTCGCCGAAGTCGATGCTCTCCGGCATCGCGAAGCCGAGCGGGTCGCTCATCGGGCCGACTCGACGAGGTCGACGACGTCTTCGCCCGGCGCGCCGATCACGGCGATGACGGACAGGACCGGCACTTCGGTGTCGTCTTGGGCGATGATCCTTAGGAGCACGCCCGCAGCGGGGGCCTCGACCTCGAGGGTGAGCTTCTCGGTCTCGACCTCGACGATCGGCTCGCCCTTCGCGACCGGGTCTCCCTCGGCCTTGAGCCAGTGCCGGACGACGCCGGTCTCCAGGTCCTGGCCGGCCTGCGGCATCACCACCTTCGTCGCCATCTCCTGCCCTCCCGCGGGGCCGCAGCCGCGGCTTCTAGAACGCGCTCGCGCCGATGGGTTGCCCGTCGAGCTTCGCAGCAGGCGCGCCCGGTAGCTCGGCCACGATCAGGTCGATGCCCAGCTCGCGAATCGCGGCGGCCTCGTCCGGGTCGACGCCGGGGGTCGTGATGATCCGGTGGACGGCGGTGATGGGGGCGACCCGGACGAGCGCCTCCCGGCCGAACTTGGACGAATCGGCCAGGAGGATCACCTCGCTGGCCGCCTCGATGATGGCGCGCTTCGCGTTCACCTCCTCGAAGGACGGGTAGGTGAGGCCGCCCCGGACGGAGACGCTGTGGATCGCCAGGAACGCCTGGTTGACGTGGAGCTCGCGGAGCGTGGCCGCGACGAGCTCCCCGCTGGCCCCGAGGGTCGTCGGGCGGATCACGCCGCCGGTCATGATCACGGTCGTCGCCGGGTTCCCGACGAGCTCGACAGCGTTCGTGACGGCCGTGGTCACGACGACCAGGTCGCGGACGAGCCGGAGCGCGCGGGCCAGGCACAGGGTGGTGGTTCCCGAGTCCAGGATGATCGTCGTGCCGGGCGCCACCAGCTCGGCGGCCCGCCGGCCGATCGCGATCTTGGCCTCGGCATGCTCGTGCAGGCGGACGGCGGTCGTCGTCTCGTCGCCGGGGCGCGCCGCGACGGCCCCGCCGTGCGCGCGTCGGACGAGCCCGAGCTGAGCCAGGCGCGACAGGTCCCGCCGGACCGTCTCGTCGGTCACGCCGAGCAGGTCGACGAGCTCGCTTCCGCGCACGCTGCCCCGCTCGCGGACGAGATCCGCGATCACCTGGAGGCGATCCGTCGGGAGCATCTGTCGCGGCACCACGTTCCCCTCGAGAGACGTCCGGGGCGCTCCTTGGCACCCTCGCCGGGGACGGTTGCCACAGAATACCACTCGCCAACTCCTTGACAAGAGTGGATATTGGCGCGCAAAGTTGCGCCAGAGACGGCGATTATTCCCACAAAATGCCGAACCAACGTTGGTGGGCGCCGCGATGCGACATCCGCCCCGGGTTCGTCGAGGAGCACCGAGAGCGATGGCCGAGTTCGACAGAGGGCTGCTCGAGCGCATGTACGAGACCGCGGTGACGATCCGCCGGTTCGAGCAGCGCGCCGTCGAGCAGTACCGGCTCGGCAACATCCGCGGGTACCTGCACCTGTACCTGGGCGAGGAAGCGATCGCGGTCGGGGCGATCGCGGCGCTCACGCCGGACGACTACATCGTGAGCACCCACCGGGGCCACGGCCACGCGATCGCGAAGGGCCACGAGCCCCGCCTCATGATGGCCGAGCTCTTCGGCAAGGAGACCGGCTACTGCCGCGGCCGCGGCGGCTCCATGCATGTCGCGAGCCGGTCAGTGCGCAACCTCGGGGCCAACGGAATCGTGGGCGGCGGCCTCGCCATCGCCGCCGGCGCCGCGCTGGCCATCCGCCAGCGGGCGGGGAGCGAGGTCGTCCTGGCCTTCTGCAGCGACGGCTCGTCCGCCAACGGCATCTGGCACGAGGCGCTGAACCTCGCCGCCATCATGGACCTGCCCGTCATCTTCGTCCTCGAGAACAACCAGTACGCGGTGTCGACGCCCATCACCGACAGCGCGCGGGTCGCGCGGCTGTCCGACCGTGCCGCCGCGTACGGCATGCCCGGGATCACCGTGGACGGCAACGACGCGACGACCGTGTATCAGGCGATGGAGGAGCCGATTCGTCGGGCGCGCGCGGGCGAGGGCCCGACGCTGGTCGAGTGCATGACCTACCGCCACGGCGGCCACCACGTGAACGACCCCGGCCTCTACCTGCCCAGGGAAGAGCTGGAGCGCTGGAAGGCCCGCGATCCACTGCTCATCCTGCGGGCCCGGCTGGCCGCGGCGGGCGTGGAGGAGGCCGTGGTCGCGGCGATCGACGAGCGCGTCGAGCGCGTGATCGACGAAGCGATCGAGTTCGCTGCCGCGAGCCCGCAGCCGTCCGTCGAGGACTTCCTCGCGGAGGTCGCAACGCTCTAGCCCGGGCCGCCGACGAGGCGGCCGCCGAACCATCGACGAAACCCGTGCGACGCCCGAGTGATCGGAAGGAGCCATGGCCAGGATCAAGTACCGCGAGGCCCTACGCATCGCCCTCCGAGACGAGATGCGGCGGGACCCGTCGGTCTTCTGCGTCGGCGAGGGGATCGGCGAGCGGGGCGGCTCCTACAAGGTCACCGAGGGCCTCCTCGCCGAGTTTGGCGCCGGCCGCGTCATCGACATGCCGCTCAGCGAGGCCGGGTTCGTGGGGCTGGGCGCGGGCGCGGCGATCGCCGGCTCTCGACCGGTCGTCGAGATGCTGTTCATCGACTTCCTGCTCCTGGCCATGGACCAGGTGGTGAACCAGGCGGCCAAGTACCGGTTCATGTCCGGGGGCCAGGGGCACGTTCCGCTCGTGATCCGGACGCAGGGCGGGGCGGGCAACTCGCTGGCTGGCCAGCATTCGCAGAGCCTCGAGGCGCTGTTCTGCCACATCCCGGGGCTGAAGGTGGTGATGCCGGCGACGCCGGCTGATGCGAAGGGCCTGCTCGTCGCTGCGATCCGCGACGACGATCCGGTCGTCTTCATCGAGCACAAGCTGCTCTACATGGTGGAGGGCGAGGTCCCCGACGAGGAGTACGTCATCCCGATCGGCCGGGCAGACGTGAAGCGGGCCGGCACCGACGTGACCCTCGTGTCGTGGTCCCACATGGTGACCAAGTGCCTGTCGGCGGCGGAGCAGCTCGCGCGCGAGGGCCTCGACGTCGAGGTGATCGACCTTCGGACCGTCGCCCCGATGGATGCCGAGTGCATCCTCGACTCCGTGCGCCGGACGGGCCGGCTGGTCGTCGCCCAGGAGGCGGTCAAGCGCGGGGGCGTGGGGAGCGATGTCGCCGCCCTCGTCGCCGAGCAGGCATTCGAGCACCTGCGGGCGCCCATCGTGCGGGTGGCCGGGAGGAACACCGTCATCCCCTTCAATCTCGCCCTCGAGCGGGCCTCGATCCCCCAGGTGGAGGACATCGTCACGGGAATCCGGAGCGTGGTCGGGGACCGGGCGCCGAGCTCGGTCTAGGCCGAACCGGCCCCCCGCGCGGTCCGCCACGCGTCGCCCGCCCGGACGGCCCGTCGCCCTTCGATCGCGCCGGTTCAGCGCTCGAAGAGCGCGCCCACGTCGTCCGGCCGGATCGGTGCCGCCGCCTCGACGAGCCCGATGGCCGCCGCCGCGAAGCCGAGGAGCTCGGCCGGCGTCGCGCCGCCGTCGAGGAGGTCGCGGATGGCGGTGTCGTGGTCGGCCTTGGAGAGCTTGGCGCCCGACGGCTTGCGAAGCAGCGGGTGGTGGAGGAACGCGGGCGGCGTCGCGCGGCCGAGCAGGCGCCCGAGGCGCAGCTGGCCCGGGGTGGCGTCGAGGAGGTCGCGGCCCCGGATGACGAGGTCGATGTCGTGGCGGAGGTCGTCGACGACGACACAGAGCGGGTAGCTCCAGTTGCCGTGCCGGTCGCGGAGGGTCAGGTCGCCGTCGACCGAGGCAGCGCCGGCTCGCGGACCGAGGAGGAGGTCGTCGAACGCCTCGTCGCCCTCGCCGAGCCAGGCGCGAAGGGCGCTCCCCGGCGCGTCCTCGGGCAGCGCGCGCCCGCGGCAGGCGCCCGGGCAGCCGGGCCCGCGCCAGGCGAGCAGGGCAGCCCGTGGGCAGGCGCAGGCGTAGACCCGGTCCTGCGCGCGGAGGGTCTCGACGGCCGCCGCGTAGGGAGCGGCGTCGTCCGACTGGCGGTACGCGGATGGCCCGGCGCGGAGCTCCGCGAGGGCCGGCGCGTCCGGGAGCAGGCCGAGCCGCTCGAGGTCGTCGAGGAGCGCGGCCTCGAACGCCCGCCGGCTCCGCTGGCGGTCGTGGTCCTCGATCCGCAGGATCACCCGTCCTCCGGTCGCCCGGGCGATGCCCCAGGCATAGAGGGCGTTGACGAGGTGACCCAGGTGCAGGAGGCCGGTCGGAGCCGGCGCGAAGCGCGTGGTCGGGTGAGCCGGCAGGCGAGCCGGGTCGGGCCGCACCGGCCCGGGATCGCGCGGCCCGAGCGGGACCGCGAGCGGCTTCACTCCGTCCGCGGTGCCGGCCGCCCGGCGGCGCGCTTCTGGGCGTGCTGGACCCGCCGGGTCGCCGCGATCAGCTTGCGATACAGGGCCACGAGCTCCGGCTCCGGGAAGAGGCCGGCCGACGCGCTCGTGACCCGCTCCAGGACCTCGGATTCGCGTCTCGCGTCGCGGACCGTTCGGCGGCCGGTCTGCTGCTTCACCCGCCCGATCTCCAGGGCGATCTGGGCCCGCTCGTTGAGGAGGGCCACGATCTCGTGGTCGATCGCGTCGATCCGCTCGCGGAGGGGCGCCAGGGCGGCGCCCGTCCGGTCGACCAGGGCAGCGGCGTCCGCGACCACGACGTCGGGCTCGTCGCGCTCAGGCATCGGCCGCCCCGTCGCCCCGGCCGGGGACCTGCGGTGCTGCAGCCGGGGTGTGCGGGGCCGCGCCCCCCGCCGGCTCCTGGGCCCGTGGCGCGATCTCGCCGGCCGCCCAGCGGCGGGCCAGCTCCTCGAGCGCCCGCTGGTAGCCCGCCGAGCGCATCCCGACGAAGCGGGCCAGCGCCACGTCCTGCAGGAAGTTGACCTGCCGGAACGGCTCGCGCGTCGCCGGGTCCGAGAGGTGGACCTCCACGAACGGCCGTTCGATGCCAAGCAGCGCGTCGCGCAGGCTCACCGAGGTGTGGGTCAGCCCGCCCGCGTTCACGATCGAGGCGTCGAAGTCGCGCCGGTGGAGGCGGTCGATGATCGCCCCCTCGTGGTTCGACTGGAAGAAGGCGACCTCGACGCCGAGCTCGGCCGCCCGGGCCCGGAGCGCGTCGTCGATCTCGGCGAGCGTCTCCCGACCGTAGATCGAAGGCTCCCGCGTGCCGAGCAGGTTGAGGTTCGGGCCGTTGACGACGAGCACGCGCAGCGGACGACCGGGGCCGCCGCTCGCGCTCATGCCCGCACCTCCGCGGTCGCGCCGGCGAGGACGCCCTGCATCGCCGCCTCCACCACCTCGTCGGGCACGTCGTTCCGGACGGCGGCGCCGGTTGCGGTCGGCAGGACCCAGCGCAGGTGCCCGCCCGCGTGCTTCTTGTCGGTGGCGAGCGCGGCCAGGACCCCGGCAGACGGGTAGGGGAGCGGGGTCCGCCCCAGGTCCAGGCCGTCGAGGAGCGCCTCGATCCGGGTCGCCCGCTCCGGCGGGGTCACCTCCGCAGCAACGCCGATCCGGCAGGCGGCACGGAGCCCGTACGCCACCGCCTCCCCGTGGAGGATCCCCTCGTAGCCCGCGGCCGCCTCGATCGCGTGGGCCAGCGAATGCCCGAGGTTCAGGTTGATGCGTCCGCCATGCTCGCGCTCGTCGGCGGTCACGACCTCGATCTTGGCCCAGCCGCAGCGCTCGACGAGCTCGGCCATCGCGCCGTCGGCGTGAGCGATGGGGGCACCGGCGGCGATGGCCGCGCCCTCGGCCTCCAGCAGCTCGAAGAGCCGCTCGTCGCCGAGCGCCGCCATCTTCGTGGCCTCGCCAAGGGCGGCGCGCAGCTGGCGGGCGGGCAGCGTGCGCAGGAAGCGGACGTCGACCACGATGGCGGCCGGCTGGTGGAAGGCGCCGACGAGGTTCTTCCCCTCGGGCAGGTCGACCGCCGTCTTGCCCCCGATGGCCGAATCGATCTGGGCCACGAGCGTCGTGGGCACGTGGATGACCGGGACTCCGCGCAGCCAGGTCGCGGCGAGGAAGCCCGCCGTGTCGCCGAGCGCCCCGCCGCCGATCGCCACCAGCGGGTCGCCGCGCTCGGCGTGCAGCCGGGCGAGCTCGCTCGCGGCCCGCTCCACGACCGCCATCCGCTTGGCCGCCTCGCCTTCCGGCAGCAGGAGGCGGTCCACGGGGAGGCCGGCATCCGCCAGCCCGTCGGCCAGCGCGGCGCCCGCGGCGTCCCACGCCCGCGGCTCGGAGACGAGGATGGCCCGCCGCGCGTCCAGAGCGGCGAGGCCAGCGAGGACGCCCGCGGCGGCGTTGCCCTCGCCCAGCTCGTAGCGGCCGATCTCGGTCTGGGCGCGCAGCAGCGTCGTCCCATCCGGGATCGGGTCGTCGAGGTGCCGCTGCAGCGTCTCCACGACGCCGGCCAGGCCGACGATCCCGTTCACCCGCACCGCGGGGGCGTAGAAGCGGGCCCGGCTGGCCGCCAGCTCGCGCATCTTCCCGATCGGGTCGCGGCCGAGCAGGAGGGGCCGCGGGTTGGGGCTGTGGCGAACGCGCTGGGCCAGGACCTCCGGCGGGGCGTCCAGCCACGCCACGTGGCGGCCGCGGTAGAGGAGCCAGCGATTGCGCGGATCGATGGCGGCGCCGCCGCCGGTGGAGACGAGGCGGCGCAGGCCCGGCGCGCGGTCGGGCGCACCCAGGGCGGCCACGGCGGCGCGCTCGCGGGCCCGGAAGCCCGCCTCGCCCTCCTCCTCGAAGATCGCCGCGATCGGGCGGCCGGCGTCCGCGACGATGACGTCGTCGAGGTCGATCACCTCCGCCCCGTGGCGCCGGGCAAGCCGGCGCGCGGCCGCGGTCTTGCCGCTCCCGGGAAGCCCGACGAGCACGAGGTCCACGGCGCGGCCTAGTCGTCGCCCCCGGAGCCGGCCGCCCCGGAGCCGGGCTCGAGGGTCCCCGGTGACGCCCCCGCCGAGGACGGCGCACCGGACGACGTTCGCGCCGGGCCGCTCCCGGCCGCTCCCGCGCCCGCCCGGCCGACCCGCTCGCGGTAGCGAGCCAGGTTGTCGCGCACCTCGGCCAGGGAATCGCCGCCGGCCTTCTCCAGGACGAAGCGGGCGAGGGTGAGGAGCACCATCGCCTCCCCGATGACGCCGGCGGCAGGGACCACCGAGATGTCGCTCCGCTCGTAGTGCGCCTTCTCGACCGCCTCGCCGGTGAGGAGGTCCGCCGAGGGGAGCGGGCGGGCGAGGGTGGAGATCGGCTTCACGGCGCCCCGCACGACGAGCGGCTCGCCGTTCGTGATCCCGCCGGTCAGGCCGCCGGCGTTGTTCGAGCGGTGGATCCAGCCGCCCGCGGCGTCGCGTCCCTCGATGACGTCGTGGACCTCCGAGCCCAGCCGGCGGGTCTGCTCGAACCCGAGGCCCAGCTCCACGCCCTTCACGCTCTGGATGCTCATGATCGCGGCGGCCAGCGCGCCGTCGAGCCGGCGGTCCCAGTGGACGTGGCTGCCGAGGCCGATCGGCAGGCCGTGGGCGACGACCTCGAAGACGCCGCCGACCGTGTCGCCGCGCGATCGCGCCTCGTCGATGCGGGCGATCATTCGCGCCTCCGCCGCCGGGTCCGGGCAGCGCAGGGGTGAGGCCTCGGCCTCCTCCCGCGAGCGCGTGCAGGCGGCTCGGTCGACCGCGACCCCGCCGACCTCGGCGGTGAACGACCAGGCCTCGATCCCGAGCTCGGCAAGGAAGGCGCGGCAGACCGCGCCCGCCGCGACCCGCGCCGCCGTCTCGCGGGCCGAGGCGCGCTCCAGGATCGGCCGCGCGTCGTCGAAGCCGTACTTGAGGGCGCCGGCCAGGTCCGCGTGGCCGGGCCGCAACCGCGTCACCGGCTGGGCTCGCCGGTTGCCCCCCTCCGCGAGCGCAGCCAGCTCGGCGGCCTCCAGCTCGGTGAGCGGCTCCACCTGCATGACCCGCGTCCAGCTCTCCCAGTCCCGGTTGCGGACGAGGAGCAGGATCGGCGAGCCGATCGTCTTCCCGTGGCGGACACCGGCCAGGATCTCGGCGCGATCCTGCTCGATGGCCTGGCGGGCGCCGCGCCCGTAGCCACCCTGGCGGCGGCGGAGGTCGACCGCGATCGCGTCCGCCGTCACGGGGATCCCCGCGGGCAGGCCCTCGAGGGTGGCGCCGAGCGCGGGCCCGTGCGACTCCCCGGCCGTCAGGAAGCGGAAGCCGGTCATGCCGACCGTCAGGCCCCCGGCTCCCCGGCCGTGCCGGCGCCCTCGTCGGCCGCCCCGCCCTCGGCCGCGCCGGCCGCGGCAAGGCCCGCGGCGAGCTTCTCGTGCATGAGCTGCACCGGTGCCGCCTGGCCCGTCCACAGGCTGAACGCCGCGGCGCCCTGGTGGAGGAGCATCACCTCGCCGTTGAGCACGTGGCAGCCGGCCGCCACCGCGTCCCGCAGGAGCCGGGAGCGCGGCGGGTTGTAGATGAGGTCCATGACGAGGAGATCGGGCGGGATCAGGTCGGCGGGGACCGGCGTCTCGTCGCCGTGGAGGCCGACGGAGGTGGCGTTCACGAGCACCTTCGTCTTGGCCAGCTCGGCCTCGATGATCGATTCGTGCCAGGGCATCGCCCGCAGCTCCATGTGGGCCGCGCTCTTCGCGAAGAAGCGGACGAGCGCCTCCGCCCGGTGGAGGTGGCGATTGAAGACGACGATCCGCTGGAAGCCCTCGGCGACGAGCCCGTGGACGACGGCGCGCGCCCCGCCGCCGGAGCCCAGGACGACGGCCTGGCGGGGCATCCGCTGCTTGCCAACGAGCGTGTCGAGGGCGACCCGGAAGCCCGGCACGTCCGTGTTGTGGCCCACCAGGCGCTTCCCCTCGCGGGTGATCGTGTTCACGGCGCCGGTGGCGTGCGCCTCCTCGGTCAGGCGATCCACGAGGGTGACCGTCTTCTCCTTGTGGGGGATCGTGACGTTGGCCCCCAGGAAGTCGTCGGAGCGCAGCTCGGCGATCGCGTCGGGCAGCTCCAGCGGAGTCCTGTCCCACAGCTCGTACGTGGCGGGGATGCCGACCGCGTCGAACGCCGCCTGGTGCATCGCGCCGGAGAGCGAATGGGCGACCGGATGGCCGATGAGGACGACCCGTTTCGTCATGCTCGAACCCTTTCCAGCTCTCCGAAGAAGCCCGGGTAGGAGACGTCCGCCGACCCCGGGTCGCGAACGAGCGTCTCGCCCCGCGCCACGAGGCCGGCCACCGCGAAGGTCATCGCCAGGCGGTGATCGCCGTGCGTCTCGACCGTCGCTCCGGTGAGCTTCCGGCCACCATCGATCTCGATCGTGTCACCGTCGACCGTCACTCGTGCGCCAAGCGCCGCGAGCCCGGCCGCGATCCCGGCGACCCGGTCCGATTCCTTGTGGCGCAGCTCTCCGACGCCCCGGATGGCGGTTCGCCCGCTCGCCACCGCGGCGGCCAGGCAGAGGGCCGGGATCTCGTCGATCGCCGCGGCGACCTCGGCGGCCGTCACGTCGATCCCTCGAAGCGTGCTGCTCCGGACGACGAGGTCCGCGATTGGCTCGCCGCCTTCCCCGTCGCCCGCCGCGCCGACGGGGCGCACGTCGATCTCGGCGCCCATCCGTCGCAGCAGGTCGATGATCGCACGCCGGGTCGGGTTCGTGCCGACGTTCCGGAGGGTCAGCTCGGCGTCGGCGTGGATCGCGGCCGCCACGAGCCAGAAGGCGGCCCCCGAGATGTCGCCCGGGACCTGCTCGTCGAGGGGGAGGACCCGGGCCACGCCGTCGAGGGCGTGGACGGCGCCGCCGCCGGGCAGGCGCTCCGTGCGGACGGGCACGCCGCGAGCACGGAGCATCCGCTCGGTGTGGTCGCGCGTGGCGACGGCCTCGCGCACCGTGGTCGTGCCGTCCGCGGCCAGCCCGGCCAGCAGGACCGCCGACTTCACCTGGGCCGATGGCACCGGCGTGGCGTGGTCGATCGGCGCCAGCGGTGCCCGCCCGGTGATCGCCAGCGGGGGCAGGGTCGCGCCGGCGCGTCCGGCGATGCCGGCGCCCATGGCGGCCAGCGGGCCGGTTACCCGGCCCATCGGGCGGGCCCGCAGCGAGGCGTCGCCGTCGAGGACCGCGAACATGGGCAGCCCGGCCAGGATCCCGGCGGTGAGCCGGAGGGTCGTCCCGGAGTTCTCGCAGTCGAGGACGCCGGACGGCTCGCGGAGGCCGGCGCGGCCGGGCGAGGCGACGCGGTAGTCGACCGCCCGCGGATCGTCGCCCGAGCGTTCCACGGTCGCGCCGAGGGCCGCCGCGACCGCCGCGGTGGCGCGGACGTCGCGCCCGTCGCCCGCGCCGGAGATCCGGCTCTCGCCATCGGCGAGGAGGGCCAGGAGGAGGGCGCGGTGGCTGACCGATTTGTCGCCGGGCGCTCGCAGCTCCCCGCGCAGCCGCGAGGCGGGGCGGACGGCGACGGCGACGGCGGATCCTGGCGTCACGGCCGGCTCGACGCAGTGGTCAGGGGTGGGCGTCGGCGGCCATCGCGGGCCCGCGCGTGGCGTGGATGGCACGGACCTGCCCGTGGACGCCGCGGACCGCCGTCGCGAGCTCGGCGAACTGGGCCGGCGTCACCGACTGGTCGCCGTCGGACAGGGCCTCGACCGGGCGCGGGTGGACCTCGATGAGGAGGCCGTCGGCCCCGGCGGCAGTCCCGGCCAGCGCCAGCGGGGTGACGAGCCAGCGCTTCCCGGCCGCGTGGGACGGGTCGATCCAGATCGGCAGGTGCGTCAGCTGGTGGATGAGCGGCACCGACGTCACGTCGAGCGTGTTCCGGTAGGCCGTCTCGAACGTCCGGATGCCGCGCTCGCAGAGGATCACGTTCGGGTTGCCGCTCGACATGACGTACTCCGCCGCCATCAGCCACTCCTCGATCGTGCCCGCGAGGCCGCGCTTGAGGAGCACCGGCCGCCCGATCCGCCCGACCGCCATGAGCAGCGAGTAGTTCTGCATGTTCCGGGCGCCGATCTGGAGGATGTCGGCGTACTCGGCGACGTGCTCGACCTGGCCCGGCTCCATCACCTCGGTGACGACCGGCAGGCCCGTTCGCTCCCGCGCCTCCGCGAGGAAGCGCAGCCCCTGGAGGCCCAGCCCCTGGAACGAGTAGGGGCTGGTCCGCGGCTTGAAGGCGCCGCCCCGCAGGACGTTCGCCCCGGCCGCCTTGACCGCCTCGGCCGTCTCGAAGAGCTGGTCCCGCGACTCGACCGCGCAGGGGCCCGCGGCGAGGGTCAGCGACCCGTCGCCGATCGCCAGGTCGCCGACGCGGACGATCGAGTCCTCCGGGTGGAACTCGCGCGAGGTCAGCTTGAAGGGCCGGCTCGTCCTGGTGACCGCCGCGACGCCGGGCAGGACGGAAAGGCGCTCGGCCAGGCGCTCGGCCCAGGCGCCGCCCTCGCCGAGAACGGCCACGACCGTGCGCGCTCCGCCCCGGTTCTCGTGGGGGGTCAGGCCCTCCTCCAGGACGGCCCCGCGCACCGCGTTGAGCTGCTCCTCGGTCGCCCCGACCGTCATCACCACGAACATCTGGCCTCGCCTCGCATCCCGGCCGCCGTCGCGGCTCCCGGGCCCTCCCGGGCCCCGCCATCATCCTCCGCCGCGCAAAAGAAAAAGCAGAGGTCCTGGGGCCTCTGCTCGCACCCGGCATGTCCGCCCCCCGGAGTCACGCTCCGGGACGGGTCATGCCGGGCCTGGAAAGGAGAAGGTGTGCGGTCTCACGGCCGCGCCACGATAGCCGCGGCCGGCCCCGGGTGTCAACGCGCGCGGCGGCGGTGGACGCCGCTGTCTGCTGGTCGGGACGCCGCTGTCTGCTGGTCGGCACGGTTGTGTCTGGTAGAATGCGCCGCGCCGTGGCCCGGAGAGGTCGCATAGAGGCCTAGTGCAGCGGTTTGCTAAACCGCCAGGTGGGGTAACCTGCCTCGAGGGTTCGAATCCCTCCCTCTCCGCCACCTCTCGCGCGCCCGTAGCTCAGTGGATAGAGCGTCAGGTTGCGGACCTGAAGGTCGTGGGTTCGAGTCCCGCCGGGCGCGCCATAACCACAGTCTCGGGGGGCGCCAGCGCCAGACCGTGCTGGCAACGCGAGCCCGGTCCGGCTCCGCACCGGGCACTCCGCTCGGTTCGGAGACTGGGACGCGCACCGGATGTGCTGGGGCTACTTCCCGAGGACGAAGCTGATCTTCGCGACCGCCGACGAGCCCTTCTGCTTGAACTCCAGCTGCACTCGGGCACCGGGAAAGTCCGGGCCAGTGCCCAGCCACTCGTTCTTGATGGTGCCGGCATATGAGTCCGTACGATCAGGCCTGAAGTCGATGAAGACGGTGTCTCCGGCGGAGTCCTTGATCGCGCCGAAGTCCTTCTGGCCGACCGGATACCACTCCTTGCCATCGGTGTCGTAGATCCGCACCCGCACGAGGTCGATCGTCCCGGGCGACTTTCCGGGGAGCGCCCGGAACCGGATCGTGTAGAACCAGAAGTCCGGGCACTTGATCGGGATCGGGTCGCAGTTGTTCAGCGTCCAGGTGAGTGGATCGTAGGTGCCCTTGGCCACGGGAGACGCATAGTCAATCACGAACGTTGGGAACGTGGCGGTCTTGTTGAGGGCGGGTGTCGGCTCCGGCTCCGGCGTCGGCCGCGGCGTCGGGCTTGGCTCCGGCGTGGCAGTCCGCACCGGTAGGAACGTCGGGGTCGGGCTCAGTGTCCGGGTCGGACTCGGATCAGGCGTCGGCGACGGGGTCGGGCTCGGTGCGGCGGTCAGGCTCGGACCCGGTGTCGCGGTCGGGGTCGGAGTCGCCGATGCGACCGCGCCCCCGCAGCCGGCAACGGCAACTGCCGCGGCGATCACCAGCGCCCGGTGGGTACCTGAGAGCGAAGGCATCGTGTCCACCTCCTGCGGAGACGATCGCGTCTCTGTCGAACACCCCACAAGAGCCTATGGTCGCGAACGAACGGGGTCGCCATCCACCGATCGAGAGCGGCACGGCGTTGAGATGCCGGGCAGGGTCATAGATAGACATACGACCATACGCCGGGCCATAATCCCTATGGTTTGTCGAACGTGTGGTCAGGTTTCGCTCGGTCCGGCAGGGCAACAGGAGGCTGGTCAGATGAGGCGCGTCGTTCGGATCGCGGGTCTGCTGATGACCCTGGCGCTGGTCGTCGGGGCGTGCGGCTCGGCGGCGTCGCCGTCCCCGAGCGTCGTCCCACCGACCCCGGCACCAGGAGCGACCGCGGCGCCAACAGCGGTCCCGTCGGCGCCGATCGCGACCGCGCCGGCCGGGAAGCAGAGCCTGATCCTTGCCACGACCACCTCCACGCAGGACTCCGGGCTGCTCGACGTCCTCGTGCCCGCCTTCGAGCAGGCGACCGGCTACGTCGTGAAGACGGTTGCGGTCGGCAGCGGCCAGGCGATGACGATGGGCAGGGAGTGCAACGCCGACGTCCTGCTCGTGCATTCGCCGGCTGCCGAGGCCGAGTTCATGGACGCGGCGAGCGGCGTCGACCGCCGCCTCGTGATGCACAACGACTTCGTCCTGGTCGGGCCGGCCTCTGATCCCGCCGGCATCAAGGGGACGGCGAAGGCGGCCGATGCGCTCACAAAGATCGCCGCGGCGGAGGCGACCTTCGTCTCGCGCGCCGACAAGTCGGGGACGAACGCGAAGGAGCTGGCGCTCTGGAAGCAGGCGAACCTCACCCCGGCGGGCGCGTGGTACCTCGAATCGGGCCAGGGTATGGGGGCCACGCTGCAGATCGCGTCCGAGAAGGGCGGCTACACGATCACCGACCGGGCCACCTATCTCGCGACGAAGGACACGCTCGCCCTCGACATCCTCGTCGAAGGCGACGCCGGGCTGCTGAATGTCTACCACGTCATCTCGGTCAACCCGGCGGCATGCCCGGCCGTCAACGCGGTCGGCGCGACGGCGTTCGCGGACTACCTGACCTCGGCTGACGGGCAGGCTCTGATCGGCTGCGTTCGGGATCGAGAAGTACGGCCAGCCGCTGTTCGTGCCCGACGCCGGCAAGAGCGAGGATTCGCTCGGAACGTAGACTGCGAGGCCATGGACACCCCGGCCTCGGGCGCGGCCCAGGCGCTGCAGTCGCTCCTCGGCGGCGACCTCGTCGAGGTGACGCTGCTGTCGCTCGGGGTGTCCGGCCTGGCGACCGCCATCAGCCTCCTCGTCGGCCTGCC
Organism: uncultured Chloroflexia bacterium; assembly: GCA_963762445.1. Classification (GTDB taxonomy): domain Bacteria; phylum Chloroflexota; class Limnocylindria; order Limnocylindrales; family CSP1-4; genus CTSoil-043. The sequence continues at coordinate 436,149 of CAVXLA010000006.1, forward strand.
GCTCGGGACCTGGCTGGCCCTGGCGAAATTCCGGTCGCGCGGCCTCACGCTCAGCTTCGTCAACACCGGGATGGCGCTCCCACCGGTCGTGGTCGGCCTCTTCGTCGCCTCCCTGCTCTGGCGGAGCGGTCCGCTGGGCGGCCTGGACCTGATCTACACGCCCACCGCCATGGTGGTCGCCGAGGTGATCATCGCGGCCCCGATCGTGGTGGGCCTCACCGCGGCGTCGCTCGGCCAGCTCGACCCCCGCCTGCGCCTCCAGCTCCTCGGGCTGGGCGCCTCGCGCCTGCAGATGATCTGGTGGCTCTGGAAGGAGGCCCGGCTGCCGCTGCTGGCGGCGCTCATGGCCGCGTTCGGGAGCGTCATCTCCGAGGTCGGCGCGGCCATGATGGTCGGCGGCAACATCCGGCACCAGACCCGCGTGCTCACCACCTCGATCGTCCTCGAGACCGGCAAGGGCGAGTTCGCGGCCGCCATCGGCCTCGGGATCGTCCTCCTCGTCCTGGCCTTCCTGGTGAACGCCGTCCTGACCTGGGCCCAGCAGCGCGGGCCACAGCGATGAGCCAAGCGGCCCGACCCGGTCCTCCGACCTCGCCGACGCCGCTCGTCGAGGTGCGCGACCTCGTCGTGGTGCGGGGCGCCCGGCCCGTCCTCACGGTCGAGCAGCTGGCGATCGCCGAGGGCGAGACGCTGTCGGTCGTCGGGCCGAATGGTGCCGGGAAGAGCACCCTCCTGCTCGCCCTGGCCGGCCTTCTTCGCCCGCAGTCGGGCCGGCTGGCGCTCCGAGGCGTCGCCGGTCGAGCGGAGGGACGAGCTGGCCTATCGCCGTCGGGTCGGCCTCGTGCTCGCCGACCCGCTCCTCCTCGGGTGCGTCGGTGTTCGCCAACGTCGCCTGCGGCCTCCGGTTCCGCGGGGTGCCCGACGACGAGGTCGGCGTCCGGGTCGCCCGCTGGCTCGACCGGCTGGGCATCGCGCACCTGCGCGACCGGCCCGCGCGGCAGATCTCGAGCGGCGAGGCGCAGCGGGTCGGCCTGGCCCGGGCGTTCGTCCTCGAGCCGGACCTGCTGCTGCTCGACGAGCCGTTCGCCTCCGTGGACGCCGCGACGCGGGCGCAGCTCCTGGACGATCTCGACGATCTCCTGCGGACGACGCCCGTCGCCTGCGTCCTGGTGACCCACGACCTGGACGAGGCCGTGCGCGTCGGCGACCGCCTGGCCGTCCTCCTCGACGGCCGGATCCGCCAGGAGGGAGCGCCCGAGGCGGTGCTCGCGGCGCCGGTCGACGCCGAGGTGGCGGCGTTCGTCGGGGCGGAGACGCGGATCCCGGGCAGGGTCGTGGCAAGCGCGCGACGGCCTCGCGACCGTCGAGGTCGGCGATCACCGGATCGAGGCCGTCTCCTCGCTGGAGCGCGGTGGCCGCGTCCTCTGCTGCCTGCGCCCGGAGGACGTGACCATCTGGGCCGACACGGCCGCGAGCCCGGCGCCCGCGGTGGCCGGACCGGGTCCCGACGCCGGGCCCGCCCCGGTCTCGAGCGCCCGCAACCACCTCGCCGGGCGGATCGTGCGCCTCGTCCCGGACGGCCCGCTCATCCGGGTGACCGTCGACTGCGGCGTCCCCGTGATCGCCTCGATCACGCGCGCGTCGGCCACCGACATGCGGCTCGCGGAGGGACGCGCCGTGATCGCGACGTTCAAGGCCACGGCCGTCCACCTGATCCCACTCGCGACCTGACGGGACGCCGCCAGGGCGCGCCCGGGCGCCGCGGCCCGCCGCCGGTCGGGCCCGCCGCGCCGCCGGGGCGTCCTCGCCCGGCTCAGCGGTGCAGGTTGCCGGCCGCCACGAAGCTGAGGCCGTGCTCCGTCAGAGCCCGGGCGGTGTGGTTCGTGGCGTCCACCTTGTCCATGAAGTTGAGCTGCAGGCTGTCCCAGTCGCCGCTCTCGATGACCTCGGACTCGGCCCGGAAGTAGTCCAGGATGTCCGACGGGTGGGGCCGGATCCCGTCGACCTCCGGGTCGCCGCCCTCGTGCTTGGCGGAGATGTTGGGGACGTGGTCGGCGAGCACGCAGAGCTCCGCCCGGCGGTCATAGGGCTGGAGGACGATGCTCTTCCAGGTCTCGGTGATGTGGTGCTCGAAGCGGACAACGTCCTCGAAGCCGAGCGCCCGCCGGACCTCGGCCGTGATCTCCAGCGTCTCGTTGTTCGCCGAGTTGCCCCAGTTGAAGCCGACGAGGGCGGACGTGCCGTCGTCGCGGGCGAAGAGCTTCGCCCCGATGAGCGTCCACAGCCCGGCGTACGGGTTGTCGTTGCCCATGAAGACGGAGATCTTGAACTCGATGTCCACCCCGAGGCGGTGGAGGAGGTAGCCGACCAGCACGGTCCCCGGGTTGATGTTGAGCACCTGGCGGACGCCGTACTCGGTGTAGTAGTGGAGGAACTCGTCGAGCCACTGCAGCGGGTGGTCGTTGGGCTGGCCGATCCCGCCGAAGTAGCCGGTGATCGTGGCCGGGCCGCCGAGGTGGACGTTGGAGCCGTCGGTGCCCTTCGTGTCGAGCGTCTCCACGTAGCTGGCGCCGATGATGCGCATCGCCGCCGCGATCGCCGGGAGGTCGCCCTCGGCCTCCTGCTCCTTCATCCGGCGGACCTGGATCCAGCGGGCCGGCATGAGCGATCGCTCTTCGATCGCCTTGCGGGCGGCCGCGATGACCCACGGGAAGTACTGGAGGGCGCTCACCTCCAGCGTCACGGCCATCTCGTCGCGGAAGGCCGTCGTCCCGGCCCGGTCGCCCAGGACGCCGCGGCGGAAGTCGGCCACGCTCACGAAGGCGCCCCGGTCGCGTTCGCCGGCGAGCCACTCCAGGTCGGCGAGGTAGGCGGGGTGCGCGTCCCGGACGCGGTCGAGCAGGGCCGGCAGCTCGCCGGCGGCCCGGGCCTTCCGGTTGATCTCCTCCGGCGTCCCGTAGCGGGCGATGACCGCCAGCACGTCGTTGACGACCCGCGAGCCCGGGTCCAGCAGCAGGGCGTTCAGGTCGTCGAGCCGGGCGCTCGGGATCTCGAGCCTCCGGCGGAGGTCGGCGTTCATCTCCCTCTCCTGGCCGCTCATCCGACCAACCGCACGAGCTCGTCGTACTCCTCGTCCTTCATGCCGAACCAGTTCTCCGGCCGGGGGAAGGTCCGCCCGGTCACCTCGGCGACATAGGCCGCCAGGCCCTCGCGGATCACCGCACCGGCATCCGCGAACACCTTCGCCATCCGCGGCGTGAACTTCGGGTAGAGGCCGAAGGCGTCGTGGTAGATGAGCAGCTGGCCGTGGGCGTCGGGGCCGGACCCCAGGCTCATGATGATGCAGTGCTCCGCCCGCTCCGTGATGAGGCGGCAGACCCGGTCCGGCACGAGCTCGAGGAGGATGCAGAAGGCGCCCGCCTCCTCGAGCGCCCGGGCGTCGTCGACGATCTTCTTCGCCTGGGCGGCGCCCTTGCCCTGCAGCCGGAATCCGCCCAGGGCGCTCACGCTCTGCGGGGTGAGGCCGAGGTGGCCGATGACCGGGATGCCGGCCCGGGCGATCCCGGCCACCCGGTCGGCCATCTCGGCGCCGCCCTCCAGCTTCACGGCGTCGCAGCCGGCCTCCGCCATGAACCGCCCGGCGTTGCGGATCGCGGATTCCACGGAGGGCTGGTAGCTCATGTAGGGCATGTCGCCGACGACCCAGGCCGTGGGCGCCCCGCGCCGGACGGCCGCCGCGTGGCGGATCATGTCGTCCATCGTCACCGGCAGCGTGCTGTCGAAGCCGAGCATCGTCATGCCCAGGCTGTCGCCGACGAGGATCATGTCGATGCCCGCCTGCTCCTGGAGGTGGGCGGTCGGGTAGTCGTAGCAGGTCAGCCAGGTGATCGGCGTCCCGTCCGTCACCTTGGCAAACAGCGCGGGCAGGGTGACCTTCTTGCGCTCGGGCACCGTGGCCTCCTCGTGGTCGACTGCGAAGCGCGGCGCTTCCGCCGGCACACCATTCTGGCGCGCGGCGGCCCGCCCATATCGCCGGCCGCGCATCGGGTCCGCGGCGACCTCCGGGGGGGCGGATCCGATGTGGAGACGGCACGGCCGCGGCCGGGAATCGTCCAACGGCACACGGACGGGCCGCATACGATGCGCCCACCAGAGCGGAGGAGAGCGGCTGATGGAGCGGATCGGGGTCGTGGGGCTGGGGACCATGGGCGGCGCCATGGCCGCCAACCTCGGGCGGGCGGGCTTCCCGGTGGCGGCCTGGAACCGCACGGCGGGGCGAGCAAGTGAGCTGGACGAGCTGGGCGTGACGATCGCCGCCAGCCCGGCAGCGCTGGCCGCCGCGACCGACGTCGTCCTGCTCTGCGTCTCGGACACGCCGGACGTCGAGGCCGTCCTCTTCGCCCCTGACGGAGTCGCCGCGGGCGCGGCCGCCGGGACCCTCGTCATCGACTGCTCGACGATCAGCCCGGCCGCCAGCCGCGGTTTCGCCGCCCGCCTGGCCATGCAGGGAATCGCGTTCGTCGACGCGCCCGTCACGGGCGGCAGCGAGGGGGCCCGCAACGCGACCCTCGCGATCCTGGTCGGCGGCGAGCCGGCCGACGTCGAGCGGGCCCGCCCCGTCCTAGCTGCGATCGGCCGGACGATCACCCACCTCGGCCCCGTTGGCGCAGGCCAGGCCGCGAAGGCCGTCAACCAGGTGATGCTCGCGGGGGTCTACCTTGGCGTTGCCGAAGGCCTCGTCCTGGCGATGAAGGCCGGCCTGGATCCCGGGCAGGTCGTGGCGGCCCTCTCGACCGGTGCCGCCCAGAGCTGGGTCCTGGCCAACCGGAGCGGCCGCATGATCGCCAACGACTACCCGCTCGGGTTCCGGGTGGCGCTGCACCTCAAGGACCTGGGGATCGGCCTGGCGATGGCCCGTGAGACGGGCACGGCCCTGCCGGTGGCCGCCCTGGCGGCCCAGCTGGAGGTCGGCCTCGTCGCCGGCGGCCACGCCGACGACGACATGTCGGCGCTGGCGCGCACGATCCGCACGCTCTCCGGCCTGGAGGGATAGTCGCCAGCGGCCTTCCCCCCGCTGCGGTAGCCGCGCCCGGCCGCCGCCCCCCGGGTCGCGGCAGTACCATCGCTCCATGCATTACGAGCTGTTCATGGGCGCCGCCCTCGGCGAGGCGCGGGCCGCGCTCGAGCAGGGCGAGCGGCCTCATGGCGCCGCGGCCGTCCTCGGCGAGGCGCTGGTCGCGACCGGCCACGAGGAGGTCGCGGCCCGCAACGACCCGACCGCGCACGCCGTCATCCTGACGCTGCGCGAGGCGGCCCAGCGCCTCGCGACCCGGTCGCTCGCCGGGGTCACCGTCTTCAGCACCGTCGAGCCGTGCGCGATGTGCGTCGGGGCGCTGCTCGAGGCCGACGCGGACTGCCTGGTCTACGCCCTGCCCGACGCGGTCGCGGGCGCCGCCGGCTCCGTCCTCCAGCTCGCGAACAACCCCGCCCTCCGGCGCCGGGTCGACCTCATCAGCGGGATCCTGCGGGCGGACGCGGCCGAGCTCGTCGAGGCCGCTGCGCCGCGCGCGTCCTGACGGCGCCGGCGGGCCACAGGCCGCCGCGCCGCCTGTCGCCCCTGCCAGTCGCGGCCCCGCGCCGCTCCGTCGGCCACCCGTCCTCGCGTCGCCCGCTGCGGTCCTTTGCTATCCTCCGCGGCGGAGAGGTGTCCGAGTGGTTGATGGTGCCGCTCTCGAAAAGCGGTGTGCGCAAGCACCGTGGGTTCGAATCCCACCCTCTCCGCCACTCCGATTCCGACCCGACGGCCCGTCTCGCGCACCCGACCGGGCCGCGGCGCACCGCCCGCGGAGAGGTCGCCTAGAGGCCTAGGGCGCCGCACTGGAAATGCGGTATGGGGCAACCCATCGAGGGTTCGAATCCCTCCCTCTCCGCCACCTTCCCGGGACCCCCTGCTATGATCGTCGTGCCGTGCTAGGCGGGGAACTAGCGGTGCCCTGTACCTGCAATCCGCTCCAGCAGGGCTGAATTCCCACCCGAGGTCACCGTCTTCGAATGCCGCCGGCCGGGACGGCGCCGAGGACCGGGTCCCGCGCAGCGGCGACACGCGAACCGCGTCAGGTCCGGAAGGAAGCAGCGCTAAGCGAGGCTCGCCGGGTGCCGCGGCACGGCCTGGTCTGAGTCGTCCCCTTCGGAGGGCGCGGGGACGCGCCGATCGACGGTGGGTGCACGGCACTTCGCTTCAGCGCCCCCCAGAGGAGCCTCGTGAGCTCGACGCCGCCGCACCAGGCGCTCTACCGTCGCTGGCGCTCGCAGCGCTTCGCCGAGGTCGTGGGCCAGGACGCCGTGGTCACCACGCTGCGCAATGCGATCCGGGCCGGCCGCGCCGCCCACGCCTACCTCTTCGTCGGGCCCCGCGGCACGGGCAAGACGTCGCTCGCCCGGATCGTCGCCAAGGCCGTCAACTGCCCCAACGTGGCCGATGGCGAGCCCTGTGACACGTGCCCGAGCTGCGTCGCCATCCGCGAGGGCCGCGCCCTCGACGTGGTGGAGCTCGACGCGGCGTCGAACAACCGGGTCGACGACATCCGCGAGCTCCTGCCGCGCATCTATACCGGCCCGGCCGACCTTCCGACGAAGGTCTTCATCGTCGACGAGGTGCAGCGGATCACGCAGGGCTGGGACGTCCTCCTCAAGACCCTGGAGGAGCCACCGCCGCACGTCCTCTTCATCTTCTGCACGACCGACAGCAGCCAGATCCGGCCGGCCGTGCTCTCGCGGGTCCAGCGCTTCGACTTCCGCCCGCTCCCGCTCCCCCTGATCGAGGGGAAGCTCGGGCGGATCCTCGAGGCCGACGGGCGCGTCGCCGAGCCCGCCGCCGTCGCGCTCGTTGCGCGCCTCGCGGGCGGGGGCATGCGCGACGCCGAATCGATCCTGGACCAGCTCCTCTCCGCCGGCGGCGACGACCTGACCGCCGACGCAGTGCGGGACCTGCTCGGCCTCGCCGACGAGGAGACCGTCCGCGCCTACGGCCGCGCCCTCGTCGTCGGCGACCCGACGGGCGGGATCTCCGTCCTCGATGCGCTCGAGGACCGCGGCCGCGACCTGCGCAGCTTCGCCGACCAGGTCGTCGAGGCGCTGCGCGCCGCGCTCCACGTGGCGCTGGCCGGCCTCCCCTCCGCGGATCCCCTCGCGACGCTGGGGGTCGGGCCGCTGGCCGCTGCGGCCCGCCGGCTCGCCGCCATCGATCCCGCCCGCCCTGGGCCCGGCGGCCTCCGCCTGGCGCTCGAGCTGGCGATCCTCGACGCGTCCGCGGCCGCCGGTGGCGGGGTGCCCGCGGCGCTGCCGGCCCCGGCGCTGCCGCCCGTGACGCTGCCGGCCCCGGCGCCGCCGTCCGACGGACAGCCGACGGCGGCGGGATCCAAGCCGCCGGAGGTCGCCGCGTCCGTCGCGAAGCCCGCGGCCGCGGGGCCCGCGCCGGCGCCGGCACCCGCCCTGCGCCCCCCGGAGGACGCAACCGAGGACGCGCTCGCGGAGCTGCGGCGCCGCTGGCCCGAGATCGTGACGCTCATCAGCCGCCATCCCCCGACGAAGCCGCTCATCGAGGCCTGCCGCCCGATCGCCGTCGACGGAGCGGTGGTCACCCTCGGCTTCCCGGAGAGCCAGCTCTTCCTGCGCGACGTCGCCGATCGCCGTCGGGCAACGCTCGAGGATGGCGTGGGCCGCATCCTCGGCCGCCCCGTCTCGGTGCGCTGCGTGGCGACGAACCTCGAGCTCGACGCCCCGGCCGCCCCGGACGCGGAGAGCGCGGCCGTGCTCCGCGCCGCCCGCGACGTCTGGGGCGACGACCTGGTGGAGATCCCCGAGGTCCGCTGACCGCAGGAGCGCAGCGGGCCGGCGACGGATGTTCCAGACTGCGCGGGACGAGATGATCTCCCGGGCGACCGCCCGGGCCGCGAGGAGGCGTTCACCCCGATGAGCTTCGGCAACCTGCAGAAGATGGCTGCCCAGATGCAGCGCGACATGGCCCGCGTCGAGGATGAGCTGCGGGCAGCCCGCCTCGAGGGATCGGCCGGCGGTGGTGTCGTGCGGGCCGTGGTCAGCGGCAAGCAGGAGCTCGTGGAGCTTCGCATCGACCCCGACGCGGTGGACCCCGCCGACGTCGAGATGCTCCAGGATCTCGTGGTCGCCGCGGTGAACGACGCCGTCCGCGCCTCGCGTGACCTCGAGAAGTCGAAGATGGCCGCGATCACCGGCGGCCTCCGCCTGCCGGGGATGTAGGCGGGCTCCCCCGCGGATCCGGCGCATGCCCAGCCCCGTCATCGAGCCCATCGCGCGCCTCATCGAGGCCTTCGCGCGCCTCCCCGGCATCGGGCCGAAGACGGCCCAGCGCCTGACCTACCACCTGTTGCGCGCTACCGATGCCGAAGCCCGGGCGCTCGCGGCCGCCCTGGTCGCGGTCCGCGAGGAGGTCGTCCTGTGCGACGACTGCTTCAACTTCAGCGATTCCTCGGCGTGCCCGATCTGCCGCGACCCCGGGCGCGACGCCGCCCGGCTCTGCGTCGTCGAGGAGCCGCTCGACGTGCTCGCGATCGAGCGCACCGGGGAGTGGCGGGGGCGCTATCACGTGCTGCACGGGGCGATCAGCCCCATGGACGGGATCGGCCCCGAGCGGCTGCGCATCCGCGAGCTCCTGACGCGGGTCGTGACCGCCGAGCAGGCGGGGGCGCCGGTGGCCGAGGTGATCATCGCCACGAACCCCTCGCTGGAGGGCGACGCCACGGCGACGTACCTCGCGGAGCGGCTCGCCGGCCACGTCGGCTCCATCACCCGCATCGCTCGCGGCCTGCCCGTCGGAGGCGACCTCGAGTACGCCGACGAGATCACCCTGATCCGCGCGATCCAGGGGCGGCGGGCCATGGAGGAG
>CAVXLA010000007.1:0-161955 GCA_963762445.1 uncultured Chloroflexia bacterium
GCCCGCTGACCCGGACGTCGACGAGCGCCGCGCCGGAGCAGACCCGCAGGGTTCCCACGGTCAGCGCCGTCCCCGGGTCCACCCACGACCAGGTGGCCGTCGAGCCGAGGCCCCCGACGGGCGTCGTCGAGCCGCCCAGCGGCGGGCAGCCGACGACCCCCGAGGGGAAGCCGGAGGCGCCGCTCACTTCGAGGTCCACCTCGACGGCCGGACCGGGCGGCGACAGCCAGGCGCATTCGGCTGCCGTCCACAGGACGGAGTCCTCGTCGTGATGGACCGTGGACGCGTCGCCCGGCTCCACGGGGTTCCCGGCAAGCTGCTCGACCGTCGTCTCGGGGACCAGCGTGCAGGGGTACTCGCCCGCCGCGCCCGACGTGGTCGCGGGCGCCGTGGCCGCGCCGCCACCCCCGCCGGTCGTCACCGCGACCGTGTGGCAGGTGAGGTCGGTCGCGGTGACGCCATCCGCCGTCACCGCCCAGTCGACGGCCTGCCCCGGCGCGGCCGTGGCCGTGTCGGCCGTCGCCTCGCCGAGCTTCGTGCCGGCGGCGTCGAAGAAGCCCATCGTGATCCGGTAGGTCGTCGGCTCGCTGCCCTGGTTCTCGACGGTTCCCGCGGCCGTTCCGATGCCGCCCGCGCTCGTGCAATCGACGATGTCGACGAAGACCTGGACCGAGGCGTCGCCGGGGGCGGCGCTCGGGAGGGGAGCCGTCGGCCCTGCCGAGCCTGCAGGTCCCGGTGAGCCCGCCGGGCCCCCGCCTCCGCCACAGGCCGCCACCACGGCCGCCAGCGCCAGCGCCGCGACCGCGGTCGACGCTCGCCGCCGCCGCCCGCGCGCCCGCGCCCGATCCTGCAGGGCCACCCCGCGTCCCACCATTGCCGGCCTCCTCCCGCCGCTGCGAGGTCGCCAGTGTGAACCCGGGGCGGCACGATGGCCAGCAGGCGCGCCTCATCCGCCGCCGTCCACGCACATCCGCCGCCGACTTGACATGCTCCGCCGCCCGGCTACGCTCACCCGGCCGCGGATCGTGCGCGCCTCTCCGGGTGCCCCGCGGCAGGGGGGTTCCATGCCGAAGTACCTCGTCACGGGCAGCTTCACGGCGGAGGGCGCCCGGGGGGTCCTCGCCAAGGGCGGGTCCGCTCGTCGCACGGCGACCGCGGATCTCCTCGCCTCGGTCGGCGGCACGCTGGAGGCGTACTACTTCGCCTTCGGCAGCGACGACTTCTACCTCATCGCCGACGTGCCGGGCAGTGCCGCTGTGGCGGCGGCCACCCTGGCGGCCGCCGGGTCCGGCGCCGTCTCGACCCGGACGATCGTGCTCATCACGCCCGAGGAGATCGACGCGGCCTCGAAGCTGTCGCCGCGCTACCGGGCCCCCGGGGCCTGACCGGCCACGACCCAGCGTCGGCCGGGCGCCTCGCGGCCCCGGCCGGCGAACCCACGGAGATCCCATGACCCTGCGCGAGATTCAGCAGCCCATCAAGCAGCGGTACGCCGGCGAGCCGTCGGCCGCCCGGGTCACCCTGCGGGCGACCGGCAGCTCCGGCGGCGGGGCGATGAGCTGCTCGGTCGACATCGGCCGCGCGCTGTACGCCGCGGGCGCGCACCCGGGCGTGGGCGGCGCGGGCACGGCCGCCTGCTCCGGCGACCTCGTGCTCGGCGCCCTGGCCGCCTGCGCCCAGCTCACCTGCCAGATGGTCGCCGCGAACATGGGCCTCGACGGCGTGGCGGTGGGCGTCACCGTCGAGGGCGACCTCGACCTCCGGGGGACGCTCGGGACGCCCGGCGTCCCAGTCGGGTTCGAGGCGATCCGGGTCCGGTTCAGCCTGGCCGGCGACGGGATCGCCGACGAGCGCCTGGCGAAGCTCAAGGAGCGCACCGAACGCTACTGCGTCGTCCTCCAGACCCTGCTGGCGCCGCCGTCGATCGAGACCACCTGGGAGGGCGCGGCCTGACCGACGGGCCGCTCGCGGGCGCGCCCTCTGGGTCCCCCTTCGCGCCTCGCGGGACTACGCGATGGCTTTCTTCACCGCGGCGACGCGCTCGGCGTAGTAGTAGCCGCAGCCCGCCTTGACGAAGTCCGGCTCGACCTTGAGCGCGGCGAGCGCCTTCTTCACGGCGGCGGGGGTGGCCTCGAGCTCCTTCGCGATCGCCCCTGCCGAGAGGCCTTCGCGTCCGGTCGCGTCCTTGACCATGGTTGAACCTCCTGTGGCGTGGAGGACCACAGTACCGCGACGACCGGCCGCTCTGCGCGACCCGGGGCCGAACCGAGGTTCTGAGCAGCGGGCGCCGTCGCCCGCCCGCGGATAGGGTCGCGCGGCTTCAGCGAAGCGCCGCGACCCGCGACCGGATCGTCGACGGGAGCTTCGTCGCGAGCAGCGTCGCGATGTCCGCGGCATCACCATCCGACTCCACCGGGATGAAGAGCCAGCGACCGTCGGGGTACTGGCGCGCCGCGTCGAACACGGCCCGGACGTGCGGACCGAGGGGGAGCGTCGGGACCTCTTCTACCTGGGCGCGTCCCAGGATGACCAGGGCCCGGAAGCCGCCGTCGCCCGGCGAGAGGGCCACGAACGGCCGACCTGCCCGGGTGTACCTCAGCGACCAGCCGTACTTCGGGCCGTCCCAGGTGAAGCTCCCCCGGGCGCCCATCGCCTCGACCCGGGCGACCAACGCGTCCCACCGGTCGGCCGCGTTGCCGAGGGCCGTCCGCACGGCCTCGCGGGTGGGCATCGTCCCGGCGTCGAACAGCAGGTCCCCCACCATGTGCCACCTCCGGCCATCTGGTGCTGAGTTCCGTCGGTACCCAGTTGAGCGCGCATCAGACCCGGTGTCGAGGGGCGTGGGTCACGAGACAGGGCCCACGTCGTGATCCGTGAAGGTGCGGCGCCACGGCCCGGTGCCCGGGATGAACGCCTGCATGACGGCCCGCTCCGCCTGGACGACGTGCATGAGATCATGCGCGGCCCATTCGTTGAGCAGCTCGCGCATGGTGACCGGGCCGAGCTCCGCGTGGCGAGCCGTGCGCTCCAGGTCCGAGGCCGTCACGGTGGCGAGAAGGGCAAGGCTCTCGGACCGGAGGGCGGCGTGGCGCTCGGCGAGCGGGGCCGGGTCCGTGGCGGCGGTGATCGGCGTCGATTCGCGGTCGGGATCGTAGCCCGGGAACGATGGCTGGCCCGCCAGCATGACCCGCACGCGGGCGGCGAAGACGGCAGCCTCGGTATCGACCGCGTGGCCCAGGCACTGCAGGGCGGACCACTTGCCGGGAGCGGGCGCATGCAGGAGGAGCTCGCGGTCGAGGCCGGTGGCCAGCGCGCGCCAGCGGCTGCCATTGGCGCGGAGGACGGCGATCGTGCGGCTGATGAGGTCGGTCACGTCGCTCGCTCCTCCCGGCTGGTCGCAGGTCTTCCGGGTCGGCGGAACCCGCCCCGATTCAGGAACCCTTCGTGAGGTCCGTCTCCTTGACGAGCCGTCCCGATCGGTCGAACGTCCGCCAGGTGCCAACCTGCCGGCCCCGATCGAAGTGCCCGGTGCGCATGACCGTGCCGTCCTTGCGGAAGAACTCCCAGGCGCCATGCATCGCGCCGTCGAGGAAGAACCCGTTCGACTTCACCGCGCCCGTGGCGTAGCGCACCGTCTCGGGCGCGGGCTCCGCTGGCTTGGCCATGGTCCGGAGTATCGCAAAGGTCGCCGGCGCGCGGGATGCCGGACGCCGGCCGCGGCGCCCCTGCCTCAGCCGGCGTACAGCAGCGACCCCGGCGTCGTCAGCAGCTGGCCGGTCTCGAGCCACGTCTTGAGCCCGGAGAGGATCATCGGCCAGCCGCCGTAGAGCTGCTCGTTGGCGCCCTCGCGGAGCTGGTCGTGGGTGACGGTCAGGCGGCACGAGTCGACGACCTGCTCGATCTCCCAGGTCACCCGCGAGGTGCCCTCGGCCTTCACGTCCTCGCCCCACAGGGCGACCATGCTCTGCACGAGCCGGCGGGGCGGGTCGACCTCCAGGTTCACCCCTTCGCCCAACGGCCGGGGGGCACCCGGGGCGCCCATCTCGTATCGCGAGCCGGGGGTCCAGTCGGACGTCTGCCGGGCGCCGAAGTTGTACTTGCTCCGGATCTCGGGATCCGTGATCGCCTGCCAGAGGCGCTCCGGCGTCGTCTTGATGTAGATCTCGAACACCTTCTCCATGGGACGCTCCAATCTGCTCTTGAGGCCGCTGAGCCCAGCCACCCAGGGCTCGGCGTACTTGCTCACCCACCGGTCGTGGACGAGCCGGATGGGGACCGGGTTCAGGAAGTGGAGCTTCTCGCGGCCGCGCCGCCTCGTCACCACGAGGCCTGCCTCCTCGAGCTGCCGCAGGTGCTTCATGACCCCGAAACGGGTCATCGCGAAGCGCCCCTGCAGTGAGCTGAGCGTCTGCCCGTCCTCGCGGAAGAGCTCGTCGAGCAGGCTCCGCCGGGTCGGATCGGCGAGGGCCCTGAACACCCCGTCCATGGGCGCGAGAATATGTGACTGTGCGGTCACCTGTCAAGCCCGGGGCCAGGGCTGACGGCTTCGGTTTCTGTCCGCGCCCATGGTCGGCGGTCGACGAGCCCGCGGCGGCGCGCGGGCGCGGGCGACCAGCGGGCCCGCGCGAGCCCTAGAGGACTTCGGCGAGCTCGAACGTGTTGCCCTCGGAATCGATGAACCAGGCCGCCTTCCCAACGCCGAAGTCGGCCAGCCCGTCGACCGTCTTCAACTCGCCGAAGTCGTAGTCCTGGAACTCGACGCCCCGCGCGCGCAGTTCCGCCATGACCCGCTCGATCCCGGTGACCTGCCAGCCGGCGACCGTGTTCTTGGCCGTCCCGGCCGACGGCGTCTGGTACAGGTACAGCCATGTCTCGCCGCCGAATCGGTACCAGGCCCCCTCCGGGTCGACCCGCGCCGGGACGAGCCCGAGCTTTTCCTCGTACCACGCCCTCGCGCGCCCCAGGTCGCTTGCCGCCGCCCGCGCGCTGATCGGGAACTGCTCCAGCATCGTGAACCCCCTTCTGCCGCCCACCCGGCCCGCGCATTGAACACCCTTCGTGGGCCCGTGAACATGACCTACCTCGAGACCGCGGCCATGAACCGCCAGTCCAGCGAGGCCGAGGCGGTCCTCCTCGAGGATCCGCTCGGCCCTAGCCTCTCGGCCGCGGCCCGGGGCATCCTCGCGAGGGCAGGTTCCTCGCCACGTCAGGGAGCTCACACATGTCGGTCCTCGTCGCCTACGCCACCCGCCACGGAGCCACCCGGGGGATCGCCGAGCGCATCGCGGAGCGCCTGCGGGCCGACGGGCTCGACGCAGACGCGCGCCCGGCGGCCCAGGTCCGTGACGCGGCCCGGTACGACGCGTTCGTCGTCGGCAGCGCGGCCTACATGTACCGGTGGCTCGGCGACGCGACGACGTTCGTGCGGCGGAACCGGGCGCTGCTCGCGCAGCGGCCCACGTGGCTGTTCAGCAGCGGCCCGCTCGGGACGGACACGGTCGACAAGGACGGGCGCGACGTCCTGGTCGTCTCCATCCCGAAGGAGTTCGGCGAGCTCCGCGGCGCGATCCACCCGCGGGACGAGAAGGTGTTCTTCGGCGCGCTCGATCCCTCCGCGAAGCCCGTCGGGCTCGCCGAGCGGTTCATGGCCCAGATGCCGGCCGCCGCCAGGGACGCGCTCCCGAAGGGCGACTTCCGCGACTGGCCGGCGATCGACGCCTGGGCGGACGGGATCGCGCGCGAGATCGCGGGCGCGGCCGTCCCGGGCTGACGAGGGGCGATCGCGCGGCCCGGTGACGCGGCCGCGAGGGGTCGCGCCTCAGGCGGCGGCCGGCCGCCACATCGTCGTGATGACGTGGCCATCGCTCGGGACGGTGAACGAGCCGACCGCCCGGAAGCCGAGGCGCTCGTAGCCGGTGGTTGTTCGCCGGGTTCGTCGATTCGAGGTAGGCCGGCATCCGGTCCGCATCGACGCGCGCCAGGTTCTCGGCCAGGAGAGCCATCCCGATGCCTCGGCCGCGATGGTCCGGATGCGTGCCCAGCAGGGACAGGTAGTGGTGAGGCTCGGAGCGCGGGTGGGACGCCTCGAACCGCGCGAGGAGCTCCACGACGCTCTCGGCCGCCGGACCGAGACGGTCGATGATGAGGCGCTCGTAGCGCTCCTCCTGCTCGGGTGACAGCTCGGTCCCGCCGGGCGGATACCAGACGGAGACCGCCTCTCCGCCTTCGGTGAGCCACGTCCAGGGATAGCGAAGGGCGCCCTCCAGGTAGGCGCGCCAGAGGTCCCTCGCCACGGCGTCGCCACCGTCCGGGCTCGCGAACGCCTTCCCCCAGACGGGATCGTGCCGGAACGCAAGGGTGATGGTGTTCGTGACGGCGTCGAGGTCGCTGACCGTCGCAACGCGCGCGCGAAGGCCGGCATCCACGATGGGCTACCCGCGGGAAGAGTGGGGACGCATCGCACGACGATGACAGCGCGCCCGACCGCAGTCAACGCCCGGGGCGAGGAGGACGGGCCGCTCATGTTCTACCGGGTGCTGCCGGACGGGGCCTAGCCAGGCAGTGGCCTGCGACGCATCCCTGCGTCGCGGCTTGACAACGTATTAGCGCCTGCTTATTGTTCGGCGATGCACCGCGAGCAGGCCGTCTTCCGCGCCCTGGCAGACCCGAGCCGCCTGGCCATCTACGCCCGGCTTGCCCGCGGGGAAGCGCCGGTGAAGGACCTGGTCGCCGGCTTCGACATCTCGCAGCCCGCGGTCTCGCAGCACCTCGCGAAGCTCCGGGGCGCCGGCCTCGTCGCCGAACGGCGCGAGGGTCGCCTCGTCTACTACCGGGTGGATCCGGACGGCCTGCGGCCGCTCGTCGACTGGCTGGCCCGGTACCAGGCGTTCTGGCCGGAGCGCGTCGGCCGCCTCGAGGAAGTGCTCAGGGGGATGGACACATGAGCGAAACGGTGGAAACGCAGGCGATCGCCTTCTCGTGGGATCTCGCGCACCCGCCGGCGAAGGTCTGGCGCGCGCTGACCGAGCCGGACATCCTCGCCCAGTGGCTCATGGCCACCGACCTGCGGCCGGCGGTCGGCGAGCGCTTCACCTTTCGCCAGGATCCGACCCCGTGGTGGGACGGGATCGTGCACTGCGAGGTGCTGGAGGTCGAGCAGGGGCACCGCCTCCGCTACACCTGGCGGAGCGGCAGCGGCGCCAACGGCGTCGACACCGTGGTCACCTGGACGCTGACGGCGACGCCGTCCGGCGGCACGCGGCTGGCGCTCGTGCAATCCGGGTTCCTCCCGGCCTACGCGGCCGCGTTTGAAGGGGCGAAGCAGGGTTGGGAGCGGATGGCCGCGGAGCTCGGCCGCGTGCTCGATCGGCTGCCCGCGGCCTGACACAACGAGAAGGGCCGCCCTTGCGGGCGGCCCTTCGTGATCCCTGGCGGTCAGCCGCTCACTTCGTGATCGTGAACGTGTTGAGGACCGTGGTGGTGCCTGGGGTGACGTTGGACGTCATCTGGGCGATCGAGCGCCAGGTCCCGATCCTCCTGGAGAACGTATCGTAGGTGATGACCTGGGTCCCGCCGGCGGCGGGTGGGCTGGTGTTGACCCTGTATTCGGAGCCGTTGGCCGGTGCCGAGGCGATGTTCACGCCGCTCGTGCCGGTCCGGTTCTCCGCGCCCCAGTTGACGCCGGAGCCCGGATCGCCGGAGCCGGCGTTCCCCAGGCCCGGGCCGTCGCCCGGGTAGGTGAGGTTGGGGCCGTAGGAGTACGTGATCTGCTCGCTCGCGGGCCCGGTCCCAGGGGTACCGGTGGCGCGACGGAGCCAGACCTCGAAGCTGTGTGTCGTCGCGCCGGTGAAGTTCTTCACTCCGTCCCAATCGACGACGATCCAACTCTCGCCGCCGCCGCTCAAGGTGGCGACCCGGATCGCGCCGCCAGCTGGCGGGTTGAGATCCGTCCAGAGCGGCGCGAGCGTGTTGTTCGGCGGCGCCGCGTTCGGGAAGGTCTGCGGCGCGGAGTAAACGTCGCTGCCGGTGCCGCCGCCGATCACGACGTAGCCGTTCGAGACGACACCGATGCTGGTGTACGACTCGCCGCCGTAGAAGAACGCCGGCACGGTGAAGTTCGTGATCGTGTCGTCGCCGACGCCCGCGACCGGCGGGACGCCAAAGATCGACAGCGCCAGGTAGCCCTCGTCGGGCCCGACGGTCGGCGTGATGGAGTTGACCGTTGGCGGGGTGGCCGGACTCAGCGTCCCGCTCCAGCCGACTCCGAGATCGCGGCCGATCGAGGCGAATGCCGGAGCCGCGATGTTCTTGAAGAGGAGGCTTGCGCCCGGATCAAAGTTGGACACGTTGAGCGCGACGTTGGCCGGGCTGCTCCCGAGGTTGGCGACCGTCGCACTGCAATGCGAGAGACCGCTCTCCCTCTTGATGGTCAACGGACTGCAGGTGTTGGCCAGGGTCACTGTCCCCTGCTTCTTGACGAAGGCCACCGGGATCGTGACCGGGTTGCCACGGGGCGTGGTGAGCGTGATGCGCGCGAAGTACTGGCCTTCCGCGACGTCCGGGGCCTTGATCGTGACCCAGAACGTGTACGACTCGTCCTTCCTGACGTTGAGAGCGGTGATGTTGGGCCCTGTCGCCGAGCGCGAGACCTTGATGGTTACGCCGGCCGGGGCCTGGATCGCGATCCGCAGCTCCTGCTCCCGCCCTGAGACGTTGAGGAGTGTCCGGCTGGTCGTGATCTCGCCGGTCATCGTCGTGGCGTCGATGCTGGGGATGTTGAGATCGATCCGGTGCAGCGGGTCGGTCCCCGCCGCGACGAAGTCGGCGAACGTCTCGTCGAAGACGACCGTCGGGTTGACGGCGCGGTCGGCCCGGATGGACCCGGCGCCCATGTCGAACGGCGTGGCGGGGGTGACCCCGTCCTCCTTGACGACGCTCTGGACCGACGAGGTCATGAGGGCCGACTTGATCATCGCCGGTGTCCAGTCGGGATGCGCCGCCTTGACGAGCGCGGAGACACCCGCCGCGTGCGGGCTCGACATCGACGTCCCGGCGATCGCCTGGTAGAGGTTTCCGGGGGGGCCGTTGGTGATGCCAGTGGGCTGCGGGGTCATGCCGGCGAGGACCTGGACGCCCGGCGCCGTGATGTCAGGCTTGATCCAGTCGCCAGTCGGGCCGCGCGACGAGAAGGCGGCCATCATGTCGGCCAGGGCCGGGGTCGCCGTGCCCTGCACCCAGGTCGCCATGACGTTCGTGTAGCGGCGTTGACGAAGGCGAGCAGCGCGGTGCTCCGGGCCGTCGACGTGGATGGCCGGCAGCCAGTGGTTGTCGGACTCCTGGTCCATCTTGATCGGGTTGTACAGGATCATCCCGACCGCACCGCCCTGGAGGACGTTGAAGCCCTTGTCGACGCGGGCGTTCGTGCCGCGCTCGGCACATGACGACCTTGCCGGTCGCGGCGCCCGCGGCGAGCGGACTCTGGCAGAGCGAGTCCTCGAGTCCACCGCCGGCCTTCGCCAGGGTCTGGGCCAGCACGACCGGGGTCGGGGAGCCGATCCCGTCGGTCAGGGTCACGCCCGACATGTCGAACGTGGCGCCGCCGTCGGCGGTCAGGTGGAGGGTCGAGAGGAAGGAGCGCGGGCCGGTCGAGGCGCCGACCGTGGTCGTCCACGGCCCGCCATGATCGGAGGTTGCGGCGCCTGGTCCGTTGTTGCCGGCGGACGCGTTGACCGAGATGCCCGCGTTGACAGCGTCGAGGAACGCCAGCTCGACCGGGTCGCTGTACGGCTGTGCGCCGCCGGAGATCGAGAAGTTGATGACGTCCACGCCGTCGAGGATCGCCTGCTGGACGGCGGCGACGGAGTCGGAGCCGTAGCAGCCCTGCGCCAGGCAGACCCGGTACTGGATGACGCGCGCGCCGGGGGCGATCCCGCAGACCGGGCCGCGCTCGACGCCGTACAGGAGGGCGGAATCGACGCAGTCGCCGGCCGCCGTGGTCGTCGTATGCGTCCCATGGCCCTCGGGGTCGCGGGGCGAGCAGATCCCCGTCACGCTGTCGCAGAACTCTTCGGCGCCGGGGTGGTAGTTGGCCACGTACGTGGCCGTCTTCGCGTAGGCGCCGATGAGCTTGTTGTTGCAGTCGAACGTGGGGCCGAGATTCGCGACATCGCTTCCGTCGCCGAACTCGCAGCCCCACGGGCCGCCACTCGGCGCGGGGAGGCTCCCCGGGGCCAGCATCGGATGCTCGGGCCAGACGCCGGTGTCGATGACGCCGACGATGACGTTGCTGCCGGCAGTGGCGGAGCCGCCGAGCGACGGCCACACGGCGGTCGCGCCGATGAACGAGGTGTTGTCATCGAGCGGCTGCGCGAGGCGGTCCTGCTGGACCGCGACGACGCCGTCGACGTTGAGCAGCGCGCCGATCTCGTTCGCCGGGAGGGTCGCCTGGACGCCACCGTAGGCTGTGCTGTACTCGGAGCCGACGGCCAATGCGGGCACGGCCGCCTGGGCGTCAGCCGTGATCTCGGCCGAGAGGTCGGCCGTGTAGGCGTCGTACGCCTGCACTGCCTCCGCGTTGTCCTTGAGCTCCTTGCCGGTCACGGCCGGGCTCGTCGCGGCGAGGCCGTCAACGCCGCCGGCGTACGTGGCGGTCGCGTCGTAGTCGTACTTGATCATGACGTTGACGGGCGTCGCGTCGGTCCGCCCGAGGAGCGCCGGATCGGACTGGGCGATCGCGCCCGACGACGACTTCGTCCCCTCGTACGTCGAATCCGGCGTCAGGGGCGATGCCGTGAACCTCGATGGGTCTGCGCCGGACACGGCGCCGGCAAAGATCGTCTGCCCGGCCAACAGGCACAGCGTGGCCAGTGCGACAGCAATCCGCCTCATTCGCGGTCCTCCTCGAAGTCCCTCCGCCCTTGGCGTGCCAAGATCACCCGCGGGACATGCGGGCGACCAGCGCCGTTGACAGGGTTGGAACCTACATCCGCAGGTGCGTGCGGTCAACATCGGAGGGCACAGGCCAGGGTAAGTCGGTGCGGATGCGCACCGGAAAACGGGACCACCCGCCGACGCTCCTCGCCGACGGCCCTCGCCGACTCGTTGATGGCCAACGATGCGAGTGCTGCGCGGCGCGCGGCCCGGGGCCGGGGCCGGACGAGCACGCGCGGCCGCGCTCGAGAGGGCCGGGTAGACTCCGACCCGATGTCCGTCCTCGACGCCGCGCCGTACGTCCACGCCGACGATCGCGCCACGTGGCGTGCATGGCTGGAGGCGAACCACGGAACCGCCCGGGGGGCCTGGCTCGTGACCTGGCGGCCACACACCGGCCGCGTCGGATTGGACTACGAGGCGGCCATCGAGGAGGCCCTCTGCTTCGGCTGGGTGGACAGCACCGGCGGCCGGGTGGACGACGAACGCGGCAAGCTCTACTTCGCGCCGCGCAAGCCGCGCAGCGTCTGGGCTGCGTCCAACAAGGCGCGGGTCGAGCGCTTGATCCGCGAGGGGCGGATGGCTCCCGCGGGCCTGGCCGCGATCGAGCGGGCGAGGTCCAATGGATCGTGGGAGATCCTGGAGGCCGCCGAGCGGCTGGAGGTCCCCGGCGATCTCGCGGCAGCCCTCGAGAGCCGCCCGCCGGCCGCCGCCAACTTCGCGGCGTTCCCGCCCTCGGCCCGCAAGATGCTGCTCGGCTGGGTCGCGCTCGCCCGGCGCCCGGAGACTCGGGCGACGCGGATCACGAAGGTCGCTGAGGGGGCCGCCCGGAATGCAGCGGGCGCCCCTCAGGCGGCGCCGGCGCGAGGAGGCGGGACATGAGCTCCGCGGCCCTGTCCGAGACGGCCGACCTCTACGACCGGATCGCCGCCGGCTACCAGAAGTGGTGGGCGCCCGTGATCGCGCCCGCGGCGCTCTACCTGCTCGACCTCGTCGCCCCGACGGTGGCCGATCGTCCGAATGCCCGGCTCGTCGATGTCGGCGCCGGCACGGGCACCCTCGCCCGCGCCGCCGTCGCCCGCTGGCCGTCGATCCGGGTCACGGCGGTCGACCCCGCGCCGGGGATGCTCGCGGTGGGGGAGCGGGAGGCGACGCGCACCCTCGCGTCGTCGGATGCGGAGCGCCTCGACTGGCGGACGGGCACGGCCGGACGCCTCCCGCTCGTCGCCGGCAGCGCCGATGCCGTCGTGTCCTCGTTCGTCTTCCAGTACCTCCGCAGCCGGGTCGCCGCCCTGCGCGAGGCGTATCGGGTCCTCCGGCCCGGGGGGACGGTCGCCGTCGTGACGTGGCTGGCGGCCGACCTGCCGTTCGAGCCGTGGGACCTCTACGAGGCCGTCATCGGCGAGCTCGGGCTCGAGCGGCCGGCGAGCCGCAGCGTCTACCGGCCGCTCCGCAGCGAGTCAGCCGCGGCCGCGCTCGTCCGGCGTGCTGGCTTCCGGCAGGCGCACGCGTCGTCCGGGTTCGTGGAGAAGCAGTGGACGCTCGATGACTACGTGGCCACCACCTTCGAAGCCGAGGACTGCGACTTCGCCGCGACGCTCGATGCGCCGACCCGCGCCCGGCTCGAGGCGCTCTGGCGCGAGCGGCTCGCTCGCCTGGAGCCATCGGCCTTCCTCTACCGGGACCCGATCATCTACGTGACCGGCCGGCGACCAACGCCGGTGGCGCGGATTCGTGGTCTCAAGTCGACCGGGATGCCCGTTCGACATGACGTGCCCAAGGTCGCGCCAGCATCTTTGGACCGGGAGCTGCGGGAGCCGGTCAGCCGGGCTCCTCGCGGCGGACCGTCATGACGCGGTCGATCGCCCGATCGAAGGAGGCAATGACGCCGATCCCGGTGCGTTCAGCGCTCGACACCAGGTAGGCATCGGCAAAGTCGAGCCGGTGGACCTCGTAGACCTCGACGGCCCGCTGAAGCAGGTCGACATCGAGCACGCGGATGGCAGGGAAAGCCAGCAGGGCCCGGAGCATCGTCGCCACCTGCGCCCGAGGCGCCTCGTAGAACGACTCGAGGACGTACGCCACTTCGGCCAGGATCAGATCCGGCAGCAACAGCTCATCGGCAGCCCCGAGGTAGCGGGTCGCCCGCGCCGCCAGGTCGGGTGGATCGCCGGTGAAGTGCCGGACGAGGATGTTGGTGTCGACGAACGCCGTCACAGGTGCTCGGCGGCCCGGGCCCGCCGCGTCTGGCGCAGGACCTCGGCCCACGGGGTGCCCCGCCTGGCTGCGGGCACGCTCACCGATCCCGCCAGGGCCAGGAGATCCGGGGTTCGCGCGAGCACGGCGTGATCGCCCTCGACGCGGAACACGACCCGATCCCCTTCTTCGAGCGACAACGCCTCGCGAACGGCCCGGGGCACCGTCACCTGGCCCTTGGAACTGAGCCGCGCCGAGACTTCCATGGTTCGTGCTCCTTACAACATCATCGATGTAAGGATACCACGAGGCTCACCGGGCCCGGGAGTACGCCGACGTCGCGTGATCGACGGCATCGCCCCCCTTGCGCCGCGCATTGTGCGCCGCGTCACATCCGGCAGAGCCTCCTCTGTCGAACATGTGGGCATGAGCTGGCTCCGGTCGGCCGTTCGTGGGGGGCAGACAAATGACGCTCGCACTTCGGGCGACCGCCGGCGCGCCGGTGGCATCCACTTCCGGCGCGGAGTACCGGCCGGGCTCCTGCAATATCGGGGCCGCCGAGATCGCCCGGCGACACCGGGCGGGGCACGTCGGCCTCGGCGCCGCGATCGTCCTGCTGGCCGGGCTCGTGGCGATCGACGCGCCGCCGATGGCTAGGTTGTTGGTCGCCCTGCCGGCGGCCGGCGCCGCCTCGGGGTACCTCCAGGCTCGGCTTCGGTTCTGCGCCGGCTTCGGGTCGCGGGGGGTCTACAACTTCGGCGAGCTCGGGCAGGCGCAGCGGGTGGCGGACGGCGACGCCCGCGGGCGCGACCGGGCACGCGCGATGCAGATCGGCCTCGCGAGCCTGGCCATCGGCGCTGCCGCGGGGATCGCCGCGGCCCTGCTCCCGCGCTGAGCTGCGTCGACTGGTCTGCCTGGTCGGCGGCCCCTTGACGGCCACGTACGATGGCAGGCCGGCAATCGTCCGACGCCGGTGGGGGATGCAAGGGGGGTGGGGGTCATGACGCAGGCGCCAGCGGCCGATCCGGCGCGCCCGGACCGCATCACGCTCGCGGCCTTCGTGGGCGTGGTGCTGTTCGGCGGCGTCAACGCGATCGCGGTGAAGAAGAGCGTGGCCGAGCTCGCCCCCTTCTGGAGCGCGGGCCTCCGCTTCGTCGTGGCCGGCCTGCTGCTCGTGGCGATCGTCGTCGTGACCCGGAGGTCGTTCCCGCGCGGCAGGAGCCTCGCGGGCGCGATGCTCTACGGCGCCCTGGCCTTCTCGGCGAGCTTCGCGCTCATCTACCCGGCCCTGCGCGTCGTGCCGGCCGCCACTTCCGCGGTCCTGCTCGCGCTGGTGCCCCTGCTGACCTTCGGCCTCGCGATCCTGCACGGGCAGGAGCGGTTCCGCGCCCAAGGGCTCCTCGGCGCCCTGGTGGCGGTCGCCGGCGTGGGCGTCGTCGTGGTCGACCAGCTGAGCGCCGCCGTCCCCCTCGTCCCGCTGCTCTCGATCGTGGGCGGCGTTGCGTTCATCGCTGAGAGCGGGGTGATCCTCAAGTGGGTCCCCCGCAGCGATCCGTTCGCCACCAACGCCGTGGCCATGCTGACCGGCAGCGCGATCCTGCTGGCCGTCTCGACCGTCGCCGGGGAGTCGTGGACGATCCCCGCCGCGCCGGCGACGTGGGCGGCCATGGCCTATCTCGTCGTCTTCGGCTCGATCGTGATGTTCGGCCTCTACCTCTTCGCGCTCCGCCGCTGGACGGCGTCCGGCGTCTCGTACGTCACGCTCCTGATGCCGCTCGTCACGGTGCCGCTCGCCGCGGCGCTGACCGCGGAGTCGATCTCCTTCTCGTTCCTGGTGGGCGGCGCCATCGCGCTGGCGGGCGTGTACGTGGGCGCGTTCCTCAGGATCCGTCCGCGCCGCTCGTCGGCGACGAGCCTGCCGGAGTGCCTCCCGATCGACGCCTGCGCGGATGCCGGGCCGGCCGCGGCCGAGCCGGCGGGGGCCTGAAGGGGCGGGCCGTGGCCGCCTACCGGCTCGGCCCCCCGGATCGCCCCTCTTCCTGGAGGCGGGGCGACCCCCTCGCCAGGGGAGGAAGGCGCCGGACCGGCGGCGACCTGATCGCTGAGCGTGCGGACTGCCGGTCTCGGTCGGCCGGGATACGCGTTCGACATGACGAGGCCCAGGCCCGATGATGGCCAGCGTCTCACGCGGCGACGCCAAGGTGAAGGAGGGGTCCCTGCTCTCGCGTCCCGAGCCAGCCTGCCTGCTGATCGCCGACATCTCCGGCTACACGAGCTACCTCGCCGGCGTCGAGCTCGACCACGCCCAGGACATCCTGGCCGACCTGGTGACGACGGTTGTCGGCGCGATGCGGCCGGGCTTCCGGCTCGCAAAGCTCGAGGGCGACGCCGCGTTCGCCTACGTGCTCGCCGAGAAGATCGACGGCTCGCAGCTCCTGGACACCGTCGAGCGGACCTACTTCGCCTTCCGCCGGCGCCTCCGCGACATTGCCCAGGCGACCGCCTGCGAGTGCAACGCGTGCGTCCTCATGCCCCGGCTGGATCTCAAGGTCATCGCTCACCATGGCTCGGTCATCCGGCACCGGATCGCCGGCCGCGAGGAGCTCGTCGGCTCCGACGTGATCGTCGCCCACCGACTCCTGAAGAACCATGTCGTGGAGCGGCTCGGCATCCCAGCCTACGCGCTCTTCAGCGGTTCGTGCGTCGCCGCCATGGCGGTCGATCCCGTCGCACTCGGGATGACCGAACACGTCGACACCTATGACGATCTCGGGGAGGTGGGTGCCTGGGTCCACGACCTCGGGTCGGCATGGACGGCGGAGCTGGAGCGCCGCCGAACGATCGTCTCGGAGCGCGACGCCGAGTTCGTGCTCGAGACGGTCCAGCCCGCTCCCCGAGACATCGTCTGGTCGTTCATGACTGACCCGGCGAAACGTCCGCGCTGGCAGGCCGACGTCGTCGGCGTCGACGAGCTGCCGACCGCGCCGCGGCGCGGCGTCGGGACGACGAACCACTGCATGCACGGGACGGAGATGCTCATCGAGGAGATCCTCGACTGGCGGCCGACCGACTATGTGACGCTGCGCACGACCATGCCGAATGGCTTCCAGGTCGTCTCAACGTACGCGTTTGCGGATGCGCCGGAGGGCACCCGCGTCCGGATCCTCTTCACCTGGGGCAAGAACCGACGGCAGCAGGAGGAGCTCTCGGCCGTGCGCGAGCTCGTGGCGGACCTGGTCGGCCGCGGCCAGGCGACCCTGCGTGACGTGCTGGAGGAGGAGATGGCCCGCCTGGCGACACTCGCTGCCGACAACCCGCCCGAGCCTGTCGCGCCTGGATCGATGGACCGGGAGCTGCGGCAGCCAGTGCGGCGCTAGCCGGTCGGCTGCGGTCAGCGGCGGACCGTCGCGCCAGGCAAACGGCTCGCACCAATCACCACGCTCCGTCATGCGACGGACCGCGGTATCTCAGGCCGGCACCAAGTGAGCGCCAGCGCCGCGTCTGATCAAGTCGAGGCGGTCGCCGAGGTCGTGCGCCGGCCTGAAGACGAACCGGCGCCCAATCTGTGTCCGGACGAGCAACCCCATCCCTGCAAGTTCAAGCAGATCGGACCGCGCCGATTCGTATACCACACGATGGCTTGTCATGTGACTCCGGAACGTGTACTCGGCGTCAGGATTGCGGAGTGCGTGTCCGATGACGGCGAGTTGACGGTGGTTCAAGTCGGTGTCCCTCAGCAACTCCTCCGCCTTCCGCACCTCTCGGATCTTGCGCACCAGGTACTGGTGAAGTTCGTCGATCGCGCGGCAGATGACGCTGAGTTGGTAGAGCAGGAAATATGTCGTATCGAGATCGTCGGTCTCGGTGTAGAGGAAGGCGCGGGCGTACTGGGCCGGCGCCTTCTTGAGAATCCTCGAAATCGACAGGAATTCCGTGAGCCAATAGCCCTGGCGGAGCATTGACCAGTAGAAGAGCGCACGAGCGGTCCTCCCGTTCCCATCCGAAAACGGGTGGTCGTACGCAAGCCAGAAGTGCACGAGGATTGAGCGGACTACTGGGTGCATGAACCCGCTCGTTTCGCCCCCGTTGGCAAACCTGCAGAGCGCCTCCAGACGCTCCGGCAGCAACGCGGCCGGAGGTGGCTGGTGGAGGACCTTGCCATCGGATCGGTCGATGATTGAGACGCGCGTCTCACCTGGGAGTTGCGGGCGCCCTGCCCCAGACGCGTCGTCGAGCGTGTCTTCGGTCAGGATCCGATGCAGTTCGAAGATCCGTTGGACCGTCAATGGCTCATCCGACCATGTCCGCATCGAGCCCATGGCGCTGTAGTTGTTCAGGATCATTCGCTCGCTGACGCTTCGCGGCGCCCGACCCGACTTGATCATCTCCTTTGCCACCCTGGCGGTGGTCGACGCCCCTTCAAGCTGGCTCGAGTTGATCGCCTCCTCGATCAGAGAGCTTACGAGATACCTCCTCCGAGACTGCTCGTTGGCGACTAGCTCGGGGAACGTGATCACGCCGCTCGCCTTCTGATCGATTTGGTGGACCATTTCCCATGCGGGATCTGGCATGGCGAACAGGAACGGCCTCCCGGCGGCGTCGGCGAACCGCAGCTGTCTAAGCAGAGACTGTCGGGCCAGCTTGATTCCGGCCCACCACTCTTCGTGGGTCAGACCAGCCGGAGGTGTGAGTTGCCGCAGCGTGTCCCAGTGTCGGTACTTCTCACCCACCGTTGGAAACACGCCAGCAGCCAAGATCTTCTGCAGGCTGTCGGGCGACCGCCCGAGGATGTCCCAGTGTCCCGGCGGTGCGAGAGGGAGTTTCACGCCCTGCTCCAGTCCAGTTTCAAGTCCCAACGTCCGACGGAATGGTACAAGTCTACCATCATCGACGCTTGATGGTAGTCGGAGGCAGTCGCCTGACGTGGCCAAGGTTAGCGATCATTGATTCCCAAGTTTGGGAGTCATTAGTAGTTCACTGGTAGTCGGAGGCAGTCGCCTGACGCGGCCAAGGCTAGCGATCGTTGATTCCCAAGTTTGGGAGTCATTAGTAGTTCACTGGTAGTCCGGAAAGGATGCGCCCAGGCGGGCCGCTCTTCGACTTCCGCACAGACTCACGAACTAGACCAGACGCTGGCGACAGTCCACACACGAGCATGGCACTCGGCTACCCTCTCTTCGGGCTTCCGCAAGCGAGTGACGGACATCAACAACCACGGCCAGCTCATCTGGGCCATCGCCGACCTGCTCCGGGGTGACTACAAGCAGTCGGAGTACGGGCGGGTCATCCTCCCGCTCGTCGTGCTGCGCCGGCTCGACTGCGTCCTCGAGCCCACGAAGCAGCAGGTCCGCGCCCGCCTCGCGTCGCTCGAGGGCCGCGTCGAGAACGTCGGCCCGATCCTCCAGGCGATCACGGGCATCGAGGTCTACAACACCTCGCCCGCTGACCCTGAAGAAGATCCTCGCCGACCCGTCCCAGGTCGCCGGCAACCTCCGGGCCTGGATCGCCGCCTTCGACGACGAGACCCGCGACGTCATCGAGAAGTTCGACTTCGACGCCCAGATCGGGCGGCTCGACCGGGCGAAGCTCCTCTACCTCGTCCTGGCGAAGGTCACCGAGGTCGATCTCCATCCCGACGCGGTCAGCAACGTCGAGATGGGCTACCTGTACGAGGAGCTGATCCGCAAGTTCTCCGAGCTGTCGAACGAGACCGCCGGCGAGCACTTCACGCCCCGCGAGGTCATCCGCCTCATGGTCGATCTCCTCTTCATCGAGGACGACGAGGCGCTGCGGACGCCGGGCATCGTGCGGACGATGCTCGACCCCGCCTGCGGCACCGGCGGGATGCTCTCGGTCGCCGCCGAGTACCTCCGCGAGCTGAACCCGGGCGCGAGGCTCGAGGGCTACGGCCAGGAGCTGAACGCCGAGACGTACGCCATCTGCCGCTCCGACATGATGCTCAAGGGCCAGAAGGCGTCGAACATCCGCCTCGGCAACAGCTTCAGCGAGGACGCCTTCAAGGGCGCTCGCTACGACTACCTCCTCGCCAATCCGCCCTTCGGGGTCGAGTGGAAGAAGGTCCAGCGCGAGATCGAGGACGAGCACGACAAGCTCGGCTTCGGCGGTCGCTTCGGGGCCGGCCTGCCCCGCATCAACGACGGCTCGTTCCTCTTCCTCCAGCACATGATCAGCAAGCTCAAGCGGCCCGAGGAGGGTGGCGGACGGCTCGCCATCGTCTTCAACGGCTCGCCCCTCTTCACGGGCGGCGCGGGCTCGGGCGAGAGCGAGATCCGGCGCTGGATCATCGAGAACGACTGGCTCGAGGGGATCGTCGCCCTCCCGGACCAGCTCTTCTACAACACCGGGATCAGCACCTACTTCTGGATCGTCACCAACCGCAAGAAGCCCGAGCGCCGGGGCAAGGTCCAGCTCGTCGATGCCCGCGAGCTGTTCACGAAGATGCGGAAGAGCCTCGGCGAGAAGCGCAAGGAGATCAGCCCGGACCAGATCGCCGAGATCACCCGCCTCTACGGCGCGTTCGAGGAGAACGAGCGGGTGAAGATCCTCCCGAACGAGTCGTTCGGGTTCCAGCGGATCACGGTCGAGCGCCCGCTCCGCCTCCGGTACGAGGTCACCGAGGCGACCCTGCCGGCGGTCGAGACCTCGGCGGGCTGGGCGAAGCTGACCGAGCCGGAGCGCCTGGCTCTCGTGGATCGTCTCGAGGCGCTCAAGGGCCTCGCATCGACGGACCGAGCCGAGGTCGCCCGACGCCTCGGCCCGCTCCCGAAGGCCATCGACAAGGCGGTCTGGGACGCGCTCGCGGTCCGCGACCCCGACGCCCCGGTCATCACCGACCGCAAGGGGCATCCCGAGCCGGACCCGGACCTCCGCGACAACGAGAACGTCCCGCTGCCGGGGCCGGTCGAGGGGTACGACGAGGACCCGACCGAGCGCCTCGCCTCGCCGCCGTACCGCGCCGCCGTCGATGCCTACATGGCGGCCGAGGTCCTCCCGTTCGTGCCCGACGCCTGGGTGGACCACGCCAAGACGAAGATCGGCTACGAGATCCCGCTCACCCGCCAGTTCTACCGCTACGTCCCGCCGCGCCCGCTCGAGGAGATCGACGCCGAGATCAGGGCGCTCGAGGAGGAGATCCAGCGGCTGCTCCGCGAGGTCACGGCGTGACGTGACGTGGCGGTTCGGGCCGCCGCACAACGACTGCAGCCGCCAGAGTGGCGATGGGTGTCCCCGGAGCGCGTCGCGTCGCTCGTCCGTGCAGCGGATCGCGACGGCCGAGCGCCCCTGCATCCGTGTCACGGAGCTGACATCAGGAGCGCCCAGCGGACGGCGGACGGCAGCTTCCGACGGACGTCCGATCCCCGACTACTGGCTGGTCGAGCGGGGCGACCTCGTCGTGAACCGAATGGGGCGCATCGAGGGCGGTCGGGCGTGCGCCGTGCGCGGCGTCGTCGGCGCTGTGAGTCCTGCGTATCGCGTCGACGGGCCACTCGGTGCTGGAGCGCGACGGTTCTGGCACCACTACTGCGATCTCAGGTTGCGCGGGCCCAGTGACGACCTAGATCACGCGGCATCGGATCGACGTTCGACCGCTGCGCATCTCGCGAGCAGACCTCGAGTGGCATGCCAGTGCCGGTGCCGTCCCGATGCACGTTCAACGCGCAGTCGCCGACTACCTCGACGCGGAAGCAGCACGCATCGACGTACTTGTCGAACTCCGTAGGAGGATCCTGGAGCTCCTCGCCGAGCGGCGACGGCTGGCGACGGATCGGACGTTCGCCGACTCGTCGGGAGGTCGTGCTTGGCCGGTCGTGAAGCTGAAGCATGTGGTCGTGGGCTTCGTGGATACCCTCCACGCGACTGCTCCCGGTGAAGATGATGGCCCCGGCTACATCGTTGGGACGAGCTGCATCAAGGGCGGGTCCCTGAACCTTGCCGTCGCTCGACGCTGCTCGACTGCAACGCTCCGTGAGTGGACGAAGCGTGCCGTCCCACGTCCGGGCGACGTTCTGCTGACCCGCGAAGCCCCGGCGGGTGAAGCGGCTCTCGTCCCCGCCGGGATCCGACTTGCTCCCGGGCAGCGCGTCGTACTGGTTCAGACCGACCGCCGTCGCATGCTGCCCGAACTCGTGTTGCACTCGATCTACTCGGCACGCGCTGGGCGCTTCTTCGACCTTCTCGGACGCGAGACCACCGTGGCGCACCTGAACATGGGCGACATCGGCGAGTTGCCCGTTGTGCTGCCTCCGCTCGAAGTCCAGCCGGCGATCGGCGGCCAGGATCGCGGCGGAGCTCGCCTCGCTGGATCAGGCCAGTTCGGCGATGTCCCGCCAGATCGCCCTCCTCCGCGAGCGTCGTCAGGCCCTTATCACCGCTGCGGTCACCGGCCAGCTCGACATCCCCGGAGTCGCCGCGTGAAGCCCGACGAGCGCGGCTTCGAGGACGCGATCACGGAGTCGTTGGGCGAGGATGGCGGCTATCGAGTCAGGAAGTGGCGTGAGGCCCCCGCGGGCGGAGCGGGCTTGACCGGGACGGCCGAGTAGGCGAGTATGCGCGTATGAGGCGCACAACGATCAGCCTGCCGGACGACGTTGCGGCTGCCCTCGAACGGGAGGCGCGCCGGCGGCGCGTGCCCGTGTCACAGGTCGCCCGCGAGGCGATCGAGGCTCGGCTGGGACTCGCGGACGAGGGGCCGCGCGACATCCCGTTCATCGGCATCGGGGACAGCGGCGGGGCGTTCGTGGGCATCGCCGAGTACATGGACTCGGGCGAGTTCGAGAAGGACTACGCGGACTGGATCTACACGGATGCGTTCGGTCGCGATCCTTGACGCCGGGCCGCTGTACGCGGCCACGGACCGCAGCGAGCCGGACCACCGGCGGTGCGTCGACGTCCTTCGACGGCGCGACCTCGAGCTCGTGATCCCAGTCTTGGCTCTGGCGGAGGCAGCGTACTTCGTTGGCAAGAGGCTGGGCCCGACCACGGAAAGCGCCTTCGTGCGGGGGCTCAGCGTCTTCGCCATCGAGTCGCCGGGCGTTGAGGACTGGCCGGTCATCGCTGACCTGGTCGAGCGCTACGCGGACCTGCGGCTCGGCACGACGGACGCGGCAACGATCGTTCTCGCGGACCGCCTCGAGACCGACCTCATCGTGACCCTCGATCGCCGCCATTTCGGTGCGATCCAGTCGCCGCAGGGCCGGCGCTTCCGCCTGCTTCCGGAGCTCCCCGCGGTCCACGAGGAGCCGGCGTCGTACGAGGCGGCGCAGGAGTGAAGCCCGACGAGCGCGGCTTCGAGGACGCCATCACCGCCTCGCTGGTCGAGGCCGGCGGATACCGCGTCTGCAAGTGGGGGACGAAGCCCGAGTGGGCGGGCGACTTCAACCCGAAGCTGGGCCTCGACACGGCGGAGCTGCTCGGCGTTCATCGCGGAGACCCAGCCGACGGCCTGGAAGCGTCTCCTCGAGGTCCACGGCGGCGCCGGACGGCGTCCTCGCAGCAGTTCGGCGACCGCCTCGCCAAGCAGCTCGACGAGCGCGGCGCGGTGGATGTCCTCCGCCACGGCGTCAACGACCACGGGATCGAGGTCCGCCTCGCGTTCTTCAAGCCCGCCCACGGCCTGACGCCCGAGCTGACCGAGCGGTATCTCGCCAACCGCCTGACCGTCACCCGCCAGCTCCCCTACGAGGCCGGCGCGGCGAAGACGCTCGACCTGTGCCTGTTCGTCAACGGCATCCCGGTCGCGACCGCCGAGCTGAAGAACCCGCTGACCCACCAGACCGTCGAGCACGCGAAGAAGCAGTACCGCGAGGACCGGGACCCGGCGAACGTGACCCTCGGGCGGCGGGCGCTCGTCCACTTCGCGGTCGATCCCGAACCTCGTCGAGATGACGACCAGGCTCGAGGGCCTCAGGACCCGGTTCCTGCCCTTCAACCGTGGCGACGCGGGCGGCAAGGGCAACGCCCCCGACCCGACCGGCCACCGGACCCGCTACCTGTGGGAGGAGATCTGGGCGCGGGACGCCTGGCTCGACCTCCTGGGCCGCTTCGTCCACGTCGTGCCGGGCGAGGGGCCGACCCACGCGGCGAAGCTCAAGGCGGGCTCGGTCATCTTCCCCCGCTACCACCAGTGGGACGCCGTCCGCCGGCTCGAGGCGACCGCCCGCGCCGAGGGTCCCGGCCACTCGTACCTCGTCCAGCACTCGGCGGGCTCGGGCAAGAGCAACACCATCGCCTGGCTCGCCCACCGCCTCATGTCGCTCCACGGGACCGACGAGCGGCCCGTCTTCGACAAGGTCGTCGTCATCACCGACCGGGTGATCCTCGACCGCCAGCTCCAGGAGACGATCTACCAGTTCGAGCATGCGACCGGGCGTCGTCGCCCGGATCGACCAGGACAGCGCCCAGCTCGCGGAGGCGCTCGCCGGCGAGCAGAGCCGGATCGTCATCACGACCCTCCAGAAGTTCCCGTTCATCCTCGACAAGGTCACCGACCTCGGGCAGCGCCGCTTCGCCGTCATCGTGGACGAGGCCCACTCCTCCCAGACCGGCGAGGCCGCCAAGGACCTCAAGGCCGCCCTCGGCGCGGCGTCCGCCGAGGCGCAGCTCGAAGCCGCCGAGGGCGCGGACGCGGCGGACGTGCCGCTGGACCCGCAGGACGCCCTGGCGGCGACCGTGGCGGCTCGTGGACGCCAGCCGAACCTCTCGTTCTTCGCCTTCACCGCGACCCCCAAGGCCCGGACGCTCGAGCTGTTCGGCCGGAAGAACGACGAGGGCAACTACGCCCCGTTCCACCTCTACTCGATGCGCCAGGCCATCGAGGAGGGCTTCATCCTCGACGTCCTCGCCAACTACACGACCTACGCGACGTACTGGAAGGTCGGCAAGGCCGTCGCGGACGATCCCGAGTACGACATCCGCAAGGCGCGGCGCTCCATCGCCCGCTTCGTCTCCCTCCACCCCCACAACCTCGCCCAGAAGGCCGAGGTCATCGTCGAGCACTTCCGCGAGCACACCCGCCACAAGATCGGCGGGCGCGGCAAGGCGATGGTCGTCACCTCGTCCCGCCTGCACGCGGTCCGCTACAAGCAGGCCATCGACGCCTACCTCCGCGAGAAGAGGTACGCCGACACGAAGGCCCTCGTGGCGTTCTCCGGGCGCGTCGATGACGCCGGTCTCGAGTTCACCGAGTCGGGCATGAACGGCTTCCCCGAGAGCCAGACGGCGGTGCGCTTCAACGAGCCCGCGTTCGGCGTCCTGATCGTGGCCGAGAAGTTCCAGACCGGGTACGACCAGCCGCTCCTCCACACGATGTTCGTGGACAAGACGCTCGTCGGGCTCGCCGCCGTCCAGACCCTCTCGCGGCTCAACCGGATCCACCCCGAGAAGACCGACACCTTCGTCCTCGACTTCCGCAACGAGGCCGACGAGATCACCGAGGCGTTCAAGCCCTGGTACGAGACGACGGTCGCCGTCCCGACCGACCCGAACCTCCTCTACGACCTCGCCGACCGGCTGCTCGCGCTCCAGGTCCTCGACGACGCGGAGGCGCGGGCGGTCGCCGCGATCATCGCGGACCGGACGAAGAAGGTCGGCGATCACGGCCTGGTCCACGCGCTGCTCGCTCCCGCCGTCGAGCGGTTCAAGGCGAAGTCGCCCGACGAGCAGGTCGAGGTCCGCGACGCGCTCGACCAGTACGTCCGCGCCTACTCGTTCCTGTCCCAGGTCGTGGACTTCGGCGATGTCGCGCTCGAGGCCCTCTACCTCGCGAGCCGAGCCCTGATCGCCCTGCTGCCGGCGGACGGCGGAGGCCGGCTCGACCTCGGGTCGGACGTGGAGCTGACCCACCTGCGCCTCGAGAAGACGAGCGAGGGCGACATCGGCCCGGACCACGGAGTCGGGGAGCTGAAGGCGATCTACTCGGGCCGGGGCAAGGAGGCCGAGGAGGAGAAGGAGCACCTCTCGGCCATCATCGCGGTCCTCAACGAGCGGTTCGGCCTCCAGCTCGGCACCGCCGACCAGCTCTTCTTCGACCAGATGGAGGCGACCTGGCTCGGCGACGAGCAGCTCGTCGCCCAGGCCCGCGCCAACCCCATCGAGAACTTCCGCCTGGTCTTCGCCGACCGCTTCATCAAGAGCATCGTCGAGCGCATGGACGACAACGCCGACATCTTCCGCCAGATCCTCGACGAGCCGGCCTTCCAGGCGGTGGTGATGGACCACTACCTCCAGCGGGTCTTCGAGCGGGCGCGGCTGCCTGGGCCGGAGAGGGCCGGGGCGTAGCAGCCGCCTCAGAGCGTCGCGAACCAGGGCAGATGTGACGCAAACGGTCATGCGGAGAAGCTCTTGTCGGCTACCCGCGGCTCGGGAGTCTCAACCAGTAGACGAAGTCCACGAGCCATCGGTCAAACGCGTATGCAAACTCGTCACCGGTGGCGCCGACGTTGGGAATCGGCATGCCTTCGGTCGACATCCGGTCGACAAGGGAGTCGACGAGCCGGCGCGCCTCTATGGCGCGGACCGTCGTCGACAGGCCCTCGCGCCCGAGGAATCGATGGACTTCGAGCGCAACGCCAAACCGGCTGACCCAATCGGGCTGAGCGACTGGCGGTTGGAGGCCCGGCAGAATCGGAACCTTGGGCGGCAGGACGAAGCGTCGCTCGTTCCCCACGGATCGTGCCGTCACCAGCCCCGCCAGAAGGAGCGCATCCAGGGCGGACGCGACGTTCGGCTTCGTGAATCGGGTGACTCGGGCAAGATCGGCGGCGTTGAGGCCTCCGGGCGAGGTGGCCAGTAGCGCGGCGAGGACATCCGCCCGTGCGTTCACACCGAACGCCGCACGAAGCCGGATGCGCAGCCGTGCCCGTGGTTCCGCCGAGTCCAGTCGGGCCTTTTCGCGCCGGACGTAGTCTGGCCGGGGTCGCGTCGCCGTCGGCCATGATGGACCGCCCGCTGCTGCGACCGTGGCGACGTACTCACCGATGGCGCCGCTTGGTGTCCCGAGCTCCCGAACGACCTGCTTGAGCCGGGACCCGTTGACATATCGACCGTACGCGACGCACCAGTCCGTGCTGAGGTCCCGGAGTCGTGCGTCGGCGTCGCCCAGTTCGGCGGTGAGGGCGATGAGGGCCTCCGGATCCACCACGGCGTCGTCGCGCTCTCCGACCGCGTCGACACCGAGCGCGATCCATTGGATCCAGGCTCGGCTGAGAAGTGCTCCACGGAGGGAGCTAGCCGAGGGATGCATCGCCATCGTCCACGCCGAGACCGCGAAGCGTATCGACCAGCAGGCTCCGGAAGCCAGGCGAGGGGTCGTGGCTCCTCGCCCAGCGGGCAGCCTTGAGGAGATCGTCTCGTCCCGGCTGCAGATCGCGGAGGTCTTGGAGGTGCCGGCTCCGCGGGCCCTGATCGACGGCCGCGTAGAGCTTGAAACACACCATGTCGAACCAGCCCGCGAGCCACGCCACGACCCCGCCGAAGTCCCGGCGTTCGAGGCGATCGAGGAACCCATCCGGAAGGCCGAGGTCGAGCAGGGAGTCGGGTCCGGCGTTGAGCCAGTCGGTCGCTAGTCCGAATGCGCGGCCGACATCGATGACGGCGTCGCGCAGCGGCTCCGGCATCGGGCGAATCGGCCTGATGCCGTCGGGTGTCCACTCGCCGAGGACGTCGAGGTCCTTGGTGGTCGGGCGCTCGATGAGCCCGCGCAGGATGAGGTTGCCACCACCCACGATAACGACGTCGTAGTGGACCCCACGGGCCGCCAGCAACTCGCCAAGGGCGCTCAGCGCCCCCTCGAGCTGCGCCCTGCCGATCGTATCCATACGCTGACGATACGTCGCCTTGTGGGAAGAGTCAACCTATCGACTCGATAAACTGATACTTACTGGTGGGCCCAGTATCACGAGCTGCTGTCCAAGAGACAGCAGGTCCTCGAGGCGAGCCTTCGCGCCTGCCACTGGATCCTCGGCGGATCGGAACCCGTGCACGAGGGCTCAACGATCTTGTCCAGTTGGCAGGTCTTCGCGGGCCTTCGAGCGCTGTGGCGAGGCCGGCGGTGCCACGAACGGGGGACCCGCACAGATAGCAGGTCTTCCCACGCACGAATCGAAGGAGTGGAGCCGACACTCGGATTCGAACCGAGGACCTGCTGTTTACGAAACAGCTGCTCTACCGCTGAGCTATGTCGGCGCGGTGGCGAATCTACCACGGCTCTCGGTGCCGGGCGGGAGTGGGCGCCAGGTCAGGGTCGAGGGCGGGCCGGGGTAGGCGAAGCCCGGCCGGGCTCGGCGCCGCCGGGCTCGGGGCTGCCGTCAGGACGGGATCTTCTCCACGGTGGTGATGGCGAACTTGCCGACGGCGTAGGCGATCTCGAGGGCAACGGCGGCGGCGGCGACGATGAAGGCGAGAGCCGCCACGACCCGCGGATCGACGCCTCGACCATGCTTGCTCACGGCGATTCGACCACCTTCAGCTGCCACGGGCCGGCGCGCTGGCGCAACACAGGGCCCCGCGAAGGATCGCCGGTCGACGGGCAGCCGCGATACCAGCCGGTGGTACTACCCGGGCGGCCGCTCACGGTCGGATGCCAAGCCGGGCGTCAATGGCTGCGGCCTCGGCGGTCTCGGCGGCCGTTGCCGCGCCGTGGCGGGCGAGGAGCCGGATCACGCGCGACATCCACCAGGGAGCCCCGGCCTCCCGGGCGTGCCCGAGAGCGTGGCGGGCGTAGGTGGCCCCGCCGTCGGGCGCCGCCGTGCCGTCGGGCGCGGCGGCGCCCGCCAGCCACGAGGCGATGAGCGCGCGCGAGGCCAGGGCGAGGGCCCGGCTCCCTTCAGCACCGACTGCCGGCAGGAGCTCGACCATCCGGCGCGCCAGGTCGACCTGTCCGCCGGCGATCGCCCCCTCCATGATCCGCTCGACCGCCGCCAGCCACTCCGGCGAGTCGTCGTCGATCGCGAGACCGGCGAGGAGGGTCTCGTCGTCGAGGGCCGGCGGGTCGCCGAGCCCGGCGTCGGCCAGGCGCAGGTCCACCCCCGCATGTTGGACGGTGCCGTACGGGCTGTGGGGGAACGAGGCCTCGTGCTCGGCGAACCACGCCGCGGCCCACTCCAGCGTCGCTCGGTCGCCCCGCGCGGCGGCCATCGGGGTCACGGCGAACCACGTCCGGACGGCAGCCCGGTCGTAGCGGAGGCGGACAGCGAGCTGGAGCCCGGCGCGAGCCGCGGCGACGCCCGCCTCCCAGTCGCCGCCCCTCAGCGCGGCGCTCGCGCGGATGAGCCCGATCCAGCAGAGCCGTTCGCTCAGGCCGCGGGCCTCGGCCGTGGCCTCGGCCTCGTCGAGGAGCCTCGCCGCCGCGCTCGGGTCCTGGGCGGCGATGAGCTCCGAGGCGGCCGACAGCGCCCCCGCGGCCTCGCTCCAGCGGCCGAGCGCGCGCGCCTCCTCGGCGAGGGCGGACCACTCGTCGGCGGTCTCGCTGCCCAGGTTCGCCGCGAAGGCGAGCCGGAGCCGCCGGGCCTCGAACGCGAGCAGCGGGTCACCGGTCGCAACGGCGGCCTCCAGGACGCGCTCCGACTCCCGGTAGACCGCGGTGTAGTCGTTCGAGACCCCCTCGATCCCCCGCAGGCGGGCGAGGTGGAGCGGCACCGCCTCCGGCAGGTCGTCGCCGACCACGGCCAGCGCCGCGTCGGCGACGGCGAGAGCCTCGGCGAAGCGAATCTGCTCGTAGCGGGCGCGCGCCAGCCCGGCCGAGGCGAGGGCGAGCTCCCGCCGGGCGCCCGTGGCAGCCGCCGGGGGCGCGCCGGGGGCGTCGAGGGCCTGACGGGCCAGCTCCGCCGCGGTCCCGAAGGCGGCTGCAGCCTCCTCGAGGTCGCCTGTGCCGGCGATCGCCTCGCCGTTTCGCCGGTGGCGTCGGGCGCGGTCGACGCCTTCCGTCGATCCGGTCAACCCGGCCGATCGTCGAAAGAGCTCAGCCGCTCCCGCCCGGGCCCCGCGCTCGAGCGCGCGATCGCCGGCGGTCTCCAGCCACCCGGCGGCCAGCGACGCGGCCGTCGCCCGATCCAGCCCGCCGGCGACCGCCGCCGCGAGGGCCGGCGCTTCCGCCACCGCATCCGCGTAGTGACCGCCGATGACTGCGGCGAGCTCGCCCGCGAGGTCACCCGCCATCTCCTCGAGCCAGCGCGCCGTCCGCACGTGCAGGTCGGCCCGCTCGGCCCGCCCCAGGCTCGCGTATCCCGCGTCCCGGAGGAGCGCATGGCGGAAGGCGAGCTCGTCGCCGACGAGCTGGGCCTGGACCGGCGGGCCGACGATCCCGCGCCGGCCGAGCGCGGCCACGGCGTCGGGCGCGGCGTCGATGCCGAGGGTCGGCAGGACGTCGACCGGGAAGCGGCGACCGCAGACCGAACCCCGCCGGGCGGCCTGGCGCGCCGTCCCGGGCAGGTCGTCGAGCTGCGCGGCGTAGACCGCCTGGACGGTGGGCGGCAGGGGCACCTCGTCGGGATCGACCGCCAGCCGGACGCCGCCCGCGCCCGTCTCGACGAGGATCCCGGCACCGACCCAGGCCCGCAGGATTTCCTCGATGAACAGGCAGTTGCCGTCGGACCGGGCGACGATCTGCTCGGCGAGGGCGGCGGGCAGGGCGGACCCGGTGAGCTCGTCGACGAGGGCCCGGGCGTCGGTCCCGTCGAGCGTCGGCAGCTCGATCCGCTCCCAGCCGTCGGCGAACGCGCCGGTTTCGAGGACGCTCGGGCGGGCCGTCGCGATGACGAGCCGGCCCGACGCCGGGGACCGATTCCCGGCCGTTTGCAGCGGCACGTCGCCCGCCGCCTCGAAAAAGGCGAGCACGTCGCGGCCTGCCCAATGGAGGTCCTCAAGGATCCAGGCCTGCGGCGTTCGCGCGGCGAGCGCCTCGAGCGCCTGGAGCCAGCCGAGGAAGAGGCTGGCGCGATCGGTGGTCGCGGGCGCGGGAGGGGCCGGGGCCGAGCCGGGCTGTGCCGCGAGCAGGCCCCTGACGTTCTCGACGACCGTCTCCGCCCGACCCGCCGAGACGCCTGACGCGACGAGGGCGGCCCGCAGCCGCTCGAGGCGGTCACCCGGTGCCGGCTTCTTCCCGCCCGTACCGCCGTCGAGGGCGGCCGCGACCAGCCGGGCGATCGGCGCGAACGGCGCCCCGGGCTCCGCGGTGACCCGGACCCGGAGCACCGACCAGCCCGCTGACGGGTGGGGCGACGCCGCGTCGGGGAAAGAGGTGTGCTCGAGCGTCGCCGCGAACTCCTCGACCAGGCGCGTCTTGCCGACGCCGGGAGGTGCGAGCAGGAGCACCCGCGGTGCCTCGCCGTCCGCGGCGCGCACGGCGGCCGAGCGAAGCGCCGCGAGCTCCGTTGAGCGCCCCATGAGCGGGGATCGCAGGCGGCCCATCGCCAGCTCGCGGGAGGGCTCGCTGCGGAGCGCGATGGCACGAGAAGCGCGGACGGGCTCGGCCTTGCCCTTGAGGACGAGGGGGGCGAGCGGCTCGAGCTGGACGGCGCCGGCGACGGCCAGGGCGGTCACCTCGCCGACGAACATCGCCCCCGGCTCCGCGGCGGCCTGCAGCCGAGCCGCCACGTTCACCACGTCGCCGCTCAGCCGTCCCTCGTCAGGGCCGCCCACGGCGACGACGACCTCGCCCGTGTTGACGCCGACGCGCAGCCGGAGCTCCTCGGCGTCGAGGCCGAGCCGCGCGCCGAGGTCGCCGATCGCGTTCAGGAGCGCGAAGCCAGCCGACACGGCGCGCACGGCGTCGTCGTCCGCCGTTCGCGGCACCCCGAACGCCGCCATCGCCGCGTCGCCGATGAACTTCTCGAGGCGGCCGCGGTACCGCCCGACCACGTCCCGGACGGCCGCGAAGTAGGCGTCCTGGACGATCGCGAGGTCGTCGGGGTCCAGGCGCTCCGCGAGCGAGGTGAACCCGACGAGGTCGGCGAACAGGACGGTGACGATCCGTCGTTCGGGTCCGGCGATGGGCTGCGACTCCACGCCGGGACTGTAGCGGCGCCCATGCCGCGCGTCGATGGCCGCGAAAAGGGGCTTGACACCGCCGCGCCGGGGCCGTATATATCGCGCCACGATATATCGTCAAGCGTACGAAAGGTCATCTGCCATGGTCGCCCCGCTTCCCGAGCTCGGGCGGTTCGCCGAGCCGGCACTCCTCATCCTGGTCAGCCTCAGCGACGGCCCCAAGCACGGCTACGCGATCATGGCCGACGTCGAGCAGGGAACCGGCCGGCCGATGGGTCCCGGGACCCTGTATGCCGCGCTGGCCCGCCTCGAGGAGCGCGGCTTCGTCGAGGCGCTCCCGCCGGTGGACCGGCGGCGGCCATACCGCCTGACGGCCCTCGGCGCCACCACGGTGGCCGAGCAGCTCCGCGAGCTCTCGGCGTTCGCCGAGCTGGGTCTGCGCCGGCTCGGGCAGTCACCAGGCTGACAGGGCGACGCGTCCCATGATCGCCCTCCTCCTCCGCCTCTATCCCGCCCGCTGGCGGACGCGCTACGGCGACGAGTTCCGGGCGCTCCTCGCGGAGCGCCCACTCGGCCCGTTCGACGTGGCCGACGTCCTGCTCGGCGCGCTCGACGCCCACCTCCACCTGCGGGGGCTGGGCTCCTGGTCCGAACATCGAAGGGGGTTTCCCATGTCGCTCCGCATCGGGGGGATCGCCGCCGCCATCGGCGGCGCCCTCTGGCTCACTGGCCTCGCCTGGTCGTCCGCCGATCCGGCCGACCAGGACCTCGGCTCGGTGGTCTTCCTGGTGGGCGTCATCGCCCTGCTGGTGGGCCTGGCCGGCCTCAGCGCCTTCCAGGCCCGACGCCACCCGGCGCTGGCCTGGGCAGCCTTCGCGGTGCCGGCGCTCGGCGGAGCCGTCACCACCATTGGCGTGCTCCTGATGGCGACGATGCAGGATCGAGACGTCATCGGCGACCTGTCCGGCTGGGACTTCTTCATCCTGGGCATGCTGACGACGGTCGCCGGATCGATCCTCTTCGC
Organism: uncultured Chloroflexia bacterium; assembly: GCA_963762445.1. Taxonomy (GTDB): domain Bacteria; phylum Chloroflexota; class Limnocylindria; order Limnocylindrales; family CSP1-4; genus CTSoil-043. Next base: position 32,153 of record CAVXLA010000007.1, read on the forward strand.
CGTCGCCGCGTACCGGACAGCGGCCCTCCCGCATTCGGGGCCGCTGCTCCTCGGTGTCGCGTCCGCGGTCGCCCTCCTCTCGTTCGCCGGCTCGTTCGTGTTCGGCGAGTGGCTCCAGGCCGTCTTCATCGCCGGGTTCCTGGCATTCCCGATCGGCTGGATCGTCCTGGGGCTGCAGGCCTTCCGCGTCGATCGCCCGATCGCGGCCGGCGCGATCTGACCCGTCGCGGCCGGGCGGCCGCCCGCACGCCAACCCACATCCGAAGGTCAAGGAGCGTCCCCATGTACCTGACCCGAAGGCTCTTCGCCGTCGTCTCCGCGCTCGGGCTCGCCGGCGCGCTCGCCAGCACCGCCCTCGGCGGCGGTGCGCTCCACGCCTCGGCATCCTTCGTGGATGCCTCGGGCGCCACGGTGGGCTGGGCCCGCCTCGTCGAGGACGGGACCGGCCGCGTCCACGTGAACATCCACGTGGATGGCCTGACCCCCGGCCTGCACGGCGTCCACATCCACGCGGTGGGAGCCTGCGCGCCGACGTTCGCCGCGGCCGGCGGCCACTACAACCCGCTCGGGCACCAGCACGGGCTGGAGAACCCGGCCGGACCGCACGCCGGCGACCTCCCGAACCTGGAGGTCAACGCCGCCGGCGTCGGCCACCTCGACGCGACGACCGACCGGGTGACGCTCTCGCCGGGGCCCGCGACCCTGTTCGACACGACGGCGGGGGCAATCGGCAGCGCCTTCATCATCCACGCCAACCCGGACGACCAGGTGACCGACGCGACCAACGGCGGCAGCGGCGCCCGGATCGCCTGCGGGGTCATCGTCCCCGACTGAGGCGAACGCACGCCTGGGCCGGTGGCCCGCCCGTGATCCCGCTCCTCCTCCGCCTCTATCCAGCCCGCTGGCGGGCGCGCTACGGCGACGAGTTCCGGGCGCTCCTCGCGGAGCGCCCCCTCGGCCCGTTCGACGTGGGCGACGTCCTGCTCGGGGCGCTCGACGCCCACCTCCACCTGCGGGGGCTGGGCTCCTGGTCCGAACACCGAAGGGGGTTTCCCATGTCTCTCCGCATCGGGGGGCTCGCCGCCGCCGCCGGTGGCGCCCTCGTCTTCACCGGTTGGATCTGGTCCGCGGCAGACAGCGCCGACAGCGACCTCGGCGCCTGGCTCTTCCTCGCCGGCATCGTCGCCCTCCTCGTCGGGCTCGCCGGCCTGAGCGCGTTCCAGGCTCGCCGCCATCCCACCCTCGTCTGGACGGCCTTCCTCCTGCCGGCGGCGGGGGGCGCGATCACGACCTTCGGGATCCTCGCGATGGCCGCCTTCCCGGATCGCCCCGTCGTCGGCGACTGGAGCGGCTGGGACTTCTTCATCGTCGGGTTGCTTGCGACCGTCGCCGGCTCCATCCTCTTCGCCATCGCGACGTACCGCACGGGCGCCTTGCCGCGGTCGGGCTCGCTCCTGCTGGCGGCCGGGTCCGCGATCGCCCTCGCCTCGTTCGCGGTGTCGTTCTTCGGGGTCGCCGCGATCGAAGGGGCCGGCCTGCAGCCGATCCTCGCCTCCGCCTACCTCGCCTTCCCGCTCGGCTGGATCGCGCTGGGGATCCAGGCGGTTCGGGCCGACAGCCCCTCGGCGGCCGCCGGGGCCTGAGCGGTTTGACATCTGATGCGTGACGACGAATCATCACGCATCATGAGTCGGACCACGATCGACCTCGACCCGACGGTCCTGCGCCAGCTGAAGGCGCGCCAGCGACGCGAGGGCAAGACCCTGGGCCGCCTGGTCTCCGAGCTGCTGAGCACGGCGATGGCGGCCGATCGCGACGAGTCGGCCCTCCCGGCCCCGCTGGCCTGGTCGTCGCGGCCGATGCGGGCGCTCGTCGACCTCGACGACCCGGAGGCGCTCCGCCGCGCGCTCGACTCCCCGTGAGCTACACGATCGACGCCAACGTCCTCCTGTACGCCTCGGACGAGTCGAGCCCGGAGCACGCCCGCGCCCGCGCGTTCGTCGGGCGCCTCGCGGACGGGCCCGAGATCGCCTACCTGTTCTGGCCGACCGTCATGGCCTATCTCCGCATCGCGACGCATCCGGCCGTCTTCGCCCGCCCGCTGACCGCGGCCGAGGCGATCGGCAACGTCGAGCAGCTGCTCGTCCGCCCGCATGTCCGGACCACCGGGGAGACGGAGCGCTTCTGGGAGCGCTACCAGGAGGTGGCGGACGACGCGATGCCGAGCGGGAACCTGGTCCCAGACGCGCACCTGGTGGCGCTGATGCTGGAGAACGACGTCAGGACGATCTGGACGCGCGACCGCGACTTCCGGCGATTCCCCCGCATCGAGGTCCGCGACCCGTTCGCGTAGGGCCGTGCGCGACCAGATCGCGCGGGGCCGCGGGCCGTCCGTCCCGGCGAAAGCGTCCGGACGTCACTGGCCCGGATCTCCCGGGACCGCGACCATCGTGCCTCCCGATCTCCGCCGGAGGAGTGCTCATGGTCGCCCGACTCGTCATCGCCGCCCTCCTCCTCGCCCACGCCGCCATCCACGCCGGCTTCGTCTCGCGGCGCCCGCCGGAGAAGCCCGGCGCGCCACCCTGGCCGTTCGACCTGGAGCGGTCGTGGCTCCTCAACCGCCTCGCCGCGCCGCCGAGCGCGCGGCGCCTCCTCCGCCTCGCCCTCGTGGCGGCCTGGACTCCCGACCTGCTCGGCTGACCGCTTCGCCCGGAGGTTCCCATGCGCGCCCTCGTCGTCTTCGAATCGATGTTCGGCAACACCGAGGTGATCGCGCGCGCGATCGCCGAGGGGCTCGGCCGCACCGCCGATGGGGCGGTCGAGGTGGTCGAGGTGGGCGCCGCTCCCGCGGCGATCCCGGCCGGCGTGGACTTGCTGGTGGTTGGCGGGCCGACGCACGCGCACGGCATGACGAAGCCGGAGACACGCACGGACTCTCTCAAGCGCGCCGGGGATCGCCTGGTGTCGCGGGGGAGCGGCATCCGCGAGTGGCTGGAGACGGTGCAGGGCGGCTCCTCGGCGGTCGCGGCCGCCGCCTTCGACACGCGCATCAAGGGGCCGGGGATCCTGTGGGGGTCGGCCGCGAAGGGCGCCGACAAGCAGCTCCGGAGCCTCGGCCTGCGCGTGGTCGCCGGGCCGGAGAGCTTCCTCGTCGAGGGGCCGACGGGACCGCTCTTCGACCGCCTCGTCGACGGCGAGACCGATCGCGCCCGCCGCTGGGGCGAGAAGCTGGCGGCGGGGCTCCGCTCCGCGCGTTAGGCCGCGCCGCGCGTTAGGCCGCGCCGCGGCGCGCGTGCAGCACGACGTGCGTGAACGGGATCCGGATCTCGCGGAACACCTCGATCGAGACCAGGAAGCCGGCGAAGAGGAAGACGACGCCCGCCAGCTCGCCGAGGAAGAACGCCTGCGTCATCCCGAAGCGGGCAAGGCTGCCCGTGAGGGACGGAACGAAGCCGCCGATCGCCACCAGGACCGTCGACGGGACGCGGCTGTGGAGCTCGCCGCGGGACAGGGCGACGATCGCGCCCGGGATCGAGGCGACCAGGTTGATGGCGATGGCGAACGGCGCGACGGCCAGGTTCGCGAGGAACGGCACGACGCCCTGGTCGCGCCGGAGGTCGTACCGGACGAGGCGCGTCTTCGGCATGAAGACGTAGGCGGAGTAGAGGGCGCCGAGGACGAGGGCGAAGCCCCCGGTGATGTTGAAGAAGGGCGTGAGGAGGCGGACGTAGCCGGGGAAGAGCTCGCCGCTGGGGATGCCCGTGACCGCGTCGAGGGCGTAGCCCGGTGCGGTGAGCGGCGCGAGCGCCACCATCGGGATGGAGGCCAGCGTCCCGGCCACGATCAGCGCGCCCGCGACGTGCGCCCAGCGGCCTTTCGTCCGGTAGGTCTCGACGGCGATCACCGCCGCGGCGACGACCGCGATCAGCAGGTAGAGGTACGGTGAGGCGCCGCTGTCCGCGTAGTCGTTCTTGCGCCAGGTGAGGAACGTGAAGAGGCCGGCCAGGAGGAGCGACACCGCCGCCCCGTAGCCGAAGCGCGTCTTCGCCAGCAGGTACATCGTGCCGAGGCCCAGCCAGCCGGCGACCCAGACCGCGCCGGTCAGGTACCAGGCGCGGTAGAGGGGCTCGCTCCAGCCGAGCGCCCCGCCGAGGAACTCGGTCCCCGCCGAGACGCCGTACATGAGCATCCCGATCGTCCAGATGAGCTGGTACGGCCGGCGCCGCTCGCGCCACTGGTCCAGCAGGAAGACGGCGAAGACGAAGCTCAGCAGGGACGACCCGAGCGGGAGGAAGACGTTCGGCTCCATGGCCCTCTTCTCCGCCGGGCGATCCCTCGCACGCGGTGGGACGCAACGCTGGTGGATCGCCCGGCTCTTCGCGGGCCTCGACACCTCAGGGGCCCGACTGGACCGAACCGTAGGTTCGTCGCCGGGGCGCCTCAATGTGCCCCGCGATGGGTCTTTGGGGCCCGGCCGGACCCTTCGGGGGATATCAACCGGCACAGGCCGCCGGTGAGCCGAGGTCACGGCGGCGGCCCGGCGGGCCACGCCCCTTCGATGCGCCGCCGCGGCGTCGGTCCCCCACGAGGCTGCGGGGCACTGCCGACGGCCGCCTGGCTTTGGGGCGCCGCCGGCTCGACCGGCCCCCGCGCTCGACGGGAATCTCATTCACATTCGCTCGGCAGGCGGACGCGGAGGCGGCGGGCCACGGGACCCGACCACCTCAGCGTGCCCGATGATCGGGTCGCAGACGAATCGCCTGAGCGTGGAGACGGCGCGGACGTGCGCACCAGGCAGGTCGCGGGCTCGCCCGACGCGGCAGCGGACAGCAGGCCTGGAAGCTTGCGCGGGCGCCAGTCCACAGAATGTGAATGGGACTCCCGGCGCGGTGGCTGCTTCCATCGCCCGGCCCGTCCCGCTGTTGCACACGTGGGGACGTGACCCGCCGCCCCTTGGGCACCTGTCAGATGCGATCCCACTCGAACATCAGCAGGTCGCGGTTGTCCGGCGCGACGCGCACGGGGAGGGACACGCCCACCGCGACCCGGCCGACCTTCGAGAGGGGCACCATCGCCGCGGACGGGCCGGTGACGAACGGCTCCCAACCCGGGACGCTGACGGTGGTCGTCATCGTGAAGAGGCGCTCGTCACCCACGGTCTCGCCGCTGTCGACCAGGCGGTCAATTCGCGCGCTGCCCGCGACGCCGTTCGCGCCGAGCCACTCCCGCAGCTGCTCGATCGTGTAGCCGGCCTGGGCCGCCTGGCCGAAGACCGGGGCCGCCTCTCCGCTGGCGGCCGCGAGGGCCGCGGAGACCTGGGCGAGGGTCTCGTCGGCGGTCGAGCCAGGGCCACCTGCGCCGCCCCCGTCGCCTGCGCCGCCCCCGTCGCCTGCGCCGCCCCAGCCTGCCTGGGCCCCGGGCACCGCCACCGTCTCGACGCCCACGTTCGGCTGGTCCCACTGGATGACGATCGTCTCCGGGTGCGCCGGGTCGACGCGTACGGGCAAGGTGCCCTGGAGCCGGTTGAGCATGATGAGCGGGACGATCTCCTTCACCGTCGTCCGGTACGGCGAGCGGCCGAGGATCGTGACCAGGAGCTCGAGCTCCACCTGGGGCTGGTCGTTGACGGTCAGGCCGGTCTGCCGCAGCCCCATGATCTGGCCGGTGCCGGCCACGCCGGTGACGCTGATGTGGTCCTTCGTCGCCGCGCTGCGCATCCAACGCAGCCCGAACACAAGCAGGATGACCCCGACCCCGCCGAGGATCGCCCCCGTCAGGATCATGACGCCGCCGACGTCCGCGTCCCCGCCGCCGACAAGCCAGAAGACCGCCGCGAGCCCCAGCTCGAAGATCCCCGTCAGGACGAGCATCCGGCCACCCCGTCGGCCGAACATCGAGCTCCGGTACATCCGTCTCCTCCTCTCGGATCGTGGCGCCCGGGCCGCGCCGGGTCAGCCGCTCGCCGGGCCGGTGCCGCGCCGGGTCAGCCGCTCGCCGCGCCCTCGGCCAGCTCCACGGCCGCCTCGGACGGGAGCCAGAACCAGCGCAGGTGCTCGAAGTCGGCGTCGACGTCAAGTGGACCCATGGCGGCGGCGGGCGTCGGCGGCGGTGCCTCCAGGAGCGACCGCGCCTCCTCGAGGTACGCCGCCAGCCGTGTCTCCGGCTCGCGGTGGCGGTGCGCCTCGTAGCGCATGACGCCGTCCTCGTAGCGGACGTCGTGGAGCGAGAGCGGCGGCTCCGCGGCGCCCCCGCTGTGCTGCCAGAGCCCGGTCGGTGGATCGAAGCGGTACTGCGGGAGCAGGCGCCAGCCTTCGCGGGCGACCAGGTCGACCGCGTCGAGGATGAAGCCGAACACCGTCTCGCTGATGAAGTAGTTGAAGTTGACGCGCACCCAGCCGGGCTTGATGCCCTCGCACCCGCGCGCGATCTCGCGCTCGAACTCGTGCGAACGCTCGAGGTCGATCCCGAGGAGCCGGTGGCCATACGGCCCGGCACAGGAGCAGCCGCCCCGCGCCTGGATGCCGAAGAGGTCGTTGAGCAGGGCGACAACGAAGTTGTGGTGGAGGTAGCGCCCCCGATGGCGGACGACGAAGGAGACGATCGAGAGGCGCGGAAGCTCTGGGTTGCCGAGGATCTCCAGGGCCGGGTTCGCCCGCCAGCGCCGGATCGCCCGGCCGATGAAGTCCTCCTCGCGCTCGCGGATCGCCGCCACGCCGACGGCTTCCTTGAGCCCGAAGACCAGCCCGGCCCGGATCGATTCGACGATCGCCGGCGTCCCGCCCTCCTCGCGATGCTCCACGTCGTCGAGGTAGACGTGCTCGGTCGGGTTGACGTAGGCCACGGTGCCCCCGCCGGGCACGGTGGGGACGCGATTGCGGAACAGGTCGCGGCGGGCGACCAGGATCCCCGGCGTCCCGGGCCCGCCGATGAGCTTGTGGGGCGAGATGAAGATGGCGTCCTTCGTGTCGAGGACCGCGTCGTCGGGGCCCGCTCCCGCCGCCCCGGTCGCCGGCCCGTCCGGTGCCGGCCGGCGGGGCGACATCTCGATCTCGACGTACGGTGCGGCTGCCGCGAAGTCCCAGAACGAGAGCGCGCCGTGGCGGTGGAGGAGGACCGAGATCGCCCGGGTGTCGGACAGGATGCCGGTCACGTTGGAGGCCGCCGAGAAGCTGCCGATCTTGAGCGGTCGATCGGCGTAGCGCATGAGCTCGGCGTTGAGGCGGGCGAGGTCGATCCGGCCGTCGCCGTCCTCTGGGATGGTGACGACGTCGGCGATCGATTCGCGCCAGGGCAGCTCGTTGCTGTGGTGCTCGTAGGGGCCGATGAAGACGACCGGGCGGTCCGCGGCGGGGATCCGACCGGCAAGGTCGTAGCGCTCGGCGAGCTCCGCCGGCAGGCGCAGCCCCAGGACGTGGACGAGGCGGTCGATGGCGGCCGTCGATCCCGATCCGACGAAGATGACCACGTGCTCGTCGCCCGCGCCGACGGCGTCCCGGACGATCCGCCGGGCCTCGGCCCGGAAGCGCGTCGTCTGGAGACCGGTCCCCGACAATTCCGTGTGGGTGTTGGCGTAGAGCGGCAGGACCGCGTCGCGAAGGTAGTCCTCGACGAAGGACAGGCTCCGGCCCGAGGCCGTGTAATCGGCGTAGGTCACGCGGCGGACGCCGAACGGGCCGGCCACGGCCTCGTCGTCGCCGATCACCGAGCGGCGGATGGTCTCGATCAGGGCGGGCGCGTCCATCCGTTGCTCCTGCGTCAAGCGGCCGCGGCGGGGGCTCGCGCGGTCGCGCGGATCGTAGCCCCCGGCCGGCACCGCGACGGCCCGTCAGGCGCCGGGCACGCGCGCGCCCGCGGCCGGCAGCGCGTCGTACTCGGCCTTCAACGCCCGCACCAGGTCGCGCTGGCGCGCCACGTCCGGGCCATCCGCGGCGCCGGCCCGGTTGGTTGCCATGGCCAGGCTGATCTGCTGGCGCTGGATCCGGCCCTTGAGGCGGCGGCCGGCCGGCCCCATGGTTCTGCCCGCCTCGCGACGCGCAGCCCAGCGCGAGCGGAGCCCACCCAGCTCGCGCATCTCGTCGGCCGTGATCGTGCCGTCGTCGACCTGGGCGGCCGCCAGGCGGGCGAACCACCGTCGCTCCCTGCCCCGGGCGAGCCGGAGCAGCACCACGAGCCCGATGAGCATCGGCAGGCCCTTGGCCGTGACGTAGGTGAGCCAGCCCATCACATCGCCGTCGCCGAGCAGGTCCCCGAGCAGCGGCGAGTTCCAGAAGAAGTGAGCCCCGACGCCGGCGGCGCCCAGGGCGACCGCGACGAGCAGCCGGCGATCCCGGGGGACGTCGTCCCGCGTCGCGTAGTAGGCCACGCCCATGCCGACGAGGCCGGTGTACAGGAAGTGGCTGTACGGACCGGCGCCGACGATCCGGATGAGGAAGACGTCGAAGAGACCTCCGAACGAGCCGCCGGTGGAGACGTACGCCCCGACGAAGTAGAAGATGTCCTCCACGAGGAGGAAGCCGAGCCCGACCATCGCGCCCCAGACGAAGCCGTCGACGACGTCGTCCATCTCGGCCCGCGCCAGGGAGACCAGGAGGATCAGCCCGAGGGCCTTGAACCCTTCCTCGACAAACGGCGCGGTCAGGGCGGCGCCCCACTCGGACGTGAAGGCGGGATCGGCGCTGATCTTGAAGACGAGCTCGTCGAGCGGCGTGTTCGTGTAGAGCGAGAGCGTGGTCGCCACGATCCCGCCCCAGAGGAGCGCGGCGGCGAGGATGCTCTTCGGCTCCCGCTCGTAGAGGTCCAGCAGGTAGATGACCAGGAGGATCGGGATCGCGTACGGCAGGAGCAGGAGGAGGGTGACCAGCCAGGCTCCCGGCGCGGCCTGGATCATCTCCAGCTGCTGCCCGACGGCGACGAGCCCGGTCAGGGCGAGGGTGACGACGAAGAGCCAGAAGGCGGGCTGGCGCCGCTGCCAGAACGACGTCTGGTAGCCCCAGCGGGGCGGGAGGCTCTCGCCAGGGGCCCCGGATCCGGCGCTCACGGCTGGACACCCCCGATCTGGATCGTGTCCAGCAGATGGTCGACGTCGTCCGACACGCCCTCGAGGCCACCGGCCGCCACGACCACGTTCACGACGACGCCCGAGCCCTCGGCGGTGCCGGCGATCATCGCCCCGTCGACCTGCGAGCCCGCCAGGATGCCGGCGTACTGGAAGCCCGCCGCCGGGATGCCGTCCCCGATCTCGAACGACTGGGGCTCGTTGGCCGTGAGCTGGCCGTCCTCGAAGAACGCGTCACGGTAGGCGACGACCAGGTCGACGGCCGACGTGGTCCACGGGGTGCCCAGCACGAGGATGAGCGCCCCGCCCTTCTGGAGGATCGCCTGGCCGGATTCGGAGCCGACGACGGTCCAGCCGTCGGGCGGGTAGACGACGACGCCGTACCCGACGTCGAGGCCCGTCCCGGGGACGACCGGGCCCGGCTCGACCGGCGGAGCGGCGGGCTGGCTGGGATCCGTGCCCGGGCCGACCGGGACCTCGGGGCCGGGATCGACGGTGCCGAGGCTGGCGGGGAGGGGGACGGCGGCGTTGACCAGGTTGGCGCCGAACACCGTGGCGAGCATGATCGCCGCGACGATCACGGTGGTGCGCCACCCATGAGGGTCGAGGCGCGCCAAGGCGGGCGATGTCGGCGGCGCCGGTGCCGCGGGCGTCTCAGCCGGCTCGCCGGCCGGCAGGTCGGTCATTCCCCTCTCCCTCCGGACTGCACGAGGGTGCGCCCCGTGCGCCCTCCCAGTGGCGCCGGGCTCCCAGCGTACGCGGACCGCGCCACCCCGCGCACCCTTCGCGGGCCCTCGACGTTGGGACAGTCGGCCGGTCCGTCCGGGCCATCGGTCCCTGACGCGCCGTCGCCGGCGGCGCTACGCTGGCCCGACCGTTTGCCCTGCACTGGGGGTTCCCGGCCGCATGAGCCTCGTCATCACCGACCTCCAGAAGTCGTTCGGTGCCGTCCGAGCCCTCGACGGGATCAGCTTCACCGTCGAACCCGGCCAGGTCTTCGGCTTCCTCGGCGCCAACGGGGCGGGCAAGACGACGGCGATGCGGATCGTCCTCGACATCCTCCGCGCCGACGGCGGCAGCGTGACCTGGAAGGGTCGCCCGTCGACCGACTTGCCGCGGCGCACGTTCGGCTACCTGCCCGAGGAGCGCGGCCTCTACCCGCGGATGAAGGTGCTGGACCAGCTCGTCTTCTTCGCCGGCCTTTACGGGGTGCCCCGGAAGGCCGCCGAGAAGGAGGTCCGGGCCTGGCTCGCGCGCTTCCGCGTCCCCGAGTACGCCGACCGGCGCGCCGAGCAGCTCTCCAAGGGCAACCAGCAGAAGATCCAGTTCATCGCCGCGATCCTGCACGACCCCGAGGTCCTGATCATGGATGAGCCCTTCAGCGGGCTCGACCCGGTCAACGTGGCCCTCCTGAAGGCGGCGTTCCTCGAGATGCGCGACCGCGGGAAGACGCTCGTCTTCAGCACGCACCAGATGGACATGGTCGAGGAGCTCTGCGACGCGATCGCCATCATCGACGCGGGCCGGCTGGTGGCGTCCGGGCCGACCCGCGACGTCAAGCGCTCCACCGGCAAGCAGGTCGTGCGGCTCGCGACTGACGGCGACCCCGACCTGCCCTGGCTGGCGGACATCCCGGGTGTCGCGATCGTGCGGCCCGGCCGCGACTACAGCGAGCTCGAGGTGCGCGGGGCGACCGACCCCGAGGCGATCCTGCAGGCCGCCCTCGCCCGCGGCGAGCGGGTGACCCGCTTCGAGATCGCCGACCCGTCGATTGAGCAGATCTTCATGGAGCGCGTGGGCCGGTCGGTCCGCGAGGAGGTCTCACTGGCCGGAGTGCACGACGCCCCGGGCGCCGCGCGCCGTGGCGGAGGTCGGGACGGGGGCGGGCCGGGCGGCATGCCCGAAGGCGGGCCGGGCGTCGCGCCCGAAGGCGGGGCCGGTCGATGAGCCCCACCGTCCGCAACATCGTCGCCGTCGCCCGGCGCGAGTTCCTCGTCCGGGCCCAGACCCGCTCGTTCCTCTTCGGCACCCTGTTCCTCGCGGTCGCCGGGGCAGCCCTCGCGCTGGCCCCCATCGGGATCCGCTGGTTCGAAGGCGAGGGGAAGACGAACGTCGCCGTCGTGAGCCGCGCCGAGCCTGCTCCCTCCTTTGACGCGGTCGTCCGGCTCAGCACCCTCCTGAACGCCAGCGCCGTCGACAGCGAGGGCAGCTTCGTCGTCTCGACGTCTCCCGACGAGGCTTCGGCGCGGGCCGCCGTCGAGGACGGCAAGCTATCGGTCGCCGTCCTCATCGACCGGGCCACGAGCGGTGACCTTGCCTTCACGGTGATCACCAAGGATCCGCCCGGCCGCCGCTCGCCGGAGCTGATCCGCCAGATCGCGCTCTCGCTCGCGATCGGGGACCGCCTCGACCGGCTCGGCATCGCACCGGGCGACCAGGCGACGCTGTTCACGCCGCCAAAAGTGACCGTCGAGCCGCCGAAGCCGGCTGCGCCCGGGGCGCCGACGACCGGCACGGAGCTGGCCGCGACCGGCCTCGTCGGCCAGGTGCTGATCGTCTTCCTGCTCCTCGCGGTCGTTCTCTATGGGCAGTGGGTGGCGATGAGCGTGGCAGAGGAGAAGAGCAGCCGCGTCATGGAGATCGTCATCAGCGCCGCGACGCCGCTCCAGCTCCTCGGCGGCAAGGTGATCGGCGTGGGCGGGCTTGGCCTGGTCCAGCTCCTCGCGGCGGTGATCCCTGCCGGCATCGCGATCATCCTCCAGGGCGCGATCGCCCAGGCGGTGCTCGGGGCCGAGCCGACGACGATCGAGCTGCCGCAGATCCTGACGCCGGGCACCGTCGGCGCGTTCGTCGTCTTCTTCGTGCTCGGCTACCTGCTCTACTCGGCGCTCTACGCCGCGGCAGGGTCCCTCGTGTCCCGGATGGAGGACGTCAGCAACGTCGTGGCCCCCATGTCGATGTTCGGGGTCGTCGGCTACATGATCGCCGTCTACGTCTCGTCGGGCCTCCTGCCGGCGGACGCCGGCTGGGTCATCGGGCTCTCGTACGTCCCGTTCGTCAGCCCGTACCTGATGCTGGCGCGGGTCGTCGCCGGGCAGGCTGGGCTGCTCGAGGTGGTCGTCGCGGCGGCGATCCTCGTCGTCTCCATCGTGGTCATGCTCTGGCTGGCGGCCCGGGTTTACGCCGCCGGCGTCCTCATGTACGGACAGGCGCCCACCTTCCGGCGGCTGATCGTCACCGCGTTCGGACGCCGGGGGTAGGGGGCCGGAGACCGGCCGGCGCGGGCAGCCGGCGCCGCGACCGGTTCGGGCCGGCGCATGGCCCCCCGGCGCACGCCCCCGTTCAGTAGCGGCGCGCCCGCAGCTCCACGGTGAAGTCGACGTAGCCGCGCAGCCAGGCGAGCGCTTCCCCCCAGCCCTCGTTGGCTTCGGCGTAGGCATCGAGGACCCCGGGCACGCGGACGTCGAAGGGGCCGTCGGTGAGCGTCATGAGCGTCCCGTAGCCGGCCGGCTCCAGCGCGATCGCGACGGTTGTCTCCCAGGCGTTGTCCGGGAGCCAGGGCCAGCGGAACTCGAACCGCCGATCGCTCTGCAGCAGCGTGACGTCCCACGAGACGCGCTGGTTGGGGAAGACGAGGATGCTCCGGGTTCCGAGGGCGAGCGAACCCTCGATCCGCTCGGGGAACCAGCGGACGATCTCCTCGGGGTCCGTCCAGCAACGGTAGAGGCGGGCCGGCGGGGCCCCGAAGCGGCGGACCATCCGGATGGTCCGCGGCGTGGCGAGCGGGTCGATCGGGGTGCGGGTGTCGTCGGTGCTCACGTGCGGGCCTCCAGGCGGGCCGCGGCGTGCGATCCAGCGGCGCCAGCCTCAAGCCTACTCTGCGTGCCGGCAACCGGCCGGACGCGGCGGGGTTCCGGGCCACCCGGTCCCTCAGCCCTCCGTCGGCGCCTCCGCGGGCAGCGTCAGCGTGAGGGCGGCGCCCGTGCGCGCGCCCGGGCCCGCGCCCGTGGTCTCGCCGGGGCCCGCGCCCGACCCAGCGCTCTCATCCATGCCCGCCGCCGCGTCCTCCAGCGCAAGCTCCCCCCCGTTCGCCCGCGCGAGCGCCCGCCCCACGTACAGGCCCAGGCCGGTCCCCTCGCGGTCCTCCGAGCGGCCGCCGCGCGCGTAGCGGGCGAACAGGCGCTCCCGGTCGGGGCCGGCAACCCCCGGGCCGCCGTCGGCGACGGTCATCGCGATCCGCCCGCCCTCCCGGTCCACCGCCACGCGGACGTGCACCGGCGTGCCGGCCCCGTGCTTCACGGCGTTGTCGAGGAGCGCCCAGATCACCTGGTCGACCAGGTCAGGATCCGCCAGCGCCAGCCAGCCGTCGGCCCCGTCGACGAGCTCGAACGGCACCGACCCGGCGCCCAGCGCCTCCCACGCCCGCCGGACGCGCGGCGCCAGGGCGAAGACCTCGACGACCGGGCGGATGACGCCGGCGTCGAGGCGGCTCACCGTCACCAGCTGGCGAACCATGTGCGAGAGGCGCTCGCTCTGCTCGGCGATGATCGCCGGCCGCCGGTCCGGCGTCCCCGCCACCACCAGCTCGCTCGCGAGCTGGTCGGCGTAGGCGCGGATGCGGGCGAGGGGCGTCTGGAGGTTGTGGGACATGCCCCGCAGGAAGTCGTCTTTCTCGGCGTCGAGGGCAACGAGTCGCGCGTTCTGCTGCTCCACCCGCGCCAGCAGCCCGGCGTCGCGGAGGGCCACCGCGACGCTCGCGGCGAAGAGCTCCAGGAGGTCCTGGTCGGCCGGCTCCCAGCGCGTGGTGGCGGCCGCATGTCCGGCCAGGACTCCCCCGACCTCCGGCCCGGCCCGCAGGTCGGCGCGGACGGGCTGAGGCTCGCCGGGGATGCGGTCCTCGAGGGCGATGTCGTCGGGGTCGCCGATATCGATCCGGGCGTCGATGAGGCCAAGGGCTTCGCGGGCATCGGCCGCGGCGCGGTCCAGGAGGGCGGCGGCGCCGTCGGCGGGGGCCCAGGCGGTGATCGCGTCCACGGCCCGGGCCACCTGGCGGTTGCGCCGGGCCAGGTCCGCGGCGAGCTCCTCCTGGCGCTCCGCGAGCCGGCCGAGCTCGTCGTCGGGGAACGCGGGAAGCGGATCCACGCGCTCGCCGGCGGTGATCCGGTCGAGCCGCGCCTCGAGCTTCCCCAGGGGTCCGACGATGCCGCCGACGAGCATGCTCCCCACGACGAGCCCGACGAGGGCGGCGACGACGAGGGCGATCAGGACGAGGACGACGGCGCCCGGGCTCCCGCTGGCGATGAGCAGGATGCCGAAGGCGCCCACCGGCAGGACGGCGGCGGCCAGCGCTGCGATCGTGATCCGGACGCGGAGCCCGCTCCCGCTCACGCCGGCTCGACCTCCAGGCGGTAGCCGGCGCCGCGCACCGTCACGAGGTGGCGGGGCCGGTTCGGGTCGACCTCCAGCTTCGTCCGCAGGCGGCGCATCGAGACCCAGACGTAGGACGGGTCGGCGTCCTCGGTGTCGGCCCAGCCGCGGAGGAGGAGCGTCTCCGTGGAGACGGTCTGGCCCAGGTTGGCGGCGAGGGCGTAGAGAAGCCGCGATTCGATGGGCGTGAGGGCCACCGGCACCCCGTTCACGATCGCCGAGCGGCGGTGGAGCTCGAGCGCCAGCGCCGGTCCCAGCACCACGCGCTGGCCGGGCAGCCGGTCGCCGAGGCGGCGCAGGACGCGGTTCACGCGCGCCCGCAGCTCCGGGTAGTGGTACGGCTTCGTGACGTAGTCCTCGGCCACCTCGTCGAGAAGCTCGGCCTTGGAGTCCGCGGCGTCGATCGCCGAGAGGACGATGATCGGGAGGTCGGCCCGGGCCTTGATCTCGCGGGCCAGGGCGAGCCCGTCGAGGCGGGGCATCATCATGTCGACGATGGCGAGGTCGGGCCAGCCCGATTCGAGCCGGCGCAGCGCCTCGGCGCCGTCGCGGGCGGTCGCCACGTCGTAGCCGTCGTCGCGCAGCTGCTCGGCCAGGACGACGAGGAGGTTCACGTCGTCGTCGACGAGGAGAAGCCGGGCCGGCCGTTCCTGCCCCGCCGGCCCGCCGCCGATCATCATGGGGCGAGCATACGCCGCGCGGGGTCGCCGATTGGCCGCCGCCCTGCCCGGGGCACCCGTCTGGGGCGCCCCACGTGCTGCGCGAATGCCTACGGGGCCCGCGGGTCGAGGTACCGGCAGCGGGGGGCGAGCGGGCAGCGATCGCAGGCGGGCCGGCGGGCGTCGCACGTCCTCCGGCCGTGCTGGATGAGCAGGACGTGCGCGGCATGGACGTCTTCCGGCGCGAGCAGGTGCCAGTAGACCTCGTGCTGCTCGTCCGGCCCCGCCTTCGGCGGGACGAGGCCGATCCGGCGGCTCACCCGCTCCACGTGCGTGTCCACCGGCATGAGCGGCTGCCCGAAGCAGAAGAGGAGGACGATCGAGGCCGTCTTCCTGCCGATCCCGGGGACCTGGGTCAGCCAGTCGCGGGCGGCGCGCGGGTCCATCCCGGCCAGGAAGCCGAGGTCGTGGCTGCCGGTCGCCGCGCGGATGTGGCCGAGCGCGGCCTGGATGCGGGGCGCCTTCTGGGCGGCGAGGCCCCCCGGCCGGATCACCTCCATCAGCTCGTCGAGCGGGGCGTGCTCCACGGCGTCCCAGTCCGGCGCGGCGCCGGCCTCGAGCCCGCGGCCGCCCCAGCCCTCGGGCGGCGCCTCGGTCCCGTCGGGTGCCGTCACCCGGTGGACGGTGACCGGTCCGTCGCTCGGGTACGCCGCGCGGAGTGCCTCGAAGGCGCGCTCGGAGTTCACGTCGGCCGTGTTCTGGGAGAGGATCGTCAGGACGAGCTCCGAGACCGGGTCCAGGCGGGTGTCCCGGCGGGGGGTGCCGTAGAGCGCGGCCAGCTCGGCCAGCACGAACGGGACGAGGCCCGGGCGGCGCCGCTCGAGGGCGCGGGCCCAGGTTCGCGCCGGGTCCGGCGGCTTGCGGCGGCGCGCGCGCGTCGCCATCCCAGATGCAGCGGCCCGCGGGCTCATGCGCGCCCCCTCACCACCCCATCCCCAGCCCAACGAGTCGGGCCAGGCGCTCGCCGCAGCGCTCCACCGGCGCCGGGCCCGCGGCCATCGCCTCCTCGACCGGTTGCGGGCGCTCGGCGACGGGGATGGCCACGGCCCCCACCGCCGCCAGCGCCGCGATCCCGGCCGGCTCGACGCCGCCGCCGACCGCCACGCACGGGACGCCTGCCGCGGCCGCCCGGCGGGCGACGCCAAGGGCGGTCTTGCCGAAGGCGGTCTGGGCGTCGATGCGGCCCTCCCCGGTGAGGACGAGGTCGGCGCCGGCGAGCTTGCCGTCGAACCCGGTCGCGTCCATGACGAGGTCCACCCCGGGGACGATCGCGAACGAGCGGAAGCGGTCGCGCAGGCAGGCCAGCCCGAAGACGGTTCCCCCGGCCGCCCCCGCCCCCGGCGTCTCGCGCTCGCGGTGCCCGGTGGCCGCCTCCATGGCGTCCGCCCAGCGGGCCAGGGCGTCGTCCAGGTTCCGGACGTCGACCGGGCTGGCGCCCTTCTGGGGCCCGTAGACGGCGGCCGCACCCGAGGGTCCCAGCAGCGGGTTGGCCACGTCGGAGGCGATCCGGAGATCCACCTCGGCCAGGCGCGGGTCGAGGTCGTCGAGGTGGACGACGAGCTCCGGCTCGACGGTCATCCCCAGCCCGAGCGCCGCCAGGATCCCCAGGCCCCCGTCGGTCGTCGCGCTGCCGCCGACACCCAGGTCGATCCGCCGGACCCCCGCGTCGAGGACCGCCAGGAGCACCTCGCCCGTGCCGAAGGTGGACGCCGCGACCGGGTCGCGTTCGGCGGCGGCGAGGCGCGACAGGCCGGACGCCGCGGCGAGCTCGACGACGGCCGCGCTCCCCTCGCTGGACCGCAGCCAGCGCGCCTCGATCGCGCGCCCGAGCGGGTCGTGCGCGGCGGCGGTTCGCCACTCCCAGCTGCCGGCCGCCTCGATCGCCACCAGCGTCCCCTCGCCGCCGTCGGCGAGCGGGGCCAGGCGGAGGTCATCGCCGGGTCGGGCGCGGAGCCAGCCGGCGGCGAGCGCCAGGGCGACCTGCACCGACGTCAGCGATCCCTTGAACGAGTCCGGCGCGACGACGACGGCGAGGGGTCGGCCGGGTCGTCGCTCGCTCATCGCCGCTCGTTCACCCGGCGGCTCCGCCCGGGCGGCCGCTGCTCGCCCGGCGTTCCAGGTACTCGGGGATCCGGATCATCGGGGGCCGCTCGCGGTCGGCCAGCTCGATGATCTCGAGGCCCAGGTGGTCGTCGCCGAAGCGCGGCAGCTTCATCGTCGAGCCCAGCTCGGCGAAGAGGCGGGCCCGGCGGCGCTCCTCCAGCCGCTTCATGACGGCCTGGAGGATCACGAAGCTCATCCGCGAGAGGCCTTCGAGCTCCTGGTTGCGGTGCACGCGCCGCTCCAGGTCCACCTGGCCGAGCCCGGTGAGCCCGACGCGCTCGCCGATGTCGACCAGGTGGCCGATCTCGACGGCATAGCCGGTGAAGAAGGGGATCGTCTCGAGGAGGCTTCGGCGCCCGGCGTACTCGCCGGCGAGCGGCTGGATGAAGCCGGACAGGTCCGGGAAGAAGAGGTTGATGAGGGGCCGGGCAACGAGCTCGGTGACGCGCCCGCCGCCGCCCTCCTTGAGCACGCCGTCCTCAACGATCGGGCGCTGGTAGTAGCCCTTGACGTACTGGATCCGCGGCTCCGCCAGCAGCGGGCCGAGCGTGCCGTAGGCCATCCGCGGGTGCCAGTTCCGGACGTCGGTGTCGCACCAGGCGATGAGGTCGCCGCTCGTCTCGAAGAGGCTCTTCCAGAGGGCCTCGCCCTTGCCGCGATACGAGCCGTACCGGGGCAGCACGTCGGGGTGCTGGACGACGCGTGCGCCTTCGCCCTCGGCGATCTCGCGCGTCCGATCGGTCGACGCGGAGTCGATGACGAGGAGCTCGTCTACCAGCGGCACGCCGTCGACGAGGACGCGCCGAGCGCGGGCCACGATCTCGCCGATCGTTGCCTCCTCGTTCAGCGTCGGTAAGACGAGGCTGACCGTAAGACCCTGCTGCTCCTTCAGGTCGACGAGGCGGCGCAGGTTGCGGTACTCGCCGTGGTGGAAGTTGGACTCGGCGAACCAGCGCTCCACGCGCACCGGCACGGCCCGCGACTCCTCCGCGGCGCGATCGGCGGCCGCCAGCGACTCGGCCCGCCCGGCCAGCTCCTCGAACGTGGCCCGCCCGATCCGCTCCCGCGTCTTGACCACGATCACCGGGGGCGTCGCCCGGGCGGCGATCGCCTCGGGCAGGGCGCCGAACAGGAAGGCGTCGGCGGCCGTCCCCTCCGGTGCCGCAGAGGCGCCCATGATCACCACGTCGGCCCGCTCCGCCTCGCGGAGGATCGCGTTGCGGACGTTGGGGGCCTCACGGAGGAGCCCGTCGGCGTGGCCGCGGGCGTGCTGCCTGAGGAACGTGGCGAGGGCCTGCTCGGCCTGGGCCCGGACGGCGCTCGTCACGCCCGGCGGGATCACGTGGAGGACGACGATCCGGGCCTCGTGGCGCCGGGCCAGGGCGTCGGCGAACTCCAGGGCGAGCTCGGCGTGCGGGCCGCCGCGCACCGGGACGAGGATCCGCCGGACCTCGCCGAACGGGCGCTGCTTGACGACGGCGATGTCGCACGGCGGCTCGCGGACGACGGCGTCGATCGTCGGCGAGAAGACGGAACCGGTGGCGGCACCCCGACCGCCGGGTGGTCCGCCCCACCCGAAGATGAGCAGGTCGGCGTCCACCTCGGTGGCCGTCTCGACGATCCCCTCGGCCGCCCGGCGCCCGATCCGGACGAGCGGCCGGATCCGGGTCCCCTGCGGCGCGTAGTCGAGGACCTTCTGGAGCAGGCGCCGCGCCTGCCTCGCCCGGGTCGCGCCCTCCGAGAGGGCGACGTCCTCGGGGACCTCCACGATCCCCAGCACAGTGAGCTCGCCGGTCCGCGGGTCCATGATCTCCGCGCCGATCCGCACCAGGTCCTCGGCGGTCGCGGGGTTGGCGACGGGGATCAGGATCCGGGCCGGGAGCGGCGACCGCTGGCTCACGCGCCACCCTCCCGCTGGCCCGCGGCATCGCGCTCGGCGGCCGGGGCGGCCAAGGCGGCCAGGGCGGCATCGCCTCGGCGGCGCGCCAGCGCTCGACCAGGTAGGGCTTCCGGAGCTCGAAGGCCCGGGCCTGGCGCTCGACGCGCTCCTCGGCGTCGTCCTGGCCCAGGTGGCGGCTCTCGACGATGAGGCTGCCGACACGCCCGAAGTACAGGGGCACGAGGGCGGCGACGAGGCGCTCGGGGGCGATGGCGCCGAAGCGGGCGGCGACGACGAGGTCGTAGACGATCCCGGCCCACAGCTCGTCCGGGAAGTGGAAGCCGGCCACGGCCTCGCTCATCTCGTCGGTGGTCACCTCGTTCGTGCCGCTCTCCGACCCGCCGATCCCCAGGCGCCGGCCCGCGCGCTCGGCGAGCCTGCCGGCCTCGATGGCGAGCTCCTCTGCCGCCGCAGCATGGTCTGGGGCCAGCATCGCCTGCCAGGTGTCGGCCAGCGTCACCCGCCCGGCGCCGTACTCGGAGAGGAGGCGCAGCGTGTTGACCTGGAGCGGGGCGGGCTCCACCCAGCGCTCGAAGCCGTAGGCGGGGACCTCGTGGCTGCCCCGGATGTCGAGCCAGGATTCGGGGTGGCGTCCCGCCAGCCCGAGGACCGTCACCACGACCTGGCGGAACATCGGCCCGAGGTCCGCCGAGGGGTCCTTGGGGTCGTGGACCTTCGCCCCGAGCCGGGTCTCGCAGACCGCGAAGCCACCCACGAGCGCGTGCGTCGTCATCCAGATGTCGATCCCGAACCGGCTGACCTCGGCGGTCCAGTCGTCCTGGGCCAGGTAGTGGCGGACCAGGTCGCCCGAGACGCCGAAGTCGCCCCCGATCGGCTGTCGGATCCGCCGGCCATAGAGGGCCCGCGTCAGCGGGTAGGTGACCGTGTTGGTGATCGTGCCGTCGTACTTGTGGCGGGCGTAGAGCGGCGTGACGTAGTCGAAGCCGCCCTTGAGGATGGGCCCGGCGAGGAGCTCGATCCACTCGGGCGTGATCGAGCGCAGGTCGGAGTCGACGACCACGAGGGCGCGCGCGTCGAGGGCGGCCGCGATCTCGAAGATCGTGCGCAGGGCGGCACCCTTGCCGCCCACGCCGTCCACCTCGGGGTAGGTGAGGGTCAGGCGCTCGAGGCGGTTCGTCGGCCGGACGAGGAGGATCCGCTCGACGTAGTCCGGCGGCTCCGTCTCGGCGACCACGCGCTGGGTCCCGTCGGGCGAGCCGGCGTCGGAGTTGACGAGCAGGGGCCGCAGGTCGGCGAAGTACTGGACGAGCCCGGCCTGGGCGGCCCGCGTCACGTGCCCGATCGTGGTGGCGTTCTTGAAGCTCGGGATGCCGACGACCAGGTCGGCCCGGCCGAGGCGTTCGATCTCCGCGGTGATCGCGGGCGTCAGCACGGTGGAGGCCACCCGGTCACCCTACCACGGGCCACGAGGGGGCCGCCGAGCTGGCACCCTAGCGGCGCGGCATCGCGACGAGCGACCAGCCGTCGTTGGGCGCGCCCGGGTGGTAGCGGCTGTTCGCCTCCTTGTAGGCCAGGCCGCCGAAGCCCAGCGAGCGCCACGTCCTGATGAAGCTGCCCGCCGGCTCACGGACGTAGGGCGAGCGTCGGACGCGCGGCCCCTCCGGGAGGACGCCCTCGAGGAGGCGCTTGCGCTCGAGCAGCGGGATCTCGAGGAGGGGCTCGCCGTCGAGGGCGACGAGGTCCACGGCGACGAACGCGATCGGCACGCGCTCGCGGCCGGCGGCTGCCTCGACCTGCTTGACCGTTCGGCCTGCGGGCAGTCCGGGAACGCGGCCGCCACCGCCCAGCTGGTCGGCGGCCCGGCCGCCGAGGAAGTACTGCGTCACGTGCTCGCCCATGCCGGGGATCTCGTCGGCGTCGAGGAGGACTCCCTCGGCGGATCGGAGCGCCTGGTCCGTCAGGTACCCGTCGACGACGAGCACCTCCGCGAGCCGGCCGGCCGCCAGCTCGGCCACGACCTCGGGGTGCTCCAGGGCCAGGTCCGTGCCGCCGGCGTCGACCAGGCTGACGCCCGCCCGCGCGACGTGGGCGAGGACCCGGGTGCCGTCCCACGCCGGCTCGACGAGCGTGTCGCGCAGGTCGCGCGGCTTGCGCCGCCCGAACGGCTGCGGTCGCCAGGTGCGCGGATCGGTCTGCATCCCCGGATCGTAGCAGCGCCGCCGCGCCCACCGGAAGCGGCCGGAATAGCGGCGACGGCTTCCGGCGGCCCTGCACGACCGTCAGGATCGCGCGAACGCGCGCACCCCTCGCGCAGCGCGGTGGCCGGAGGACGCCAGAACGCCCCGGCCGGGGCCGGGGCGTTGCTGAGGACGCGCGTCGTCGAGGCGACCCGGGCCGGGCCGCCCGGTCAGGCGATCGTGTGGGCGGCGTCGACGCAGGAGACGGCGCAGCCGCGGGCATCCTTGCCGGTCGAGCCGACGAAGTGGAACCAGCGGCGCGCGCCGCTGAAGCCGGCGTCGTCCGCGGACTCGCGGGTGCTGAGGCGGCAGCCGCAGGCGTCGCAGACCACGGTGGCGCTGGACACGCGGGTCGCGGTCGCCGCCGGCCTTCCGAGGCCCCGGCTGTAGGTGGGCGGGATCAGGTCGATGGCGGTCATGGCGTCGGCGTCCTTGCTGGCGGGGCCCGATGGAGGGGCGGCGCTGCGGCGAGCCGTGGAGACGCTGCCCCGGAGGTTCGAACCCTACGCGGCGTCGGCGCGCCGGTCAGTACCGCCGCGGGGTCGCTTGCGTGTCGATTCGGTTGCCGGCCGAGGCGAGACGCGGCGGGCCCGGGAAGGTGGGAGCCCCTCAGGCTCCGTAGCCGCCGGGATGGGCTCGCCGCCAGGCCCAGGCCGAGGCCACGATCTCGGCGAGGTTGCGGTGAGTCGCCTCCCAGCCGAGCACGGCCCGGGCCCGGCTCGCCTCTGCCACGAGCGCGGGCGGATCGCCCGCGCGGCGCGGGCCGATCTGGTGCGGGACGGGGCGCCCGGTGGCCGCGGCGACGGCGGCGAGCACCTCGCGAACACTGAAGCCGCCGCCGTTGCCGAGGTTGAGGGCGATCGCGGCGGCGTCGCGGGATCCCGGCGCCCCGCCGTCGCCCACCGGCGCGCCCGCCGTGCGGGCGTCGCCCGGCGCGGTGGCCTCGAGGGCGAGCAGGTGGGCCAGGGCCAGGTCCTCGACGTGGATGTAGTCCCGGATGCATGTTCCGTCGGCGGTCGGGTAGTCCGTTCCGAAGACGGTCACCTCGCCACGCCCCTCGACGGCCGCGAGCACGCTGGGGACGAGGTGCGTCTCCGGCTCGTGGACCTCGCCGTTGCGGGCAGAGGCTCCGGCGACGTTGAAGTAGCGAAGGCTGACGCTCCGGAGGCCGTAGGCGGCGGCGTACCAGCGGAGCGCGCCCTCGAACGCCCGCTTGGTCTCGCCGTAGGGGTTGATCGGGGCCAGGACGGCGTCCTCGCGGATCGGGACGCCGGCGGGGGTCCCGTAGACGGCGGCAGTGGAGCTGAAGACGAGGCGTCGCACGCCGGCCTCGCGCAGCGCCTCCAGGAGCGTCACGCCGCCGACCACGTTCTCGCGGTAGTACAGGGCGGGGTCCACGACCGATTCCCCGACGAGCGAGCGCGCGGCGCAATGGAGGACGGCATCGACCGGGGCCTCGGCCAGGAGGGCGCGCACGAGGCCGGCGTCGCCGTAGCTCCCCACGACGAGACGGGCGCCGGGCGCGACGGCCTCGCGATGGCCCTTCGAGAGGTCGTCGAGCACGACGACGTCATGGCCGGCGGCGACGAGGGCCTCGACGGAGACCGATCCCACGTAGCCGGCGCCGCCGGTGACGAGCACGCGCATCACGACCTCCGGATGATGCGCCGCAGGAGCCCGCGGCGCGCGGGAGCCGCCGGGGGGGCTTCGGCGCCGGGAGGGGCCGGGTCGGGCACGGGGCCCGGCGAACCCGTCACGCCTGCGGATGCCGCGCGCCCGGCCACGGCGGCGTCCCGGTGGCGAGCCACTTCGTCGAGGCGGTCGATCATCCGTCGGGCGGTCGCGTTCTCGGGGTCGATCTCCAGGGCGGCCTGCGCCAGGGCGTGAGCGCCTGCATCGTCGCCGCGCTCGAGGGCCACGCGAGACAACCCGACCGCGGCGATGCCGTTGCGGGGGTCCGCCTCGAGCACCGTGCGGTAGGTCGCCTCGGCCTGGTCCAGGAGCCCGAGGGCGAGCAGGCGCTCGGCATTGAGGAGGAGCTCGATCACGGCGGAGTCCCGGGGCCGGCGGCGAGGTCGGCGTCGAGCCGGGTGGCGCCCGCGAGCTCCCGCGCGATCGCGAGGAGCCGCCCGCGCTCGTTGAGCATGGGGTCGGCCAGGACGCGTTCCAGGAGCTGGTCGAGCAGGCGGCCCACCGCCGGACCCGGTCCGAGGTCCAGCGCGCCCATGAGATCGTCGCCGCCGACGGCGAGGTCGCCCCGCTCCAGGGCGACGTGGGCAGCGACCTGCGCCCGGCAGCGCTCGCGCAGCTCGTCGAGGTCGTCGACGTCGACCGGCAGGCCGCTGCCGATGTTGTCGGCGGCGCGCAGGTCCAGCAGCTCCTCCAGATCGGCAAGGCCAACGCGCCGGATGAATCGCCGGATCGCAGCGTCCGACCAGTCCGGGACGTAGGCGAACATGTGGTGGCGCACGAGGCCGACGACCCGCAGGGCGAACGCCCGCGGCGCCCGCAGCCCGTCGAGCCAGGCCGCCGCGAGATCCGCCCCGACCGCGTCGTGGCCGACGAAGTGGCCGTCGGCGAAGGTGGCCGGCTTGCCCACGTCGTGGAGCAGCGCGGCGGTCCGGGCGAGCGGAAGCCCGTCCACCAGGGTCGGCGCGGCGGCGTCGACCGTCCGCCAGGTGTGATCCCAGAGGTCGTCGCCGGGGATCTTCGCCTGGGGGATCCCGCGTTGACGCGCCAGCTCGGGGGCGACGACGGCCAGGAGGCCGGTCTCCCCGGCGAGGCGGAGGCCGGTCGACGGCCGCTCCGCCCCGAGCAGCCGCATGAGCTCGGCGAACGTGCGCTCCCCGGACACGTGGACGGCGAGCGGCGCCTCGGCGGCGATGGCGGCGCGCGTGGCCGGCTCCACCGCGAAGCCCAGGGTCGCCGCGAAGCGGACCGCGCGGAGCATCCGCAGGGCGTCCTCGCGGAAGCGCGCCGCCGGGTCGCCGACGGCGCGGAGGATGCCCGCCGCGAGGTCGGCCCGGCCGTCGAAGAGGTCCTCGACGGCGCCCGGCAGCCCGTCGGCGTCGAACGGGATCGCCATCGCGTTCACGGTGAAGTCACGCCGCGCGAGGTCCTCCTCGAGCGTGTCGCCGAAGGTGACATCGTCGGGTCGCCGGTGGTCGGAGTACGTGCCGTCGCGCCGGAAGGTCGTGACCTCGTGCGTGCCGTCGGCGAGCGGCACGGACACCGTCCCGAAGCGGTTCTCGTAGCGCGCTCCGGGGAAGAGGGCGAGGAGGCGGTCCGGCCGGGCGTCCGTCGCCACGTCCCAGTCCGGGGGCCGGACCCCGCGCAGCAGGTCGCGGACGCAACCGCCGACGAGGTGCGCCTCGTGGCCGGCCGCGCGAAGCGTGCGGGCGATCGACCGCACGCCGGCGGGCACCGCGTCGGGCGGCATCGCTCCGGCGGCCATCGCTCCCGTGATCGCGGCCCGCTCGCCGCCCGTCAGTTCGGGCCCAGGAAGAGATAGCCGCGCCATGCTCCGTTGCGCTCGTCGGCGAGGTACGGCGTGAAGAGGGAGTAGACGTCGCTCCGCGGCTCGTAGGGCGGGCGGAGGAGCCGGATCCGCGCCTCGTCCGGCGTGCGGCCGCCCTTGCGGTGGTTGCAGACCTTGCAGGCCGTGACGAGGTTCTCCCACGTGTGGCTCCCGCCGCGGTGCCGGGGGATCACGTGGTCGAGTGTCAGGTCGTGGCCCTGCCGGCCGCAGTACTGGCAGGTGTGGGCGTCGCGGGTGAAGATCTCGCGGCGGCTGAGGCGGACCCGGGGGCGTGGGCGCCGGACGTGGTGCTGCAGCCGGATGATCGAGGGCGCCCGGTACGCGGCGCGCGGCGTCCTGATCGTCTGGTGGTCGTACTCGACGACTTCCGCCTTCGCGCCGAAGACCAGCCGGAAGGCGCGGGGCAGGTTGCAGACGTTCAGCGGCTCGTAGTTCTGGTTCAGCACGAGCACGACACCGTCCATGGTGGCCGGATCGTAGCAGGAGGCCGCGGCGGACCGCGCCCGCCTCGTCGCTGAGTCACCCGCGGCACGTCGCCGGCGCCCACTCGTCGCGCTCGCGGCGTCGCGCTACCCGCGCCGTGTCACCGGCGCGGCGTCACCAGGCCGCGCCCTCGGCGACCTTGTCCCGACGCAGCCAGACGATGAGGGCGATGACGAACCGCAGGATCAGGCTGATCCCGTAGGCGGTGCACCAGACGCACACGGCCTCGATGAGGAAGACCTGGGCGAACATGAACCAGGCCTCGAAGGTCACGCCGACCAGGCTCAGCCCGTAGTGGATGGCAAGGAGCCGGCGATCGCCCGTCTTCCACCAGCCCAGGGCGGCCGCCAGGAGGATGAGCGAGAGGCCAACGCCGAACACCGCGACCGGGATCGGCCCGAGCCACGCGTACTGGCTTTTCGCAACCTCCTCGCAGCCCTTGAGCGGGCCGCAGACCGGTACGCCGCCCGAGAGCTCGACGACGGAGAGGTACGAGGCGACGACGAGCCCGAACGTGTCGAGGGCGGCGAGGATCAACCCGGGGTGGACCCCGCGCGCGCGGATCGCGAACATCGCGACCCCGAACGTGACCACGGCGACGACAACCCAGAAGAGCACCCAGGCAAGCATGAGGTGCAGGGTAGCGAAATCGCGCGATTGGGGTGGAGGGCCTCACAGCCTGCCGAAACGGGGCCGGTCGGCGGGGAATCGCTGCCGCGGTCGCCCTCGGGGTGGCATGCGGACCCCGCGGGGGCGTACGCTCCGGACGTGCTGCTCGGGATCGACCACCTCGTGCTCGCCGTCGACGACCCCGACGTGGCCGCCGCTGCGCTGGAGGCCGAGCTCGGTTTGGCCGCCACCGCCGGCGGGCGTCACGACGCGGGAACCCATAACCGCCTCGTCTTCCTCGGCGACGCCTACCTCGAGCTGATCGGCGCCTGGGATCGTGACCGGGCGCTGGCCCATCCGATCGGCGCCGCGGTCGTCCGCGCGCTCGACGCGGGCATCCCCGGGCTCGTGACGTACGCCCTCGCGACCGACGGCGCGCGCCGCGAGGTCCTGGCACTCCGCGCCGCCGGCTCCGCGATCTCGGACGCGACCCCCGGTGCGCGGATGCGCCCTGACGGCGAGGCGGTGGCCTGGCAGGTCGCCTTCCCGCCCGTCCTCGGCCCGGCCGAGCCGCCGTTCCTCATCGAGCACGAGCTGCGCGGGCCCGAGTGGGGCGACGAGGCCCGCCGGGCTCGCGCGTCACTCGTTCATCCCTTCGGCGGCATCGCCCGCCTCGTCGGACTGGAGCTCGTGGTGGAGAACCCGGCGACGGTCGCGGCCGCCTATGCCGCGACGGTGGGAGTCGCCGTTCCACCCGGTCCGGGCGCCGCGCCCGGCGGGCGCGAGGCTCGCATCGGCGAGCACTGGGTGCGCCTGGTGCCGCTCGGCAACCGTGCCACGGGGGAGCCGGCTGCCTCGGAGCCGGCCGCTCGCGTCGGGATTCGCGGGACGGCCGGCAGGCGCGTCATCCGAGACCTCTTCGGGGTCCGATTCGCCCGGCTCTGACGACCGGCACGGGCCGCGGCTCGCCGTGTCGGGGAGGACGCCGGGGACCCGGCGCAGCGTACCATCCCGCGTGATGGACCCCCTCGCGCAGGCCAGCCACGAGCACCACGACCGCCTCATCCCGCACGTCGAGCAGCTCGCCCGCCTGGCCGAGCGCATCGACGAGGGCATCACCCCCGCCTTCCTCGACGACTGCGAGGCGGAGCACCGCTTCATCGTCGGCTCGCTCCTGCCGCACATGGAGGCCATCGAGACGACGCTCTACGGCGCGCTGGACCGGCTCATGGACGGCCGCCACTCGATGGCCCCGATGCGCCGGGAGCACGCGGAGCTCCGGCGCCTGATCGAGTCCACGGGCGAGTACCACGAGCTCGTCACCAGCGGCCGCCTGGGAGCGGCCGAGGCGATGGGCCTGCGCCGGGCCCTCTACCGGCTGCACGCCATGCTCAGGGTCCACCTCGCGGAGGAGGAGCTCTACCTCCGAGTCCTCGATCGCAACCTCTCCGAGGCCGAGAAGGACGAGCTGGCGCGGGGCATCGAGCACGCCGTGGCGGAGCCGCTGTAGCGGGCCGTCAGGCGCCAGATCCCAGGGAGGATGGGCTCAGGCGCGCGGGTGCCGGGGCCCGGTGACGGCGTCGAGGTAGCGACCGTCGAACTCGCCGATCAGGCGGGCGCGCTCCTTCATGACCGCCGCCCACTCGTCGAGGGCCGCGTAGCCCGCCGCCGTCAGCTCGTAATCGCGCCGCTGGGGGCCGACGGCCTCCGTCGACCAGCGCGACGTCACGTGGCCGGCCGCCTCGAGGTCGCGAAGGGTCCGGTAGACCTGGCCGACGTCGACCGCGCCGCCGGTGATCCCCATCTCCTCGAGCTCGCCGGTGATGGCGTAGCCGTGGGCGCCCGTCGTGGCGAGGACGACGAGGACGAACGGCTCCATCCAGCGGTGCCGGCCCCCGAGCGGCGCCCAACCCCGATGGACCGGGACGCCGGACTCGTCGTGGTCGGACGCCAGGGCGTCCGACGCCGCGCCCGCGGTCTCCTCCGTCTCTGACATCAGCGGGTCGCTCGAGGCACGCATCTGCCGCGGGAGCATAGCCGTCCGGTGCCGCCCCTGCCCGGCCCGGCGGCCCGCGTCAGGCCTCCGGGATGCCCGAATGCTTCAGGGCGGCCGCCATCACCTCGGCCGCCTCCTCGCTCACGCCGTGGTTGATGATCGGGATGTAGACCTCTTCCTCCACGAGATGGATCTCGAGCAGGGCGTAGAGCCGGTACAGCACGCGCCGCAGAGCCACGGTCCTGCCGATCCTGGGTCGCTCCTCGCCGAGGGCCTGGACCAGGTGCGAGAGCTCGGCCACCAGGCGACGGATCTCGACGTGCTCGCGGCGCATCGGCGCCATCGAATGCCGGTTCTGCATCATGCGCTCGAGCTCGGGGTAGAGGGTTCGCTCGGCTGCCTCCAGGTGGGGGATCAGGAGCGCATTCAGCCATCCGTCGAGCTCCGCGAGGCGCGGCCGGAGCTCCTGGATGGGAGCGGTCAGGATCATCTTCCCGACCGCCGGCATCTCATCGACGTGCTGCATGAGGCGTTCGTGGTGCTCGTGGGCCACGCGCGGCAGCGTGGGCATCATCGGATCCTCCTCGGCGTCGTCGTCGACCCTGCTGCCCGATCGTCGCGCGGGAGTCCCGGGCGTGCCTCCCGTGTCCCCAACCGGTCTCGAACCCCGTCGGCTCGTGTACATGCGTCGAGATTATAAGATCGTCAACCCTATATATGTCAATACCATCTATCTGGTAGCAGCTGGGCCTCAGGCCGGTCCCAGCGCAGCGACCTCGCGGGCGCGCGCGATGACCGCGTCCAGCATCTCGGCCGTCAGCCGTCCGGTGAACGTGTTCTGCTGGCTCGGGTGGTAGGTGCCGAGGAGCGTGTACGGGCCGGCCGGCGCCTCGGCGCCGTGGGCGAACCGTGGCAGGGGGCGAGGGATGGGGCCAACGGCGGCCTCGACCGCTCGCAGGGCCGTCTCCCAGGCGAAGGCACCGAGGGCGACGATGACGCGCAGCCCGCCCAGCAGCGCCAGCTCGCGCTGGAGGAAGGGCGCGCAGCGATCGCGCTCGTCGGGAAGGGGCCGATTGGCGGGCGGGGCGCAGCGGACGGCGGCCGCGACGTAGGCGGCGTGGAGCCTCAGCCCGTCGTCGACGTGTGCCGAGGTCGGCCGGTTCGCCAGCCCGACACGGTGGAGCGCCGCGAACAGGAAGTCGCCGCTGCGGTCGCCGGTGAAGACCCGCCCGGTCCGATTGCCGCCGTCCTTCGCCGGGGCGAGGCCGAGGAGCAGGATCCGCGCTGCCGGATCGCCGAAGCCGGGAACCGGGCGGGCGTGGTACGCCTCGCCCCGGAAGCGGGCCGGCGGGTTGGCCGCCGCCGCCTCGCGCCACGCGACGAGGCGCGGGCAGGCGCGGCAGGCCACGATCTCGTCGCTGAGCGATGCGAGGGCCGAGGGTTCACCCATGCTGCCAGCGTAGTCGGCCCCGGCCCGGGCCGCCCGCCGCCCTCACCGCGCTCGGGGTTCCGCGACCCCTCCGCTATACTCGCCTCACGTGCGCGGGCGATGGCGTGACCCGTGCGGGCATGACCCCGCGGCCGGTCGCGCCCAGCAACCCGCCCGAAGGAACCAGGGACCCACCACACATGACCGTCGAGACCTCCACCTGGGCGACGAAGAAGGGGCTCGCCCAGATGCTCAAGGGCGGCGTCATCATGGACGTCGTCACGCCCGACCAGGCGAAGATCGCCGAGGATGCCGGCGCCGTGGCCGTCATGGCCCTGGAGCGCGTCCCGGCCGACATCCGCGCGACCGGCGGGGTGGCCCGGATGAGCGATCCGTCGATGATCGAAGGGATCATGGCGGCCGTCAGCATCCCGGTCATGGCCAAGGCCCGCATCGGCCACTTCGTCGAGGCCCAGATCCTCGAGGCGCTCGGGGTCGACTACATCGACGAGTCCGAGGTCCTCACGCCCGCCGACGAAGAGAACCACATCGACAAGCACGCCTTCAAGGTCCCGTTCGTGTGCGGCTGCCGCGATCTCGGGGAGGGCCTCCGGCGGATCGCCGAGGGCGCCGCGATGATCCGCACGAAGGGCGAGGCCGGCACCGGCAACATCGTGGAGGCGGTCCGCCACATCCGGACCGTCAACCGCGAGATCCGGCGCCTCTCCTCCATGCGCGAGGACGAGCTGTTCGTCGCGGCCAAGGAGCTGCGGGCCCCGGTCGAGCTCGTTCGCGAGGTGGCGCGCGAAGGCAGGCTGCCGGTGGTCAACTTCGTGGCCGGTGGCATCGCCAC
Source organism: uncultured Chloroflexia bacterium (assembly GCA_963762445.1). Classification (GTDB taxonomy): domain Bacteria; phylum Chloroflexota; class Limnocylindria; order Limnocylindrales; family CSP1-4; genus CTSoil-043. Next base: position 62,502 of record CAVXLA010000007.1, read on the forward strand.
CCCGGCGGACGCCGCGCTCGCGATGCAGCTCGGCGCCGACGGCGTCTTCGTCGGCTCCGGCATCTTCAAGAGCGAGGACCCGGCGCGGACGGCGAACGCGATCGTCCAGGCGACGACCCACTACGACAACCCCAAGATCCTGGCCGAGGTCAGCAAGGGCCTGGGCGCCCCGATGCGCGGCATCGCCCTCGAGACGATCCCCGAGGGCGAGCGCCTCGCGGTGCGGGGCTGGTAGCGACGACCCGGCGCGCGGGGCGCGCAGGAGCTGCCCGGTGAGGATCGGCGTGCTGGCGCTGCAGGGCGCCTTCCGCGAGCACGTGGCCACGCTCGCCGCCATCGGCGTCGAGGGCGTCGAGGTGCGCCTGCCGGAGGACCTGGCGGGCGTGCAGGGGCTGATCCTTCCCGGCGGCGAGAGCACAACGATGCGCCGCCTCATCCGGCGCTGGGGTCTGGCCGAGCCGATCCTCGATCTCGCTCGCTCGGGCGCGCCGATCTTCGGGACCTGCGCCGGCATGATCGTCCTCTCCACGGCCATCACCGGCGGCGAGGAGCCGATCCTGCCGCTCCTCGACGTGGTCGTGGAGCGCAACGCCTTCGGCCGCCAGCTCGAGTCGTTCGAGACGGACCTCGACGTGCCGGTCCTCGGCGAGCGCCCGGTGCACGCTGTCTTCATCCGGGCCCCGGTCATCGAGGAGGTCGGTCCCGAGGTTGTCGTGCTGGCGCGCCTGGACGATGGCCGGATCGTGGCGGTGCGCGAGGGCAACGTCATCGCGACCGCGTTCCACCCTGAGCTCGCCGGGGAGACCCGCTTCCACCGGCTGCTGGCGACGATGGCCGCCGAGCACGCCGACCCCGGCGAGGGCGCCGGCCGCCGCCCCCACCCGCTCCGCCGCGCGAGGACGGGCACGTGACCGGCCGCGCGAGGACCGCCACGTGACCGGCCGGTCGGGCCCTTCGCCGATCCGGGCGGGCAAGGTCCGCGCCGCCCGGCTGACCGACCTGTCCGCACTCGGCGAGCTGTCGCGCCTCGCCCAGGCCGAAGGCTCGGGTGCCCGCTCGCTGGGCCTGCCGCTCGCCGGCCCGCCGATCGGCGTCTTCACGCTCTTCCGCCTGCCGCTGGGCGCCTTCCGTCCGCACGACCTCCTCTACGTCCACGAGCAGGACCGCCACCTGGCCGGCCTGTTGCGCGTCGAGCGCGACGGCCAGCGCGACGAGTGGACGATCGTGGAGCTCGACGCCATCGGCCACGGCGAGGCCGGCGATATCCGCTACCGCCTGGTCCAGGCCTGCCTCCGCGACGTCGCGAAGCGCGGCGCCACCCGCTTCCACGTCGCCTGCGCCGACGTGGACGGCAACGTGGAGCTCTTCATGCAGGCCGGCTTCGCCCGCTACGGCAACGAGCTCATCTGCTTCCGTGGTGCCGAGCGCCCCCTCCCGGCGCCGCTCGCGGACGAGGAGGTCGGCCGCCTCGGCATCCGTCCCGTCGGCCCGACGGACGCGGTGGCCCTCTTCCGCCTCTACTGCGCGGTCACGCCCGCCCCCGTCCAGCGCCTGGAGATGAGCCGGATCGCCGACTGGGAGCTCCACGGCAGCGACTCGCTGATGCCGCGCTCCAGCCTGACCCCGATCCTCCGCTTCGCGGACGTGGAGTCGTTCCTCCAGGAGGCCCCGGAGGGCACGGCCGACCCGACGGCTGCCACCGGCTTCGTGCAGGTCGGCGTGGCGAAAGAAGACCAGCCCCACTACCTGCGGGTCCTCGTCCGCCCGGGCGCCGACGCGGCGCCGCTCGTCCGGTTCGGGCTCGGCGTCATTGCCGCTCGTGCCGAGCGCGGCGACCACCCCCGCGATCACGGTGTCATCGCACCGGTCCGCACCTACGAATCGCCGCTCGAGCACCGGCTCGAGGAGGAGGGGTTCGAGACCATCGCCACCGTCACGCTCCTGATGAAAGAGACGCTCGTCCGCGTCGCCGAGCCGGCCCTGGTGCCGGCCGTCCGCTGAGGGGATCGCCCGTGGCCAACCGCCTGTTCCGCGAATTGATCGATGACCTCGATGCCCTCCTGGCCGCGCTGCCGGCGGAGATCGTCGCGGCGATCCGCGAGCTGCCCGAGCAGTCCGCCCTGATCGAGGTCGTCATGGACCTGGGCCGCCGGCCCGAGGCGCGCTTCCCGGAGAGCGAGGTGACCCTCCTCGACCGCGAGGTCACCGAGGCGGACATCGCCCACGTCGTGGACAAGATCGGCTCGTTCGGCGACGACAACCGGGCAGGGATCGAGCGGACGCTCCACCGGATCAGCGCGATCCGGAACCGGACCGGCAAGATCGTGGGCCTCACCTGCCGCATCGGGCGGGCCGTCTATGGCACGATCGAGATCATCGACGACTTCGTGGAGACCGGGAAGTCGATCCTCATCATGGGCCGCCCCGGGATCGGCAAGACGACGATGCTCCGCGAGGCGGCCCGGGTCCTCGCCGACGACCTCGGCAAGCGCGTGGTCGTGGTCGACACCTCGAACGAGATCGCCGGCGACGGCGACATCCCCCACCCGGCCATCGGCAAGGCGCGCCGCATGCAGGTCCGAACGCCCGCCCTCCAGCACGAGGTGATGATCGAGGCGGTCGAGAACCACATGCCCCAGGTCATCGTCATCGACGAGATCGGGACCGAGCTGGAGGCCCAGGCCGCGCGCACGATCGCCGAGCGGGGCGTCCAGCTGATCGGGACGGCGCACGGCAACACGCTCGACAACCTGATGCTCAACCCGACGCTGTCTGACCTCATCGGCGGTATCCAGAGCGTGACCCTCGGCGACGAGGAGGCGCGCCGCCGGCGGACCCAGAAGAGCGTCCTGGAGCGGAAGGCGCCGCCGACCTTCGACGTGATCGTGGAGATCCAGGACCGCGAGCGGGTCATGGTCCACGCCGACGTCTCCGAGACCGTGGACGCGATGCTGCGCGGCGACCCGGTCGCGGCCGAGCAGCGCTGGAAGGACGAGGCCGGCGTCCACAAGTCGCAGTCGCGGCCCCGCCCGTCGCCCCGCGATCAGCTTGGCCGCGACCAGCTGGGCCGCGAGCGGTTCACGGGGCTGGTCGGGACCGGCGGTGGCGGCTGGCGGCCCGAGCCGGGCTGGCGCGGCGCCGCCGAATACCGCACCACGCCCTGGGATCCCGCGGGCGCGGCCCGGCCGGGCTACCGGCCCGGATCGTCGGGCGGCTGGCGCGAGCCCCGCGGGCGGGCCGGCGAGGGCGGCGGCCGCACGCTCCCCGGCGAGCGGATCGCCCGCCACGACGAGCGCGCCGGCCAGCCCGGACCGGGCGGCCCGCGCGCCGGCGGTGGTCCCGGAGCCGGCCCGGGTGGCGCCGCCGGATCACGCGCGGGCGCCGTCGAGGCGCCCTTCGTCGCCGGCGAGATCGCCGACCGTGGCCCCCTCGAGCGCGCGGCCGCGGCCGAGGCCGCGCTCGAGACGCGCGCCCGCGACGCCCGCGAATGGGAGCGCCAGGCGCAGTGGCGGGACCAGGCCTCGCGCGCGCTCGAGGCCTTCAAGGCCGAGGAGGGGACCGGCCCCGCGAACGTCGCCGACCTGGTCGCCGACGACGAGCGCCTCGCCGATCGGGCGGTCGCGGCGGCCGTGGACGAGGACGGGCCCGCACTCCGCGTCGAGAACGGGATCCTGCCGACCCTGCGGGTCTTCCCGCACGGGATCAGCCGCAAGCGCCTGGAGCTGGCCATCAAGGAGCTCCAGCTGCCCGTCGTCGTCGCTCGCCTCGTCGACGAGGCCGACGTGGTGATGACGCTGCGCAGCGAGTACCGGCAGAAGGGCCCCACGATCCGCGAGGCCGAGGACCGGGCGCTGCCCGTCTACGTCCTCAAGGCGAACACGATCGTCCAGATGCAGGCGAGCCTCACCTCGATCTTCGCCCTCGAGGTGGACCCGCGCGAGGCCGCCCTGCGGGAGACCGAGGAGGCGATCGGCCTCGTCTCGCGCGAGGCGCAGGCGGTGGAGCTTGCGCCCCAGAACGCCTACATCCGGCGCCTGCAGCACCAGATGGCGGAGCGCGCCAACGTGGTCTCGCGCTCCCGGGGCCGCGAGCCGTACCGCCGCGTCCGCCTCTACCCCGACGAAGCACGTTCCTGGCGGTAGGGTCCTGGCCGACCCGGAGGGCAACGAGTTCTGCGTCGCCGGCGACGCCTGACGCCGGCGCCCGCCCATCACGGGCGGCCCTGAGCCTCGGGTCAGGCCGGCTCGACGGGCTGGCGGATGAGGGTGCGCAGCTTCGCGGGAGCGGACCGGCCCGGGTCGCCCAGGTAGAGCTCGTGGTGGCGGCCGCGGGGACGGAGGCCGGCCGCCGCGATGGCTGCGTGGAGCGCCTCGATCGTCGGGCGCTCGTCGGCGTACGGCCCGAGGTGCAGCACCTGGGCGGCGCGGCCTTCGGCGAACGTCTCGATCCGCAGGTCCGCCGCGATCTCCGGCGCCACCTTCGCCCGCCCCTTCGCCAGCGCGTCCGCGAGCTCCGCGTCCGTCGCCTCATCGGGCAGGGCGATGAAGAGCGTCCACCGCCACGTGCCGCGGTCAGGCCCCAGGATCACGTCGAGGTCCGTCGTCCCGTCGGCCGGCCAGAACAGGCCCTCGAGCATCCCCACCCGGCGCTCCACGCCGCGCCGCTTGAGGGCGAAGCGGAGCCCGTAGGCGACCGTGTAGAGGCCGGGCATCCGGGCCCCGAACGTCGCCTCGCCGGGCTGGCCGTCGCCGTCCACCAGGACGGCCCGCACCGGGGCGACCTCCAGGAAGCGGACGGCCCCGGCCCGGCCGGCCAGCTCCGCGGCCCGGCTGGCGGGCCGCTCGAAGACGACCGACGGGTTGGGGGTCATGGCGGCGCTCCCGGCTACCAGAGGCGGACGCGCTCGGGGTGGATCCGGATCGGCAGCGAGGCATCGTCCGCCGTCTCCCGCGCGTCCAGGCCCCAGTGGGCAAGCGGCTCGCGGTACTTGGCCGCGTACGCCGGGTGGACGTCCGAGCGCTTCTCGAGCTGCGTCACCTGGGCCCGCCCCTCGATGACGACGACGTGATCGCCGTAGGGGTCGCAGTTGAGGTGGAAGGTGACGGCCCCGCTGGCGGCGATGTTGCGGACCTCCGGCGTGTCGGGACGGCCATAGAAGAGGATGCCGTCGCCATCCCAGAGGAACGAGATGACCGAGACCTGGGGGCGCCCGTCGGCGGCCACCGTGGTCAGCCAGCCGACGATGTCGCTCGCCAGCTGCTCCCGGGCCGCCGCGGCATCGGCGCCAAGCAGGGCGTCGCGCACAGCGCCCGGAAGGCCGGGGCCGAGCGGAAAGGCGCCGGGCGCGCCGGGCCCGCGACCGCTCACGGCCGGTCCGCGAGGGTCGGCGGCAGCCGGCGGATCGCGTCGCCCCGGCGGACCGTCCCGGGGCGGACGACCCGGGCGTTGAGGCCGCGCAGGCGGAGCGCCCGCCCGTCCGGCGAGTTCACGAAGCGGAGCGCCTCGCTCCCGAAGCGTGCGCTGAACTTGGCGCAGCCGGTGTGCGCCGGCTCGGTCACCTCGATGACCGCGTCGCCGATCGCCAGCCGGGCGCCTGCGGGGAGGTTGACGACGGCGAGGTCCAGGTCGACGTAGAGCTGGTCGCCGGCGAGCGGCCAGAGGCCGCGGTCTCCCCCGGCGAGGAGGTCCACGGCCCGCGCGCCCATGAGCGTCAGCTGGCGCTCCGGCTCGGCCGAGCCGTCCGGCGTCGAGCGGCTGCCCCGGGCCCGCCAGTGGTCTCCGGCCAGGCCGTCCTCGATGGTCAGGCGGCCCTCGTCGATGACCTCGCGCTCGTTCTCGGCCGGCCGGCGCACGATCATCTCGACGGTTCCCGCGTCGGCGGGCGCGCCGCGGACCACGGCCAGCCCCGCCAGCAGATCGTCGACGCCCAGGTGTGCCATCGGTCCCTCCTAGAGCCCGAATTGTCCCACGGCCGCGGCGGCGAGCTCTCGCCCGATGGCCAGGCTCGCGGTCGCGGCCGGCGACGGCGCGTTCTGGACGTGCAGGACGTGGGGACCGCGGGCGATCGCGAAATCGTCGACGAGGGTCCCGTCGCGGCGCAGGGCCTGGGCGCGAATCCCGGAGGCCCCCCAGGCGAGGTCGGCGAGCTCGACGCCCGGCGTGAACCGCCGGAGCGCCCGCAGGAAGAGGCGGAGGGAGAGGTCGCGGACCATCTCGGCGGCCCCGACCCGCCAGTACCGGCCGGCGAGGCGGAGGAAGCCGGGGTTGCCAAGGATGCCGGCCAGCTCGCGGGCGTCCACGTCGCGGCGGCGGTAGCCCTCCCGGGCGAAGGCGAGGACGGCGTTCGGGCCGGCCCAGACCGCGCCGTCGATCCGGCGCGACAGGTGGACCCCGAGGAACGGGAAGCGCGGGTCGGGCACGGGGTAGACGAGAGCGCGGCAGAACCGCCGCGCCGACGGCCGCAGCACCGCGTAGTCGCCACGGAACGGGACGATGCGGAGCCCGTCGGCGTGGCCGGTCATCGCCGCGACGCGGTCGGCCTGGAGGCCGGCGCACGTCACGAGGTCGCGGGTCGCGATCGCGCCCGCGGCCGTCTCGACGACGAGGCCGTGGCTCGCGCGGCGGATCGCCCGCACCTTGGCGCCGGTCCGGATCTCGCCTCCCCGGCCGCGCACCGCGTCGCCGAGCGCGAGGGCGAAGCGCTCCCAGTCGATGATCCCCGTCGCGGGCACGTGGAGCGCGCGCAGCCCGAGCACCTCCGGCTCGACCTCCCGCATCGCCTCCGGTCCGAGCTCGCGAAGCGCTACCCCGTTGGCGCGGGCCCGCTCGGCGATCGCCGCGAGCCGGGGAAGCTCGGCGTCCTCCGTCGCGACGATCAGCTCGCCGCAGAGCTCGTACGGGATCGCGTGCTCGTCGGCGAAGGCGAGGGCGTCGCGCATCCCCTCGGCGCAGAGGCGGGCCTTCGCCGAGCCCGGGGCGTAGGTGTTGGGGGAGTGGATGACCCCGCTGTTGCGCCCGGTCTGGTGGGCGGCGAGGCGGTCCTCCTTCTCGAGGACGACGAGGCGCAGGTTCGGGCGCGCTTCCAGCAGCCGGTGCGCCGTGGCCAGGCCGACGATCCCGCCGCCGACGACGACGAGGTCGGCGTGGGCGTTCATCGGCGGTCCGCTCGAACGCCCGGGGGCCGTCAGGCGCCCAGCCGAAGCGCGGGCAGGACATCCTTCCCGAAGGCATCGATGAAGGCGGCCTGGTTGCGCCCGACGTTATGGAGGTGGACCTCGTCGAAGCCCATGTCGAGGTAGTGCTGGATGAGGGCGGCGTGGACGGCGAGATCGGACGAGACCAGGACCCGGTCCCGGAAGTCCTCGGGCCGCACCATCCGCGCCATCGCGGCGAAGTCCTCCGGGTTCCTGATGTCCTGCTTGGGGAACGGCATGCCGCCGTTCGGCCACTCGCGGACAGCGTTCTCGGCCGCCTCGTCGTCGGTCGCGGCCCAGCTGAGGTGGACCTGGAGGAGCTTCGGCATCCCGGTCGGGTCCTTGCCGGCCTCGCGCGCTCCCTCGGCGAACTTGTCCCAGAGCAGGCCGATCTTCTCGTCCGCGGCGCCGACGGTGATCATCCCGTCGGCGAGCTTCCCGGTCCTCTTCGCGTTGACCGGGCCCGCCGTCGCCACGTAGATCGGGACCGGGTGCTCGGGCCGGGTGTAGAGCTTCGCCGACTCGAGCGTGAAGTGCTCGCCGCGATGGCGGACGACGCTTCCCGTGAAGAGCTTCGAGATGACCTCGATCGCCTCGAACAGCATCGCCGAGCGGACGCCGATCTCCGGCCACGCGCCGCCCACGATGTGCTCGTTGAGCGCCTCGCCGGCGCCGAGGCCCAGCCAGAAGCGGCCGGGGAACATGGCCCCGAGCGTCGCCGCCGCGTGGGCGATGACCGCCGGGTGGTAGCGGAACCCGGGGCAGGTGACGGCCGTGCCGAAGGGCAGCGAGGTGCGGGTGCCGAGCGCCCCCATGAAGCTCCAGGCGAAGGCCGCCTGGCCCTGCTGGGGCGTCCAGGGGTGGAAATGCTCCGAGACCATGAAGCCGGCCGAGAAGCCGGCCGACTCCGCCTGCGCGCACCAGTCGAGCAGGTCCGTCGGGTGGAACTGCTCCAGCATCGCGGCGTAGCCGATCTTGGCCATGGTTCCCCTTCCCGAGGGCGCCTCAGACGGTCCGCCGGACCGACGCCGGCCCGCGACGACCCGCGACGGACCCGCGCGGCGCCGCTGACTGACGCCGCACACGTGGAGCGTAGGGGAATCGCGCCGGCGGCGGGCGGGTACCGACGCACGACGGCTCCCGCAGCCGGGGCGTGAGCACGGCCGTGCGTCGGGCACGACCGCTCCGTCTACACTCCCCGCCGTGGAGGACGAGCGTCTCGAGCAGGGGATGCCGGTGCTGGATCGCCAGGCAGTCCGGCAGCCAACCGCGCCGGTCCGGCTGCCGGCCGCGCCGCGTGGACCGGCCGGCCCCCCGCCCAGCCTCGCAGGCTTCCCGCTGCGCAGCGTCCCCGAGACCCGGCCGACACCCCTCCAGAGGCATTACGTGCTGCTCTCGGCGCCCGCCCTCGTCCTCGGGGCCGTCGCGATCACGGCCCTGGAGCTGGGTGCTCCCCTCGGCAGCCCGCTCGTGAAGGGCTGCGTGCTGGTCGCGGCGCCGCTCCTCGCGGTCGCCAACGCCGACGCGATCGTCCGGATCTGGCGCGCTGCCTGGGCCTGGATGCCGGTCGATCGCGCGAAGGGGCTCTTCCGCCTCGCCTGGGTCGCGGCCGGCGCCATCCTGTACGCGCTGCTCCTGGGCGCGGCCTGGCTGGTCGTGGCCGCATGAGCGTCCGATGAGCCACGGCCAGCGGAACCCCGTGCCCCACGGGCTCTCCGACCTGCGCGCTGCCGGAGTGGTCGACACCCGTCCCGGTGCCTTCGATCCGGCCGCCGGCCGCGGGGTCCCGTCGTGGCTGGCGGCGACGCTCAGGTACTGCTCGCGGTGCGGCGCGGCCCTGCGGCTCAGCCCCCTGCCCGGGGAGGACCGCGATCGGCTCGCCTGCGACGCCTGCGGCTTCATCGCCTACGTGAACCCGCGGCTGGTCGTCACCACCCTGCCCGTGAACGAGGCCGGCGAGGTCTTCCTCCTCCGGCGGGGGATCGAGCCGGGCCGGGGGCTATGGGCCCAGCCGGGCGGCTTCATGGAGATCGACGAGACGGTTCACGAGGGGGCGATCCGGGAGACGCTCGAGGAGACCGGGCTCGTCGTCGAGCCGGGTGAGGTGGTCGGCCTGTACACGCGCCCCGAGGCGGCCATCGTCGTGATCGCCTTCGTCGCCCGGATCGTCGGCGGCGCGCCGATCGCCACGCCCGAGGCCCTCGAGGTCCGTCCCTTCGCCGCCGACGCCATCCCCTGGCCGGAGATCGCCTTCCGCAGCAGCGAATGGGCCCTCCGCGACTGGGTCCGCCGGGTCCGCCCCGATCTCTCGCCGGACGCCGGGTGAGCGCCCGGCCGGCCGAGCGCTCCGGTCGGCTCAGCCCGTCGCGCCGGTCGCGCCGGTCCCGCCACCGGGGGCCGGCTCGGGCCCGTACTGGGAGCGCCTGAGCCCCGCGGCGATCGCGGCGAGCTCGGGCCCGGAGACGCCCATCCGCTGGAGGGCGTGGCGGGCGAGCTCCACCCCGGCCTCCACCTCCGGGTCGGCCACGCGGCGCACGCCGACCCGCCGCAGCGTGGCCCGGTCGCGGGCGCCGCGGGCCCGGCCAGCGATCGCGAGGCGCGGGTTGATGGCCAGCGCGCGCTCCGCAGCAAGCCGGGCGCCAAGCGGGTCCGCGAGGGCGACGATGAGGAGCCGCGCCTCGCCGAGGCCAACCCGGCCCAGGATCGCAGGGCTCGCCGCGTCCCCGTAGACCACCTGGGCGCCCAGTCGGGCGGCCTCGTCCAGCCGGCGCCGGTCGCGATCGACGACGACGCACCCGAAGCCGCGGGCGCGCACCGCGCGGGTGACGAGGATTCCGGCCCGACCCGCGCCCAGCACGACGACGTGGGGCCGGCCGTCGGAGGCATACGCGGGCCGCCCTCCGTGACCGTCGCCACCCCCGTGGCCGCCGCCCCCGCCCCGGGCCGCGTCGCCCGCGTCGGCCGCCACCGCCGGATCCGCCGCGCCCGCGGCTCGAGCCCCGTCCGCCGGAGCGGGCCTGGCCTCCATCCAGGCCACCAGCCGGTCCGCGGCCCTGACCGTGAACGGCGTCAGGACGATCGAGATGACGGCCGTCCCGAGCAGCACGTCGTAGGCCGGCCTGGCCAGGATCCCGAGCCCCAGGGCCTCCTCCGCGAGGATGAAGCTGAACTCGCCGACCTGGGCGAGCGTCGCCCCCAGCCTGAGCGCGGAACGGGCAGGCAGCCCGAACAGGCGGGCGAGCGCAGCGGCGAGGAGGCCCTTCAGCAGCACGGCGACGATCACGAACACCAGCACCAGACCGGCCTGGGAGGCGATGCTCGCCGGGTCCACGAGCATCCCGACCGACACGAAGAAGAGCACCGCGAACAGGTCGCGGAAGGGCACGATCTCGGCCACCGCCTGGTACGAGAGCTCGGACTCCGCGATCAGCAGCCCGGCGACGAACGCGCCGAGCGCCAGGCCGAGCCCGAAGACGGCTGACGAAGTGACGGCCGCGACGAGCGCGGTCGCGATGACGGCCAGGAGGAAGAGCTCTGAGGAGCCGAGCCGGGCGACGAGCCGGAACGCGGCCGGGAGGAGGCGGGTGCCGACGACGTAGGCGACGCCCAGGAAGAGGGCGACACGCGCCGCGGCGATCACGAGCGGGCCCACCGGGTCGCCGCCGGCCAGCGCCGGGAGCGTAGCCGCGACCACGATCGTGACGAGGTCCTGGACGATCATCCAGCCCACGAGGGCTCGGCCGTGGGTGCCATCGAGCTCGCCGCGCTCGACGAGGAGCTTGACGACGACGAGCGTCGACGAGATGGCGAGGGTCACCCCGATCACGAGCGAGCTCCTGGCGTCGAAGCCGAGGACGCCGGCAGCCGCAGCGCCGGCGAGGATCGTGCCGGCGACCTGGAGCAGGGCTGCGGCCACGGCAACGCCCCGGACCTCGAGGAGGTCGCGGAGCGGGAACTGGACGCCGAGGGCGAAGAGAAGGAGGACGACGCCGACGTCGGCGAGCACGGTGATCTGCTGCTGGTCGCCGACGAACCCCGGCGTGAACGGCCCGATGGCGATCCCTGCGACGAGGTACCCGACGATCGTCGGCTGCCGCAGCCGGGCGGCGACCGCCCCGCCGAGAAGGGCGGCCAGCACCGCGACGCCCAGGTTCAGGATGAACCGGAGCTCGTCGGTCAGGTGGATGTCCAGGGGAGGGACCACGCCCCGATTATCGCCGCGGCCGCGGCCGGGACCCGCCGGGGCTAGTAGATCGAGCCGGCGTCCGCCGGGATCGCCACGGTGAAGGCGCTGTCGGGGATCGGCGCGTCGGGCGCCAGCTCAGTGGCCTCGACCCGCCGCGTCACGGTGCCGCCGAACGACTCCACCAGGAGCGAGAGGAGGCCGGTCTCACGGTCGAAGGCGACCTCCAGCCGGTGGTCGGGCCGGTCGCCGGCCATCTCGATCGTCCGGGGGTGGTCGCAGGTCACGAAGATCGCCTCGCGGCCGACCATCGTCCCGGTGCCGGTCACCGCCACGGTCCCCGTCGCCAGCACGTTCTGGCAGTAGCCGCCGGGATGGACGAAGGTGTCCGGCAGCGAGTTGGCGGGCAGCGCAGTGAGCGGCGCGTAGGGTCGCGACGTGCCGGGAAGGTCCCGGGCGGCGATCCCCACGAGTCCTCGGCGGACCGGGCGGTCGGTCGCGAGGCGGTGCCAGCCCCGGTAGATGCGGACGGTCTCGCCGTCGCTCAGCCAGGTCTCGTGGTTCGCGGGCCCGGGCCGGTCCGGCCGCAGCACCGTCACCCGGACCGCGCCGGGATGGCGCAGCAGGACCTCGTGGACGCGGAGCGTCTCGCCCCCGGCGATCCAGGCTCGCTCCTCGAGGCGCAGGCGGAGCGTCGCGAAGCGCAGCTCGGCATCGCGGGCGAACGTGAAGAGCCTCGCCAGGTCCGGGACGCCCGGTCCGAGCTGGGCGATCTCCGGGACGCGGCCGCCGTCGGCCGCCACCCGGGTCGACGAGGCCCGGTCCCAGGGGGAGGGGGTCGAAGCCATGGCGGGCATTCTAGCGCCCCGTCCGCCAGCCCTGCCCCGAGCTGGAAGGCGCTGCCGGCGGCGCGGATTCGCGCCCATGTCATGGGCGAATGGGCGCGCGATGCGCACGGTGCCGCTACGCGGAAGGCTCTCCCGCGAGAAGACGCTCGAAGAGGGCAAGCCCGTCGGGCGTCCCGGGCCAGAGCTGGCCGCGACGCGTCGCATCGACCCGCCGCAGGACCCGGCGCAGCACCACGACGGCGATGATCAGGTCGTCGAGCTGGCCGACTGCCGGCAGGAAGTCCGGGATCAGGTCGATCGGCGAGGCGAGCCACGCCCGGATCGCGACCAGGCCCAGCCGCGAGCGCCGGGGCAGGCCGGGCTCCTCGCCCAGCCTGCGGGCCAGCGTGATGATGTCGGGGAGGATCCGGACCGCCGGTACGGCGATCTCCTGCGGCGGCCGGTGGCGGCTGACGACGACCGCCGCCGCGATCCAGGCGACGAACGCGACCGCGAGCACCACGACGACGACCACGACCCAGCTCACGCGGCCACGATACCCGAGCGGTCGACTCGCCGGTGGGCGACGGGGCATGGCGAGACGTGCGGCATCCCGCGTCCCGTCCTCCAGCCTGCCGTCGGTTCCGTACACTCGCGACCGTGCGGAGCGGTGAGCGGGACCAGCGGTTCCTCCAGGCCGGCGACCTGCAGATCGGCTACGACGTCGTGGGCGCGGGGCCGCCCCTCGTCCTCCTCCACGGCGCGTCCTCCACGGGGCGCGAGGACTTCGGGGCCCAGCTGACGCGCCTCCGCACGGCGTTCACCTGCGTCCTGCCCGACGCCCGGGGCCACGCCCGGACCGTCCACGACGCGGCGAGCGGCCTCGCCCTCGCCGACCTCGTCGCCGACCTCGCCGCCCTGGTCGACGGCCTGGGCTTCGCGACCTTCGATCTCGTCGGCTTCTCGATGGGCGCCGCCACCGCGCTGGCGTACGCCAGCGAGCGTCCTGCGCGGCTCCGCTCGCTCGTGCTCGTAGGCGCCGCGACGGAGCGCGAGCCGCGGACGAGCGTGATCCGCCACCTTGCCGACGTGGGCCGGATCGAGCGCCAGGACCCGGCCTGGGCCGCGGCGCTCGCGCGGAGGCACGACCCGTTCCAGGGCGAAGGCGCCTGGCGCCGGCTGATGCGCGCGATCATCGACTTCGTGGCGGCCCAGGAGCCGCCGTCGCCGGCCGCGTTGCGGCGGATCGAGGTTCCCGCCCTCGTCGTGGTCGGCGACCGCGACCCGGTCGTCCCGGTCCCCCAGGCGGTGGCGCTGGCGCGCCAGCTTCCGGATGCCCGGCTGTTCGTCGTGCCCGGCTGCGGCCACGAGGTCCCCGCGAAGCGGCCCGGCCTCTTCGCCGAGGGGCTGACCGGCTTCTACCGCTCGATCGGGTCGGCCCCCTGACCGCGGGCGGCCAGCCGTCCCCGCGGCCGCGGGCGGCGCCGCACGCAGGCTGAGCGCGGGCGAGGTGGCCCCGGGCGGTCGCGCCGTGGATACTGGCGGGCGACGCCGCCCGTTCGCGCGGCGCAGAGGCGAGGGATCGACGTGGCCGACCAGCTGAACCGGGAGGACGCGCCGGATCTCGCGCTCGTCGAGCATCCCGCCCGTCGGCGCGGCGCGGACGGGGCTCCGGTCGAGCCGCCGGAATGGCTGACCGGAGTGGCCCTCGTCACGCTGAACCGGCCGCGGGTCCTCAACGCCTTGAGCTTCGCCCTCCTCCTGCGGCTGGCGGAGGCCGTGGAGACGCTCGACGCCGACCCGTCCTGCGGAGCGATCGTGATCACCGGGGCCGGGACGCGGGCCTTCGCGGCCGGGGCCGACGTCGCGGAGCTGGCGACCCAGACGTCGGCGAGCCTGGCGGCGTCGCCGGGGTTTCGCGGCTGGGACCGGGTTGCGGCCGTGGCCACGCCGACGATCGCCGCCGTGCGCGGCTTCGCCTTGGGCGGCGGGGCGGAGCTGGCCCTCGCCTGCGACATGCTCGTCGCCGGCGAGGACGCCACCTTCGGCCAGCCGGAGATCAACCTCGGGATCATCCCCGGCGGGGGCGGCACGCAGCGCCTCGCCCGCGCGATCGGCAAGGCGAGGACGATGGAGCTCGTGCTGACCGGGCGCCGCGTGACGGCGGCGGAGGCGGGTGCCCTGGGGTTCGTCACCCGCGTCGTGCCGGCGGCCGAGACGATCGGCACCGCGCTCGACCTCGCCGCGGCCGTGGCGGCCCAGCCCGCCGAGGCGGTCCGCGCGGCCGTCGCCGCCGTGCGCGCGGCGTTCGAGGGCCCCCTGGCCGACGGCATCCGCGTCGAGCGCGACCTGTTCCGGGAGCTCTTCGGGACGCCCGACCAGGCGGAGGGGATGCGGGCCTTCGTCGAGCGTCGCGAGCCGCGCTGGCGCGCGCGGGGGGCTATCGCGATCCCGCCGGATGGGGCATCCTAGCGGCGCCGACGAGGGAGGCGGCAGCCGCATGGACGACGCCCGGGCCACGGTCGAGGCTTCGCCGATCTCGCTCACCGCGGAGCACTCGTGGGAGGCCGCCGCTTCGATCCTCTACCCCGTGCTCCTGCCCGCCGGGACGCCGGGGCTTCGACTCGACAGCGTCACCGCGCCCTCGAGCGTGGCCGGGAACGAGGATCCCCTGCTCGATGACGGCCCCGTCGACCTCAAGGTCGCGTACGCCATGACCGCGGGTGCCTTCGACGTCTTCGCCAACGGCGACCACCTGTCCGCCTGGAACGTTTCGCCCACCACGCTGCGCGAGGCGGCCTTCCGCAATCTCGCGGCGTGGGCGGCCGGGGCGCCGTGGTCGATCGACGCCTCAGGCCGCCGGCGCGTGATCTCGTCGGATACGGGCGACGGCTGGGACGCCAGCCGGATCCTGCTGCCGGACGCGATCGCCCATCTCGAGGGAGAGCTCGGGGGCACGGGCGACCGGGTGCTGGTCGGCCTGCCGGCGCGCCACCTCCTCATTGCCGGCACCCTCCACCCGGACGACCTGGAGTTCGCCCCGCTGTTCGCGGACTTCGTCCTGGAGTACGCCGGCGACTCGGACGAGGCGATCGACCGCCGCACCTTCGAGCTCCGCGAGGGGCAGGTCGGCCTGTTCGACCCGACCGCCCCGGCCTGAGCCGGGCGACCTGGCAGGCCCCAGGCGGCGGGCGCGGCAGGGGCGCGCCGCGACTCGGCCGGCGTGGCGCGGCGGGCGCCGCTCGCCGGGCCGGGGGTGGCCTAGAATCCGGCCATGACCCGAGACCTGCGCCGAACCCTCCGTGAAGCCTGGATCGTCGATGCCGTCCGGACGCCGATCGGCCGCTACGGGGGCGTGCTCGCAGGCGTGCGTCCCGACGACCTCGCGGCGCTCGTCCTGCGCGCGCTCGTCGAGCGGACGGGGCTGGACCCGGCGGCGGTCGAGGACGTCATCCTCGGCTGCGCCAACCAGGCCGGCGAGGACAACCGGAACGTGGCGCGGATGGCGCTCCTGCTCGCCGGCTATCCCGCCGAGGTGGCCGGCCTGACCGTCAATCGCCTCTGTGGCTCCGGCCTCCAGGCCATCAACTCGGCTGCCCACGCGATCGCCGTCGGTGACGGCGACGTCTTCGTGGCGGGCGGCGTGGAGTCGATGTCGCGGGCCCCGTTCGTGATGCTGAAGCCGGAGGCGGCCTTCGAGCGCGGCACCCGCGAGCTCGTCGATAGCACGCTGGGCTGGCGCTTCGTGAACCCGAGGCTCGACGCCGCCTACCCGGCGATCTCGCTCGGCGAGACCGCCGAGTGCGTCGCCGACGACTGGCACGTGACGCGCGAGCGCCAGGACGCCTTCGCCGCCGAGAGCCAGCGCCGGGCCGTCGCCGCGATCGAGGGCGGCCGCTTCGACGGCCAGCTGGTGCCCGTGCCGATCCCCCAGCGGAAGGGCGACCCGGTTCTCGTCGCCCGCGACGAGCACCCCCGCCCCGGCACCACGGCCGAGGGCCTGGCCCGGCTCAAGCCGGCCTTCCGCGCCGGCGGGACCGTGACGGCCGGCAACGCGTCGGGGATCAACGACGGCGCCGCCGCCGCGCTCCTCGTCGAGGCCGACTGCGGCCGGGCCCTGGGCCTGCGCCCGATGGCCCGCATCCTGGCGACCGCCGTCGCCGGCGTGGACCCCCGGGTCATGGGGATCGGCCCGGTGCCGGCGGTGCGCAAGGCGCTCGACCGGGCAGGGCTCGGCGTCGGCGACCTGGACGTCGTCGAGCTCAACGAGGCCTTCGCCTCGCAGTCCGTCGCCTGCATGGACGAGCTCGGCCTGGACCCGGCCGTCGTGAACCCGAACGGCGGAGCGATCGCGCTCGGGCATCCGCTCGGGGCGTCCGGCGCCCGTCTCGTCACGATGCTGGCCCACGAGCTGGCCCGCACCGGCGGCCGCTACGGGCTGGCCGCCATGTGCATCGGCGTCGGGCAGGGGATCGCCACGGTGGTGGAGCGGCTGGATGGCTGAGCCCCGTCACACCGTCCCGGCCCCGCCGGTCTAAGGCTGCGGTCGCACCCCCATGCCGGAGGACACCCTGCCCCACGATCCGCAGCCCGCTCCCGCCGCCACGGCCCTGTCCGTAGGCCCGGGCGCAGGCGTGATCGCCCGGCTCCGGGCTGCGAGCCGGCTGGCGCGCGGCGTGGCGCTCGCTCCCGTCTACCGGGCCTACACGGCCCGGCTTCGAGCGGAGGTCCTGGCCCGCCCGGTTCCGCATCACGTCGCCCTGATCATGGACGGCAACCGGCGCTGGGCCCGCGAGCTCGGCTTCCGGGAGATCCGGGCCGGCCACAGCCACGGCGCGGACAAGGCGGTCGAGCTGCTGGGCTGGTGCGCCGCGATCGGCATCCGGGAGGTGACCCTGTGGGCCCTCTCGCTGGAGAACCTGGAGCGGTCGGCCGAGGAGGTCAGCGCGATCACCGAGATCGCCCGCGAGACGCTCGAGGCGCTCGCCGAGCGGGACCGGGTCCACCGGATGCAGATGAGCCTCCAGGTGATCGGGCGACGCGACCTCCTGCCGGAGCGGCTGCGCGAGGCCGCCGAGCGGGGCGAGGCGGAGACCCGTGGCCGGTCCGGCCTGCGCGTCACCCTCGCCCTCGGCTACTCCGGGCGCGACGAGCTGGTCGAGGCGGCGCGCGCCGCGGTACGGGCGCTCGTCGCCGAGGGAACCGCACCCGAGGCCCTCGCCGACGCCCTGACCGCCGAGCGGCTGGCCGCCCAGCTCTACACGCGCGGCTCGCCGGACCCCGAGCTGATCATCCGCACGTCGGGCGAGGTCCGCCTGTCGGGCTTCCTGCCCTGGCAAAGCGCCTACAGCGAGTTCTACTTCTGCGACGCCTACTGGCCCGCCTTCCGCGAGATCGACCTGCTGCGGGCGGTCCGGACGTACCAGCAGCGGGCCCGGCGCTTCGGGCGCTGAGGCGCCCACCTCGGACCGGGTCTCGGCGTGTCGGCCCCGGTCTCGCCGGTCCGTCCGGGTTTCGACGGTCTGCTTGTCGAAAACCGGATGACCCCGTAGCATTCTCTCGAGACCTGCCCCCCTTCGTCCCAAGGAGGACGTTCCCCCATGATCGAGAACGCTGCGACCGTCGTCAGCCTCACGGACGCCGCCGCCGGCAAGCTCCGGCAGATCACGGCCGAGGAGCCGAACCCCGCCGCCGGCCTCCGCGTCTACGTCTACTCGGGCGGTTGCTCCGGCTTCCGCTACGGGATGATGATCGAGGATGCGCCCACGTCCGACGACCACGTCCTCGAGGCGCAGGGGATCAAGGTCTACGTCGACACCAAGAGCATCGACCTCCTGCGCGGCTCGCAGATCGACTACGTCGACACGCTCATGGGCGCCGGCTTCACGGTGAACAACCCGAACGCTGTCGCGGCCTGCGGGTGCGGGTCATCCTTCCGCACCGCCGACGCTGCGGGCAGCGCAGGCGCCTGCCACCACTGAGCGCCGGCCGGCAGGCCCCGGCCCTCCTTCGCGACCCTTCGACGACGCTGGCACTGCCGGCGTCGTCTTCGTCTGCCGGCATCGGCCGGGTGGCGGCCGGACCAGGTCGGTCGTCGGGGCCAGGCGGGGCGGACCCGCCGGGCGCGCGGCGGTCACCTTGACGGCCGCCGCCGAGGCTCGTAGCGTCGCAGCCGGTGCCCGGGTCCACCCGGCGAACACGAGTGGAGGGCGGCGTGAGCTTCCTGCAGAAGGCGAAGGAGAAGGCTGCCGAGGTCGCCAGGGAGGCCGCCGACGCGTCCACGCGCGCCGCCGGCGCCGTCTCGGCGAAGGCCCACGATCCGACCACGCAGGATCGGCTGAAGGCCGGGCTCTCCTCGGCCGGCAGGGCCGCCGGCGATGCATCGGCGAAGGCAGCAGATGCGTCGGCCAAGGCGGCGAGCGCAGTCGTCGCGAAGGCCCAGGACCCGGCGACCAAGGCGAAGGTGAAGAGCGGCCTCGCGAGCGCCGGGCGGGGCGCCCGGACGATGGTCGAGCGGATCGACCCCGGGATCCTGGCCGAGGTCGTGATCAAGGCGACCGCCCTGCAGGAGCGGGCGAACGCCCGGCTGCGGGCGAAGGGCTCGATCTACCGGATCGGCGAGATCCAGGTGACCGCCTCGCTGCCTCCCGGGATCTCCTTCTCGATCGAGCGCGTGGGAGACCACGACCACGAGGCGACCGCCGGCGCTCCCCAGCTGAGCTCCACGGAGATCCTGGCCGAGGAGCGCGCCGCCGGCGAGGAGGCGATCGTCTCCCTCGACACCGAGGAGCAGGCGGCGATCGGCGAGGAGATCGCCGAGGCCGAGGCCTCGATCGACGCCACGGTCGACGCCCTCGAGGGCACGGCGCCGGCTGCCAGCCTGGCCGAAGCGCCGGCGACTCCGGCGGAGGTGCCCGAGGTCCGAGCGGGCGTCTAGACTGGCCCCAGGCCGGCCGGCGGCCGGCGGCGCGATCCAGGAGGCCGACATGCGGACGATCCTCAAGGCCGCTCGCGCGGAGGACGCGGCCGCCTCGTCGCCCGTCAGCGTCCGTGACGCCGTGGCCACGATCATCGCCGACGTCCGCGCCCGCGGTGACGCCGCGGTCCGGGAGTTGTCGCCGAGGCGAAGCGCCAGCTGTACGGGGAGGTCGGCATCGACCTCTTCGCGGGTCCGACCGAGATCCTGGTCGTCGCCGACGAATCGGCCGACCCGTTCATCGTCGCCGTCGACCTCCTCAGCCAGGCCGAGCACGGCCCGGACTCGCCGGCCGTCCTCATCACGACGTCGGAGGCACTCGGGCGCAAGGCGATCGCCCACGTCGAGCGGATCCTGCCGGGCATGCCGACCCGGGACTACGCCGGAGCCTGCCTGGCGCGACCACGGCCAGGTGATCGCGGTCGGCGACCTCGACGAGGCCTACGCGCTCGCCGACGTCTTCGCCAGCGAGCACGTCGAGATCCTGACGGCGAACCCCCGCGAGGCGCTCGAGCGCCTGCGGAACTACGGCTCGCTCTTCCTGGGCGAGCTCACCACCGTCTCCTACGGCGACAAGGTGATCGGGACGAACCACACGCTCCCGACGCGGACGAGCGCGCGCTACACCGGCGGGCTGTGGGTCGGCAAGTACCTCAAGACCGTCACCTACCAGGAGATCACGGACGCGGCCTCGAGCGTGGCGCTCGGCGAGCTGTGCGGCCGGGCCAGCCGGGTCGAGCGGTTCGAGGGGCACGCCCGGTCGGGCGACGTCCGGGTCGCCAAGTACACGGGCGCGACGTTCGACTGGATCCCGCAGCCGGCCGAAGCAAAGGCCTGACGCCGGGCTCCTCGCCGTCCCGAGCGCCCGGCAGGGCCCGGCGCGGCTCTGTGTCGTCCCGGGCGCCCGGCGCGGCAACTCGCCGCCCCGGCGACCTTGCGCGCCTACTCGCCGCCCCGGCGACCTTGCGCGCCTACTCGCTGAAGCGCTCTTCCTTCCAGGGGTCGGCGTCGTTGTTGTAGCCGTAGCGCTCCCAGAAGCCCTGGATGTCGTGGTCGAGGAACTCCAGGCCGCGGATCCACTTGGCGCTCTTCCAGAAGTAGCGCTTCGGGACGAGGAGGCGGAGCGGGTAGCCGTGCTCCGGGTCGAGCGGCTTGCCGTCGTACGTGTCGGCGAGCAGGACCTCCTCGTCGTCGAGGACGCCGAGGGGCATGTTCGTCGTGTAGCCCTGCTCGCAGTGGGCCAGGACGTGGGTCGCCTCCGGGCGGATGCCCGCGAGGTCCAGGATCGTCCGGATCGGGACGCCCTCCCAGGCCGTGTCGAGCTTGGTCCAGCGGGTCACGCAGTGGATGTCCACGGTGACCTGTGCCCGCGGCAGGGCCTGGAACTGATCCCAGGTCAGGGTCACCGGGGCGTCCACGAGCCCGAGGACGCGGAAGTCCCAGGTCGAGAGATCGGTCGCCGGGACGCTCCCGTAATGGAGGACCGGGAACTTCTCGGTAAGGTACTGGCCCGGCGGGGTGCGCTCGGCTGGGTCGGGACCGGGGGCGCGGTTTCCGAAGAGGCGGTCGAACATCACGGCTCTCCTGCGAGGGCCCGCATTGTTGCGCAAACACGCGCCCGGCGGAAGAACGCCGCTTGGCCGCAGCCGAGGACCGCGGCGATGCGCCCGATCGCCCGCGGCCGGGCCGGCACGGCCGGCACAGCGGGCGGAGTATCAGCCCCATCAGTACCGGGGCGTCTTCTCTGCCCGGCGCCACCAGCGATCGGGTCGGGCATGGTCCTCGGGCGGTTGATGCGTCCGCCGGCAACGATCCCCGGAGAGCCGTCGAGCGTGGGGCGCCCCGCCCGGTAACCTCGCCCACCGTCCGGGTGCCACCGCGACGCTCCCCGCGTGGTCGCGGACGCAGCTTCCCCGTCCGGTAATGATGGGAGTGATGGAGCGGACGATCCCGCGGGAGGTCCGGCCACGGGCGGCCCCGATCCCGGCCGCGGGCAGCCCCGATCCCGCGGCAGGTGCCGCCGCCGGCGCCGACGATCCCGGGCCGGGGACCGGGACCATCGGGGGATCGTCCTGCCGCACCCCGATCCCGGTACCCTTCGTGGGATGCCGCTGACGCCCGATCCCGCCGCCGCGCTCTCCCGGCCCGCCGTCCTGATCGCACGGGGTCGCCTGATCATCGTCATGCCCGCCTACAACGCCGCGCTCACCCTCGAGCGGACCTACGCGGACGTGCCCCGCGAGATCGTCGACCGGGTGATCCTCGTCGACGACGTGTCGCGCGACCAGACCGTCGAGATCGCCCGGCGGCTGGGCCTCGACGTGATCGTCCACCGCCAGAACCGAGGCTACGGCGGCAACCAGAAGACCTGCTACGACGCGGCGCTCAAGGCCGGCGCCGATGTCGTGGTCATGCTCCACCCCGACTACCAGTACGACGCCACCCGGATCCCGGCCCTCGTCGAGCCGATCCTCCGCGGCGAGGCCGACCTCATGCTGGGCAGCCGCTTCCTGGGCGACCCGCTGGCCGGGGGGATGCCGCGCTGGAAGTACGTCAGCAACCGCTTCCTGACCGCCCTCGAGAACCGGGTCTTCGGACTGCGCCTCTCCGAGTACCACACGGGGTTCCGCGCCTACTCGCGGCACCTGCTCGAGACGATCCCGTACCACCGCAACAGCGACGACTTCGTCTTCGACCAGGAGCTCGTCGCCCAGGCGGTGGCCGCGGGGCTGGCGATCGGCGAGATCGGCGTCCCGACCCGGTACTTCGCCGAGGCCAGCTCCGTCGGCCTGCGCCGGAGCATCGTCTACGGCCTCTCGACGCTCCGCGTCTGCGCCCGTTTCGCGCTCCACCGGGTCCGGGTGCGGCCGTCGCCGAAGCTGACGCCGAAGCGGCCCGGCGTGGCGGTCAGCCGCAGCACGGCCCCCACCACGGAGCTGGCGGCCGACTCGAGCCCCGCCGACGCTCGTTGGCCGGGCGGGGCGGATCGTTCCGGGTGAGCCGGCCGGCCATCCGGGCGATTCTCGGCCTCGCGATCTCCGCGCTCTCAGTCTGGCTCGTCGTGGGTCGGGTCGACCTGGAGGCGGCCTGGGCCTGGCTCCGCGGGGCCAACCTCGCCTGGGTCGCTGCGTCGCTCGCCTGCATCGCCCTCGACGTGGCCCTGCGGGCCATCCGCTGGCGCGCGCTCCTGGCGCCCGTGGCCCGGCTGCCGCTCGCGCCTGTCGGCGCCTCCCTGCTCGTCGGCTACCTCGCCAACAACGTCCTGCCCGCACGCCTCGGCGAGCTGGTCCGCAGCCACCACCTCGGGGACCGGACCGGCGTCTCCCGGGCCAGCGTCCTGGGCACCGTCGTCGTGGAGCGGGTGGTGGACACGGGCGTCCTCGTGACGATCGCCTCGGCAGCGATCGTCGTCCTCTCCGTGCGTGGCTTCGTGGCGAGTGCGGCGCTCCTCGGCCTGGCGGCGACCGGCCTGCTGGTCGCGGGCCTCGCGCTCGCGCTCGTCGCCCACCGGCTGCCCTTCGCGGATCGCGTCGTCGCCGCGGCCGAACGGCGCCCGGCGGTGGCCCGGGCCGCGGCGCGCCTGCGGGGCGGCCTTGCGGTGGCCGGGCGACCGGCCACGATGGCCGCCGCGATCGGCTGGTCGCTGGGGGCGTGGGCGGCGACCATCGTCGCGTTCGCCGCGGCGGGCCAGGCGATCGGCGTCGAGCTGACCTGGGGGCAGGCGGCGCTCCTGGCGGCGGGCGTCTCGCTCGTCACCGCGATCCCGGCCGGGCCCGGCTACGTCGGCACCTTCGAGCTCGCGGCGGTGGAGATCGGCCGCGCGGTCGGGACTGCGCCGGATGCGGCCTTCGCGCTGGCGTTCCTCGTCCACGCGGCGATCCTGGTCGTCACCTCGGTGGGCGGCGTCGTCGCCTTCGTGGCGACCGGGCGCGCTGCCGATCATCGGGAAGGTCGGGGCTGACGGGCGACCACCCGGCCGCCCGGGGGACACGGCGCCACGCCGCGCCGTGCCCCGGGACATGCCGACGCCCGCGAACGGTGGCCGTCCGCGGGCGTCGACGTTGCGCGAGAAGGCGCGAGGCGACGGCCTACGGCGCCGGCTTCGCGAGGTCGCTCAGCTTCGAGATCCCGTACTTCTCGGCCGTCGCCTTCGTGACGACGAAGCCGTTCTGGTCCGTGGCCGGCGCCGGGTCGAGCGTCGTGAGCCCCTTCGGCGCAAGCCGCTCCTTGAGCTTGGCCACGGTGGCCACTGGATCGGTGGACGCCTCGCCGGCGCCGCTGTTGACGTACTCGAGGGCCGTTGCGGCGTACTCGGCGAGGATGTCGATCTCGCCGGCCTCGAGGGCCGGGAAGACGATCTCGCGGTTGCCCAGCTGGAACTTCCGCTCGACCGTGAAGCCATTCGCCTCGAGGACCTGGGCGAACAGCTCGCCGAGGATCTCCTGCTCGTAGAAGTTGGTCGAGCCGACCTTGACGGTCGTGCCCGCGCCGGCGGTCCCCGACGTGAGCCCGGCTGAGCCGAGCCACGCCTTGACGACGTCCTTGGGATCCTTCTGGTCGACCGAGACCTGCTTGTTGAGACTCGTCAGGGTCGCCTGGTCGAGGGCGGCCATCCACGGGTTCAGGATGTCCGCGATGGCCGGCGTCGCGTCGAGCACAGCCGTTCGGACGACGGGCACGAGGTTGTCCGCCAGCTGGAGCTGCTTGTCGTCCGCCAGGAGGACAAAGCCGTTGGCGGCGATGGCGGGATCCGACGTGAAGAGCAGGCCGATGTCGACCTGGCCGTTCTTGACCGCCTCGACAGTGATCGGGCCCCCGGCGTCGAGCGGCTTGAACTCCTTGAACGTGAGCCCGTAGGTCTTCTCCAGCCCGACCGCGCAGAACGGGCGCTGCGGGCACTCGGGCGGCCCGCCCAGCACGAGGGTGCTGGCAAGCGATGCGGGGACGGGTGTGGGCGCCGCGCTCGCGGTTGGCGCGGGCGTCGCCGGAGCGGGCGTTGCCGCCGCCGGCGTTGGACTGCCCCCACCCGACGTGCACGCGCCGACGAGCAGCGCGAGCAACGTCGCCCCGAGGGCAGCCCTGCGGATGCTCCGCATGGGTCCTCCTTCTCCGTGGTCCGCGGATCGTCCACCGGGCGCATCCCCCACCGGGCGCTTCCCCCAGCGGCCGCGGAGCGGCAACGATAGCTCAGAGCCCAGGTTGTCGCGCCGGGACCTCCCCGGGCGCCCCGGGCCGGGTGACCCCGCGGACCGCGAATCGCCGCTCCATCACCGTGAAGGCGCGTTCCGTCGCGATCGCGAGGGCTGCCACGAGGATGGCTCCGGCCACCAGGCGGGCCGTCCCCTCCGCTCCCCGCAGGGCGAAGCCGTCGACGATGTAGCGCCCGAAGCCGCCCCCCGCGACGAGCGCGCCAAGAGTCGCGGTCGCCACCACCTGGACCGCCGCCGTGCGGGCGCCGACGAGGATGAGCGGCATCCCGGCGGGGAGCTCCACCCGGCGGAGGACCTGGAGCTCGCGCATCCCCATCCCCCGACCTGCCTCGATCATGTCGCGGTCCACCTCGCGGAGCGCGACGTGGGCGCCGGCGAGGAGCGGCGGGATGGCGAGCAGGACGAGCGTCGGCAGCGTGGTGGGCGCGCCGAGGGCGCCCGTGAGGGTGAAGAAGACGAGCAGGAGCGCGTACGACGGGACCGCGCGGCCGATGCTCGCGACATTGAGGACGGAGGTCCCCCAGCGGCCCGTGTGGCCGGTGTAGAGGCCCACCGGCACGGCGATCAGCGCGGCGACGAGGAGCGAGGCCCCCGAGAGCGCGACGTGCTCGAGCAGGCGCGCCGGGATCCCGTTCGATCCGCTCCAGTGGGCCGCGTCGAGCAGCCAGGCGACCCCGCTGCCGAGGATGTCCACGGTCAGGCCGCCCGGGCCCGCGCCCATGGCGTCAGCAGCCGCTGGAACCCGACGAGGGCCAGGTCGAACGCCACCGCCAGGGCGACCGAGACCACGATCCCCACGTAGACCATGGTCGGGAAGCTGCGGTTGAAGCCGCGCAGCATGAGCTGGCCCAGGCCCCCCTCGCCGATCAGCGCGGTCACCATCACGAGGCCGATGGTCGTGACCGTGGCGAGGCGGAGGGCGGCGACGATGACGGGCACGGCCAGCGGCAGCTCCACCCGGGCCAGGCGCTGGCGCCCCGTGTAGCCCATCCCGGTGGCGGCCTCGATGGCATCGCTCGGCACGGCGTCGAGCCCGGAGACGACGCCGCGCACGAGGATGAGCAGCGTGTAGCTCACGAGGCCGATCTCCGACGTCAGCACGGACAGCCCGGTGAACGGCACGAGGACGGCGAAGAGGGCCAGGCTCGGGATCGTGTAGAGCAGCCCGGCGACGCCGGCGATCGGGCCGTAGAGCGGCCGCCAGCGGTACGCCGCGAGGCCCAGGGCCAGGCTGAGCGCGAAGCCCACGCCCACGGCGACGACGGTGAGCACGACGTGGTCGAGCGTCGCCGCGGCGATCTCGTCGAGGTTGCCGGCGATCCAGTCCCAGCGGATCGTCATCCGGCCGGCCTCGCGCCCCCGCTTCTCCGAGCGCGCCTCGCATTCCCGGGTCGGGCGCCGGCCGGCGCCGTCCCGTCGGGGCCATCCCCGTCGCGTCCCGCCTCCTCGCCGGGGGCCGTGTCGCGAAGGAGCCCGGCGATGGCGGCCACCGTCACCAGGCCCATGACGCGCTTCGCCTGGTCGACAACGATCCCGGCGTGGACGTCGGCGTCGAGGAGGATCGAAAGGGCGTCCTTGAGCGTGGCCCGCCGGTCGAGGAGGGGAGCGGCCGGCGACGACCGCGATTCCGTGAGGGGGCTCCCGGGCCGGATCTCGTCGCGGGCGATCCAGGCCACCGGCCGGTCGAGCTCGTCGAGGAGGAGGAGCCATGGAAACGACCCGGCCAGGGCCCGGCGGTGCGCGTCCGTCCCGATGTCGCCGGCCCGCGCCGTCACCGGCGACAGGAGCTCCAGGTCCGCGACCCGGCTGAGGCTCAGGCGCTTGAGGCCTCGGTCGGTCCCGACGAAGCGGGCCACGAACGGCGACGCCGGGCTGGCCAGGATCTCGGCCGGCGGCCCGAATTGGGCGAGCACGCCGCCGTCGGCCAGCACGGCGACGAGGTCGCCCATCTTGATCGCCTCGTCGATGTCGTGGGTGACGAAGAGGATCGTCTTGGCGAGCGATTCCTGGAGCCGCAGGAGCTCGTCCTGCAGGCGCTCCCGGACGATGGGGTCCACGGCGCCAAAGGGCTCGTCCATGAGCATGATCGGCGGGTCGGCGGCGAGCGCCCGGGCCACCCCGACGCGCTGGCGCTCGCCCCCGGACAGCTGGACCGGGTAGCGCCGCGCGTAGGTCCCCGGCTCGAGGCCGACCAGGTCGAGGAGCTCCTCGGCGCGCTCCCGGCGCCGCGCCGCGGGCCAGCCGAGCAGGCGCGGCACCGTCGCCACGTTCTCGGCGATCGTCTCGTGGGGGAAGAGGCCCACCTGCTGGATGACGTACCCGATCCCGCGGCGCAGCTCCGCCAGGTCGCGCCCGGCGACGTCCTCCCCGTCGAGAAGGATCCGCCCCGCCGTCGGCTCGATGAGCCGGTTGACCATCTTGAGCGAGGTGGTCTTGCCGCAGCCCGAGGGACCGACGAGGACGCAGATGCTGCCCGCGGGCACGGCCAGCGAGAGGTCGTTCACGGCGCCGGGCGCGCCGCGCCTCAGCGCGCGTCGGTCGTAGTGCTTGCTGACGTGCTCGAACGCGACGGTGGCGGCTCGAGCTGCGGCCTGATCCGGCATCCTCTCCGGGTACCCTCGGGCGTGGTTCCGGCACACCCTACCCGAACCACCGGCCGCGTGGATCTCGCGGGCCGCGAGGCGGCCCGCCGCGGCTGGGCAGGTGGCAGAATCGCGCCATGACGTACGTTCCCGCCTCCACCCGCTACGACGCCATGCAGTACCGGCGCTCCGGCCGGAGCGGGCTCCAGCTGCCCGCGATCTCGCTCGGGCTCTGGCAGAACTTCGGGCACGACCAGGCGCTCGACCGACAGCGCGAGGTGATCCGCCGGGCCTTCGACCGGGGGGTCACCCATTTCGACCTGGCGAACAACTACGGGCCGCCCTACGGGTCCGCGGAGGAGAACTTCGGCCGCATCCTGGCCGGCGACCTCCGCGGCTACCGGGACGAGCTCGTGATCTCCTCGAAGGCCGGCTACGACATGTGGCCCGGCCCGTACGGCAACTGGGGCTCCCGCAAGTACCTGCTCGCGAGCCTCGACCAGAGCCTCGGCCGGATGGGCCTGGACTACGTCGACATCTTCTACTCGCACCGGGCCGACCCGGCGACGCCGCTCGAGGAGACCATGGGCGCGCTCGACGCCGCGGTGCGGCAGGGCAAGGCCCTGTACGCGGGGATCTCGTCGTACTCGGCCGAGAGGACGCGCGAGGCCGTCGTCATCCTGCGCGAGCTGGGAACGCCGCTCCTGATCTCGCAGCCCTCGTACTCGATGCTCAACCGCTGGATCGAAGGAGGCCTCCTGGACGTCCTGGGCGACGAGGGCGTCGGCTGCATCGTCTTCTCGCCGCTGGGGCAGGGGCTCCTGACCGGGAAGTACCTGGACGGGATCCCGGCCGGCTCTCGGGCGCGGCCGGGAGGCTCGTTCTCCCCGGGCCTCCTGGACGGCGACACGCTGGGCAAGGTCCGCGCGCTGGCCGGCATCGCCCGACGGCGGGGGCAGACCCTCGCCCAGATGGCCCTCGCCTGGGTGCTGCGCGACCCGCGCGTCACCTCGGCGCTCATCGGGGCGGGCAGCGTGGCCCAGCTCGACGAGAACCTCGCCGCGCTCGACAACCTCGCGTTCTCGGCGGAGGAGCTCGCCGAGATCGACCGCCACGCCACGGACAGCGGGATCAACATCTGGGCGGCGTCCAGCGAAGCGTGAGGCCGCCGGCGACCGGGCGCCTGCGTCCGCGACCGCCGGCTGCCGCGCGTCCCACCGGCCCGCACCCGCCGGCCGCTACCCCGGCAGGGTCGCCAGGTCTCGCTCGATGACCTCGCGGTCCTCCGCGTCGGCGACGGCGGCGGCCAGCGCGGCGGCACGGGACGTCCACGCCGCGCCTTCGGCGGCATCGCCCGCGACGAACGACGCCCGGGCCATCGCCTCGTAGACGGCCGGGCGATCCCAGTCCTCGACGGCCGCGCCCCCGGCCTCGACGAGCGCCACGGCCCGGCGCGCGTGCCAGAGGGCGGGCTCCGCCCGGCCCAGGACGGCGTACACGCGGCTGCACATCCACTCGCCGCGCCAGAGACGGGCCGGCGTGTCCGCGATCTCGCCCCAGTGGAAGCGCGAGGCGTGCGCCGCGTGGATCAGCTCGGCGTCCTGCTCGGGCGTCCGCGCGGGAAGCTCGAGGAGCTCCCAGCAGCGGTTGAAGAGACCGGCAGCCAGCGCCCGCCGCGTCGCCGGGTCCAGGTCGGGCGGGGGCGGTGGCGTGGGCGCGGCCGGCGGCGCCTGCGGGTCCGGCACCGCCGGCGGCTGCGACGGGACCAGCCGCTGCGGTGGCTCGGCCATGATTCCCCTCCTCGCCGGCGATCGTGATGATCGCCGCCCGCGCCGTCAAGCGATCCCGACGCTCGCGCCCATGCAGGCCACGGCTTGATTCAGGCTGGTTTCAGGCTTCGGGGCCACGCTCCCGCCTGACGCATGCGGCTGCCCATCTCGCGCCGCGCGGACACGGATCGACGGAGACCCACGGATGCGCTGGAAGACGCTGGGCGCCGCGCTCCTCGTCGTGGTCGGGATCGGCGCCGCGGCATTCGCCGTGGTCGGGCCCAACCTCGGCGGGACCGCAGCCACGCAATACCTCACGAGCCAGGCGACGATCACCGACGTCGTGGACCAGGTGGCCGCGACGGGGACGATCGTGGCGGGGACCACGTACGACTTCGCCTTCGGCAGCGCCCCGTCCGTGGCGACGAGCTCGACCTCGGCGTCCACCGCGGGCACGGGCGGTGCAACCTCGTGGATCGTGAAGACCGTCGCCGTCACCCCGGGCCAGGCCGTCGCGGTCGGCGACCTCCTCGCCACCGCCGACACCAGCAGCGCTGAGCTCGACCTCGCGGTCGCCGAGGCAAACCTCCTCGCGGCCAGGGCGCGCCTGGCCAGCGACAAGGGCGGCCTGACGGCGACGGAGAAGGCGTCGGCGCTGCTCCAGGTGACGCAGGCACGGCAGCAGCTCGCCAACGCCCGCGCCTCGTACACGCAGTCGGCCGCCCAGAACGCGCTCAAGGTGACCGAGGCCGAGCAGGCCGTCGCCGACGCCAGGGCCGAGCTCGCGACGGCCAAGGCGGGACCGACGGCCGATGTCGTCGCGTCTGCCGACGAGGCGCTCGCGGCGGCGAAGCTCTCCCACCAGGGCACGGTCCAGTCGGTCGCCGACAGCCGCAGCCAGAACGCCCTGAAGCTCTCGCAGGCCGCGAATGCCGTCTCGGCGGCGTCCACGAGCCTCGGCTCGGCGCAGGCCACCCTGTCGACCGCCGAGGCGGCCCTCGTCGCCGCGCGCGCGAAGCTCGCCACCGACCAGGCGGCCACCCCCCAGGACCCGGCCGCGATCGCCGCCGACCAGGCGGCCATCTCGCAGGACCAGGCGGCCGTCACGCAGGCCACCGCGGCCGTCACGCAGGCGCAGCAGGCCCTGACCTCGGCCCAGGGCAGCAGCGATTCCACCACGGCGCAGCTGACGGCGCAGGAGAACCAGCTCGCGACCCAGCTCGCCCAGGCGGAGCTGTCGTGGGCCTCGGCGCAGCGCCAGTACGAATCGAAGGTCGCGCCGTCGCAGACCACCACCGATGCCGCCACGAAGGCCGCGACGCAGGCCGAGCAGAGCCTCGCGAGCCTCAAGCTCCAGGTCAGCCAGTCGACCACCCAGGCCTCCCAGCAGACCACCTCCGCCCAGCTGAGCCTGCAGGCGGCGGAGCTCGCCTACACGACCAGGACCGGCCCGGCCGACGAGGCCACGATCGCCGCCGACAAGGTGTCGGTGGCCCAGGCCGAGCAGGCGGTCGCCGAGGCGAAGCTCGTGATCGAGCGCGCGACGATCACCTGTCCCGTGGACGGCTTCGTGGTCGCCGTCAACGTGAGCCCGGGCCTCACCGCGCCGTCGGGGACCGCCATCTCGGTCCGGTCGGCGGCGCTCGAGGTGACGGCCTCGGTCACCGAATCCGACTTGCCCCTGATCGCGGTCGGTCAGGCGGCGACGGTGACGATCACGGCGCTCGCGAAGGACGTCACGGGCACCGTCGAACAGATCGACCAGGTGCCGGCCTCGGCGAGCGGCGGCGTCGTCAGCTACGGCATCGTCGTCACCCTGCCGGAGGCCCCGAAGGGCGCCGTCCCCGGCATGAGCGCGGAGATCGCGGTGACCACCGCCTCGGCCACCAACGTCCTCGCCGTGCCCGCGATCGCGCTCGGCACGGCGACCGACGGGACCTACACGGTGCGGGTCCTCGACGCCTCCGGGCAGCCGACATCGGTCGCGGTTGACGTGGGGCTGATCAGCTCCTCCCTGGCCGAGATCAAGAGCGGCATCAGCGAGGGGACGGCGGTGGTCGTCGGGACGGCCAGCGACCGCACGAGCACCAGCACCACCACGACGACGCGGATCCCCGGCCTTGATGGAGGCGGCGCGTTCCCCGGCGGCGGGTTCCAGGTGCGGCCATGATCGGGCCCGCCGACGCCACCGGCTCGTCGATCCCGCCGTCATCGGCCGCCCCGCCGATCCAGCCGCCCGACCCGGAGGCCGCCGGGGCCTGGCTCCGCCCGGACGGCTCGCCGGTCATCGAGCTGCGCGGCATCACCCGCGTCTACTCGACGGGCCGCCTCGAGGTGGCCGCCCTGCGCGGCGTCGACCTCGACGTCCGCGCCGGCGACTTCCTCGCCATCGTCGGGCCCTCGGGGAGCGGCAAGTCCACCCTGATGAACATCATCGGCTGCCTCGACCGGCCCACCGGCGGCAGCTACCACCTCGCCGGGACGTCGGTCGAGACTCTCGACGACGACGACCTCGCCCGGGTGCGCGGACGGGCGATCGGCTTCGTCTTCCAGTCGTTCAACCTGCTGCCCCGGACGAGTGCCCTGGAGAACGTGGCGACGCCGCTCCTCTACCAGGGCGTCGCCCGCCACGAGCGGCACGCGCGCGCCCGGTCGGCCCTCGAGCGGCTGGGCCTCGGTGACCGGCTGGACCACGAGCCGTCGGAGCTCTCCGGCGGCCAGCAGCAGCGGGTCGCGATCGCGCGGGCGCTCGTCACGCGACCGGTCCTCATCCTGGCCGACGAGCCGACCGGCAACCTGGACTCCGCCTCCGGCGCCGAGGTGCTGCGCCTGCTCCACGAGCTGAACGCGGCCGGCACGACGATCGTCCTCATCACCCACGACTCGGACGTCGCGGTCGCGGCGACGCGACAGGTCCACGTTCGCGACGGGCTGCTCGTCGGATGAGGTACCTCGAGCTCGTCCAGCTGGCCGTCTCGCGCCTCGCCGCCGCCCGCCTGCGCGCGGTCCTCACGATGCTCGGCATCATCATCGGGGTCGGCTCGATCGTCGCCCTGGTGGCCGTCGCCCAGGGGGCGACGAGCGGGATCACGAACCGGATCCAGAGCCTGGGCACCAACCTCCTGACGGTCCAGCCCGGCTCGGCGACCAGCGGATTCGTCCGCCAGGGGGCAGGCTCGGCGACGACCCTCACGCTCGGCGACGCGGAGGCGATCGCCGCCCTCGCGGGCGTCGCGGCAGTCGCCCCGCAGGTCTCGACGCAGGCCGTCGTCATCGCCGGGGACAAGAACACGACGACCTCGGTCGTGGGCACGACGGCCGACTACCTGGCCGTCCGCACCTACGAGATCTGGCAGGGCTCGTTCCTGACGGAGGTCGCCAACCAGGAATCGCTGCGCGTCGCCGTCCTCGGGTCGACGACGGCCGACGACCTGGGCCTGGGCAAGGACGCCATCGGCCGCGAGATCCTCGTCGGCAGGATCCCCTTCCGCGTGGTCGGGATCCTGCAGGCCAAGGGCACGTCCGGAACGTCAAGCCAGGACGACCAGGTCCTGGTCCCGATCTCGACGGCCCAACGCTACTTCGTGGCGGGCACCAGGGTCCGCTCGATCGCCGTCAGCGTCGCCTCGGCCGGCGCGATCGAGCTGACCAAGGCACGCCTGAAGGCCGTCCTCCAGGAGCGGCACGGCACGAACGGGACGAACGACGACTTCAACATCGCCGATCAGGCCCAGCTGCTCGACACCTTCTCGTCGGTGACGGGCCTGCTCACCCTGCTGCTGGCCGGCATCGCCTCGATCTCGCTCGTCGTCGGCGGCATCGGGATCATGAACATCATGCTCGTCAGCGTTCGCGAGCGGACGCGCGAGATCGGGATCCGCAAGGCGGTCGGCGCCCGGGGCTCCGACGTCCTGCTCCAGTTCCTCGTCGAGGCCCTCGTCCTCTCGCTCATGGGTGGCCTGATCGGCATCGTCGTCGGCGTCGCGGCTTCCGCCGCCATCGCGGCGGTCGCCGGCTGGGGCTTCTCCTTCAGCCCGCTCACCGTCGTCGTCGCCGTCGGCTTCAGCCTGATCGTCGGCGTCGTCTTCGGCGTCTGGCCCGCGCGCCAGGCCGCCCGGCTCGATCCCATCACCGCTCTTCGCTACGAGTAAGGAGACCGCCATGACCGATCCCACGCAGCCCGTCGGCGACGCCCCGCCGCCGGCAGCGAGCCCCCGCGACGCCGCGGGCATCGGCCCGGGCGTGCTGCCGCTGGCGAGCGTGATCGCGAAGCCGAAGTCGCCAGGCAGCCGGAGCACCTCGCTCCTGCTGCTGCTCGCCGGCGCCATCGCGGTCGGCGGGCTCGCGTTTGCGGGCGGACGCCTGACCGCGCCGGCGGCCGCCACGTCAAGCAGGACCGCCAACGGCCAGCGGTTCACGGGCACCGGCCAGGGGTTCACGGGCACCGGCCAGGCGTTTCCCGGTCGCGACGGGTTCGGTGGGATCTCGCTCACGGGAACGGTCGACGCTGTCTCGGCCGACTCGATCACCCTCAAGCTCGCGTCGGGCACGTCCATCACGATCCCCCTCGACGCCAAGACGGCCTACCACAAGGCAGCCGCCGCCGCGGCCGGCGACGTCACCGTCGGCAGCCAGGTGCGGGTGACCCCGGGTGCCCGGACCGCGAACCCCGATGCCTCGTTCGTCCCGAACGCGTCCGCTGCGCCGGGCGCAGGCGGGATCAGCGGGATCGGCTTTGGCGCCGCGACGGACGTGACGTTGGTGCAGCCGTAGGGCGCAGGCCGCGGGCCCCACCACGAGTCGCGGCTCAACGCGACGCGTTACCGGCTGGGCCGGTAGGAATCAGGCTCGCCACGCTCCAGCGTGCGGTCAACCCGCCGGTGCTGCGCGTTTCCACACGTGGAGTGGGCCGCAGCAACCGGGCTGGCCGGTCATCGGTCGCCGCGAGCGATCCCGCGCGTCCGCTACGCGTTCTCCAGCTCGCGCGACATCGCCCGGAGGATGAAGCGGGCGGCCTCGGCCGACTTGGCGCCGAGCTTCTCGCCCGCCTCGACGTCGGCGTCGAGGGCGACGGCGAGATCCCCGAGCATCCGGTCGAGGGCCGGCGTCCGGATCAGCGCCCCGTCGGCCAGCGCGGCCTCGAGGCCGGCCGCGGCCGCCCGGGCGTTCTCGACGACGTGCCCCTTCGCCTCGACCAGGGCGCGGAAGGCCGCACGCGCGGCCTCGGCTGCCGGCCCGGTGGTGGTCATCGCGCGGCCTCGGCTGCCGCGATCGCGCCCGCACCAGGCCCCGCGCCCGGCCGTCCGTCGGCGTCCGCGCCCGTCCCGCTCGTCGAGCTCGCCGGCTCGAGGCCCAGGACCCCGCGGCGGATGGCCCGCCACTCCTCGGCGAGGACGCTCATGTGGATCTCGTCGAAGAAATGGCCGTCCCGCCAGATCGCCTCGCGCGATCGCCCTTCGACGACGAACCCGACCTTGCGGTAGGAGCGGATCGCCCGCTCGTTGAAGGCGAAGACGGACAGGCCCACCCGGTGGAGCGCGAGCGTCCCGAAGGCATGGTCGAGCATGAGCGCGGTCGCCTCGGTGCCGTAGCCGCGATCCCAGCAGTCGCGCTCGCCGATCGTGATGTGGAAGAGGGCGGAGCCGTTATCCCCGTCGAGCTGCGAGAAGGCGCAGGTCCCGATGAGGCGGTCTGTCTCCCGCA
The DNA here is from genome assembly GCA_963762445.1 of uncultured Chloroflexia bacterium. Taxonomy (GTDB): domain Bacteria; phylum Chloroflexota; class Limnocylindria; order Limnocylindrales; family CSP1-4; genus CTSoil-043. Next base: position 96,945 of record CAVXLA010000007.1, read on the forward strand.
GGTGGATCGCGAGGGCCAGCGAGCCCGGGCCGGCGACCCGCGCCTCGAAGAACCTCTGGACCTCGTCGGGGCGCATCGGGCCGTCCTGGTAGCGCGTGAGACGAGCCACCTCAGGATCGGCATACCAGCGAGTGAATGCTCCCACGTTGCGCGGAACATGCGGGCGGAGGACGACCGTCCGTCCCTCGATCGCGTCGGGAAACCAGCTCCGGGACTGCATCTCGAGGGCGAGCGTATACCATCGCGACGGCCGCCTGACAGGGGAGCATCACATGCGCCGTTGGAGCGAGGTCGGGCAGCGGATCGCCGCCACGACGCGGACCTCGGAGAAGACCCGCCTCCTCGCCGACTACCTCGCCACGCTCGACCGGGGCTCCCTCGCGCCGGCCGTGGTCTTCTTCTCGGGGCGGCCGTTCGCCGAGGCCGACGCGCGGGCGCTCGGCCTGGGCTGGGCGACGCTCGCGGACGCCGTCGTGCGCGTCGCCGGGGTGTCGCGCGCGGAGCTCGGCGCCGCCTACGACCGCCATTCGGACCTGGGCCGGGCGGTCGGCGAGGTGCTCGCCGCGCGGACGGTCGACGCCGGCGGATTGCCGGACGCGCCCTCCGTCGCCGAGGTCGCGGCCGCGTTCGCCGAGATCGAGGCGGCCCGCGGGCCGGCCGCGAAGGCGGCGATCTTCGAGGCGCTCCTCCGCCGCTGCGACCCGCTGACGGCGACGTACGTCGTGAAGATCCTCGGCGGGGAGATGCGGATCGGGCTCCGGGAGGGCCTGGTGGAGGCGGCGCTCGCCCGCGCGTTCGGACGCCCGGCGGCCGCGCTCGCCCGTGCGGCCATGCTGACCGGCGACCTCGGCGAGGCCGCGCTGCTCGCCCTCGACGACCGGCTGGACGAGGCTCGCCTCCGCCTGTTCCACCCGATCCGCTTCATGCTGGCATCGCCGGCGGAGAACGCGGCCGAGATCGTCTCGCGGCTGGGGCCCGAGGTCTGGACCGAGGACAAGTACGACGGCATCCGCGCCCAGCTCCACCGCCGGGCCGACGAGGTGCGCCTCTACTCGCGAGACCTCCACGACGTGACGCGGCAGTTCCCCGAGGTGGCCGCCGCGGCCCGCGGGCTGCCATGGGACGGGATCGTGGACGGCGAGCTGCTGGCCTTCCGGGACGGGACGGTCCTGCCCTTCCTCGCCCTGCAGAAGCGCCTGGGCCGGAAGGCGCCTCCGGTGGCGATGCTCGAGGAGGTCCCCGTCGCCTTCGTCGCTTTCGACCTGCTCGCGGCCGGGCCCCGCGGCGGCGAGGTGGCCCCCCTCCTGGAGCTGCCGCTTCGCGAGCGCCGGGCGCGGCTCGAAGCGCTGGACCTGCCCGGGGCCGACGCGGACCGCTTCGCGCTCAGCCTCCTGGCGACGGCCGGATCCACCGACGACCTGGAGCGCATCTTCGCCGAGGCGCGGGCACGCCGGAACGAGGGGCTCATGGTCAAGGACCCCGGGAGCGCGTACTCGCCCGGACGGCGCGGCTACGGCTGGCTGAAGATGAAGAAGGCGCTGGCCACCATCGACTGCGTGGTGGTCGGTGTCGAGGTGGGCCACGGCAAGCGCCACGGGCTCCTGTCCGACTACACGTTCGCGGTGCGCGACGAGGTGGCAGGCGCGCTGGTCACGATCGGCAAGGCGTACTCGGGCCTGACCGACGCCGAGATCGCCGACCTCACGCGCTGGTTCGAGGGCCACACGATCTCCCGCCACGGGCGCTACCGGGTGGTGGAGCCGGCGATCGTCGTCGAGGTCGCGTTCGACGTCATCATGCGCTCGGCCCGCCACGCGTCCGGCTTCGCCCTGCGGTTTCCCCGGATCGCCCGGGTGCGCGACGACAAGGCCGTCGCGGAGATCGACACGCTGGCCACGGTCGCGCGCCTCTGGAGCGGGCTGCAGCACGGCGCGGAGCACCTCGTCACCCAGGGGGCCGCGGCCGACCGGAGGCCCGGCCCGGCGACCGGATAGGAGCCCGCGGTGCTCGACCGCGCCGTGCTTCGCTCCGGCACCCATGCGCGGCTGCGCCGGCCGGCGGTGCTCGACCGCGCCGCCATCCGCAGCTGTTCGTTTGCCTGCAAGGTCGGGGCGTCTAGACTGCCGCCATGAGCCTGCCCTTCGACCCGCTGGGGAGCCTGCGCGCGGTCCCGCTGACGCTCTACACGGAGCTGCTCGTCGTCCGGGGGGCGATCCAGACCCACCAGCACCGGGTCACCGACATCCTCAACCAGGCAGAGGAGCCCCACCTCGTCCTCGAGGACGTGACGATCGAGGAGTACGGGTCCACCGAGCCGCCGCTCCGCGCCGAGTTCGCCCAGGTGAACCTGGCGTCGGTCCTCTTCGCCGTCTCGCTCACCGCGGTCGAGCCGATCCGCGAGCTGCGGACGCCGAAGATCAGCGAGCGCGCGCTCCTCTCGGTGCCCCCCTTCCGGGTCGTCGGCCAGATCCACGTCCTGCCCGAGCGCAGCCTGCGCGAGAGCCTGGCCGAGCTCCACGGGGCCTTCATCCCGGTCACCGACGCCACCTTCTGGGCCGACCGGGTCGGGGAGGCGCGGCAGTCCGTCGCCTTCGTCGGCGTGAACCGCGCCCGGGCGCAGGTCTTCGCGCCGTTCCGCGAGGTCGACCTGTGGGCGGGTGTCGGCCACGCCGCCGACCAGATCGAGGAGCCGGAGCCGCCCGCGGCGGGCTGACCGCGGGGCGAGGGCGCGTCGCCGAGTCGGCGCCGCTGAACGCTCGGCCCGCCGTGACGGTCAGTTGCCGGCAGGCGCCGCGGAACCCGCGTCCTGCGGCCGGGACGCCACAAGCGGCCAGCGGATACCCTCCGGCACGCTGCCCTGGCCGCTGATGAACGGCGCCGTGACCGGCAGCACTTTCTCCACGTGGCAGCGGGCGCAGTAGACCGGCTGGTGGCAGTAGGCGCAGGACTGGTTGCCCGCCTCGCGGATCGCCTGCGCGTGGTTTGTCAGCATCTCGTCGTGCTTCACGTTCACGGCGCCCGTCTGGTGGCAGTTGAGGCAGTAGTCCCGGGCATGGCACTCGCCGCAGCTCTGACTGCCAGGATCCAGGGAGGTGGCCACGTTCTTGTGGTTGAAGACGTAAAGCGGGTCGTCGTGCGTCGAGGGCGGCTCCCCGAGCGGCAGGCTGGCGACGGCGATCCCGATCTGGGGGAACGTGTGGCACGTGTCGCACGTCGCCGGGATGACCTCCTCCTGGACGACCCCGTCCTTCACGAGGTGGTGCCCGCCGTCGTGGCAGCGGAAGCAGCCCGGGAAGTCGAGGTGGCCGAGGAAGTCGGGGTAGCTCGCGGCCGAGACCTTCATGTCCGGCGTCGCCGACAGGCGGTAGAGGATCTTGATCTGGGCGATCGCCTGGTCGATGGCGATCTTCTGCGTCGCGGCCACGGTCGGGTAGCGGAGCTCGTAGAAGCTGCGCAGCTTGTCCGCCTCGGCGTCGGCGGCCGTCGCGTCCGGGTAGATGGACCAGAGGATCCGGAGACCCTCGCGCTTGATCCAGGGGAGCGACGGGTCGATGCGGCCGGCGGCAAGGTCGGCGTCGAGGCTGCGGCGCGGGTTGGGGATCGGGTGGCCCACGCGGTTGTGGCAGTTAAGGCAGTCCATGGTCCGGCCCTTCTCGGCCGCCTTGAGGCGGTCGATGTCGGGCTGGACATCCTCTGACACCTCCACCTGGTCCTGGGCGACGAACTCCTTGACGGTCCCGTCGTCCTCCGTGACCGCGACGTAGTCGATCTTCTCGGCGTTCTCGTCCGGTGTCCGGAACTCGACGTGGCGGAGCACGTGCCAGTGGACGCTGCGCTTGACGTCGAAGACGTCGCCCGAGCCGGGCCGGATCATCAGGCCCACGAACTGGCGGGTGTTGGCCTCGTCCTCGGTGAAGGAGGTCCGGGTGATCAGGTTCGCCGTGGCGAGCCGCTCCAGCGAGTGGCAGCGCAGGCAGGTGTCGTTCACCGACGGCAGGGCGCTGTGGTCCGGCGGCGGCACGGGCTTGGGATAGAGCCCGGTGATCACCTGGATCAGCTGGCGGGTCCCGTTCAGCTTGGCCTTGATCCAGCCGTCGACGCCGGGCTCCACGTGGCACTCGCCGCAGGTGACGTCGCGGTGTGGTCCCGCGTCGTAGGCGGCCAGCTCGGGGCCCATCTGGTGGCAGCGCCCGCAGAAGTCGGCCGTCTCCGTCCAGTGGATGAGCGAGACGCTGGTCCAGACGCCGGCGAAGGCGAAGGCGCCCACGACGAGCAGGAGGGCGAAGATCCCGCGGCGGGTGCGCGGCAGCCGGACGTGGATCGAGCGGCCGCGGAGGCGGTGCCGCGTGGGGACCGCCGCCTCTTTCGCGGGGGCTGCCTCGCCGTCGAGGTCGGCCGCGTCGACCGGGATGCCCGCGTCGAGCTCCGTCGAGACGTCCGGGTGCGCGGCGCTCCGGGTGCCGTCGACCGGCTCGTCGGCGGGGGCAGGCGTTCCGGGCTCGCTCATCTGGATGACTCCGTCGGTCGTCTCGTCAGCCGTTGACCAGCTGCGAGACGAGCTGATCCATGTCGGCCGGCGTCAACCGCCCGATCCGCACGTCGCGGATCGTCCCGTCGCGCCCGACGAAGAAGTGGATCGGGATGCCGTAGGTCCGGTAGAGGTCGGCGATCGTCCCCTGGGGGTCGGCCACCAGCGGGAAGGTGAAGCCCACCCGCCTCGCGTAGTCGCTGACGGCAGCCTGGTCCTCGTCGATGAAGACCCCCAGGACGGCCAGCCCCTGCGGCTGGTACTTGACGTAGGCGGCCTGGAGGTCGGTGGCCTCCGCCCGGCAGTCCGGGCACCAGCTGGCCCCGAACGTCAGCCACGTGGGCTGGCCCTTCAGGGCGGCCATGGAGACCGCCGAGCCGTCGATCGCCGTCCCCGAGAAGTCCGGGGGCGTGTCGCCGACGCGCGGGGGCGCCCCCACCGGGGCCGCGCCGGGCCGGACGTTGGGGCCGCCCGAGGGCTGGTCCACGAACCAGGCCGCGGCGACCAGGAGAACCGCCACGACGGCCAGGACGAGGACTGTCCGCAGCCGGCCCGCGCCGAGACCGGAGGGCCGCGTCGCGGGGACCGGCACTGCATCCATGAGCGTCACTCCCGTCGTCGGCCGGGGCTCAGCCGAGGCCGGAGTAGCTGTGGAGCCCGCCGAAGAAGAGGTTGCCGAAGTACGTCATGAGCGTGGCGCCGAAGCCGACGAGCAGGAGGATCGCCGCCTTGTTGCCCCGCCAGCCGCGGACGACGCGGGCGTGGAGGTAGGCACCGTAGATGAACCAGGTCACGAGCGACGCGGTCTCCTTGGGGTCCCAGCCCCAGTAGCGGCCCCAGGCCACGTCGGCCCACAGGGCGCCGAGGACGATCGTGAGGGTGAGGAAGGGGAAGCCGACGACGATCGCCCGGTAGCCGATCTCGTCGAGGACCTGCGGCTTGGGGAGCCCCCAGCGGCCGGTCTCGGGCTGGATGAGGTAGAGGAGGGCTGCCGCGAAGGCGATCGTGAAGGAGCCGTAGGCGACGATCGCCGTGGCGACGTGAACGGAGAGAAGGAGGTTGTTCTGGAGCGCCGGGACGAGCGGCTCGATGTCGGCCGGGATCGTCAGGGCGTAGCCCAGGAGGGCGAGGGCGACGGGGAATGCCAGCAGGCCCAGGACGCGCTGGTGGTACTTGCGCTCGAACCAGAGGTAGGCGCCGAGGATCCCGAACGCGAAGGCGACGGAGAACTCGTACATGTTGGAGAAGGGCCCGTGGCCGGTGGCGATGGTGCGGAAGACGAGGCTCGCGCCCAGCAGGAGGAAGCCCAGCCACCCCAGGATCGTGGCGTAGTGCCCGATCGAGGCGGTCCGGGGCCCGGACACGAAGCCCACGCGGCCGGTGGACATCGGCACGCCCGCGGCGGCGAGCCGGGCGGCCCGCACGCCGGAGACGGCGTAGAGGACGTACGCGATCAGGGCCAGGGCCGTCATCGCGATCCCTGCTTCGAGGGAGTAGATGGCCATCTTTTCCATGGTTCCGCTCCTAGCTCCGCGCCTGGGCCGACACGGCCTGGCGGATCTCCGTGACGATGGTGGTGAACTCGGTGTCGAAGCCGGTGTCGCGGCGGCCGACCGCAGCCAGGGAGAGGGAGGTGCCGCCGCCCGGCCGCGCCACGAGGCGGCCCCAGATGCGCCGGTACGGGACGTAGAGGCGGATGACGAACCCGACGATCAGGAGGACGCAGCCGAGCCAGACGAGGGGCGTCCCGGGGTCGTTGGCGACGCTCAGGCCGGTGAACTTGGTTTCGCGGTCGAAGGTGAAGACCAGGCCCTCGATCGTCGTCGCGACGCCCTGGTCGATCGCCTGCTGGGTCACCGCGTCGCCGGTGTCGGAGCGGTAGAGCTCCACCGCGACCTGGCCCGGCTTGACGCTCGGGTCGTTGGGTCCCGTGGTGGCCACGATCCAGGCCGTCAGGTCCTGGCCCGGGACAGTGAACGAGCCGACCTTGTTACCGCCGTTGTTGGAGGTCCAGGCGAGCGGGACGCCCTCCGAGTAGAGGGTCGAGCCGGCGGCGTCCTTCACGGTCACGACGGCGGCCGGGCCGAAGAACGCCTGAAAGAACGACATGCCCCGGTAGCGGAGCGGCTCGTTGACCCGGACCTGCTGCTGGGCGGCGACCTGGCCGTCCTGGGTCACCGTGATGTCGCTGACGTAGTCGAGCGGGGCGCCCGTTGTCGTGTTGTAGGTGTCCTTGAAGGAGTTCAGGGTGATCGTCGCCCCGGGCACCGTCGGGATCGCGGAGGTGGCGCCCTCGGCCAGCATGAACTGCGCGTCGCGGAAGCCCCACATGGAGCCGACCAGCGCGCCGGCAAGGATCACCACGATGGCGACGTGGGCCACCAGGCCTGCCCAGGGAGCCCAGCTGTTCCGGACGGCGTAGAGGTGGACGGTGCCGTCGTCCTCCGTGATCGTGCCGTAGTGGTGGCGCTTGAAGACCTGTCCGGCCTCGGCGAGGACCTCGTCCGGCTTCCGCTGGAAGGTCATGGCCTCGTGCTGGGGCGCGTGCTCGAAGAAGGCCGGGCCAACGTCTACGTGCGGCTTCCGCGTCGTCCGCCAGGTGCCCGGGATCCGGTGCACGGTGCAGGCGATCAGCGACGCGGCCAGGAGGGCCCCGATGACCCGCACCCAGACCGAGGTGAAGATCTCGAAGACCTGGAGGCGGTCCATGAGGTCCGTCCAGCCGCCGAAGCGGGGCCGGATCTCGGCCAGCCAGCCGGCCTTGGCCTGCGGGTCGTCGGAGATGCCGGCCGGCGCCTGGATGACCAGGGTCCCGACCAGCGTCAGGGCCGCGAAGACGAGCATCAGGACGAGGGCCAGCTTCATCGAGGTGAGGAAGTGCCAGAGCCTGTCCAGCGCGGAGTCCACGGCGCCCATGCGCTCGGCGGCGCCCGGGGCCGGCACCGGGCCGCCCGGGAGCTCGTGGGTAGCTGCGTTCTGGGTCATGCGTGTGCCTCCGTCAGCCGCCGAGCGGCGCCGTGATTGCCGCGAGACGCGCCAGCAGGTTGGTGACCATGAGGACGCCGAGCACGATCAGCAAAGCCCCGCTCACGAGCGAGACGGCGCGGTGGTGGCGCCCGACCCAGCCGAGCCGGCGGGCGACCCACGTCGCGCCCATCGCGACGGCAAGGAACGGCACGGCGAGGCCGGCCGCGTAGGCAAGGAGAAGGACGGTGCCCTGGGCCACGCTGGCGGTCGAGGATGCGAGGCCGATAATCCCGCCCAGGATCGGTCCGATGCAGGGGCTCCAGCCGGCGGCGAAGACGACGCCGAAGAGGAGCGAACGGCCGTAGCCGGGGGCCCCCACGCCGGTCCCGCCGCCGAGGGCGACGGTCCCGCCGCCAATCGTGGCGCCGCCCAGGGCCGCCCCGCCGAAGACGGGCATGGGCCGCGTGTCGCGCCATAGGGCCCGCACGTTGATCACGCCGGCGACCTGCAGCCCCAGGACCACCAGGACCGCGCCGCCGATCATGCGCAGGTACTTCGCGTTGTCGGCGAGGGCGTAGCCGATCGCCCCGATGGAGGCCCAGAAGGCGACGAAGACGATCGTGAAGCCGGCGACGAAGGCCAGGCCGTGGAGGAGACTCCGGCGGCGGTCGGCCTCGCCGGTGGCGCCCACCATGTACCCGATGTAGGCGGGCACGAGCGGCAGGCAGCACGGCGAGGCGAAGGAGACGACGCCGGCAAGGAAGGCGACGACGAGGCCGATCCCGGCCCCGACGGTCATGGCTGGGGGCTCCCGGACGGCGCCACGGAAGGCGCCGGGCTGGCGGGGGCCGTCGATGGCGCCGGGCTGGCGGCCGGCGACGCTGCCGGAGAGCCGGCCGGGCCGGGCGAGGCCGAGGCCAAGCCGGCGATCGCCGTCAGGTGGGCCTGCACCGTCTTGGCCAGCTGGCTCCCCGGATCCAGCTCGATGACCCGGTTCCAGTGGAGCTCGACGGCCGCCAGGTCGGGCGGCTGGCGGTTGAAGTAGAGGAAGCCGAGGTCATAGTGCGCCTCGACGCTCGCCTCGTCGATGTCGAGCGCCTTCCGCCAGGCGACCTCGGCCGCGTCCTGGTCGCCGTTGTTGAAGGCGGTGGCGCCCAGGGCCAGGAAGCCGCGCGCCTTCCCGGGCTCCAGCGTGGTGACCTTGGTGAACCAGTCGCCGGCCGTGGTGAAGTCGCCGATCCGGTAGTACTCGTCGCCGAGCGCCATCAGCGAGTCGGCGTCCTTGGGGTTCGCCTGGATCTTGCCCATCAGAGTGGCGACCTTCGCCTGGTCGAGCACCGCGGCGCTGGGCGCCGCGGTGGCTGCCGGGCTGGCGCCGGCGCCGATGCCGCCCCCGCCGCTGCCGCCGAAGCCGTAGCCGACGACGGCGACGATCCCGATGGCGGCGACCGTCGCGCCGACCAGGGCAAGGTTGCGGAAGGCCTTCGAGGCGAGAAGCTCACCGAGGGCGCTGCTGCGCGGGGCGCTCACCGGCCGCACGGCCGCGAGGGCGGCCGCCCGCTGGGCGGCGGTTCCGACGATCTCGCGGCGGGCGGACGGATCCACCTCGGCGAGCAGGGCGTCGATCTCGTCGTCGCTGACGATCCGGCGCCCGTTCTCGTCGTAGCGCGGCAGTGGTGGGGCCGGAGCTGCCGTCGCGGCGGGGGGAACCGCGACGGCAGCCGGCGCAGGGGAATCCCGGTGGGCCGGAGGTGTCGCCGACCCACCGGGAAGGACGGCCGACCGTGCGCCCGCCCCGACGAGGGCGACGGCGCGAGCGAGCGCGGCCGGGTCCGTGAGAAGTGCGTACGCCTCGTCGGCTCCGGCAGCCTGGGTCCGGGCCCAGGAGCGGAGGCCGCGCGGCGCCGCGGCGAGGTACGCGGAGACCGCCTCGTGGGCGGCCCCCAGGTCCTCGGGGGTGGCGGACGGGTCGAGGCCGAGACGGGCCAGGAGCTCGCGCTCCAGCTTCTCGGCGGGCGTCGCCCTGGGGGTGGCGGGCGACGCGCTCATCGCGTCGCTCCCGCCGGGCGCGCCCACCGGGCGCGCGCTCGTGCTGCGTCCATTGCCGGTTGCCCTCGTTGCGCACCGGGTCCATGCCCGGTCCCTTGACACCTGCGGCCAATTGTCCGGGTCGCGGGCCGGTGATCCCATCTGCCGGGGGACACAAATGCGCGCGCGCGCATAGGTTCGGCCGATAGGGGGAGCTTTCAGGCGGTGTACCGATCGATACAGGGGGCGCCGGGCGGGCAGCCGCCCTGGGGCGGCCTGGATCATGGCCCGAGGCGACCTCGGGCGGCGGCGTCCCCCGTGCCGCCTCGCTCAGTAGGTCTCGCCGTCGTGAGGCCAGCCGTGGCAGATGAGCGTGCAGCTGCCGCCGGTCGCCGTCTTCGTGAACTTGATCACGCCGTTCGCGTCGGGATACGGCTCGACATTCGGCGCGAAGTTGACGAGCCCGGTGTTGGCGCGATCCCCGGCGTTGAACGCCTGCGCCGTGGAGTGCGTGCGGAAGTGGCACTCAGCGCAGATGGCGTTGCCGCCGCCTTCCCCTGGCGAGTCGATGCTCGTGCCGCGGGGGCCGTCGCCGGCGATCGTCGACACGTGGAGATCGTGGTCGTCGAAGACCGTCATGATGGCCGTGCCGCTGCGGAAGGGGGCCTCCGCGTGGCAGACGTAGCAGAGCGCGAAGTCGGCCCCGTCGTACGCCTCGTCCCACGACTTCAGGACCCGGTCGCGGTAGTTCTGGATCAGGAGTCCGCGGTACTGGCTCGTGTGCGGCGCCAGGTCGTCGCCGGCGGCGGTCGGGCTCGTCCCGGCCGTGGGCAGGGTCGCGTTGTACTTCCGCGGATCGCCGTGGCAGTTGACGCAACGCACGGTGCTGGCGGTCGTGAAGTTCCACTGCTTGTACGGCGAGCTGTTGTTCAGGCTCCAGGTCATCTGGTCCGAGTCGTTCGTGCCCCGCGCCTCAACCGGGTGGTACGACGCGTTGGCCGGGTTCAGCTCGATCGCCTTGTCGAGCGCCCACGTCGATGGGAACGTAAGGTCGGGTGCCGGGAGCGTCGTGAACCCGGAGTGGCACTTCAAGCAGACCTCGTACTCCCGATCCGGCTGGGACCCGGCCGCGCCGCTGAGGAACGTGTAGGTCGGCGGCTCGCCGGGCAGGCCGTTCGCGACGGAGACGCCCGAGATCGCAACCTGCCGTCCCGAAACCGACCAGCCGTCGGTGAACTGGGTGGGCGGCGTGGCCGTCGCGTTGTGCGTGTTGTGGCAGTCCGCGCACTCGGCGTGCCGGTTCAGGGCGCCCCCGAACTCGTTGTCCTTCGCGAGCGTGTGGGCGATCGGCGCCGACGTGCTGAGCGCGTCGTGGCGGTAGTAGGCGCTCGGCACCGTGCCCGGGGTCCCGGCGCTGTTGTCGGGCACCGCCGGGTCCGTGTACTGCGCCGTCGTGACCAGGTTCGAGCCCGTGCCGTCGTGACAGGTGAAGCACATGTTCGCCAGGGGTGCCGGCCTGGCGACCAGGCCGGTGTTCTCGGCGACGTGCGACCGGTGGCAGACGGCGCAGGTGTCCGACACCAGGGTCATGTCCGGCACGTGGAGCGACGTGAACGGGGCCGCGAGCTGGTAGCGGGTCGCGGGCGCGGTCTGGGTCGCGACCGCCAGGCGGTAGGTTGGCGTCCCGCTCGCGAGCCATGTCGTCGCCATGAGGGCGGGCGTCACCAGCGGGAAGTCGACCCCGCTCACCGCCGACGGCCGCGCGTCCACCGGGGGACCGACCGGGATGCCGTCGCGCTGGCCCGGCGACGCAGCGAATGCCGTCCGCGATGCGCTCCAGACCTGGCCGAGCGCCGCGCCGTGGATCGGCCGGGCACCGTCGACGAGCCTGAAGTCGAAGGCCTGCCCCAGCGGGAGGGCGCGGGTGACTCTCACCGTGAACTCGACCTCGGTGAAGGAGTCGCCTGCCAGGACGAGGCCGGGAACGCGGGTCGAGCCCATGAAGCGCGCGCCGGCCGCGGGCTCCTGCGTGTCGAAGTCGCGGTCGTGGACCCGGATGGCGCTCGTCGGGATCTCCTCCGAGAGGGGACCGGGGAGGGTGCCGCGGCCGCCCGCCATCGGGCGCCACTCCACGCCGACGTAGAACGGGACCTCGATCTCGCGGCGCCCGAGGGGGACGTCGGCATAGGCCGGCTCGCCGCCGAGGCGGAACTGGAGGCGGGGGGTGACCTCGACGGGCACCGTGTCGGCGTTGCGCAATTGGAAGCCGATCCGGAAGGTGTCGTAGCGATCGACGCCGAGCAGGGGCTCGTCGGCGGCGAGGTAGTCCACCTGGTGGCTGACGCCGCCGATACGAGCCAGCGTGACGTGTTCCACGATGATGTCGGGCGCCACGCGCAACCCCAGGGACGCGGCGTCGAGCAGCCCACCGGCGTGCTCCAGCCGGGCCTCGAGGATCGCGTCGAAGGCGGGCCGGTTCTCCGGCGACCGGGCCGGAGCCCGCAGGCGCACCGTCTCAGTCACGCGGTCGCCGGCGGCGAGGATGCCCTCCATCCAGGTGATGGTCCCGTTGTCCGGGTCGACGGTCCCGCCGCCGGTGCCGACCGGGCTCCAGCCAGGCGGCACGATCGCGATCAGCCGCACGTCCTTGGCGCGGTCGAGCACCCGGGCCGTCAGGCCGACGGTGACGATGGATCCTGGATCGACACGGCGACGCCCGGCGGCCGGTGCGTCAGCCGACACGCTCAGGGTCCCGCGAACGACCGTTGGCGTCGGAGTGGGGCTCGGGCTGGGCGTCGGGCTCGGCGTGGGCGAGGGATCGGGCGTCGGCGTTGGCGAGGGATCGGGCGTCGGCGTTGGCGAGGGATCGGGCGTCGGCGTTGGCGAGGGATCGGGCGTCGGCGTTGGCGAGGGATCGGGCGTCGGCGTTGGCGAGGGATCGGGCGTCGGCGTTGGCGTCGGATCGACGGCCGGAGCGGGCGTGGGATCGACGGCGCCGACCGACGGGACGACCGGCGTAAAGGCGAGGACCGCCACGACCGCCACCAGCACGGCCCCGAAGACAGGACCGGCGCGGTGTTGAGCGGTCTGACGCTTGGTGATCATGTTGCCTGAGTCCTCCGGGGCCCCGTGGTCGCGGAAGCGACCACGGGGTTGGGAGTAGGTCCTGGCGCAACCGGCGTGGAGGTCGGCTCGCGGTGGACCGCTGGACGTTGTCTTAGGTCAGGGAAGAATCGGGACGGGCACGGGGCCAGCAGCAGGCTCCCCCGAGTCCGTCGGGTCGTGGCACATCTGGCACGTTCCGCGGTTGTCGACCTTGAGGAGGCGGCTGTCGGTGCTGGCGGTGGTCGACACCGGGTCGAACACGCCGCCCACGATGTTGTCGGGGAACGCCACGTGCTGGGAGTTGTACCCGGGCATCAGGGCATTCGAGCCGTGGGCCACGTGGCACGTGGTGCACGGCCTGCTGCTCGTGGTGTCGTGCCGGTACTTGTAGATGGCGTCGGTGGTTTCGTTGCCGAACCCACTCTGGTAATACCGCGTGTGGCATGTGCTGCACCACGCGGTGATCTGGGTCTTGAAGATCGTCTTGTCGGCATTGCCGATGGGATTGTCGTAGTCGTTCCGGCTCGCGGACGTCCACGGCACGCGCTGGTGCCAGTAGTCACCGGCGGAAGCGTTGCCGACGGCAGCGACGTCAGTTGCGAGGTAGATCTGGCCGCCGGAGGCATCGGTCTGGATGACGGTGTAGTTGCGCGTGGCCCCGTTGAGGTCCGCCGCCAGCGTCGGGCCGTCGGGGACGATCGCCGGGGCCGCCAAGGGCTCGGTGAGTCCCGGCGGCGGGTTCGGTTCCGGCCTCAGGATCCGGTAGTTGCCGTTCCCGTGCGGGTTATGGCACGACCCGCACGCGAGCGTCACGACCGGCCCGGGCTCGGGCGTCGTAGAGTCGGGCCCGTTGCCCCAGGCGCGTCCCGGGGTGGTCGCGAACGTGGCGCCCGCAAGCTTCAGGTGCGCCGAGGTCGTCGGCAGTCCCGAAGCCAGGGCAGGAACCTTGCGGTTCCCGGTGGCGCTCCGCCACGCGTCCGACGAAGCGATACGGGCGAAGACGAAGCCGCCACCGCGGAGGGCGCCGATGACGGCGGTCCCTCTGATGGTGCCAGCGCTCGCATCGCCGGCGTCGAACTGGACGCCGTCCACGACGTTGGTCGTGGCGCCGGTCCCATTGGTGCCGTGGCAAACCAGGCACAGCGTCGCCTGGTCGGTGATGAGCTGGAATTCGGCCTGCGCGGTGTGGGCCCGATGGCAGCCGGCGCAACTGTCGGACGTGAGGCCCAGGGGGCCCGAGCCGTCGTTGTTCGCTGCCACGTGAGGTCCACCATCCGCCAGGGCCGGAATCGCGGCAAGGAACAGCCAGAGCGCGGCTCCTGCGAGCAGGAGCGTCCATCGCCTCACTGTCCTCACCTCCTTTCTCTGACTCTGCGGTGTCTCGACGAATGGGCCGCCACGATCGGCGGCGAGCATCGGTCCGGCGTCACCTCCCTCTTCGTGATCCCAGGAGCCTCAGTAGCTCCAGATCTGCACGCGGTCGTTGAACGTGTCAGCCACGTACACGCGTCCGCGCGCGTCGACCGCGACGCTGTTGGGGTACTCGAACCGCGCGTCCCCCACGCCCTCGCCGCCGATGTAGCCGAGGAAATCGAGGCGGCGGCTGTCGTCGGTAGGTGGGCGGTAGACGAAGACGCCCTGGCCGGTCGAGTCGGCGACGAACACCCGCCTGCTGCCGTCGACGGCCAGACCGCGCGGCAGTCCGAGGTTGCCCTGGCCGGCTCCGCGGCCGATCTGGGCATGGATCGTGCCATCGGCGCCGAACATGAGCAGGCGGCCGTTGTTGCTGTCGGACACATAGACGTTGCCGGCCCCGTCGACCGCGACCCCGTTCGGGAACGAGAGCTTGCTTGTCTCGCCGAGCGTCCGGACGACCGTGGCCGTGCGGTCGATGACGAGGACCTTCTGGAAGGGGCCCGAGAGGTCCGTCACGTACAGGTTGCCCTTGGTGTCGAAGGTCAACCCCAGGGGCTGCCAGCCCGGCCGCGGCAGCGCGAGCGTGAGCTCGCGCTGGAAAGCCCCGTCGCGGTCGTAGATGTAGATCGCCCCGGCCAGGCGGTCGCTGACGTAGACCTCGCTCGTGAGGGGGTCAATCGCCAGGTAGACAGGCGCGTGGTCGGTCCCGGTCGCCTCTGGCGGCGCCATCGTGCCGACCTTGTTGCCGCCCGCATCGAAGACGATCCCGGTCCGATCGCCCGACGACTGGGCGACGTAGATGCGGTCGCCCGACGGGCTGACGGCCACGCCGGAGGGACGCAGGGCGCCGTAGATGGCCGTCGCGTAGGAGGGCACTTCCGTCTGCGGGATCCCCGGGAGGGGCAGAGGGGGTATCGGCTGGCGGAACAGCAGATACCAGGTGGCAATCGTCGCCAGCATTGCCAGGAGGCCCAGGAGGAGGAGCGCGACGATCGCCTTGCGGCGCCGCCGGGGCTGCGCCTCGGGCTCGCCCTCGACGGCCGGCGGGCTGGGGGTGTCGTCGGCGGCCGGGACCGGGAGGCCGTCGGTGGTCATCTCGGCGGTCATCAGCCGTTCCCTCCGGCCGGCGCGCCGGGCGTCGGCAGAGCGGGCAGCGAGGTCGCGCCGGGGCCGACGCGGCTCATCCCGAGACGTGCGGCGGCGTTCTGCGGGTCCTTGGCGAGCGCCTTGCCATACCAGTCGGCTGCCGTCGCGGTGTCGCCCTTCGTCTCGTACAGGAGGCCGAGGCCGATCGCCGCGTCCAGCGCGGCGTCGCCGTCCACGATCGCGAGGAGGCGAGGCTCGGCGAGCTCGGGCTTCCCACCGTTCAGGTCGGCCATGGCGCCGGCCCATTCGGCCTCGGCCGTCTTGCCGGCCTTCGTGAAGCCCTCGGCGAGCGCCGTGTACGGCTCGCTCCAGCCGATCGGCACGAAGGCGATCGCGGACCGCAGGGCGGTTTCGGCCTTGCCGGTCTCGCCGGTCGCGACGTAGGCCGTCCCGATCAGGTAGAGGGCGTCCGCGTCCGAGCGCTGGATCGCGAGGGCCTTCTCAAGGAAGGGGATTGCCTCGGCCGGCTTTGCCTGCTGCATTGCGATCGAGCCGAGGCTGTAGTACGCCGCCTCGAGCGTGGGGTCGACGTTGGCCATCTCGCCGCCCTTGGCGATGTCGACGACCGCCTGGTAGTCCTTCGCCGCGTCGTCGAGTCGGCCGAGGCCCATGTAGGCGGCGGCGCGCCCGAACGTGGCCAGCTCGGTCTCCTTGTTCGACTCGAGGATCAGGTTGTACTGGACGATCGCGTCCTCGAAACGGCCCTTGGCGACGTACGTGTCGGCGAGCTCACCGCGCGAGGCGACGTCGTCCGGCGTGTCGCGCACGGCCTGCTCCAGCGCGGTGAGGCGCTGGTCGACGATCGGCGTGGTGGCCGGGCGCCAGCGATCGAGCGCGTAGAAGCCCACGAAGGCGATCGTTCCGACGACGAGGAGCAGCAGAACCCGCTTGATCAGCCGGTTGAGCTGCCGATCGTCCATCTTGGTCGGGGACGTGACCCGGAACATGTGTGGCACCTGCTGTTACGACCTGTTAGCGACGCGTTGCAGCACGGGGCGCACCGGGAGGCACACCCCACCGCGGGTAATGGTCGGCTGCAGGGGCGCGCGAGCCAATCCGCCGGGGGGTAGAAGATGGATACAGGCCGGGAGTCGTGCCCGCGATCCGGGCATGTATCGGGCGGATGATGGTGCGCAGACGCGCCGCCATGGTCGGGCCCACGGGCGCCGACGATCCTCGCGGAGCCGCTGGGTTCCCGTGCCGATATGCTCTCTGTCCGCGAGTCGGGAGGGTTCGCCGCCCGGCCCGGAGAAGCCGGAGGGGCGCCGCTCGATGGGCAAGGCGAGCCGCGCGAAGCGGCCGGGGATCGGGCCCGCCGCGGTCGCGGCGCGGTCCGCGCGGCCCGCGCCGGAGGCGACGGCCGTTGCCCCGGGGGCCTCCTCCACGGGGCTCGGCGGCGCGCTCGCGGGATGGGGCTCCGGGCTCGCCTCGATCGCGGCCACGTGCTGGCTGCTCGCGCACGTCCCCGCGCTCGCCCCGGTGGCGATTCCGGCGTGGGTCGTGACGGGCCTCGCGCTCGGCGTCCTCTCGCCGTGGCTCGGGCTGCTCCTCACGATCGCGGTGGTCCCCTTCCTCGGCGGCGCGATCGAGCCGATCGCCGGCGAGGTCCTCCGCGTCATGCCGATCTACGGCGCGGCGGCGAGGGTCCTGCTCGACCGGTTCGTGCTCGGGCCACGCCTCGGCCGTGTCGGCCCGGAGGGGCCGCCGTGGTGGGTCGTCGGGGCGGCCGTCGCGGCGACCGCGCTCTACGCGTACACCGCCCAGACGGGCTTTCTGGCCGCGGGCATGGATCCGCTCTACTTCGACTCCGCCATCCGCTGGCTGGCCGGCGGTCCGATGGCGATGATGGCCGCCTGGATCGCCGCATCCCACCTGGTTGCCGGCCGGGACACGGCGCTCACCACCGTCGTGCTGGGAGCGACGGCGGCCGGCTGTGTCCTCGCCCTGGCGGCCTGGCTGGGCGCTCCCGGCGTCGACCTCCTCACCTTCCCGGGCATCGTCAACGGCCGCCTCGCCGGGCTCGGCTACCCGACCCCGACGGCCATGGGTGTGGCGATCGCCCTGCCGTTCGCGGTCGCCGCGGCGCTCCGCTGGACGCGCTGGCTCGCCTTCGGCGTCATCGGGCTCGCGCTGGTCGTGATGATTCTCACCTGGTCGCGCGGCCCGCTGATCGCCGTCGGCATCGGGACGGTGGTGGCGGTGCTCGCCAGCGGGCGCGTCGAGCGGCGCCTCCGCATCGCCGGCCTCGCGGTCGGCGCCGTCGCGCTCCTCGCCCTCGTCGTCGTGCGCTACGGGACGAGCGTCGACGCGATCGTCGCGGCCATCGGCGGCAGCGCCGGCAGCGACGTCGACCGGGTGAACACCTGGATCGCGGCGGTCACGATCGCGATCGGGAGCCCGCTGGTGGGTGGCGGCTGGCACAGCCTGGAGCGCGTCGGCGACTTCGCCACGCGCCAGGTCGCCTACAGCCACAACATCCTCCTCCACGGCTTCGCGGAGGGAGGCATCCCGCTGGGGATCACGAACGCGACCGTGATCCTCTACTCCGCCTGGCGGACCTGGCTCGGCCGGCACACGATGGCGCCGTACCTCATCGCGGCGGTCGTCGTCTGCCTGGTCTGCGGCTTCTGGGACATGCCGCAGGTCCGGAGCTACGCCGCGGTCATGGGCGGGATCGCGCTGGGGATGGCCGCCGGCCCGCTCATCGGGCGGTCAACCGGCGGACCGGCGCCGCGCGCGGCCGGCGCTCAGGCGCTCGGGCGCGGCGTGGAGAAGTCGGCCGCGAGGTAGATCTCGATGCGGCCGTCGATCTCGCGGACGCGGAACTCGTCGAGTGGGCGCGGCGGCGGCCCGGACAGGACGTTCCCGTCGAGGTCGAAGCGTGCGTCATGGCAGAGGCAGGAGAACGTCGCCTCGTCGGTCCACTCGTAGGCGCAGCGGGCGTGGGGGCAGCGAGGGTCGAAGGCGACGAGCTCGCCGGCGGGGCGGAGGACGAGCCAGGCGGAGCCGGAGATGGACGCCCCGCCGACCGTTCCCGCGAAGCGGACCGGCACCGGCGTGTCGACCACCAGCGTGCTCGGGTCGACGTCTGCCTGCAGCCAGCCGCGCGCGGCGGGCGTGGCGCCGGCGCCGCAGGCCTCGAGGAGCGCCATGCCTGCGACCGAGGAGCCGATGACGGCGAGCGCGTGCCGCCGGCTGATGGGGCGCGATGCGGCGAGCGGGCGAGGGGTGCCCGCGACGGGCGGCGCGCTCGGATCCGGCATGCCGGACATCCTACCCTTGGTCCGTCGTGGGGTGCGAGGCAGGAGCTCGGGCCGCGCTCAGCCGGCGACCGGCGCGACCCTGGCGGCCGTCGGGGACGGGGCGGCGGACGGCGTGGCCGCGGGCGCCGGCCCCGGCGCCGGCGATGGAGCGGCAACCGGCGCCGGGGCGGCCCGGCGGTTCCCCAGGCAGGCGGCGATGATCCGGTCGATCAGCGAGTCGGGGTCGGGCGCGATGGCCTCGCGGCGGATTGTCCACGCCTGCGAGGTGCTGATGCTGACGTCGACGATGGCCCGGCAGCGGCTGTCGCGGAGCAGGTCGACGAGGCCGACCGGCCCGCCCTCCTCGAGGATCACCACGTCGGCGTCGCTGGCGATCGCTCGCTCCATGGCGTCGGGATCGCCCATCGCGACTCGCTCCACCTCGAGGTCGGGCACGGACGCCATGAGGGCGCCCAGCCCCTCGCCGAGAAGCGGATGGTCGTACAGGACGAGGACCTTGACCGGGTCCGACATCACGCCGGGTACCCCCTATCGGGCGAGCCCGGGCAGGGCTCGCTCGGCGCGATGCTACGGAGCGTGACCCGGCGTCACCATCCGCCCGTCGGCACAAATCACGGGCCGGAGCGTCTATCGAACGGCACCGCGCGCCCCGGCGTGGCGACCGCGTCGGCGCTGGGGTCGGCTACCCCCCCGGGCGCGGCTCTGCGGGTCGCGGCTCGGACGGGCGGGGCGGCATCCCCAGGCCTTGGGCAACCGTGTAGGCCGCCGCCTGGGTGCGGTTGGAGAGGTGGAGCTTCTCGAGGGCGTTGTGGACGTGGTTCTTGACGGTGCCCTCGGTGATCACCAGCTGGGTGGCGATCTCCTTGTTCGAGAGCCCGCCCGCCACGAGCTGGAGGATCTCCGTCTCGCGCCGGGTCAGTGACGTCTCGCCGTCGCGCGAGACCGGGGCGTGGGGCCGGGGCGGTCCCTCGCGGAGCGCGTCGAGCAGCTTGTGGGCGATCCCCGGGGCGATCGGGGCCTCGCCGCGCATGACTCCGCGCAGGTCGTCGAAGAGGACCTCGGGCCGGATGTTCTTCAGGAGGTAGCCGTTGGCGCCGGCGCGGATGGCGTCGAAAAGGTCGTCGTCCTCCTCCGAGATCGTGAGCATGACGATCTTCGTCGCGAAGCCCGCGCCCCGGATCGCCCGCACACCATCCACCCCGCCGGCGATCGGCATGTTGACATCCATGAGCACGACATCGGGGTTGAGTGCGCGCACCCGTTCCAGGGCCTCGAGCCCGTCGTCGGCCTCGCCGACGACCGTCATGTCGAGCTGGCCGTTGACGAGCCCCGCGAGCGCCTTCCGAAAGAGCGGGTGGTCGTCAACCAGCAGGACGCGCAGGGACGGTGGCGTGTGCGGCACGCGGTTCCTCCTGCTGAAGCCGGACCTCGACGCGGGTCCCCCGGCCCGGCGCAGTATGCACGGCGAGCGTACCCCCAATCTGCTCCACCCGCTCGCGCATCGAGGCCAGCCCGAAGCCGTGGTCGAGCGCCTCCTCGAGGCGGCCGGGGTCGAATCCCCCGCCATCGTCCGTCACCGTCAAGGCGACCACGCCGTCCTCGGCGTTGAGGCTGACGCTCGCGTGTCGCGCGCCCGCGTGCTTGCGAACGTTGGTGAGCGCCTCCTGGACGACGCGGAGCAGCTGGACCTCGCTCCGCGGGGTGAGCGCCCGGCGCGCGCTGCCGTTGCAGTGAAGCGTCGCCTTGATCCCGGTCTGGCGCGAGTACTTGCGGAGGTACTCCCCCAGCGCGCCTTCCAGCCCGTCGGCCGAGGTCACCGACTCGCGCAGCCCCAGGATCGCCTCCCGGACGTCCTTGTAGGCCTCGTCGGCGATCTCCGCGAGCTCCCCGATCTCGGTGGCCACGCCGTCGCCCGGGACGTCCTGCACCTCCGGCTCGAGACTGCGCAGGCGGAGGTGGATGACGCCCAGCACCTGGGCGATGCTGTCGTGCAGCTCGCGAGCGATCCGGTCGCGCTCGGCCACGATCGTGTACTGCTGCTCGGCCTCGCGGAGGCGCGCCGTGCCGGCGGCGATCGCGGCCATGTCGGCCAGGGCGCCCAGCAGCTCGCGATCGCGGTCGGTGTAGGGAACGCCGGCCGTCCGCATGACGCAGAGCTCGCCCAGGAAGCCGTCCGCGCCGCGGAGCGGTCGAGCCAGCACGGCCGCGTTCGGCCCGTCGTGCTGGACGGGGCAGGCCGGGTTGTGGCGGTCTGCGGTGCCGTCGTCGGCGGGGTGGGCGAGGAGGCAGGTGCTGCCGTCGTCGGCGATCGCGAGGCGGTTGGTCCAGTCGAAGCTGTGGCCGTCCGCGCGGGGGTCGGCCAGGCAGACGACGGCCCGGTCGGCGCCCAGGAGCTCCCGGGCGTGCCTGGTGATGAGGTCGAGAAGCTCGCGCAGCTCGGCGCGACCCGTGAGCTGGAGGGCCACGGAGTACAGCGCTGTCCGCTGGTGCTCCTCGCGCCGGAGGTCCGCCAGCGAGGTTCCGAGGGTGGCCGCCGTGCCGATCGCTCCGGCGAGGTCGGCGAGGGCAGCGATCGAGATGGCCGGGTCCGCCGAAGGATGGAAGATCAGGCGCATCGTTCCGACGGTCGCCACGCGGCCGGCCAGGGGCAGGTCGACGACCGCGGCGTCCACCTCCGGTCGCTGCACGCGGGCGGTCCGCGAGGCGGAGGCGGGGGTCTCGTCCAGGATCCTGTGAGCCCACTGCATGCCGATGCTGTCGCCGAGGTCGTCCGGCCTGCGCACCTTGAGCGGCTGCCCCCCCGGCCCGCCGACGCGGATCTGGCCGGCCAGCGCGCCAGTGTGCTCGAGAACGCGGTCGAGGGCGGCGGCGAGGGTCGACTCGAGGTCGGTGCCACCCTGGAGGGCCGAGGCGACCGCGTGCGTCGCCGCGAGGTCCTGGTTCGACGCGATCAGGCGCTGCTGGGCGTGGTCGAGGACGGCGAAGATCCCGAGGCCGAACACGACCGCCGCGCCGCTCATGACGAGCGCCGAGAACACGTGGGCGGAATCGGCCGACACCGAGGGCTCCACGACCCACCAGCGGAAGACCTCGAAGGCCCAGATGAAGGCGATCGGGAGGAGGACGCCGACCCACTTCGCGCGCGTGAGCAGGCGGACGTCGGGCTCAGGGTTCACGGGCAAACCATACCCTGCCCGGGGGTATCGATCGGCAGGGCCGATTGGCCCCATGCACATGTGCGCATTGGTCCATGCGAAGCGCTGCGGCGGGCGCCGCGGTGCGCAGGGGCACCGCAATCGATCTCGCGGGCCGGGTCTGGCGTGCCGCAGCGGCCCGACCGGGCATCCGGCGACGGCCCGTGGGGCCGCGTCAGCGCTCGATCGGAAGATCCAGGCGGCTGCCCCACTCGGCCCAGCCGCCGTCGTAGACCGCGACGTCGTCGTGGCCCATGAGGGCCAGGACGAAGGCCAGCTTGGCCGCCCCGATGCCCGTGCCGTCGTAGCAGACGATCCGGCGGGCCCGCGAGACGCCGGCCGCCGCCAGCAGCTCCCGCAGCTCGTCGCCGTCGAGGAACCTGCCTGACCCCGGTGCGGTTGTCCCGCCGACGGGCAGGTTCACGGCGCCCGGGATGTGGCCGAGGCGGCGGCCGCTCCCGGCGAACCCGTGGTGCTCCGCCGGCGTGCGCGCGTCGAGGAAGAGGGCGTCCGGCGAGCCGACCAGGGCCCTGGCATCGCTGCCCGTGAGGCGGAGGCGGAGCTCGGCGCGCGGTGTGAACGCGCCACGGTGCGTCTCCGGGACCGCGTGCGAGACCGGCCGGCCCGAGGCGAGCCAGGCGCCGAACCCGCCGTCGAGGACTCGCACCGAGTCCAGCCCGCAGGCGCGGAGGCTCCACCAGGTGCGCGCGGCGTACAGGCTCGCCGTGTCGTCGTACACCACGACCGTCGTCCCGTTGCCGATTCCTGCCCCGCCCAGGGCAGCCGCGACCTGGTCGGGCGGGGCGAGCAGGAGCGTGCCCTCCGGGGCGTCGTGGTCGGTGAGCGCCTCCCGCCAGTCGAGATGAGTGGCGCCGGGGACGTGGCCGTCGTTGAAGACCCTGTGGCTCGAGCCGTCGGGGCGCCAGCGCACGTCGAGGATCCGCAGCTCCGGGCGGCCGAGGCTCTCGGCCAGCCAGTCAGGAGAGGCGAGGAGCTCGGGTCGTGCGTGGGCGCCGGACATCGCTCCCTATCATACGGACCCGATGAGCGATTCCCGGCTCCCCGAAGGTCCTGCCGCCGCCGGTCGAGGCCGGGGAGACCACGCGGGCGCCCGTGAGGCTTCCGAGGCCGAACGGCTTGCCGTGCTGCGCGCCGGCCTTCCGGCGACCCGGGCCGGCATCTACCTCAACACGGGCTCGGCCGGCCCCCTCCCCGCCGAGGCAGCGGCGGCGATGGCCGAGATCGCCGACCGGGAGCTGGCCGTCGGCCGCGGGTCGCGGGAGGCGTTCGAGGAGCTTGTCGGTCGCCTGGACGAGGCGCGGGCCGTGGTCGCCGCGGTTCTTGGCACGGAGATGGACCTCGTCGCGCTGACCCACTCCACCACCGAGGGGATCAACCTGGCCCTCGGGACGGTCGACTGGCGACCGGGCGACCGGGCCGTCACGACGTCGCTGGAGCACCCGGGCGTGACGGGCCCGCTGGCTCGGCTCGGCGACCGGCTCGGGGTGGAGGTCGTCGAGGCGGTGATCGGCGACGGCGACGACGACGCCCGCACGCTCGCGGCCCTGGAGGCCGCCGTGGCCGGCGGACGGACGCGGGCGATCGTGGCCTCGCACCTGACCTGGTCGACCGGGGCGCTGCTGCCGGCGGCGGCGATCGCGGCGCTGGCGCGCCGCCGCGGGGTGGTCGCGATCCTCGACGGTGCCCAGGCGGCCGGGGCGATCCCGCTCGCGGTCGACGAGATCGGCGCCGACTTCTACGCGGTCAGCGGCCAGAAGTGGCTGCTCGGACCGGAGGGGACGGGCGCCCTCGCGGTCCGCCGCGACGTCGCCGGTTCGGCGCTGCCGCCGGTCGGCGGCTTCCTGGCCTCGTCGCCGTACGCGGTCGGCCGGGACGCCCTCTGGCCGGACGCCCGGCGTTTCGAGACTGCCGGCCTGCACACGCCGTCGATCGTGGGCCTGGCCCGCAGCGCCGGCTGGCTGAGCATGTTCGCCGGCCTGCCGTGGGCGTACGAGCGGGCGGCGCGGCTCGCAGCCGCCGCGGCGGAGCGACTGGCGGCCACGCCCGGGGTCACGCTCGTGACGCCGCGCGCCCGGATGGGGACGCTGGTCGCGTTCCGCGTGGCCGGGTGGGAAGCGGAGGCGGTCGCCGGGGCGCTGGAGCGCCGCGTCCACGCGATCGTGCGCTCGATCCCGGGGCACGACCTCGTCCGCCTCAGCGTCGCCTTCTTCACCACGGACGACGAGCTGCGGCGGGTGCTCGACGCCATCGAGGAGATCGCGGCGCACACGCCGGAGACGCTGCCGGCGCGCCCGGCGATCGAGTTCCTGGACCAGGCTCCGGGATGACCGGCGGCCCGCGTCCCGAGTCGCCCGCCGATCGCGGTGCCGGCGTGCGCCCGCGAGGCTGGTTCGAGGTCCGCTGGCGCCAGCTGCGCCGGGCGCCGCCGCCCGTGGTCCGGGCGGTCCTGAGCAGCACGCTCGTCGCGGCGGTGCTCGGGAGCCTCTACCTCGCCTACGACCTGGCGCTCGACGCCGGCGCCGACCTGCCCGGCGGCGACCTGCGCCTCCTCGCGGGGTTCCTCTTCGTGGGGGCGGTGGCATTCCTCGGGGCCTGGCTGACGTACCTGGTCGTGCCGCAACCGGGCCGGCCCGGCGTGCGCAGCCGCTGGAGCGCGGCCCTCGGCCTCTTCGCCGCCCTGCCGATCGCCTACCTCGCCCTCGTCCTCTTCTTCCAGGTGCTGAAGCCGCTGCTCCAGGGGATCGGCGCCTGAGCTTCGGGGCCGCTTCGGCGGCCGGAGCCGCCTCGGCCGCTCTCCGCGCTCCAGGCGCCCCTGCCCGTCGCGGCCCGTCCCGGCGCTCCAGGCGCCCCGGCCCGAGCCGCATTTCGGTGCGCGGCCGCACCACAACCCGCCCCGGGGGGTCTGGTCCGCAGCGTCGGTCCCGGAGTACGCTCCCGTGGTCCTTATCCGGTCGGCGCCCGCCCTATCGCGGACCGACCTCCTCCACGCACGAAGACGTGACCGTGGCCGCCAACGTCGATCCATATGTCGCGCTCCCGAAGCTGTACGGCGCGCCCTCGTACGGCCGCGCCCCGAAGGTCGCGCCCGAGACCGAGCGGCCCTTCGATCCCGACGACCTGCCCCTCGCCGTCGAGCAGACGGAGGACGAGCGCGCCATCGCCCGGACGCTCCCCGTCTTCGCGTCGTACCGCACGAGCGGGAGCTGGCAGCCGGCCCGGGAGCCTCTCCCGGCGTCCCGGGCGGAGGCGAGCCCCACGACGCGCGCGAGCGGCGGCGGCGTCCGCCGCTTCGGCCTGAGGGCCATCACCGAGCGCCTGGGCGGCCGCCGGTAGCGTCGCGCCCGATCCCCCCGGCGCGCGCCGCACCCTGACACCGCGTCGTCCGGCGCCGCGCCACGGGCGGCCTCGCGGGCACCGCCGGCGTGCTCCGGCCGATACCTTTGCACAAGACGTGCGCGAGCGGCACCATATCGAGGTATGAGCAGCGAACGCACCCTGCGCATCGGGCAGGCGGCCGAGCTCCTTGGTGTCGGTGTCGAGACGCTCCGCCGCTGGGAGGAGGACGGCCAGCTGCGGACCGTCCGCAGCGCCGGGGGGCAACGGCTGGTGCCCCTCGCGGAGGTCAGCCGGCTCCTGGGCGAGCGGCGACAGGCCGTCGCCGAGGGGCGCGCGGCGCGGTCGCGGCCGCCTGCGCGCGAGCGCCGGATCGTGGCCCAGTCGGCGCGCAACCGCTTCCCGGGAGTGGTCACGCGCATCGACCGCGACGGCATCGTGGCCGTCGTGGAGGTGATGGCGGGCCCCCACCGCGTGGTCAGTCTCATGACTGCGGAAGCCGTCGAGGAGATGGGCCTCCACGTGGGCGACGAAGCGATCGGCGTGGTCAAGGCGACCAACGTGATCGTGGAAGTCCCCGGGTGACGATGCGGTGCGCGGCACCGGCACCGCGGGTCGCCGCCGGCAGCCGGGCGGGGTCGCGCCGCCGGGCACCGGCCTCGACTGTCGCCGCCGGCATCCTGCTCGCCGTCGCGGTGGCCGGCTGCCAGGGGCTCGCGCCCGGCAACGGTCCGGGCGCGGCTCGGGGCGGCGTGGAGCTGACCGTGTTCGCCGCGGCGTCGCTGCGGGAGGCCTTCGGTGCCGTCAAGGTGTCATACGAGGCGGCGAACCCCGGCGTGGGCCTGGTCCTCTCGTTCGACGGCTCCAGCGCCCTGCGGGCCCAGGTCGAGCAGGGGGCGCCAGTCGACGTCTTCGCCTCGGCCGACTCGCGCAACCCGGCGATCCTGGCCGACGCCGGGCTCACCTCGGGCGAGCCGCAGGCATTCGCCGGCAACCGGCTCGCCATCGTAGTACCGGCGGCGAACCCGGCCGCGATCACCACGGCGGTCGACCTTGCCCGACCGGGCGTCCGGCTGGTCGGCGCCGGCCCCGAGGTGCCGATCAGCGGCTACGCGGCGGAGATGCTCGCCAACCTGGCCCGCCTGCCGGGCTATCCGGCGGGTTATGTCGCGGCCGTGGCCGCCAACGTCGTCAGCCGCGAGGACAATGTCAAGGCGGTCCTCGCCAAGGTCCAGCTGGGCGAGGGCGACGCCGGCGTCGTCTACGCGACCGACGCCGTCGCCGCCGGCAACGCCGTGCGGTCCATCCCGGTTCCGGACGAGGCGAACGTCGTCGCCACGTACGCCGCCGTCGTGCCGCGAGACGCGCCGCATCCCGGGGCGGCCTCGTCCTTCCTGGCCTGGCTGCGCGGCCCCGACGGCATGGCCGTCCTCGCCCGCTTCGGCTTCGTGGCCCCGGCACCGTGACGGCACGCTGATGGCCGACGCGACGACGTTCCGCCCTGCCCTGCGCCGCCGGATCCGGGCCCCGGGTGGCGCGCCCGGCGCGCTCCTCGCCGTCATCGCGGGCGTGTTCCTCGGGCTGCCGGTGGTCACCCTCGTCGCCCGGGCGGTCCTTGCCGCACCGACCGTGGGGACGGAGGCCGCGGCCGCGGTCCTCGACGCCCTGGTCCTGAGCCTCGCCACCACGACGGTCAGCCTGGCCCTCGTCGTCGGGTTCGGCCTGCCGCTGGCGTGGTGGCTCGCCCGCCGACCTCCGCGGGGAGCCGCCCTCGTGGAGACCCTGGTCGACCTGCCGATGATCCTTCCGCCCTCGGTGGCGGGCCTCGCCCTGCTGCTGGTGTTCGGGCGCCGGGGCCTCCTGGGCGGCGAGCTCGCCCTGCTGGGCGTCGCGATCCCCTTCACGGTTCTCGCCGTCGTCGTGGCCCAGGCCTTCGTCGCCGCCCCGTTCTTCGTGCGCGCCGCGCGCGCCGCGATCCGGGCCGTCGATCGGGACCTGGAGGACGCGGCCCGGGTGGACGGCGCGAGCGAGCTGGCGGTGGCCCGCCACGTGACGATCCCGCTGGGCGCGGCGGCGTTGTCGGCGGGGCTGGTGATGGCCTGGGCCCGGGCGCTCGGCGAGTTCGGGGCCACGATCATGTTTGCCGGCAACATCGCGGGCCGGACGCAGACGCTCCCGCTCCTGGTCTACTCGGAGTTCCAGGGCAGCCTGGACGCGGCCCTCGTCGCCGCCGCGATCCTGGTGGCGGCCGCGCTCGGGGTGCTCGTCTCCGTGCGGCTGCGGCGGGTTGGGGATCGGGACTCGTCCGCCTGAGGCGCGGAGTACATCGCCCCTCGACCGGCCGCGCAGGGTCTATTCTCTCGGAGCCGGGACACGCGAGCGAGACCGCTTCGATGGCCTCGATCCTGGCCCGGCGCGGACCCGCGGGGGAGTAGCTCAGCGGTTAGAGCAGGCGTCTTATACACGCCACGCCGGTGGTTCGAATCCACCCTCCCCTACCACCTCCGAGGGACATCCTCGACCACCGAGGGTGCTCAAGACGCATGGAACGGGTCGGCATGGCGCGTTCGGGCGCCGAGCGGGCCGGACCTATCGTTCGCCGGCGACGACCCCCTCGTCTTCGACGAGGCGGAGCAGGTCGATCGTGTCGCTCAGATGGGCATTGAAGAGGCGCCGCGCCACGTCGAGCAGCTCGAAGAGCTCGGCGTCGGCGACGCTGTAGATGATCGTGGTCCCGTGGCGCTCCGTCGTGAGGATGTTCCGTCCGCGCAGCACGGCGAGCTGCTGCGAGACCGATGAGCCGGGAACCTCGGTCGCCTCCTGGATCTGGGTGACGCTCATGGGGCCGTTCCGCAGGAGCTCGAGGATCCAGATGCGCAGGGGATGCGCAAGCGCCTTGAAGAACTCCGCCTTGAACTGGCGCAGCCGCTCCGCATCGTCGGGTCGCAACGTTCCACGTGTCATGTCCCGAGACTACGCCTCCGAGCTGGCGATCACACATCCACGGGCCGGCACATCGACCACGAATCACGGTCGGGGAGAGCTCCGCGCGGGTCGGCTCGACCTCCGTCGACATCCCCAGTGGCTCGTTGCCTTGCAATACTGCAAGATAACGAAGCACACGGTATCATGTGTCCATGCGCAAGGTCTCCGAGCTCCGCATCGGTGCCGACGCCACGCCCGCCACCGCCGACGTCCCCTGGGCCAGTGCGCTGAACGCGACCACTGAGTGCGACGACATCTCGGTGACGTTGCTCGCCCTCGATGTCGTGGATGACCTCCTGCGCCTGACGGGCGTCATCCGGGTGGGCGACCGGCCCGATATCCGGGTGGCGAGCATCCCGTCGCTCGAGATCGTCTTGCCTGACGGCATGCCGCTTCCGATGGTGGACGCCCACCTCATGCCTCATGGGCGGCTCGCCTGGATGTCGTGGACCTACGAGCGGCCGGCGGTCGTCCCGAAACGGCTCGAGGCGACGATCAGCCGCATCGTGTTCGAGTACCGCGGGACGCGGCCCGCCCGCCTCGACGTGGAAGGGCCGTGGTCCTTCTCACTCATGGTTCGGCCTCCGGCGCTGCCCGTGGTCGCGGACCGCCTGGAAGGGAACATCGGGAGGAACTGATGGAGTTGACGGCGCTGCTCGAGGAAGCCCAGTCTGCACCGCCCGCCCGGCGCATCGAGTGGCGTGACCCGATCGCCGCGTACGGAGCCCGGGCGATCGAGGGCGTTCGTCCCTGGCTCATGGAGGGCGTGCTCTCGGCGTTCGCGGTCCGCGTCATCGAGCGGGCGGGCTCCAATGGGGAGCCCGAGCTGGCCACCCAGGTGCTGCGCTCCGTGCGTGCGCGGGTGCCCTCCGGCGTGACCGCGGACGTCACCTGGGCGCTGCAGCGCCTGCGGGCGGCGTCGCGACCTGACGCCACGACACCGCCGAAGCCGGCTGCACCTCGCTCGGCCAGGTCGGTCCGGCGGGAGCCCCCGCAATTCACGATGGTTGCCCAGCGCCGAGCTCGCTGATCGCGGTCCCGGCGAATTCACGGATCCCCGCGGCAGAAGCCGCGGGGATCAGCACGCCCGGAGGGAAGAGACACACGCATGCCGAACGTGCCCGCGCCCTGGAGCTGGCCTCCGGCCTGATCCTGCCGACCGTCGCGGTGCTCCTCGGCTTGGCCACCCTGGCCTCGACACGGTCCCATCGCTCGTGCCCACGACGCACCGGTTCCGCCCAGGCCGCGCGCCGGGTCGCCCCGCCCGTGGACCGTTGGCCGCCAGTGCCGCCTGCCGGATTCAAGTGTGCTCACTATCGGTCAGCGAGATTGACACGGGGACGTACAATCTGGTCAGAAACGAACGTCTTCGAACCAACATGTTCGGATACGATCACACTGCAGGAAGGGGACCGCGCATGCTGTCCGAACAGCGTCGCATCCTCATCGTTGGCGAGCTCCAGCAGAATGGGCTGGCTACCGTCCATGATCTGGCGCGCCGGCTGGACGTGTCCGAAGTCACGATCCGGCGCGACCTGGAGAGGCTCGACCGCGCGGGCGAGGTCGTGCGGGTCCACGGGGGCGCCATGCTGCGCCGCCACGGGACCTCGTTCGAGCCCCTGTGGGACACGAAGGTCGCCCTCCGAAACGAGTCCAAGAAGCGGATCGGCGAAGCTGCTGCGAGCCGAGTCCGACCCGGCGAGACGATCCTCCTCGACAGCGGCACCACGACCCTCTGCGTGGCCCAGGCGCTCAGGGTCCCCTGTTGCGTTGTCGCCGTCGACGTGAAGATCGCGCTCGAGCTGGCCAGGAGGCCGACATCCGACGCGATCCAGACGCTCATCGTTGGCGGTGAGGTACGGCCCGGTTTCTACTCCACGACTGGCCACTTCGCGCTTGGGATGCTCGCGCAACTCCACGTAGACCGGGCGTTCCTCGGGGCGGACGCGATCGACATCGAAGCCGGGGTCACGAACGCAACTGTCCAGGGGACGGGGATCAAGAAGGCGATCATCGCGTCCGCGAATGAGGTCGTTCTCGTTGCCGACGCGTCGAAGCTCGGTCTCGTGGCGCTCTCCAAGGTCGCGGCGCTTACCGAGGTCGACCTGTGGATCACCGACGAGGGCCAGGATCCTGAGGCCCTCGAGCGAGTCCGACGCACGGGTCTGAAGGTCGAGGTGGTGTAGGTGGCGAGGTTCGAGGGGACGAGTCCGGTCACGGCCCGAGATGTCGCGCCCCGGTCCGACCGTGACGGCGCGACAGTGGAGCCCGACCCCCGACCCCGTCTCGAGTTTGGGGCCCTCAGGCGGAAGGCGATCGTCGCCGGCGTTCACCTCCTTCCCTTGCCGGGCAGCCCGGCCTACGAGCGCGATGGCGGAATGCGACCCATCGTGGCGCGGGCTCGAACCGACGTCAGGATCCTCGCCGATCACGACGTCGACGCGATCCTCTTCGCGAACGAGGCCGACACGCCGTATCTGCGCTCGCTTGGTCCCGAGACGGTCGCGGCCTTCACGGACGCGGTGGCAGAGGCGACGCAGGGTCTCGGCCTGCCATTCGGGATCAACGCCCTGCTCGACGCCGGCGCCGGCATCGCGATTGCCCACGCCACGGGGGGCACGTTCGTCCGAGGGTATTTCACCGGGGTCTACGCGACGGAGTCCGGCTTCATGGATACCTGCGGTGCGGAAGCCCTCCGGCTCCGCTCCGCCATCGGCGCCGGCACCATCCGCGTCTTCCACAACCTGGTGTGTGCATTCGGCGCCCATATGGCGCCGCGGCCCCTGGCGCAGGAGGCGCGTGGGGCGCTCGTCCACGGCCGCGTCGACGGGCTCACGATCTCGGGTCAGGGCGGCGGCTCACCGCCGGCCGTCGAGCTCTTCCGCGAGGTCAAGGAAGCCGTCCCCGACCTCCCCGTCCTTGCCGGCACCGCGGTCAGCGCGGACAACGTGGGCTCGATCCTGCAGGTGGCGGATGGCGCGATCGTCGTCAGCAGCCTTCGCAAAGACGGGAAGCCCCTCAATCCGATCGATCCAGAACGCGTCAGGGAGTTCATGAGCCGGGCCCGCGCGGCGGAGGCCTGAGCCGTGGCCACACTGGTCGGCCTCGACGTCGGAACGCAGGCGGTCCGGGCGCTCGCCGTGCGCACCGACGGGACGAAGCTGGCCGATCGGAGCGTTCGCATCGACACCCAGCACCCAGCCCCTGGTCAAGCCGAACAGGACGCGGAGCAGTGGTGGAGCGCCGCCCTTGCGGTGCTGCGCGCGGTGATGGAAGCACCCGGCGTCGAGCCGGGCGACGTGACGGCGCTGAGCTATGGGTGCACCTCGTGCACGGTCATCGCGCTCGATCGTGATGGACGACCACTGCGGCCGGCTCTCCTGTGGATGGACGAGCGAGCCACGCGCGAGGCCCGCGAGGTGACCGCCACGGGGAGCCCGGTGCTGCGCTATTCGGGCGGCGTCGTCTCACCTCAATGGATGCTCCCGAAGGTGAAGTGGCTCATGGCTCACGAGCCAGAGACGTTCGAGCGCGCGCATCGGATCGTGGAGCAGACGGACTTCTTCACGCACCGCCTCACCGGGCGGTGGACGCTCGGGTACAACAACCTCGTCGCCAAGTGGAACTACGCCAACCCGTGTGGCGGCTGGCCTCCCGGGTTCCTGGAGGCCGCAGGGGTCGCGGAGGCGTCGGCCAAGTGGCCGACGGAGATCCTGCCCCTCGGCACTCCG
Organism: uncultured Chloroflexia bacterium; assembly: GCA_963762445.1. GTDB lineage: Bacteria > Chloroflexota > Limnocylindria > Limnocylindrales > CSP1-4 > CTSoil-043. Next base: position 128,662 of record CAVXLA010000007.1, read on the forward strand.
CTGGGCCGGATCCGGCCGGAGGTCGCCAGTGCGACCGGCCTGCCGGAAGGAGCCCAGGTGCTCCAGGGAGGCATCGATTCCCACCTGGCGATGATCGGGACCTCCGTCGTCCTGCCGGGCGAGCTTGCCATCGTGATGGGCTCATCGACGGTCGTGATCGGCCAGGCCGACAAGCCCATCTTCGCCGACAACTGGGGCCCCTACCCTGACGCAGTCATCGAGGGCGCGTATACGCTCGGGGGCGGGCAGAGCACGACCGGGGCGATCGTCCAGTGGCTTCTCCACTCGATCGCCGGCGTCGCCAGCGCCAGCGCGGCAGCCACCCTCGCGCGGCTCGAGACCGAGGCAGCCGGGCTTCCGCCAGGCAGCGAGGGTCTCGTCCTGCTCGACTACTTCGCGGGCAACCGCACGCCCTGGAAGGACCCCGATGCACGTGGGGTGGTCTGTGGCCTGACCCTCCGGCACGGCCTGGCCCATCTGCTCCGAGCCATCCACGAGGGGACCTCATACGGGACCCGCCTGATCATCTCGAACCTCGTGGCTCACGACTACGCAGTTCGCCGGCTCGTCGCCAGCGGCGGCGGCGCCCGAAGCGACCTCGCCATGCGAATCCTCGCTGACGTGCTGGGTGAGCCGATCGAGCTCGCGACAGAGCCCGAATCGACGGCCCTGGGCGCCACCATCGTCGCCGGCGTCGGCGTCGGCACGTTCGGCTCATATGGCGAGGCGGTCGAGGCACTCGTCCGCGTTCAAAGGAGAGTCGAGCCGCGAACCGCCAACAAGGAGGCCTATGACTTCTATTTCGAACAGTACGTCGGGAGTTACAAGGCGCTCAGGAAGCTGATGCACGAAGTGGCTCGTTTCGAGGAGCGGCGCGCGTCCTCCGCCCCGGCCCCGCGTTGAACTAGGGAGCAGGAGGGCTCGCAAGAAAGATGAGATCCAGGATTCCGTTCAGGACGGTCGCGCTCGCTGTCTGTCTCGTGCTCGCGGTGGCGGCGTGTGGCTTCGGGTACTGGAGAGAGGCCATCCGAGCGTGGCGTGCCAGCCAGCACGATGCCGAGACCGGGTCGCTCGAGCACGCCGCGCGGCCCCCGCAGATGTGACGGCGAACCAGAGGGAGAGGCGGAGATGCGGTTCGCGCTGATGGTCGATCCCGAGGAGGGTCTCTCCTACGCGCAGACCCTCGAGCTGGCGCAGGCAGCCGAAGCCGCAGGCTTCGAGGCATTCGTCCGCTCGGACCACTGGCTCTCGCTGAGGGGCGACTGGGCGCGGCCGGCAAGCGATGCCTGGACGACCCTGGCCGGGCTGGCCCGCGATACGACCCGCATCCGCCTGGGCACCATGGTGTCGCCGGTGACGTTTCGCCAGCCGATCGAGATCGCCAAGATCGTCGCGACGGTAGACGAGATGAGCGGCGGGCGGATCGAGCTCGGGCTCGGTGCGGGATGGTACGAGCCCGAGCACGAGCGGTTCGGCATCCCGTACCCACCCCTGGCCGAGCGCTTCGATCTCCTCGAGGAGCAGCTCGAGATCGTAACCGGGCTCTGGACCCAGCCCGCGTTCAGCTTCTCGGGCGCCCACTACCGCCTGCACGACGCCGTCTGCGAACCGAAGCCCCTCCAGCGCCCGCACCCGCCGATCGTGATCGGCGGCTCTGGCAAGGCGCGGCTCGTCCGCCTCGCCGCCTCCTTCGCCAGCGAGCTGAACCTCGACTCCCCATCGCCGGAGGCCTGTCGCGAGGTCTTCGCGCGCGTCGACGCCGCCTGCCGAGCCGTCGGGCGTGATCCCGCGACGATCCAACGGTCGGCCATGCTGATGTGGCGCGACGCGGACGCCCCATCGTCTCCGGAGGAGCAGCGGGCGTGCGTCGCCTCCTATGTCGCCGCTGGTGTCCAGAGGCTGGTTCTCAATGTCTGGCCCGGCCCCGGCGAGCCTGCGATGATCGCGCGCCTGGGAAGCGAAGTGCTCGCGGCGTTCACCTGAGAGCGTCCGACTGAAGACTCCGGTCGCCGTGGGGGATGACCGGCTTGCAGGTCGACTGGCTCTCGCCTGGCAGAACCTGTTCGAGGATCGCGGCTACGGCAGGGCGGCCACGAGGGCGCGCCCGCCGGGGCCCGGCCGCAGCTCCCAGGCGCCCGCCGCCGCGGGGACCACGATCGTCTCGAGGGCCGCGAGCCGCCGCGACCAGCCCGCCCCGGCCAGCTCCGCCGACGCCCCGACCGCGGTCACGACCTGGACGGTGCGCCCGCCGGGATCGAGGCGCGCCGGCGCGTCCGCGACGTCGAGCACGAAGTGCCGGCAGGCGGCAACCCGTCCGCCGCCGGCCGTCGCCCGCACCGCGGGCCGGCTCTGCGGGACGACGGCGGCGAGCGCCTCCCTCGCGTGGAGCGGCCGCCCGGGCGAGGCGGCCCGCCCCCAGTCGTCGACGCGATACGTCAGGTCCGACGGCTGCTGGAGCTCGTAGAGGAAGACGCCCGGTCCGATCGCGTGGAGCGTCCCCGCCGCCAGCAGGAGGACGTCGCCGGCCGAGACGGCGTGGCGGGCGAGGAGGCCGGTCGTGGCGGCACCCCGGCGCATCGCGGCGCGCAGGTCGGCCTCGCGCACCCCCGGCCGGGCGCCCGCCAGGAGCTGCGCCCCCGGCGCGGCGTCGATGACGTACCAGGCCTCGGCCTTGCCGACAGCGTCGGGACCGGCCAGGCGGCGCGCGGTCCCGTCGTCGGGATGGACCTGGACCGACAGCCAGGCCGCGGGGTCGATGAGCTTCACCAGCAGCGGGAAGCGCGGCCCGCGCCTTGGCCGGGCGCTCGCGCCCACAAGGGCGGGGCCGAGCTCCGCCGCCAGGTCGTCGAGCGTGCGCCCGGCGCCGGGTCCGTCGGCGGCGCGCAGCCAGGGGCCCGCGACCCACAGCTCACCGACCGGCAACGCGCCCGGGGGTCCGAGGCGGGTGCCGCCCCAGACGCGCTCCTGGGCAAGCGGGATGACCCGGAAGGGAGTCAGCACCCACCGAGCCTACAACGGCCGGGACCCTGCGGTGGCGTCGGCGCGGCCGGGCCGAGGCCGGACGACCGGCCGGGGCGAGAGCGCCGCGGCCAGCACATCCCCCACGATCGCCCCGAGCTGGTCCCACTCCACGAGGAAGGCGTCGTGGCCCTTCGTCGAGTGCAGCTCGCGGTAGCCGGCGTGGGCGCCCTCGGCCGCGGTCGCCGCGACGAGCGCCCGCACCTGGTCGGGCCCGTAGAGGATGTCGCCGGTGATCCCGAGGCCCGTGAGCCGGACGCCGTGGTCGGCGAGGCGGGCGAGTGCCGGGCCGAGGCCGCCCCGGCCGGCTCCGACGTCGTGGCGGTCCATCGCCGCCACGAGGACCCGGTAGGTCTCGGGGTCGAACCGACCCACGAGCTTGCGGCCCTGATAGGCCAGATAGCTCGTGATCGACGGCGTCCCGTCCGGCTCGACCGCGCGCCCGAACCGCTGGTCGAAGTCGACCTCGCTCCGATACGTCGTCATCGCCAGGCGCCGGGCAAGGTCCAGGCCGTCCTCGCCGAGCCGGCGGACGAGCTCGAGCTGGATGCCGTTCCAGGCGATCGCGAGGGCGCCGGTGGCGGCCGGTGCCGCGATCGGCAGGACGTGGGCGACCGCCTCGGGGCGCTCGAGGGCCACCTCGAGGGCGACCATGCCCCCCAGTGAGCCGCCGGCGACCACGGCGAGCCGATCGATCCCGAGGGCGTCCAGGAGCGCCCACTGGGCGCGTGCCTGGTCGCGGGTGGAGACGGCAGGGAAGGCCGAGCCGTAGGGCCGGCCGGTCGCGGGGTCGGGGCTGGTCGGGCCCGTCGTCCCGTACGAGCCGCCGAGAAGATTCGCGCAGAGGACGCCGACCCGGGTCGTGTCGAGGGCGCGGCCCGGCCCGATGAGCGGCGCCCACCAGTCGCCGGCCGCGTCGGCGCTGCCGGTGAGCGCGTGGACCACCAGGACCTGTGCGGCGTCCGCAGGCCCGGGGCCGTCGTGGCGGTAGGCGACGCGGAGCGCCGGGAGGACCGTGCCGTCGTCGAGGGTGAACGGCCCGACCTCGCGGGTGACCACGCCGCCCGTGTCGAAGGGCGACGGCGGGCGCGGCCCCACGGCCGGGCCGAGACCGGCCCGGCGCGCACGCCCCGCAGCGGGGAGGGGCGAGGGACCGGCACTGGCCGCCTGCGCGGGACCGGTGCCGGCCGCCTCCGCGGCCACGGTTACGCGCCGGCGCCGACGGGCGTGCCGCTCGCCGCCGCCGCCAGTCCCTGGTCGAGGTCGGCCAGGATGTCGTCGATGTGCTCCAGGCCGACCGACAGCCGGACGAGGTCGTCGGTCACCCCGGTGCTCGCCTGGTCCGCCGCCGAGAGCTGCTGGTGGGTGGTCGTTGCCGGGTGGATGATCAGCGACTTCGCGTCGCCGACGTTCGCCAGCAGGCTGAACAGCTTCACGTTGTTGATGAGCGCCCGGCCGGCATCGCGGCCGCCCCGGATCCCGAACGTGAGCACGCCGCCGAACCCGCCCCGCAGGTACCTCTGCGCGTTCGCGTGGGCGGGGTGCGAGGCCAGGCCCGGGTAGCTGACCCAGGTGATGCGCGGGTCGCGCTCCAGCCAGCGGGCGACGGCCAGGGTGTTCTGGCTGTGGCGCTCGATCCGGAGGGGGAGCGTCTCGAGGCCCTGCAGGAAGAGGAAGGCGTTGAACGGGCTGAGCGCCGCGCCGGTGTCGCGCAGGCCCTGGACCCGGAGCTTGATGATGAAGGCGAGGCTGCCCACCGCGTCCACGTAGCTGATGCCGTGGTAGCTGGGATCGGGGTCCACGAAGTCCGGGAAGCGGCCGGAGCCCCTCCAGTCGAACGTGCCGCCGTCCACCACGACGCCGCCGATCGACGTCCCGTGCCCCCCGATCCACTTCGTGGCCGAGTGGATGACGATGTCGGCGCCGTGCTCGATCGGCCGGCAGAGGAGCGGCGCGAACGTGTTGTCGACGACGAGCGGGATCCCGTGGGCGTGGGCGACGTCGGCGATCGAGGCGATGTCGGGCACGTCCAGGCGCGGGTTGCCGATGGTCTCGAGGTAGATCGCCTTCGTGCTGGCGTCGATCACCGGGGCGAAGTTGGCCGGGTCGGAGCCGTCCACGAAGCGGGTCGTGATGCCGAGCTTGGGCAGCGTCCACTGGAAGAGGTTGTAGGTCCCGCCGTAGAGGCTGGCGCTGCTGACGATGTTGTCGCCGGCCCTCGCCAGGTTCAGGACCGTCGCCGTCTCGGCCGCCTGTCCCGAGGCGAAGGCGAGGGCCCCGACGCCGCCCTCGAGGGCCGCCACGCGGGCCTCGAAGACGCCGTTCGTCGGGTTCATGATCCGGGTGTAGATGTTGCCGAACTCCTGCAGGGCGAAGAGCCGGGCGGCGTGGTCGGCGTCGTCGAAGACGTAGGACGTGGTCGCGTAGATCGGGACGGCCCGCGCGTGCGTCGTCGGATCCGGGCTCTGCCCGGCGTGGATGGCAAGCGTTTCGGGGCGGTGCTGCGGCTGGTCGGACATCGGTCGCCTCCTGGGCTGCGTGGCTCGAGGGGCGGTCCCGTGGTCGGCGGCTGCGGCGTCGGCGCTCAGCGTCACCGTCGCGGCGTCGGCCTGGGCTCGGCGGCTCCCGCTGCGCTTCCCGGAGAACGAAAGAGCCGCAGTCCCTGCTGGACTGCGGCCCCGGGACCCGGTCCTGGGTCCCGTGATCAACCGTCCAGGTCGATCAGGCGCCCAGGACCCCGTCCTCCACGCGGCGGGGCCGCCGGCGCATCTGCATCAACCAGGCCACGGTCGTGATCTGCATCGTCGGCGGAGTGTGCACGATCATCGGGCGGAATGCAAACGGGTGTAGTCGTTCGGTACCTCCGTTACACATCGACCTCGAGCGATGCCAGGTACTCGGCCGGGGTCAGGTAGCCGAGGGCCTGGTGGGGGCGGATGGTGTTGTAGACGGCCTCCCAGGCCCGGAGCGCGACCTGGAAGGCCTCGAGCTCGGGCTCGGCGGCGGTCACCTCGTAGAACTCCTCGGTGTGGGTCCGGTTCGCCCGCTCGACGGCGCCGTGGAGCTTGGGGGAGCGCGGCGGCAGGACGAAGAGGCGGATGCCGCGGGCCTCGCAGGCAGCCTCGAACTCGGCCATGAACTCCGACCCGTTGTCGATGCTGATCGCCCGGACCCCGAACGGCATCCGCTCGGCGAGGCGATCGAGGACCGCGGCCGCGGCCGTCGCCGTCGCCCGACGTCCCAGCTCGACGACGTCCCAGCGGGAGACGACATCGCGGGCGGTGAACTGCTTCCAGATCCGGCCGGGCAGGGGCCGGATGTCGAGGGTGTCGAGCTCGACGAGGTCGCCCGGCCGACGGACCGACCAGCCGGCCGGCCGCCGGATCGCGTAGGGCCGCGACCAGCGCCGGCGGCGGACGCCCATCCGGCGCCGGGCCGGCTCCCGGAGCTCGCCGGTGGCCCGCAGCCGGCCCAGGATCCGGCCCACCATCGAGACCGACAGGCGGATCCCCTCCCGGCGCAGCAGGACGACGAGCTTGTCCTTGCCCCAGCGGGGGTAGCGCTCGCGCTGGCGGCGGACGGCGACGAGCTCCACGAGGGTCCAGGTCGGGCGCCTTCGGCGGACCGGCCGGGAGCTGCGGTCCTCGAGGCTCTCGAGGCGCGACCGGTCGAAGCGTCCGAGCCAGCGGTACATCGTCGGGCGGGAGTACCCGAAGTGGCGGGCGGTGCGGGCGACGTTCTCCCCGTGCTCCCGGTGCCAGTCGAGCATCTCGAGGCGGACCCGGGCGCTCCGGGAGAGGTCGGGCGGAGGCGTCGCGATCGGGCGCGGTCCGCTGCGCCGCACGCGGTGCGTGCCGCCGGCCTGGCGGGCGGCCTTCCGCCAACGGGTAGACTTCGGCATCGAGAGCCCTCCTGCTGCTGATGTCAGACACCACCAGCGTAGCGAGGGCTCTCAGCTCATTCCCGGGCCCGGATCCGCCTCACTCCACGCCCAGGCCCGGTGTCACGGACGTATCTGGACGCGATCACCGGGTCAGCGGCGGCGCCGCGCGGGAATGTCGTGGGAGACCCGGAACGGTGCAGGCCGGTCAGGCCAGGGCGGACAGGAGATCGACCACGTGGGCAAGCCGGTCGGGCGTCAGGCCCCGCTGGGCCGGCATCGCCGCCAGCCAGGCCGGCACGTCGTCGGGCCGCACCACGGCGCAGCCGTCCGTCCGGGCGATCTCGCCCGGGTCGCCGAGCACTGCTGCCTGCACCCGCACCACGAAGTCGCGCTCCTGGGTCTCCAGGTGGCGGCGCAGCCGGTCCGCGTCCCGGGCCGCCCGCTGGAGCGGGTTCTCGATGGAGCGCCACGTCCGGTCGGCGAGGCGGACCTCCCAGCGATCGCCCATGCGACGCGTCGCCGCAGCGGGCGGGAGCGACTCGAACAGGGTGACCCCGTGCGGACCGACCACGACCTCGGGGAGGCGCCGGCCGTCGGGCAGGCGGACGCGTGGGATCACCGTACAGCCGTCGGGGAGCAGCTCCGCGCGTCGCGTCACCGGGGGCGTCTCGCCGCGCGCGGCGCTGGCGTTCGCGACGGCCCCACCGAGGCGCGCGATCCCCGCGATGGCGAAGCCTGCAGGGGCCGTGAGGGCAACCGCGAGCGAGACGGCCCCCATCAGCGGCGTCACCTCGCTGCGCGAGCCGAGGTCCACCAGGCGGGCAAGGAGCGGCGTGGCGAAGACGAGCCAGGCGGCGGCGACGGCGATTCCCAGCCAGGCCGCGCCGACGATCGCGGGCGGGGCGGCAGCCGCGAGCCCGGAGCTGGGGCGCCGCGCACGCGGGCGTGCGGTGGCGGGCGCGGAGATCTGCATCGCCTGATCGTGGAGCAGCCATCGCGGAAGGCAATGGCCCGTTCGGGGCAGGACGGCGTGATCCATCGGGTCGGTGCGCCCGCGCACCGGGGCGGCGCGGCCGGCGGCGGGCCGCCCCCGCAGGTCATGTGTCGGAATGACCCCCGTACCATTGAGGATGCCTCGCGCGGGGGCGATGCTCGGCCGGTCCACCGGGGACCTTTGTGCCCCGCTCGCTTGTGAGGCATCGCACCTCGTTGAAGGCCCGGATCACGCTGGCCCAGGCGCTCCTCCCCTTCCGACGGCGGCGGCGCGACGGCGGCGCCGACGACTGCGACCCGGCCATCGGCGCGTCCGATGAGCCCATCACCGTCGATCTGGGTGCCGCCGGGCCCGAGCTCGACCTGCCGCGCTGGCGCAGGCCGTCGCTCCTGGCCGCCCGCAGGGCCGACCCGGCGAGGGGAGCCCCGGAACCGCCCCGCACCCACCTGGCCTTCCGCGATCCTGCGGCGGCGGGGATTGAGCGGCGCGTCGTCCGCTACCGGATCGTTCGCCTCCTGGACCGGCCCGACGAGGTGGCGGGAAGGACGGTCGGGTCGCTCGACGAGGGCGACGAGGTGGCCGTCGTCGAGCAGAGCGGCCTCTACCGCTGCGTCCAGACCCCCGACGGACGCCTCGGATGGCTCCACAAGATGACGCTCGGCGACCTGGTGGCAGCCCCCGTCGGCGCGGACGAGCCGATCGACGCCGATGCCCTGCTCGCCTACCTGGCGGCGCTCGACCGCAGCTGACGCGCGGCGCGCCGTCGCCCCTCGGGCTCGCGGCGCAGGATCACGACGTGCTGGTGGGCGATGTTGGGGACGAACGCCCGCGGGTAGCCGTACGGGCGGAGCCGCGTGCCCGCCTGGTACCAGACCAGGTCTCCCTTCGGCACGAGGCCGGCGCGTGACGCGCGCGCCGCCAGGTCGGCGCCGGTGAACCGGTAGACCCCGTCGACGTAGGCATCGCGGACGATGACCGCGGCGTAGCGCCCCGGCCGGAGCACGCGGGCCAGCTCCCCGAAGACCTGTTCCATCGCGTCGAGGTAGGCGTCGTGTGAAGCGGCGTTCGCCAGGTCGGCCGGGTCGTCGGAGACCATCGCGTAGTCGGTGCGGCGATTGGCGTGCGCCTCGGCCAGGCGGCCGCCGGCCATCGTCAGCGGGAGCTGCACCGTGTAGGGCGGGTCCGCGGCGATGAAATCGATGCCGCCGTCCGCCACGGCGGGGAGGAGCGCCAGGGCGTCGCCGATCCGCATCTCGCAGCCCGACGGGTCGAAGCCGCGCGGCCCGCCGGGATCGGCGTTGCCGAGGTCGGCCAGGAGCGGCCCCGCCCCGCCCCGCTCGGCCGCGAGCCCCGCCGCGACCTCCTCGTACACGGCCGCCCAGGCGGGGTTGATCTCGAAGCCGATCGCCCGGCGCGGGCCTCGCGCAATCGCGGCCCCCAGGAGCGTGCCGCCCACCCCCGCGAATGGGTCGAGCACGAGCTCGCCCGTCTTCGTGAAGAACTCGATCAGGCGGGCCATCAGCCGCGGCGGCTTGTTCGCGCCGTGCCGCTTCCGCGCCGCGTGCCCCAGTTCGGCGGGATAGGCGGTCACGAGGAGCGACTTCGTGAAGTAGAGCCACTCCTCGCCGCTGAGCTCGTTCAGCTGGTTGGCAGGGTGGGGATCGCGGGCCATGACCGCGAGTATGCGCGACGGGCTCCAGCAGGTTGCCACGCGGGCGGTTGCCACGCCGGCGGTGGCCAGGCCGGCGGCCGCCACGCCGGCGGTTGCCTTCTCCCGCCACCCGTAGAATGCCAAGCATGACGGCGGCTGGCGGCGCAGCAGCGCGGTTCGTCGGGCGCGGGCGCGAGCTCGAGGCCATCGTCGACGCGGTCGCTGCCGCCTGGGCCGGCCGGATGAGCACCGTGCTGGTCGAGGGCTCGTCCGGCATGGGAGCGTCGCGCACCATCGCCGAGGCCATCGCCCGGCTCGGCCCGGGCGATGCCGGACCCGTCACGGACTCGGCCGGGCCGCCGAGCGCCGTGGTCCTGCGGGCCGGCGGGCTCCCCGCCTGGCGCGGAGCCCCGTACGCCCCATTTCGGGTCGCCCTCGAGCGGTTCCTCGCGGGCCGGGATCCGGCCGCCGTGGCCAGCCTCCTCGGCTCGGGCGCGGAGCTTCTCCTCCCGCTCCTGCCCGGCCTGGCGGCGCGCCTCCCCGGCCTTGCCCGCGGCCCCGCCAGCCGCGAGCGTCTTGCCGAGCGGGTCAACGAGGCCGTGCGCCGCCTGCTGGTCCGCCTCGCCGCCGACGCGCCGGTCGTGGTCGTCGTCGAGGACATCCACGTCCTCGACGCCGCCTCCCGGTCGCTCCTCGCGTTCCTCGCCCGCACGCTCGGCGGGCGCCCGATCGCCATCGTCGCCTCCTACCAGCCCGAGGCGCTCGGCCGCGGCCATCCGCTGCGGGCCACGCTCGACGCGATGGACGCCGGGCCGCGGCCTGCCCGCCGGGTGCCGCTGGCGCCGCTCGACCGGGCGGCCCTCCGGGACCTGATCGCCGCGCACGAGGGCGAAGCCCCCTCTGCTCCCGTCCTGCTCCTCGTCGCGGACCAGTCCCGCGGCAATCCGCTCGTCGCCGCAGAGATCATGGCGGCCCGTCGCGAGCTGACGGGCGCCTCGCTGACGGTTCCTCTCGAGCAGCTGGTCGTCTCGCGGGCGGCCCGGCTCAGCCCGGAATGCCGCCGGGTCCTGCGGATCCTCGCGGTGGCGGACGGCCCCCTCCTCCCGGCCCAGCTGGCGGCGGTCGCAGCCGCCTACGACGCCGAGATCGGCCGACCCGCGCCACGGTCCGCCGGCACGCCGCGCGGGCGCTTCAGCGGCCTCAACCCGGACCTCGCGACCGGGGTCGCGGAGGCCGCCCAGCACGGCTTCGTCGAGGTCCTCCCCGGCGAGGCGGGGGCGTCCGACGCCGCGAGCCGGCTGCTCCGCATCCGCCACGAGCTGCTGGCTGGGGCGCTCGATGCCGACCTCCTGCCCGGGTCGCGGCGGCGCATGCACGCCGCGGTCGCGTCGGCCCTCGGCGCGCATCCGGCCGAAGCCGGCCGCCACTGGAATCGCGCCCACGAGGCGGGACGGGAGCTGCTGGCCGAGATGGAGGCCGCGGCGGAGGCGGACGAGATCGGCGCTGCCGGCGATGCGCTCGTCCATCTCGAGCTTGCCATCGAGCTGTCCGGCGCCCCCGCGACCGTGGGCGTCATCGGCAGCGCCGCCGAGCTGGATCTGCTCAGCCGGGCCGCGGAGGCATCCGCCGGGGCGGGGGACGCCGGCCGGGCCGTCGCCTTCGTGGAGTCGGCGCTCGCGCGCCAGGAGGACCCGCACGACCGGGCGGCGCGGGCTGCGCTCGTGGAGCGGCTGGGCGCCTATCGCTGGTCCGGCGGCGACCGCGATGGGGCGGTGGCCGAGTACGAGCGCGCCCTCGAGCTCCTGCCCGGGACCTCGAGCCTCGACCGGGTGCGCGTCCTCGCCACGATCGCCCAGGTCCGGATGCTCGAAGGGTCCTACACGGAGGGCGAACGGCTGGCCGACGAGGCGGTGGCCGAGGCCGACGTCGTGGGCGCTCCCGCGCGGGCGTGGCGCGGCCATGCGCTGTGCACGCAGGGCGCCATCGACGGCTGGCTCGGGCGGTCCGAGCGCGGGATCGCCCGCCTCCAGGAGGCGCTCGCGATCGCTGTCGACCTGGCGCGCTTCGACGACGCCTTCCGGGCGCGCGCGAACTTGACGAACGCGCTCGACCTCCGGGGCCAGCGCGAGGAGGCGGTCGAGGTCGCGTTGCGCGGCATCGAGGCAGCCGAGGCGGCGGGCCTGGAGGTGGTCCACGGCAACGTCCTGCGCGGCAACGCGGCCGACGCCCTCATCAGCCTCGGGCGCTGGCCGGAGGCTCGCGAGCTCGCCGAGCGCGCGCTCGAGTGGGCCCCGTCGGGCGTGCCCTTCGTGATCGCCGCGCTGGGCCTTGCCATCGTGGAGACGGAGCAGGCCGCGGCCGAGGCGGCGGCCCACCTGCTGGGCCGACTCTTCCTGGAGATCGAGACCGTCCCGTACGTCGAGCTGGCCGTCCCCGTCTACCAGGCTGCCGCCTCGTTCGCCCTGTGGCGCGGGGACATCGCCGACGCGACGCGGGCCATCGACGAGGGGTGGGCGCGGGTCCGGCAGTCCGAGGAATGGGCGCTCGCCGCGCGTCTCGCGGCATGCGCGCTGGCCGTGGCCCAGGCCCGCGTGGCAGCGGCGCAGGAGCGCCGGGACCTGGCGACGGTCGCCGCCACGCGAGCCTGGAGCGACGAGATCCTCCGCCAGGCAACGCAGATGGTCGAGGCCTCGGGCGTCCCCGAGAGCACCTGGGTCCGTCGCGAGGTCGAGGCCGACCTGGCGACAGCCGCCGCCTCCGCGGCCCGGATCCGGGGCCACGACAGCCCGGCGACGTGGGCCGCCGTCGCGGCCCGCTGGCGCGCCCTGCGGCGGCCCTACGAGGTGGCACGGGCGCTGTTCTGGCAGGTCGAGGCCCACCTCGGCACGGCGGCGATCGCCGGCGCCCGCCGCGAGGGCCGTGACGATGCCCGCGATCCGCTCCTGGAGGCGGCGGGGCTGGCGGTCGAGCTCGGCGCCGTGCCGCTCCTGCGGGCGATCGCGGACCTGGCGGGTCGCGCCCGGATCGCCCTTCCGCCGGCCGCGATCGCCGCCCTCGAGGTTGCCGCACGGCCGGCCCCGATCGCGGAGGCGGCGCCGGCGGTCCGCAGGGCTGGCCCCGCCCGAGCTGACCTCCGCGGGTCGGATCGCCAGACCGCGGCGTCATTCGGGCTGAGCCCGCGGGAGCAGGGGGTGCTGGCCGAGATCGTCGCCGGCCGGACGAACCGCGAGATCGGCGAACGGCTCTTCATCAGCGAGAAGACGGTCAGCGTCCACGTGGGGAACATCCTCGCCAAGCTCGGCGTCGGCGGTCGCGTGGAGGCGGCCACGGTCGCCCTCCGGCTGGCGCTCGTCGAGGACCTGGTGGAGAGCGCGAAGAAGCCCGGACCGCGGGGTCCGGGCTTCGTCGGCAGGCGGCGCGGCGGCGCCGCCTAGGTTCGGGTCGCGGGGAGGGATCCGCGGCCCGCGTCGTGCGACGCTAGAACTTCTTCGTCCAAAGCGGCGTGAAGAAGACCGCCAGAGCGGCAAACGTCACCGCGAGGCCGAAGAGGCGGGCCTTGAGCTGGTCGTGCATTGTCTCGTCTCCCAGGCGCGGTCTCCGCGCTGTCATGGCGGGGAGGTGGGCGGCCCTCTCGCGCCACTCGAGGGTCGCCGCTTCTCGGCGCGTGACCGGACCGTACGGCCAGGTGCCGTCGATCGAGAATGGGTCGTTGGTACCGGGTACCCGCCCTTCCCTGGTACTTCTGGGCTACGCAGCTCGACTGAGTGGTGCGCCCCGGCACCGAACGGCCCCGGGCGGCGGCGGACCCTGCCGGCGGGCGGCGCCCGCCCGACGCTTCCGTCAGGGCGACGGCGCCCAAGCCCGGATGGCGGCGCAGGCGGCGGACGGGCGCGCGCCGGGCTGACCGCTCCCTCTGCGGCAGCCCAGCCCGCCCGCCCGTCCCCTGTCCGGCGCGGCGGCGGACGGCCGCGGGTCACCCGCGCTACAATCCACCGGCTCTGGTCAACGAGCACCTCGGTCGGGGCGTGGCGCAGCTTGGTAGCGCGCATCGTTCGGGACGATGAGGTCGGAGGTTCAAATCCTCTCGCCCCGACCACTCCATCCCGCGTTTCGTCGGCCGCGTGGAATCGTGCCCCGACGGCGACGCGGTCAGGTGTCTCGTCCTTGGCTGCGGCGCGCACGCGGGCACCTCCTGGTGCCCCCAGCGATCGGCCGGACGAAGGGCGAGCCCGACGTCGCGATGCCGCGCGGATCGTCCTCCGCGTCGCTTATCTGCGACTTACCTCATCTTGGGGGGGTGCTGAGCGATGGAGCTCGACGTGAGCACCATCCCACTGCCGGCGCGGTGGTCCCGGTCGGCTGCGATACCCGGGGGACATTGCGAAACGCAGGGAGCGGTAGGCCCCCAGGGTCGCGAGATCCCGCGACCAAAGGTTGGTGGTCAAGGGGCGTCGCGGGATCGCACCCGACCGGCGTCGGCATCGTCACGGCAGCTTGGCGGTCGCGTTCGGGGGTCGTCCGCATCTGAACGGCCCGCCACCTTGCGCCCATCCTGACCCCGATCACGATGTGCGGGAGGTGGCGGGACATGCAGGACGCCGATCTGTTGGTTCAGCTGGCCGGGATCGCCGGCGTCTTCGTCGGGTTCGGGGCGCTCATCAGCGCCAGGAGCGGCGGCCCGAGCGAGGCTGGCGAGGTCTCGGGCATCCGCTGGGTGGTGTCGCTCGGGATCTGGGTGGTCATCGCCGCCCTCGCCCCGATCATCGTCAGCCGCTACGACATCACCGGTCACGAGCTCTGGCTCGTGTGCAGCCTCCTCGCTCTCGTCCTCTTCGCGGTCATGTTCGCCCTGAACGCGCGGTCGCCCGAGAACCTGGCCGAGCGTGCTGCCACCTTTGCTGGCACGCCACGGGCGACGGCGATGGTCGTGGCGCAGGCCGTGCCGACGGTCTGGCTGCCCACGGTTTCCATCGTCCTGGCACTCGCCCTGGTGGTGCTCGGTCTCTTCCCGGACCAGGCGCCCGCGCTCTACCTCACGGTGGTCGCGGTCGGCCTGTTCGGCGCCGCCCTCTCCCTGCTTCTCCTGGTCTTCTTGCAGGGACACCAATCAGCGGCGTCTGATCGCGCCGGGCTGCCTGCAAAAGGAAGCTCCAGTACCTGATCCGACGCAAAGCGGCCAGTGTCGCCCCACGGGCCGGGGACCGGGGCAAGTCTGCGCCCCGGAACTGGCATGGCCGCCCCACCCCTCCGTCTTCCCGAGAGCGAAGTCACGAGAGCGAGCGTCGCGACGAGACCTGATCCGCCCACGGGTGACCACCCGGTCAGCCAGACGGCTCATTTCCCTGCCCGCAACCTGACCAGCGGTCGCGTGTCAGCTCCTGCGCGGCTGGATCGTGTGTGGCTCTCGCGCCGTCTCGTCTGCGGTGGTCGAGCTACTTCTCGATGTAGACCGTCACTGGCGGGATCATCCCGTACCGCTCCATCGCCGCCGCCATCTCGGGAGAGACTGCGCTCTGGGCCGCCTGAAAGGCCTCCATGTCAGGGACGTCCCATGTGCTGGCGACGCGGTTGCTGCCATCCATCGCGACGTAGCTGGTCCCGTCCGACGCGACGGCGGACATCTGGGCGACCATCTCCGGCTTGAACTTCAGCCACGCCTCAACATCCTTGACCGCCGCAGTAACCACGATCTTCGGCATTCCTGCCCCCCTTCTTGGGAGGCGCGTCTCGACAGCCTCATGGCTGGAACGCCCCCCGCTGCGAAGACGGCGATTATAGGAGCGGGCGTCCTCCCGAACCCGACGAGGCCAGCGAGCGCAACGGGCACTCCGACCGGAGCGTGAAGAGCCCGATGATCCAGCCCGTCGCCGCATCCCCGCGACCTGTCTACGCGATCTTCGAGGACCGATGGACGTAGCTCGGCACGTTCGTGACGGGGAAGAGCAGGATTGGTGACGGATCACCTTGTTGCCGTGCGTGAAAGATCGGATGTTATCGCCTAGATGGAACAGGAGCTGCAAACCGAACTTGGCAGTCGCCACGTCCCTCGGTGGATCTCGCGCGCCGTCGCCGACTTCGAGATCTTCGGTCGCGACGTCGTCTCGCCCCCGGGCAGCCCCCGCGGTCACATGGCGTCGCGCGTCACGGTCTCGGTCAGGCTGAATCCGCGACGCCGCAGCTCCTCGGCGTAGAGCGGGCCCGGGACGGCGAGCTCGGCCGGGTGCGCCCCGCGGGGCGTCACGCCCCGGGCGTTCATGATGGCCTTGATGGAGCCGTCCCAGCCGGTCGTCCGCTCCATGGCCGTGAAGCCGGTCGCCTCGTCGAAGCGGTCGATCAGCTCGACGACCACGCCCGCCGGCCGGCCGGCCTTGCGGCCCTTCGCGAGCACGCGGACGATCACCAGGTCCGGCTCGCCCGGCTTCGCCCGCAGCTTGGGATCCAGGACGGCATGGAGGACGTCTCGCGGGACGACCCGGAGACCCCCGACCTCGATCGGCTCGGTCTCCAGGAGCCCGGCGTCCATGTAGGCCCTCCAGGCGGCGAAGTGGCCCGGCCAGCGGAGGGTCTTGTTCCAGAGCGTCCGCAGCTTCCCCTCGAATGTCCACGGCATCGTCGAGGTGCCGCCGCCCGCGACGAAGGCCTCCATCCGCCCGATCGGCGCCGGGAAGTCGACGAGCTCGTAGTCCTCCTCGCGGAACGTCGGCACCTCGACCCGCGCCCCGTCGCGCAGGAAGTTGGCGACGCCGTGGTACTCGTTTGTGAGGCCGGCGATGTTGAAGGTGAGGATGTAGTTGAAGGGCGGCGTCGGATGCAGGGGGTTGCCGCCGTCCCAGAACGTGACCTCGTCCGTCTCGTCGAGGAGCGACATCGCGTAGACGGTGAGGCTCGTGCCCATGCCGGGAACCTGGCCGCAGTCCGGGATCATGGCGATGCCGGCCGTCTCGGCCTCCGGCGACAGGAGGAGCTGTTGCCGCACGAGGTCCGTGTTCCCGCCCAGGTCGGTCATGCTGGCGCGCGCCTCGATCGCGACGCGGGCGATGGCGGGGTTGAGCCAGTAGGGCACGGCGGACAGGAAGGAGTCGGCGTCGTCGAGGAACGCCCGCAGCGCCACGGGGTCGGCCGCGTCCACGACGTGCGGCTCGGCGATCCCGCGTCCGAGGAGGCCGTTCACGCGGGCGGCGGCCCGCCGTGCGGCCGCGGGATCCGCGTCCGCGACCTTCACCCGGGACGCGTCGCCGAAGCGGGCCATGTCGTAGGCGGCGGCCGTTCCCTGGCGCCCGGCGCCGACGACCGCATAGGTGAAGCTCACGGGATCGCTCCTGTCCGGTTGGGGGCCAGCTCGCGGACGCGACGGACAGCCTACCGGTCCCGGGAATCGAACGAGCGCCGGTCCTGGGGATCCGGCGCTCGGCTGGCTGCGGTTGGTGGCGGCGGCGGAGCCGCTCCGCTGGGCTCCGCTCAGCGCGACCCGACGCGGTGGGCGGCGACGTGTGAGCTCCACTCCGAGGGGCGCGCGTCCGGCGAGGCGCTGCTGCCCTGCCAGCCGCATTCGCAGGTGACCATCTGGAGCCTGTGGCGGTACTCCGCGATCACGTGGCGGGGGCCCGGATCGATGGCCGGCCGGCGGGGAATGGGAGATGCCATGGGCGGTGGCCTCCGGTGTTGAAGCGTCGACGAATCAGGCGGCTGGCGCTAGGCGGAAACGCCCATCGTCGGGAAGTGCCGATTGTACCGCGTTTGGCCGGAATCGGCCCGCGAGGGGTCGCGCCCGGGCGGGTGACCGCCGGGCGGCGGCAGGCCACCTCCCGCGCGGTACGCTGGTCCGGGACCCCGGCACCCGTCCGCCCCATCCGTCACACGAGGTTTCCCCATGGCGCCCGACGAGACGCACCCGCTCCAGATCGGCCTCGTGGCCCACGACAACAAGAAGCGCGACCTCGTCGAGTGGGCGCGCTACAACCTCGCCTTCCTGGCCCGCCACAACCTGTGGGCGACCGGCACGACCGGCACCCTCCTCGAGCGCGAGCTCGATCTGCCGGTCCAGAAGCTCCAGAGCGGCCCGCTGGGCGGCGACCAGCAGCTGGGCGCCCTCATCGCCGAGGGCCGGATCGACTTCCTCGTCTTCTTCTCCGATCCGCTCGAGCCCATGCCCCACGACCCCGACGTGAAGGCGCTCCTGCGCCTTGCCGTCGTCTGGAACATCCCGATCGCCTGCAACCGGGCGTCGGCCGACCTGATGGTCTCGTCGCCGCTCCTCGAGGGCAGCTACAAGCGGGCCCAGCCCGACTACGGGACGTACCTCGGACGCGAGATCCAGGACGACGAGCCGGCCTGAAGGATCCGGACGCCGCGCCCGACCCGGACGGCCTGCCGCTTCGGGCCGCTCCACCCTGCCGCGCCCGCCCCGGCCGGCGTACGCTGCCCGCGAGCACCAGCCAGCGAGGGACGTTGATGAACGCCGTCGAACCGCATGCCCCCACGGGCGCGACCCGGACCGAGTCGGACTCCATGGGCCCGATCGAGGTCCCCGCCGACCACTACTGGGGCGCCCAGACCCAGCGCTCGCTCCACCACTTCGCGATCAGCCGGGACACGATGCCGGTCCCGATCGTCCGCGCCTTCGGGATCCTCAAGCGCGCCGCCGCCGACGTGAACGCCGGGTTGGGGCTCCTGCCCGCCGACAAGCACGACCTCATCGTGCGCGCCGCGGACGAAGTCATCGACGGCACGCTCGCCGCCGAGTTCCCGCTCCGCGTCTGGCAGACCGGCTCGGGCACGCAGTCGAACATGAACGTCAACGAGGTCATCGCGGGCCGCGCCAACGAGATCGCCACGGGCAGCCGGGGCGGCAAGACCCCGATCCACCCGAACGACCACGTCAACATGAGCCAGTCGTCGAACGACACCTTCCCGACCGCGCTCCACATGGCCGTCGCGACCGAGATCGAGCTGCGCCTCATCCCGTCGGTGACCGCCCTGCGCGACGCCCTCGACGCCAAGGCGCGGGCCTGGATGGGGATCGTCAAGATCGGCCGGACCCACCTCCAGGACGCCGTGCCGCTCACCCTCGGCCAGGAGTTCTCGGGCTACGTCGCGATGCTCGACGGCGACCTGGCGCGGCTGCGGGCGGCGCTGCCCGGGCTCCACGAGATCGCCCTCGGCGGGACCGCCGTGGGAACCGGCCTCAACGCCCATCCTGCGTTCGCCGAGCGCTCGGCCGCCCGCATCGCCCAGCTCACCGGCCTCGACTTCGTGTCCATGCCCAACAAGTTCGCCGGGCTGGCCGGCCAGGAAGGGACCGTCTTCGCCTCGGGCGCCGTCAAGACCCTGGCGACGAGCTGCATGAAGGTCGCCAACGACGTCCGCTGGCTGGGCTCCGGGCCACGGGCGGGCCTCGGCGAGCTGAAGCTGCCGGAGAACGAGCCGGGCTCCTCGATCATGCCCGGCAAGGTGAACCCCACCCAGAGCGAGATGCTCACGATGGTCGCCGTCCAGGTGATGGCTTACGACGTGGCCATCGGCATCGCCGGCAGCCAGGGCAACTTCGAGCTCAACGTCTTCAAGCCGATCATCGCCCACGACCTGCTCCACGGGATCGAGCTCCTCACCGACGGCTGCCGCTCCTTCCGCGAGCACTGCATCGAGGGCCTCGAGGCCGACGAGGAGCGGATCGCCGCCCACGTCGCGAACTCGCTCATGCTCGTGACGGCGCTCTCGCCGCACATCGGCTACGACAAGGCGGCGAAGATCGCCAAGACCGCCCACCACGAGGGCTCCACGCTCAAGGCGGCGGCGGTGGCCTCCGGCTTCCTGACCGCCGACGAGTTCGACGCCTGGGTCAAGCCGGAGGAGATGACCCGCCCGACGCTGGCGGGCTGACGCCTGCCGGGCTACCGGAAGAGGCGGCGCAGTCCCGGCAGCGGCCGCCGCCCGTTCTCCGCGCGCGTCGCGGCCTCCAGGCGGACGACCGCCGGGTCGAGCGCCGCCCGCAGCGCGTCGGTCGTCGCCCGCGCCGCGCGCATGCCGGCCGGCGTGGTGGGCGCGAGCCCGGGGGGTTGCAGGGGGGCCAGCACCTCCAGCCGGTAGCGCGTCCCCAGGCCCGTCTCCAGAAAGCCGGCGATGGCGACCGGGACGAGCGGCACGCCGCCGGCAGCCGCGAGCCAGGCGGCGCCCGGGGCAATGGTCCGTGTCCGGCCCGGCGCGCTCGGCGGCCCTTTCTCCGGGAAGATGACGAGGCAGCAGCGCCGCGCCAGGACGGTCCGGGCGTCGTCGAGGTGCTCCGCGACGGCGCCCGGTGTGACCCGCGGCGGGATTGGGATCATCCCCAGCCGGGGCAGGAGGCGCCGCCGCCACCACGAGCGGACCATCGTCCGCTCGTCGCCGAACCAGGCGAGCCGGGGCGCGTCGGGCGGCCACGTCAGGAGCAGCAGGAACGGGTCGATCCAGCCCCGGTGCGGGGCGACGGCCACGACGCACGGGGCCACGTGCCCGGCCGGGTCCCGCGGCAGGCGCTCGTAGCCGGCCGCCCGGATTCGCCAGCCCACGAGCGCGAACCCGCCACCGACGGCGAGCCGCACGAAGCGGTCCAGCCGCCCGTGCTGGGGGCGGAGGCGAGCCAGCGCCACGCGCATGCGCTCGTGCTCCGCCCGGCTGAGCGCGGATTCGGTCGCCACTCGACCTCCTGGTCCCGCCGGCCAGCATACGGCGGCGGAGGGGCGGCCGGGCCGGACGACGTGCGCGTCCGTCCGGCAGCCGGCGGCAGGCGGGGCGCGCGCCGGCCGGGCGCGCCGCCGGGTCCCGTCGCCGGCCTGTCAGGCGGCTCGTGGCACGGCGCGGTCCAGCCAGTACGACTCGGTGCGGACGTCCCCCGGCGCCACGCCCCGCCGGGCCAGCGTGGCCACGGCCGCGGCCACCATCCCGGGGTTGCCGCAGAGGTAGGCCACGATCGTCGCCGGATCGAGGCCGAGCCCGTCCCAGCCATCCGCGAGCACCGCCTCGGCCCGCCCGGTGGCTCCCCGCCAGCCGCCGTTCCGCGGGTCGGCCGGGCGCGAGATGGTCGGGACGTAGCGGATCCCCCTCCGCCGGTCCGCCGCGAGCGATGCCAGGAAGTCACGGAACCCGAGCTCGTCCGCGTGGGCGACCCCGTGCACGACCACCGTCGGCCGGCGCCGCCCGGCGGCAAGATCGTCGCGGATCATGGCCACGAGGGGGGCGATGCCCGTGCCGGTGGCGACGAACAGCCGGGGGCGCTCGTCCGCGGGGTCGGGCGTGAAGCGGCCGCGGGGCGCGCCGAGCCGCAGGCGGGCTCCGACGGGCTGGTCCCAGAGGCGCTCGGTGAGCGCTCCGCCGCGGACACGGCGCACGTGGAGCTCCCAGGCGCCCCCGGCGAGGTGGGGCGACGCCATCGAGTACGGTCGCTGGACGACGCGATCGCCGACGTCGAGCCCGAGCGTCGCGTACTGGCCCGGCGTGTACGGCGTGCCCGGCGCGTCGGGCCGCACCAGGAACGAGGCCACGTCCGGAGTCAGGTCGCGACGCTCGACCAGCGAGGCATTGGTGCCGTCCATCAGGCGGCCGCGCCGGCGTTCGCCGCGACGGCCGAGCGCGCGGTCGGCGGATCGCGGTACCAGGTCCTGTCGATGGCCGCGAAGACGGCCCACGGTCCCGGCAGCTCGGACTCGTGGTAGATCGCCCCCTGGGGGCACTCGCTGACGCAGGCGCCGCACTCGATGCAGCCGGCGGGGTCGATGTAGGCCTTGCGGTCGACGCCGGGCTCGAAGGTGATGCAGTCCACGGGGCAGCTGTCGATGCAGGCCTGGTCCTGGTGATCGATGCAGGGAGCCGCGATGACATAGGCCATGGTCGTGTTCCTCGGTGCGAGCGCTGAGCCGCTGCCCGGCGTGGGTCGCCGGCCAGGGTCCATGGTCCGCAAGCGAGGTGAAGGCGTCGTGTGGCGGAGATGGGCGATTTCCCACCACGGCCCGCCGGTGGCCCGCCGCGAGAGGCGCCGGCGTGCGTCAGGCGGAGGCGGCGATGATCCCGGCGATCTCGGCGTCGGTCAGGGCGATCGGGTTCGTCCGCATGCTGCTGCCGCGGCTGTCTTCGACGAGTGCCGGCAGATCGGCCGGTGCGAAGCCGAACGCGGCGAGGTGCGGGAGGTCGAGCGCGGCCGTCCAGGTATCGAGCGTGGCGAGGAGGGCGTCCCGCGCGTCGTCGTCGTGGAGCGCGGGGTCGCCCGCCAGCGCCCGGCCGGCCGCCGCGTACCGCCCGAGCGCGGCGGAGCCGGGGGCCCGCGCCGTGAGCGCCGCGACGTTCGCCCGGGTCGCGGCCGCCACCAGGATCCCGCAGCCGACCCCGTGGGGGACGGGGTAGCGCGCCCCGAGGGCCGCGACGATCCCGTGGACCGCCCCGAGGCCCGCGTTGGCCAGGGCGATCCCCGAGCAGCACGCGGCCCAGGACATCGCGGCCCGGGCGGCCGCGCTCGCCTCAGGCGGCGCCCCGGCCGTGGCGGCCGCGTGCCAGGCGGGCAGGGCGCCGGCGGCCGCCTCCAGACCCGACCGCGCGACCGCGTCCGTGAACGGCGAGGCGCTGACCGACGTGAGCGCCTCCAGCAGCTGCGTCACGGCGTCCATCCCGTCCCCGGCGATCACGGCCGGCGGGCAGCCCGCCAGCAGGTCCGGGTCCAGGATGGCGACCTGGGCCACGAGGCGCTCGTCGCGGAACGACTTCTTGAACGGCGTGCCCACCGGCCCGGCTCCTGAGAGGCGTCCCGTGAGCACCGCGTTCTTCGTCGCCTCGCTGCCCGTCCCCGCGGTCGTCGGCACGGCGACGAACGGCGTGGAGGGACCGGGGTAGGGAATCCCGCGCCCCACGCCCTCCAGGTGGTCGAGCGCGACCGTCCCGCTCCCGAGGAGGCCCGCGATCGCCTTGGCCGTGTCCAGGGCGCTCCCGCCGCCGATCCCCACCACCACGTCCGGCGGCCTGCCGCGGCGGGCGGCCACCGCCCCGTCCACGAGCTCCGGCGACGGCTCCCCGGCCACGGCGACGTGGTCCCAGGCCAGGCCGGCCGCCTCGAGGCCGGCCACGAGGGGCGCCCAGGCGGCGCTGGCCCGGAAGGAGCGTGTCCCGGTGACGAGGAGGACGCTCCGGCCGAACGAGGCGACGGTGGCCGGCAGCTCCGCGATGCGCCCGGGCCCGACGACGAGCCGCGGCAGGCGGGCGACGCCGAAGGCGGCCGCCGTGCCCGCGCCCACCGTCACCCGGCCCCCGGGTAGAGACCGACGAAGGGCTCGCCGCGGCGCGGCTCGGCCATCATCGGGGCCACGGCCTCCCGCCAGGCGCGGTAGTGGGCGGTCTCCTTGTGGGCGCCGGCGGCGGACGCGTCGGCGTACGCCTCGTAGATCAGGAAGCGGCTCGGGTCGTCGGTTGCCTGCAGGACGTCGAAGCGGACGTTGCCGGGCTCCCGGACGGAGGCGAGGTGGTTGTCCCGGGTCGCCGCGATGAAGTCGGCGACGCGCCCGGGCAGGACGCGGACGTGGACGAGCGTGACGTGCATCGCGCGACCTCCTGCGGGTGATCGGCTCCGGGCGCAGGATACGCCCGGGCGCAGCCCGCCCGGAGGGGCATCCCGGCCGGCGCCGCTCGATGCCCACGCGCAGGAGGTGCAGCCCATGGCCGGCGGACCCGTCCAGGTCGACTACTACTACCGGACCCGCTGGGGCGCCCACGCGGCGTTCGTGGACCTCTTCCTGCGCAACCACTGGCCGATCCTGCGCGAGCAGCTGGCGGAGGGTCGCTTCCTCGACGTGCGGATGCATGCGCCACGCTTCCACGGCGACGGCCGGGCCGACTGGGATCTCAGGGTCACGATCGTCTACCGCGACTGGGCGGCCATCGAGGCCCATTCCGAGCAGGAGATCGCCGCCCGCCTCTACCCCGACCAGGTGGCCTTCCGCGCCGAGGAGCAGCGCCGTTTCGAGCTCCTCGAGGCGCACTGGGACGTGCCCCTGGAGGAGACTCCGCTCCCGCGCTGACGCCGTTGCGGCAGCGTCACCCGGCTCCCGCGTCCGCCGTGCCCCGCTCCAGCCCGACCAGGTTGACGACGGCCCCGGCGGCCAGCAGCGCGGCCGCGACCCCCATCGCCAGGTGGAAGGCGTCGGTCGACGCGGCCCGGATCGCCGCCGCGAGCTCCGTCGAGAGCGCGGCCGGCGGGGGTGCCAGCGGGACGATGCCGAGCCCTTCGACGCTCCCGGCGTCGAACCCGGGCACGGCCGCGGCCAGGGCCGGCCCGAACGTCGCGGTGATCGCGATGAAGAGGGCCACGCTCGCGAGCGGCGCTCCCACCCGCGAGATCGCGTTGTTGATCGCGGACCCGAGCCCGGCCCGGCGGACGGGGATCGAGCTCATGAGCGCCGTCGTCAGGGGCGCCACCAGGAGCGAGAGGCCGATCCCGAACAGGACGGCGCCGGGCAGCACGTCCACGAGGTAGCCGAGGGGCGGCACGAGGCTCGCGAGGTCTGCGGGATCGGCTGCCCATGGTTCGCTCGTGGGCGGGATGCGGACCAGCCAGAGGAGCCCGGCGGCCATCACGAGCGGCCCGATCACCAGGAACGGCCGCGCCCCGATCCGGCCGGCGAGGCGGCCCGCGGGCGTCGAGACGAGCGCGAGCAGGATGCCCATCGGCAGGAACAGCACGCCGGCGGCGAGCGGCGAGTAGCCGAGCGTCCCCTGCAGGAAGAGGCTCTGGAACGTCATCGAGACGTAGAGCGCCCCGTAGATGACCAGGGTGGAGAGGTTGACGACCGCGAACGTGCGCCGCCGGAAGAGGTCGAGGGGCACGAGCGGGTTCGGTCGGACCGCCATGAGCAGCGGGAAGGCCACGAGCGCGATGGCCCCGACCGCCAGCGCCGCGAAGGCGACGGGATCGTGCCACTGCTGCTCCTGGCCCCGCGTCGCCCCGAAGGCCAGCCCACCCACGGCGACGATGGCGACGAGCGCCCCGAGCCAATCGACTCGTCCCGTCGCGCCCTCGTCGCGCGACTCGGGGACGCTGCGCAGGGCGAGGACGGCGATCGCGACCAGGGGCAGGTTGACGAGGAACGCCGCCCGCCAGCTGAGCGCCTGGACGAGCAGCCCGCCGGCGAGGGGGCCCAGCGTGTTGAGGACCGCCGTCGCCGCCGCCCACACCCCGATCGCCCGGCCGCGCTCCTCGCCGTCGAAGGCGGCGGTGATGATCGAGAGGGCGCCCGGCACCAGGAGCGCCCCCGCGGCACCCTGCACGAGCCGGAAGACGATGAGGAGCTCCATCGTGGGCGCCAGCCCGCAGGCGGCCGAGGCGGCGCCGAACGCCAGGAGCCCGATGCCGAAGACACGGCGGCGGCCGCGGGCGTCCGCGATGGCCCCGGCCGGGATGAGGAGCGCGGCGAGGACCGCGAGGTAGCCGCCGGTGACGTACGTCAGGCCCTCGAGCTGCCCGACGAACGTGCCCGGCAGCTCGCGTCCGATCGTCTCGAGGGCGACGTTGACGATCGTCCCGTCGAGGAACACGATCCCCGACCCGAGGATGACCGCGAGGAGGAGGGAGCCTCGACGGACCGGGGACGCGGCCGCCATCGGGGGACCTCAACCCTTCGGCGGCAGGGTCCGGACGTGGGCGATCGCCCGGTCCACCCACGCGTCGAGTGCCGTCGGGTCGGCGACCAGCGCCGCCGGCACCACCACGTACTCCTTCATCGGGCGGCCCGGCATGGGCTCGAACGGCGCCGCCCCGGGCGCCGCCAGCAGCTCGGCACGGTCGGCCTCGGGGAGCCGGACGATCCAGCGGTCCTCGTGGAGGGCGGTCGTCATGTGGCCCCCGAGGAACGCGGCGGGGTAGCCGAACATCTTCCTGGCGGTCAGCTCCGGGTGCCGTGCCGTGAGCGACTCGAACGCCGCCACGAGCTCCGGCGGCGACTTCTTCCAGGACGACCCAGCCATCTTCCCTCCCGCGATGTCCGAGGAGTGTAGACGTGCCCGGCCGCGCGGTCAGCGCAGCCGGCCATCGCTGACAAACCCAGCGCCCGCCACGGCGGCGACGGGCAGGACCCGCGGGGTGAGGCCGGTGCGGGTCGGGTAGTCGGCCAGGACGGCGGCCGTGAGCGCCGGAACGGCCTCGCGCTCGACGAGGTTGACCGTGCAGCCCCCGAACCCCGCGCCGGTCATGCGGGCGGCGACGACGCCCGGGACCGCGGCGGCGATCTCGACGAGCGCGTCGAGCTCCGGCGACACGACCTCGTAGTCGTCGCGCAGCGAGTCGTGACTGGCCGCCCACAGGTCGCCGACCGCCGCCACGTCGCCGGCCGCCAGCGCCGCGACCGTGGCCTCGACGCGGGCGTTCTCCGTGACGACGTGGCGGCAGCGCCGGTACGTCTCCTCATCGACCCGCGCCCGGACGGCAGGGAGCATCGCCGCCGTCACGTCGCGAAGGGAGCGGATCGACGGGTCGTCGGCCGCGAGGACCGCCACGGCCGCCTCGCACTGGGCGCGGCGGGCGTTGTACTGGCTCGTGCCGAGGCTCCGCGGGGAACCGGTGTGGATCACCACGAGCGTGTGCCCGGCGACCGGGAGCGCGACCGGCCGCCAGGCGAGCGAGCGGCAGTCGAGAAGCAGCGCGGCCCCCGCCACGCCGTTGGCGCTCGCGAACTGGTCCATGAGGCCGCAGTTGACGCCGACGTAGGCGTTCTCGGCGCGCTGGCAGATCCGCGCCAGCTCGAGCGGGTCGATCGAGGCGGGGTCGGCCGCGAGCGCCCACGCCGCCGCCAGCTCGAGCGCGGCCGACGACGAGAGCCCGGACGCCGGCGGCAGCGTGGACGCCAGGGTGCCCCGGAAGCCGTGAGTCGCGATCCCCGCCCCGGCGAGCGCCCAGGCTACCCCGGCCACGTAGCCGGCCATCGCGCCCGGGCTTGGCCCGATCGCGTCGAGGTCGATGGAGGCCCGCTCCCCGGTGGCCTCGCTCCGGAGCTCCACCCGGCGATCGGCGGTCGGGACGAAGGCGACCCGGATCTCGAGGTCGATCGCGGCCGGCAGGACGTAGCCCTCGTTGTAGTCGGTGTGCTCGCCGATGAGGTTGACGCGGCCGGGTGCCCGGACGACGGCGGCGGCAGGCCCGACGGTCATCCGCCGCCCTCGCCCGCAGGAACCGCGACGAAGCCAGGGTGCACCTCGCGGGCGGCCACGGGGACCGAGGCGAGCCGGGCGGCGCTCTCCTCGGGCAGCGTGTCGTTGATGAACAGGAGCGTGGCGGTCTCGACGGACGCGCGGATCTTGGTAAGCCGGCGCGAACGATGCGGCGGGTAGAGCTCGACCGCCAAGTGCCAGTCGCCGGCGCCGCGCGGCGCCTCGTGGACGACCATCATGTACGGGAGCTCGAAGCCGAAGAGCCCGTTGTAGCGCTCGACGACGGCGTGCAGGGCGCCGGCGAGCGAGCGTGCCTCAGCCGCCGTCAGGTCCGTCAGCCGTCGCGCACCGTGGCGGATCGCCCGCACGTGCACCTCGTACGGCCAGCGCGGCGCGAACGGGACGCCGACCGCCCAGAGGGGATCGGCGTGGACGATCCTCGGGGAGCGCAGCTCGTCGGCGACGACGGAGCAGGAGACGCACGAGCCCGTACGGGCCCGCCCCTCGGCGAGGGCGGCCACCCGGCGCTCGATCCACGGCGGGAGGTGCCCGAAGGCGTAGACCTGGCCGTGCGGGTGAGAGAGCGTGGCCCCGACCTCGCCGCCGCGGTTCTCGAACGGGAGGACGCAGGCGATCCGCTCGTCCGACCAGAGGTCCGCGGTCCGGTCGCGCCAGACGGCGACCACCCGCGCGGTCTCCTCCGGCGTCAGCGTCCCGAAGTTGCCTTCGTGCCGCTCGGTGAACATGACGACCTCGCAGGCGCCCAGCGAGGGGGCGAACCGTGGGTCGGCCGGGTCGGGCGTGGCCGGGGGAGCAAGTGTGAACGTCGGAAAGCGGTTCCCGAAGACGGCCGCCTCGTAGCCGAAGGCCAGCTCCGGGCCGCCCGGGCAGAGGGGACAGCCGAACCGCTCGGCCGGGCTCCCGGGGACGGTGCCGGCACCGCTGGGCGCGGAACTGTGGGGCCGCACGTTGCGCGCCGGGGAGACGGCGACCCAGGACGCCGACAGTTCGTCGCGGCGCAGGTGGAGGGCCGTCGGCTCGGAACGTGGCGCGTCGGCGGGGGGCCGGCCGCGGACCTCGCCGTACACGTGGATCCGGCGGCCGTCGGGCGCGAGGAACGTGGTCCGCGGGAGGGGGAGTGGGAGCGGCGCGACGCCCGGGCCCGGGGCAGGACCGTGATCGGTCATGGTGCGGCGATGGTACGGGCTGCCGGCGGGAGCCGTCGCGCGTTCCCCTCCCGCCGGCGCCGCCTCAGGGAGCAGCGAGCCCGAGCTCGGCGGCGAGGGCCCGGCCGGCCTCCCACTCGGGGCCGAACAGGCCGGCCAGCCGCCCACGCTCGCGGCCGCACCAGGCGGCGAACTCCGGGTGGGAGGCCCGGAGCTCGCTCGACGCCTCGAGGCGGGCCTGCACGGAGGCGTGGAAGGCCGCGTAGAGGGCCATCGGCGACGCCTCGGCGATGCGGGCCTCGGCGCCCGGCGTGAAGTCGATGGGGATCATCATCCGGGCGAAGAACGCCCCGACCTCGCCGGTCGAGAGGTCCACGCCCTGGCTGTGGCCGGTGGAGCGGAGGATCGGCGCGTGCGAGGAGAGGACGACGAGGGTCGTGGCCGGATCCCGGGCCACGGCGCGCACGGTTCCGCCGAAGGCAAGGAAGGAGTTGAAGACCTCGAGGCGATCCACGACCCGGATCGTGCCCCAGGAGAAGGGCCGCTCCAGCGGAACGGCCGTCTTCCGCGTGATCTCGGCGGGCCGGCCCTTGCCGCTCGCGGCGACCCAGTGCTCCACGCGCTCCGGATCGAAGTGGGTGAGGGCCGGCTGCGCGCGGAGGGCGACGACGAGGTTCGCGCCACCGGGCGCTCCCGGGGACGTGCCGTTCACGTCGAGGAAGCCGAGGTGCTCCACGTGGCGGGCGGCCTCGTCGAACGAGATGCCGAGCTGGGGCGGCCGCCCCGGGTCCGTCGCGTCGAGCGTCATCCCGCCACCTCCGGGAACCACCATTGTCGTGCCCGGCCCGACCCGCGGCATCCGCCGGTCCACCCCGCCCGCCCGGGCCGAACGGCCCCTCCTGCCGGGCTGGTAGCCTGTCCCGCCGTGACGGTGCGCGCCCGCCTGGTCGAGCTCTTCGTCGGCGACACGCCGGCTGCGACCGCGATCGCCCGCGATCGGGTCGGGCTGAACCTCGTCGGCCTGCGCGTGCCCGCGCTGGCAACCGCCTTCCTCCTCCTGGCCTGCGCGCTCCTCATGGTGGACCGCAACTACGACGTCCTTCCGCGCTTCGGACCGCTCGACCCCCGGAGCCTTCGCAACCAGGGGATCGAGCGGCTCGTCGTCTTCGGGCTCCTGCCGCTCGGGATCCTCCTCGCGCTCCGCGAAGATCCGCGACGCTACGGCCTCGGACGCGGCGACATCCGCCGGGCGGTGCTCCTCGGCGGCCTCGCCACCCTCGTCACGCTGCCCGTCATCGTCCTGGTCGCGGCCGTCCCCGCGGTGCGGGACTGGTACGCCCCGTCCATGACGACCGCGCCGGGGGTCCTCCTGACGAACCTCCTCGACCTCGTCCCGACCGAGTTCCTCATGCGCGGCTTCCTCATGTTCGCGCTCGTCCGGGCCGTCGGGCCGTTCGGGGTGGTCGTGGCTGTCGTCCCCTTCGTGATGGTCCACATCGGGAAGCCCGACCTCGAGGCGCTCTCGACGCTCGGCGGCGGCCTCGTCTTCGGCTGGCTCAACTGGCGGACGGGCGCGATCTGGGCGTCGGCCGCCTATCACGTCGCGATCTCGACCACGGTCATCATCGCCGCGGCGGCGTGGACGGTGCCGGGCCCGCCGGCCTGACGGCGGCGCGGGTCAGTCGCCCCGGGCGCCCTCCACGAGGCGCTCGACCGCCGCGATTACCAGGTCCGGCCGGTCCCACTGGATCATGTGCGACGACCCCGGGGCCAGGGTGATGCGCACCCGGCCGGAGATCGTCTCGAGGCCGGCTCGCCACTCCCGCGCCAGGCCGGTGCGCTCGGCGTCGGGGATGCGCGGATCGCCGTCGAACGGCTGCGGCACGGCCACGACCTCGACGGGGAGGTCGCCGAGGGTGGTCGCCCGGAGCTCCGCCTCCGACGCCGGCCAATCCAGGTGCTCGGTCGCCTGCACGGCCGCGATGTTCGCGTCGAGGTCGGCCTGCCAGGCTCGCGCCAGGTCGGGAGAGGCGAGGTCGATCAGGCGCTGGAAGCGCTCCGGGCCGAACGGGTCGACGAGGGCCAGGCCGACGACCTCGGCGGGGTGGGCGCCCGCGAAGACGCGGACGTAGACGTCGCCCAGCGAGTGGCCGACGAGCACGAAGGGGGGCTGCTCGCCTGCGGCCGCGAGGGCGGCGCGGAGGTCGGCGGCGGCCTGGGCCAGGGTGTGGGTGCCGCGCGCGTCGCTGCCCCAGCGGTTCGCCCGGCTGTAGGCGCAAGCGCGCGTGGTGCGCGCGAGCGCCGGGAAGACCGACCCCCACGACCGGGCGTCGGAGCCCATCCCCGCCTCGAAGACGACCGTCGGCGAGCCGGATCCGCGGCAGTCGAGGTAGAGCCGCCGCCCTTCGAGCGCCGGCACCGGCCGGCCCAGGTCCGCGTAGACGGGGACGATGCCGCGAGCGCGCAGCCAGCGATCCCATCCGCCGGCGCCGACGACGCTCAGGGCGATCCCGATCGCCAGCCCGGCGCCGACCGCCCCTGCCACCACGAGAAGCCGCCGCCGCGCGTCCACGGGGCGACGGTAGCACGGCGGCGGCGGGATTCGGGCGCCCTGCGAGGAGCGCGCCACATCCCTCTTCCCATTGCGTGAGCGATCGGCTACTGTGGGCGTGTACATCCCCCGCGTGGTGCGGGGTCATACGCTCGGCAGAACACGATCGCTCCCCAACTCACGGGCTCCCGCGAGGATCAACGGTCAAGGGTCGCGGGCGCCGGCTAGAGCAAGGAGCGGTTTTTCTTTGTACTCGGACAAGGTCCTTACCTGCGCCGACTGCGGCCAGGAGTTCGTCTTCAGCGCGCGGGAGCAGGAGTTCTACGCCACCCGGCAGTTCACCGAGCCGCGCCGTTGCGGCTCGTGCCGCGCCAGCCGCAAGGCGTCCCGCGGTGACTCCGGCGGCTCCGGCTACGGCAACCGCGGCGGCTACGGCGGCGGCAGCACCTACGGCGGCGGCAGCAGCTACGGCGGCGACAGCGGCTACGGCAATCGCGGCCCCCGCGAGATGTTCACGGCAACCTGCTCGTCCTGCGGCAAGGACGCCCAGGTGCCCTTCCGCCCGACGAGCGGCAAGCCCGTCTACTGCAGCGACTGCTTCGCCCTCCGACGCGCCTAGCGCGCCGACGCGATCGCGTCGCAATCGGCACGGCCCCGGGACACCCCGGGGCCGTTTCGATTCTCCCGGCCGGTCGCGCGCCAGGGCCGTCGGACTCTGGCGGGCCGCGACCGTCCGGCGCACGCTCCGGGCGCCGGACCATCCCCTCGGCCTGGAGGCGCGCGATGACCGCCCATGATCCCGACCACGCGGTAACGCTCTCCGTCAGCCGCGCCGAGCTCGAGCTCGTCCGCGTCGCGCTGCGCCACCTGCTCTCGTCCGAGGACGACCGCGAGACCATCGCGGAGATCAAGGAGCTCCTCGCGCGGCTCGCCCGGGTCGCCGAGCTCGAGCGCGCCTGAGGGGAGCACCCCGGGACGGCGCGCCGAGGCGTCACCCGCCTGCCGGGCGTCGCCCTGTGTCGCGCCGCGGGCGCCGCGTCCCGCGCTCCGTCGCTGGCATCGCGTCGCCCTCGGCTAGACTGCGCCGCACCATGGCGCCCCCTCCGACGCTGCCGCCTCACGACCGCGGTGCCACCGACCGCGGCTCCACCACCGTCCCGGTGCTCGTCGTCCGCGCCGGCGTGGCAGCGCGGCGCCCCGATCGGCTGGCCGGCGAGGAGCCGATGGCGATCCGGGTGGCCGGCCCTGGCCAGGCCCCCGTCGACGTCGCGGTCACGATGCGGACGCCCGGCCACGACGCGGAGCTCGCGATCGGCTTCCTCGTCAGCGAGGGCCTGCTCGCCCCGCCGGACCTCGTCGGGCTCACGGTCGAGGTCGGCGACCCTGCCTCCGTCGCCACCCCCGAGAACGAGCTCGTCGTGCGGCTCGCCCGCCCCTTCGACGCCGCATCCGTGCCGGCCCGGGCCTTCGTCGCCTCGGCCAGCTGCGGGATCTGCGGCAAGGCGTCGCTCGACGACGTCGCGGTCCGCTGCGCCCCGCTGCCGCCCGGGCCGCGCGTGACCGCCGAGGTCATCGCCGCCCTCCCCGATCGGCTGCGCGAGGGCCAGGCCCTCTTCGAGCGGACCGGGGGCGTCCATGCCGCGGGCCTCTTCGATCCCGTCGGGTCGCTCCAGGCGGTTCGCGAGGACGTCGGCCGCCACAACGCCCTCGACAAGCTGATCGGCGCGGCGGCCCTTGCCGGGGAGCTGCCCCTTCACGGCGGCCTGCTCGCGGTCTCGGGGCGGGTCAGCTTCGAGATCGTCCAGAAGGCGGCGGTGGCCGGGATCCCCGTCGTGGCCGCCGTCTCGGCGCCGACCGACCTCGCCGTCTCCGCCGCGGCTCGGCTCGGCCTGACCCTGGTGGGGTTCGTCCGCGGCGGCGGCTTCAACGTCTACGCCGGCGAGGAGCGGATCGTCCTGGGCTGAGACCGCGGGCGGGTGCACGGCGGAGCGGACGTGCGCCCGGGCCCTGTCCTCAGGGGCGCGGGCGTTCCTGCACGAACTGGAACCCGAAGCGGCCCTTGATGCAGAGGTGGCCCTCGCCGATCGAGGAGTCAATCGGCGAGGTGACCTTCACCACCGCGTTGTCCTGCACGTGGAGGGTGACCGTGCAGCCGACGCCGCAGTACGGACAGATCGTGTCGGTCGCGACCTGGGCGGCCTCGTCCCAGGTGCCCGCGGCCCGCATCTCGTGCTCGGAGCGGAACATGAGCGCCCCCGTGGGGCAGACGCCGATGCAGTTGCCGCAGTAGACGCAGGCGGAGGAGGGGAGCGGCGCGTCGTACTCGGTGGAGATCCGGGCGTCGAAGCCGCGCCCGGCCACGGCGATCGCGAAGGTGTTCTGGGCGTCGGTGCCGCAGGCCTCGACGCAGCGGTAGCAGAGGATGCAGCGCGCGTAGTCGCGGACGAAGAGGTCGTTGTCGGCCTTGACCGGCTGGGCGACGTTCTCCGCCACCGCGCCCGTCGGCGGGTCGTGGTGGCCCGGCTCGCGCAGGGCGCGGGCGGCGGCGGGGGCGGCCTCGGCCGGCGGCCCGAAGCGCCCGGGGTCGGCCCCCAGCCCG
Source organism: uncultured Chloroflexia bacterium (assembly GCA_963762445.1). Classification (GTDB taxonomy): domain Bacteria; phylum Chloroflexota; class Limnocylindria; order Limnocylindrales; family CSP1-4; genus CTSoil-043. Next base: position 161,678 of record CAVXLA010000007.1, read on the forward strand.
GCCATCTGCTCGGCCACGCCGGGCGCCAGCGACAGGTCGACCGAGGACGCCAGGAGCTCCAGGACGAGCTTCCGGCTGTGGCGGACGCGCTCCGAGCCGGTCTGGACCTCCATCCCGGGCTCGACGCGGCGCGAGCACGCCGGCACCAGCACCCGCGAGCCGGTCACCTCAACCACGCAGAGGCGGCAGACGTTGACCGGCGTGAGGGTCTCGAGGAAGCAGAGGGTGGGGACGTCGATCCCCTCGGCCCGGCAGGCATCGAGGATCGTCGAGCCGGC